>NZ_LLYB01000046.1:0-67552 GCF_001440475.1 Bradyrhizobium lablabi | reverse complement strand
CTGGGTTGATCAATTACGTGGTGTCGGTTTCCGCCGCACCATGCAAGCCGTCGGCCTGGACTACACCTGTCCAGGCCGACGGCATTCCGNGCAAGCCGTTCGAGTCCCTGTCACCATGACCATGCTGCAAATGCTCCGGACGAGCGGGCGCGTTGACCGCAAGGCAAGGCCACGTGGGCAGATCCTGCCGTACGTGCTGAGCCTGCCGGCGCTGCTCGTCTGTGTGGCCATCCTTGTTCCGTTCGTGACCGCGGCGATCTATTCGCTGCAGCGCTATCGGCTGAACCTGCCATATCTGCGCGGCTTCATCGGCCTGCAGAACTACATCGATTTCCTCTCTGATCCCGCGTTCTGGAATACGTTTCGTATCTCGCTCACCTATACTGCATTGACCGTCGTGCTCGAGCTCCTGCTCGGTCTCGCGATCGCGCTGCTGCTGCGGCGGCCGAGCCGCTTCCACAATGCAGTCTCGATCGCGCTGCTGTTGCCGTTGATGACCGCGCCCGCCATCGCGGCGTTGATGTGGAAGCTGATGACCAATCCGAGTTTTGGAATCCTGTCGTACCTGGTCAGCCTGTTTGGCATCAATGATTTCAAATGGGCCTCGGATCCGTCGACCGCGCTGTTCACGGTCGTGCTGGTCGATATCTGGGTCTACACGCCCTTCATCATGATCCTGCTGCTCGCCGGATTGCGGTCGCTGCCGCGGCAGCCGTTCGAGGCGGCGGCGCTCGACGGAGTGCCGGCAAGTTTCGTATTCTTCCGGATCACGCTTCCGATGCTGGCGCCGTACATCATTACGGCCTCGCTGTTTCGTCTGCTCGACTCGATCCAGCAGTTCGACATCATTTACGCCATGACGCAGGGCGGTCCCGGCGACAGGCTGATGGTGTTTCAGGTCCAGGCCTATCTTGAATTCTTCCAATATACCAATGTGGGCCGCTCGACCGCGCTGTTGATGATCCTTTGGCTCATCACCAACATCCTGTCGAATATCTTCATCAAGAACTGGCTGCGGCTGCGCGCACGTGCGCACCATCAGGCGTGACGGTCGGGGAGAGCGGCGATGGAACATGTCAGTCTTGCAGGTCGCATCTTCCGGGGCGTGGCGCTCACGCTCATCCTCGTCTTCTTCATGTTTCCGATCTTCTGGATCCTCCTGATGTCGTTCCAGACCAACGAGCAGATCCTGCGGATTCCGCCCCGTATCTATTTCGAACCGACGCTCGCCAATTACGAGGCGCTGATCTCGGGCCAGCTACGTACCGCGGCTGGCAATCTCCAGATCTCCTTCATGCGGAATCTCTTCAACAGTTTTGTGCTGTCGAGCGCGGCGGTGGTGTTGGCGCTGCTGCTCGGCGTGCCGGCGGCCTACGCCTTTGCGCGCTACAAGTTCCGGCTGGGCGAGACGATCGCGTTCACGCTGCTGTCGTTCCGTTTCGCGCCGCCGCTGCTCGTGCTGCTGCCGTTATCGCTCTACTATCAGCAGCTCGGTCTCAATGACACCTATTTCGGCATCGTCTGGGTCTATCAGCTGATCGCGCTGCCTTTGATCCTGTGGATCGTGCGCGGCTATTTTGAGGATATGAGCCCCGACATCGAACATGCCTATCGCCTTGCCGGCCATTCCTGGCGCGAGGCGTTCACCCGTATCGCCGTGCCGCTCGCCGGTCCGGGTATCGCGGCCGCCGGGCTGTTGTCGTTCATCTTCTGCTGGAACAATTTTGTCTTCGCCCTGATCCTGGCCTCCGCCGACAAACAGCCGGTGACGGTGGGCGCACTTGCTTTCGTCACCGCTTCGGGCATTCAGTATGGCCAGATCGCCGCGGCGATCGTGCTGTCGGTGATGCCGACCTTGCTGCTCGCGCTCTATGCGCAGCGCTATCTGGTCGAAGGCCTGTCCCTCGGCGCGGTGAAAGGCTGATCGCATGGCGCGGCTCGAACTTAAATCCGTCGGCAAGAGTTTTGGCGCGGCGCGCCCGGCCGACGGCGTTTCGCTGACCGTCGAACCCGGCGAAATTGTCGTCGTCTTCGGTCCGTCCGGTAGCGGAAAGACAGTGTTACTTCGCATGATCGCGGGCATGTTCGAGCCCGACGAGGGGGAAATTCTTGTCGGCGGTCGCTCCATTGTTGGTGCTGCGCCGGAGCGGCGCGGGATCGGCATGGCGTTCCAGAATTTCGCGCTGTTCCCGCACATGACCGCGCGTGATAATATCGCGAGCGGGCTGGGAGCAAGGGCCGCCGCATCCGACGCAGCTCCGCGAGTTGAGGCGATCAGCCGGCTCCTGAAGATCGAGCACGTGCTTGGTCATGCCCCGCGCGAATTGTCCAACGGCCAGAAGCAACGGACGGCGCTGGCGCGCGCGCTGATCGGCTACCCGGATGTGCTTCTGCTGGATGACCCGCTGCGCAACGTCGACGCCAAGTTGCGCTACGAAATGAGACTGGAACTGCCGAACCTGTTGCGCCGCGGCGCTGCCGCGGTTCTCTACGTCACACAGGATTATCGGGAAGCGATGGCGATCGCCGACCGCATCGCGGTGCTGGTCGACGGCCGGCTCGAGCAGGTCGCATCGGCCGAGCAGATCTATGTCACTCCGGCATCGGTTGCGGTCGCGCGGCTGTTCGGCGATCCCAGCATCAATCTCGCCGAAGTTACGCCGTTTGCCGAGCATGGCACGCTATCCGCGATGGTCTCCGGCGCGAAGGTGCGGCTCGGCTCGGCAGATGGGCATCTGCCGGACTGTCCGTGCTGGCTCGGCGTCCGGCCCGAGGATTTGGTGATTTCAGTCTCCGCCAGCGAGGACGCGATCCCGGCTCACATTCTTGCGGTCACTCCGATGCATGAGAAGGCGGTGTTGCTGCTGCGGCTTTCGGACGGGACGGAGTGGCTGACGGCGCTGCCGCCTGATGCACCGCATGGCGCCGCCAATGACGCGGTCTTCGTCCGTTTCGCGCCGGAAGCAGCGCTCTTGTTCGATCGCGCGACCGGACTTCGAATAGGTCTGTCGCATCGGCGGCAGGCGGCGTGACGGGAGCGGGATGACCATGGGCACGCTCGAACTTCGCGATCTCGACAAGGTGTACCGCAGCCGCGGCAAGCCGCCGGTGCATGCCGTCCGCTCCCTTAACATGAACATCGAGAAGGGCGAGATCGTTGCGCTGTTGGGATCGTCGGGATGCGGAAAGACCTCGACGTTGCGTATGATCGCGGGATTCGAGAGTGTGACGGCAGGCTCGATCGCGCTGCGCGGGCGGCGGATCGACGAGTTGCCGCCGGCGCGCCGGAAGGTGGCGATGGCCTTTGAAGGTTATTCGCTCTATCCGCCGCTGACCGTCCGCCAGAACATCGCGTTTGCGCTGAAATCCCAGCAGCTGTCGCGGAGCGAGGTATCGCGCCGCGTGGATACCGTCGCTCGGCTGGTCGAGATCGATGACATTCTGGAGAGTTTTCCGCGTGCGATTTCTGGAGGGCAGCAGCAGCGCGTCTCGCTGGCGCGCGCACTGGTGCGGTACGCCGATCTCTATTTGCTGGACGAGCCGATGGGGCAGCTCGAACCGCAGTTGCGGGCGGTGCTGCGTGGCCGGATCAAGAACCTGCTCGCAGAGCGTGAGATGACCGCGATCTTCGTCACCCACGATCAGACCGAGGCGAGCGCGCTGGCCGATCGCATCGCGGTCATGGAAGATGGGGTGCTGCAGCAATTCGCGAGTGAGAAGGAGCTGAAGAACCGCCCCGCCAACCTGTTCGTCGCAAGCTTCATCGGCGAGCCGCCGATGAACCTGCTCGCGGCGGATGTCGCGCGGTCGGATGGCGGCTTCGGCCTGTCGATCGGATCGGACATCTCCTTTCAGATGCGCGGCGATGCGCTCGGCCATACGGCGCAAAAAGCGCTTGGTGAGCTGTCGCGCGTGCGGGTAGGCATCCGGCCGCAGAAGATTGCCGTTGGGACGGGGGATGCGCGGGTGCGCGTCGTCTCCAACCAATGGCTTGGCGATCAATCGCATATCGCCGGCGAATGTGCCGGCAACCTGCTGATTGCCGTGATTCCGAGCCGGATTGCAGCACGGCCGGGAGACATCGTTCAGTTCGCGCTGGAGCCGCGTCACCTGCACATTTTTGGCCCCGATGACGCTTGCATTCACCACGCGGAGGTTTCCTGAAAATGGCCTCCACGCGCAGCCGAGACGTGATCATCGGCATCGATGCCGGCACTTCATTGATCAAGACCGTGGCGTTCACGCGGGACGGCCGGCAGCTCGGCGACTTCTGCCTGCCGAATACCTACAGCACGTCTCCCGGCGGTCGCGTTGAGCAGGACATGTCGCGCACCTGGAATGATACCGTTGCGGCGCTTCGCGGGCTTGCAATGAAGGTACCTGATCTTGCCTTGCGTGCGGCTGCCATCGCGGTCACCGGGCAGGGCGACGGCACGTGGCTCGTTGACGGTGACGGCCGGCCAGTCGGACCGGCGCTGCTCTGGCTCGACTCGCGTGCGGCCGCGCTCGTCGAGGCGATCCGCGGTAGCGAGCGCAACGCGCCGCTTTATCGGCGTACTGGCTCCGGGCTCAACGCCTGCCAGCAGGGGCCGCAATTGGCCTGGCTGCACACGCACGCTCCCGAGATCCTGTCGCGGGCCACGACGGCCTTTCACTGCAAGGACTGGCTCTATTTCCTGCTCACCGGCAAGCGCGCAACCGACCCGTCTGAGGCGACATTTTCGTGCGGTGACTTCCGCAAGCGTTGTTTTGACACCGAAACGGCGCGACTGATCGGCATTGCCGATCTGGTCAAACTGTTTCCTGAGGTTGTTGACGGTGCTTCCGTGACGCATCCGCTCAACGCTGCCGCCGCGGCGGAGACGGGGCTTCTTGAAGGCGTGCCGGTTTGTCTCGGCTATGTCGACGTGATCTGCACGGCGCTTGGCGCGGGGCTCTATGACCCGGATCCTGCGGTCGGCTGCACCATCATCGGTTCGACCGGGATGCATATGCGGCTAGTTCCGAACGCGGACGCGGTGGCGCTGAACACCGAGGCGACCGGCTACACCATGGCATTCCCGGTGCCCGGCCATTATGCTCAGATGCAATCCAACATGGCGGCCACGCTGAACATCGACTGGTTGCTCGATCTGGCGCTGGACCTCCTTGCCGTCGAGGGCGTAACCCGGTCGAGGGGCGACCTGATCGGGCGGCTTGACGAGGAAGTGCTGCAGGCGAAACCGGGTGAGGTGCTGTTTCATCCATTCATCTCCGATGCCGGCGAGCGCGGTCCGTTCGTGGCCCACGACGCTTGCGCGCAATTCTTCGGCCTGCGCTCGCGCCATCGCTACCGGGACCTGATGCGGGGGGTGATGGAGGGGCTCGCTTTCGCTGCCCGCGATTGCTACGCCGCCATGGGCGCTCTGCCGCGCGATGTTCGGATCACCGGTGGCGCGGCGCGCAGCCGCGCCCTTGGCGTTATCCTCGGTGCCGCGCTGGACTGCGATATCCAGGTCTGCAGCCGCGGCGAGGCTGGGGCTGCGGGCGCGGCGATGATCGCGGCCGTGGCGGTCGGCTTCTATCCGGACATGACCGCCTGCGCCGAGGATTGGGTTAAGCCGCATCTCAACGCGCCGCAGAAGCCGGATGCCGCGCTGGCGAGGCGGTATGCGCAGATGTTCCCGGCCTATCTCGATGCACGCCTTGCGTCGCGGCCGGTCTGGAAGCGGCTCGCTGCGCTGCGTGCGGGAGGCGATCATGTCTAATTCGATCGCCATCGTCGGGGATCGGTTCATGCTGCCGTCGGTCTTTGCCGAGCGGATCGCGGCCGCCTGCGGCAACGGCGTCAGTATTCGCACCCTGGAGCAACCCTGGCCGGACGAGCCGATGGAACACGGCTACGCGGGCTCGACGCTCGATGGGTTGAAGGAGTTCATGGGCGATCCCGATGAAGTCGCCGATTTCATCGGCGACGCCACGTTGCTCGTGACCCATCTGGCGCCGATCTCGCGGTCGATGCTGGAGCGTCTGCCGAAGCTCAAATTCATCGCGGTCTCGCGCGGCGGGCCGGTCAATATCGATATGCAAGCCGCACGTGATCACAACGTGCTGGTCGTCAATACGCCTGGCCGCAACGCCGGTGCGGTGGCCGAATTCACGATCGGCGCCATACTCGCCGAGACGCGCCTTATCCGCAGCGGCCATGAGGCGCTGCGGGCGGGCGAATGGCGCGGCGATCTCTATCGGGCCGATCGCACCGGGCGCGAGCTCGGCGAAATGACCGTCGGGATCATCGGTTATGGTGCGATCGGCAGCCGCGTGGTGAAACTGCTCAAGGCTTTCGGCTGCAAGCTCCTGGTGACCGATCCCTATGTCCAGCTCAGCGCGGCGGACCGCAACGATGGCGTCGAACATGTCGCGCTCAATCAATTGCTGACGCGCGCTGACGTCATCAGCCTGCATGCGCGGGTGACGCCTGAGACTACCGGATTCATCGGCCACGAGGCGCTCGCACGGGTGAAGAAGGGCGCGTTTCTGATCAACACCGCGCGCGGCCCGCTGGTCGATTATCAGGCGCTTTACGATGCGCTGGCGTCCGGCCAGCTCGGCGGCGCCATGCTCGATACTTTCGCCGTCGAGCCGGTGCCGTCCGACTGGCCGCTGCTGCGACTGCCGAACGTCACACTGACACCCCACATCGCCGGCGCTTCCGTGCGCACTGTCACCATCGCCGCCGATCAGGCGGCCGAAGAGGTTCGCCGCTTTCTCGCGGGCGAGCCGCCGCTCAATCCATGCTGAAGAAGGAATCACGACATGACCCGTGAGGAACGACAATTGCGCGAGGCGATCATCGCCAAGTGCCGATGGATGAACGCGTCGGGTCTCAATCAGGGCACCTCCGGCAACATCTCCGCCCGCTACAAGGACAGGATGCTGATCACGCCGTCAGCGACGCCGTATGACGCGATGGAGCCGGAGATGATTGCGTCGATGCCGCTCGAAGGCGCCTATGGCGAGTGGGATGGGCCGCTCCAGCCGTCCACCGAATGGCGCTTCCATCTCGATATCATGCGTGCCCGGCCGGATGTTGGCGGCATCGTCCACACCCATTCCACCTATGCCACCGTGCTCGCCATTGCGCGCAAGCCGATCCCGGCCTGCCATTATATGATGGCGGCGTTTGGCGGGACCGACATCCGCTGCGCCGGCTACGCGCGCTACGGCACCAAGGAATTGTCGGAGCTTGCGATCGCTGCGCTGGAAGGCCGCAACGGCTGCCTGCTGGCCAATCACGGCATGATTGCGCTGGGGGCCAATCTGGACAAAGCCATGTGGCTTGCGGTCGAACTCGAGACGATCGCACGGCAGTATTACCTGTCACTCGCCCTCGGCTCTGCCTGCATCCTCAGCGATGAGGAAATCGCGGAAACGGCGAGGGGATTTTCGACCTACGGCCTGCAGACCTCGCAGCCGAAGCCGGCGATGAAAGCGCGCACATCGGCCAAGGCCGCTCTGCGCCGGGCAGAGAAGAAGCGCAGCAGGAAACGATGACGGACACTGCGCCGGTCACGGGTAGGGATCGCGGGCTGGTCGACATCGCCATCATTGGCGGCGGAATAAATGGGGCTGGCATCGCGCGCGATGCCGCTGGTCGCGGGCTGAAAGTCCTGCTTTGCGAGAAGGGCGATTTCGCAGAAGGCACATCGTCGCGCTCAGGCAAGCTCGTGCATGGTGGCTTGCGTTACCTTGAATACTATGAATTCCGGCTGGTGCGCGAGGCCTTGATCGAGCGGGAAGTTCTGCTGGCCTCCGCGCCCCATATCATCTGGCCGCTTCGGTTCGTTCTGCCGCATTCGCCGAAGCAGCGACCCGCATGGCTGGTTCGGGCCGGGTTGTTCCTCTACGATCATCTCGGCGGCCGCAAGCGCCTGCCGCCAAGCCGCAGCCTCGACCTCTCGCGTGCTCCCGAAGGGAGGCCGCTGCGGCCCGAGTTTCGCCGCGCCTTCGAATATTCCGATTGCTGGGTCGACGATGCGCGGCTCGTGATCCTCAATCTCGTCGATGCCGCGCGTAACGGCGCCCGGGTATTGCCGCGCACCCGCGCGGTACGCGCATGCAGGGAAGGGGACAGCTGGCGGCTCGAGATGCAGGGCGAGGATGGCCGCGCGCAGGTCGTGCAAGCCCGCGTGCTCGTCAACGCGGCGGGACCCTGGGTGCAGGACGTCGTGCAGGGAGTAACCGGCCTGAATTCCGCTCACAATGTGCGGCTCGTCAAAGGCAGCCATATAGTGGTGCCGAAATTCTGGAGCGGGCCGCATGCCTACCTGCTGCAGAACGACGATCGCCGCGTCATCTTCGTCAATCCGTATGAAGACAATCTCGCACTGATCGGCACGACTGACATTCCCTATGACGGGCGTGCAGAGGAAGTGGCGATTGATGACGTGGAGCTCACCTATTTGCTTCAGGTCCTGCGCCGTTATTTTCGAAATGCACCGCAGGATCGCGATATCATTCATGCTTTTTCCGGCGTTCGGCCGCTCTATGACGACAATTCGGAAAATCCGTCCGCTGTGACGCGGGACTATGTCTTCGAGATCGACGGCACGCCCGGGCTTCCGCCGCTGCTTTCGATCTTCGGCGGCAAGATCACCACCTATCGCAGGCTGGCGGAACATGCGCTGCAGCGCCTGGGACCCTGGTTTCCGAAGATGTCGCCGGCGTGGACTGCGCATAAGCCGCTGCCGGGCGGCGATATTCCCGGCACATTCGATGATTTCGCTGCGGAGCTGGCCCGCGACTATGCCAGCCTCCCGCAGACGCTGGTCTATCACTGCGCGCGTCTGTACGGCACACGTGCGCGGGAACTGCTGGGGTCGTCCCGTTCCAGCGCGGATCTTGGATGCCATTTCGGCGGAGATTTCTACGAGCGCGAGGCGTCGTACCTTCGAGAAACGGAATGGGCCAGGAGCGCCGCTGATTTTCTGGAGCGGCGAACCAAGCATGGGCTGCATCTGAGCGCAACTCAGCGGGCCGTATTCGAAGCCAGCGTCGGAGCCTAAGTCCTCAACTGAGGACATCGTCGACTTCAATTCGCTACAGGTTGTGACCGGACGCGTTGTGGATCGGTCCGGCGGTGTGATCCAATTTCGTCATGTCGCTCACGTTCTATTGAGGTTTTTCCCAAATTGCGCCGACGTTGCGTCGCGCATGATCTGTCATCCCTGCGTTTGATCAATGCGGGACTTCATTGCCAAGGCTGATTTCCATGACCCGTATCGGTTACCGGATCATCCGCGCCGCAAACCAAGTGGGCGTCCGGAAGATCGAAGGCGAAGAAAAGCATCTGCGCGAGTTTCAATGCGGCGATCTTTTCGAGCCATCTCGGCTGGTTGCAGCGCTGAGACTTCGCGGCTCCGCATTGCTTACGATGGCAGACAAGTTCTCGAAATCCATTGGGACAGCGCGGGCGCATTCAACGTCGTTCATTTCGAAGAGGCAGTCGAATGGATCGGCTCGCTGGCTCGCGCGATGCCCCGATTGACATAGCGCGAGCCAGATCGACGCTTTTAGCTCTTAGGCAGCCATGGCGAGTACTGCACACGTCCAATATCGCCTGGTAGCCTGGCGCGAGCTTGCGCCAGCGATGCGCCATGAAACCTAGCCCATGATCAACGACGCCGGGGGCTCGGGGACATCCGCATCATTTAGGCGGATCGGGGTTGCGCGCGTCGGAGCATCTGCTTTGCCACGGTCGCGAGCATGTCTGTAAACTCGACGGACGGATACACGGCTCGTTCGATACCCAGATGTCTGAGCAATGGCGGACCGAGCAGGACAAGATCGCTCGGGAGATTGCGCGTCACCAGGCGGCCGACCGTTCGTATCTCGAAGAGGGGGCGCAATTGATTGAGCTTGCGCATGGCGCGCAAAGGCTCTTTGCAAAACAAGAAGCCCAGGAACAGCGANCGGCTTCTGAATTTCGTACTATCGAACTCGATCTGGAAAGATGGCGAGCNTCACCGCGACGTTCCGGCAACCCTTTAATCTGATTGCAGAAGCTACCGCAGTGGCATCGGGCGGAGGAGGCCTATATTCGCCCGGGCATCCGGCTTGGCTGGGGAACCTGGATTCGAACCAAGACAAACAGAGTCAGAGTCTGTTGTGCTACCGTTACACCATTCCCCAATCGATTATCCAATATAATCAAAGACTTATCTGATTATCTGGATAGATCGCCAGCGGCGGGATCTGGACAAATCACCGCGCTAAGGTTGGCGTCGTTCTACCCGCTCGGTCCTGTCTTTGGCAAGCGCGGAAGAAGGGGCATTTTGGGCTTCCGCCTGCGGATTCGAAGCATTGGACGCTCAAGCAGCCCGTCACTTCTTGCGCCTGTGACGCGCGGCAGACCGGGCGGGTGGCCGCTCAGTCATCTCCGCCTGCAGCAACAGCAGCAGGCAATTCGCCAGCCGTTCCTCCAGCTCCTCGTCGTGAACGGATAGCGGGCCGGGGTCGTTGAGGATGGCGTTGACCAGCGTGCCCAGCACGACCTGAAAGCCGAAGGCGATGGCGCGGGTCTTTGCGGCCTTGCGCTCCCGGCCCATGACGGCAAGGAGGATCGGCGTCGCATTGGCGACGTTGGCCCGCGCCAGCTCCTTGAATGTGGACCAGCGGTCCGGCCGTGTGTCGTCGTGCTGGAGTGCGGCGCGCAGCACGCCTTCGTGCTTGCGGATCCAGCCGATGGTGCCGCGGACGAGGAGGCAGGTGAGATCGGCAAGGTCGGCATCGGCCAGCCGCTTGTCCTCCTTCATGCGCAAAAGCCTGCTTTCGCCGTCGCGCGCGGCCAGCGCCATCAGCGCGTTGAAATAGGCGTCCTTGCTTTCGAACCGGCTGTAGAACGCGCCCACGGTAGCGCCGACCTGCCGGCACAGGGCCTCGATCGACAATTCCGCAAGGCTGTGGGTGCGCAGCATCTCCGCGCCGGCCTGGAGCAGGGCGGCCGTGGTCTCGCGGCTGCGCTTCTGCCGCGACGGGGTGACGCCGGGAAGGTCGAGTTCGGCCGATCGCTGCATCCGGAACTTGCTTCTCCATCCGAAATAATCATAATGATAATTCGGATTATGGTTTTAGGCAATGGCGCCGTGGCGCTCGGCCGAGCGCATGGGCGCCAGCAACGCGGCGAATCCCAGGAAACAACCGGGGTCGTGGATAAAAGGGAGCAGGCGATGGCGGCAGGCAGCGCAAAACCGTTCGGCGGCACCATTGGCAAGACGGTGGCGGGCTCAAAGCCCTGGTGGCCGCAGGCCGCCAAGCCGCCCGAGGGCGCGCCGAACATCCTGGTCGTGCTGTTCGACGATGTCGGCTTCTCCGATTTCGGCTGCTACGGCTCGGCCATCAAGACGCCGACCATCGACAAGCTCGCTGCCGAAGGCCTGCGCTATTCGGGCTTCCACACCACCGCGATGTGTTCGACCACGCGCGCGGCGCTCCTCACAGGGCGCAACCATCATTCGGTCGGCGTCGGCTGTCTCGCCAATTTCGACAGCGGCTATCCCGGCTATCGCGGCAAGATCGCGCGCGAGGCAGGGACGCTCGCCGAAATGCTGCGGCCGCACGGCTATCGCAACTACATGGTCGGCAAATGGCATGTCACGCCGCTCACCGAAAGCGGCGCCACCGGACCGTTCGACGGCTGGCCGCTCGGGCGCGGCTTCGATCGCTTCTACGGCTTTCTCGATGCGGAGACCGATCAGTTCGCGCCGGAGCTCGTCTCCGACAATGCCCACATCGACCCGCCCGGGACGTATGCGGACGGCTATCACCTCACGTCCGATTTGATCGACCAGTCGATCCGTTTCATCGCCGATCACACCTCCGATCGCCCCGATATTCCCTGGCTGACCTGGGTGGCGCTCGGCGCCTGCCATGCGCCGCACCAGGCGCCGATGGACATCATCAGGAGCTATGACGCGAAGTTCGCCCATGGCTGGGACGTCGAGCGCGAGCAGCGCATCGCGCGGCAGAAAGCGATGGGCCTCCTGCCGGAGGAGACCCGATTGCCCGCGCGCAATGACGGCGTGAAGGCGTGGGACGATCATGGCGCCGACGAAAGGCGCGTTTTCACGCGACTGCAAGCGGCCTTTGCCGGCATGCTCGATCACGCCGACCTGCATCTGGCGCGACTGATCGCGTTTCTCGACAAGGCCGGGATCCGCGACAACACGCTGATCCTGGTGCTGTCGGACAACGGCGCCAGCCAGGAGGGCGGCCCCTGGGGTTTTGTCAACGCGATGGGGCCGTACAATTTCCGCCCTGAACCGCCAGCGGAGAAGCTGCGGCGGATCGACGATATCGGCGGACCGGACTCGCACAGCAATTTTCCGCACGGCTGGGCGATGGCGTCGAACACGCCGCTGCGGCGCTACAAGCAGAACACCCATGGCGGCGGCATCCGCGATCCCTTTATCATGACCTGGCCGAACAAGATCGCCGCGCGGGGCGAGGTGCGCCATCAGTTCGTCCATGCTTGCGACCTGACGCCGACCTTGCTCGACCTGATCGGCATCAAAGCACCGACGGAAATCGGCGGCATCGCCCAGATGCCGCTCGAGGGCGAGAGCTTTGCGCGCTCCGTCACCGATGCATCCGCGCCGTCAAAATCGTCACCGCAATATTTCGAGATGTTCGGCCATCGCGGCCTCTGGCATGACGGGTGGAAAGCGGTCTCCTTCCATCCGTCGGGCACGCCGTTCGAGAACGACAAATGGGAGCTGTTTCATTTGGCGCAGGACTTTTCGGAAACGGACGATCTCGCGGCCAAGGAGCCCGGGCGGCTGGAGGCGATGATCAAGCTGTGGTGGAGCGAAGCCGAGAAGCACAATGTGCTGCCGCTCGACGACCGCTTCGGCCCGCGCTTTGCGGAGAACGCGGCGCGCTTCCACGGCGCGCGCAACAAGTTCACCTTTCACGCCGGCATGGGACACGTGCCGACCGACGTCGCGCCCGATGTGCGCAGCCGCAGCTACACCATCGAAGCCCAGGTCGAGATCGGCGAGGAGGGGGCCGAGGGCGTGCTGATCGCACATGGCGATGCGACCTCCGGCTACAGCCTCTACATCAAGGACGGCTTTTTGGTGCATGACCTCAACATCGGCGGCGGCCATGAGATCGTGACCTCCGATCGCAAGGTACCATCAGGCGCGCACCGGCTCGGCGTGCATGTCGAACGCCTGGTGCGGAGGGAGCCGCCGGCCAAGGGCTCGCGCACCGGCGTGACCGCCTATACGCTTCTGATCGACGGCGAGCCGGCAGGCTCGATCCAGACCCAGTTCGCCTTCAACAATTTCATCTCGTGGTCCGGCCTCGACATCGGCCGCGACCGCGCAAGCCCGGTCTCGCATTACGAGGCGCCGTTCGAGTTCACCGGCCAATTGCTGAAGGTGACGGTCGATATGCATGAAGACCAGAAGCTGGACGGCGAGGGGGTAGGCGCTGCTGAGATGGCGCGGCAGTAGCGCCTCCGTCATTGCGAGCGCAGCGAAGCAATCCATGCCTCGGCTTGCGGCGCTNTCGCGGAGCCTGTCATCGGGCGGCGCTTCGCGCCGACCCGTTGGCTCGCAACGACGGGGCTAGGTCTGCGGTCTACTTACCTACTTGATCTTGTCGTACGCCGCGGCAAAGTCCGCCAGCGGCATCGGGATCGCAATCGTTTCCTTGGCGAGATTCTGGAACGAGACCTTCAGCTGCTTGCCGGATTTCAAGGCGGTGAGCATTTCGGGCGAAATCTGGAGGTTGGCGTAGCAGCCGCGGGCCTCGCAGGTCTGGATATGCAGGTCAGACGCCTTGCCGTCATCGACCTGGAGTTTGGCGCCAGCCGGCAGGTTCAGCCCGAGCGGCAATTGGACGAGGCCGACCGGCGTGCGGGTGTCGGCGGGCACGCGGATATTGATCAGCACGATCAACTGGCCGGTCTTGGTCAGAACAGCGTTTTGCTCGATCGCGCATTCGAGCGGCGCGCCGCGGCTGGCGCTGCTGCACCGTGCAATCCAGCCCGGAGGGGCAGCCGCATTTGCTCCCTCGGCCGCAGCGGCGGCCGGTGCCGGGGTTGCCTGCGCCACAGGTGAGGGGTTCTTGGCTTTGGGTGCCTGGGCGTGGCTTTGCACGCAAAAAGAGAAAATTGTTGCGATTGCAATCGTAAGCCTTGCAGCAATTGTCACGATCCAGCTCCGAAATGAACACTATTCGGATGTGCTGGTTGCACCCTAAAGTCAAGTCATTCGGCCGCCTGCTTGACCGATCCGTGGGCATCCGGATGCGCATCATGGTTAGGATTGGACGAACGGCCCCACCGCGCAAACGCGTTAGAAAGCCGGTCGAGATAGAGATAGACCACCGGCGTCGTGAACAGTGTCAGCGCCTGGCTGACCAGCAGCCCGCCGACCATGGCATAGCCCAGCGGCTGGCGGATTTCCGACCCCGTGCCGGTGCCGAGCATCAGCGGCACGCCGCCGAGCAGCGCCGCCATCGTCGTCATCATGATCGGACGGAAGCGCAGCAGCGCCGCCTTTCGGATCGCGGCCTCGGGCTCCAGGTTCTCGTCGCGCTCGGCCGTGATGGCGAAGTCGACCATCATGATGCCGTTCTTCTTGACGATGCCGATCAGCAGCACGATGCCGATCAATGCGATCAGGCTGAAGTCGAACCCGAACAGCATCAGGATGGCGAGCGCGCCGACGCCGGCGGACGGCAGCGTGGACAGGATCGTGATCGGGTGAATGTAGCTTTCGTAGAGAATGCCGAGGATCAGATAGACCACGACAAGCGCGGCGAGGATCAATAGCGGCACCGTGCCGAGCGACTGCTGGAACGCCTGCGCGGTGCCCTGGAAGCTCGAATTGAGCGTGGTCGGCGCGCCGAGTTCGACCATCGCTTTCTGTACCGCGTCGGTGGCCTGGCCCAGCGCCACCCCTTGCGCGAGGTTGAAGCTGATCGTGATCGCCGGAAACTGCCCCTGATGGCTGATCGACAGCGGCCGCACCGGCACGCTGGTCCAGGTCGCAAAGGTCGAGAGCGGCACCTGGTCGCCGGTGGTGGGCGATTTCACGTAGATCTTGTTCAGGGTGTCGAGGCTGCCCTGCAGCTCCGGCAGCACTTCCTGCACCACCTTGTAGGTGTTGAGCTGGGTGAAATACTGCGTCACCTGGCGCTGGCCGAACGCGTCGTAGAGCGTGTCGTCGATCAGTTGCGGCTGGATGCCATAGCGCGCGGCGGTGTCGCGGTTGATCTTCAGCTCCAGCGTGGTGCCGTTGGTCTGCTGGTCGGTGGCGACGTCGCGCAGCTCGGGCAGCGTCTGCATCTTCGCCAGAATCTTCGGCGCCCATTCGTTCAGCTCGGCCAAATCAGCGTCCTGCAGCGTGAACTCGAACTGGGTGCGCGTCGGCCGGCCGCCGAGCCGCACGTCCTGCGCCGCCTGCATATAGAGGCGGGCGCCCTCGACCTTCTCCAGCTGGGGACGCAGTCGCGCGATGATCTGCTGCGCGTTCGCCTTGCGTTCGTCGCGCGGTTTCAGCGTGATGAAGAGACTGCCATTGTTGCCGGCCCGGCCGCTGCCGCCGATCGCCATCGCGACCGAGGCCACGTCAGGGTCCGCCTGCACGATCTTGCCGAGCTCCTCCTGATGCCGCTTCATGTCGGCAAAGGAGATGTCCTGGCTGGCCTCCGAGGTGGCGGTGATCAGGCCATTATCCTGCTGCGGAAAGAAGCCTTTTGGAATGATGACGAAGAGGTAGACCGATAATCCCAGGGTAGCGAAGAAGATCATCAGGGTGGTGAGCTTCCAGCGCAGTGCGAGGTCGAGACCGCGCTCGTAGACCCGCAGCATGGCGTCGAAGCCGCGTTCGCTCCATTGATAGAACCGGCCATGCCGGGTTTCGCCGTGCGCGCGCAGGAAGCGCGAGGCCATCATCGGCGTCAGCGTCAGCGAGACGATCATCGACACGAAGATGGTCATGGCCAGCGTCACCGCGAATTCACGGAACAGCCGGCCGATGATGCCGCCCATCAATAGCAGCGGGATCAGCACCGCAACCAGCGAGATGCTGATCGAGACGATGGTGAAACCGATTTCGCTGGCGCCCTTGAAGGCGGCGGCGAGCGGCTTTTCGCCTTCCTCGATGTAGCGCGTGATGTTTTCCAGCATCACGATGGCGTCGTCGACCACGAAGCCGACGGCAATCGTGAGCGCCATCAGCGAGAGATTGTCGAGCGTATAGCCGAACACCCACATCAGTGCGCACGCGCCGAGCAGCGCCAGCGGCACCGTGACTGTCGGGATCACGGTGGCCCAGAAGCTGCGCAGGAAGACGAAGATCACCATGACGACCAGCGCAATGGTCAGGAGCAGGGTGAACTGCACGTCCTCGACCGCGGCGCGGATGGTCTGGGTGCGGTCGCTGATCACCTCGATCTTGATCGCCGGCGGAATGGCGCCGACCAGCCGCGGCAGCGTCGCCTTGATCTTGTCGACGGTCTCGATGACGTTGGCGCCGGGCTGCTTGAAGATCACCAGGAACACGCCGCGCTTGCCGTTGGCCCAGGCCGCCTGCTTGGCGTCTTCCGGCCCGGTGACGGCCTGGCCGATATCTCGGATACGCAAGGGACCGCCGTTGCGGTAGGCAATGATGACGTCGTTCCAGTCCTTCGAGTTAGGTAACTGGTCGTTGGCGTAAATCGTGTAGGCGCGGTGCTCGCCGTCGATGTTGCCCTTGGGGCTGTCGACGGTCGTGATCGCGATCTGGCTGCGCACATCTTCCAGCGACAGGCCCTTGGCCACGAGCTTGGCCGGGTCGATCTGGATCCGGATCGCCGGCTTCTGCTGGCCGCCGATGATGACCTGGGCGACGCCCGAGATCTGGCTGATCTGCTGCGCGAGCTGGGCGTCGACGGCATCGCTCACGGTGGTCAGCGGCAGCGTGTCCGATGTGGCCGACAGCAAGAGGATCGGCGAGTCCGCCGGGTTGACCTTGCGATAGGTTGGCGGCGAGGGGAGGCTTTTCGGCAACTGGCCGCTGGCGGCGTTGATCGCGGCCTGCACGTCATTGGCGGCGGCGTCGATCGGGCGGTTGAGATCGAACTGGATGGTGATCGCCGCGGTGCCGAGATAGCTGGTCGAGGTCATCTGGGCGACGCCGGGGATCTGCGCGAGCTGACGCTCCAGCGGCTGCGCCACCGATGAGGCCATGGTTTCCGGGCTGCCGCCGGGTAGCGAAGCCGAGACCTGAATGGTCGGGAAGTCGACCTGCGGCAGCGGCGCGACCGGCAGCAGCGGATAGGCCACCAGGCCGACGAACAGGATCCCCGCCATCATCAGCGAGGTGCCGATGGGATAGCGGATGAAGGGCGCGGAGATTCCTTCGCTCATTCGCTCGTCGTCCTGGCCTGAGCCTGATCCGAACTGGCGACCGCCGTCGTCACCAGCGTGCCCGGCTGAACCTTGAACTGACCCGCCGTGATCACCTGCTCGCCGGGAGAAAGCCCCTCATCGACCACGGAGCGGCCGTCGATCGAGCGCGTCACCTTGATCTTGCGGAGCTCGGCCTTGTTCTCCTTGTTGACCAGATAGGCGTAGAGGCCGTCGGGACCATGCTGAACGGCGTCGTCGGGAATGACGGTGGCGTCCTTCAGCGTCGCGATGAGCAGCCGGGTTGAGACCGACTGGCCCGGCCACAGCGCGTGGTCCTTGTTGTCGAACACGGCCTTGAGGCGAACGGTGCCGCTCGACGTGTCGACCTGGTTGTTGATCAGGGAAAGCGCGCCGGTGGAAAGCACCCGCTTGCCGTCGGTGGAGAGGGCGATGGTTTGGGGAGAGCCGGCGGCCAGCGCAGCCTTGATGTTCGGCAACTGGTCTTCCGGCGCGGTGAAGATGATGGCGATCGGCTCGATCTGGGCGATGGTCACGATGCCGGTCTGCGTTGCGGCATTGACGATGTTGCCGACGTCGACCTGACGCAGCCCGACGACGCCGGAGATCGGCGCCTTGACGGTAGCGTAATCGAGCTGGGTCTGCGCGGTCTCGATCATCGCCGCGTCGGCCTGGATCTGCGCGGTGAGCTGCGCGACGGTGGAGCGCTGCGTATCGGTCTGTTGCCGGGTCGCGAATTCGCCGAGTTTTGTGTAGCGCTGCAGGTCGAGGCTGGCGTTGGCGAGGTTGGCTTCGTCCTGGGCCTTCTTGGCCTTGGCCTGGTCGAGCGCGGACTGGAAAGGCCGCGGATCGATCTCGACCAACGTATCGCCTTCCCGGACGACCTGGCCTTCCCTGAAGGCGATCCGGTTGATCTGGCCGTCGACACGGGTGCGGACGACGACGGTATTGAACCCCTGCACGGTGCCGAGGCCGGTCAGGTAGACCGGAAAATCGGCTTTCTCGATCGTGGCAATCCGCACCGGAACGGCGGCACGGGTGGGAGCGGCCTTCTGCGCTTCAGCGTGCGCCGGGTGGTCTCCGCCCTGGAATCGCTGCCAGCCCAGATAGCCCAGCGCGGCGATCGCTACGATCAGCAAAGCCCAACGGATGGTGCGCGACCTCGACATGATCATGGATTTCCGGAAGTTCCCCAATTCCTCCGGTATAACGTTCGCGCGTTCGCCCTGTACAAACACTAAGGCTTGAGAATCCTAAACAATTGGAAAGGTTGGCCGCGCGGTCGGAGCACGGCTCCGCATGGGCGCCAAATGGCGCGCGATTTCCCGCATCTTTTCCAAGCAGGGTTGAATGCGGGATTGTTGTCGTTCATATCGCGCCCACCAATGCTTGGCGAAGATCGGGGGCACAGGATGGACGAACTCAACGGACGCATGATGGCGTGCCAGATTCTGATCACGGGACTGATCGCGCGCGTCGCAAACGATTCGCCCGATCCGTTGCGCTTCCTCACCGATTTTCGCGACGAGATCAAAGCCGTCGTCAGAGGCGTCAACATCTCGGGCATGGACAACACCGATCGCGTCCGTCAGGTCGCGCAGTCGACGGTCGATGAATTGTTTTCGCTGATGAAGCCGCCGAGCACCGATTGATGATCGTGAAGCGATGATGCAGCCAGTGCCTGATTTTCCCGCGTTTCTTCCGTCTCTTTAGAATGCTTATTAGAACGCTTACAAAGTACTTTTAGAATCATTTCAAACTATAGATTAGAATCGTTGTGATCTGGGCGGATTCAATCCCAATGTTGCTCCGATCGCGTTGACCCCAAAATTTTCGCTCGGTACTGACCCACGCGGGACCATTCGCCGCATGTCGATTTGCTGCGAATTGAAATGATCAGGGGCACGTAAATGAATCCTAGGAAGGCACCGAGGTCGCTTCGTTCGGAAGCGGCGATCAACTCGCTCGGTCAGACGGCTGACAACAATTCCGGCAAGAAGGTTTCGGCCGTGGCGGGCCTCATTGCGGTGGCGTCGTTCTCCGGCGCTGAGGCGCAGCAATCCAGCCTTCCGCCGGTGACGGTCGATGCCCCGGTCGCTCGCCCGCGTCCTGCCGCTTCAAAACCTTCGCCGGACCAGGTCCGCGCCCGCACCGCGCTACGCCGCGCCGCGCGCCGCGCGCAGCCGGTGCAAGCCGCCCCCGTGCCATTCCCCAACGCCGGCAGCCTGGCGGCCGACGCTAACCCCTATGCGGACGCCGCCGCGCCTTACAAGGTCGATCGCGTGCAGGCGTCGGGCAAGTTTCCGGAGCCGCTGCTCAACACGCCGAAGACCATCACCGTGATGAGCAAGGAGGTGCTTGCCGACAAGAACATCACCTCGCTGCGCGAAATCGGGCGCTCCACCGCCGGCGTGACGCTGGGCTCGGGAGAGGGCGGCAATGCCTTCGGCGACCGCTTCTTCATCCGCGGCTTCGACGCGCGCAACGACGTCTTCATCGACGGCATCCGCGATCCCGCGGTCTCGATCCGCGAGAACTTCTTCACCGAGCAGATCGAGATTTTGCGCGGCCCGGCCTCGTCCTATGCCGGCCGCGGCACCGCCGGCGGCGCCATCAATATCGTCACCAAGCAGGCCACCGACCGCAACTTCTACAACGCCGACAGCACCTTTGGCACCGACCACACCAAGCGCGTCACGTTCGACGTCAACCAGGTGATCAGCCCGACCTTTTCGGTGCGCACCGGCGGCATGTTCCAGGACGCCAACGTGGCGGGGCGCAACTATGTGACCGACGATCGCTGGGGCGGCTTCATCTCGACGAAGTGGACGCCGACCAACGACATCAAGATCACCACGAACTACGTCCACACCGACCTCAGCGGCCTGCCGGACTTCGGCGTGCCCTACTACAAGCAGGGCAATGGGCCGGTCACCGAGTTCGGCATCCCGCGGACGAACTGGTACGGGTTCGTCAACCGCGACTTCCAGACCGCGCGGCAGGATTTTGGTACGCTGACGGCCGAGTACAAGCCCACCGACAACATCACGCTGACCAGCCGGACCCGTGCCGAGCACTCGATGCTGGCCTATATCGGCACGCTGCCCAACGCCACCGCGCTGCTGACGAATAATCCCGATCCGACGACGTGGAAATTCAATGCGAGCCCGCAGAGCCGCAACCAGTGGGTCGATATCCTGTCGAACCAGGAGGAGGCCACGTTCAAATTCGATACCGGATCGGTCAAACATACGACGGCGGTGGGTCTCGAAGTCTCCAACGAGCGTGTCGGGATCGACCGCTATACGGGGCTTTCATCGGAAGCGTTTGGCAACAACCCGCCCGTCAATGGCTCTTTTCAGGGCCAGTCGATCTATGCACCGAATTACACATTCTTCCCGTTCGGCATTCCGTCGCTGGTCGGAAATCCGGTCCGCTATAACGTCGACAGCAAGGCCCTCTATGTCATTGACACCGCGAACTGGCAGGACACGATCATCCTGAATGGCGGCGTGCGGTATGACGGTTACGATATGACCGGGCGGAACAACACGCAATCGAACGCGGTCAAGTCGGATTTCGTCAACTACAATGCCGGCATCGTCTTCAAGCCGGTGCCGATCGGAAGCCTCTACGCCGCCTACGCGACCTCGACCAACCCGTTCGGCTCGGAACTCGACGCGACAGGCGGCGACTACGGCGCAATCGTGCTGAACGGAGCGGTCCTCGGCCCCGAGCGCAACAAGGCGGCCGAAGTCGGCACCAAGTGGGAACTGTTCGACCGCCACCTGCTGGTGACGGGCGCGCTGTTCCATACCGAGAAGGACAACGCGCGCGAGACTGTCAACGGCGGTCTGACGTCGGGCGCGGCCTATCAGGTCGAGGGTATCGACCTCGAGGTGAGCGGCAAGATCACCGATCGCTGGAGCGTTTTCGGCGGTCTGGTGCTGATGCGGTCGAAGGTCTTGCAGACGCAGATCCCCGGCAACGTCGGACTGCAGATGGCCAACATCGCCCATGAATCCTTCAGCATGTTGAGCAAGTACAAGTTCGACGGCGGCTGGGAGCTTGGCGGCCAGGCGGTCTACCGCTCGAAGATCTACGGCGGCACCTTCGCCGCCAACACCGGCACCGAGCTTCCGAGCTACTGGCGCTTCGATGCTTTCGTCGAGAAGAAGATCGACAAGAACTGGACCATGAAGCTCTACGCGCAGAACCTGACCAACAAGCTCTACTACGACACGCTCTACCGCAGCGCGGTGCCGTTCGTCGCGGTCGCGCCGGGGCGGGCGTTCTACGTCGTTACGTCGGCGAAGTTCTGATCGTGCTGATCTGTATTCCCGCGGTGCTGAGCAAGGATGATGTGGCGGACTTCCGCCGCATCATGGATGCTGCACCCTGGGAAGACGGCCGCTCCACGGCGGGGGCGCAATCGGCGATGGTCAAGCGCAACGAGCAGCTTCCGCCGGACAGCGAGGTCGCGCGAAAGCTCGGCCATCGCGTGCTGTCGGCACTCACCGCCAGCCCGAGATTCATCTCGGCGGCGATCCCTCAGCAGATCTTCCCGCCGCTGTTTAACCGCTATGTGGCCGCCGGCGGCCACCATTTCGGTCTTCATGTCGACAACGCGGTGAGGGGAGATCCGCTCACGGGAGTGCGGATCCGGACCGACCTTTCGGTGACGCTGTTCCTGTCGGAACCGGACGAATACGACGGCGGCGAACTGGTGGTGGAGGACCTCTATGGCTCACATGAAATCAAGCTCGCGGCCGGGGACCTCGTGCTTTATCCTGCGTCTAGCTTGCATCTGGTCACGCCGGTCACACGAGGTATGCGTGTGGCATCTTTTTTCTGGCTCCAGAGCATGGTACGTGATGCCCATGCCCGCAGCCTGATCTTCGATCTCGATACCTCGATCCAGGCCCTGGTGGAGCGGCTGGGGCGGGACGACCCTGAAACGGTCAAATTGACCGGCATCTATCATAACCTGATCCGCTACTGGGCCGAAGTATGATGAACATGTCTCTATCGCGCGTGACATTTGCAGTGAGCTTGTTGGCGACCCTGTCGCTGGCCGTGCCGTCGCTGGCGCAGCAGCAGGCGGCGCCCGCCACGCCATCCGCTCCGGCAGCTCAACCGGCGCCCGCAGTGCAGCAACCGCCCGCCCAGTCCATTGCCCCTCAGGCCGTCTCGCCTGCACAGGCTGCACCTGCACAGGCTGCGGCGACGCCTGCCTCCGCACTGGCCGAGGGCGAGAACAAGATGGCCAAGCTTGGCAAGGCGGCAATGTCCGAATTGTCGCCGTGGCTGATGTTCTGGAACGCGGACATCATCGTCAAATCGGTGATGATCGGTCTCGCCTTTGCCTCGCTCGTGACCTGGACCATCTTTCTCGGCAAGATGATCGAGCTCACGGTAATCCAGCGCAGGCTGCGCGGCGCGCTGAACAAGATCGGCGACGCGAGGTCACTGGCTGAAGCGCAATTTGCGCTGGGCGCCAGGGGCAGCGTGCTGGCGTCCTTCCTGGCGGCGGCGATGCGCGAGGCGCGGCTGTCGGCGGGCATCTCGAGCGATGCCGGCATCAAGGAGCGCGCCGCGTCGAGCTTTGCCGAAATCGTTCGCGCCGAAGCGCGGCGTATCCGGCTCGGCATGGGCCTTCTGGCGACCATCGGCGCGACGTCGCCCTTTGTCGGCCTGTTCGGCACCGTCTGGGGCATCATGAACAGCTTCATCGGCATCTCGAAATCGCAGACCACCAACCTCGCCGTGGTGGCGCCCGGCATCGCCGAAGCGCTGCTCGCCACCGCGATCGGTCTGGTCGCCGCGATCCCCGCCGTCATCATCTACAATCACTTTGCGCGCGTGACCAAAGGCTATCTGGAGCTGGTCAACCGTGCGTCGGGCGCCGCGGGGCGGCTCCTGTCGCGCGATCTCGACCGCACCCATGTCAGCGGCTCGCATTCGCGCACGGCGGCGGAGTAGGCGATGGGCGCGTCGATCGCAGAGACCGATCACGACGACGACGATTTTGCGGAATCGCACGAGATCAACGTCACGCCGTTCATCGACGTCATGCTCGTCCTCTTGATCATCTTCATGGTGGCGGCGCCGTTGTCGACCGTCGATCTGCCGATCGATCTGCCGACATCCACGGCAACCCCGCAGAAGAAGCCGGACAAGCCGACCTATGTCAGCATCAAGCCCGACCTGGCGATCGCGATCGGGGAAAACTTCGTCAAGCGGGTCGATCTGGTCCGTGCGCTCGACGCGATGCCCGATGTCAAAAAGGATCAATTCATCTTCATTCGTGCCGACCGCGGCGTGCCCTACGGCGAATTGATGGACGTACTCGAAATTTTGCGCACCGGCGGCTATACGAGGCTCAAATTGACCGCGTTGGAGGGGGTTCCAGGGAGCACGACCCCGCCTGCGGCAACCGACAATTCGAAGCCCTGAGCGACGACGAGTAGGACATGTCGGATTTGGATGCCGGACAAAAGGCACCGCTGCGGCTCTGGGTGTTCGGAGCCATAGGCGCGCTTTTGCTTCACGTTGGCGGCGCGGCGCTGGCGATCGCCAATCTGGAGACCGGCGAACCGCAAAACTCCATCGGCGAGACCGGCATCGAGGTCGGCTATGAGCTGGCCGCGACCCAGCGCGAGCAGACAGACCTGCCGCCGGGGCCCGATACCGACGCTTCCCAGGCTTCGCCCCAGCTCGCCGAGCAGAAGGCCGAGGTCAAGGAATCGGAACTGCCGCAAGACAAGCCGACCGAGGTCGAAGAGGCCGACCGCGAGGTAACACCGAACGAGTCGAAGAAGCCGAAAGAAGACGATCCGAAGGTCGCGGCGGTGCAGACGCAGGCCTCGACCGAGTCAGTCGCGTCCGAGGCAACCGCGACGCCGGCCGCCATCGAGAAGGCGCGCCGCGAGCGGGCGAATTGGCAGACCGAATTGTTCCAGCATCTCGATCGGCACAAGCGTTACCCGAAAGAGCGCCAGCAAAAGACCGCGGAGATCCAGGTCCGCTTTACGCTCGACCGGCTGGGCCACGTGCTTTCGGTCGAGATCGAGAAGGGATCGGGCGACACGGTGTTTGACGAAGCGGCGCTTGCGATGGTGCGCCGCTCCGACCCCGTACCGGCGCCGCCGCCGCGGGTCGCAGACGAAGGGCTGAGCTTCACCCTGCCGGTGATCTTCCGCGTCAAGACCAAGAGCTGAGGCCCGCGCTTCCCGCTAGATCGGATAATGCTGCGGTCCGGTCTCGATCGTGATCCAGCGCAACTCGGTGAACTCGGCGATGCCGGCCTTGCCGCCGAAGCGGCCATAGCCTGACGCCTTGACGCCGCCGAACGGCATCTGCGCCTCGTCGTGAACGGTCGGGCCGTTGACGTGGCAGATGCCGGAATCGATCCGCTTGGCGACCTCGAATGCGCGGGCGATGTCGCGGCCGAACACGGCGGCCGACAGGCCATACTCGGTGTCGTTGGCGACACGTACGGCTTCGTCCACGCCGTTGACGCGCACGACACAGACGACCGGACCGAACGACTCTTCGCCATAGATCCGCATCGACGAGTTGACACCATCGATCACGGTCGCCGACATCAGCGTGCCCTCGCTGCGTCCGCCGGCGACCACCTTGGCGCCCTTGCTGACGGCGTCGTTGATCAGGGCCTGGATGCGGGCAGCCGCATCGGTGCCGATCAGCGATCCCAGCGGCGCATTGCCCTTGCGCGGATCGGCGGCGACCAGCGATCCGGCCTTTGCCGCGAGTTTGGTCACGAAGGCGTCGGCGATCATCTCGTCGACGACGAGGCGCTCGGTCGACATGCAGATCTGGCCCTGGTTCATGAAGGCGCCGAAGGCTGCGGCGGCGACCGCTGCGTCGATATCGGCATCGTCGAGCACGATCATCGGCGCCTTGCCGCCGAGTTCGAGCAATGCGGGTTTGAGATACTTCGCCGCCACCTGCGCGATGATGCGGCCGACGCGGGTCGACCCCGTGAAATTGACGCGCCGCACGGCGGGATGGCCGATCAGCATCTCGATCAGGGCAGGGGCGTCTTCCGGCGCGTTGGTGATGACGTTGAGCACGCCCGGCGGCAGGCCGGCGTCGCGAAGGCATTCGGCGATCAGCCGATGGGTGCCCGGGCAGATCTCGGAGGCCTTCAGCACCACGGTGTTGCCGCAGGCCAGCGGCAGCGCGACGGCGCGCACGCCGAGAATGACCGGCGCGTTCCATGGCGCCATGCTCAGCACCACGCCGGCGGGTTGCCGCACGGCCATCGCGATGCAGCCCGGCTTGTCCGAGGGGATGACCTCGCCCGAAATCTGCGTGGTCATCGCGGCGGCCTCGCGCAGCATGCCGGCGGCAAGGTGGACGTTGAACCCGGCCCAGCCGGCGGTGGCGCCGGTTTCCGCGGCCATCAACTCGATGAACTGCGGCGCCTTCGACGCCAGCAGATCGGCAGCCTTGAGCAGGATCGCGCGCCTTGCGTTCGGGCCGGTGGCGGACCATGCGGGAAAGGCGGCAGCGGCCGTGTCGGCCGCGCGCTTCGCATCCGCGATCTGGGCGGCCGCGGCACGGCTTGCGAGATCGCCGGTGACCGGGTTCAGGCGATCGAACGTCGCGCCGTTCGATGCCGGCACATCCTTGCTCTCGAGCAGCAGTGAGATTTCATACATGGGTTTCTCTCCTCAAGCAGGGCGCTACGATGATGATGCGGTGGCCGGCGGCACGCCGCCGAGATAGGCCCGCTGGACGGCGGGATCGGACTTCAGATGATCGGCGGTGCCATGGCCGACGATGATGCCGTTTTCGAGCACGTAGCCGCGGTCAGCGATCCGCAGGCTTTCCTGCGCGTTCTGCTCGACCAGCAGCAATCCGACGCCGGCCTCGCGCACCCGACGCAAGGTGGCGAACAATTCCTGTACCATCGCAGGCGAGAGCCCGAGCGACGGCTCGTCGAGCAGCAGAATGTCTGGATTGGACATCAGCGCGCGGCCGATCGCGAGCATCTGCTGCTCGCCGCCGCTCATGGTGCGGGCGATCTGGGCGGCGCGCTCGCGCAGCCGCGGAAACAGCGAAAACACCTGGTCGCGCCGCGCCGCTTCGCCGTCGCGGGCGCGCTTCGGGTTGGCGCCGAGCAGGAGGTTTTCCTTCACGGTGAGATCGCCGAAGATGCCGCGGCCCTCGGGCACCAGCGCCAGCCCGCTTTCGACGATCTCGTGTGCGGGAAGCACGGAAATGTCTCGGCCGCCGAGGCTCACCTGCTTGCCGGGCAGCGTACGCACGACGCCTGCGATCGCTTTCAGAAGCGAGGTTTTACCAGCGCCATTGGCGCCGAGGATCGTGACGATCTCGCCACGGCCGACATCGAGCGCGACGCCGTCGAGCGCGCGGTGCAGGCCATAGGCGAGGCTGAGATTTTTGACCTCAAGCATCGGCGACCACCCCGCCGAGATAGGCCTTGACGACAGCGGCATCGCTCAGCACGTCCGCGGTTGCACCGTCCGCGATCTTGCGGCCGCTGCTCATCACGATGCAGCGGTCGCAAAGGGCGCGCACCGCAGCCATCACATGCTCGACCAGCACGATGGTGATGCCGTCCGCCTTCAACGACCGGATCAGGTCAATGCCGATCGCCAGTTCGGAAGGGTTGAGCCCGGCGAGCCACTCGTCGAGCAGCAGCAGCCGCGGCTTTGCCGCGAGGGCGCGGGCAAGCTCCAGACGCTTGCGGTCGATATAGGTGAGGTTGGCCGCAAGGCGCAGGTCGTGTCCGGCAAGGCCGACCCGATGGAGCAGCGTGTCGATCCGAAGCTCGGCCTCGGCGGCCGGCAAATGAGGTTTCTGGAACGCCAGCCCCGCCTTGATGTTCTCGCGGCAGTCCATGCCGTCGAGCACGCGGACGAGCTGGAATGTGCGGGCCAGTCCAAGCCGGGCGATCCGGTATGACGCAAGGCCGGCGATGTCCTGGCCCATCAGGCGGATCGTGCCGGCATCGGGGCGCAATACGCCCGATATCAAATTGAGCGCTGTGGTTTTGCCGGAGCCGTTGGGACCGAGCAGGCCCATGATTTCGCCTTGTTCGACCGAAAAGCCGAGATCGTTCACCGCCACCAGCCCGCCGAACGCGCGCCGCAGGCCGTCGATTTCGAGTACACGCGTTTGGGAGCCCTGGCTCATGTGGCCACCCGTTGCGTGGTTTTGCCGGCGGACGTCGTCGACAGTTTCTCGAACAATCCCGCGACGCCTCTTGGCAGCATGTAGACGATCAACAGGAAGATGCAGCCGAGGATGATCGTGAACGTGTTCGGAAAGCGCGCGCTCAGGAGTTCGAACAGCAGCGTCAGCGGCACGGCGCCGAGCACCGGACCCCACAGCCGGTGCGCGCCACCGAGCAGCGCCATGATCAGCACCTGAAACGAGATCATCGAGTTGAAGGCGATCGATGGCTCGATATAGGTCCAGCGCGGCGCCATGATCGCGCCAACCAGCGTCATGATCGTGGCGCTGATCGTGAACAGGGCGACCTTGGCGAAGGTGGTGTTGATCCCGCAATGCTTTGCCACCGTCTCGTCCTCGCCGATCACGCGCAGCGCGAAGCCGAGGCGCGAGCGCGCGATCAGCCAGCCCAGCAGGAACACGGCGGCGGTCAGCGCCAGCAATTGCCAGTAGATATCGGCCTGGGTGATGTTGACGAAGACGTAGCGCCCGAGCACGCGCGATTTGTTGACCTCGAACCAGACCACGAGCTGGCGGATCAGTTCTGTGAGACCAAAGGTGAAGATGACGAAGTAGACGCCGCTCAGGCGCAGCGTCGACAGCCCGACGATGGCCGCGACGATGGCGCCGAGCGCCGCGGCGATCAGCAGCACCAGCGGCCAGGGCAGGATCTCGCCGAGCACGGCAACCGTATAGGCCCCGACGCCGAAGAAGGCGGTCGTCGCCAGTGAGACATAGCGCGTGGGCCCTGAGAATAGGCCCCAGGCCGTCGCCAGCACGGTGTATTGCAGCAGGCTGATGGCTAGCGCGAGGTAATAGGCATTGCCAAGCCGCGGCACGAGCGCGAGCAGCGCGAGTGCTGCAAGTGCGAGGGCGCCAAGGCCTGCAGTTCGCGTGCTCATCGTGTCGCCCTGCCAAACAGGCCGGCCGGCTTCACCAGCAGCACGGCGAGAAACAGCGCAAAGTTCACCGCAAGGGTCAGGCCGGGATCGACATAGGAGGCGACCAGCGCCTCGCTGAGGCCGAGCGCCAGCCCCGCCACCAGGCAGCCGAGCATGTTGCCGACGCCGCCCATCACGACGACGATCAAGGCCTTCATGGTGAAGACCACACCTGACGATGCGCTGAAAGTGAGGAAGGTGCTGACCAACACGCCGGCTGCTGCGACCAGCGCGCCGCCGAGCGCAAAGGTTAGCGCGGAGGCCTGCGGCACATTGATCGCGACAAGCTGAGCGGCAAAGGGATCGACCGCGACCGCACGCACCGCCGTGCCGGTTCGGGTGCGCGTCAGTGCGGCATAGAGCGCCAGCCCGAGCAGGATGGTGATGCCGAGCGCGGTGAGGCGGTTGACCGCGACCGTCTCGCCGAGAAACTGCACCGGAAAGGCCAGGAACGAATAGCTGTAATAGGCCCCGCCGAACAGCGCGAGCATCGAGCCCTGGATGACGAAGGTGAGCCCGAAGGTTGCGAGAATGCTGTCGACCTCGAGCGCATCGCGGTTCGGCGCGCGGCGCACCAGCGGGGTCAGCAGCAGCTTGTAGATCACGAAATTAAGCGCGAAGGCGAGGGGAACGACCAGCGCCAGTCCGACAAAGGGACTGACGGCCCAGCCCGTGAACAGCCAGTGCGATGCAAAGGCGGCGGCGATCAGGAACTCGCCGTAGGAGAGGTTCATGATGCGCGCAACGCCGTACTGGAGCGTGAGCCCCATGGCGATGAGCGCATACATGCCGCCCAGCATCAGGCCGGTCAGAATGGCGTTGGTCATGGTTTAGCCGGCCGTATCTCTATCTTGCGGTTACGGCGCCACCCACGCCGGCTTCGGCACGATCGCTTGACGTGCGCCTTCGTTGCCGGCCGGCGCGATGCCGTAGAACTCGCCATCCTGCCACTGGCCGACCCACCAGTAGCGCGTCGGCATGTTGTTCTCGAGCTGGACCTTGCCGATCACGGTATCGAACGTGCCGGTCTGCAGATCCTTGATCACGGCGGCGCGATCGACCTTGCCGACGCGTTCGATCGCCTGTTGCAGCATCTGCAGGCTCGCATAGGTCACCGCGCTCGCCCAGCGGTCCGGCTCGGCGCCGTTGGCGGCGGAGGCCTTGTGGCGGGCGAGGTAGTCCTTGATCGCCGGGCTGTCGCCGCTCCAGCCGCCGATGCCCATCACGCCTTCGGTGTTCTTGCCGAACTTTTGCTTGTAGAGCGGGAAGGCGGTGCCGACGCCGGTATAGAAAACTTTCGGATTGAGCCCGGCAATGCGCGATTGCTCGGTCAGCGCCAGCGTATCCGGCGGATAGCTGAAGGCGATGAAGACGTCGGGATTGAGCGCCTTGATCTCGTTGATGATCGGCGCCAGGTCCTGCGTGCCGATCGGATAGGTCTTGTCGTAGGCGAGCTTGAACTTCGCATTGGTCAGCGCCGGCCGCGCCGCGCCGGACAGATCGATGCCGAAGCCGTCGGCGATGCTGACCATCGCGACCGTGTCACCGATCTTCTTTTCGTCGCGCAGTTTGTTCAGGAGTTCGACCAGCGATTTGGCGGCATCCGCTGACGTGCCGAGCAGCCAGAAGCTGTTGGGCCAGCGCTTGGCGAGTTCCGGCGCGCGGTCGGTCACGGCCGTCGCGGCGAGATGCGGATAGCCTTCGCGGTTGAGCGTCGGTCCAACAGCCAGATTGAGGCCGGTGCCCCATGGCGGCAGGATGAAATCAACCTTGTCCTGGTTGATCAGCCGTTCCAGCGCGCGCACCGCTTCTTCGGCGTTGGAGCGGTCGTCATAGTGCACCACCTCGATCGGAACGCGCTTGTCGCCGAGCTTGATGCCACCGGCGGCATTCACTTCCTTCACCCACAATTCGTAGTTGGGAATCGTGGTGACGGCGGCACCGCCGGTGTTCGGGCCGGTGCGCGAGATCGCGTAGCCGATCTTGATCGAGGTTTGCGCTTCGGCGATGGCGGCGAGGCCGATGGTGGCGGCGCAAGTGGCGGCGGCCAGCAGGGCGGCACGCCGCGTCAAAAATGTCGTCATGTTGTCCTCCCGGGGTGCTTCGACCGGCGCCATTGAACTGGCGCTCATGATCGTCCTGACGTTAGGGGAGGTCGTGGGCGGCTTGGAATTGGACGAAGCCGGGGAAAGATTGTACTTTTCTGGCAAACGCCCCGGTTCACTGGCGGCGGATTGTCTCAGGGTTGAATTGTCTTAAGAGATTTGGGCATGTCGGCATCACCAGCACTGAACGGACTGCCGGTCGGCATCGCGCTGGCAGTGCGTGCGGAGGCATTTTCGGCGGCGCTGGCGGCCCGATCGTGGGTGATCCGCCAGAAATCCGAGCGGCGGGCGCATCTGTTGCTGCTGCAATCGGATCGCGGCCGTGCATCCTGGCACGGGACCAGCGTTGCACTGGAGGCACCGGCGCTGCTTTGGCTGCCAGGCAGCACCGATGCGACGATTGAAGTGGGGCCCGGCGCGGACGGCTTCCTGCTATCGGTCGACGACGATTTCCTGATCAAGATCATCGCCGGCACGGCCGAGGCGCTGCATCTGCGCAGGACCACCGAGCGCGTTGCGCTGATATCAAGCGAAGCGCTTCCACCCTCTCTCGATACGGTCGCCGAATCCTGCCGGGCCATCGTGGCTGAGCTGCGCACGCCCGGCTTTGGCGGCGCGACGCTGATCTCCTCGCATCTGCTTCTGCTGTGTCTGCAGCTCTGGCGGCTCAGCGCCTCGCATGACGAGCGTCACGAGGTTGCGGCGCGCGGCGGCGGTCCGGCGCTGGTCGGCAATTTCCTGCAGATGGTCGAACTGCATTACCGCGACGGCTGGCCGGTGGCGCGCTATGCGGATGCGCTCGGCGTCACCTCCGACAAGCTGCATGCGCATTGCCAGCGCGAGAAAAACTGCGGCCCGCGCGCGATCATCCACGAGCGCCTGCTGCGCGAAGCCTGCACGCGGCTGCAGCAGCTCGATCTTCCGGTCGAGCAGATCGGATACGGATTGGGTTTTCGCGATCCCGCCTATTTCAACCGCTTCTTCCGCAAGTACCGCGGCGCGTCGCCCGGAAACTATCGCCGGCAGATAAGACTGGAGCACGCGCGCAGTGGTCCGTCCTACGCGGCGTGGCCATGAGTACGATGGTCCGAAGTATGGTGGTCCGAAGCGGCTGTGTCAGCGCCAGTATAGGCGGATGCTGACATAGACAATGGCGAGGCAGGCAAAGATCAACGCTACCGGAAGCCGTGGTTTGGTCGCAGGTCCGGATACGGCAGGCTTGGGCCGCGGCGGCGGCCGCCGGAACGCGGTGACGTTGCCGGCATCTTTGACCGGCTCGCTCGCGCGCGAAGGAATCTCGGGTGGCGTTCCGGAGCCGCCCATCTCGGCATAATAGCTCTTGTACATGAGCTGGATGGTGGCCTCGGACGCATCCGCTTCCGTCATCCTCGCCAGCAATTGCCGGTAGCCCTCGAGAAAGCTTTGCGCCTCGGCGGGCAGGGCGGAGAAGCCGTTAAGCTTGGCCAGCATTTTCCAGGTCGCGAAATCTGCCCTCGCGCGGGTATCGGCGCGTCGTGCAATCAACATGTCGGCAGCTTTTGTCGCCATGGTCCGGGTCGGTTCTTCCCTGTGTGCTGTTTCTATCTGCAGTTTAAGCGTTACCGGTGATGAAGAGAAGCGCGCCGCTCACATATCCGATAAGTGAACTCAGTATCGCCGAAATAACATCAAGATTTAGGCCGAGTTGCGCGCCGACGACCGGAAGCACGATCAAAAGACCGAGCAGGATTAACATCCCGTACGGTTCCAGCCGCGACAGCGGGTAAGCCAGCACCCGCGGCAGCAGCCCGACGGCGACCCGGCCGCCATCCAGCGGCGGGATCGGCATCATGTTGAAGATCGCCAGCAGAACATTGATCCGGAACGTATTTATGAAGTTGTCCGCGGTCCATTTGGCGGCGTCTGCCGGTACCAGGGGCAGGGCGTGGAAGGCAAGGGCTGCGATCACCGCCAGGACGATGTTGATGGCAGGGCCCGCCAGCGCCACCCAAACCATGTCGAGCCGGGGATGGTTCAGGTTCCGGAAATTCACCGGCACCGGTTTGGCATAACCGAACACGAACGGCGAATGCGACAGCACCAGCACGCCCGGAAGAATCACGGTGCCGAACGGATCGATATGCTTGAGCGGATTGAAGCTGACCCGGCCGAGTTGCCAGGCCGTATTGTCCCCGAGCCGCCAGGCGACAAAGGCATGCGCCGCCTCATGGAAGGTGATGGCGATCAGGAGGGGGAGGATCCAGACGGAGATGGCATACAGCGAGATGTTCAAGCGGTCTGCTCCGTTGCAGGCGGTATCGTAGCCCGGATGCAGCGAAGCGCAATCCGGGAACGGTCCAGCCGCGCTGAAACAACCCCGGATTACGCTGGCGCTTTATCCGGGCTACGGGCTGTTACTGGGGAACCGTCTCCTGATATTGCGGTAAACCGTCATCCAGCCGCACCCAGGCGATCTTTTCCGAGACCCAGATGTGCTCGGTCGGCGCAAAGGCGTTGCGGTCGTCGAAGGCGGCGAGCGCCACGCCGACGACGGTGCCGTTGGTGCGCCGGGAAAACAGCCTTGTCCCGCAAACCTTGCAGAACACCCGGTCGAGCGCTTCCGAGGACGGATAGCGCGCGGTATCGCCCGAGACGGTCAAATTCCGCTGGTCGAACAGCGCGCGGGCAAAGAACGGCGAGCCCATCGCCTTCTGGCAGTTGCGGCAATGGCAGATGCGGACATTGACCGGCTCGCCCTCGGCCTTGAACCGCACCGCGCCGCAGAAACACCCGCCTTCTCTGGTCATCGCTCTCTCCCAGTCGGGTGGTGGAAGTAGATCAGTACGTCGCCCGGCCGCCGGAAATGTCGAACACCGCACCCGTCGAGAACCCGCAATCCTCCGACGCCAGCCACGCCACCATCGCCGCGAGTTCTTCCACGAGGACGAAACGCGCCTTCGGAATTTTCGACAGCATGAAGTCGATGTGCTGCTGCGTGAGCTGGTCGAAGATCGCGGTCTTCGCCGCTGCCGGCGTCACCGCGTTGACGAGAATGTCGTGCTGGGCGAGCTCCTTGCCGAGCGACTTGGTCAGCGCGATCAGGCCGGCCTTCGAGGCCGAATAATGCGCCGCGTTGGGGTTGCCTTCCTTGCCGGCGATCGAGGCGATGTTGACGATGCGGCCGTATTTCTGCTTGAGCATCGCCGGCACCACGGCCTTGCAGCAGATGAAGGGACCGTCGAGATTGATGCGCATCACCTTGCGCCATTCGTCGAGGTCGGTTTCCCACACCGTTGCGTTGACGCCTGCGATGCCGGCATTGTTGACGAGGATGTCGATCTTGCCGAGCGCTTTCAGCGTCTCGTCGCGGGTTTTCTCGACGGCAGCGAGATCGGACACGTCGACCTTGAAGGCCGAGACGGCCGGACCGATTTCCCTGGCGGTCTTTTCCGCAAGCGGCAGGTCAAAATCCCAGATCGCGACCTTGGCGCCCGATGCGACGAAGCGCTCGGCGATCGCACGTCCAAAACCCTGCGCGCCGCCGGTGACGACGGCGCAACGGCCGTTCAGATCGATCTTGTTCATAGGTGTTTTTCCTCTCCCTCGAATCCTGCGGCGTCTGCGGTCTGCTGCCTCGCCCCGCTCTTCGCGGGGAGAGGGTCGGGGTGAGGGGCTGTTTCCGCGAATTCGGTGGACGACATTTGCGCGGAGAGATCCTGCCTTGCCCCTCACCCGGAAACTTGGCTTCGCCAAGCTTCCGACCTCTCCCCGCCAAGAGCGGGGAGAGGTTGAGATCACAACGTCCAGCCGCCGTCGATGACGTGCGCGACGCCCGTCGTGAATGCACTCTCGTCGCTGGCGAGATAGACGGCGAGCGACGCGATTTCCTCGGCGGTGCCGAGCCGTCCCATCGGCTGCCGCGCGATGAACATCTCGCGGCCGTTGGGGCCTGCAGCCGCCGCGCGATCGAGCATCGACGGGGTTTCGACGGTGCCGGGGCAGATGCAATTGCAGCGGATACCCTTGGCGATGAAGTCGGTGGCGACCGAGCGCGTCAGCGCCGCGACCGCGGCCTTGGTCGCGCCATAGACGTAGCGGTTCGGCGCGGCCTTGAACACGCCGGCGGCGGACGAAATGTTCACGATCGTGCCGCGGCCATTTTCCAGCATATCAGGCAGGAAGGCGCGGATCGTGCGGTGCATCGACTTGACGTTGAGGTCGAACGAAAAATCAAAGTCGTCGTCGGAGCAATCCAGCACCGTGCCGTGATGCACGAAACCCGCGGCATTGAGCAGGATGTCGGTCTTGCCGGCGCGTTTGGCCATGGCGGCGACGGCGGCGCTGTCGCGCACGTCGAGTCTGGCCACTTCTGCAATGCCTTCGCCCTTCAGCGCGGCAAGCTTGGCCTCGTCGACGTCGGTGGCGAATACGGTTGCGCCTTCACGCGCAAAGGCCACCGCGCAGGCGCGGCCGATTCCGACGGCGGCGGCGGTGACGAAGGCGCGCTTGCCCTTCAGGCGATCTGACATTTTCTTCTCCTAGTATTTTGGCTCGATGCGTATTGATCGTCATTGCGAGCGGAGCGAAGCAATCCATCTCACCACGGAACGGAAAGAATGGATTGCTTCGTCGCTTACGCTCCTCGCAATGACGCGTCCGCGTTAGTGATTATCCCGCGCCACGCCGACCGTGCCGGCAATATTCTGATAGCGCGTGGCGAGCTCCATGCAGGCGCCGGTGGCCTGCTGGCCGACGGTCGAGCGATAGACCTCCTGCCACGGCGTCTGGTTGGCCGGGTAGGGGAAGCCGCCCTTGTCCTTCAGCTCGGCGCGACGCTTCTTCAGTTCATCGCTCGTGATCAGGATGTTGGCGTCGCCCTTGTTGAGGTCGATGCGAACCTTGTCGCCGGTCCGCAGGATCGCAAGTCCGCCATCGGCGGCAGCTTCCGGCGAGGCGTTGAGGATCGAGGGCGAGCCCGAGGTGCCGGACTGCCTGCCGTCGCCGATGCAGGGCAGCGAGAGGATGCCGCGTTTGATCAGCGCCGCCGGCGGCTGCATGTTGACGACCTCGGCGCCGCCGGGATAGCCGATCGGCCCGGCGCCGCGGATGAACAGCACGCAGTGCTCGTCGATGTTGAGCGAGGGATCGTCGATCCGGTCGTGATAATCCTCCGGTCCTTCGAATACGATGGCGCGGCCTTCGAACGCATTCGGGTCTTTCGGATTGACCAGATAGCGCTCGCGGAATTCCTTGGAGATCACGCTGGTCTTCATGATCGCGGAATCGAACAGGTTGCCGCGCAGCACCAGGAAGCCGGCGTCCTTCACCAGTGGCTTGTCGTAGCTCCAGATCACGTCGCCGTCGGGCTTGGGCGCCTCGCGGCAGTTTTCGCCGATGGTGCGCCCGTTGACCGTGACGGCGTCTTCATGGATCCGCTTCTTCGCCATCAATTCGCGCACCACCGCCGGCACGCCGCCGGCGCGATGATATTCCTCGCCGAGATAAAAGCCGGCCGGCTGCATGTTCACCAGCAGCGGGATGTCGTGGCCGTGCTTCTGCCAGTCGTCGATCGAGAGCTCGACGCCGATATGCCGCGCCAGCGCGTTGATATGGATCGGCGCGTTGGTCGAGCCGCCGATCGCCGAATTCACGGCGATGCAGTTCTCGAACGCCTTGCGGGTCAGGATGTCTGAGGGTTTGAGGTCCTCCCAGACCATCTCGACGATCCGCTTTCCGGTCTCATAGGCGATCTGGCCGCGCTCGCGATAGGGCGCGGGGATCGCCGCGCATCCCGGCAACGACATGCCGAGCGCTTCCGCCAACGAATTCATCGTCGACGCCGTGCCCATCGTGTTGCAATGGCCGACCGACGGGGCCGAGGAGGCCACGATTTCGATGAACTCGTTGTAGTCGATCTCGCCGGCGGCAAGCCGTTCGCGTTGCTTCCAGACGATGGTGCCGGATCCGGTGCGCTCTCCGTTGAACCAGCCGTTCAGCATCGGGCCGCCCGAGAGCACGATCGCGGGCAGATTGACCGTCGCCGCCGCCATCAGGCAGGCGGGGGTGGTCTTGTCGCAGCCGGTGGTCAGCACCACGCCATCGAGCGGATAGCCGAACAGCACTTCGACCAGGCCGAGATAGGCAAGGTTGCGGTCGAGCGCCGCGGTCGGCCGCTTGCCGGTCTCCTGGATCGGATGCGTCGGAAATTCCATCGCGATGCCGCCGGCCGCGCGGATGCCTTCGCGTACCCGATGCGCCAGTTCGAGATGATGCCGGTTGCACGGCGAGAGATCATTGCCGGTCTGGGCGATGCCGATGATCGGCTTGCCGGACTGCAATTCTTCCCGGGTCAGGCCGTAGTTCAGGTAGCGCTCGAGATAGAGCGCCGTCATGCCCGGATTGTGCGGGTTGTCGAACCATTCGAGGGAACGCAGTCGGCGGCCCTTGCCGTTGGTGGCAGTCTTGTTGTCGTTCTTTTTCATTGGTTCCTCCCGCGCTGCAAACCCGGTGAGCGGTTCAAATCGAGGCAGCGATTGCACAATGCTGAAAATTTCATCTGCTGCAAACGTGCTCGCCCGCGCCGATCGGTTTCCGGTAAGTCAATCCTAATTCGCTCCAAAAGGTAGCGCTACCATTTTCATCATCCGCTGCGACGTTCTGTCTGACGTCATCGTTACGTGGTTTGCGGCATCGAGCTTTCGCGGACCATGAGTTGAAAGCCGAGGTTGAGGACGGGCTCTCGCGGCCGGCGGCCTTCGATCGCGTCGATCACCATGGTGACGGCGTGCCGTCCCATTTCATAGCGATTGGTCCGGACGCTAGTGAGGGAGGGGACCGCGGACGCCATGAACTCCAGGTCGTTGAAGCCGACGATCGCGAGATCGCGCGGTACCGCGATCTGGCGGCGCTGGCATTCGAACAGCACGCCCAGCGCCAGGTCGTCGTTGACGCAGAATACTGCGTCGATCTCGGCCGTGCGCGCCAGAAGATCGGCGAACAACGTCCCGCCAAGCGTCACGGTTGTCGGCACCGAGGTGGTGACGACGAGGTTGGGATCGAACAGGGATGCCGCCTTCATGGCATCACGATACCCCTCGAACCGCCGCTGCACGCGCGGATCCATTCGCGCGCCGAGAAATCCGATGCGACGATGCCCTTGCTCCAGAATGTGCGAGATCGCGGCAAAACTGGCGTCATAGTGCGAAAAGCCGACCATCATGTCGACCGGGCTGTCGCCGATCTCCATGATCTGCGTGACCGGGCAATTCATCGACTCCAGGATCGTGCGCGATTCCGCAGTCTGATTGATACCCGTGACGATCAGCCCTGCGGGCTTTTGCGCCCGAAACAGCCGCAGCAGCTTTTCCTCCTGAAGGATGCTGTAGCGCGTATTGGCGAGCTGAATGGAGTAGCGGCTGCCTTCGGATGAATCGTAGATGCCGCGCAACACATCGGCGAATACGTTGTTGGTGAGGGACGGGATCACGACGCCGATGACCTCGGTACGGTGCGAGGCCAGTGCGCGCGCGGCAAGGTTGGGAACATAACCCAGTTCCTTCACCGCGCTATCGACGCGTTCCCGCTTGCTCTCCGACAGCGCTTCGGGATTTCTGAAAAAACGCGACGCCGTGATCGGGCTGACACCGGCCAGCTTGGCGACCTCGGTGAGGCGGATTTTGCCAGACTTTGTCTGTTTTCGTCCCATCTTGCGCTCATACCACAACAGATTAGACGTTTGAACAATTATTGACAGCGCTACCATCGGATTGCTAAAAACCGCCAAACTGCGGATGATAATGACCGTTGAATTCGGCTTCCGGCATTAGAGTCGAAAAGACAGCAAGGCGTCGCCGCCCGCTTGTGGCGCCAATAACAGAACAATGAGGGGAGTGAATTCGATGTCGTCGGTACAGATTCGCGACGTGCGCAAGTCGTTCGGCAATTTTGAAGTTTTGCACGGCGTGTCGATCCCGATCGAGGATGGCGAATTCGTCGTGCTGGTCGGCCCCTCCGGTTGCGGCAAGTCGACCTTGCTGCGGATGCTCGCCGGTCTCGAAAACATCACCTCCGGCACGATTTCGATCGGCGACCGCGTGGTCAACAATGTCCAGCCCAAAGAGCGCGACATCGCCATGGTGTTCCAGAACTACGCGCTCTATCCGCACATGACGGTCGCCGACAATATGGGCTTTTCGCTCAAGCTGCGCGGCGCCAAGCCCGAGGAAATCTCAACCGGCGTCAAGCGCGCCGCTGAAATTCTCGCGCTCACCCCGCTGCTCGACCGTTATCCCCGGCAGTTGTCGGGCGGCCAGCGCCAGCGCGTCGCCATGGGCCGCGCCATCGTGCGCGATCCGCAGGTGTTTCTGTTCGACGAGCCGCTATCCAACCTCGACGCCAAGCTGCGCGTCGCGATGCGCACCGAGATCAAGGAGCTGCACCAGCGGCTGAAGACCACCACCGTCTACGTCACCCACGACCAGATCGAGGCCATGACCATGGCCGACAAGATTGTCGTGATGCACGACGGCATCGTCGAGCAGATGGGCACCCCGCTCGAACTCTACGACACCCCGGCCAACCAGTTCGTTGCGGGCTTTATCGGTTCGCCGGCGATGAACTTCCTCAAGGGCAAGGTGAAGTCGAACGGCAGCGCGGGCTTCGAAGGCCCGAATGGCGTCAAGCTGCCGCTGAAAACCGCGCCCGCCAATTCCGAGGGCCAGCCGGCCGTCTACGGCGTGCGGCCCGAACATTTCACCATCGCCGATGACGGCGCCGAAGCCGAGATCGTGGTGGTCGAGCCGACGGGATCGGAAACCCAGGTCTTCGCCAAGCTCGGCGGAGAGCAGGTGGTCGCCGTGTTCCGCGAGCGGCATCAATTCAGTCCGGGCGACAAGGTTCGGCTCAAGCCGGATCCGTCACTCGTGCATCTGTTCGACGAGACGACGGGCAAGCGACTGAATGGCTGAGCAATAACTAAAGTGGCTGAGCAATAACCAAAAAATACTAAAGGGAGGATGGACTATGCAGGACTTTACCCGCCGCTCTCTGCTTCAGGGTGGCACCGCGCTAGCAGCGGCCGGCGCATTGACCGGACCGGCTCTGTTCGATTTCGCCAAGGCCTGGGCGCAAACCTCGCCCTGGAAGGCCGAATCCGGCGCCAAGCTGACCGTGATGCGCTGGAAGCGTTTCGTGCCGGCGGAAGACGATGCCTTCAACGCTATGGTCGCCGCGTTCAAGGCCGCGACCGGCACCGAGATGAACGTGTTCTCCGAGTCGTTCGAGGACGTGCAGCCGAAGGCCTCCGTGGCCGCCAACACCGGCTCGGGCCTCGACCTCGCCTGGGGTCTGCATACGCTGCCGCAGCTGTTCCCGACCAAGGTCCTGAAGTTGAACGACGTTGCCGATTACCTCGGCAAGAAATACGGCGGCTGGACCGACGCGGCGCAGAGGACCTGCATGCTCGGCAATGACTGGCTTGGCATTCCCGTCGCCACCATCGGCGGCTACATGACCTACCGCAAGTCCGCGACCGACAAGGCGGGCTTCAAGGAATTTCCGAAGGACTTCCCGAGCTTCCTCGAAATGTGCAAGGCGATGAAGGCGAACAACACGCCGGCCGGCTTTGCGCTCGGCCATGCCTCGGGCGACGCCAACGCCTGGCTGCACTGGATCCTCTGGGGCCACAACGCCTGGACCGTCGACAAGGACGACAAGGTCATCATCAACTCGCCGGAAACGATGAAGGCGCTGGAGTACTGCAAGACGCTCTCCGAAACCTTCGTCCCCGGTACGGCGTCCTGGAACGACTCCTCCAACAACAAGGCCTACCTCGCCGGCGAATTGTTCTGCACGGCCAACGGCATTTCGATCTACGTGGCGGCCAAGGACGATGCCAGCAAGAAGGAGCTGGCCGAGGATACCTATCACGGTCTGTGGCCGGTGGGGCCGATCGGCAAGCCGACGGAACTGCAGCTTGCCGTGCCGATCCTGGCGTTCAACTTCACGAAATATCCGAATGCCGCGAAGGCCTTTATCGCCTTCATGCTGGAGAAGGAAAACTACGATAAATGGTTGACCGGCGCGCGGGGTTATCTGACCCACACGCTCAACGCCTATGACGCCGCGCCGGTGTGGACGGCCGACCCGAAGAACGCCGTGTTCGCTCAGGCCTCCAAACGCGCGCTGCCGGCTTCCGGCATCGGCAAGGTCGGCGAGAAGCCTGCGACCGCGATTGCCGACTTCATCGTGGTCGACATGTTCGCCAACTACTGCACCGGCTCCAAGGATGCCAAGACCGCCATGGCGGAGGCCGAGCGGCAGCTGAAGCGCATCTATCGGTAAGATGTGAAAGCGGGCGGCGGGCAACCGCCGTCCGCTCCATCGGTGTTTGGAGCAGCTCCGGGAAAGCGGGTAGGGGATTTTCCGGTGCGGTCGTGCACAAGGCAAAGGCGTAAACGGGACATCGCCCATGGCTGACATTGCAATCGCGCCAAGACGCGCCAAGACGGAAGTCCGCGAAGCGACGTCGTGGGACCAGCTCAAGCACAACAGGAACTGGCTCGGCTTCTGGTTCATGGTGCCGGCGATGGCATTCCTGATCCTGTTCCTGGCCTATCCGCTGGGCTTAGGCATCTGGCTGTCCTTCACCGACACCAAGATCGGCCGCGTCGGGCAGTTCATCGGTATCGAGAACTACGAGTGGCTGTGGGACGACGCCATCTTCTGGCTCTCGGTGTTCAATACGCTGCTCTACACCTTCGTCGCCAGCGCCATCAAATTCGGCATCGGCCTTTATCTGGCGCTGCTGCTCAACGAGAACATGCCGTTCAAGGCGATGCTGCGCGCCGCGGTGCTGATCCCGTTTATCGTGCCGACCGTGCTGTCGGCGCTGGCCTTCTGGTGGATCTTCGATTCCCAGTTTTCGATCATCTCGTGGTCGCTGAAGCATCTCGGCATCATCAACCAGAACATCAATTTCCTCGGCGATACGACATGGGCGCGGATCTGCGTGATCTTCGCCAATATCTGGCGCGGCGTGCCGTTCGTCGCGATCACGCTGCTCGCGGGCCTGCAGACGGTGTCGCCCTCGCTCTACGAGGCGGCGACGCTCGACGGCGCATCGCGCTGGCAGATGTTCCGCCACATCACCTATCCCTTGCTCACGCCGATCATTGCGGTCGTGATGACCTTCTCGGTGCTGTTCACCTTCACCGACTTCCAGCTGATCTGGGCGATGACCCGCGGCGGACCGGTGAACGCCACGCACCTGATGGCCACCTTGTCCTACCAGCGCGCGATCATCGCCGGGCAACTGGGCGAGGGCGCCGCCATCGCCAGCGCCATGATCCCATTCCTCCTCGCGGCCATCATGGTCTCCTGGTTTGGATTGCAGCGCCGCAAGTGGCAGCAGGGAGAAAACAATGACTGACCTCCCGACCACGCACGTTAATCTCAAGGGTGTGCTGACGGCTTCGGCGCCGACCGCGGACCATTCCGAGGGCATGAGCTATCTGCAGTCGGTGCCGCGCCGGCTGGTGACGCTCTATCTCCCGCTGTCGATCATCGTGTTCGTGCTGCTGTTCCCGTTCTACTGGATGGCGCTCACCGCCGTGAAGCCGGACGCGCAGCTCCTCGACATGGAGACCTACAGCCCGTTCTGGACCTGGAATCCGACCTTCAAGCACTTCTACAAACTGCTGTTCGAAAGCCATTATCCGATGTGGCTCTGGAACACGATGTATGTGGCGGTGTGCGCCACTTTCCTGTCGATCGTCGCATCCGTGCTTGCCGCCTATGCGATCGTGCGGCTGCGCTACAAGGGCGCCAACCTCGTCGGCGGCCTGATCTTCCTGGCCTACCTCGTGCCGCCGTCGATCCTGTTCATTCCGCTCGCGACCGTCGTATTCCAGTACGGGCTGTTCGACTCGCCGCTCGCGCTGATCCTGACCTATCCGACGATCCTGATTCCTTTCTCGACCTGGCTGCTGATGGGTTACTTCAAGACGATCCCGTTCGAGCTGGAAGAATGTGCGCTGATCGACGGCGCCAGCCGCTGGCAGATCCTGATCAAGATCGTGCTGCCGCTTGCCGTGCCCGGCCTGATCTCGGCCTTCATCTTCTGCTTCACGCTGTGCTGGAACGAGTTCATCTACGCGCTCACCTTCCTTCAATCGACCGCGAACAAGACCGTGCCGGTCGCGATCGTCAACGAGTTCGTCGATGGCGACGTCTACCGCTGGGGCTCGCTGATGGCGGGCGCGCTGGCGGGCTCCTTGCCGCTCGTCATCCTTTACGCCTTCTTCGTCGAGCACTATGTGTCGGCCATGACGGGAGCCGTGAAAGAGTGAGCGCTTTAAGGCCCGGGTCTGACATTATCTCTTGACGCGTTTTCTTCACGCGAACCGGTTCCTACTTCGCTTGAAAACGCTATAGAAGAGTTCAAAAAGGAGACGGGTCTTGCACATTCTAATTCTCGGCGCCGCCGGTATGGTCGGCCGCAAGCTGACCGACCGGCTGCTGCGCGACGGCCGCCTCGGCAAGCGCGAAATCACCCGCATGACGCTGCAGGACGTGGTGGCGCCCACCAAGCCCGCCAATGCCTCGATCCCGATTGAGGTCGTCGCTTCCGATTTTGCCGATGCGGGGGCTGCGGCTCCGCTGATCGCCGGTCGCCCGGAAGTGATCTTTCATCTCGCCGCCATCGTCTCGGGCGAGGCGGAAGCCGAATTCGACAAGGGCTACCGGATCAATCTCGACGGCACGCGCTATCTGATCGACGCCATCCGCCACGCCGGCGGCGGCTACAAGCCGCGGCTGGTGTTCACGTCCTCGATCGCGGTGTTCGGCGCGCCGTTCCCGGAAAAGATCGGCGACGAGTTCTTTCATACCCCGCTGACGAGCTACGGCACGCAGAAATCGATCTGCGAACTCCTGATCAACGACTACACCCGCAAGGGTCTGCTCGACGGCATCTCGATCCGCCTGCCGACGATCTGCGTGCGGCCGGGCAAGCCGAACAAGGCGGCATCCGGCTTCTTCTCCAACATCATCCGCGAGCCGCTGGCGGGCGAGGAGGCCATCCTGCCGGTCTCCGAGGATGTCCGGCACTGGCACGCCTCGCCGAAATCGGCGGTCGGCTTTTTGGTTCACGCCGGCACCATGGATCTCGACGCGATGGGCCCGCGACGCAATCTCAGCATGCCCGGCATGTCCGTGACCGTCGGCGAACAGATCGCAGCACTCGACCGCGTCGCCGGCAAGAACGTCACCGCGCGCATCAAGCGCGTGCCCGATCCGACCATCATCGGCATCGTGTCCGGCTGGCCGCGCGACTTCTCCACCGACCGCGCGCTCAAGCTCGGCTTCACCACCGCCGAGAAGACGTTCGACGACATCATTCGGATCCACATCGAGGATGAACTCGGCGGCAAGTTCGCAGGCTGACGTGACTTCACGTTTCCCAGCGCGGATGCGGTCATGAGCAGGGTAGCCTGCATCGGCGAATGCATGGTCGAGCTGAAGCAGGCCGAGGGTGGCCTGTTTTCGCGCGGCTATGGCGGCGACACGCTCAATACTGCGGTCTATCTCGCCCGGCTCGGTGCGGGCGCCGATTACATCACCGCGCTTGGCGACGACAGCCTTAGCGACGAGATGATCGCCGGCTGGGCGGCCGAAGGCGTCGGCACCGTCAGCGTGGCAAGGCTGGCCGGCAAACTGCCGGGCCTCTACATGATCCAGACCGACGACAAGGGCGAGCGGCGGTTCTTTCACTGGCGCGACAGCGCCGCCGCGCGCAGCCTGATGGATTTGCCGCAGACGCCGGAGATCCTGAATGCGCTGGCCGGCTATGACGTGATCTATCTCTCGGCGATCACGCTGTCGCTCTACGGCAGCGAGGGCCGGACGCGGCTGTTTGCGGCGCTCCAGCGCGCGCGTGAAGCCGGGGCACGGTTCGCCTTCGACACCAATTTCCGGGCGCGCGGCTGGCCTGACCTCGACGTCGCCCGTGCCGTGTTCCGGGAGGCGTTTAGCGCAGCCGATATCGTGCTGGCGTCCACCGAGGACCTGCTGCCGCTTTATCCCGGTGAAAGCAACGACGCCTTGCTGTCGCGGATTCCGGGCGCGGAGGTGGTGCTGAAGCTCTCCGAACCGGCGAGCATGCTTCGGCTCCAGGGCGCGCTTTATCCGGTCAGGGCCGAGCCGTTGAAAGCGCCCGTCGTCGATACCACCGCGGCCGGCGACAGTTTTGCCGCCGCCTACGTTGCCGCGCGCCTGATGGGCGCGGACCCGATCGAGGCCGCGCGGGCGGGACACCGCCTCGCCGGGGTTGTGGTATGCCATCCCGGAGCCATCATTCCACGCGCGGCGATGCCGCCCGGCCTCCTTCCCGCTACCTCTCGCAAGGCATCTCCATGAGCGCAGCTTCCCGGCAGGAAAAACTCGCCGCCATCTTCAAGTCCGCCACCGTCATCCCCGTGCTCACCATCGAACGGGTGGAAGATGCGGTGCCGCTGGCGCGCGCGCTGGTCGCAGGTGGCGTGCGCGTGCTCGAAGTCACCCTGCGGACGCCGGTCGCGGTCGAGGCCGCCAAGGCGATGATCGCCGAGGTGCCGGCCGCCATCGTCGGCATCGGCACGATCCTGAACGCCGACGATCTGGCGAGGGCGAGCGCGCTCGGGGCCAAATTCGGCATCAGCCCCGGCGCGACGCCCGAGCTGCTGAAAGCCGCCGCCGCCAGCGACCTGCCATTTGCGCCGGGGATCGCGACCGCCTCCGAACTGATGCAGGCGCTGGCCGCCGGCTTCGATCTCTTGAAATTCTTCCCCGCCGAGCAGGCCGGCGGTATCAAGGCACTTCGGGCGCTGGCGGGGCCGTTCCCAAACGTCAGGGTTTGCCCGACCGGCGGCATCGGCGAGGTCAATGCGGCGGCCTGGCTGGCCGAGCCGAACGTGGTGGCGGTCGGCGGTTCCTGGCTGTGCACGGCGGCGGACATTCGGGCCGGCAACTGGGCCGGCATAACCGCCATGTGCCAGCGCACCCTGAAATCGCTGAAACCGGCGTGAAGTCCGCCTGCCGATAGGCTACAACGTTCTTCAAACCGGAACAGGGAGAACGACCATGACAGCCAGCATCGTCGGATGGGCGCACACGCCATTCGGCAAATTCGACGCGGAGACCGTCGAGAGCCTCGTGGTGAAGGTTGCGACCGACGCGCTGGCCGACGCCGGTATTTCCGCTGAAGACGTCGACGAGATCGTGCTCGGGCATTTCAATGCCGGCTTCTCGCCGCAGGACTTTACCGCCTCGCTGGTGCTGCAGGCCGATCCCAAGCTGCGCTTCAAGCCGGCGACGCGGGTTGAAAACGCCTGCGCCACCGGTACGGCGGCGGTGCATCAGGGTATCCGGGCGATCGCCTCGGGCGCGGCCCGGATCGTGCTGGTGGTCGGCGTCGAGCAGATGACGCGAACGCCCTCGGCCGATATCGGGCGTTACCTGCTGAAGGCGTCGTATCTGCCCGAGGATGGCGACACCGTCGGCGGTTTCGCCGGCGTGTTCGGCAAGATCGCGCAGGGCTATTTCCAGAAATACGGCGACCAGTCGGACGCGCTGGCGCTGATCGCGGCCAAGAACCACAAGAACGGCGTCGCCAATCCCTATGCGCAGATGCGCAAGGATTTCGGCTTCGAGTTCTGCCGCTCCGAGAGCGAGAAGAATCCCTATGTCGCCGGCCCGCTGAAGCGCACGGACTGCTCGCTGGTGTCGGACGGCGCGGCCGCGCTGGTGCTGACGGACCTGGAAACCGCGAAGACGATGGGCAAGGCGGTGAACTTCCGCGCCACCGCGCATGCGCAGGATTTCCTGCCGATGTCCAAGCGCGACATCCTGCAGTTCGAAGGCTGCACGGTGGCCTGGCAGCGCGCGCTGGCGCAGGCCGGCGTGCAATTGTCCGATCTGTCGTTCGTCGAAACCCACGACTGTTTCACGGTTGCCGAACTGATCGAATATGAAGCGATGGGCCTGACGCCGCGCGGGCAGGGTGCGCGCGCCATCAAGGAAGGCTGGACGCTGAAGGACGGCAAGCTGCCGGTCAATCCGTCCGGCGGCCTGAAGGCCAAGGGCCACCCGATCGGCGCCACCGGCGTCTCCATGCATGTCATGACCGCGATGCAGCTCGCCGGTCAGGCGCCGGAGGGCATGCAGCTCAAGAACCCGAAGCTGGCCGGCATCTTCAACATGGGCGGCGCGGCGGTGGCGAACTACGTCTCCGTGCTGGAGCCCGCAAAGTAGCCGAGAACGTGCTAACCTGGGGGTGGGCATAGGCGCATGAGCGCCGTGCCCACCATGAGTACCGTGAGATGAGGCTGGTGGGCGCGCTTTGCTTTGCCCACCCTACAATTTCCGGAGCGTGCATCATGAGCAACGAAAGTTCGTTGTCATCGGCAGAACTGAATAACCGGATCAGGATTCTGGAGGACAACATCCGGCAGTTGATCGAACAGGCTGCCGCCGCCTCCGGCGAACAGAACGAAGCGCGTATCGCCGATCGCCTCCACCATCAGAATGAAGAGCTGGAACGCCTGACCCGCGAGCGCGACGCCAGATCCAAGCCGCCGACGACATAGCCGCTGTCGTCGCGCATAAGGCCATACGCTGGGCGCGCCTTGATCTTCGTGAGTGCCTGCCGTTACTTGGTTCCCACAACAAATGCGGCCGCGATGGCCGCGTATCGGGAGCAGGCTGACCCATGGGACCATTGGAGGGCATCAAGGTCATCGATATGACGACCGTGCTGATGGGGCCCTATGCAACCCAGATGCTCGGCGACTACGGCGCGGACGTCATCAAGGTTGAATCGCTCGACGGCGACGTGACGCGGCAGATCGGGCCGACGCGCCATCCCGGCATGGGACCGGTGTTCCTCAACACCAACCGCAGCAAGCGCTCCATCTGCCTCGACCTGAAGAAGCCGGCCGGGCGCGATGCGGTGTTGCGGCTGATCAAATCCGCCGACGTGCTCGTCTACAATGTGCGTCCGCAGGCGATGGCGCGGCTGAACCTCGGCTACGACGTGGTGTCGCAAGTCAATCCGCGCCTGATCTATGCCGGCGTGTTCGGTTTCGGCCAGGACGGCCCCTATGCGGCAAAGCCTGCTTATGACGATCTGATCCAGGGCGCCACCGCACTGCCGGCGCTGATGGCGCAGACCGCCGATGGCGTGCCGCGCTACGTTCCCAATGCGCTGGTCGACCGCATCGTCGGATTGACCGCGGTCGGTGCGATCTGCGCCAGCCTCGTCGATCGCAACCGTACCGGGCGCGGCCAGCGCGTCGACATTCCGATGTTCGAAACCATGGCCGGCTTCGTGATGGGCGACCACATGGGCGGTCTCACCTACGAGCCGCCGCTCGACAAGGGCGGCTATGCCCGACATTTGTCGCCCGACCGCCGGCCTTACAAGACTTCCGACGGCTATATCTGCGTGATCGTCTACAACGACAAGCAGTGGCAGAATTTCTTCGATGCCACCGGCCGTGACGATCTTCGCGTTCACCCGAAATTTGCGACGTTCGCCGGCCGTGCCGCCAATATCGACACGGTTTATGCCGAGCTGGCGCGCATCCTCGAGACCAAGACCACTGCCGAGTGGACCGCGATCCTCGAGAAGGCCGACGTGCCTGTCATGCCGATGCACGATCTCGAAAGCTTGCTCGGCGATCCCCACATCGTCGCGACGAAGTTCTTTCCGGTCGTCAAGCATCCGACCGAGGGCCGCATTCGTAACATGAGGCCATCGGCGCGGTTTTCGGAAACGCCGGTTGAAACAAAACGGCTGGCGCCGCGCCTGAGCGAGCACAGCGCCGAAATCCTCAGCGAAGCGGGTTTCTCGGCGGACGAGATCGCAGGCCTGGTGCGCGATGGCGTCACCAAGGCTGTGCCAAACACATAGGACGGACACATGGATTTTGCGCTATCCGCCAATCAGGAATCGATCCGTGATGCGGTCGGAAAGATCTGTTCGCGCTTCGACGATGCCTATTGGCTGAAGAAGGACAAGGACGGCGGTTACCCCGCCGACTTCCACCGCGCGCTGGCGGATGCCGGCTGGCTCGGCATCTGTATCCCAGAGGAATATGGCGGGTCCGGGCTCGGCATCACCGACGCCGCGATCATGATGCGGACGATTTCGGAATCCGGCGCCGGCATGTCCGGCGCGTCCGCGGTGCACATGAACGTGTTCGGGCTCAATCCCGTCGTCGTGTTCGGCACCAAGGAACAGTGCACGCGCATGCTGCCGCCGATCATCGACGGCCGCGACAAGTCGTGCTTTGCGGTGACCGAACCCAATACCGGGCTCAACACCACGCAACTGAAAACCCGCGCGGTGCGCAAGGGCGACAAATATGTCGTCAACGGCCAGAAGGTCTGGATTTCCACGGCCCAGGTCGCCAACAAGATTTTGCTGCTGGCGCGTACCACGCCGCTGGAAGAGGTGAAGAACCCGACCCACGGCCTGAGCCTGTTCTACACCGATTTCGACAAGCAGCGCGTCACCGTGCACGAGATCGAGAAGATGGGCCGCAAGCCCGTCGATTCCAACGAACTGTTCTTCGAGAACTTTGAAATTCCAGTCGAGGACCGTCTGGGCGAGGAAGGCCGCGGCTTCGAATACATCCTGCACGGCATGAATCCGGAGCGCATCCTGATCGCAGCGGAAGCGGTGGGGTTGGGCCAGGTCGCGCTGTCGCGCGCCGCGGCCTATGCCAAGAACCGCATCGTGTTCAACCGTCCGATCGGCATGAATCAAGCCATCCAGCATCCGCTGGCCAAGAACTGGATGGAGTTGGAGGCTGCGTGGCTGATGGTGCTCTCCGCCGGCTGGCAATACGACCAGGGCATGCAATGCGGGCCGGCCGCCAATGCCGCAAAGTATCTCGCGGCCGAAGCGGGCTTCCACGCCTGCGAGCAGGCTGTCATGACGCATGGCGGCTTCGGTTACGCCAAGGAATATCACGTCGAGCGCTATTTGCGGGAATCCCTGATCCCGCGCATCGCGCCGATCAGCCCGCAGCTCATTCTCAGTTTTATCGCGGAAAAGGTGCTGGGCCTGCCGAAGTCGTATTGAGAAACAGACAGCCATGAGCTTCATCACCGGTGTCGGACTGACGTCCTACGGCAAGCACGAAGGCTCGTCCTCGCTCGATCTCATGAGCAAGGCCGCTGAAACAGCCATTGCCGATGCCGGTCTGAAGCGCTCCGAGATCGACGGCATTCTCTGCGGCTATTCGACGGTCTCGCCGCACATCATGCTGGCGACCGTGTTCGCCGAACATTTCGGCGTTCAGCCGTCCTACGCCCACGCCGTGCAGGTCGGCGGCGCCACCGGCCTTGCAATGACGATGCTCGCGCATCATTTGGTCGACGCCGGCGTCGCAAACCATGTGCTGGTGGTCGGCGGCGAGAACCGTCTCACCGGGCAGAGCCGCGATGCCTCGATCCAGGCGCTGGCGCAGGTCGGTCATCCCGATTACGAGGTGACTTTAGGGCCGACGATTCCCGCCTATTACGGCCTCGTCGCCTCGCGCTACATGCACGAATATGGCGTCACCCAGGAGGACCTCGCCGAATTTGCGGTGCTGATGCGGGCGCACGCGATGACCCATCCCGGTGCGCAGTTTCATGAACCGATCACCGTCGCCGACGTGATGGCCTCAAAGCCGGTGGCGATGCCGCTCAAGCTTTTGGACTGCTGCCCGGTGTCCGACGGCGGCGCGGCGTTCGTGGTCAGCCGCGAACGCACCGGCGCGACCGGCATTCGCGTGCGCGGCTGTGCGCAGGCGCATACCCATCAGCACATCACGGCCGCGCCGGCTTTAAGCGAACTCGGCGCCGAGATCGCGATCGCCAAGGCCAAGGCGGCTTCCGGCGTTGCGATATCGGATGTGCGCTACGCCGCAGTCTACGACAGCTTCACCATCACGCTGGCGATGCTGCTGGAAGACCTCGGCCTTGCCGGGCGCGGCGAGGCGGCGGCGCGGGTGCGGGCAGGGCATTTCTGCCGCGACGGCGCCATGCCGCTCAACACCCATGGCGGCCTCTTGAGCTATGGTCATTGCGGCGTCGGCGGCGCGATGGCGCATCTGGTCGAGACGCATCTGCAGATGACCGGGCGCGCCGGTCCGCGGCAGGTCCGCGATGCCTCGATCGCGCTGTTGCATGGCGATGGCGGCGTGCTGTCGTCGCATGTCAGCATGTTCCTGGAGCGGGTGCGATGAGCGACAAGTTGGCCGATTGGACCAAGGGCGTCGAGGCCATCGTCTATCAGTCCTGCTCGGCTTGCGGGAACGTGCAGTATTTCCACCGCAGCTTCTGCGCCGCCTGCGGTGCGCCGGATCCCGTAGAGAAGCGTGCCAGCGGAAGCGCGACCGTCTACGCGACATCGCTGGTGTGCCGTGCCGCGACGCCTGAAACGCGCGCGCACGTTCCCTACAACATCGTGCTGGTCGACGCGGAAGAGGGCTTTCGCATGATGGCCCACGGCGACAACGATCTCGCCATCGGCGACAAGGTCACGGCAGGCTATCGGCCGTTTGCGGGAAGGCTGGTGCCGTATTTCGAGAAGATAAAGTGAAGTGTTCAGGCACGATGCTCACGCAACGAAGCAACCCAGAATTACGCGGAACGGTGAAAAATCTGAGTGCTTCGACGCGTCAACATTCAGTGCCAGTAGAACACAACGCTGGCGATAACGAGCATCGCTGATACCGCCAACATCTGCGCGAGCGCTTCCGAGGCCGCCTTCCTGGTGGCTTCCTTCATGCCTAACTCCCTAGACTTGGGCATGAGTCATCCTTGCCCGTGAAGGCCTGATGAGCTCAGTTTGGTTTACTCGGAACACCCCGCGCGACGAGTATTCGCTCTTTTGAGTCCCCACTCAGCGAATATCGACAGTCCCGAGAATCGACCAGCATTGAGGCGGCAATTTGTCTCGCTCGCAGCCGGTTTGTGCGCGAGAAAGGGAGTTTTTTGGCGCGGGTCTAGGGGCTTGGGCGCCGGCTCGAACCCGCGGCGGCCGCGTTTCGACGGTTGATCGGGCTCCTGCTGCGGTGCATGATCCCTCTGTCAGCAAATCAGAAAAGTCCAGGACCCCAAGGTGACGAATGGCCCGCATTGAATATAGCGATCCCGCCAAGCACAATGATCGCACCCGAGAACTGCTCGGCAAAAACCGCAATGCGAACATCTTCCGGATGATGGCGCATTCGCCGAGCTATCTCGAACAGTACTGCCGACTCGGCGGAGCGATCAGGCACAAGGGTGAACTGGACCCGATCGTGCGCGAACTCGCCATCACCCGCACCGGCATCCTGTGCGAGGCGCCCTATGAAATCGTCGCCCACAAGCGGATCGGCAAGAATGTCGGCGTCACCGACGAGCAGAACGAGGCGCTCGAGCACTGGCAGGTGGCGACCTGCTTCAATGATGTGCAGCGCGCCGCGCTCGCCTTCACCGACGAGATCGTCAGGCATCACAAGCCGACGGACGCGACCTTCAACGCGATCGCTTCCAAGCTGACCCCGGCCGCATTGATCGAACTGCAGCTCTCGGTCGGCTTCTACATCATGACGTCGAAGTTTCTGGAGACCTTTGCCATCGACATGCAGCCGGTGACGGAAGTGGTGGGCTGATCCGCGATTGTTCCGCCAAGACAAATCTCAATTCGCAGGTCCGTATCGGCGCAGCGCCTCCAGCGTCAGCCCCTTGCCGACGGCGCCGAAGATGTCGCCCTCGACGATGCGGGCCGCCGGCACCGCCTTGGTAATCGCCTTCTGGACATGGGCGAGTTTTACGGAACCGCCGGTCAGGAACACCGAATCGATATCGCCGGCCGCCAGCCCCGCCTGAACCAGGCAGTTCCTGATGCGTGCCGCGATCCGATCGGCCAACTGCTTGGTATGGCTGACGAGATCGGGACGGTCGACGTCCGCGCTGAGGCCGGGAGCGACCCATTCCAGCGGAATGTCCGCGCGCGGTTTCTCGGAGAGTGCGATCTTGGCGTCTTCGACTTCCATCGCCAGCGTATGGCCACGCTGTTCGTGGATCACGCGGATCAGGCGGTCGAGAAGTTCCGGCCGGCTTGCCTGCTGGCGGACCTGCCGGATATCGGCGATCACGCGCGATTCATACATGCGGTTGATGCTCGACCAGGTGGCGAGGTCGTGGAAATAGCTCGACGGTACGTCAAGCCCGGCGCGCTTCATGGCGCTGCGGAATCCGAACAGCGGCATGACGACGCCGAGGCTGAGCTGACGGTCGAAATCGGTGCCGCCGATGCGCACGCCGTCATTGGCCAGAATATCGGCAGCGCGATCGGCCTTGCCGTGGCGCTCGGGCCCCAGGCGCACGATCGAGAAGTCCGACGTGCCGCCGCCGATATCGGCGATCAGCGCGAGTTCCTCGGATGTGATCTGCCGCTCATAGTCCAGGGCCGCCGCAATCGGCTCGAACTGAAACGTGACTTCGTCGAAGCCTGCTCCCTTCGCAATTGAGCGCAGGGTTTCTTCCGCCTTGCGGTCGGCATCCGGCGCATTGTCGACGAAATGCACGGGCCGGCCATGGACGACACGGCGCAGTTCGCGCCCCGTGGCCTGTTCCGCGCGGCGTTTGACCGCCCCGACGTAATAGGCAATCACGTCGCGAAAGCCGACCCGGGCGCGCCCGAGCCGGGTGGTTTCCTCGATCAGCGAGGTGCCGAGCACCGATTTGAGGCTGCGCATCAACCGGCCGGCCGTGCCTTCGATATAGGCTTCCATGGCCCTGCGGCCGATCAGGACGTTGCCATTCGCCTCATAGAAGATCGCACTGGGAATCGTGGTGTGTTCCGCCTCGAGCGGCGCCAGAGCCGGCGTCCGGCCATCGATGGTGCCGAGCGTCGTGTTCGACGTTCCGAAATCAAGGCCGCAGATTGACATGGGAGGCTCCGGGAGGGAGCGCCCGTTTACACATTACGAGGCCATCAATCCACCCTTATCTCGGCGTGTTTTTCCGGCGATTCAGGGGTGCCCAGGGTTGACCGACAGGCCCGATCCACAGATCAATTTCTTTCGTGCGGCGGGTTGGCAAATCAATCCGAGATGGTCCATAAGCTGCGTCCCCGCGGCCGGTTATCCCGCCGCAAACGGCTTTGAAATGAGGTCGCGTGGCAAATATCAACCGACAGATTGCGCAAGAGCTTGGCGTCCGCGAAGAGCAGATCGCGGCAACCGTCGAACTGCTGGATGGCGGCGCCACGGTGCCGTTCGTGGCGCGCTACCGCAAGGAAATCACCGGCGGCCTCGATGACGCGCAATTGCGCACGCTGGAAGAGCGCCTGACCTATTTGCGCGAGCTCGAAGCGCGCCGGGTGGCGATCCTCGATTCGATCCGCGAGCAGGGCAAGCTCGACGCCGCGCTGGAAGCCCAGATCATGGCGGCCGATACCAAGGGCCGCCTGGAAGACATCTATCTGCCGTTCAAGCCGAAGCGCCGCACCAAGGCCGAGATCGCCAAGGAAGCCGGCCTCGAGCCGTTGTCAGAACTGTTGCTGACGCAGCCGCAGAACGACCCGCAGGTCGTTGCGGCCAAATATGTCGACGCCGAGAAGCAGGTGGCGGATGTCGCCGCCGCCCTCGAAGGCGCTCGCGCGATTCTGGTCGAGCGATTCGCCGAAGACGCCGACCTAATCGGACGCTTACGCGAGGAGATGTGGACCGGCGCGGTGATGACGTCGACGGTGCGCAAGGGCAAGAAGACCGAAGGCGAGAAGTTCAAGGACTATTTCGAATACAACGGCGCCCTCCACAAGCTACCGTCGCACCGCATTCTCGCGCTGTTCCGCGGCGAGAAGGAAGAAGTTCTGGAGCTGCAGATCCAGCCTGAGGCCACCGTGCCCGAGGCAGGCGTTCCCAGCGCCTATGAACTGAAGATCATGCAGCGCTTCGGCATCACCGATCAGAAGCGCCCGGGCGATCGCTGGCTGATCGATACCGCGCGCTGGGCGTGGCGCACCAAGATCCAGGTGCATCTCAACATCGACCTGCGCATGCGGTTGTGGACCGCGGCCGAGACCGAGGGCGTGCGCGTGTTTGCCTCGAACCTGCGCGATTTGCTGCTGGCCGCGCCGGCCGGCGCGCGCGTCACCATGGGGCTCGATCCCGGCTACCGCTCCGGCGTCAAGACCGCGATCGTCGATGCCACGGGCAAGGTGGTCGCGACCACGACGATCTACCCGCACGAACCGCAGCGGCAATGGAACGAGGCGCTGGCGACGCTGGGCAAGCTCGCGGTCCAGCACCGCGTCGATCTGATCGCGATCGGCAACGGTACCGCTTCGCGCGAGACCGACAAGCTGGCAACGGAGCTCGTCAAGCTGCTGCCGGATCTGAAAATGTCGAAGATCGTGGTGTCGGAGGCGGGCGCGTCCGTTTACTCCGCCTCGGCTTTCGCATCGGAGGAACTGCCGGAGCTCGACGTCACCTTGCGCGGCGCGGTCTCGATCGCACGGCGCCTGCAGGACCCGCTTGCCGAACTCGTCAAGATCGATCCGAAGGCGATCGGCGTCGGCCAGTACCAGCACGACCTCGGCGAATCGAAACTGGCGCGCTCGCTGGATGCCGTGGTCGAAGACTGCGTGAACGCCGTAGGCGTCGACGCCAACACCGCTTCCGCGCCGCTGCTGGCGCGGGTGTCGGGCATTGGCGCCGGGCTGGCGCAAAGCATCGTGCAGCATCGTGATGCCAACGGCCCGTTCAAGTCGCGGAAAGATCTGAAGCAGGTGCCACGGCTCGGGCCCAAGGCGTTCGAACAGTGCGCCGGCTTCCTGCGCATCAACGGCGGCGAGGACCCGCTCGATGCTTCCGGCGTGCACCCCGAATCCTATCCGGTGGTGCGGCGGATCCTTACGGCCACCAAGAGCGACATCAAGGCGCTGATCGGCAATGCCGATGTCGTGCGCCAGTTGAAGCCGCAGGCCTTTGTTGACGAAACTTTTGGTCTACCGACGGTGACCGACATCCTGCGCGAATTGGAAAAGCCCGGCCGCGACCCGCGCCCGGCTTTCAAGGCGGCCGTCTTCAAGGAGGGCGTCGAGGAGATCAAGGACCTCAAGCCCGGCATGATCCTGGAAGGCACGGTGACCAACGTCGCGGCCTTCGGGGCCTTCGTGGATATCGGCGTGCACCAGGACGGCCTGGTGCACATCTCGGCGATGTCCAGGAATTTCATCAAGGACCCGCGCGAGGTGGTGAAGCCGGGCGACATCGTCAAGGTCAAGGTGCTGGAGGTCGAGGTCGCCCGCAAGCGCATCGCGCTGACGCTGCGGCTCGACGACGAAGTCGGCGCCAAGAGCGACCGTGCGCCGCAAGGCAAGCCGCGCGAGTTTTCCAAGGCGTCGATGACATCGTCGTCGCCGCGCAAGCCGCAGGAGCAGGGCGGCGCGCTCGCGGAGGCTTTGCGGCGTGCTGCCGAGAAGAGTGGCCGGGGCAAGGCAGGGTAGGCGCGGTCGGTGGCTTCATCCTTCGAGACGCATCGCTTTGCGATGCTCCTCAGGATAATGTCCGGGAGGGCAACCGCTCTCAGTCCACATCGACTAGGATGAGTTCGCGCGGGTAGGGCAAGGCCTGGGTGATGATCTTGCCGCATGACGGCGCGCTCGGCTTCGGCCTGATGTGCATTCATTACGATCAACCGGAAACGGACGAGCCGGAGCGCGAGCGTTATCGCGGCCGGCGGATCAGCGCGGGCAGCGGCGAATCTTGGCAGAGTGCCTGATCGCCTGTGAGGCCGGCTTTCTGTGATTTAAGTCAACGAATGCGCAGTCATTGGCGCGGATCGACTGGTCATACGTACTGTCCATTACCGTTACGCTGGCCCTAACGTCGGGCGCGATCGGTATCTTATTCTTGGCGATGTAGTGCCGGCTCTTGCCGGCTACCCAAGGGTAGGCCGCAGGACTATAATTGTCACAACGAGGCTTCTACTAGGTTGAACGTGGGGAGGTCACGATGACAAAATTCTCCCGTCGCCATTTGCTCGACATTGCTGGCTCATTTACCGCTGCGTCGATCCTCAGCGCGCTGCGCCCGGTCCGAGTCGCGCAAGCGGCGGAGGAGAAGAGCGCGTGGAATGTCAAAGGCCGCTTCATGGAATCCTGCAATTGCGAGGCAATGTGTCCCTGCGTCGTGGGAAATGCTCCGACAGTTGGCATGTGTACGGTCCTTCTCGGCTACCATATTGAAACTGGCCGGAAAGGCGACGTGACGCTCGATGGATTGAACGTGGTGAGGATGAACTTTTCGCCAAGTCACATGACGAAAGGCAATTGGCGAGGGGCATTCTACATCGATGAGCGCGCCAACCCTGCGCAGCGCGAGGCACTGAGCGCGATCTTTTCCTTCAAGCCGGGCGGCGCGTTTGCGGCGCAAGCGGGGATGGTCGCCGAAGTGCTCGGCGTCAAGTTCGTGCCGATCACGTTCGAGTCCAAAGGACGGCAGTGGAAGTTGGCAATCGCTGGAATCGGGGATGCCGACATCGCTGCGATCGAGGGGCGCGACGGCAAGGAGATCAGTGTTGAGAACTTGCGGGCATATGGGTTTCCGATCGTGGCCGCGAAATCTACGCATACCGCGTACAAAGACTTCGATCTCCAGTGGGAGATTAGCGGCAAGAGTGGATTCTATTCGACTTCTTTCGCCTTTAGTTCGGCCTAAGAGTCGTCTACCCTAGATGGAGACACCGGGCCTTTCGGATATTCAACCATTCTCCGAATGAAAAACTCAAGCGCTGTGAGCGCCAGCGGCGAGCAGTGTAAGAGTCAGTGGAATTTCGCGAGCAATGCGACGCAGAGAGGAGCCCCACAAAGTCGGGCGTCTCGAACCATGCGGCCCGAAGCTACCCCGACGTCAGCACATTCAGCTTGGCATTGGCCAGGATCAGGCGATCGGCCAGCAATTGCGCGAGGTTGCGCATGATGCGCTCGCCGGCGCGGGGATGCTGTTTGCGGAAACGTTCGAAATCGCGCAGCGAAATTTCGTAAGCCGTCGCGGCCATGTCGGCCAGCACATCGGCGGAACGATGCGGCTCCAGTAGCGCCATTTCGCCAAAGGGCATTCCCGCCGTCAGCGTTGCCAGTCTCACGCCATCGGGCAGGGTGACGTGGACGGCGCCGCTGCGGAGGAAGAACAGCGACGTGGCGGCTTCTCCTGCGGAGATGATCTTCTCGCCGGTCTGATAGGTCCTGATCGACGCGAGCGAGACGAGATCGGTCAGTTCCTCGTCCGTCAATCCGGCCAGCAGCGATTGCTCGGACAATTCGGTGGCATCGAAGAAGTCGATCGCGCCGCCGTAGCGGTACACCAGCTGGTCTTCCGCCCATTCGATCGCGGCGTCGAGCAAGTAGTAGTTGCGGATGTTGGTGAGACCTTCCGTCCATTCCGCGATCATGTTCCAGTCCGGCGACGCGCGCCTGATGCCGGATAGAATCACCGTGACGTGGTGCGCGGCGAGCTCGCGAAACTCCTCGGCGAGCAGGCGGGCGCCGGCGCGCGTCATGGCGGTGACGCGGCGCAGGTCGAAGATTACCAGTTGCGGCCGCGGCCTGGCTGCCAGCTGCCGCGAGACGTAATCGACGTTTGAAAACGACAGCGTCCCGACCAGCTCGATGACGCGGACGTCCTCGTGATGCGCGGCAAGGATATTCTGTTCCCGCGCGCGACGCACGCGCCGGGACGGGCTGTTGCCGATGTCGTAATCGGCGATGATGCTGTTGCGGGCATCGTCGCTGCGGTTGAGCATATGCAGGTCGTAATGCGACGACAGCGCCTCGCAGACCTTGATGCCGCGCACGCTGTTGCCGTGCTTGTCGAGCTTTGGCGAATAGCTGCCGAGCCCAAGCCGGGCTGGAAGTGCGGCGAGAATGCCGCCGCCGACGCCGCTCTTGGCCGGGATGCCGATCCGATAGATCCATTCCCCGGCGTAATCGTACATGCCGGAACTGGTCATCACCGAAAGCGTGCGCGAGATGGCGTAGGCGCTCAACACCTGCTCGCCGGTTACCGGATTGACACCGCGATTGGCCAGCGTCGCCGCCATCACCGCGATATCGCGCGCCGTGACCAGGATGGCGCATTGCCGGAAATAGACCTCCAGCACTTGGGCCACGTTGTCCTTGATGACGGCGTTGGTGCGCAGGAGATAGCCGATCGCCCGGTTGCGGTCGCCGGTCAAGCTTTCGGAAGCATAGACGGCATCGTCGACGTCGAGCTCGCGCCCGGCAAATCGCCCCAGCGCCTGCCGGATATAGTCGAACGCGGCATCACCCTTGGCCTCGTAGATGAGGCCGGAGCAGGCGATCGCGCCGGCATTGACCATCGGGTTGAAGGGATGGTTTTCGGCGTTGAGGCGGATCGAGTTGAAGGGATCGCCCGATGGTTCGACGCCGATGACGCTCTCGACCCGTGCCGCCCCCAGCGTATCCAGCGCCAGCGCGAACACGAACGGCTTTGACATCGACTGGATGGTGAAGGGGACCTGGGTGTCGCCGACCTCGTAGACATGGCCGTCGAGGGTGGCGAGGCTGATACCAAAATGAGCAGGGTCGGCCTTGCCGAGCTCCGGAATATAATCGGCGACGGCGCCGCCGGTCTCGGGCGTGAAATCGGCATGACAGGCGTTGAGGAACCGCAGCAATGGCGGTTTCGAACTGGCCCAGGCTGCGGGGGCGGCCGTGAACGGAGGAGGCGATTGTTTCATCGCCTCCTCTTGTGCAACGCAATCAGGGTGTGTGCAACTGGTTCGCCGGCGCCTGACGGCGGACCAGCACGAGCGCGACCAGCACGGTCGGGATCAGGATCGCCAGTCCGAGCGAGGTGATCTGCCACTGCGAGAGCGGCATGATGCCGCCGCCGGGTGTGGCGATCACGAAGCCACCAATCACCAGCAATACGCGCAGCGGCCATTCCAGCGGGCCTGCGCCCCTGAGGTCGCCGACAAAGGCCTGATAGCCCTGAATGCCACCGCAAATGAACAGCGTGCCGAAGCCCGCCAGCGCCATCAGCCCGAGCCCTTCGAGGTACGGGTTCGATCCCTGCAGCACCAGCGCCGGGTTCAGCACGAAGAAGAACGGAATGAAGTAGATGATGCTGCCGACCCACATCGATTCCCATCCCGTCTTCATCGCCGGCGAGCCGGCGATGCCGGCTGCGGCAAAGGAGGCGATGGCGACTGGCGGCGTGATCGACGAAAGCATGCCCCAGTAGAAGATGAACATGTGCACGGCCATGCGATTGAGGCCGAGCTTTTCCAGCGCAGGAGCCACCAGGATAGCGAGGAAGATGTAGCAGGCCGTCGTCGTCAGTCCGAGCCCGAGCACGAGGCTGGTGAAGGCGCACATCAGGAGCAGCAGGAGCGCGTTGTCGCCGGCGATCCGCAACAGGTCGTTGGCGAGGCTGGAGACGACGCCGGTCATCGAGAACGCGCCGATCAGGAGCCCGCAGCCGGCCAGAATGCCCACCAGTTCGACGAAGGTGCGGCCGTTGACTTCGAGGAACTTGTTGATGGTTCCAAGCGTCCAGCGGGTTTCCTTGGAGAAAAGCTGGTTCAATACCAGGAGCAGCGCGGTCGCGTAGAACGGGGCATGGCTCTCACGCTTGAAGTACAGCAGCATCACGATCAGAAGCGCGATGACGAAGACGTAGTACCAGCCATCCTTGATCGTGTCCCAGACCCTGGGCAGTTCGGAGCGCGGGATGCCCTTCAGGCCGTGGCGGGCGGCATAAGAGTCCACCTGCATGAACAGGCCGACATAGTAGAGGGCCGCCGGAATGATCGCGGCCAAGGCGACATCAGCGTAGCTGACATTGAGAAACTGCGCGATGACGAAGGCTGTTGCGCCCATCACCGGCGGGGCCAGCACCGCGCCGGTCGACGCGCAGGCTTCGATCGCGGCGGCATAGGAGGCGCGGAAGCCGCTCTTTTTCATGACGGGAATCGTCATGGTGCCCGCGGTCAGCACGTTGGAAATGATCGAGCCCGACATCATGCCGAGCAGGCCGCTGGCAAAGATACAGACCTTGGCGGCGCCGCCGCGGAAGGTGCCGCACATCGCAAACGACAGGTTGATGAAGAATTTTCCGGCGCCCGTCATCATCAGCGCGGTGCCGAACACCAGAAAGCCGATCACGGTATCGGCAAAGGCCTGGATCGGAATCCCGAGCAGGCTTTCGCCCGAAAGCACGTGATACGCGGTTGCTTGTTCGAGCGTCGACTCGGTGCCGCGAAATGGTCCCAGCCATTTGGCATCGGCGAACAGGGGATAGACCGTAAAGGGCAGAACGCTCAGCAGCAGGCTCCAGCCGCCGGTGCGCCGCAACGCTTCCATCAGCACGCCCCACATGATGACGCCGGCGACGATCACGTAGGTAGGTGCGCCCCCGAACTCCCAGCCGGCTTCTGCCGCCTTGCGGACGGTGCGCATCAGCAGGATGGCGCAGGCGAACGTGGCGACAAAAAGCAGGAGGTCGTACCAGGGAATTCGGTCGAGCGGCGCGCTCCCGGTTCCCGGAAAGATCAGGAACGTGAACGGCAGCATCAGCGCGATCAGGAGATAGAAGTACTCGGTGTTGAGCTGAGTGTAGCCGATGAAGAAACGCAGGGAGAATTGCTGGTTGATGCACAGCAGGATGGTTACCGCGGTTGCAACAACCAGCGCCCAGCGCCACGCGCCACGCAACGCTCGCACGCGCGTGACCTCGGCTTCCTGCATGTTGGCATGCGGGTCGTCGAACTCAACTCGTTGTGCAGGCGCGGCTACGCTATCACTCGCAGCAGGTGACATCATTCCCCCTAGACGGTATTCGCCCTTAGACCCAAAGCGCGTGAGGCAGTACTATTCAAAGCCGTTCGGCATGTTCGCCTTGGCCAGCGCCTCCGCGCGCGCCTTCATCCAGCCGTCGAGAAACGCCTTGTCGTCCGACGGCGGCTTCGACTTGCCGTAGTCCGCCCATGCCGTCGCGAGAACCTGCTGGCGCTTGAGCAATTCCTTGTTGTGAGCTTCCTGTGCGTCGGTCCACTGACCGGCTTCCTTCAGCGCCTTCGCGGCGCCCGGATGCACCGGAACCACCCAGTTCTTGGTCTGCTTGTCCGCTGCAAGACCGGTCGCGCCAGGCGCGGAATCCTTATATGCGTCGTAGCCCGTGATCATCGCCTTGGTGATGGCGTAGACGTCGTCGGCGGGCAGCGACCCGTAGACCATGAAGATCGGGTAGGGATAGTTGCCGAGTTCGACCGGCTTGTCCTTGGAGATGCCCGCACCGCAGGTCGCAACGTGCGGGAAGAAGAAGGAGCCAACCTTTTTCACGCGCTCCCAGCCCGCCTTGTCGCCGGGGGGCAGCGGCGGCCAGACGATGCCGCGCGGCGATGTCTCCAGTTCCTTTGCCGGGCCGGTGATGGTGGTGGCGAAAGCGGCATCGACGTCGTTGTTGATCATGCCCTTCCACATCGCGCCGTAGCTGGAGAACTCGACGACCTTGACGTCGCTCTGCTTGAGATCGCCGAAGGCCAGGACCGCGAGCGCATTCTGGTTCAGCGCCGGCGAGCCGACCACAAAGCCGACGCGCTTGCCCTTGAGCTGCTTGATCTCGGTCACGCCGGTATCCTTGGCGACGCCGAGCGAGCCGGCGTTGCAGTCGACCACGGACAGCACGAGCTGCAGAGGTTGCGGACCCCATTCCCTGGTGCCGAACTCGAACACGCCTTCCTGGGCGAAATAGGTACCGGAGCCCATCGCGGACATGGCCGCGCGCTTGGCGCGCAGCGGCGCCAGCCGCGCCACGTCGTTGCCGGCTGGCAGCACGCGGACGTCGGTGCCGTATTTGTCCTTCATCATCTTGCCGACGCCGACGGCGATGTTGAAGCCGGCGGTGCCGGTGTCATAGGCGGTGACCACCATGGTCGGCGGCAGCTTGACGTCCTCGGCGTATGCCGCCGGCATGGCCAGCCATGAAATGCCTGCAAGGGCGATTGGCGCGAGCGCCTTCAACCGGTGAATCATATCTTTCCCCTCAGATTGGTTCGCGATGCGAAAATCTCTCGTTGGCATTGATCATGTCATCGGCGGCTTGCGATGGCAACGTTAGGTACGCATGCGTCAACATCAAAGCTGGACAGATTGTCGCGGAAAGTATCGCGAGCACGTCTATGCCGCGCTTCCGTTAAGCTTCGATGATGGCGACCACCTGTCCTTCGGCAATGACGTCGTCGAGTTCGACAAGGATGGCCTTGATTTTTCCGGCCGCTGTTGAGGTGACCGGAATTTCCATCTTCATCGCTTCGACGAACGCAATCTCATCGCCGTCGTCGACATTGCCGCCGGTTGTGACGGGGAGCGCGCACACGCGGCCGGCGACTTCGGTGACGATCTTGATTTCTGGCATTCCGCTCTCCCGGGGACCGTCTGACGGACAGGCTGTCCTCGTGAACGGCTTTTTGTTGTGGCCGCAGATTGCCTGAGGTAGTTTGTTCTGCAAGTGGAATTTTATTCCGCAGGGCGAAATTAGGCCATGGAGCCATAACAATGGGAAGACGCTCGGAAAGGCTTAGCAAACAGGGAATGCTCGCCAGCGATCTGGCGGGCGAGGGTGACGTGATCCAGGTGGTGTCGCGGGCGTTCGACGTCCTGCGCTGCTTCGAGGGTCACGAAGCCAGACTGGGTAATCTGGAAATTTCCAGCCGCTGCGGCCTGCCGCGATCGACAGTGTCGCGGCTCACCCACACGCTGACGCGGATGGGGCAGCTGGTGTATCTGCCGCGCGACCAGAAATACCGCATCGGCCCAAGCGCGGTGGCGATGAGCACCTCGATGATGAAGGGGTTGCAGCTTCGGAACCTGATCCGGCTGCGACTGCAGGACGTTGCCGATCAATTGCCGGGAACCGTCGGCTTCGTCATTCCGGACCGCTATCATCTGGTCTATCTCGAATTCGCCCGCGCAGCGAACGCGCTCGGTCTGCACGAAGGCACCGGCAGCCGCATCTCGATGACGAGCACCGCGGCCGGCTTTGCCTATACTGCGGCGCTCGATACCGATGTCGGTAACGCCCTGATCGCCGAAATGGAACGCGAGATTCCGGAAAATGCGGCGCAATTGAAGGCGCGCATCGAGGACAACCGCCGCCACCTGCGCGAACACGGCTATGTCGTCGGCTGCGGTACCTGGAGCCCGCATATCAACGGCTGTGCGGTGCCGATCTGGTCGCCGCAATACCAGACCTTCGTCGTCGTGACGATCGGCCTTCTCGCCGCGATGTTCGATGAGAGGCGGCTCCACCAGGAAGTGGCGCCGCAGATGCTCGAACTCGGCGTTGCGATCGGCGGCCTGCTCGAAGGCGCCGAGGGCGATATCTTCGCCAACCGTATCGAACGGAAGCCGCTTCCGGCGCGGCCGCATAACAACAAGATCATCAAGACGGAGGATACGAATGAACTGGAAGCCGGAGCTCGACGAGCTCGCTCGGCGCGAAGCGTTCGCGCGCGAGATGGGAGGCGTTGACAAGGTCAAGCGCCAGCATGACCAGGGCCGGCTCACGGTTCGTGAGCGCATCGACAGACTGATCGACAAGAATTCCTTTCACGAGATCGGCGCGATTTCCGGCATCGCCGAATACGACGAAAGCAGCGAACTCAAGCATTTGACGCCGGCCAACTGCGTGTTTGGCCGCGGCAAGGTCGACGGCCGTACCGTGGTCGTGGTCGGCGACGATTTCACCGTGCGCGGCGGTTCAGCGGATGCCTCGATTTCGGCCAAGCCGCTGATGGCCGAGGAGATGGCGCATGATTTCCGCCTGCCGATCATCCGCGTGATCGAGGGCTCGGGCGGCGGTGGCTCGGTGAAGACGATCGAGACGCGCGGCGCGGCCAATCTGCCGGGCGGGGTCGGCGGCACCCGCTGGTACTGGTTCACGACAGCGAACATGGCGCGCGTGCCGGTGGTGGCGCTCGGGCTTGGCTCGGTCGCGGGGCTTGGCGCGGCGAGGCTGGCCGCGAGCCATTATTCCGTCATGACCCGAAACTCTGCGATGTTTGTCGCGGGACCGCCGGTCGTCAAACGCCTCGGCCAGGATCTGACCAAGCAGGAGCTCGGCGGCGCCGAGATCCAGACCCGCGCCGGCGGCGTCGATGATGCCGTCGATACCGAGGAAGAGGCATTCGAACGCGCCCGGCGTTTTCTGTCCTATCTGCCGTCGTCGGTCTACGACCTGTCGCCGACCACGCCGTGCACGGACGATCCGGAACGCGCGGAGGAATCGTTGCTCAAGGCGGTGCCGCGCAACCGCCGGCAGGTCTACAAGATGCGCCCGATCATCGACGCCGTCGTCGACAAGGGTTCGTTCTTCGAGGTCAACGCCAATTTCGGCCGCCCGATCATCACGGGCCTTGCCCGGCTGGAAGGCCGTGCGGTGCTGCTGCTGGCCAGCGATCCATTCCACTATGGCGGGTCGTGGACGGCGGAGGCGTGCCAGAAGGTGGTGCGCTGGGTCGACTTTGCCGAAACCTTCCATCTGCCGGTGGTCTATCTGATGGACTGCCCCGGCTTCATGATCGGGCTCGAGGCCGAGAAATCGGCGACCATCCGCCACGGCGTGCGCGCGATGGCCGCCGTCAACCAGTCTACCGTGCCCTGGTGCACCATCATCGTGCGCAACGCGTTCGGCGTGGCGGGCGTCGTGCATCAGCCGGCCAACCGCTATTCGATGCGCTATGCCTGGCCGTCGGCCTATTGGGGCTCCCTGCCGCTGGAAGGCGGCATCGAGGCCGCCTACCGCGCCGATATCGACGCCGCCGAGGATCCCGCCTCGAAGCTGAAGGAGATCGAGGACCGCCTCAACAAGCTGCGGTCACCGTTCCGCTCGGCCGAGAAGTTCTGGGTCGAGGAGGTGATCGATCCCCGCAAGACGCGTTCGCTGTTGTGCGAATTCGCGCGTTTGGCGGAGCCGATCCGCAGTGTGGGCCCGCCGAGCAACATGTCGACGCGGCCGTAGGCTGCCAGGAACGCAGAAATCATAGGGTGGGCAAAGCGTAGCGTGCCCACCATTCCGGATCGTGATCGTGGATAGATGGTGGGCACGGCGCAAACGCGCCTTTGCCCACCCTACGGCAGCTATGTTGCTGCCACCGGCTTCGGCCGCGAGATCGCCAGCACGATCAGCGCAGCGACGATGCAGAGCGCACCGGCAACGAAGAAGGCTGGCAGATAGGTCGCATAGATCGTCCGCGACAGGCCGGCGCCGAAGGCTGCGACACCCGCACCGAGCTGATGGCCCGCGAAAATCCAGCCGAACACCAGGTTGGCGCGTTCGGCGCCGAACCGCTGCGCCGTCAGCCGCACCGTCGGCGGCACGGTTGCGATCCAGTCGAGCCCGTAGAACATCGCAAACAGCGACAGGCCGTAGAGCGTGAAATCGGAGAAGGGCAGGAACAAGAGCGACAGGCCGCGCAGACCGTAGTACCAGAACAGCAGCTTGCGATTGTCGTAGCGGTCCGAGAGCCAGCCGGAGGCGATGGTGCCGACGAAATCGAAGATGCCCATTGCCGCGAGCAGGCTCGCCGCCTGCACCTGCGGAATGCCGAAATCGAGGCACATCGGGATCAGGTGAACCTGAACCAGGCCGTTGGTCGAGGCGCCGCAGATGAAGAAGGTAGCGAACAGGATCCAGAACACGCCGGACTTCGAGGCGTCGCGCAGCGTGCCGAGCGCCGCCGCCATGATCGGGGTGGTGTTGGGTGGCGGCGCGGGCAGCGGCTCGGTGCCTTCATCGCCGAACGGGCGCAGGCCGACATCGCTCGGCCGGTCGCGCATGATCATCAGCACGGCGAAAGCGGCGACGCCCAGCATGACGCACACCAGCGCCAGCGCAGGCCGCCAGCCATAGGCCTCGGTCAGGCTCGCCAGTAGCGGCAGGAAGGCGAGCTGCCCGGTGGCGACGCTGGCGGTGAGGATGCCAACGACGAGGCCGCGCCGCGCCACGAACCAGCGCGCGGCGATGGTTGCGCCCAGCACCAGCGCCGTCATCCCGGTGCCGATCCCGATGACGACGCCCCACAGCAGCATCAATTGCCAGACCTGCGTCATCGCCAGCGATGCGAGGAGACCCGACACCACGATCAGCAGCGCCAGCAGCGTCACATTGCGCAGGCCGTAACGGTTCATCAGCGCGGCGGCAAAAGGCGCCATCAGCCCGAACAGGATGAAGCGGATCGACAGCGCCGAGGAAATCTCCGCCGTGGTCCAGCCGAATTCCTTCTGCAGCGGCACGATGAAAACGCCGGGAGCGCCGACCGTGCCGGCGGAGATCAGGGCGGTGAGGAAGGTCACGGCGACCATCACCCAGCCATAGTGAATGTTGCGACGGGCGAGGGTGGCGGACAGCCAGTTCGAGATCATTGGGCCTCAGGAATTTCGGTTGAGCGGTTTGCCGGATTTGTTTCTATCGTGATGCCGGTATGACTTGAATGTCACACTTCCCTCATTTCCAGACATCAGCGACCGATGTGCGATACGCTGCGCCGGATGATGACGGGATCGGAAGCGGCGGCCATGCGGGGCTCCACTGTTAAATTATACTCATAATATGATGCGTCGCAAAAATTGCAACCGGCCATCCCATGAAAAGCGGGGATGGCCCATGACAAAACCTTGCGGTTCGCATGAGGGAAATTGATCGATCCGCGGCGATGCGCCAATGAATGGTGCGTCCAGCCTCCTGCCGGCCTTACGCCCGAAAGCGGATATCAGTCGCACTGATCGGCATGTCCGCTTCGGGCCGATTTTGTTGCAAAAGTCGGCTGTTAGCGATGGGGCTGGTGAGCCT
>NZ_LLYB01000045.1:151-16038 GCF_001440475.1 Bradyrhizobium lablabi | reverse complement strand
CGACAAATGCGATTCTAGCTCAATCGCTTAGCCGCTCTTCACGGACGACTAAGTAACTTCGCCGCGCGGCCACCGGCTACGAAAAGACGGCCAGAAATGACCTGGCCGTCGTCACGATTTTAGTTACGATATTATGGCTCGATAAAACTGCACCCGAAAGATCACTGGAGAGAAGAAACGAACTTTGCGCCGTCTGGCAGTTCGCACACGAATTCGCCCTGATTCACTACTTCGGTCGCCCCGACGATCAGCTTGGAGGCCCGCACCGTAAGCTTGCCTTCGCGGCTGAGGCTGTGACGAATGTATTCCGTCACTGGCTGTCCCGAGCTATCCACGGTTTGATGCGCATTGGAAAAGCTGATGCCGTTCTGGGCGGTCACCCTGAACGCACTAATAAGCAGCCCGGCCTGCGTCGCTGGTCCGGGCTTGCCGCCATCGCGCGTGGTACAGCGGCTTAGGTCCAATATGAGTTTCACATTCTTGCCGGCCTGCAGTGCACTGAGCACCTCGACGTATTTCGGCGAGGGCTCATCGGCCTTGGCGATCGTGCTCACGCTCGCAGCCGAAAGCAATGAAAACAGGATCGACAGGCATCTGCGACTAAACTTCATACGCTCTTCTCCTTCACAACAACACCGCACGCGACGCATGCGGCAACTCCGATGTCGAGTCCGCAAACAGCTTGGCGGATTCCGGACATCGGGCATGTGCGCTTCGCAACAACTACACGTGTCGCAACCGCTTGCAAGTCGTTGCGAAGGCTAATCCAACCTCACAAGCTCGTACGTAAGGTTTGCGAAGTGGCGTCACCATTTGCGACATCCTGTGCACTGTTTGGTCCAGGGGGGGCAGCGTCGAAAGGAGCAATGGCAATAGTGCGTAAATGCAAAGGAGGCCGATATGAGCGAGAGAGTGCAGGAGCGACGGGCGTTCTTGCCGCGCACTTTGTGTGGTCGCCCGTCAGAGGACCGCTGCCGCCCGAAGAAATGGTCCGGATTGGACGGGCGGCGAAACTGATCCAATGGGAGAACGGGCAAAATACTTGATAGTTCAAGGAAGTTGACCTCGGTCTATCGAAACAAGGTTGGCGGAATGTCAATGGCGCGACGGCAGCGTTGATTTCTTGACCCCGCGCTTGGCGCGCGACTCCGGGGCCGCCCCGCTCATACAATGAATGACTAGCTGACCCGCAGCGCTCCCGCTCAAAACGGAGCGTGACATACGAACTTGTTCGCTAGCATGCGGCGGTGCGTCGCGAGCTCATTTGCTTAGAGGTTACGTAGATGTTCCTGCTGCGCAATCGAAATGGAAGGTCATGCGTCGTCATGATTTGTGACGCAGTATTTCTAATCCGTTCGGATACCCGCGCCCCTCTGGCCACACTGCGCAACGAAGTCTCGCCGACTTCGAAATCCGGCGATCGTCCGGCCACTAATTTAGACCAAAGCTTGATGGCGTAATGCAAACGACGCCGGAGGAATAGCCCATACGTACGCGCGTCCTGCCGCAATTGAAAATCCGTGCGCCCGACACCGGTGAATCGACGCCGATCATCGGCACCATTTCGTGTGGCATATCATTTGCACGGGTTTGTCTGGGTTGGACACGGCCAGGTGCCGCGCCATGCCCCAACCGGCCCACGCACCTTATACCCGGCAGTGTGCGTCGGGCCGGTGCTGTTGCAGCATAGGGACGCTCGAGCGCATTCACCGGTGTTAAGTCGGATACAGCCGCTTGTGCGATGGCCGATACAACGGCCGACAAGGCTGCGCTCAAGCCGGCAGGAATGGCAAGGCGCGGTCATGACATGATCAAGCGCCTGCTCGCTGCACTGGAGACGGATTAGATCATGCTGGGCGGCGGCAAGGCCGGCAAGCTGCCGCGCAACGTGCGCATCGGCGCCAACACCAACGCGTTCGAGAGGAGGATTTCGACTGTGTGAAGAAGGGGCGGTTAACGCGCCCAGTGTACGGCGATAGAGAAATGCCGGAGCTTGCGCCTCCAACGTACAGGCGCGTGAGCTTTGCGTTCGCTCTTGGCCGTCATCGCGATGCTATTTCAGGGCCAAGCATGCATTCTTTCGCTGTGAGCTTAAGGCGGCTACTACAAGATTCGGTAGATGGCTAAAGCCAAATTGAGGCCCTAGGCTCTGGCCGCTTTCCCCGCCGATCATCATCGACGAACAGAAGTGAACGCAAGCGCACGTGAAGCCGCTCTCCGCAGCGCCTGCCGGTCACCTTCCGCTCTTCCATCGCGTAGAGAGTGAAGTGCCACCATGTCCGAACAACCCTTGCCGACGCTGCCGATGTGGCGCGTCGATCACATCGAGCCCTCTCCGGAGATGTTGGCGCTAAGCGCCAACGGTCCGATCCACCGCGTGCGCTTCCCGTCCGGGCACGAAGGCTGGTGGGTGACAGGCTACGACGAGGCCAAGGCGGCGCTGTCCGACGCGGCGTTCCGGCCCGCGGGAATGCCGCCGGCGGCATTCACCCCGGATTCGGTGATTCTCGGTTCGCCGGGGTGGCTGGTCTCGCACGAGGGGGGCGAGCATGCCCGGTTACGCACGATCGTGGCGCCGGCCTTCAGCAGCCACAGGGTGAAGCTGCTCGCGCAGCAGGTCGAGGCGATCGCCGCGCAGTTGTTCGAGACGCTGGCGGCCCAGCCCCAGCCCGCCGACCTGCGGCGCCATCTCTCCTTTCCGCTTCCGGCCATGGTCATCAGCGCGCTGATGGGCGTGCTCTACGAGGATCACGCCTTTTTCGCCGGGCTGTCCGACGAGGTGATGACGCACCAGCATGAAAGCGGCCCGCGCAGCGCGTCGCGCCTGGCCTGGAAAGAACTGCGCGCCTACATTCGCGGCAAGATGTGGGACAAGCGCAAGGATCCGGGCGACAACCTGCTGACGGATCTGCTTGCGGCGGTCGACCAGGGCAAGGCGACCGAGGAAGAGGCGATCGGCTTGGCGGCGGGCATGCTGGTGGCGGGGCACGAGAGCACCGTCGCGCAGATCGAATTCGGCCTGCTGGCTATGTTCCGCCATCCGCAACAGCGCGAACGCCTGGTCGGCGATCCATCCCTGGTGGACAAGGCGGTGGAGGAAATCCTGCGCATGTACCCGCCTGGCGCGGGCTGGGACGGCATCATGCGCTATCCGAGAACCGACGTGACGATCGCGGGCGAGCATGTTCCCGCGGAGAGTAAGGTGCTGGTCGGCCTGCCGGCGACATCGTTCGATCCGCGCCATTTCGACGACCCGGAAATCTTCGACATCGGACGCGAAGAAAAGGAGCACCTGGCGTTCTCCTATGGACCGCACCACTGCATCGGCGCGGCGCTGGCCAGGCTGGAACTCAAGGTGGTGTTCGGTTCGATCTTCCAGCGCTTTCCCGCGCTGCGCCTGGCCGTGGCGCCCGAAGAACTGAAGTTGCGCAAGGAGATCATTACCGGCGGGTTCGAGGAGGTCCCGGTGCTCTGGTGATGCGCGGACGCCGCCGGGGATCGCGATCTTCTCCGCAATTTGCAGGCGCGCCTGGCGCTCGCCGTCAGATCAGCCAGCCAACAGGTAACCAAGATGGACGTGCAAGAAACGACGGCAGCATGCCCCGACGCCTTCGCCGAACTGGCATCGCCAGCGTGCATCCACGACCCGTATCCGTTCATGCGGTTGTTGCGCGAGCACGATCCGGTCCATCGCGCGCCGTCGGGCCTCTTTCTGTTGAGCCGCCACTCCGACATCTACTGGGCGCTCACGGCCACGGGCGATGCGTTTCGGGGACCGGCGCCGGGCGAACTGGCGCGCTATTTCCCGCGTGCGGCGACCAGCCTGTCGCTCAAGCTGCTGGCGTCCACGCTAGCGATGAAGGAACCACCGACGCATACGCGTCTGCGCCGGCTGATCTCGCGCGATTTCACCTTGCTCCAGATCGACAATCTGCGGCCGAGCATCGCGCGCATCGTCGCAGCGCGCCTGGACGGCATGGCGCCCGCGCTAGAGCGTGGGGAGGCGGTCGACCTGCATCGGGAATTCGCGCTGGCCCTGCCCATGCTGGTCTTTGCCGAACTGTTCGGCCTGCCCCAGGACGACATGTTCGGGCTCGCCGCCGGCATCGGCGCCATTGCGGAAGGCCTGAGCCCGCACGCCAGCGATTGCCAGCTCGCCGCGGCGGACGTGGCCAGCGCCAGGGTGCAGGCCTACTTCGGCGACCTCATACAGCGCAAGCGCACCGATCCTCGCCACGATATCGTGTCGATGCTGGTCGGCGCACACGACGACGATGCCGACACGCTGTCGGATGCGGAGTTGATCAGCATGCTGTGGGGCATGCTGCTGGGCGGCTTCGCCACAACTGCTGCGACCATCGACCATGCGGTCCTGGCCATGCTGGCGTATCCCGAACAGCGGCATTGGCTGCAGGCAGACGCCGTGGGGGTAAAGGCATTCGTCGAAGAAGTCCTGCGCTGCGACGCGCCCGCCATGTTCAGCTCCATTCCGCGTATCGCCCAGCGCGACATCGAACTGGGCGGCGTGGTGATTCCGAAGAACGCGGACGTGCGCGTGCTGATCGCGGCCGGCAATCGCGACCCGGACGCCTTCGCTGATCCCGACCGCTTCGATCCCGCGCGGTTCTACGGCACCAGTCCTGGCATGTCGACCGACGGGAAGATCATGCTGAGCTTCGGCCACGGCATCCACTTCTGCCTCGGTGCGCAACTGGCCCGGGTGCAGTTGGCCGAGAGCCTGCCGCGGATCCAGGCGCGCTTCCCCGCGCTAGCGTTGGCCGAGCAGCCGACCCGGGAGCCCTCCGCGTTCCTTAGGACGTTCCGCGCGCTGCCGGTGCGGCTGCATGCGCGAGGGGGAGGCTGAGATGCGCGTCGTGGTCGACCAGGATCTGTGCAGCACCACGGGGCAGTGCGTGCTGACGCTGCCGGGCACCTTTCGCCAGCGCGAACCGGACGGCGTGGCCGAAGTGTGTATAGCGACGGTCCCGGAGGCGCTGCACGCCGCCGTGCGGCTCGCGGCCAGCCAGTGCCCGGTCGCCGCCATTCGGGTCATCGAAAGCGACGCTGGGGATGACGAGCACGCCAGCGCCAACCCTGCGTTCTCCGCCGGAGGCCGAGCGGCATGCCGCGAAACACTAACGCAATCCAGGAGTACACGATGGTACGGTTTGAAGGCAAAGTGGCTGTGGTGACCGGCGCCGGCGCCGGCATCGGCAAGGCATGCGCCCTCGCCATCGCGCGGGAGGGCGGCAGAGTGGTGGTGGCCGACATTGATGGCTCGGCGGCCATCGCCTGCACCGCGCAGATCGCGGCCGAAGCGGGCCACGCGCTGGCCCTGGCCATGGACATCGCCGATGCGCAGGCGGTGGCAGCGCTGTTCGAAACGGCGGAGCGGCACTTCGGTGGGGTCGACCTGCTGGTGAACAACGCGAGCGCCATGCATCTGACCCCGCGCGACCGCGCGATCCTCGACCTGGACCTTGCGGTCTGGGATCAGACCATGGCGACCAATCTGCGCGGCACGCTGCTCTGCTGCCGGCAGGCCATCCCACGGATGATCGCCTGCGGCGGTGGCGCGATCGTCAACATGTCGTCGTGCCAGGGGCTCAGCGGTGACACCGCGCTGACATCCTACGCCGCGTCGAAGGCGGCGATGAACATGCTGTCGGCCTCGCTCGCCACCCAGTACGGTCATGCGCAGATCCGCTGCAATGCGGTTGCGCCCGGTCTCATCATGACCGAGCGTCTCCTCGCCAAGCTGGACGCGTGCATGCAACGGCATCTGCGCCGACACCAGCTCCTGCCGCGCGTCGGCCGCCCCGACGACGTGGCCGCGCTGGTGGCGTTCCTGCTCTCCGACGATGCTGCGTTCATCACCGGCCAGGTCGTGTGCATCGACGGCGGCATGCTGGCGCATGTGCCGACATACGCCGACGGTGGCAACAGCCGCGCCGCGCGGCCTGCCGGCGCGACCGCCGAAGGGGACGCGGCGCCGCGCTGCTGATGGACATGCTGCTCAACCCGCTGAACCGTCGGCATCGGCTGCGGCACGACATCCCGGTCGTGCCCGGCGCTTTTCCCTTGGTCGGGCATCTTCCCGCCGTCATCTGCGACCTGCCGCGCCTGCTGCGGCGCGCGGAACGGACGCTGGGCAGCCACTTCTGGCTGGATTTCGGCCCTGCCGGACACCTGATGACCAGTCTGGATCCGGATGCTCTCGCACTGCTCCGGCACAAGGACGTGTCCTCGGCGTTGATCGAAGACATCGCGCCCGAATTGTTTGGCGGAACGTTGGTCGCCCAGGACGGCATCGCGCACCGGCAGGCGCGCGATGCGATCCAGGCGGCGCTTCTGCCCAAGGGGCTGACTCAGGCCGGCATCGGCGAGCTGTTCGCGCCCGTCATCCGGGCGCGCGTGCAGAGGTGGCGCGACCGGGGCGACGTCACCATCCTGCGCGAAACCGGCGATCTGATGCTCAAGCTCATCTTCAGCCTCATGGGAATCCCCGCGCAGGACCTGCCGGGATGGCATCGCAAGTACCGGCAACTGCTGCAGTTGATCGTCGCGCCCCCGGTCGACCTGCCCGGACTGCCCTTGCGGCGCGGCCGCGCCGCGCGCGACTGGATCGATGCGCGGTTGCGCGAGTTCGTCCGCGCCGCGCGCGAACATGCCTCGCGCACCGGGTTGATCAACGACATGGTGAGCGCCTTCGATCGCAGCGACGATGCGCTTTCCGATGACGTCCTGGTCGCCAATATCCGCTTGCTGCTGCTTGGTGGTCACGACACCACCGCCTCGACGATGGCCTGGATGGTGATCGAGCTAGCGCGGCAGCCTGGGCTGTGGGACGCCCTGGTCGAGGAGGCGCGACGCGTAGGCGCGGTGCCGACCCGGCACGCGGACCTGGCGCAGTGTCCGGTCGCCGAGGCGCTGTTCCGCGAGACGCTGCGCGTGCATCCGGCGACGCCGCTCCTAGTGCGTCGCGCACTGCGTGAATTGCGACTCGGCCAACGGCGCATTCCTACGGGCACCGATCTGTGCATCCCGCTGCTGCATTTCTCGACCTCGGCGCTGCTGCACGAGGCGCCTGATCAGTTTCGGCTGGCGCGGTGGCTGCAACGCACCGAGCCGATCCGACCGGTGGACATGCTGCAGTTCGGTACCGGCCCACACGTCTGCATGGGCTACCACCTGGCATGGCTGGAACTGGTGCAGTTCTGTATCGCCTTGGCGCTGACCATGCACGAGGCCGGGGTGCGGCCGCGGTTGCTGAGCGGCGTCGAAAAAGGCCGGCACTATTACCCGACAGCACATCCGTCCATGACTATCCGCATCGGATTCTCATGAGCTGGCATCGCATGCCCCGTGTGGTGAGGCAGCGGCGCCGGCGACGCGCGGCATTGCTGCACTTGGCGCGCGCGCTCGGTGCGAGGCCGGCAACACCGCGGCGGCTCGCCGCTCGCCGTGGCCGTCTCCTGGCAGGTACAATGACATGAACAACATGCAGACCGGTTGCACACTACACGGCGAGCGAACTGGCGTTTCCGCGCTCGGTGGATTGGGCGCGCAGGCGCGCGGCGCATCCGGCTGGCTGCTGCCGGAGATCTGGATGCAGGACGGCGCAAAGCGGGTCGAACAGGCGCTGACGCGTCTTCTCTGCGGTGAAGACGACGGTGAGACCGAGCTGATGGCGGCGATGCGCTACGCCACCTTGCATGGCGGGAAGCGCACCCGTGCCTTGCTCTGTCTGGCTGCCGGGGCGCTGGCCGACACGCCGGCGCACATGCTCGACGACGTCAGCGCCGCCATCGAGATGATGCACGCCTGTACCCTGGTCCACGATGACCTGCCCGCGATGGACGACGACGTGCTTCGCCGCGGGCTTCCGACCGTGCACGTCAAGTTCGGCGAAGCCTCTGCGATCCTGGTCGGCGATGCGCTGCAGGCGCACGCCTTCCTGACCCTGGCGAGCCTGGATGCGCCGGGCGACAACCGTATCGCGCTCGTGCGCGAACTGGCGCAGGCGGTATCCGCCGAGGGTGCCGCAGGCGGGCAGGCCATGGATCTGTCGCTGGTTGGAAAGCACGTCGAGCTGGACAGGATCCTGGCGATGCACCGGATGAAGACCGGAGCGCTAGTGCGCGCGTCCGTTCGCATGGGCGCGCTATGCGCCATCGCGGAGGATGCCGCGCACGCTGCGCTATACTGTGCGCTCGATCGCTACAGCGCCTGTTTCGGCCTAGCGTTACAGGTGGTCGACGACATTCTCGACGCGACAGCGGATATCGCGACGCTGGGCAAGACCCCCGGCAAGGACGCGGCGGCGCAGAAGCCGACCTGTGTGTCAATCATGGGGCTGCAGGCAGCGCGCCAGTTCGCGCCGGATCTGTTGCGCGACGCCGGGGAGGCCATCGCCCCGCTGGGGCCGCGTGCGGAAAGGTTGGCGCAGATGCTGCAGCGAGCCAACGCCTATCTGTTCAAGCACGTGCCATGCGCGTGAGCGCGCCCGTCCGCATGGAATCACCCCTGTGCCGCTGCGATCGGCAGGCGGCAGCGGTGCATGCTGCACTCTGTCCGAGTCCGCGGCGCCGATCGCAGCGGTTGCCGAGCACGGCCGCGGCGCACGCGGCGCGCTGCGCGGAGACCCATGCAGCGAACCGGCGCAGCATCGGGGCGCGTCGCCGCTCCGGAGCAGGCGGCCATCCGGCGCTGCCCATGCGCCGGGCCGCAACTGCCTGCGGCGACGNNGTCTGCCCGATCCTGGCTCTCGTCAAGCGTCTGCAGAAGGAACATCCGACGTGAACGCGCTGTCCGAACAGATCCTTTCCGAATTGCGCCACCTGCTGAGCGAGATGAGCGATGGCGGCAGCGTCGGTCCGTCCGTCTACGACACGGCGCGAGCTCTGCAGTTCCACGGCAACGTCACCGGTCGGCAGGACGCATACGCGTGGCTCATCGCGCAGCAGCAGGCCGATGGCGGATGGGGAAGCGCGGACTTCCCGCTGTTTCGCCATGCGCCCACGTGGGCGGCGTTGCTGGCATTGCAGCGTGCCGATCCTCTTCCCGGCGCTGCCGACGCAGTCCAGGCTGCAACCCGATTCCTCCAGCGCCAGCCCGATCCCTACGCGCATGCGGTGCCGGAAGACGCGCCTATCGGCGCGGAGCTGATCCTGCCGCAGTTTTGCGGCGAGGCCGCATCCTTGCTGGGCGGCGTGGCGTTTCCGCGCCACCCGGCGCTGTTGCCGTTGCGGCAAGCGTGCCTGGGCAAGCTGTCGGCGGTGGCGACCTTGCCGAGCGGCCATCCGTTGCTGCACTCCTGGGAAGCCTGGGGGACGTCGCCGACCACCGCATGTCCGGATGACGACGGCAGTATCGGCATCAGTCCGGCGGCCACCGCCGCGTGGCGTGCGCACGCCGTGACACAGGGGAGCACGCCGCAGGTCGGGCGCGCTGACGCGTATCTGCAGGCGGCATCGCGAGCGACGCGCAGCGGCATCGAAGGTGTCGTTCCCAACGTCTGGCCGATCAATGTGTTCGAGCCATGCTGGTCGCTGTACACCCTGCATCTGGCCGGGCTGTTCGCGCATCCCGCGCTCGCCGAGGCGGTGCGCGTGATCGTCGCGCAGCTCGACGCCCGCCTGGGCGTGCCCGGTCTGGGCCCGGCCTTGCACTTCGCAGCCGATGCGGACGACACCGCCGTTGCGTTGTGCGTCCTGCGCCTTGCAGGCCGCGACCCGGCGGTCGATGCGTTGCGCCATTTCGAAATCGGCGAGCTGTTCGTCACCTTCCCCGGCGAGCGCAATGCCTCGGTGTCGACCAACATTCATGCCCTGCATGCGTTGCGACTGTTGGGAAAGCCCGCCGCAGGCACCAGCGCCTACGTCGAGGCCAATCGCAACGCGGACGGTCTATGGGACAACGAAAAATGGCACGTTTCATGGCTGTATCCCACCGCGCATGCGGTCGCTGCGCTGGCGCAAGGCAAGCCCCAGTGGCGCGACGAGCGCGCGCTGGCGGCGCTGCTGCAGGCGCAGCGCGACGACGGAGGCTGGGGCGCCGGTCGCGCGTCCACATTCGAGGAAACCGCCTATGCGCTGTTCGCGTTGCACGTGATGGACGGGAGGGAAGAGCCGACTGGGCGCCGGCGCATCGCGCAGGCGGTGGCGCGTGCGCTGGAGTGGATGCTCGCCCGCCATGTGGCGCATCGATTGCCGCAGATGCCGCTGTGGATCGGCAAGGAACTGTATTGCCCCACCCGGGTCGTGCGCGTGGCCGAACTCGCCGGGTTGTGGCTGGCGCTTCGTTGGGGGCGGCGCGTCCCGGCCGAAGGAGCAGGAGCGGCGCCATGATCCAGACCGGACGCGCGCTGCAGCAGGTGCTGGAGTGGGGGCGTTCCCTGACCGGGTTCGCCGACGAGCATGCCGTGGAAGCGGTCAGGGGCGGCCAGTACATCCTGCAGCGCATCCACCCGAGCCTGCGCGACACCAGCGCCCGCACCGGCCGCGATCCGCAGGACGAAACGCTGATCGTGGCGTTCTATCGGGAACTGGCGCTGCTGTTCTGGCTCGACGATTGCAACGACCTTGGCCTGATTGCGCCGGAGCAGCTCGCCGCGGTGGAGCAGGCGCTGGGGCAGGGCGTGCCGTGCGCGCTCCCCGGATTCGAGGGTTGCGCTGTGCTGCGCGCTTCGCTGGCCGCGCTCGCCTACGATCGTCGCGACTATGCTCAGCTTCTCGAAGATACCCGCTGCTACTGCGCGGCCCTGCGCGCCGGACACGCGCAGGCGGCAGGGGCGGAACGCTGGTCCTACGCCGAGTACCTGCACAACGGCATCGATTCGATCGCCTACGCGAACGTGTTCTGTTGCCTGTCGTTGCTGTGGGGGCTGGACATGGCGACCTTGCGCGCGCGTCCGACGTTTCGTCAGGTCCTGCGCCTCATCTCCGCGATAGGGCGCCTGCAGAACGATCTGCATGGACGCGACAAGGACAGGTCGGCCGGCGAGGCCGACAACGCGGCGATCCTGCTGCTGCAGCGCTATCCGGCTATGCCTGCGGTGGAGTTCCTCAACGACGAGCTGGCCGGCCATACGCGCATGCTGCACCGGGTGATGGCGGAAGAACGCTTTCCCGCGCCGTGGGGACCGTTGATCGAGGCCATGGCGGCCCTCCGCGCGCAGTACTACCAGACCTCGACCAGCCGCTACGGCAGCGACGCTGCGGGGGGAGGCCAGCGTACGCAGGCCTGAACGCGCGGGAGGCGGCGGCGTGCGCGCGCTGCCGTCGGTCCGATCCGACGCAACGCCGTCGCCCGATGCGACGGATGGAGCGAGCAGGAGCGACACCGCCCTGAGCCGGCGCAAGGACAACCATCTGGACCTCATGCTGATCGGCGAACGGCGCCGGCCATGGTCGCCGCCGGCTGGCAGTACATCCGGTTCGAACACTGCGCATTGCCCGAGTTGGACCTGACGCGGATCGAGTTGCGCGCCTCGGGTCCGTCGGGCGCAATGGCGAAGCGTATTGCGGCGTCTGGTGTTGGTGACCCATAAGTTGGCTAATCCACCCGGCGTGCTACGTACGTGCTCCAGTATTCTTGAGGCCGCGACCCGCTGGGAAAGGTCAGTCGATGACCACAGGTGTGTATGCAAGATTGCGCTTGCCAACGCGTCCATGTTTGTGGCGCTAATTTGGCTGCGTTGGCACGCCGCATCGCTCATAAGAACGCGTAGATGAGCCAGCAGATACCGACCCACAGGAGCGCGCTGAGGAGGAGCGCCGCAAGCGGCCAGAAGTTCCACACCATCCGCGGCTGCGAAGCATCAGCATGCAATGTGCGATCGGCCTTGCCGCCTTCAATCACGCGCGGTTTTGGTTTGATCCGGTGGGTCATCCGTATCCCATGCTTGCGCTGGCTTAGTCGACTAGGGTCCCAGCAAATCGAAGATCACAAAGCCAAGCGAATGTCGCGATCCCGATGCTGACAGGGTCACGGTCGTGAGGCTGGCGAGGCTGATCGACAGCCTTGTCGACAGCCAGATGCCAGCCCCGAACTGCGGTCGAGGTGCCCTTCGAGCACCTAATCATAGCGCTCAATGATCACGTGAGCCTCAGGCCCGTTGGAGATCGATGAACCCCAACCTTGGTTCGCGGTCGGCGCTGCTCTTCAACGGCTGCGCAACGTTGCGTGATCTGGTTGTAGCATTGTCCATTCGCGCCCGAGCTCACAGCTGCTTCGTGAGCAGCCGTCCGATTGATGCTCGAGGCTATTTCCTTGGTCGGGGCGTTAAGTTGGTGGGCGACGGCCACATCAATGTCTGCCGGTCGTGCAGTTACGACTAGCGTCAACGCCGCATTGAGCAAGATCAATCGAACAAGTCTCATTTTGAATTCCTAGGTCGGTGACCAGCGCAGCGTTCTTTAACTGCGGCAATCCTCATCTCAGCAATCGGCGTGCCACACGCCGAAGTGCTCTCCGCGTCCCTTGAAGAAGGAAAACCACCCGCGCGAAGCAGAATCTGGGGAATCATTTAGCTGCAGTGGTCGGATTCTCCACATCAACGTCCCCAACAGAACACGATTGGGACGACAAGATGGAGAGCAAATGACGCCGCCAAAGCAGCAACAATGCTTTCGCATTTGGGTTCACTCAGGCCCCTAGCACCGGCTAACGTCAAGATCGCCGTCACGGACGCGAAAGTATTTCCCTCAACAAGATGAGCAGTTGGGGTGCATCTGCAGCACGGCTGATCGCCTCAAGGGGCAAGCGCAAACTCGAGATATGGAGTTACGTTGGCATCGCAGCCAGTCAACGTTGGTAGAGCATGCTCTCAATAATAGTTAATTACGTGCCGCTAACCCGGAGGGCATCCCAAGCCGCTCCAGAATAGGACTGCTGCTGCTCAAACCATCAACGGCCTGTCCGAAGGCGGGTGTGCGATCGCTGGACCTACGACCCGTATTCCACACGCTCGGCGATGCCATTGATGCACCAAGAAACTCACCGGCGGCACAGTCGAGCGCGCCTATGTGGTTAAGGGCTATCGCGGCCACAACCGCAACCCACGACGCGTCTTCATCTCGGCCAGGAGCACAGGGTCTTGGGAGTCATCGAACGCGAGCTTCGCCGCCGATCCGCTATCGAACCCGTGATCGGTAGAGAAGACCGACGGCCGCTAGTTGTCGCTTATCGGGCCCTCTTGCGCACTGCGGCGCCAACTAGCCTCGGCGCACCGGTTCCCCTGCGGCGGGCCCACCCTTTATCAGCGAGCCTGCGCCGGTTTCAATGCAACCTCAAGTGATCAGAGGGAACCCGCCAATCTAGAAATTGGCCACGTTCCTGTTGAGCCACTCTCATCCGATATCTTTCGCATGAGGAGTGTTGTCTCCGAAGCCGAAGTCCGGAAAGCGCGTGATGAGCGCGGTTTTCAAAAACTGGATATGCCTGATAGTGACTTCTAGCTCGTTCAACCGTCTTTCCCCTTCCGCAATTTCACTACCAAGCAAATTCTGATAGTGGTCATCTTGCGGATCGCGCGTAAGATATTCGTCGGAATCATTGCCCAACGTTACTGCCGACCGCGCCAACGCCTCATCGACACTCGATTTTAGGTTAGCTTGCTCGGCCATTGCGCCTTGCAGCGCGTCCTCTATCGAACGATAGATGGACGTAGCACGGGCACGATCAGTTTCGGCATCACGACTAGTCGATCGGGCCTTGAAATAGACAACGCTGCGCGCCTTTAGCAATCGTTGAAACATCTTCTTCTCCATGCCTAATCGAAGTGGCCGCCGAGTCCTCACACCCAAATCAGCACGAATGCGAAAAGTGAGGCCCACCGCCGCGCGCAATAGGCTAATGCTAATGCTCACAGAAAATCTCGCCGCATCTCACCGATGATCACTGTGGTACATCCGCAAAGTCGGTGCCGTAACAAAGCCGCTTCCTCCTGGTCAGCAAAGTTCGGGACCAACGACATCGGCGTGAGTCGATGTGCTCGCCAGAAGCAGACCGAAAGCTTTCTGCGCTAGCAAGGCTTTGGGCGTAACTCGGCCTCCCAAGCAATCCGGCGGCAAAATCGATTTGATGCCCCCATGGCGATTGTCACCGCATTGGTTGGGCGGCCTGAGCATCGCGCCAAGCTTAAGGCGTCGAGACGAGCTTGGGGGCGCCGAATTGCGCTAAGCGTCCAAGAACCAGCCGAGACGGTTGATAGTCGCCACTGAAGGCCCTTGTGCCACGGGAGCCGTCCACATATGCGATCCAGCCTAAGGAAGATCGCTGCATAGGAACCAAGACACGGTCAGATCCGGTCTTCTCCGTCGCGACTCTACAAGATCCCGTCCGATCTACATAAAGTCATCCTCGTAGGAGTACGTGGCGGGACTTGCTGCACTCTCGATATTACTGCTGTCACCGCCCGCAGCTTTGGAGAGATATAATGGAAGTTTGTTTTTACGCTGCCATTCACCGGCAGTGTTCTTTATCCAAATGTCGGGGGACTGGGCAGGGTCAAGAACCATATTGTTCTCGTCAACCGCAACGAATCCCATCTTCGCTGCACGGGCTTTTGACTCTTGATTGGCAGCACGCCAATTGAGCAGCGGTCGTTCGCCGTCGAGCCGAAGTTGATACTCCAACAGAATATCACCTGCGTTCTCGACAAGCGGGTGAGTAACCTGAAGATCTACAACGGATGTGATTTCAGTTCGCCCAGGAAACCGTTCGCGCCACTTGTCGCCTTCGAACTCAGTCATGCTAAATCCGCCTTCCGTTCTTAGAAGTCCGACACTCTGCTTTCCTAATTGATAGCTGAAATATCGCGCGCGCTCGCTATCTTTAGTTGTGCCGTATTTCTCGGCGACCTGAGCGATGCGCTTGGCTTTTTCGGATACGAAATCCGAGTACTCTTGTGGATTATCGGCTATGTGCTTGATTTCATCGTCATAAAAGCGCTTCGCTTCTCTCCTAAATAAAGGCTTGTCGATCTTCACCACTGGAGGTCTGGGAACGAGGGAATAGAACGGCGTTTCTGCCGAAGATGAGCCATCGTTAGAATCCGGCGCCGCTAAGTGCATCTCTGCGAACATGTCCGCGAGCCTTTGCCTGTCCGCATCAGTTTTCTCGGCGCTACTTGCTGACGGTCTCGTTTCGTCACCCTCGCCAAGGTGAGCGTATTGAATATTGGACGAGCCGCTGATTCGGCTATACATGGCGTTCCGCGCTCTTATCGGATTAGTGTTTCGCACTGAGTTAAGGCTGGCCAGAACCTGCGGGCTTGATAGTCAGCCAAGCTGACGACAGGCTGACGCAGGCGTCACTCGTCTGCGTGCGCTCTTACGGAAGGATCTGCCCGGCAGAAGAAGCGCTCGCGCGCATGATGGCGTACAAGAGAAGGCCGATTATTGACACAGTGCATACGATGAAGAATTGATCAGTCCTGGTCTCTGTTCGCAGGAGAGACGGCCGTGTCCCCTCGAGTGACCCGACGTCGGTTGCCTCAACATACTGCCGATTATCCGGCGGTGGCGGCGACATAGAGCTCCTGCCTTCAGCTCAAAACGGACATTGTCATTTGCCGCACCCGTGTACGGTTCCGTTGTCTGGTCGCGTTTGTCGCAACATCCAATACCGGTGATATTGCGCGCCGGCCGGGCGAGGCTTGGATCAGCTCGACGCGATCAGCAAGACCGAGCGCCGTATTGGTCCAAGCGCCCAGCAACTTCGCCGCAAGAGCAGTCGGATAGTTGCCGATCACGAAGGCATCTGGACGCCGCGCCTACAACTCCTGGGCCATGCAGAAATCGCCACGTAGGCGGCTAGAATCTCCCGCGAATCGCAATAAGCGTTGCTGGAAAAGCCAGCCGCCCCTCGCCGTGCAGCACCGG
>NZ_LLYB01000045.1:0-117 GCF_001440475.1 Bradyrhizobium lablabi | reverse complement strand
CGAATCAGCGAAAGTTCTTTTGCGAGAAGGACTTTGCGATGATTCGAGGAATGCCCCGATGCCGATAGAGTGTAGCGCAGAGCAGTTTGATTTTGGAAGGGTGGAAGGTCGGGCTGT
>NZ_LLYB01000044.1:150-4185 GCF_001440475.1 Bradyrhizobium lablabi | reverse complement strand
AGACAGCTTGAATCAGAACCGGCCTGATTTGGGAATCCCAAACGATTCAATCTGGTCGGAACCCGCTCTAAGCGTCGAGGCGCTCGGCCGCTCGGAGGCAACCGGCGCAATGCAGTTCAAAATGCTGCGCCGCGCCGCCCGCGGCGCTCGACTGCACGCTCGTCTGTGCCCTCGTACCGAACAGCTCCCTGGAGCATGCCGTGCGCGCGCGCAAAATCGCCATGCGGGACCTTCGCCGTGTCGCTCACATCATGAAGCTGAAAGCCCAGGCGACCAGCGATGCCAATCTTGAAGCGCGCATCGAGGCGCATACCCACGACCAGATCAAGGAGCGCGGCCTATGGAACGAGCCGTGAGCGATCTCTTCGAAGAATCCGACGATGCCACGCCTCGCGCCGGGAGAACGCGATGCGCTGTTGCAGACCGGATCACGGATCGCGACGATCTTAATGAGGCGGAGCAGGAAAACATCGTTAAGGGCGCGCTGGTCAGGCAGGCGGCGGGGCAACCCGCCGATCCGCTGAATGAGGATTTCGCAAAGCGCTCGGCCATCCGTCGCGCATGGAAGGCATCGAGGCCGTAGCGAACTTTTTCCGGCGCTGAGCCCTTCGCCCGCATCCGCGGTATCATCTCGAACCAAACCAAACGGGACCATGGGATTGCCCTCCTCAACATCATGCCGAGATGCTCAAGCGGTGCATCGTCGACATCGCGCAGTGGACGCCATTTTCCGAACTGCATGTCATCTTCGAGGTCTGCGGCCGCGCGGACGAACTGATTGAGCAAGCGTTCGCCGATTTCCGGATCGAGGAAGACGGGCGGCCGATCCCCGTCGAATGCAATTTCATTCCCAAGCCCGTGCACGATCCAGCTCTGGAAGTTGCAGATTTTGTGCTGCACGCGGTTGCAGCCCTCGCTCCATGCTACTGATGAAGGCGCGATCGACGCCCATACGTTCTGCAACGGCTTCCTGGCTTAGGCCTAGGGCCAAGCGAAATCGACGCGGATCTGCTCCAAAGACCTTGCGGATCTCCATCCGCAGGATAGGAAGCAATCGCGTATATTGGCGCTACGTGGTGCATTAGGCGGGAAGGCCGACAAGCGACGTACGCAGCTCGTCCAATAGCTACTCGTCTAAGTAATGCTATGCTCGACCTGATAACAATCTGGCGGTTGTGTGCAAGGGGACGCGCGCTCGAAGAGCGGGCAAGTAATTTCCGAATTCCGGAAGGAAATGGGGCGTCTGCTTTCGCTCATGAGCGCGTTCCAACCTCGGCAACGTAAATGAAAGAGGCCGCTAACCGAGGAGCCCTTGCTGTCGTGAAGTCGCAAGCAGCTCGCTTGAATTCAGAGTGGCTGGCGACCGTCGCTGATGTTGCCAGCAACGACAACCCGCTAAAAAAAGCTACGAAGTACCTGAAAATGGCAACCACTTACGACAGGCCGAGACGCACTCTCTCACCGCGGCCGCGGTCCCGCTAAAGACGCCGGGATAGTCAATGTGCCCTTATCGGGGCTCTACAAGCTTTTCGGAAACCCTGGTCGATCGCAGCACGGGCGTCGGTGATGATCATCTCTTTCGCGGGTCCCAGCGGTGCTGGTGTCTGTCGCGCGCCGCCTTGGCCTCGAGCAGCTCGTTTAATTTGCTACAGTACGCCTCCTGCAGCTTGGCAAGCGCGCTGCATTTACGGGCATACACTACTGCGATCTGTCGAAGCTCCGCCTCGATTTGTGAAACCTTGTCCATGAGTTGCCTATTATCATCTTTAGGTTGATGCGCTGGAATACCAACGTAATCGTCATCGACAGGTGGCGGCGCCTTATGCCGCTCGTTGCGAGCAGCATTCGAAAGCAAAGCGAGCTCCGCCACCACATATCAAGCTCTCGCGCGATGCCGCGTCATGACGCCCGCGCTTGCGGGATGATCCGCATCCTGAACTCCAGCGTCAGGTCGCAAATATTAGGGATCAGGGTCAATTACCACGCGAGCGCACGCGAAGCGCTCCTTGGCGAGAGCAAGAGCCTCAGCACCTGAAACGGCCGCAGGGATACTCATCGATGGTGCGCCTCATGCTTCGCGATATAGTCGAGAATTCGCGCCCTTGCCAAAAGAAGATCCTCATCGAGCGATGCGTGCATCGCGCCTCGAACGCATGGGGAAATCGAGCTCTCAGTATCGATCATGTGCCGAAAGCTCTGACATACACGATCGATTCTCGCGATCGAATCGCCTGCCGTGATTATTCGCTGTTCAGATACGTTGATCCTCCTTCTCGTCGTCAGTAGGTTGGGATTGGCATTCCTGCGTTCTTTGGCGAGCCGAACGGGATCGTGTGAACGTTTGTTCAGCGCTCGAACATCATCGCGGCGCGCATCGACGTAACGCCGGATACCGTTGCAATTATCGATGGGATCGCGAGATGTCTACTTGAGAAGCCGCAGATCTTCTTGAGGATTGCGCAGTGTTGCTTAATCTGGATGGCTTGCCGACGCCGACCGTTAACGCTCCTCGGCGCCGGCGATGAGCAGATGCTATGAGGCCGACCCGTCTTCTTCGCGTTTCTGCGCCTTGACGCGCTTTAGATGTCGGGAACAGATTCGCTGAGCAGGTAACTTCCATTCCGCTCTCGCTTGAAGCAGCGGACGAGCTTGATTAAGCCCGGATTTTCTGTCTCTTGCGATGCCCGCAGAGTCTCTCGACGAAACGTCGCCATTTGCATCTACGCCCATTTAGCTTCAACTCCGTGGTTGAGGTGCAAATGCGGCCGAAGAGTGCCACGTCTAAAACATTCAGACGATGAATTGCGTGAGGCTCGCGCGCGATTTGATCCGACGCCAAAACGCTGCAATGTATGTAAGAGCCGCCGATACTGAGCGCTAGGTAAATAAAGGCGCCACTGTCAGTGGTACAGCCGCGTCCACATGAGCTTGCAAAGTTCCCGCTCTGCTCGCGCGAAGTTGCCAACGTTGAAGTGAGTGCGCCGATACGCAGCATTGCGTTCCGCTCGCGACCCCATGACGCGGGGTCTCTCGCGCTTGTACATTTCGTCGCGTGCTTGGCTGAGTGCGCCGCGCACGGCATGTCGGAGTTCCCCTTTGGTTCGAGGGAATGTGGTTTCGGTGGGCCGAAAGCTAGTAAGCAGTTGCAGCGCGCGAGCCTTGATCTCCTCGAAATACGGACTAACGCGCACTTACGGTTCTCCTTCAGCGAATGATGATGCTGCATTATGTTCCTGATAGCCCGGTTAATGGCATCGATATGGCAATCAGACTCTGTGGATGAAAAGGCAGCCGCGCTGGCAGCTTGCCCAGCACGCATGCTGCGCAGCGCAACTCAGGGGGCTCGTAGGTCACAAGCAGTTCGTTAGAGTGATTACGGGACCGAGATGTCGAGTTGGCAGCCGCACGCTTGCAGCTATGCCTCGGTGACCGCGTGCGCGATATATGCAATTAGGTTCGACGGACGCCGGCTTTTTCACGGACGTGGAGTCGGAACACCGGTTTGCCAGAGTTTCGATGAAAATCATTGCAACTCGGCCTTTGCGCATCGCATCCCCGTCGCCAGCCTGACTCCGGTTTTGTTGAGCTTCGCAAGCAACACTTCCGATGCACCGTAAGGGGGGCGAGAGAGCAGAATCACGTCGCCAGGGCTTGCCGAACGCGAATCGTCGTCGCAATCACGGCTCTATGCCGGATGAGAACAGTGCGCAATTCTCTGTGCGCTGTCCTCGACAATCTCGCTGTTGGGGTGATTGAACCGCGAATAAACCAGGCCTGCGCCCATTCCCTCGGGAGGCTCGCGTCGACCCGAGCCGAAATCGAAGAGGTTCATCCCGTCATCTGGGCCGTCCGGAAAACGAAAAGGTCGAGCTCAGAAAAGCCGGTTGTTAAACCGCTCATTGCGATAATTGCGGATTGTAGCCGTAGTTCAGGATCTGCGTTTCGGATGCAGCATGTGATCGCCTATATGGGTCTTCAACGAAAAATATTTCATCATGGCCTAAGCTTCGTTTTATAGATCCACCTTTGTCCTGC
>NZ_LLYB01000044.1:0-117 GCF_001440475.1 Bradyrhizobium lablabi | reverse complement strand
CGAATCAGCGAAAGTTCTTTTGCGAGAAGGACTTTGCGATGATTCGAGGAAGGCCCCGATGCCGACAGAGTGTAGCGCAGAGCAGTTTGATTTTGGAAGGGTGGAAGGTCGGGCTGT
>NZ_LLYB01000043.1:123836-160353 GCF_001440475.1 Bradyrhizobium lablabi | reverse complement strand
CGGCGATCACCGGCGCGGCGGCGCTGGGCGAGGCCACCCAGGTCAGGCGGGTGGAGGTGCCGGTGAGCGCCACGCCGCCACCGTCACGCAATTCCGCGGTCACCAGCATCTGGCCGGTGTACCCATCCGGCGGAATGACCGAAACGCCGGAAATCTCCGTTGCCGGCACGCGCCATTCGTTGGCGGCGATACGCTTGCCGGACGTCAGCCGCGCGCCACCAACCAACCCATTGATCGATACGAACGCGCCGGGCGGCGGGTTGCCGACATGAATTCCGAGCGGCACGGGATCGTTGACGAACCCGCTGCCGTCCTGCACGGCCAGCGTCGCCGTGCGCTTCGGCGGTGTCGCCTGCTGCGCCGGCAGCACCGAGGACTTCACCGACTGCCAGGCAGCCGAAAGCGACGCATCCTGGTTTGCAGGGCGTTGCGACGACGGAATGGCCATGACCAGAAGCATCGCGATGCTCGCCGCGATCGCGACCGCGATCGAGAAGCGGATCACCTGCTGCAGCAATGCGCGGCGTCCCGACAGGTCGCGGAGCACCGAGGGCGCCTCGACCGGCACGTTATCCCTCGCCTCCTGCATGGCCTGGGCCACGGCCTTGGTAAACATTTCGGAATCTTGGCGGCGGGACGGCTTGCTCAAAGGTTGCAAGGGCGGTCCTTCCGTCGTAGTTCGCGGACGCCAACCATCGTTGTTCTGCATGAGCATCGGATTCGACTGCTCACTGCTCGCCCGTTCCCTCAACTCCCGCGGCGCATAATATGCCGGATCGTTCGGGCCGACATATCCTTCGTGCTTTGCATCACTACTCATACTGAACTCGCCCTCATGGGGCCTTCCGCCAGCCCCGCGGACGTATGCCGATAGCGCCCTATACAATCCTAGAACTCCGGGAGCGTAACCGCAATTTATTTGCGACTCCGCCCGCAACAAGGACCGGAAGTTGAGATCATCCTGCAGCGCTTCCGGCCGACACCCGCCGTTTCCCCATTTGGTTGGCGCTCGCCGTGCCCCGTGCAGGACAGTCCCGTGTTGCGGCAAATACGACAACCCGGCGGCGAGAGGTAGACGAAAGTTGGACCAACTTCAATCTACAACTAATAATCAATTTACAGGGATGGTTAAACCCGTGAGGTTGCCGCCACCTGTCCAAACAGCATAGCCGGCAAACCTTGAAATTCTACGCACGCCGTGGTCTCAAGTTTTCCTAGTTTGTTAGCCCGGCCCGCCCGCCGGCCAGACAGATTTCAACCCGGCAGATTGCACTGATGGCCCGAAGGTTTTCCGCTCCCTACCAGTCGGAGCCCGTGTCCAGCCTCGCCACCTGGTCGCGCAACCTCGCCATATTTGCCGTGGTCGCAGTGGTGGGGTCGATCCTCATCGTCCGCTTCGGCTTCCTGGAGATGAAGCCGGCGCTGGCGACCTTCTTCGGCGCGCTCGCTTGCGCCGTGCTTTCGATCCTGGTCGGCCTCGCCGCCTTTGCCGCAATCTGGCAGAACGGGTCGCGCGGCATGGGCCGGATCCTGCTGGCGTTCCTGATTAACGCCATCCTGCTCGCCTACCCGGCCTACCTCGCCCTGCAATACCGCAAGCTGCCGCCGATCCACGACATCACCACCGATCCGATCGATCCGCCGCGGTTCGAGGCCCTGGCGCGGCTGCGCAGCGGCGAAGGCGCCAACTCGGCGGTCTATGCCGGGCTCTATTCGGCCGAGCAGCAGCGGATCGCCTACCCCGACATCGAGACGGTAGAGCTCGAGGTCCCGCCGCAGCGGGCCTATGAGGTGGCGCTGGCCCTGGTCAACAGGCGCAAATGGCTGGTCATCGACGAACGGCCGCCGCAGCCGCCGCGCCGCATCGGCCGCATCGAGGCGGTGGCGCGAACGCCGATCATGGGTTTCCGCGAGGACGTCTCGATCCGCGTCACGCCCGACGGCGAGGAATCGCGCGTCGATATCCGCTCCTCCTCGCGCTATTTCGAAAGCGACCTCGGCAGCAACGCCTCGCGCGTGACAAAACTGATCGAGGACATCAATGCCGCCGTCGACAACGCCAAGCCGGCGGCACCGAAGAAACCGCAGGCGCCGGCGAAAGCGCAGGCGAAGAATGTGAAAAAGGGCAGCTAGCCCGCCAACGAACAGTGAGTTCTCTCGGCCCGCTCTTGCGGGGGGAGGTTAGGACGCCATCCGGTACGTCCCGCCAATCACCGGATCGCCGTCGGTCGCGACGATGCCGCGGGCGACCAGATCTTCCAGATGGGCCAGCACCGAATAGCCGGCGGCATTGGTCAGCCGCGGGTCGATGCCGATATAGATCGCGCGCACCATGGTCGGGATGTCGGCCTCGCCCTTGGCAAGGCGATGCAGGATCGAGGCTTCGCGGGCCTGACGGTGGCGGGTCAGGAAGCGGACGTAGCGCGGCCCTTCCGGAATTTCAGGTCCGTGCCCTGAGAAATACAAATCCTCCTCGCGGGCTTCCAGCCGCGCCAGCGAGGCCATGTAGTCGATCATCGATCCGTCCGGCGGCGCCACGATCGAGGTCGACCAGCCCATCACGTGGTCGCCGACGAAATTGATCTTTCGCTCGGCCCATGCAAACGCCAGATGGTTGGCGGTGTGGCCGGGGGTTGCGACCGCCTCCAGCGCCCAGCCCTGCCCTTCGATCACATCGCCGTTCTTGACCGCGATGTCGGGCCTGAAATCGCGGTCGGCGCCGGATTCCGGATTGTGCTTCTCGCTCTCGAAGCGCGGCCGCGAGGCGCGGTGCGGCCCCTCGGCGTAGACGGGCGCGCCGGTGGCGGCCTTGATCCGCGCGGTGTTCGGCGAGTGGTCGCGATGGGTATGGGTGACGAGAATATGCGTCACCGTCTCGCCGCGCACGGCGTCGAGCAGCGCTTTCGCATGGGCTTCATCATCGGGACCGGGATCGATGATCGCAACATTCCCCTTGCCCACGATGTAGCTGACCGTGCCGGTGAAGGTGAACGGGCTCGGATTGTTGCAGAGGACGCGCCGCACGCCGGGCCGCGGCTCGTCGACGACGCCGGGCTTCAACGGAAAGTCGCGGTTGAACGGGATGTCGTCGTTGTCGGCCATGGTTCTTCCTTGGCGTCATTCCGGGATGGCCCGAAGGGCCAGACCCGGAATCCCGAAGTGAGGGAAAAGAATACGGCGCGAGATTCTCAGGTACGCAATTGCGTACCATAGTTCGATGCTCCGCATCGCCCCGAGCAAGCCGCTTACGAAAACGCCTGAATGCCGGTGATCGCCCGGCCCAGGATCAGGGCGTGGACGTCGTGGGTGCCTTCGTAGGTGTTCACGGTTTCCAAATTCGCCGTGTGGCGCATCACGTGATACTCGATCTGGATGCCGTTGCCGCCGTGCATGTCGCGGGACACGCGGGCGATGTCGAGCGCCTTGCCGCAATTGTTGCGCTTGACGATGGAGATCATCTCCGGCGCCATCTTGCCCTCGTCCATCAGGCGGCCGACGCGCAGGCTTGCCTGAAGCCCGAGCGCGATTTCGGTCTCCATGTCGGCGAGCTTCTTCTGCACCAGTTGCGTGGCCGCCAGCGGCCGGTTGAACTGCTTGCGATCGAGCGTGTACTGCCGTGCACGGTGCATGCAGTCCTCCGCGGCGCCCATCGCGCCCCAGGAGATGCCGTAGCGGGCGCGGTTGAGGCAGCCGAACGGGCCCTTCAGGCCCGACACGTTGGGCAGCAGCGCGCTCTCCGGCACCACCACGCCGTCCATGACGATTTCGCCGGTGATCGAAGCGCGCAGCGAAAGCTTGCCGCCGACCTTCGGCGCCGACAGGCCCTTCATGCCCTTCTCCAGGATGAAGCCGCGGATCTGGTTGTCATGGGCAGCCGACTTGGCCCAGACCACGAAGACGTCGGCGATCGGCGCGTTCGAGATCCACATCTTGCTGCCGGTCAGGCGGTAGCCGTCGGATACCTTTTCGGCGCGGGTCTTCATACCGCCGGGATCGGAGCCGGCATCCGGCTCGGTCAGGCCGAAGCAGCCGACCCACTCGCCGGTGGCGAGCTTCGGCAGGTATTTCTTGCGCTGGTTCTCGTCGCCATAGGCGTAGATCGGGTACATCACCAGCGACGACTGCACCGAGTTCATCGAGCGATAACCGGAATCGACCCGCTCGATCTCGCGCGCCACCAGGCCATAGGCGACGTAGCTGGCATTGGCGCAGCCATATTCCTCCGGCAGCGTGACCCCGATCAGGCCGAGTTCGCCCATCTCGTTGAAGATCTCGCGGTCGGTCTTTTCTTCCAGATACGCGTTGATCACGCGCGGCAGGAGCTTGTCCTGCGCATAGGCGCGCGCAGTGTCGCGGATCATGCGCTCATCTTCGGTGAGCTGGTCGTCGAGCAGGAACGGATCGTCCCACTGAAAGGAAGCCGCCGCCGGCTTGTCCTTGGCTTGAGGGCGCACGCTCATGAAAATCCCTTTCGCATCACTGTCCTGTTGGAAATTTGTCGCCAAATTAATGCGCTATCGGCAGAAGCGCAATGTTCTGGACGTCATTCCGGGGCACGCGAAGCATGAACCCGGCAATCTCGAGATTTTCGGATCTGGTCCCGCGGACCATTCCGGAACGACTGTGACCTATCCCTCCAACTTCTCGTTGGAGACGATCTCGATGCCGAAACCGGATAGTCCCTTGTAGTCGTGCACCGACGACGTCAGGTTGACTATCGAGGTGATGCCGAGATCGCGCAGGATCTGGGCGCCGACGCCGACTTCACGCCATTGCCGGTTGCGATCGGCCTCGGCCGTTTTCTCTTCGCCGACCGGCTCTACGGGAACCCCGGCCGCGCCGTCGCGCAGATACACCAGCACGCCGCGGCCGGCCTTCTCGAAATGGTCCAGCACGATCTGCATCCGCGCCTGGCCGGTGAAGAGATCCTTGACGATGTTGGGCTTGTGCAGCCGCGTCAGCACATTCTTGCCGTCGCCGATGCCATTATAGACGAAGGCGGCATGCGCGATCTCGTCGAATGGCGAGCGATAGGCATAACCCTGCAGCGGACCGATCGGGCTGTCGGTGGTAAAGGTCGCGACCCGCTCGATCAGCTTCTCGCGCGCCTGGCGGTAGGCGATCATGTCAGCGATCGTGACGTGCTTGAGCTTGTGCTTGGCGGCGAAGCGCGCCACCTGCTCGCCCTTCATCACGGTGCCGTCGTCGTTCATCAACTCAGAGATGACGCCGACCGGCGGCAGGCCGGAGAGCTTGCAGAGATCGACCGCCGCTTCGGTATGGCCGGAGCGCAAGAGCACGCCGCCATCGCGGGCGATCAGCGGGAAGATGTGACCGGGCCGGGCAAAGTCGCTGGCGCCGGCATTGGGATTGGCGAGCGCGCGGCAGCAGGAGGCGCGCTCTTCCGCCGAAATGCCGGTGCCGCCGTCCGGCTTGTAGTCGATCGAAACGGTAAAAGCGGTGGTGTGGTTGGACTCGTTATGCGCCACCATCGGATCGAGCCGCAGCCGGCGGGCATCGTCGGTGGTGATCGGCGCGCAGACGATGCCGGAGGTATGGCGGATGATGAATGCCATTTTCTCCGCGGTACAGAGCGAGGCCGCAACGATCAGATCGCCCTCGCCCTCGCGGTCGTCATCGTCGGTGACGACGACGAGTTCACCCTTGGCAAAGGCTTGCAGAACTTCCTGGATGCTATCGGCCATTTTCTCGAAATCTCGTCAAATCTCGCTTCTTTCAGCCAGTGCATTAGCCGGACTCCATGGCCAGCGCCAGCGCCAATACGCCGGGGCGGAACGCCGGAGAGGCATGGCGGCAAGGCCATGCTGCGGCCGGGTCGGAACGGAGAGGTGTTGGCGATTTCGCCCGATCGCATGGAACGGTTTCGCCCGGCGAAAACACCGCGGGATTATAGCGCTTCTCGCTCCATCCGGGCTACGGCCCATCGCTACGGCAGCACCTCGCGGCGCTCGCTGAGCAGCACGTCGGTCTCGGCGCGCTTGTCGTCCAGGAGCCCGGCCTGGGCTGCCTCGATGACTTTATACAGCTCGTGGGCGTCGCTGAGCCGGGTCACCGTCACGTAATCGGCGCCGGCCTCGTAGAGATCGTCGACGTCGGCCAGGATCTCCGCGGTGGCGACGATCTTGGCGCTCGGATTGAGCGAGCGGACGTGCCGGACCAGCTTTTCGTTATCGGCGCCCTTCAGGAGCGAGTCCGGGATGCTGAGGATGATCAACTCGGCCTTGCCGACGCCTGCATGCACCAGCGTGTCGACGTTGCTGATGTCGCCATAGACCACATGCATGCCGCGATCGGTCAGGGTCCGGAACACCAGCGGATTGAAATCGATCACGGTGATCTGATCCAATACCGCCGGCGTGCGGCGCTCGATCTCGGCGATCAATGCGCTGGCGGCGCGGAAGAAGCCGAGGATGACGACCCGGCGCGCTTCCCCATGACCGCCGCCCTCGTGCCCGGCATCGCCTTCCTGCTTGTGATCGAGATCGCGAAGTCCCATTCGCTTCAGGGGACCAATCAGGCCGCGTGTGACCTGATCGCTGCGCGCCATCACAAACGTGCTCAACACCGCAAGCACCACGAAGGCGAATGACGCGGCGCTGGACGTCTCGGTGCTGATATGGCGGGCGGCCACGCCGGTCTGGATCACGACCAGCGAAAACTCCGAGATCTGCGCCAGGTTGATCGCCGGCAACAGGCTCGCGCGCAGCCCCTGCTTCATCAGGTAAAGCGGGGTGAACGTCGTCACCAGGCGGCTGACGACGGTGAAGGCGGCGATCAGCAGCGCCAGCCCGATCACCGACGCTCCGGGGATCGGGATCGTCATGCCGAGCGCGACGAAGAACAGCGTAATGAAGAAATCGCGCAGCGTCGTCACCTTGGCGGTGACGTCGAGCGCATAGGGGAATGTCGAGAGCGAAACACCTGCTACCAGCGAGCCCATCTCGCGCGACAAATGCAGCCGCTCCGCGATCTCGCCGATCAGAAAACACCAGGCCAGTGCGCCGAGCAGGATCAGTTCCGGCCGGCGCGCGATCTGGTGGAACAGCCATGGCAACACATAGCGGCTGAGCACCAGCGCGGTCGCCACCAGCGCACCGACCCGGGCGATCGAGAGCAGGATGACGCTCACCTGCAAATTATCGAGGCTCGGCTGCACCGCCAGGAACAGGATCGCAAAAATGTCCTGCAGCACCAGCACGCCGAGCGTGATCCGCCCCGGCAGCGTGTCGAGCTCGCGCTTCTCGTACAGCACCTTGACGATGATCACCGTGCTCGACAGCGCGCAGGCGACGCAGAGATAGAGCGCATCGAAATGGCCGCTGCCCATCGACAGGCCAATTCCGATAAAGAACAGGATGCCGAGCAGGCAGCCGCCAATCAGTTGCCCGCCCGCGGCAAACAGGATCACCTTGCCGGCGCGCACGATCTTCTTCAGGTCGATCTCCAGCCCGATCATGAACAGCATGAAGATCAGACCGAGTTCGGAGATGACGGTGATCGATTCCTCGGACTTGACCCATTTCATGCCGAATGGACCAATGAAGAACCCGGCGATAAGGTAGGCCAGGATCAGCGGCTGGCGCGAAAAATGGGCCAAAAGGCCCAGCCCCCAGGCGAACAGGATGCATAAGGTGATATCGCGAATAAGCTCGTGCATGGTTCCGGACTTCCCCCGCTTGCAACCTAGAGGTCCCGGCGCAAGGGTCAAACAAGCAATGTGTCACAGCCATAGATTGGGGGCTTTTGTCGCGATTCTGGCCGCGCTGTCGATCCTTTCCGTCCCCGGCGCCACCGCGCAGCCCGCGGGCGGTATCGAGCAGAATTTCGCCGCCTCCCTCACCGCGCTGCCGGCGGAAAATCTCGCCGTGTCCGGCGCCTTCTACGTGCCGGTCTATTCCAGCGTCTCGATGAACCCCGGCAAGCTGCGGGCGGATTTTTCCGTCACGCTCAGCGTCCACAACGCGTCCGAGACCCGCCCCCTGGTGCTGAAGCGGATCGCCTATTTCGACACATCAGGCAAGATGGTGGAGAGCTACCTCAAGTCGCCGGTTGCGCTAAAACCGTTCGCAACGATCGAAGTCTTCATCGCCGCCAGCGACGTGCGCGGCGGAACGGGCGCCAATTTCGTGGTCGACTGGGCGGCCACGGGAGAGATCGCCGAGCCCACGGTGGAGGCTGTGATGTTTGGCGGCGTCGGCGCCGGGCATTATGCCTTCATCAGCCAGGGACGGCCGATCAGGGTCATCAAGAACTAGCCTGCAAGAAGGCTTCGGCCTTCTCAACAAACAACAAAACGGGAGTGAATATCCATGTCTGCCGCATCCCCCTTCGATTTCGCGCCATTGCTGCCCGCCGGATTGCCGGCGCCGGCGGCGCGGTGGACGGGCCTTGCCAAATACTCCTTCGTCGGCGGCAACAACGATCCGGACCAGGTGCCGGTCGACGGCCTGATCGAGGCGGTCAACGCCGTGCTCCGGCGCGAAGGCAAGACACTCGCAACCTATGGCCTTGCCAGCGGCCCGCAGGGCTATCGCCCCTTGCGCGAATTCCTCACCGCAAAACTCAAGCGCGACGCCGGCATCGCCTGCGGCGCCGACGACATCATGATCGTATCTGGCTCGCTGCAGGCGCTCGACCTCGTCAACCAGACGCTGCTGGCGCGCGGCGATACCGTCCTGGTCGAGCAGGAAACCTATCAGGGCGCGCTGACCCGGCTGACGCGGCTCGGCGTCAACGCGGTCGGCATTCCCCTCGACGATCGGGGCATGCGGATGGATGCGCTGGCGGCAACGCTTGCCGACCACAAGCGCCGCGGCATCACGCCGAAATACATCTACACCATCCCGACCGTGCAGAATCCGACCGGCAGCATCCTGCCGCGAGCGCGCCGTGCCGAGATGCTGAAGCTGTCGCAGGAATACGGCGTGCCGATCTTCGAGGACGATTGCTATGCCGACCTGATCTGGAAGGGTGAGCGCCCGCCCGCGATCTACGCCATGAGCCAGCACGGCGGCGTCATCCACATCGGCTCGTTCTCGAAATCGATCGCCCCCGCGCTCCGCGTCGGCTTCATCGTCGCGCCCTGGGAAATGATGTCGCGGATGCTGGCGCTGAAGACCGACGCAGGTTCCGGCGCGCTGGAGCAGATGGTGCTGGCGGAATATTGCGCGCCGCATTTTGCAGGTCACGTCCCGAAACTGACGCGCGGCCTGCGCGCCAAGCTCGATACGCTGATGGACGCGCTGAACGAGCAGTTCGGCACCGCGGCCGAATTCGAAGCGCCCGAAGGCGGCATCTTCCTGTGGGTGAAGCTGCCCGACAATGTCGATACGCTAAAACTCTATCAGGCTGCACTCGCCGCCGGGGTTTCCATCAATCCCGGGCCGGAATGGTCGACCGACAAAGCCTATGCCGGCAGCCGGCTGCGGCTGTGCTTTGCGAGCCCCTCGCACGAACAGATCCGCGAAGGCGTTGCCGTGCTGGCGGAAGTGTGCCGCAAGGAATTTGGCGTACCGGCCAGAATCGCTAATGTGGAGAAGCGAGTGCGGAGCTGAGCAACCAACACCCGCGCTCTTGGCACATCGGTCATGCTGGCTTCACAGATCCTTCACTGTGAAGTATCGCGTGCTAGTGGCCACGTTCCAACGGCTTGTCACGTTCCACCCGACAGCATCTTCACCAGGCGATAGAGATACTCCTGCCCCTCGTAGAACGATTTCACGGCGACGCGCTCGTCCTTGCCATGGGAGCGGATGTCGTTGATATCGCCGGCGAGACCGGAATGGCCGTAGGTCGGTATACCCGCATTGCGCAGATAGCTGCCGTCGGTTGCGCCTGCGCTCATGACGGGAAGGATCACGGCGGTCGGCCAGAATTCCTTCGATAGTTTCCCGATCGCACCCATGATTTCCTCGTGCAGGGCCGAGGGCGCGCTCAAGACCCCCTGCTCCATCTGGGTGACCTTGATCTGATCGTCCTCGAACACCTTCTCGAGCGTTGCCTTGACGCCTTCGATCGGCTCGCCCGGCATGATCCGGCAATTGACCTTGGCGGTCGCAAGCTGCGGCAACGCGTTCACGGCGTGACCGCCCTCCAGCATCGTCGCCACGCAGGTGGTGCGGAGCTGTGCATTGTAGACCGGATTGGCCGCAAGGCGGACGAACGACAGTGATGCCGGGTCGGGTTTGTCCGACAGGGCCGCGCGAATGTCGGCAGCGGTCTGCTCGCCCTCGAACTGGGCGGTGCGCTCGAAATAGGCGCGCGTCGTCTCGTTCAGATTCATCGGGAATTTGAAGTTCGAGAGCCGGACCAGCCCCTCCGCCAGCCGATAGATCGCGTTGTCCCTCGTGGGCAGCGAGCTATGGCCGCCCTTGTTCTTCACTTCCAAAAGGAAGCTGACCGAGACCTTTTCCGAGGTCTGAACGCTGTTGCGGATCGGCTTGCCGTCCTTCAACCCGACGCCGCCGCCTTCGTTGAGCGCGAACTCGGCGTTGATCAAATCGCGATGGTGCTTCAGCAGCCACCGGATGCCGACCTCGTCACGGTCGAGGATTTCCTCGTCGGTCTCAAGCGCCAGGATGATATCGCGGTCGGGCTTGTAACCCTCCTTCTTGTAGCGGATCATGTTGGTGACGAAGGCTGCCGCCATGAATTTGTCGTCGCCGGTACCGCGTCCGTAGTAATAGCCGTCTTTCTCGATCAGCTTGAACGGATCGACCGACCAGTCGTCGCGATTTGCAGGCACCACGTCGATATGGGCAAGCAGGAGGATCGGCTTGCGCGCGCCGGTACCGCGCAGCCGCACCACAAGGTTGCCCTTGCGCGGCGCGGGCTGCAACACCTGCACGTCACCATCCGCAAAGCCGGCCGCACGAAGGCGCGCCGCCATTGCTTCGGCCGCCTTGGCGGTGTCGCCGGTCGCGGTCACCGTGTTGATCTCGACGAGTTCCTTGTAGATGTCGTAGGCGAACTGCTGCTGCGGGGTCAAAGTTTCGGCAATGGCGGCACCCGCGATCAGCGTCGAGGCAAGCGTCGCCGACAGCAGACCCGAACGAAGTTTCCAAATTGTGGTTCTACGCATCCTGCTGTCCCCTTATTTGCTGTTGTCCTTGACCGCGATCACCTCGATCTCGACCAGAAAGCCGGGATTGGCGAGCGCCGCGACGCCGACGACCGAACGCGCCGGCAGATTAGGCTGGCTGCCGCCGAAGAATTGGGTGTAGCCCTCCATGAAGCCTTTGAAGTCCATCGGCGCGGCGGCGTTGTGCACCAGGAAGACCTGCATCTTCACCACGTCGCCCATGGTGAGCCCAAGGCCTTCGAGAATGGTCTTGATCCGGTTCAGCACCCCGATCGACTGGATTTTGGTGTCGCCATAGGCCTGCAGGCTCGCGGCATCGGCGTCCTTGTTGACCACCGGAGGCACCTGACCGCTGATGTAATAGGTCGTGACGTTGCCTCTGACCTCGACAGATTGTGCGATCGGAAAGGTCGAGTTCGGGATCGGATGCCGCACGATCTCGGCCCGCGCCGCCGTGCATGCCGCCACCAGCGCAGCAAGCATGAAGATGATTTGTTTTTTCATTAGCCTCTCCCCTTTTCGCCTAGCGGCGCACCTGCTTGACGTCGGTTGCGGTCACCGCGTCGGTAAAGTTATTGCCGAAATGCGTCCGCACATAATTCACCACCTCGGCGACCTGACCATCGCTCATCATCTCGCCGAATGGCGGCATGCCGCGTTGACCGTTGACGACAAGATAGACCGCATAGCCGCGGGCTTCGAGATTCTTGTTGCGGGCCAGCGGCGGATAGGCGCCGGCGCCTTTGGCGCCCTCGCCTTGCGGCATGTGGCACCCCTGACACACCGATCGGTAGATCGATTCGCCGGTGGTTTGCTGGAATTTCGGTCCCACCGAGAACATCGGTTGGACGCTGGTTGCGGTCGTGCTGCTTTGCGCCTGGGCACTCTGGGCAGCAACCGCTGCCAGAACAACAATGGCGCTTGCGAGACAGTATGGGATGTTGCGTGCGTTCATGGTCAATTGCGGACGGTCATGCGCATGGTCAGGTCGCTCTGGCCATCAAGCGGTGGCGCGCGCGTGCAGGCGCCGGATTGCGTCGAGTGAGGAAAGGATGGCGCCTTCCTGCCACGCGGGGATATGGGAGACGTGCTCGCCGGCCAGCGCAATACGACCGTCCACCTGGCACAGGGCCTTGTAGTGCTGGTCGCGCAGCGCGTCGGTCCACTTGCCGTAGCAGCCGTGATTGCCGGGCACGCGGTACCAAGCGACCGACACGCCGTTGTCGAATTCATCGGCGTACTGCGGATGGATCTGATTGCCATGCTCCACGGCGCGACGGACGCGCTCCTCCGGAGCCATCGCGCCGAATTCGAAGGAGTTGGGCCCTTCGAACACGTAGGCGCCCAGCACCACGGCCGGGCCGGACGCGCCGTAACGCGTGGAAGGGTAGGAAATGCGCGAAATCGGCAGGTCGGTGTAGGTGATGCCGCCGTAGATGTGCTCGTCCTCCTCCCAGAACCGCCGTTTGAACTGCAGCCCCACCTTGATCGACGAGCCATAGGGTACGGCATTGATGGCGGCCTGCATCTCGGCGCCTACCTGGATGTCGATCTGACTCAGGATCGACAGCGGGATGGTGCACAGGCACCAATCGGCCTTTTCCTGCTGCAGCGCGCCGCCGCGCGCCTCGTCCGCAAAAGTTACGGTCACGCCACGTTCGTTCTGTTCGATGCGGGTGACTCGCGCCTGGTAGCGGATGAGGTTGCCGACCTGCTTGGCGAAGGCCTTGGCAATCATGTCCATGCCGCCCACCGGCTGGAACATGGTGCTTTGGAACTCATAGGCTTGGCCGGCGGCGATAGCGCGCCACAACCGGGACTGCAACAGCTCGCTGAGTTCGAGCGGCTTGGATGGTTTCGCCGGCGTCATCAGGCCTCCGCCGGGATCGATCTCGTAGCCGCGCAAGGCGCTGGTGGCGATGCCCTCGCGGTAGCGAAACTCGGCATCGAGTGCGCCCCAGCGGCGCAGGCCTTCGAGCAGCTTCTCCTTATCTTCCTGTGTCAGCACGGAGTCGAGGCTGCCCTGGCGCGTGGCCTTGCCCAGCAGTTCTGCCACGTGCCCCTGGAAGTCGGCCTGCACATGGCGGTAGCGCTGCGGCTTGCCGCCATAGGCCGTGCTCGAGTGGACCCAAGCGTTGTAGTTGACCTGCACGAACGGTTCGAGTGCGACGCCAAACTGCCGGCAGTAATGAAGCACGGCATGGTGGTGGTAGGGGATGCGCCAAGGACCGGCGTTGAAGTACTCGCCCTTGGCGAAGCCGCAGTGCTGCACCTCGCCGCCCAGCTCGGTGAAAGTGTCGCCACCGCGTATCGACCAGCAGCGTCCACCTGCACGCTGGTTGTATTCCAGGATCGTGACCTTGTAGCCGGCATTGCGCAACTCGAGCGCCGCGACCATCCCGGCCAGGCCGGCGCCGAGAATAAGCACGCTGCTGCCTTTCTTCGCGCCAGCCAGCTTGGGTGGGCCGCTGAAGTTTGATTCGGCGGCGAAGCCCAGCGATGTCATCGCCTGGTACATGGCGCCGCCACCCGCTGCCTGGCCGATCATGTTCAACAAGTCGCGCCGGGTGAATGCCGGTGTGTCTTTATGGGTCATTGGAAAGGCCCTTGCTCCAGCCTTAAGTGGTACCGTTGGCAGCGACGAGCGATGAATCCGCCATTAGGCAGCGGCCTCTTGCGCCCGAGCTGCTTCATTTGGGTTCATGCACGGCTACGACACCAAGGAGCTCCTCAGTAGCCCCTCTGTTGATCCACATGGCAGCAACAGCCTTCCGTTGCGGAACCTGCGAAGGTTAGCAACGAAGCGATATGCCGCAGCAAGCTCAACGCGCATCTGCCATTCCGCGCTTGATACGCGACCTTGCAACGAGTGCGCCAACTGACCGGCGCTGCGGCATCGCGATCTCTCCGTCAAATGCATTTGGACTCGCCCCAGTTTGGTACCGTCCCGCACAGAATTCTGTGAAGAGGTTATCAATCTGGACGAAGACATGGAAATGAACAACGATTCGGAAGAGATCGACGGCTTCAACTCTCCGGGAGAATACAGGAGATTTTGCGCATACATCGAAAAACAAGTGGCGTCGGGCGATGCTCTCGAGCGAACCGCCGATCCGAACTACGGGAAAGGCATGATTGTTGGCGGGCGCTGGTTCGAGGACCCCAGCACAAAAGAGATTTGGAGGCTGGTGCCCCCTGATTTCCCGTTCAGGGGCTTATGGGAGAAGGTTGACCCGGCGTCGGTTGGTCGTCGCCTCGGTAAATGAATTTGCACGACGCTATTCGCCGCGGAACACCAGCGCGATCCGCAATAGCCGCACGATCGAGACGTTGCCCTTGCCGGCTTCGATCTGCGCCACGTAACGTTCGGACATGCTGGCGCGGCGCGCGAGTTCCCGGCGCGACAGGCCATGCTGTGCGCGCATCTCGCGCACCCTGTCTCCGAGTTGCGCCAGAAACTCGCTCTCGAAAGGCAGGCGGCCGTCCTCGTTATAGGGCATCGCCCGGGCGCGGTGGCCGTGGTCTGGTTCGGTCTGGGATAGGCTTTCGCTGCGCATCATGCTCGATCCTTTTGCCCGGTATCGTCGCCAGGCAAAAACGCCGCCGCATTGATTGGGATCAAATGGGGTCGACCAATTGATTTCGATCAATCGGCCTCGGACCGGCTGCCTATTCAGCCTTGATGCCGGCCTCGGCAATCAGCTTGCCCCATTTTTCGCTTTCGCTTTGGATGAATTTTGCAAAAGCATCTGGCGAAGTGGGCATCGGCTCGGCGCCGAGCGTGCGGATCTTCTCGATCGCCGCGGGATCGCTCAACGCCTTCACGAAAGCGGCGTTCAGCGTGGTGATGACCTCAGGCGGCGTGCCGGCGGGCGCGACGATGCCGAACCAGCCGACGGATTCGAAACCGGACAGGCCCTGCTCCGCCAGCGTCGGAACATCGGGCAGGAACACCACACGTTTTGCGGCAGAGACGCCGAGCGCCTTCAACTTGCCGTCGCCGATCAATTGTTTGGATGCGGGAATATCCAGCACGGCCAGCGGGACGTGGCCGGCCAGAACGTCCGTCGTCGCCGGCGCCGTGCCGCGATAGGCGACCAGTTGAATTCCGACACCGGCCTTCTGGTTGAACAGGGCCGAGGTCAGGTGCATTGCGGTGCCGTTGCCGCCATGGCCGATCGACAGGCCCGCCGTTTGCGCCTTGGCCTTGACAATGATGTCTGCGACGGAGGCAATGCCCGATTGTTGCGAAGCCACCAGCACGAACGGGATTTCCGCCAGCATCGTCACCGGCGCCAAATCCTTGACCGGATCGAACGACATCGCCGCACGGTTCAGATGGGGATTGACGGTCAGCACGCCGGCCGCAGCGATGCCAAGCGTGTAGCCATCGGGCGCGGCCTGCGCCACGGCCCCGATCCCGATATTGCCGCCCGCACCTGCCCTGTTCTCGATCACGATCGGCTGCCGCAGCGTGTCCGCAAGCAGCGGCTGCAGCGCGCGGATCACGATATCGGCACTGCCACCGGGCGGAAACGTCACGATGATCTTGATGGGTTGATCGGGATAGGCGTTTGCTGCTTCAATCGCCGACAGCGACAGCGACAAAACAACAACAAGGGCGCGGATCATGCCTTTGCGGATCGACGGAAACATTCAAGGGCCCCCCGATGATCTCTTTGGCGCGCAGTAATGCATGATCGTCCCAGCGCAGCAAGCGAGAAGGCAGCATTCGACATGGTGAAGACAAGCGTTCTCGTGGTCGGCGGCGGTCCTGTCGGACTCAGCCTAGCCATGGACCTCGCATCGCGGGGAATTTCCGTCACTGTTGTGGAAACGCGCGCGGCCGGCGAGCCGCCGAGCGTGAAGTGCAACCATGTCTCGTCACGCTCGATGGAGATTTTTCGCAGGCTGGGTGTGGCGCGGAAGCTGCGCGACACCGGTTTGCCGGCCGACTACCCCAACGATTGCTCGTACCGCACCACGGCAACCGGCATCGAGCTGTCGCGCATCCTCATTCCCTGCCGCCGCGATCGCTACACCGCAACAAGCGGACCGGATACCGGCTGGCCGACAGCCGAGCCGCCGCACCGTATCAATCAGATCTATATGGAACCGGTGCTGTTCGCCCACGCCGCTTCCATCGAGGGACTGCAAATTCTGAACCGCACCGCGTTCGAGGATTTTCGCCAAGACGATGACGGCATCGTCGCGACCGTCCGCAACCTCGACACCGGCAGCGCCTCGCCGATTCACGCCGATTTCATCGTCGGCTGCGACGGCGCGCGTTCGCTGGTTCGCAAGGCCATCGACGCCAATTTGCAGGGCACGCCGATCATCCAGCGCGTGCAATCGACCTATATCCATGCGCCCACTTTGCTCGGCTTGATGGACCAGCCGGCCTGGATGACGCTGTCGCTCAATCCACGGCGCTGCGGCACGGTGGTCGCGATCGACGGCCAGGAGAACTGGCTGATCCACAATCACCTCAACCGCGAGGACGAGACCTTCGACTCCGTCGATCGCGACGCCTCGATCCGTGCCATTCTCGGCGTCGGTCCCGATTTCGAATACGAGATTCTAAGCAAGGAGGACTGGGTCGGCCGCCGCCTCGTCGCCGACCGGTTTCGCAAGGGGCGTGCCTTCATCTGCGGCGACGCCGCGCATCTGTGGATGCCCTATGCCGGCTACGGCATGAACGCGGGGATCGCGGATGCGACCAACCTCGCATGGCTACTCGGCGCCTATCTGCAGGGATGGGCCGACATCAAGATCCTCGATGCCTATGAGGCCGAGCGCCTTCCGATCACCGAACAGGTGTCGCGCTTTGCGATGGAGATGGCCGGCAAGGTGTTGAGCCAGCGCCGCACCGTCCCCGAGGAGATCGAGCAGCCGGGACCCGAAGGTGACGCCGTCCGCAAGCAGGTCGGGCAAGCCGCCTATGATCTGAACGTGCAGCAATATTGCTGCGGTGGCCTAAACTTCGGTTACTTCTACGATCAATCCCCGATCATCGCCTATGACGGCGCCGAGCAGCCGGGTTTTACGATGGCCGATTTCACGCCGTCCTCGACGCCGGGCTGCCGATTGCCATTCGCGAAACTATCCGATGGACGGGTGGTCTATGATGCGCTCGGTCCGGGCTACACGCTGCTGCGCTACGATCCGGATGTCGCGGTGGCGCCATTGGCTGAGGCGATGCGCGCCAACGGCGTACCGTTTGCGGTCGTCGACGTTCCCACATCGCAACCGTTTGGCGACCACAAGCTGATTTTGGCGCGCACCGATCAGCACGTCGCCTGGCGCGGCGACGCCGTGCCTGACGATCCTGCGCCACTTGTCGGCAAACTGCTCGGCCAAAACCTCACCGGCGGTCCGGGCTGATTTGCCGATGGCGGAAGTCCGTTCCCAGCACCGCGCAGGCATTGCGCTTGTCGTCGCCGCCGCGATTGCCTGGAGCACGGCGCCGTTCTTCACGCGGCTGCTGCCCTATGACTCCTGGACCATCCTGTTCTGGCGCGGCTTGTTCGCCAGCGTCATGATCACGGCGATCCTGCTGGTGCTGCAAGGCCGTGCCGGCCTGCGCGATCTGACAAGGATGAGCAAAAGCGGCTGGCTGGTCGCGTCGTTGTCGACATCGGCCATGGTCGCCTTCATCCCCTCGCTGCAACTGACCAGCGTCTCCAATGTGGCCATCATCATCGCGACCGGCCCGTTCGTCACGGCCGCGCTCGCCTGGGCCTGGTCGCGGGAAGTCCCGCATGTCAGAACCATGATTGCGAGTGTCGTGGCGCTCTGCGGTGTCGGCATCATCGTCGGCGGCGCACGCGTCGGCTCCGACATCCTCGGGATAGCGCTTGCCTGCTTCATGACGCTGATGATCGCCGTTATGACGGTCATGGTCCGGCGGCACAAGGACACCTCGATGGTATCAGCCGCTGCGCTGTCGAACTTCCTGGGCAGCATCGTCAGCATTCCCTTTGCCGGCAGCATAGCCGGCGTTGCCGGGAGCGATATCGTGACTCTCGCGATGTTCGGATGCTTTCAGGTCGCGATCGGCCTGACCCTGTTCTTCCTCGGCTCGCGGCTGCTGCCGTCCGGCCAGGCGACCCTGATCTCCACGCTGGAGACGCCGCTGATGCCGTTCTGGATCTGGGTGGGATTTGGCGACGTTCCCACGCTCCGGGTCCTCGCCGGTGGCGCCCTGGTGATGGGCGCCGTCATTGCCGACATCGTCGGCGATATGCGCACGCAGCGGCGGTCAGGCTGACTATCGCACCGCGAACGGCGCCTGGTATGGCCTGCCGAACGGCACGCCGTTGATCACGGTCTGCACGGGTTTGAGCAGCAGTTTGCCCTCGCGCTTGTTGTTGCGGGTGTCGACGAATGAGGTCTGCCCCTCCACCAGGTCCATGATGGCGACGTCGCCGGGCGCACCAATCTGGAGCGTGCCGATCTTCGGCGCGCGGTTGATGATTTTCGCCGGCGTCACCGTCGCCGCCGTCACCACCTGCTCCAATGTCAGGCCGAGCGGGATGAATTTGCTCATGACGTTCGGCAAGTATGGCATGCCGGGCGTGTTGCCGGAGAAGACGTGGATGTCGGAGGAGATCGTATCGGGCGTGCAGCCGCCGGGGATCGCCACTTCAGCTACCGTAAAATCGAAACTGCCGCCGCCATGGCCGACATCGAACATCACGCCGCGCTGCTTGGCGGCGAGCGCCGCCGGCAGCAGTTTTCCATCCTGCACGATGTTGGTGAAGACGCCCGCAATGTTCGGCGCGCCAGAATAGGCGTGCGTCAGCACATCGCCCGGCCGCAGCAGGTCGAGGATTTCCGACATCAATTCCTTGGTCTCGACGCCGCCGATATGCACCATCATCTTGGCTGGCCAGCCGCACATTTCGCAGGCCTTGATGCTGCGCTTCAGCGGCTCCAGCCCGTGCTTGGCGATCACGTTCTCCGACATCCTGACCTTCACGCCGAGCAGAAAATCCGGATTTTCCGCCAGCGCCATCGCGCAAGCTTCCACCTGCGCATAATCGATGTTGTAGAGCTCCGCGACCGGGAAGCCGGACAGACCGTTATTGGCGATGTGGACGAAGGCGTAAATCCGCGCCCGCGACTGCGCCACGATGTAGCGCCGCAGCGCGGCGAGATTGTTGACGCCGGCATCGCCCGCCGAGACGACCGTGGTCGTTGCCTGCGCCTGCACCAGCTCGTCCGCGGGAATGCCGATCGCGGAGCCATAGGGGTAGACGTGGGAATGCAGGTCGATCAGGCCGGGCGTCACCAGTTTGCCTGACGCGTCGATGGTCTTGGCGGCGCGGGCGGCCGGAATCTCGTTCTCGACCGCCTCGATCACGCCCCAGCGGATGCCGATGTCGCGCTTGCCCCTCAGCGACTGGCTGGGATCGAGCACGTCGCCGCCCTTGATCACGAGGTCATACTTGTCGTTCGGCCCCATCGCGGCGTTGGCGCGGCCGGACATGGCGGCAATCGCAGCCGTCCCCGTCAGGCCCAGAAAATCACGGCGTGAAAACCCGGTCATCGCAGCGCTCCCCCTGATATTGTTTTGTCCGATGATGATGCGCCGGGCGTGGACGTTCCGCAAGCAGTGCGTGCATCGCCCACGCGATAGCGGCAATGCCGGCAATCATCCCCGAGTGGGCAGACCGATGCGTTTGCTCGCCAGAGCTCGAACCGATTGTCCACCGGCGGCTACATCCACGTAGGATGGGTAGAGCGAAGCGAAACCAATCACCCACAAACGTTGGCGTTGATGGGCTTCGCGGAGCCTGTCATCCGGGCGCGCGTTCACGCGACCCGGTGGCTCTACCCATCCTACGAAACTGACGACGCCTCATCCAAAAGTTCAACGGCAGAAACACACGGCGCGCGCGTGTCTGAACAAGCGTTCAGAATTCTCTTCAAGTTCCGCAGGAACGTTCCGCGCAATCCGATGTTTTATCTTCGCTCAATTGAGGAGGATTGGAATGAAGAAGCTTGGATACGTTATCGCGGCCCTCGGCGCGCTCGTCATTGCGGCGCCGTCGATTGCAAGCGCGGAGACCGTCGTGATCAAGCGTGGCGGTTACCACGGTCATCACCATCACGGCTATGGCGCGCGTGCTGAATACCGGCACGACCGCGGCTGGCATCGTGGATGGCGGCATGGCCATCACGACAGGGTCGTGGTCATCAAGAAGCATCGCTACTAAGGCCGACACTGAACTGAAGAAACCTGGAGCCCGGTCCACCGGGCTCCAGTCTTTTGTTTGACGCGTTGTCTTCACGCGAACCGGTATCCACTTCGCTCGAAAACGCTATGAACGGAAAATGGCTCCTCGCGGAGCCATTTTCTTTATTGCGTGCTGGCTGCTTAGCTCAGCTGTAGATCTCGAACAGGCCTGCGCCGCCCTGGCCACCACCGATGCACATCGTGACGACGCCCCACTTGGCCTTGCGCCGGCGGCCTTCCTGCAGGATGTGGCCGGTGAGACGCGCACCAGTCATGCCGAAGGGATGGCCGATCGCGATCGAGCCGCCGTTGACGTTGTACTTCTCCGGATCGATGCCGAGCTTGTCGCGCGAATAGAGGCACTGGCTGGCGAAGGCCTCGTTCAGTTCCCAGAGATCGATGTCGTCGATCTTCAGGCCATGGCGCTTCAGGAGCTTGGGCACGGCGTAGATCGGGCCGATACCCATCTCGTCCGGCTCGCAGCCCGCGGAGGCCCAGGCGACGAAGCGGCCCAGCGGGTTGAGCCCGCGCTTCTCGGCGTCCTTGGCTTCCATCAGCACCACAGCGGCGGCGCCGTCGGAGAGCTGGCTGGCGTTGCCGGCGGTGACGAATTTGCCGGGGCCCTTCACGGGCTCGAGCTTGGCAAGGCCTTCAAGGGTGGTTTCGGGCCGGTTGCACTCGTCGCGGTCGACGACATAGTCGACGATCGATTCCGCCTTGGTCGCCTTGTCGACCACCTTCATCTTGGTCTTCATCGGGACGATTTCGTCCTTGAACTTGTTGGCCTGCTGCGCGGCGGCCATGCGACGCTGCGATTCCAGCGAATACTCGTCCTGATATTCGCGGCTGAGCTTGTAGCGCTCGGCAACGATGTCGGCGGTATCGATCATCGCCATGAAGATGTCGGGCGCGACCTTGAGCAGTTCCGGATCGATCGATTCCTTGGGCGAGCCGCCGCCGGGGATCGAGATGCTCTCGACGCCGCCGGCCACGATGCAGTCGGAGCCGTCAGAGCGGATCGAGTTGGCGGCCATTGCGATGGTCTGCAGGCCCGACGAGCAGAAGCGATTGACCGAGACGCCGGCGGTCGAATTCGGCAGGCCCGCGAGCAGCGCGGCCTGGCGGCCGATATTGGGCGCGCCATGCGCGCAATTGCCGAGATAGCAGTCCTCGACATATTCCTTGTCGACGCCGGCGCGGTCCACCGCGTGCTTGATGGCATGGGCCGCCAGCGACATCGGCGGGGTGATGTTGAACCCGCCGCGGCCGGACTTTGCCAGCCCCGTACGTGCATAGGAAACGATGACAGCTTCACGCATTGAAAGACCTCCCTTTGATGCGATCCAGTATGGACTGGAGCCGCGCCCGTGTGTAGCGAAAACCCGAATTCCGGCCAGCGGAAAAGGCAAGAACCGGCATCAATCCCAGGCCGGCGCATAGCCGGGATTTACACACCGTTTGTCTTTCGGCAAGCCCGCGATCGCTTTCCGGTCAGCGTCGTCGAGCCTCAGCTTCAGCGCGTCGAGATTGGCTTGTTGGCTCTCGCTGCGCGACGCCTTCGGGATCGCAGCAACACCATCCTGATCGAGCAGCCATTTCAGCGCCACCTGGGCCGCGCTGGCGTTGTGCTTGCGGCCGATCGCGGCAAGCGCCGCGTCGGAAGCCGCAAAGCCCTTGGCCAGCGGCGAATAGGCGATCAGCGGTATTGATTTCGCAGTGAGAAATTGGCGAAGCCGCGTCTGATCCAGCATCACATGGTATTCGACCTGATTGCAGGCGATCGGCGCCCCGATCTCCTCGATCACCGTCTTGACGAGCGCAATGTTGAAATTGGCGACGCCGATGGCGCGGGTGCGGCCTTCCTCCTTCAGCCGCATCAGCGTTTCGAAGATCTCGGGCAGGTTCATATTGGGCGCCGGCCAGTGCACCAGATAGAGGTCGACATGGTCGAGCCGGAGTTTCTTCAAGGAAGTATCGAACGCCCGGCGGAGCGCATCCGGCGCCAGGTTTTCGTTCCAGACTTTTGTGGTGACATGCAGGTCCTTGCGGGGAACGCGCGAGGCTGCAATCGCGGCACCCACGGCCTCCTCATTGTCATACATCTCGGCGGTGTCGAGATGCCGGTAGCCCAACGCCAGCCCGCCCTCCACGGCCGCGCGGCAGGCATCGCCCTGCATGCGAAAGGTGCCGAGACCAAGCTTCGGCAGGCTGATACCCTGGGTTTGCAGATGTTCCATGATGGCTCTCCCGGAAAGGAAAAAGCACCGCGTGCCAAGCCAAGCCGCCTCAACGGTATTTCATTGAGGGGAATAGGCCGCTATTGAATAGTTTGCGCGCAGGGCGCGGGGCAATCAAGATCAGGGGTGCGATGGTAAGAGCGTTGCGACAATGGCTGGAAACCCATGAACTGCCTGCGATCATCGCCGCCGTACTCGGCGTGGTCGTGGCGCTCTCGGTACTGATGGTGGTGGGCGGCTATCTCGCGGTGACGCCCTGAGCCCACTTCACGTGGCGCACTAACCTCATTTCCCCGTTCCGGCCGCAGCGAGAATGGGTGACCAGCGCGCGATCTCGGAGCGAACAAACCGGTCGAAGGTAGCCGGGTTGCGTTCGTCCTTGGCCGGGATCGAACCGCCGAGTTGGGCAATCCGTTCGCGCACAGTGGCCTCATCAAGCGCCTTGTCGAGCGCATCGGAAAGGCGGGCTATGATTTCAGGCGGAACGCCTTTCGGTGCAAACAGTCCGGCCCAGACGCTCATCTGATAGCCGATGCCCGCTTCGCCGGCGGTCGGAACATTCGGCAGGTTTTCGAGTCGTTTCGCAGCCGAGACCGCGAAGGCCTTGACCGAGCCGGCCAGAACCGACTCCGCCACGCTGACCGACTGCTCGCACATGAAATCGACGTGCCCACCGACCAGATCATTCAACGCCGGGCCTGAGCCGCGATAGGCGACGAGCGCCGGTTTCACGCCGATTTCCGCGGTGAACAGCAGACACGCCATATGCGAGGACGCGCCGATGCCGCCATGGGCCTGCTTCACCGCATCACCCCGTTGCCGGAGGGTTGCGACAAATTCTTTCAGGTCGTTGGCCGGAAAATCCTTCCGCGCGATGACGACTGCCGGGGAATGGGCCGTGAACCCGATGGGCACGAAATCGGTAACCGGATCGTATTTGAGGTTCGGCGTCAGCACCGGAGCTGCGACATGCGAGCCCATCGCCGCGGCAAGCAGGGTGTAGCCATCAGGCGCGGCAGCAGCGACGCGGGCGCTGCCGACCGTGCCGCCGGCTCCGCTGACATTCTCGATGACGATGGACTGCCCGAGGATCTTCGACATCTGGTTGGTGACGATGCGCGCCACCACGTCGCTGGCGCCGCCGGGCGGGAATGGCACGATCACCGTGATCGCCCTGGAGGGATAGTCCTGCGCGTGCGACGGCCCGGTAATGCCGACGAACAGCACCGCGACCAAACAGGCTTTCCAGACGCTCGTACCGGGTTTCACGCGCGCTCCTATCCTGCTGCTGCGCCGTCACAATCTTCCGTCACCATTCAGTATTTCCGCGACCTCGACCAAACGCCCTTCGCGCGCCGAAACAATGCCGGCGCGCACCACGGCGAGCGATCGCGTCGCCTCCTCGCCCCCGACTTCGTGCTGGCGCTGCCCGCGCGCCGCCGCGGCGAACTCCTCGAGTTCCTCGACAAGGGTATCATTGCTTTCGCAAGGCACCGCGACCGGGCGGCTTTCGCCGCGCTTGAGCAGCCGCAGCCCATTGTGCAGGTCGTAGAACGCCGTCATCTCCTTGCCGTAGACATTCATCAGGTAATATTCGGACGCCGAGGCGTAGCTTGCGTTCAGCGTCGAGAGTGCGCCGTTCTCATGCTGCAGGATCAGGCTTGCGACGTCAGGATTGTCGCCGGGCAGCACCAGTTGCGCCGACTGCGCGCGCACCGCATGGATCGACCCGATCAGATAGGCGAGCACGTCGATGTAGTGGATCCCGATCTGCAGCATCACGCCACCCGGCATGCCCGCGGCCTGGTAGCGCCAGGAGGTGAGATCGATCTTGCCGAGGCGGTCGCGGCTGATATTCGCCTCGGCGTTGACGAGCTTGCCGAACCGACCGGCTTCGATCTGCTGCCTGAGGTAGCGGAAATGGCTCTCGCGCCGCCGCTGATAGCCGAGCGCCAGCACCACGCCGGCCTTGCGGCAGGCCTCGGTGATGGCGCGGCCATCCGAGATGCTGTTGGCGATCGGCTTGTCGAGAAAGACGTGCTTGCCGGCGGCTGCGGCCGCGCGGGTCGTCGCCAGATGCACATCATTCGGCGTCGTGTTGATGATCGCCTCGATCTCGGCATCTTCAAGCAGCGCCTCGTAGCTCTCGGCCGGCCGGCAGCGGTACTTTACCGCGAAGCTTTTGCGCTTTTCATCGGAGCGGGTGTAGCAGGCGCGGATCTCGAGCTTGCCCGAGCGCTGGATGGCATCCGCCAGAACGTCGGACCACCATCCCATCCCGACACAGGCCACGCGGAGCGGATCGGCACTCATCCCTTTGCCCTCGTTACGATGTCATTCCCATTTCGCGCCGATCGACTCGACGGCCGTCCTGGCGATCCGCAAATCGGTCTCCCAGTCACCGCCGCTCACGCCGACGCCACCGATACATTCGCGATCGACCAGCACCGGCACGCCGCCTTCCATCGCGGTCCACCGTTCCGGTCCGGCCGCGAGCGCAAGCCCGATCGCGTGGGCCACGTCGAGGTCCTGGCCGGCCGCGCCCTTGGCCGTGGTCGGGCGCCGGTTCGATGCGGCGCAAACCGCCTTGGTGGTGCAGGAGTGCACGGTATGGAAGCGGCCGCCGTCCATGCGTTCGATCAGGATCACATGCCCGCCGGCATCGACGATGGCGCAGCAGATCGCGATCTTGGCCTGGCCGGCCAATTCCAGCGCCGTCGCCATGATCATCTTCGCGCCCTGATGCGTCAGGCGCTTGCTCTCGGCGACAAACATGGCAGGGCTCCGGTCGGGAGGGACAGGCGAATTGTGCGCCAACGCAATGCCTCCTTCAAGAAACCACACGCAATTTCGAGTTGTTTTTTTAGCCAACGTGTCGACAGAGCGACAGAGCCTCGCCGAACTATGCGGCGCGAACATGGAAGTCGCCCGGGGAATTCCGTGCCGACCGTCTCCCGATCGAAGGCGTCAGATGTGCTGCGCCATGATCTGGCCCGGCCGCGCATCCGGGCGGGGTTCGATATCGACCGACCAGAGGTCGCGATTGTCGACATCCTTTAGCGTCACGGTCATCACCTCGGTCTTGCCGTCGATATCGACGCGGCCGAAGAATTGCATCCCGAAGCACGGCGCGAGGTTTTCGCCGCTGCAGCCCTTCTGGAACATCGCTTTCGGCCCGAACGTATTGTCGAGCGGGGCCGGCGCCCAGGTGCCGGCATGCAGCGGGCCGGAGACGAACTCCCAGAATGGCTCGAAATCCTGAAAGGCGGCGCGGTTCGGATCGTAATGGTGCGCTGCCGTGTAATGCATGTCGGCGGTCAGCCACACAACGTTTCGGATGCCGGCGCGCTTCAAGAACGAGAGCAGGTCGGCGATCTCATGCTCGCGCCGCTCCGGCGGCCCGTCACCGAGCGCGATCGCGTCCTCGCTGATCAGGCCGATCGGCATATCGGCGGCAATCACCTTCCAGGTGGCGTCGGATGACACCAGCTCGCGCTTCAGCCAGGCCAGTTGCGCCGGGCCGAGGATACAGGTGTCGCTGCGGTCGTCGCGCTTGTTGAAGGTGGAATCGCGGTAACTGCGCATGTCGATCATGAAGACGTCGAGCAGCGGACCGTAGCTGATCTTGCGATAGATGCGGCCGTCCTCCTGCGCAGGTCGCGCGCGCATCGGCATGAATTCATGGAAGGCGCGGCGCGCCCGCGCCACCAGCAGCGAGGAGCCGTCCTCGGCATAGCCGGTCTCGTCGGCGGTGCCGACGGGGGCCCAGTCGTTGGTGACCTCGTGATCGTCCCATTGCGCGAACAGGGGCACGGCGGCATGGAAGGCGTGAAAGTTTGGATCGAGCCAGTTGTATTTGTAGTTGCCGCGAAACTCCGCCAGCGTTTGGGCGACGACGGACTTTTCCTCGGTGACGATGTTCCGCCACACTCCGCCGTCGGGCAGCTTCAATTCCCGCTCCACCGGGCAGTCCGCATAGATGTGGTCGCCGGAATGGATGAAGAAGTCGGGACGATTGTCGAGCATCGTCCGGTAAGTCCGCATTCCGCCACGGCTTTCGTCGATGCCCCAGCCCTGCCCCGTCGTGTCGCCCGACCAGGCGAACGATACGTTGCTCCGTGTCGCGGGCGCGGTGCGAAAGTGCCCGACCTGCGTTTCGCCGGCGAGCCCGCGTTCGTCGATGCTTTCGAACCGCACGCGATAGAAAATATCCTGCCCCGATGGCAGGCCGCCCAGCAGAACCTTCGAGGTGAAATCGCTCGCCGGCAATGCATCGGCCGAAGCCGAGCCAATGATGGTCTTGAAGTCTTCGCCCGCCGAACACTCGACCAGCATGCGCGATGGCCGGTCGGCGCGGGCCCAGATCACCGCGGAGTCAGCCGAGACGTCCCCCGACTGAATGCCGCTGGTGATAAGTGGCCGATCGGCGGCGCGGCTGAGATAGGGTCTGGCGAGGCTGCCGAGACCGGCGACGGCACATGTTGCGGCGGAGCGGACCAATAATTGACGCCGGTTCAGGCTTTGCCCGGCGTGGATCGCAATCGGCATCGAAGCACCCTCGTCGAATCACGACGAAGGTGTGCCCGTTGAATTTGACTCGCGGCTGAAGCTTTTACGACAGGTGGATGACGTGATGGGCGAGGATGCCGTCATTGCGAGCGAAGCGAAGCAATCCATCGGGCCGCAAGGGAAGAATGGATTGCTTCGTCGCGTTGCTCCTCGCAATGACGAACTCTGCGGGATCTACTGCAACTAATTCTGCCAGCCACAGATGCCGCCCGACCTGCACGGCCAGGTCTGGATCCGCGTGTCGCGCGCCTGCGCTTCGAGCGGGTTGCTATGGCGGCGCGCAAGCTGGGCACGGACCGCACCGCGCGGCTTCTCCACACGCTCCTGCACAACATGCGCCTTGCGCTCCGGAGTTTTACGGACAACCACGCGCTCCGTCTTCACCGGCTTGCGATCGGTCCGGGCTTCGATTCTAACCGGCGCGAATTGCGTCTCGGGGCCGAGCCGCTTCGGCGAGAGCACGGCTTGGGGGAGATCGAGACCGAGTAGTTCGCCCGCATGATACTCGTCCGCCAGCGCGGCGCTGCCCGATATCAGGAGCCCCGTGCAAAGTGCTGCGGCAATAGCATTCTTCAGGACCATCGCAGGCCTCGTGAAACCGACTCAACAAACTGGGGAACAGCCATCATGTAGGAAGCCGGCCGGATAATTCCAGCCGGTTCCGCCCTCAGGGTTACCGGTGAGTGATTTCAGCGGTGGAAAAGTTCACACGCAAGGCGTGCAGCCGCTATTCGGCTGCCTGCGCCACCGGTTGGCCGATCGCGGCTTCCAGCCGCGCGCACTCCGCGCGGTATTTCGCGACATTAGCTTCCTTAATATGGCCGTAGCCGCGAACCAGTTCCGCGGATTTCGCCAGCGCCACCAGACGCGGCCAATCCTGCGGTTTCGCGCTGTCGAGATGGCGGAAGACCATGTCGGAATATTCGCCCGGCAACGCCCGCTCCATCCGGCGTTCAGCCGTGTAGCCGAACGGATCGAGCGCGGTGCCGCGCAGGAACTTGAACCGGGTCAGGATATCGAATACGCGGAAAATCCAGCTACCGAACTCGCGCTTGCGCAGGCGGCCCGTGACCTTGTCGCGCGACGCGAGCAACGGCGGCGCGAGGCTGACCTTGACGCCCTCCTCGCCGTCGAACTGCGCCTTCAACGCTTTTGCGAACTCGCCGTCGGAATAGAGCCGGGCGACTTCATATTCGTCCTTGTAAGCCATCAGCTTGAACAAGCCTTTGGCGAAGGCTTCCGTCAGCTCATGCGAACCGGGCGCAGTCTTGGCTTCGGCGGCGCGGACGCGTTCGACTTCGGCGAGGTAGCGTTTGGAATAGGCCTCATCCTGATAGTCCGTCAGGAATTTGGCGCGGAAGGCGATGCTCTCCTCGAGCGTCCGCCGGACCGGCGCCGCGCCCGAACTCTTGAAGCGGGCGGCGCTGACGACGCGCTGCAGATCGTGGGCAGCGAGGCGGCCCCAGGAGAACGCCAGCTTGTTCATCTCGATCGCCGCGCCATTCAGGTCGATCGCCTTCATGATCGCTTCCAGCGACAGCGGGATCGCCCCGCGCTGGAACGCAAAGCCGAGCATGAACGCGTTGGTGGCGATGCTGTCGCCCATCAGCGCGGTGGCTAGTCCCGTTGCGTCGAGGATGTCGAGATCGGAGGCGCTGACCGCCTCGTTGAGCGCCTCACGCATCGCCCCGGCCTCGAAATCGATGTCGGGGTTGATGACGAAGCTTGCCGTCGGCAACAGATCGGCATTGACGATCGCGCGCGTGACGCCGCGCTCGGCCCGGCTCAACGAGGGAATGCTGGTGGCGACGACGATATCGCAGCCGAGAATGAGATTGGCGTTACCGGGCGCAATGCGGACGGTGGAGAGATCGTCCGCAACGGGCGCAATGCGGACGTGACTCATGACCGCGCCGTTCTTCTGCGACAGCCCGGTGAAGTCCAGCGTGGAGCACGCCATGCCCTCGACATGCGCGGCCATGCCGAGCAGCGCGCCGATGGTGATGACGCCGGTGCCGCCAATGCCGGTGACCAGGATATTGTAGGGACCGGCGAGCGCCGGGGTAGCGGGCGTCGGCAGATCGGCAAACAGCGCCGATGGATCGGCCGCGGTACGGTCCGCCTTGCGCAGCTTGCCGCCATGCACGGTGACAAAACTCGGGCAAAAGCCCTCGATGCAGGAAAAATCCTTGTTGCAGTTCGACTGGTCGATCCGCCGCTTGCGGCCGAACTCGGTTTCCAGCGGCTGCACCGAGACGCAGTTGGAAACGGAAGAGCAGTCGCCGCAGCCCTCGCAGACGCGCTCGTTGATGAAGATACGCTTCGGCGGATCCGGATAGAGCCCGCGCTTGCGGCGGCGGCGCTTTTCGGCCGCGCAGGTCTGGTCATAGATCAGGACCGTGAGACCCTTGACCTCGCGCAGCTCGCGCTGAACGGCGTCGAGTTCGCGGCGGTGATGAACAGTCGCGTCTGAGGGGAAGTAATTGCTGGGATATTTCTCGGGATCGTCGGAGACGATGGCAAGCCGCTTGGCGCCCTCCGCCGAAACCTGATGGGCGATCTGCGACACCGTCAGCCCGCCCTCGGCCGGCTGGCCGCCGGTCATCGCCACCGCGTCATTATAAAGAATCTTGTAGGTGATGTTGACGCCGGAGGCCGCCGCCGCGCGGATCGCCAGCAGGCCGGAATGGGTATAGGTGCCGTCGCCGAGATTCTGGAAGACGTGCGGCTCGCTGGTGAACGGCGCCTGCCCGATCCAGGTGACGCCCTCCGCGCCCATATGCGAGATCGTCTGCGTCCGGCGGTTCGGCACCGAGAGCGCCATACCGTGACAGCCGATGCCAGCCATCGCGCGGCTGCCTTCGGGAATCTTGGTTGAGGTGTTGTGCGGGCAACCCGAGCAGAAATACGGCGTGCGCTGCAGCTTTGCCGCGCCAACACCCTCCGCCGGCCGGTCGAAGGCTTCGAGCTTGGCGAGGCGCTGCTCCAGCGCGGGGCTGCGATGGCCGAGCCTGCGCAGCCGCGCGACCACTGCCGCCGCCACCATGGTCGGCGTCAACTCGCCCTCGCTCGGCAGCAGCATGGCGCCGGTCTCGTCGCGCTTGCCGACCACCGAAGGCCGCTTCGAAGCATCGACATTGTAAAGAATGCGAAGAAGCTGGTCCTCGATGAAGCCGCGCTTCTCCTCGACCACGAGCACGTCCTGCAAGCCTTCGGCAAACGCGCGCGCGCCGGATTCCTCCAGCGGCCAGGTCAGCGCCACCTTGTAGATCCGCAGGCCCAGCGCCTGCGCCTCGGCATCGGTAATGCCGAGATCGGCCAGCGCCTGCCGGAGATCGAGATAGGCCTTGCCGGTCGCCATGATGCCGAGCCGCGCGGGTTTTGAATCCAGCACGATCCGGTCGAAGCGATTGACGCGCGCGAATGCCGCGACCGCCTGCATCTTCGGGCCATGCAGCCGCCGCTCCTGCTCCATCGGCGCATCCGGCCAGCGGATCGAGAGACCGCCAGGCGGCATCTCGAAATCGTCAGGCGTGATGATTTTGATGCGGTCGGGATCGCTGACGATCGAGGCCGAGCTTTCCACCGTCTCCGAAATCGCCTTGAAGCCGACCCAGCAGCCGGAATAGCGCGACAGCGCAAAACCCAGAATGCCGAGATCGAGATAATCCTGCAGCGTCGCCGGATTGACCACCGGCATCAGCGCGGCGGCAAACACCTGCTCGCTCTGATGCGCCAGCGTCGAGGACTGGCAGCCATGGTCGTCGCCGGCCAGCGCAATCACGCCACCATTGTTCGACGTGCCCGCCGAGTTGGCGTGCTTGAGCGCATCGACCGAGCGGTCGACGCCGGGACCCTTGCCATACCAGATACCGAACACGCCATCGACCTTGGCGCCGGGGAACATGCCGACCTGCTGGCTGCCCCACACCGCAGTTGCGGCGAGGTCCTCGTTGAGACCAGGCGAGAACTCGATGTCATGCTGCTTGAGGAAGCTTTTGGCGCGCCACAGCGCATGGTCGTACATGCCGAGCGGCGAGCCGCGGTAGCCTGATATGAAACCGGCGGTGTTGAGCCCCTGCGCGCGGTCGCGTTCGCGCTGCAACATGGGAAGGCGGACCAGCGCCTGCGTACCGGAGAGGAAGATTCGCTTCGCATCGAGCCGGTACTTGTCGTCCAGCCCCACTTCCATCAACGCCATTCGTCCGCTCCCCGTCGCGCCGGTGATTTGAACCGGTCTAATTGCGAACAGAATGCACCGGTTTTGCTATGCGTGCCCAGCGTGAATTCATGGCCGCAGGACATATCTCGGCCTGCCTTGTGGATCGGCCCGCCCCTTGCGGGACCTCGCCTTCTTTGAAACGCTTGGGCGTAAAGGGAGACACCAGGGATGACAGAACCGGCATTCAGGACCGAGTTATTGGAGAGCGGCAATCTGCTGGTGGGGCCGTGGCGCAGCCCCAAACAGATGCTCCACGCGCAGGTGTATGACTCGCACGCCTCGATCCACGACGACGCCACCGCGCAAAAACTCGGCTTCCAGGGCGGCACCATCGAGGGCCCGACCCATTTCAGCCAGTTCGCGCCGCTGTGCGAACGGATCTGGGGCCAGGCCTGGTTCGAAACCGGATGCCTGTCCGCGCACTACCGCAACCCCGCCTTCGAGGGCGAGGAAGTTCAGGCCAGTATCGAGAAGCCCAAGCCCGGCCAGACGACTTGCGCGATCGGCATGACCAAGCGCGACGGCACCGAGATCCTGCGTGGCACGGCTTCCGTCGGTGACGTCGCGGAGACGGCGCTTTCCCGGCGGCTCGGTGAACTAAAGCCCCTCGCCGATCCCGTCATCCTCGCCGACCTCGAGGTCGGCATGAAGACGGGACGGCAGACGGTGAAAATGGATTTCGACCAGCACATGGGCGATCTCTACCCGTTTTCGCTGGCCGACAAGCTGAAGGCCATCACCGAACCTTCAGCCTACTATTCGCAGGAGCTCAATCCCTGGGGCCGGGCGATCATTCCGTTCGAGATGCTGAGCGTGCTGTTTCAATACCGCGCCCGCGAAGACCGGCTGCCGGTGCGCGGACCTGCGGTCGGCCTGTTTGCCGATCAGGAAATCCGCCTGCTGCGCGGGCCGCTCTTCGTCGGCGAAAGCTACTCGACCGAACGCGAAGTGGTCGCGCTCAGCGGCAGCCGTCGCACCGAAAGCGTGTGGATGCGCACGACCGTGTTCGCGGCAGATGAGAAACCGGTTGCAACCATGTTGCTGAACATGGCGAGCATCAAGGACTCCTATGCCAAGTATGAGCAGGAGCACAAAGCGCTCTACGGCTAGATGAGGCTGAACCGCTATCGCCAACAAGGACAACAACAAAATGGCTCGCCTGCCCTATCTTGAAGCCGACCAGGTCGCCCCCGAATACCGCGACATGCTCAAGCGCAACACCAATCTGCACAAGCTGTTGGTGAACTCGCCCGACATGGCCCGCGCCTTCAACGGCGTCGGCAACTACATCCGCTTCAAGAGCAAGCTCGATCCGCGCTTGCGTGAACTCGCGATCCTCCAGGTCGGCTGGATGGAGAAATCCGAATACGAGTTCACCCACCATGTGAAGATCGGCAAGGAGTTCGGCGTCACCGATGACGATATCGCCGCGCTGATGGCCGAGACCGAGGGCAAGCCCTCGAAGCTGGAGCCGCTGGCCAAGGTGATCCTGCGTGGCGCCCGCGAGATGGTGCGGGAACTGGCAATGTCGGAGGCGACCTTCGCCGAGATCAAGCAGCAACTTTCCGACGAGGAGATGACCGACCTCGTGCTCACCATCGCCTTCTATTGCGCCGTGGTCCGCGTGCTGGCGACGATGAAGATCGACAACGAATCCTATTACAAAGAGGTACTGCAACAGTACCCGATCCCGGGAGTGGAATGAATGCGTCTGAAAGATCGTGTCGCCATCGTCGTCGGCGCCGGCCAGAGCCCCGGCGAAGGCATCGGCAACGGCCGCGCCACCGCGCTGACCTTCGCGCGCGAAGGCGCCAGGGTGCTTTGCGTCGATCACCATCTGGAATCGGCGCAGGAAACCGTCAACCTGATTGCCGCGAACGGCGGCACCGCGGCAGCGTTCAAGGCCGACGTCACCAGGAACGCCGAGCTCAAGGCGATGGTGGCGGATGCGCAAACGCGCTGGGGCCGCATCGACATCCTGCACAACAATGTCGGCGTCAGCCTGTCCGGCGGCGATGCCGAACTGCTCGAGATTTCCGAAGAAGCGTTCGACCGCTGCGTCGCGATCAATCTGAAGAGCTGCGTGCTTGCCGCGAAGCACGTGATCCCGATCATGCGCCAGCAGAAAAGCGGTGCGATCATCAACATCTCCTCGATGGCGGCGATCACCACCTACCCGTATGTGGCATACAAGGCGACCAAATCAGCGATGATCGCCTTCACTGAACAGCTCGCCTACCAGAACGCCCAATACGGCATCCGCGCCAATGTCATCCTGCCCGGCCTGATGAACACGCCGATGGCCGTCGATACCCGCGCCCGCGAATGGGGGAAGAGCCGCGCCGAAGTCGAGGCCGAGCGCGACAGCAAGGTTCCGCTGCGGCAGAAGATGGGCACCGGCTGGGACGTCGCCAACGCCGCGCTGTTCCTTGCGTCGGATGAAGCGAGCTTCATCACCGGCGTGACACTGCCGGTCGATGGCGGCGCGAGTGTACGGCGCGGATAGAATCGCGGAATCGTAGCAACCATTAACCCTCATGGTGAGGAGGCGCGTAGCGCCGTCTCGAACCATGTGGCCCGGCTGGTGCCATTCATCCTTCGAGACGCGGCTCACGCCGCTCCTCAGGATGAGGTCTGACGGCGCTCGCGTTTGCTCACCCTACCACCGTGAGCTGCATCACGGTATTCGAACCAGCCCCACCGTTTACTTTTCGTTAGTAACCTTCTCCTAAGGGTTGCGGCGATCGGGCGGCCTTTTTGCCGGCCCTGCTCACGCGACCTGTGCCTGCGTATTTTGTTTTGGCCCCCCGCGTGATTCGACGACATCGACCAATTCCAATGACACGATGATGTGACAGCGCATCGTCGCTTGTCGAAATACCGACTCGTTGCGGTCGCACGAATTTCACGTGCGCTCGCTATGAGACGCCACAAGAATTGTGGAAGCCGAGGCACCATGAACGAAGAATTCGACTACGACCTGACGCCGTCCCAGTGGGAAGCCTTGAAGGCATTGCGCACGCCGGCATCAAGATTGCCGCGTATGAGCCGCTACACGATCGACGGCCTGATCGCGCTGGAACTCGCTGTGATGATCGGCGACGCTCCCGTCATCACGGCGAAGGGACGCAAGGTGCTGATTCGCGGTTCGTCGCTGCTGCTGCAGGATCTGGCCGCCTGACCGCGCGGCATTGCGCACCTGCAGCATAAATTCCGCATTGACCGCACCGCATATCGGAGTTCCATCGACTGAGTGGCAACTAGGGTTCCGGATGGCGAAACCGCCATCGCCGGTCCGAGCGTTGCGGAAACCGCGGTAGCACGCGGCTGCACCCGAGGGACAAAAGCCCAGAGGAGGAGATGTCGAGATCTTGTTCGCGCCTGATGGCACGGAGGTCTCATGTCGCTCGTCCCGCTTACACTCGTTGTCCTCGCCGCCTTTATCCACGCCACATGGAATTTACTCGCGAAGCGCGCCGCTGCCGCCGGCGCGGCCTTCGTGTTCGCCTCCAATCTGTTCTCCAGCATCGTCTACCTGCCGTGGATGATCTGGATTCTGCTCTATGACGACCTGACCTGGAACGCGCCTGTCGTCATCTGCATCGTGCTCAGTACGGTCATTCACCTCGCCTACAGCCTGTGCCTGCAGCGCGGCTACCAGGTCGCCGATCTCTCGGTGGTCTATCCGGTCGCGCGCGGCACCGGGCCGATGCTGTCCTCGATCGGCGCGTTCATCCTTTTGCGGGAGACGCCGACCAGCCAGGGCATCGTCGGATTGTTCGCGGTCATTGCCGGCATCGGCCTCATCACCACGCAAGGCGACCTCTCCGCGTTCAAAAAGCCGCGCGGCCTGGACGGCGTGCGCTGGGGCACCGCTACGGGTTCGCTGATCGCGAGTTACACCGTCGTCGACGGATACGGCGTCAAGGTGCTCGGAATCCACCCGGTCGTGCTCGACTGGCTTTCCAATTTGTTGCGCTTCTTCCTGCTGGTGCCGATCGTGATGCGCGACTGGCCGGGGGCGAAGAAAAGGATGCAGGGCCATTGGTGGCTAGCGCTCGGCGTCGGCGCGCTGGCGCCGCTGTCCTACATCCTCGTGCTGTCAGCCATCGAGATGGGCGCGCCGCTGAGCCTCGTCGCGCCCGCGCGCGAGATGTGGATGATGGTGGGAGCAATGTTCGGCATGCTGATCCTCGGCGAGCGGGTCACGGCATGGCGGGTTGCGCGGTGCTGATCGCGGGCGTGGTATTGCTCGGGTCGGCTAGGACGTAGAGGGCGGTGGTTCCGAGCTGAGGCCAGCCTGCCGCCTTAACCTCTCCCCGCAGAAGCGGGGCGAGGCAGGAGTTCTCACACCACCTTCTCCTCATCCGTCACCGGCGACGTAATCACCAGAAATACCAGATCGACCAGTCCCGAATTCGAGATCGCGTGTTCGACGCCGGGCGGCAGGAAGATGAAGTCGTGCTTGCGCACGACGTGATTTTTCCCCGCGATCTCCATCAGCCCCTCGCCTTCGAGCACGTGGTAGATCTGCTCCTGCACCAGATGCTTGTGGCACGCGACATGCGCCATCGGCTGGTACATCGAGATGCGATAGTCGATGTGGCGGGAGCCGGCGGTCTCCGGCATGACAAGCGGTTTTGACAACGCGCCGCCAAAATGATTGGGGAATTCGCGCCACGGCACTTCGGCGATGTTGCGGATGAAGGCGCCGCTCTTCTCTGAGGCCATGATGCTTCCTCCGACAAATCAGATGACCAGCGCGCCGCCGTCGATATAGACGGTCGATCCCGTCGCAAAACCGTTCGTAATAAAACTCAGGATTTGCCGCGCGATATCCTCGCCGACGCCGACGCGGCCGGCCGGTAGCGAAGCCGCAGCTTTCGCCAGCATGTCGCGCCGCGCCTCTTCCGGCATGGCGGCACGGATCGGCGTGTCGACGATGCCGGGCGAGATACAGTTCACGCGCACCGGCGCCAATTCAAGCGCAAGCGCCCGCGAAAGCGATTCCAGCGCGCCATTGGCGGCGCTGACGATCGCCGAATTCGGCCGCGGACGGACGCTGAGGAATCCCGACACCAGCGTCAGCGATCCGCCGGCGCGGATTTCGGCCTCGCGCGCAACCCGCCACGCGCCCCAGAACTTGC
>NZ_LLYB01000043.1:86382-123805 GCF_001440475.1 Bradyrhizobium lablabi | reverse complement strand
GAGCAACTGCGCCGCCGTGACCACGACATGATCGACCGGACCGCAACGGCGGAACAGGTTTGCGACGCTGTCATCGCTGGTGACGTCGGTAGGGATCGCGATCGCGTTCAGCTTCTCCGCCACCTTGTCGAGTTTCTCGACATTGCGGGACGCGACGATGACGTCGGCGCCCTCGCGCTTCGCCATCTCGGCGGTCGCAAGACCAATGCCGGAGGAGCCACCGACAACGACGACCTTCTTGCCTGCGAGCGACATGCGATTACCTCGAGAGTTGGATCAGGCCGGCTGATAGCGGGTGCCGATGCCGGCCTTGCTCTGGCCGAGTCCTGGCAATTCCCACACACCTGCACCGACCGGATTGATATCGGCGGCGATATCGACGTCGATCAGATAGGGCTTGTTGGCGGCGATGCCCTTGCGGATCGCTTCGCCGAGATCGCCGGCGCGATCGACCCGCACACCCTCGACCCCACAGGAGCGCGCCATCGCCGCGAAGTCCGGATTGTAGCGCTCGCCGGTGTTGGGATCGTGGAAGTCGGTCGCGAGTTCGCGCCCGCCGAGGTAGCCGCGCTGCAGGCCGCGGATCGAGGCATAAGCGTAATTGTTCCAGACTACCCAGACCACGGGCAGATTATATTCCACCGCCGTCCCCAGCACGTTGGCGTGCATGAAGAACGCGCCGTCGCCGCACACGGAGACGCAGGGACGGTCCGGCGCGGCAAACTTTGCGCCCATCACGCCGGCAACCCCAAAGCCCATCGGGCCGAACCCCATCGAGCCGATCAGCGAATCCGGCCGCCGCGGCTTGCAGAAGCCGAGCAGCCAGTTGTGGTGCACGCCGATGTCGCTGACGAGGATGGCATCCTCCGGCAGCGCCTTGTCGATTTCGAGCGCGGCGCGCTGCGGGTTGATCGGGGTGGTGTCGTCGGAAAAGCCGGGGGCAACGAACTTGTCCCACTCTTTCCGATAGCCATCGATCTGCGAAAGCCACTTCTTGCGGGCGTCCGCTTTCTTCGACAGATCGCCACGGCGATCGAGCTCGGCATGCACCTGCCGCAGGAAGGTGCGGACGTCCGCCATCAGGCCGAGCGCCACCGGATAATTGCGGCCGATCTCCTCGGGGTCGATATCGACATGGATCAACCGCGTCGGCGGGATGGTGAAGGAATAGCCCGGGATCCACGAGCTCGACGTGCGGTCATCGAACCGCATCCCCATCGCCAGCAAGACATCCGCCTGACGTGTCGCATGGTTGGCCTGATAATGCCCGGCGCGCGCGACGAGGCCCAGCGCCAGCGGATGGTTGCAATCCAGCGCACCCAAACCGCTCGCGGATGCGGCCACTGGAATCTGCAAGCGCTCGGCCAGTCTTCGCAACTCCTCCGCCGCGCCGCCATAACGGACGCCCTGCCCTACGATGATCGTCGGCCGCTCCGCGCCAAGCAGCATGTCGACGGCCTTGACCACGCCCTCCGGATCGGCGCCGCAGCGGCTCGATATGTTGGCATTCCATTCGATCGCGTTCGGCGCTTCCTCGGCGGCCGATTCCACGAACACGTCGAAGGGCACGTCGAGCACGACGGGACCGGGCCGACCGCTCGTCATCGTCTTCCAGGCCTGCCGCACCGCCAGCGGCACCATCTCGCCGCGCGTCGGCTGAAACACCTTCTTGCAGATGGTTCGCACGGTGGAAGGGAAATCGGCTTGATGATGTCGGTACATTTCCTGGAAGGCGCCGCGGTTGAACTGGCTGGTCGGCACGTTGCCGGTTACCGCCATGAACGGCACGGAGTCGAGGAATGCATTCGCCAGCGAGATCGGCAGGTTGGCCGAACCGGGCCCGCAGGAGGTGAAAGTCGCCGTCGGCCGTCCCGAGACGCGGTAGTAAACGTCGGCCATGAAGCCGGCGACGCTCTCGTGGTGCACCGAGATGGTCTTGATGTCGTGCGAGCGCTCGTACAGCGCGTCGATGAACTGGATATTGCCGTGGCCGCACAGGCCGAACACCTGCGGCACCTTCTCCTGGATCAGGTAGTCGACGATGACCTGGGCGCCGTTGAGCATGTTACGCGACATCGATCACTATCTCCCTCGGCTCAACGAACTTGGCGCCCCGCGTCTTCGCGCGGGTGGCGGCAATGCCCGCGACCCTATTTCTCATAATACTGTACGTCAATTGCTATTGTGGTATGGTCCAGATCGCGTCCCGCGCGATGCGCGGCGCTGTTGCCGGGCGAAGACGGTGTCAATAGAGTTCGCCTCGCCCACTTGGAGAAATGATTCCCGTGAAGCCGCGCACCAAGCCGAAGACGAGCGACAAGCAGGCAGCCCCTCGCAGGATCTCGATCGCAAGGCTGATGCCGTCCGCCGAGCCCAACATCGACGACGAGGCCGAAGAGCGCGCGCGCGGCGGCGTGCAGTCGCTCGGGCGCGCGTTTTCGATCCTCGAAGAGGTCGCGCGTCACCGCGAGGGCATTGGACTGGCCGATCTCAGCAAGCTGGTGGGCCTGCATAATTCCACCACCTTCCACCTCGCCAAGACGCTGGTCTCGCTCGGCTATCTCCGGCAGGAGCGGGATTCAAAGCGCTACCGCGTCGGCCGGCCGCTGTTTGCGCTGGCGGCAAGCGCGCTCGATGAGATCGAGATGGTGAATCTCGCCACCCCGATTCTGGAAGACCTGTCGCGGGAAACCGGCGAAAGTGGCCATTTTGCCGTGCGAATGGGCGACTCCGTGGTCGTCATTGCCCGCACCAGCGGGGCCGGCGCGTTCCAGTTGACCGACCGCGTCGGCGTGGTGCGGCCGGCGCATTGCACCGCGCTCGGCAAGATCATGCTGGCCTCGCTACGTCCTGACCAGTTGAAGCGCTTTCTCGAGCGGGTGGAACTGAAGCCCTCGACCAGCAAATCGATCACCGATCCCGCCGTGCTGTTGCGCGAGATCGCCGAAATACGCCGCAGTGCAATCGCCTTCGACGACGGCGAATTCAACGCGGAGGTGCGCTGCGTTGCAGTACCGGTCTATCATTTCACCGGCGAAGTAATCGGCGCACTCGGCATTTCTGGCCCGATCTGGCGCATGACCGACCAGGCGGTGCAGAGCCGCGCCAAGCTGGTGCAATCGGCCGCCAGCCGGCTGTCGATCGAATTCGGCGCGCGGGGTCTGGCGAAATCCTCCTGATCCGATCGATCTAACTCCTCTTCACACGGCGAGAAGCGCGGCTGCGACGCATTTAGCGTTGACAGGAACGACTGCGTCCGGAAATATCTTACAATAATAAAAGAACGTCTCTCACATTGTCGCATAAGTCGGCATCGGAGGGGAGAACGTCAGGGCGAACTCTCGGGAGGAGATCAGTCATGACCCGCTTTAGCCGACGCACTCTGTTGCAGGCCGGCGCCGCCTTTGCCGGCGTATCCGCGATCGGATCGCCAGCGATCCTCCGCGCACAGGCCGCGCGAATAAAGATCGGCCATCTGGTGCCGCTGACCGGCTTCCTCGGCGCGATCGGCAGTTACGCGCAGCTTGGCGTGAAAATGGCGGCGGAAGAGATCAACGCCTCCGGCGGCATCATGGGCAAACAGATCGACCTGATGTCGGAAGACTCGGTCAATCCCGCCACCGCCTCGACCAAGGCGCAGCGCATGATCGAGCAGGACGGCGCGGTGTTGCTGTTCGGCGAAATATCCTCCGCCTCATCGCTGACCATCATGCAGGTCGCCGAGCGCAACAAGAAGGTGTTCTTCTCGACCGGCGCACGCTCGGACGCGCTGCGCGGCAAGGATTGCAACCGCTACTCCTTCCACTGCGACATCCCGAACACCGTGATGGTCAACGCCGTCGGCACCGCGCTCAACCAGAAGGGCATGGTGAAGGGCAAGAAGTTCGTCACCCTGACGGCGGACTATATTTTCGGCCACGACCTGCTGAAGGCCGCAAAGGCCTTCTTCAGCGCCAACGATGCCACGCTGATCGGCGACGAGCTGATCGCGACGGATGTCACCGACTTCAGCCCCTATCTTCTGAAGGTGCGGCAGGCCAAGCCCGACGTCGTCTGCTGCAACCTCGCCGGCAACCAGGTCACCAACCTCGTCAAGCAATATGCCGAGTTCGGCTTCCCCTATCCGCTCGTCGGCTTCAACCTCAACACCGGCGATGCCTGGGCGATGGGCGAAGGCAATCTTTCCGGCACCTGGCCGACGGTCTGGTATCACACGCTCGACAATTCGGCGTCGAAGGCGTTCGTCGAGGCCTTCAGCAAGAAATACGGCAAGCCGCCGGAGAACCATGCCTGGATCGAATACATCACGCTGAAGATGATCGCGCAGGCGATTACCGAGACCAAGTCGACCGAAAGCGACGCGCTGATCGCCTATTTCGAGAAGCAGACGCAGTTCGACATCATGAAGTCGCGCAAGGGCTACTTCCGCTCCTGGGACCATCAGCTCGTGCAGGAGGCCTATCCGTTCACGGTGAAGCCGAAGGGCGAGATGAAGGACAAGTGGGACATGCTCGTGCTCGGCGACGCCGTGCCGGCCGCGGGCGCGGAGCTTGAAACGATCTACCCGACGAAGACGCAAAATCCCTGCAACATGAAGGCATAAAGCCCGAATCCGGGCGTCGGGCCACTGGCGTAGCGGCGCCGGCACACAACAGCCGGCGCCGTCTCTTTTTTCAAGGCGCGTTCTAACGTCGCGGATCGCACATGCAGTTCGGTTTTCTGCTGGAACAGGTGGTGAATGGCCTCGTGCTCGGAGGCTATTACCTCCTGATTGCGCTCGGGCTGTCGCTGATCTTCAGCGTCGGCGGCATCGTCAACCTCGCGCATGGCGCGTTCTATGCGCTCGGCGCCTACATCTCCGTCGAGATCACGAAGTATCTAGGCTTCGGTTCGGCGATAGTGCTGTCGCCTGTCGCGGTCGCGCTGCTCGGGATTCTGTTCGAGCGATTTATCCTCCGACGGTTTTACGACGCCGACCCGATCCTGAGCCTGCTGGTGACATTCGGCCTCGCCATGGTCACCGAGCAGGCGATCCGCATTATCTGGGGCGCGCCGCCGATCTCGGCGGCGATCCCGCAGGCGTTTCGCGGCTCGGTCTTCCTCGGCGATTTCCTGTTCTCGCGCTATCGCCTGCTGATCCTCGCCGTCGTCGCCGCGGTCCTGCTCGGCGTCTGGCTATTGCTGCACAAGACCTCGTTCGGCCGCGTGGTGCGCGCCGGCATCCAGCGGCCGGACATGGTCGCAGCGCTCGGCATCCGCCTGCAGCCCTACATGACCGCGATCGTCATGCTCGGCGTCGGCATGGCGGCGCTTGGCGGCGCGTTCTTTGCGCCGATCACGATCGTGCATCCGGCGATGGGCGCCGAAATCATCACGGTCGCCTTTGTCGTGGTCGTGATCGGCGGCCTCGGCAGCTTCTGGGGCGTGGTGATATCAGCGCTGCTGGTCGGTGTCGTCAGGGGCATCACCATCCATTTCGCGCCGGCCGCCGGCGAAGCCTCGATCTACGTGCTGATGTTCCTGGTGCTGATGGTGCGCCCGCGCGGGCTGCTTGGCGAGCGGATCGAGAAGTTCGAATGACAACCAGTTTCGCCAAATATCGCCCGTTGCTGATGGCGACCCTCGCCGTCATCGTGCTGCCGTTCGGCCTCTATCTGCTCGGCCTCTCGCTCAACACCGGCACCATGGTGGTGGCTCTCGCCATTGCCGCGATGGGGCTCAACCTCTGCATCGGCTACACCGGGCTGGTCTCGTTCGGCCACGGCGCCTGGTTCGGCATCGGCGCCTATGCGGCCGGGCTGATCCAGCGCAACTGGTTTGGCAACGACATCTTCCTGCCGCTCTTGCTGGCCGCGATCATTGTCGCCGGGATCGCGACCTTCGTCGGCTTCGTCATCCTTCGCCGACGCGGCGTCTACTTTTCGCTGCTGACGCTGGCGCTGTCGGCGCTGACCTACACCATCGCCTTCCGCTGGACCGCGGTCACCGGCGGCGAGGACGGGCTCGGCGGATTGAAGCGCGGCACCATCGGCCCGTTCAGCCTGGATAATGCACTGAACTACTACATCGTCGTCTCCGTACTCTGCCTCGGCGTGCTCTATCTGCTGCTGCGGCTGGTGCGCTCGCCGTTCGGCCATGTGCTGATGGCGATCCGCGAGAACCAGTTGCGCGCCACGTTCCAGGGCTATCCGGTCGAGCGCTACAAGCTCGGCGTCTTCGTGATCTCGGCCGTGGTCACCGGGTTTGCCGGCGGAGTGATCGGTTTCCAGAACTACCTCGTGTCAGCCGAGGCAGTCTCGGTCCCCTTCTCCGGCGAACTGCTCGCCATCGTCGTGATCGGCGGCATGCGCAGCATGCTGGGACCCGCGATCGGCGCGCTGTTCTTCATCCTGTTCCGCGAATTGTTTTCGATCTGGACGCCGAACTGGCTGCTGTGGTTCGGCCTCGTCTTCGTCGCCTTCGTGCTGTATTCGCCAGGCGGCCTCGTCGGCATCTGGGCGACGCTGTCAAAGCGCTGGTGGCCGCCACCGGAAGAAGCCGCCGCCATGAGCCGGCGCAAGATCTACGAAGGCCTGCCGCTGCCGGCCTTCCTTCGTCCGCAAGTGCTCGACGGCACCGTGCTCGAGGTACGAGGTGTCTCCAAGAGTTTTGGCGGCATCCGCGCGGTGACGGACGCAAGCCTTCACGTCGGCGCCGGCGAAATCCACGCGCTGATCGGGCCGAACGGCGCCGGCAAGACCACGCTGTTCAATCTGGTCTCCGGCCTCTATCCGACCGACGGCGGCACGATCAAGCTGAACGGCCGCGAGATCCAGGGCGTGCCGTCGGATCTGATCTGCCATCAGGGGCTGGCGCGTTCGTTCCAGATCACCAATTTGTTCAAGGGGCTCTCGATCTACGAGAACCTCCGTCTGTCGCTGCAGGCGCAAAGCGCCGGCCGCTTCAACCTGTGGCGCGATATCGACCACTACCAGGACATCCACGCCGAGACTGCAGAGCTGATCAAATTTCTCGGCCTCGAAGGCATCGAAACGATCGAAGGCGGCGAGCTGTCCTATGGCGGGCAGCGGCTGGTCGATCTCGGCATCGCGCTCGGCTCCAAGCCGCAGGTGCTGCTGCTGGACGAACCTCTCGCCGGGCTTGCCGCCGCCGAGCGCGAGCGCGTCTCGAACCTCGTCAAAAACATCGCCGCCAACATTCCGGTCCTGATCGTCGAGCACGACATCGACCGCGTGCTCGGCTTCTCCCGCACCGTCACGGTGATGAACCAGGGCGAAGTGCTGATGACCGGTACGCCCGAGGCCGTGCGCGCCGACCGCAAGGTGCAGGAGATCTATACCGGCACCGGCGTGCCCGAGGTCGAGCATCTCAGCAGCGAGTACGCGAAGGCAAGCGTAGCGCCCATCCTGCGCTTCGAGCGCGTCAACACGTTTTACGGCAAGAGCCATATCCTGCACGACGCCACGCTCGACGTGCGCGAGGGCGAGATCGTCGCCCTGCTCGGCCGCAACGGCGCGGGGAAGTCGACGCTATTGAAGACGCTCGCCGGGCTAGTGCCGCTGTCGTCGGGCGCGATCGAATATGCCGGCCTCGACATCTCCCGCCTGCCCGCGCCCGACATCGCACGTGCCGGCATCGGCTACGTGCCGCAGGGCCGCGGCCTGTTCGCCGGCATGACGGTGCGGGAAAACCTTTCGCTTGGACGGCTGGCGCGCAAGACCGACGGCAGCACCGGCGTGGTGTGGACCGAAGAACAGATCCTCGACTATTTCCCCCGCCTGCGCGAGCGCATGGACGTCGCCGCCGATTATCTCTCCGGCGGCGAGCAGCAGATGGTGGCGGTCGCGCGCGCGATGTCGGGTAATGTCAAACTGCTGCTGCTCGACGAGCCCTTCGAAGGACTGGCGCCGGCCGTGATCCTCGAACTGTTCAAGGTATTCGACCGGCTGCGGCAGCACATCTCCATCGTCATCGTCGAGCACAATCTCGACCTCGTGCTGGCGCTCGCCGACCGCGTCTTCGCGCTGGAGCGCGGCGCGGTGTTCCATGAGGGGCCGGCGCAGCCGCTGCTGACGGATCTGGAATACCGGAAGAAGATTTTGTGGCTGTAATTCTCACCGCCGTCATTGCGAGCGCAGCGAAGCAATCCATGTCACGACTCGGGGATAGATGGATTACTTCGTCGCTTTGCTCCCTTGCGCAAACGCTTCGCGTTTGTCGCAGGCAATGACGGCACTCACCAGGAGACAGCGATGCGATACTTTTTGGCAGCCGTGATCTCAAGCGCAATGGCCCTGTACGCATTCGGCGCCAACGCCGCCGACAACCCCATGACCATCGCCGTCTTCACCAAGAACCGCACCAACCCGGCCTATGAGGCCTTCCGCATCGCTTCCGACCAGATCGCGCGCACCGCGGGTGTAAAAGTGATTCACCTTGTCCCGGACAAGCCCGACAACGTCGACGAACAGAAGGCGATGATCGAGCAAGTGCTGAAAGACAGGCCGGACGCCATCATCTTCATCCCCGTCGACGACGTCGCCATGATCGATTCCGTCAAGAAGCTCAACGACGCCAAAATCCCGATCGTGCTGTTTTCCAATCCGCTGCCGGGAAGCTTCGTCACCTATGTCGGCGCCGACGATTTCGAGATCGGTTACCGCGAGGCGCGCTATCTGTTCGAGAAAATGGGCGGCAAGGGAAAAATCGTCGTCATCGAGGGCACGCCGGCCGCGCCCACCAACCGCGAACGCGTCCGCGGCTATCAGCGCGCCATCACCGAATTTCCCGGCATCGAGGTGCTGGGATCGGGGATAGGCAATTACCAGCAGCCGGATGCACGGCGCGTGATGGAGAAGTTTCTCAGCGAGTACAAGGAAATCGACGCGGTGCTGTCAGCCAATGACAGCATGGCGCTCGGCGTGCTGGAAGCGCTGAAGGCCGCCAACCGGACGGCGACCGTGATCGGCATCAACGGCATTCTCCCCGCCGTGAAGCAGATCGAAGCCGGCGGCATGCTGGCATCAGTCGATTTCAACATGTTCAAGATCGGCTGCACCGCGACGCGGGCCGCCGTGCGTCACCTCAGGAAAGAGCCGTTGCCGGAGAAGGTGACGCTGCCGGCGGAGGTGATCGACAAGACCAACTACAAGGCATGGCTGGTTCCGGTCGACCAGCGCGCCTGCCCCGAATGGTCGGACGTCGCGCGCTGATACGTTCGGAACAGAGGTTCGCCGCACCACCCGCGCAGCCGGCAAACGAAGCTTCTGAACTTGCCGCTGCCGGGTGCGGGCGTATATTGGAGCCATGGCTGTCGGCTCACCCGATCTGAAAGCATTTTTGCTCGCCACGCCTTTTTTCGGTGGCCTCTCCGACGCCAGCCTCGATCGCCTGATCTCCATGCTGGTCGAGCGTCGCTTCGACGCCGGCGCCACGATCGTCGCCGAGGGAGAACCGGGGCGCTCGATGTTCATCGTTCACTCGGGCGAGCTCGTGGTGAGCAAGCTCGGCGAGGCCGGGCGCTCAATCCGGATGTCGGGTCTCGAGCCCGGCGATTTCTTCGGCGAAATGACGCTGATCGAAATGCAGAACCGCTCGGCCACCGTCGTTGCGGAGAGCGAAACCGTACTGCACGAGCTGACGGCCGGGAACCTCTACAGCTACTACAAGACCGACATCCACGGCTATGTCATCGTGATGCAGAATATCAACCGCGAACTTTGCCGGCGGCTCCGCCGCGCCGACCGTCGCATTGCCGAGCTGATTCACGACTCCTGATGCTCGTCCGGCCGCGTCCGCGCGATGATCTCGGCGGCGCCGTTGTCGAGCAACTCCAGGCCGACGGCGCGGCCGAGTTCGCGGGGCCGGTCCGCTGCGCCCTGCCGCGACACCTCGACGAAGCGGCCGCCGACTTCATCGAGTACCGCCGCCGTCAGCGTCATCTCGCGGCCATCAAGCGTGGCGTGGCCGGCGATCGGCGAATTGCAGTGTCCGTTGAGGACCCACAGCACCTCGCGCTCGGCCTCCGCGCAGAGCCGCGACGCTACGTCCTCGATCTTCGCTAACCGCCCGCGCGTCAGCCAGTCCTTCTCGACGCATTCCACCGCGACGATGCCCTGCCCCACCGCAGGCAGCATCTCGCGGACCGAAAAATCATGGACGATGCGGGAAGCCATTCCAATGCGCTCGAGGCCTGATCGCGCCATGACAAGCGCGTCGGCCGGGCCCACCTCGCCGCCGTCGGGTAGCCGCTGCTTGTCGCCGCGATCGAGCTTTGCCACGCGCGTGTCCGCCGCGCCGCGGAAATGGATTACGGCAGCTTCCGGGAACAGCCGGCGCAGGTAAGCCGCGCGCCGCACCGCATTGGTGCCGATCTTGAAGCCCTTGCCTTTCGCTGCGCGAAAATCGTCGAGCGAGACGCCGGGCCGCAGCACCAGCGCATCATTGGCGGCGTCGCGCGGCAGGGTAGCTGCGATGACGAGGCCCGGCGTTTCCTCGTTACCGGGAACGTCCTTCAGCGAATGCATCGCCGCCTGCAGCTCTCCGCGCCGCATCGCCTCGCGAATTTCGGCAACGAAGGCGCCGCCCTTGCCGCCATGGCGAAGCAGCTTGCTGGTCTGGTCCTGATCGCCACGGGTCTCGAACTTGACGATCTCGACATCGAGCGCGGGATCGGCCGCGCGCAACAGCCGCGCGATGCCTTCCGTCTGCGCCAGCGCCATCGTGCTCTTGCGCGTGCCGATCTTCAAAGTTTGCTCCGACACCGGGTCTCCGAACCTGAACAGCAGTTGTGAGCGTAGGGGATAGAGCAAGCAGCCTTTCAGAACAATGATTTTGGAGCGTGGAGGCCGTCCCGGGCGGCGGCCGCTTTCGTTGAGCTACGTCAATGCTGGTCCTGCCGCCCAGCCCGAATGGTTCCGGCACGCGGGACCGGGCGGCGGGATCAAACCATGAACGAGCTCATCAAGGAAATCCGGCACACGCCTCTGCTGTGGATGCTCGTGTTCGTGCCGATCATCCTGGCGGTCGAAATGCTGGCGCCGTCGGCCCACACTGCTTTGTTCGTGCTCGCCGTCCTCGCCATCGTGCCGCTGGCCGCCCTGCTCAGTCACGCCACCGAAAGCGTCGCCGAGAAGACCGGCGATGCCGTCGGCGGCTTGCTCAACGCGACACTGGGCAATCTGACCGAGCTCATCATCGCGCTCGCGGCGCTGCAGGCCGGAGAGTACATGCTGGTGAAGGCATCGATCGCCGGCGCAATCGTCACCAACTCGCTCTTCATGCTGGGAGCGTCATTCCTGCTCGGCGGGCTGCGCTACCGCACGCAGGAATTCAATCGCGCCGGCGGAAGGCTGCATGCGGCGCTGTTGCTGATGGCCACGATTGCCCTGATCACGCCGGCCGCGGTCGCCGATCTCGATCTGGCCCAGGGCGCGTCAGTGACGCAGAAGCTCTCAACCGGGCTTGCGGTCCTGCTGATCGTGGCCTACGGGCTCAGCCTCGTGTTCTCGCTGAAAACGCACAAGGACCTCTTCGCCAGCGAAGCTCACGGCGAAAAGGACGAGGCCACGCTGCCGGTCGGCGTGGCGGTCGGAACACTCATTGCCGTCACCGTGCTGGTTGCACTGGTCAGCGAAATATTCGTCGGATCGGTGCAAAAGGCCGGCGAGACGCTGGGCATGAGCCCGGCATTCATCGGGTTCATTGTCGTTGCGCTCGTCGGCGGCGCCGCTGAAATGGCGGTGGCATTTTCCGCCGCGCGCAAGAACCGGCTCGACATGAGCGTCGGAATTGCGCTCGGAAGCGCCTCTCAGATCGCGCTGTTCGTCGCGCCGGTGCTGGTGCTGCTCAGTTACGTCATCGGCCCGAAGCCGATGGACCTGCAGTTCTGGCCGGGTGCGGTCGTCATGGTGATGATCGCGACCGTCACCGCATGCTTCATCACCAACAGCGGACGCTCGGCCTGGTTCATTGGCGCGCTGCTGCTGTTCATCTACGCCATCTTCGCCATGACACTCTACGTCGTTCCGCCGGGAACGCACGCCGCGTCATGAACCCGTCCAAGCGGAGATAGAATGATGGATCAGCTGCTCGGCTGAACGGGTTGCCGCCTATTCGGGCACGTCTGCCCCCAGGCGGCAGCGCCGTTGACCAGCCATTCCAAAACGCCGATTGTGCGCCGCAGCACCGTGAATAGATTGCCCCTGCGTAAGAGGGTTTTTCGTTGTCCGATACCAGTGCCGATGCCTTGGCCGCTTCAGGCCACCGCCCGATGGGCTTTCCCGAATTCGTCATCGTGATCGCCTCGATCATGGCGCTGAATCCGCTTGCGATGGACATGATGCTGCCGGCACTGCCGAACATCGCGTCCGCCTTCCACATCGCTTCAGCCAACCGGCCGCAGATGGTGCTGTCGATTTTTCTGGTCGGCTTCGGCGTCGGCCAGTTCGTGATGGGCCCGCTGTCTGACCGCTTCGGCCGGCGGCCGGTCCTGCTCGGCGGCATGGCGGTCTATTGTGCCGCCAGCCTGCTCGCGATCGCCGCGCCCTCGTTCGAGACGCTGCTGCTGGCCCGCGCGCTGCAAGGCCTCAGCACCTCGGCCACCCGCGTGATCGCGACCTCGATCGTTCGCGATTGCTATGCCGGGCGGCGCATGGCCAGCGTGATGTCTCTGACGATGATGATCTTCATTGCCGTTCCCGTCGTCGCGCCGGCGTTTGGCCAGGCCGTGCTGCTGGTGTCGCACTGGCGCGGCATCTTCATCGTGCTGATGCTCTATGGCGTGGTGGCGCTGGTCTGGAGCGCGCTGCGCCTGCCGGAGACGCTGGCTCCCGAACGGCGCCGCTCGCTCGCCGTCGGCGAAGTGCTCGACGCGTTCCGCCAGACCGTGACCAACCGCCAGACGCTGGGTTATGCGCTGGTCGCCGGCGGCGTGTTGGGCTCGCTGTTCGCCTTTGTCTTCATCTCGCAGCAGGTGTTCACCGGGATCTACCAGCTCGGGCATTATTTTCCGCTGGCCTTTGCCGGCGTCGCGGTCGGCACCGCCATCGCCGGCTTCGTCAACTCCCGCCTCGTCGGCCGCCTCGGCATGCGCGTGATCTCGCATGCCGCGCTGATCGGCTTCGTCGTCATCGCCGCAACCATGCTGGCAGCGGCGAAACTGCAGATGCTGCCATTGCCGCTGTTCATGGCGCTCTCGGTATCGATGATGTTTGCGTTCGGGCTGATGATCGCCAATTTCACCGCGCTCGCCATGGAGCCGCAGGGCCATATCGCCGGCACCGCCGCCTCGCTGTACGGCTCGATCACCACGCTGCTCGGCATCGGCGTCGGCGCCACCATCGGCCAGGACTTCGACGGCACGCTAGTGCCGTTCGCGACCGGCTTCCTGCTCTGCACGCTGGCCGCGCTCGCCGTGGTGCTGCTGGTGGAGAAAGGCCGCCTGTTCAGACCCTACGGCCTGAAGGTGTGACCGTCGCATGCGCGTTCGCGCCCGTCTTGCGGTCGTTGCCTTCGTTCCGCCCCGGCCGCATGGCTGATTACCGCTCCACGCTGGGCGCTACCCGCCGAAGCTGATAAATTCCCCGCTCACATCGCCTTCAGGATCGGAAACATAAAAATGGATAACCGCAGCACTATCTGGCGTGGCGTCGACACCATCAAGCCGCGCTTTGTCGCGCTTAGCGACCGGGTCTGGGCGATGCCCGAAGTCTGCTACACCGAAGCGCGCTCGTCCGCCGAGCACCTCGCTGAACTGCGCCACCAGGGTTTCCGCATCACCGAGAATGTCGCGGGCATTCCGACCGCCCTGATGGGCGAATGGGGCGAAGGCGGACCCGTGATCGCCTTCCTCGGCGAATATGACGCGCTGCCTGGTCTCAGCCAGGAGGCCGGCGTCGCGGAGCCGAAGCCGCTGGAGGCCGGAGGCCACGGCCATGGCTGCGGCCATAATCTGCTCGGGTCGGCCGCGCTGCTGGCCGCCACCGCCGTGAAGGACTGGCTCGCCGAGCACAAGGTGCCCGGGCGCGTCCGCTATTACGGCTGCCCCGCGGAAGAAGGCGGCGCCGCAAAAACCTTCATGGTGCGCTCAGGCGCCTTCGACGACGCCGATATCGCGATCACCTGGCATCCTTCCAGCTTCTGGGAAGTCGTGGTGACGCCCTCGCTCGCCAACACCCGCGCCGATTTCATCTTCACCGGCCGCACCTCGCATGCCGCGGCCTCGCCGGATCTCGGCCGCAGCGCGCTCGATGCCGTCGAGTTGATGAATGTCGGCGTCAACTACATGCGCGAGCACATGCCGAGTGATGCCCGCGTCCATTACGCCCTGCTCGACACCGGCGGCATCGCCCCCAATGTGGTGCAGGCCCATGCGCGCGTGCGCTATTCGATCCGCGCCCGCGACCTGCCCGGCATGACCGAACTGGTGGAGCGCGTCCACAAGATCGCGCAGGGCGCGGCGCTGATGACCGAAACCAAGGTGGAGATGAAGATCATTTCCGCCGTCTCCAACCTGTTGCCGAACACCCCGCTCGAAGCGGCGCTGCACAACATCATGGAGGAACTCGGCCCGCCGCATTTCGACGACGCCGACAAGGGCTTTGCGCGAGAGATCCGATCGACGCTGACCGAGAAGGACATCGCCAGCGTCTATTATGCAATCGGCATGGACCCGACCGACCGGCCGCTGGCCGATTTCATCGTGCCGCTGGACGCCAAACGCAATCCCTTGATCGGCTCGACCGACGTCGGCGACGTGAGCTGGGTCGTGCCGACCGTTCAGGTTCACGCCCCGACGGTCGCGATCGGCACCCCCTTCCACACCTGGCAGGTGGTGGCGCAGGGCAAGAGCCCGCACGCCCACAAGGCCATGGTGCAGGCCGCCAAGGCCATGGCGGGACTGGGCGTCCGGGCGCTGACGGAACCGGACCTGATTGCCGCCGCCCAGGCCGACCTCAAGAAGCGAACCGCCCGCACCCCCTACGTCAACCCGCTGCCGGACAGCGTCGCGCCACCGCTGGACATGTCGCTGACCTGACCGGCTCCGCCGTATCAGGCGAACAAATTTTTTGCAGTGCAGAGCGCGATTCCGCGCCGTTTTGACGCGTCCGGGCCGCCGGATTGCCAAAGCGATGTGCGCCGCAGCGTGTTTCTGCCCAAGCAAAAATCACAGCCGCCTTCCATTCTGCTGATTGTCGACAGCCAGCCGTTGACCTTCGAGGCATTTAATGTGCCTCTTACCGGCGAACAGTTGGGCCGCCGCCTCCGGCGTGCCTCAAACACAAAGAACCGGACGGGGACAACGATGCTGGATACCGAACTGCGAACCATGATCGACGAGGTAAAGGACGGCCGCATGGACCGCCGCGGCTTCGTTCAGCGCATGCTGGCCTTCGGTCTCACCGCACCGATGGCCACGCAGATCCTGGCGATCGGCGGCGTCGCCATGGCCGAGGGTCCTTCCGTCTACAAGCCGACCAAGCGCGGCGGTGGTGGTGCGCTGAAGCTGCTCTGGTGGCAGGGCCCGACCCTGCTCAATCCGCATTTCGCCACCGGCACCAAGGACCAGGACGGCTCGCGCCTGTTCTATGAGCCGCTCGCCTGCTGGGATGCCGACGGCAACATGAAGCTGGTCCTGGCCGCCGAAATTCCCTCGCTGGAGAACGGCGGCCTCTCGGCCGACGGCATGTCGGTAACCTGGAAGCTGAAGCCTGGCGTCAAATGGCACGACGGCAAACCCTTCACCGCCGATGACGTCGTATTCAACTGGGAATACGCCCGCGATCCCGCCACCGCGACCGTGACCATTGGCGTCCACCGCGACATCACCGTCGAGAAGGTCGACGACCTCACGGTCCGTATCACGTTCAAGAAGCCGACGCCGTTCTGGGCCGACGCCTTCGTCGGCGCGCCCGGCAGCATCATCCCGAAACATCTGTTCGCGGAATATAAAGGCGCCAAGTCGCGCGAGGCGCCGAACAATTTGTCGCCGGTCGGCACCGGCCCCTACAAATTCGTCGAGTTCAAGCCGGGCGATGTGATCCGCGGCGAACTCAATCCCGACTACCACATGCCGAACCGCCCGCACTTCGACACCATCGAAATGAAGGGCGGCGGCGATGCCGTCTCGGCGGCGCGCGCCGTGATCCAGACCGGCGAATATGATTTCGGCTGGAACATCCAGGTCGAGGACGACGTCCTGTTGCGGCTGGAAAAGGGCGGCAAAGGCAAGACCGTCTACGCGGTCGGTGGCGACACCGAATTCATCGCGCTGAACTTCACCGATCCCAACACCGAGGTCGACGGCGAGCGGTCCTCGATGAAGACCAAGCATCCGCTGCTCTCCGATCCGGCGGTGCGCAAGGCGCTCTCGATGCTGGTCGATCGCGAGGCCGTCAAGAAAGTCATCTACGGCCGCGCCGGACGTGTCACGCCCAATTTCCTCAACGGCCCGGAGAAGTTCGTCTCCAAGAACACGAGCTGGGAATTCAGCATCGAGAAGGCGTCCAAGCTGCTGGATGAGGCCGGCTGGAAGCCAGGCGCCGACGGCATCCGCGAGAAGGACGGCAAGAAGCTGAAGCTTCTCTACCAGACCGCGATCAACGGCCCGCGCCAGAAGACCCAGGCCATCGTCAAGCAGGCCTGCCAGAAGGCCGGCATCGACGTCGAGCTGAAATCGGTGGTTGCTTCGGTGTTCTTCTCCTCCGACGTCGCCAACCCCGACACCTACGCCAAGTTCTACGCCGACCTCGAGATGTTCCAGATCCCGATGAGTCAGCCGGATCCGGCCCAGCACATGCGCCGCTATCATTCGCGCAACGTCGCCACCAAGGAGAACAAGTGGCAGGGCGTGAATTTCCCGCGCTGGGTCAACAAGGTTTATGACGCGGCGATCGACGCCGCCGAGGCCGAGACCGATCTGGTCAAGCGCGCCGCGCTCTACATCAAGGCCAACGACATCATGATGCAGGACATCGTGTTCATTCCGGTGATGCATCGCCTGAAGGTGGAGGCCTGCGCCAACACGCTGCGCCCGGTGGTCAGCGGCTGGGCTAACGAAACCGACAATCTGTTCGACTGGTACCGGGAGGCGACAGGCTAATCATCGAAGGGATTGTTCCCTCATGAGTCAGTATGTCCTGCGTCGCCTTTTGATCGCCGTGCCGAGCCTGCTCGGCATTTCGCTGGTCCTGTACATCGTCCTGGCGCTTGCGCCGGGCGATCCCTTCAGCGAACTGGCGACCAACCCCAACGTGCCGCCCGAGGTCGCCGCCGCGCTTCGCGCCAAGTTCGGTCTCGACGACCCGATCTACCTCCGATACCTGCACTGGCTCGCGGCGATGGTGCAGGGCGACTGGGGCTTTTCCTTCGTCAGCCGGATGAACGTGGACACGCTCATCCTGCAACGCCTGCCGACCACGCTTTACGTGATCGGGTCGGCGCAAATACTGGCGCTGCTGATCGCTATACCCGTCGGCGTGTACGCCGCGACCAGGCCCTATTCGATCTTCGATCAGATTGCCAATACGTTCGCCTTCATCGGCTTCTCGCTGCCGACCTTCTTCACGGGGCTGCTGTTCATCCTGGTGTTCTCGATCACGCTGGACTGGCTGCCCTTTGTCTATTCGAGTGACATCAAGGCAACCGGAATACGCTGGCTGTTCGAGCAGATAAGGCAGGCCATCATGCCGGTGATGGTGCTCGGCCTGTTCCAGGCGGCGTCGATGACGCGCTTCGTACGCTCGGCGATGCTGGACGTGATCCGTCTTGACTACGTCACCACCGCCCGCGCCAAGGGCCTCGGCCAGCCCCGGGTGATCGTCAAGCACGCGATGCGCAACGCGATGATCCCGGTCGTCACCCTGGTCGCGCTGCAGATGCCCGCCGTATTCGGCGGCGCCATCGTCACCGAGCAAATCTTTCGCATTCCCGGCATCGGCTCGCTGCTGATTTCCTCCATCCTCTCCAATGACACGCCTGTCGTGATGGCGGTGACCTTCGTGTTCGCCTGTCTCGTCGTGCTGTTCAACCTGATCGCGGATATCCTCTATGGCTGGCTTGACCCTCGCATCTCCTTCCGCTGAGCGGCGGCCGGCCTGGTCGCCCTGGCGCGAAACCTGGCGGCGCTATCGCCGCCACAAGCTCGCCGTGGTCAGCGCATTCCTGCTTATCGTCCTGATCGCGGCGGTGGTGTTCGGCCCCTTCGTCTGGCGCGTCAGCATCAACGAGATCGATTTCAGCGCGCGCCTTGAGGGCCCCTCGCTCGCCCACCCCTTCGGCACCGATGACCTCGGACAGGATATCCTCGCCCGCATGATCTATGGCGGCCGCATCTCGCTGGCCGTCGGGCTCGCCGCGATGGCGGTCGCCGTCCTCGTCGGGACGCTGATCGGTGCGCTCGCCGGCATGTCGCGCGGGGCGCTCGGGCACGCGCTGATGTGGCTCACCGATCTCTTCCTGTCGCTGCCGCAACTGCCGCTGCTGCTCCTGCTCATCTACCTGTTCCGCGACGGGCTCAAGGCCGTGTTCGGTCCCGAGGGCGGCATCTTCATCCTGATCGTGCTTGTCATCGGCGGCCTGCGCTGGATGCCGGTCGCACGCCTGGTGCGCGCGCAATTCCTCTCACTTCGCGAGAAGGAATTCGTCGAAGCCGCGCGCGCGCTCGGCGCCAGCCCGTTGCGGCAGGTGGTGCGGCACATCCTCCCCAACGCCGTCGGCCCCGTGATCATTGCCGGCACCATCGACGTCGCCGCCGCGATCATCGCCGAATCGACGCTGTCGTTTCTCGGCCTGGGCTTTCCGCCGGATACCCCGACCTGGGGCCGGCTCTTGTTCGACGCCAAGGATTTTCTCGACATCGGTCCGCATTGGGCGTTGTTCCCGGGTGGAGCGATCTTCGTGGCGGTCGTCGCCATCAATTTCATCGGCGACGGCATGCGTGACGCGCTCGATGCGAGGCGGGTGATCTGATGGCGCCGCTGCTCGAAATCAAGGGATTGAAAACCCACTTCTCTACCGACGACGGCATGCTGCAGGCGGTCGACGGCGTCGACATCGCGATCAACAAGGGCGAAACGCTGTGCGTGGTCGGCGAGTCCGGCTGCGGCAAGACCGTCACCGCGATGTCGATCCTGAAGCTGATCGCGATGCCGCCGGGCCGCATCGTCCAGGGCCAGATCCTGTTCGAGGGCCGCGACCTCGTGCCGCTCACGAGCCACGAACTCGACGACATCAGGGCCAAGGATATCGGCTTCATCTTCCAGGAGCCGATGACCTCGCTCAACCCGGTGCTGACGGTCGGCGAACAGGTCGCCGAAAGCCTGCGCCGGCATGAGGGCCTGTCGAAGAAGGACGCGCTCGCCCGCACCGTGGAAATGTTCAAGCTGGTGCAGATTCCGAATGCCGCCGGCCGCGTGCATGATTACCCGCACCAGTTCTCCGGCGGCATGCGCCAGCGCGTCATGATCGCGATGGCGCTGGCCTGCAAGCCCAAGCTCGTCATTGCCGACGAGCCGACCACCGCGCTCGACGTTACCATCCAGGCGCAGATCCTCGACCTCCTGCAGGACATGAAGGACCGCTTCGGCATGGCGGTGATGCTGATCACCCACGCCATGGGCGTGGTGGCCGAAACCGCGCAGCGCGTCGTCGTCATGTATGCCGGCAAGGTGGTGGAAGAGGCCGATGTCGACAGCCTGTTCGAAAACCCGCGCCATCCCTACACGCAGGGCCTGATCCGTTCGATCCCGCGCATCGATCTCGACAGCGCGAACAAGACGCGGCTGGAGGCGATCGGCGGCTCGGTGCCGATCCTGATCAATCCGGCGCCCGGCTGCCGCTTCGCGCCGCGCTGCCGCTACGCCTTCGATCGCTGCGCGGCAGAAGAACCGCTGCTGCGCGAGGTCGCGCCCGGTCATCGCATGGCCTGTCACCTCGGCGAGAAGCAGGAAGCTGTGGCATGAGCGAACCCCTGCTCCGCGTCACCGGGTTGAAGAAGCATTTTTCGGTCAAGGGCGGACTCTTGTCGCGCGAGGTCGGCCGCGTTCACGCGGTGGACGGCGTGTCCTTTGCGGTCAATCGCGGCGAAACGCTCGGCCTCGTCGGCGAGTCCGGTTGCGGCAAGTCCACCACCGCGCGCTGCGTGCTGCGCCTGGTCGAACCCAGCGAAGGCGAGGTCATCTTCGACGGGCACGACGTGCGCGGCCTTTCCGGCGGCGATTTGCGCGCCATGCGGCGCAACATGCAGATCGTGTTCCAGGATCCGTTTGCCTCGCTCAATCCGCGCATGACGGTCGGTGCGATCCTCGGCGAAGCCTTCACCATCCACGAACTCACCTCCTCCGCAAGCGAACGCGACGACCGCGTGGCGAGCCTCCTGGTCAAGGTCGGGTTGAAGGCCGAGCACATGCGGCGCTATCCGCACGAATTTTCCGGCGGCCAGCGCCAGCGCATCGTGATCGCCCGCGCGCTCGCGGTGGAGCCGAAATTCATCGTCTGCGACGAGCCGGTTTCCGCGCTCGACGTCTCCATTCAGGCGCAGGTCATCAACCTCTTGGAAGATTTACAGGCCGAGCTCAACCTTACCTATCTGTTCGTCGCCCACGATCTCTCGGTGGTGGAGCACATCTCCGACCGCGTTGCGGTGATGTATCTCGGCCGCATCGTCGAACTGGCTGATGCGAGCGAGCTCTACCGCAATCCCCGGCATCCCTATACGCAGGCGCTGCTCTCCGCCGTGCCGGTGCCGGACCCGAAGGTGAAGCGCAAGCGGATCCGCCTGCAGGGCGACGTGCCGAGCCCGATGAACCCGCCGCGCGGCTGTCATTTCCACACCCGCTGCCCGATCGCCGAGCCGCGCTGCAAGGAGAGCGCGCCTGAATTGAAGCAAGGGAGCGACGGACATTTCGTCGCATGCCATCTGGCCTGACGGCGGCGGGTTTTACTGGGCCATACGTCCCTCATGGTGAGGAGCGCGAAGCGCGTCTCGAACCATGAGGCCCCATCTGTGGCCTCATCCTTCGAGACGCCCGCGCTGCGGGCTCCTCAGGATGAGGGGATAGACCGGCAGCGGCAGATTCAATTCCTGTAAATAAACGCGGCCCCGCCCCGGCAGCGGTTCAACGCTTGTTGCCGGGGCGGGGCCGAAATCAGATGTGGTCGTTAGCGCTGAACGCCGTTTTTGCGGATCAGGTCCGATAGCTGCGACAGAAGCTCCCGAAGCCTGGCATTCTCCTCGATCAGCGCGTTGGCTTCGTCGGTCTGCTCGTCGCGACGACGGGCAGGCTCATCCCCGCGAAGGGCATTCTCCAGCAATGACAGAGCGTCGTCGGTCGGTTCCTCAACCCAAAATGAAGGTTCAGCGCGGCGGTCTCGCTTATTAAGCTGCGGATGGTCTACTCGCATGATTGATACTCCAATTTTAAAAAGCGGAACGTGCCCCCAGTCACCACGTCGCGCGCGGAGAATGAGGTGAGTCGGCCGGCAAATTTGCGACCAAAATTAGAATCGTGCGGAAACGACCCCGGCGCTAAAGCGGCGTGATTGCGGCAAATCGTTAATCCGCGCGGAGCAAAAACAGCAGCCTGCGCGTGTGATTTAAAGGAATGTTGCCAATTGATAGAGCCGGTAAAGGACTTCCAGCCCGATGAGAACCAGGGCTGCGATCATCAGATAATAGCCAAAATGCATGCGGAAATTGAAACCAATGCCTTTCGCGGCCTGCGCGAATTTTACGCCAAGCCGTAAACCAAACCCGATACGCGTCGGAAGGGACAAGCCTCCGGCGAACTATGCCTCGGCAATCAGTAATGAGAAGGCCTCCGCCGCCGCGGAAGTGACGCCCTGCCCGTGCCGTTGTCGTGAGCCCTCTTCTTGACCGGAGGTCTCTGTTCGACGCCAGCTCACCTGCTCACACACCGTGGAAAATCTTGATTCCCCACAGCACGATGACGATGGCCAATACCAGCGTAGCCGCCGTCAGTACACTTTCTAAGGAAGCGACTCTCATACTAACTCTCCGCTTCCCAGCCCCGCTAACGGTCTAGGCGATTCGTTGATTCGACTGCAATCGCGCGATCACAATGCTTTGAACGTTGCTTAGCGGTTGTGTTTTACGGGTCACACATCTGGGTATGGCGGCGCGCCTCGCAGCCGCAACGGCGCAGCCGCGCGCCCGCAGAAGCGGAAACCCCCACCTCTCCCGGCAGTTTTCGATTGAAGAAGGTCTATTCGGGCCGGCTTGCCGGGACGTAGGAGCCGGCCGGAACCGGCGCGCTTCGCCGCTGCTCGGCGTGCGCCGCCAGGCGATCGTACTCTTCCGCTACCTTGAGCAGACGTCCCTGGTCCTTGACCGCATTCGCGGCTAACGCCCTTGTCTGTTCCGCACGCTTGCGCCAGTGATCCGCGTTGGTCAAGAAATCCGTCATTGATACGCCCCTACGGTGGTCGCTCCCCAGCCCACCGCCAACGTCAGAAAGGACGGCGATACGTCAAAAATTTGGCCTAATCCGATCTGCCGTGTGACTCGAACGTCGCAGGCGCCGTCCGCCAAGCCTTTTCGCCGTTGCCTTTCCGACGCAAATTTGCCCCGGACTCAATGGAAAGCTGTGTCGTTGGAACGGCCACTGTGCCACCTTGTGATCAGGAAATTGTCATGAGTACCGAACATCCACCGCATGGCCGACAGGTCCGCATCGATACATTTCGGGCCGGATATCGCGACAACGTCGTGCCGCTGCATCAGGACAATCACGTGATTGGCGTGCGCGAAGCCCCGCTTCGGGGCGACGCGCTCCTCGCCGCGCTATCGCCGCTGCTCGACGAAGCCGACGGACTTCGGCGCGATGAAGCGCGGCAGCAGGACGCCGGTAACGTGATGCTGCTGCTTGAGGAGAATGCCCGACTGCGAAAGCTTGCGGTCAGGCTGTCAAACCTCCTTGGCGACCTTCCCGCGCAGAGCAGCTAAGATCGAAACCGCTGCGGATCAGGCGTAAGTTGCGGTTACGCTCCCGAACGGGCCGAAATCCGCGACAAAGGTGTCGCCCGGCTTCGGCCGCAGCATGCCGGTCAGCGTTCCCGTGCTGACGATCTGCCCCGCCTTCATGCCGATGCCGGTACGCGAGAGTTCGTTGGCGAGCCAAGTCAGCGGCACCATCGGATGGTCGAGCAATTCACCCGCAGTGCCCTTTCGCCGCAGCGTGCCATTGCAGCTCAACACCACTTCCTGTCCGGCGATATCGCGCGTCTTCCAGTCGGGGATCGCCTCACCGCAGGCGATGATGCCACTTCCCGCACCATCGGCGAGGATCGCCGGCAGCGGCGGAAACGCGGCGTCGTGGACGAAGCGGCATTCGGCGAGTTCGATTCCCGGATGTAGCGACACCACCGCCTCGGTGACTTCCTCCACCGTGTACGGCTTTTCGCGCGGCGGCAGGTCGGCGCCGAGTATGGCTTGATATTCGACTTCGGGAATCGGGCTGCAGACCTTGGCGTGCTCGACGGTGGCCAGTGACGGCACGACCGGCATCATCACCCGGCCGTAGATCGGCTGGTCCGTGCGAAGCTGCCGCTGCAGCCCTTCCTTCATCGCCGCGATCTTCCAGCCGACGACGTCCCAGCCCAGTTCTTCCGCGACCATGCCGGCGATGCGATAGGCCGTCGCATTGTCGGGCGGCACGAGGCGTTGATCGAGGCCGCTCTGCTGGCGGCCTTCACGGCGCAGCGTGGCGAGCAGGCTTGCGAGTTCGCGTTGAAGTGCAATGTCCATGATCTACCCCTGCACCAGCGCGGCAGCCTGGCTCATCGAAACAGGCGCATCGCCCAGCAGCAGATCGATCGCTTCGTTCTCCCAACGCTGCGCCTGCAGATTGGCGGAGGAATGTTCAGCCAGACGATGCTCGAGCACGAAACGGGAGAGCAGCAGGCGGCGCGCATCGCCGCCGGCCTGGCCGAGCCGCGTGCCTTCGGACGCCAGCAGTGCGGCCGTCGTCGCATGGTAGAGTTTACCGGCGGCGATCCGGCAAAAACGCTCGTTCTCCGGATCGGCCGCAACCTCTTCCGCAAAGCGCATGGCATCCGTCAGCGCGCCGGAAAGGCGCGTGCGGAATTGACCCGGCATCCCGGCCGTATCTTCCAACTGGCGGCCGAGATCGTCGCGCAGCGCTTCGTGGCCGCGCGCCTTGCCGACCGCGCGCTGCACCGCATCCAGCGCGTTGATGTTGCTGGTGCCTTCCCAGAGCAGGCCGAGATGCGCATCGCGGATCAGTCGCGCGTTCGGCCAGTCCTCGATGTAGCCGTTGCCGCCGCGCGCCTCCATCGCCCCCGTGGCGACGGTGACATTGTCCCGGCACGCGCGATACTTTGCGATCGGCGTCAGCAGCCGCAGCACTTTGTCGGATGACGTCGCCGAGTAGAGCAGCGCCGACAGCGCCTGCTCGGTCGGCACCATCAGCTTGAGCAATTGCCGTCGCATTAGCGGATGATCGATTACGGCACGCCCGAACGCGTTGCGATGCCGCGCGGCAATCATCGCCTCGTTCAGGCAGCGCCGCATCATGCCGGCGGCGCGCGCCAGGTGCGACACGCGGCTCGAATTCACCATCACCAGCATATGCTTGAGGCCCTGATCGAGCTCGCCGAGCTGGTAGGCGACCGCGCCCTCGAACACGATCTCGCCGCTCGCCATGGTGCGGCTGCCGAGCTTGTCCTTCAGACGCATGATCCGGTAGGAATTCCGCCGCCCATCGGGCAGCACCTTTGGCATCAGGAACAGGCCGAGGCCGCGCCCGCCGGCCACCGCCCCCTCGGGCCGCGCCAGCAGCACCGCGAGTTCAGCGTCGACGTTGGAGCAGAACCACTTTTCGCCCCACAGCTTCCAGTCCTTGCCGTCCCTGACAGCAAGCAGTTCGCCGGCGCCGACATCGGAACCGCCGGTCTTCTCCGTCATGAACTGCGCGCACTTGAACAGCGTGGCGGGATCCTGGCTCCACATCCGGTCGAGATAGCGCTGGCGCAGCTCATCGTTGCCGAAACGGCGCACCAGTTCGGAAGAGCTGTCGGTGAGGTTGACCGGGCACAGCAGGCCGAACTCGGCCTGCGCAAACAGATAATGAAAGACGTATTTCGCGAGCGGCGGCATCGGCGCTGGCCAGCCCATCACGCCGGCGCGGTTGCACATCGCGTGCATGCCGAACTTTCCGAACGCGATGCTTTCCATCTCGCGATAGGCCGGGTGATATTCGATCCACTCCTCGTCGCGGCCGTAGCCGTCGCGCGGATGCAGCACCGGCTGATGGCGCTCGGCCTGGTCGGACAGATCGTGCAGCCGGCCGCCGGCGAGTTCGCCGAGTTCCGCAAGACGCGGCGCAAGATGCGCCAGCAGCGGCGCATCCATGTAATGCGGCAACAGGTCCCGCAGGCTCTGGTCGAGCGAGTAGAAGTTCAGCCCGCGGCAGGTCGGCGCCAACGCGCCGGAACGCTGGGCCACCGCCTCGCGGCTGGTCAGATCGACATGAATGGTCATGGGCACCTCCCTCGGCTTCGCCTGCCCGGGCTGAAGCAGCGCCCGGGGCGAATGCCGGGGTATGGCCTGCGGCATGCCCGTGCAAACGACTTGTTGGGTCGGCGCCTTGAGCCAGAGTCAACACCCGTTTGCCGGCCGGTCCTTTTCCACTAAACTCGCCCGATGGCATCACGACGACTTCCTCCCTTGCATGCGGTGCGGGCGTTCGAGGCCGCCGCGCGGCATCTGTCGATCACCCGGGCGGCGGAAGAGCTGAATGTGACGGTTGGCGCCGTGAGCCGGCACGTCCGCGCGCTGGAAGCGCGCATGGGGACGGCGCTATTCCTGCGCGGCTCGCGCGGGCTGGCCCTGACCTCGGCAGGGAAAACCTTCGCCGATTCCGCCCGCGAGGCGCTGGACCGGATCGCCGACGCCGCCGACGGGCTGCGCTTGCGGCGCTTCCGCCGGCTCTCGGTCGGGGTCTACGGCTTCTTCGTCTCGCGCTTTTTGCTGCCGATCTGGCCGACACTGAATGCGGCCTATCCCGAACTCGAAGTCGACCTGCACACCAGCTCCAATCCGCTCGACCTTCTCGCCAGCCGTTACGACGCGGTGATCGCCGTCTCCGACGGGCAGCCGCGCGCCGGGCTCGTCACCCATTCGTTGATGCCGATCGCGACCGTGCCGGTCTGCGCGCCGGAGTTTTTGACGAAGGGCGCGGTGGGTTTCGCCGCCGTTCCCCTCCTGCATGCGCGGCCGCGTCCGGACGATTGGCGGCGCTGGCTCGATTACGCGCAATTTACCGACGTACCCGTGCAGGGCGGCAGCAGCTTTGAAAGCCTCGGCCTGACCATCGAGGCCGCAGCCGCCGGCATGGGCGTCGCCATCGCCATCGACGGCCTGCTCGCGCCCGATCTCGCCGGCGGCAACCTGGTCAGGGCCCATCCGACCATCCGCCCGACGCGCCGGCAGTTCGTGCTCGAATACGAGCAGCGCATGGCCGACGATCCCGCCGTGACCGCTTTCGTCGCCTGGCTGAACGACGCGCGCGGCGAGCCCGCGCCGAAGAAGGGCGCGGCGAAGAAGGCGGTCATGAAGGCGGGCGCAGAATATGCGCGCTAGGTTTTACGACCGCGCAAGAACAGGTAAGAACAACGCATCGTCGAACCTGGCAAACGTCTGCCATCCATCGATCGAACTCGAAGACCTGATCAAAGCCTGCGCGCCGACCCGCCGGGCGACGAGCCCATCGCGATCCACGCGATCTCCGATCACCAGCGTTTGATGCGGCTTCACGCCAACGGCGGCGATCAGAAACTCAAGGCCCCGGGGATGAGGCTTCAGTGATTCGATGCCTTCGTCCCCGGCGAATACGACGTGATCTGCAGTAAGGCCGAGCGCTTCCAGCTTCGCTTGCGCCGGATAGTCCGAGAGGATGCCGATCGGCCTGCCGCTTTGCCGCAGACCTGCGAACAATTGCGTGACACCCGGATAAAGGCAGGCGGCGAGATATCCAAGCGGCCGCCGCTCGATCCACTCGGAGACGATGGCGCGCACCGCATCAGGGGAATTGGCCGTCGCGGCGGCCGTCTGCGCGATCAAGGCAGGTTCGAAATCGATGGCCGCTTCGTCGCCCATCCGTTCCCGGATACGGCGATATCTGGCGAGCACGGCTATGACGTTCAGGTCCCGCTTCAGGAGCGCATGAAGCAGGATGTCCCGCGCCATCCTGAACCGCAATCGGCGCTGCCGATAGAGCGTGCCATCCACGTCGAACACCACGAAGCGGACGGCATCCCAATCCAGCGACATCACTGAACCCGGATGAACTGTTGGGTGGTGAAGATTTCCAGTTCGGGGATGTTGGTGAATGTCATGACCACGAACAGTTCGGTCAACAGGGCGACCAGAATGATCAGGCCGCTTTCCCTGAACAGCTTCTCCGGCTTCTGCGCCGATGAACCCGGCTCCATCGAAAGCGCAAGGTACTTTGCGAACAGCGCGATCACGACCGGCACCGTAACGATGTATTCGATACGGTACTTGATGAGAAAGATGGCAAGAAAGAACACGGAACAGAGCGCGTAAGCGAGGCACGAAACGGCAAGCGACTGCTCCGAGTAGCCGACAAAGCTGGCCCGGTATCGCTCCAGCAATTCCCTGCCGTGCGACGCCGTGATTTCGCGGAATTCCGAAAGCCGCTTCGCCGCCATCAGGAATGCGCCGCCGGCCCAATACATCAGGAGGATCGAGGATGGCGGCAAGGTGGTTGGATCCACCATCGCCCATCCGATCATCAGCCGCAGCGGATTGTTGATGGATTCCGAAAGGACGTCGAGATAGGCCCTGTCCTTTGTTCGCAGTGGCGGAACGTTGTAGACGATACCCTGCAGCGCGAAGATGCTCGCAATGGCGAACATCGACTTGCTGTTGGCGAACGCGCAAGCCAGCCCGATCGCAAGAAGCGCGGCCCATTCAATCAGAACGATATTTTGCTCCAACTGGTTCTGCACCGCAGATCGCCCAACCTTGGTTGGGTGAAACTTGTCGAAGTCACGATCGAGCCATTCGTTGATGACGTAGTTGGCGGACGCAACGCAGACCGCCGTGATCAGGCCGAGCGCGATCGACCTTCCCAGGAAATCCGTATGAACGCCCCGCAGCAAATAGGCGAGCATGATGCCGGGAACGATGAAGATGTGCTTGGTGCTGTGGTCCAGCCGGGCCAGGGCTAGATAGGCCCGCGCCGTCCCCTGCAGCTTCACTGTGGCAATGCCGGTGTCGTTATTCATGAAGCAACGCCACCTGCCCCTTCGGCTCTGGACGCCGTCCGACCTCCGAGGCAGCAGCACCGGGACTGATTTTCCTGATGATGAAACTGTTATCCTCGAAGACCGGCTGCAGGCGATCAAGCATGCCACGAAACTTTTCCGCATTCTGGCGCCGCACGGCAAGATAGAGTGCGCAATCGGGGCATATGCCCCGCATCGTCAGGAGCTTGCTCTCCAGATAGGCTTCGTCCGGTACGCCGCGTATGACGTGCCGCTTCGCGTAGAAGGTCTGCACCATGCTCATCTCGCTGGTGACGACCATGGCGCCTGCCGGCACCTCGGCCTTGATACGGCGTCCGAAATTGGCCAGTTGCCACGCCTCGGCGTCACCACGAACGGTGATGGCGGCTGCGGAAACGCCGAGAACAAACAACGCGCAGGGCAAGGCGAGATTGGCCAGCAACTTGAGATTTTGCCGCGACCACGAGGCCGGCATGGCAGAGACGCTCTCGTCGAGCAGCGAATAGATGCAGGTCACGCCGATGGCGAGCATGGGAGTGGCGAGGACCAGCTGATAATCATGTATGACGTAATGCCCCTGCATGATGACCGCCCACCCCAGCCAGGGCGCGCAAAGGGGCAGCACGAGTGCGACAAATGAATCGTTGGGAGTGCTCTGGCGGCGGCGAACCGCGGTCAGGAATAGCGCAAAGATGCCGACGATGCCGAGCGATCCGCAGAACACCTGCGTGCGAACGATGTAGGCATCGAAGAAATGCGGCAGCGAGGAAAACGCGTTGAGGCTTTCGATGGTTTCCAGTTGGCCTTCCACGGGGTGAACCCGCGTCGACAACGGCAAATACTGCGTCAGCCCCAGACGGAACGTGAAGATGGAGCACAGGTCCGCAAAGGCCGTCGGATCGGACAGGGCAAAGATGGCTAACGTGCCCGCGCCTGCCGCGGCGGCTGCCATCGCCCAGCAAAAACCGACCTTGAAAATCTCCGATCGGCGATCGAAACCGTACGCTAGCAGCAATCCGGGCAGCGCCAGAAACGCTTCCCAGGAAGTAAAGCAGGCAAGAAAAAAGACGAACGCGCTGAGCCCGAGGTCCAGGGGCCTGTTGCGGCCGGCATCGGCGCCCTGCAGGTACCGCAGCATGAACAGCAGGGCCACCGAAATTCCGAGCATGGCCATGTTGACCGGCAGCAGAACCAGGCCGTAGCGCAATGTGGCGGGCATCAGCAGAAAAGCGCAGCCGCACACGATGGCTGCTCTTGGCTTGAAGAACATCGAGGCGATGACCCACATCACCCAGGCGTTGGTGATGGCAACCACGGCCATGAACAGGTGCATGGCGCGAATGGAATCCGGGAAGGCCTGCGGAACCAGACTGAGGACGTAGAAGTAAAACGGCGGCCAATGCAGATAATTGTCCGGCTGGGTCGTCAAGGGATCGAAGTTCTCAATCGGCATGCCATGCAAGCCGATGATTCCGTGACTGGCAAACGCCTCGGCGACCGTCCCGAAATGTGCGCTGGCCCAAGCATGCGGGTAATAGAAGTCCGTGAGGCTTAACGCGAGCCAGATAATCAGGAGGCAGGCGAGGAACGGCAAGATCCAGGTGACTACATAGCCAAGCACCTGATCCGTTGTTCGGGGTTCCCCTGCGCTCGCTTTCGCGCCGACCGAGACTTGCGCCACCGTAACCTCGCCTTCCAAGCACACCCNCGAACTGCTTGAGACCAACACACAGCGTTCGACGACGCGGACGTATTGACCANCCTATCGAATGCTGTCCGCGGAACACGCGATCGCAGGTCGCCACCATAAACACCGTACTCTATTAAACAAAACTTAAGATTGCATACCTTGAGATGCAGCCAAAAGTTGAATGAGCGTTGTCCCCGTTCGAAAGATCCGATTGTCCACGCTCGTTCCACCGATGCCCGCGGCGAAGACGGCGGCCCTGAAGACAGGCACGGAATACAGGCGTTGAGTTTTACTCAAGCCGCGTTCGAAAAAGCTCGTTTGCCAGCCTGTCACGGCTCTGACACAGACGCTCCCACGATCCAAAGCGCGCATTGTCGAAAAACCGCGCTTGGAGATCCGAGGAGCAGGCATGACGACGCAGAGCGAGTGGCAATATCCCTACGGCACCAGGCAGCGCTACCACCTGCAGCACGTCCACCTCTTCGCCTCCGACATCGACGCGACGATCGAATTCTACAGGCAATGGTTCGATGCCGAGGTGATCTGGGACGGTGGCGTCGTCGGCGCGCGCAACGTCTTCATCAAGATCGGCATCGGCGCCATGCACCTCTACGACCAGCCGCCGAGCGGCGACGGCAAGAATGCGGTCCATCATCTGGGCATGCAAGTCGTCGGCGTTCACGAGGTGTATGACCGGATGAAGTCCGCAGGCCTGCACATTCCGAATCCGATCCGGCCAACGGGCGGCGGAGGCGGCTATTTCATGCTCGGCGCGCCGGATGGCGTCGTGATCGAAGTCTTCGAGACCGGCGCACTGCGCGAAACGGTCGTGCGGGATTATTACGGCTTTGGCGGATAGACCGGCGCTTCAAACGTAGCACCTGCCGGCGAGGGGACGAGTCTCGCTACCCCCCTTTGCTCGACGAGTTCCAATGCGGCCTCCATCTGCCGAACCCGCCGCAACAGCAGCTCGCGAGGCATGCCGGGCCGTGCCTGGTTTGCCGCCTCCCTAAAGCACTGAACTTCTTCCGCCAGCCGCTCCTCGAAAGTCTTCTCCCGTTTGACGCGCCGTGTCTGCATGCCGGTGCTCCTTGTTTATGAGGGCCATTAAAGCCAGCGCTGCAGCATCCGTCTGTTCGCCACCAGACTCTTCGGCCGGGCTTCCCGAAGTTCCGTTCAGTCGTCATGAAGCCGGAACAAACATCTCCACCGAACGCACTGGACAACTCGGCCCCGTAGTTCCCTCGTCTTGCCAGAAGGTGATTCGTCTGGCGTCCTGACATCAAAGCCGTTGAGGAGGGAACCATGCTCAAAACTATTCTGGTGATGGCGGCCATGACCATCATCGCCGGCCTCGCGACGATCGCAATTTCCGAACTCCTCACCCGTCGGCACCCGCAAGTCGGCCCGCCGCCGCGGCGCCGAGCGTTCTAGATCCGCGCCGCAGTGGGCTACTTCGCACCGGCCTGTTCCAGGATCGCAACCATGTCGCGATAGCCGCGGCTTCGCGCCAGCGTGAGCGGCGTCGCTCCGCTTCCGTCGGGAATGTTGACGTTGGCGCCGGCCTCGACCAGGGCGCGCAAGGTCTCGGTGTGGTTCCTGCCGCCATCACCAAGCACGATCGATTCGATCAGCGCGGTCCATTGCAGATTGTTGACGTGATCGAGCGGCGCTTTGGCGGCAATCAATGTCCGAACGATCTCGGCGTGACCGAGATGCGCGGCCGCAATCAGCGCCGTGCCGTCATAACGGCTGGTAACGGCCTTCGGGTCGCCGCCGCCCTCGAGCGCGATCCTGAGCATCGGCACGTCGTTGGCAACGGCTGCGATGGTGATGATGTCGTAGCGGTCGATCTCCAGCCTGTTCGGATTGGCACCTAGCCGGATCAGGGCACGCGCCGCATCGTGCTGTTTCTGATAGACCGCGACATGCAGCGGCGTGCGATGGCGCGCATCGAGCGCCTCCTTGTTTTCGAAAGCCGTGATACGCCTTTCGATATCGGCGATATCGCCCCGCGCGGCGGCCGCATGCAAGCCCGCATACGCGCGCAACTCCGCCTCGGTCGGCGCGACCTGCGCTGATGCGGACGGCACGGTCAGGAGCGCGATAACGAGCGCGGCGAGGAAACGCATGAGAAAAGCTCCAGCCACTACCGTCCAAGTGCGGAACCCGCGGAAGGTTCGCGAACGTTATTTTGCGGAACTATGAAAGCCGAAGGTCTGCACATCAAGTAGCCGTTCGGTCGGCCATCCACCGGGCGGCCGCTCTCCTTAAGCGGCTCCACTATGTGTTTCCACTTTTTCCCTTGGTGTCATGCCCCTGTGGCATAGCCATTGCATCCTTGTCAGTGACTGGGATTTCAGGGCCCAGTCTGAGACAAGGCGCCGCCGGGACAATCCATTTCGAGCCCGGCGGCGCTTCTTTTGAGACGACCCCCGGGCAACTACCGCTGCCGGGTTCGCGACTTATCTGGAGGTTGTCCGTTACCCTTCTCGTCACGGGCGATGCCCTGTTGAGCTGCGGTCTGCGACGCTGGCCTGGGCATTCCTGCCTGTCCGCCGTGCTTGCCGCCGATGTCTTGTCGGCCTTCCAGATCGTTTTCTTTCGGCATTCGAACCTTCCTGGTTCAGCTGGCCGTTATCGCTTTCAATCGCTTTGCACGTCCGTGTTGTTCGAGCCATTGACATATTGCACTCGCACGGCATGCCGGCGCCGCGCTGACATCCCCTCTCCTTGTCCGATGTTCGCTTTGGATGGTTCTCACCAGCCCTGCCCAAGCGGAAAGCACATCGGGCAGTCGGGATCTGTCACGAGTGAGGTGCACCCAAGAGTCCAAGTTCTTTCCGCACCGCAGCGGCTGAGCTGCCGACCTTGTCGACGGCCCTTCGCAATTCTTCCTTCGAAACGCCGAGCGCCTTGGTCCAGTATTTGACCTCATAATCTTCCTGCATGTTGATCTTGGAGCGGTCCGGCTGGTCACGTTTGGTCAGATTATCCATGATGCTTCCTCCGGCCAGATCAACGCTGTCCAAAACTTCCTGTTCCTCCAGAACGCGATATGGACAGCCCTGCTCCGCTCTGAACCGCTGATAGGAGGCGATCGCTTTGTTGGAGAGAAGAAGCGGCCGCCTTTCGCCCTGACGGACCATCGTCTCAATGGTGTCGAGCAGATGGCCCGCGGCCGTGTCAGGATTGCCGAGCTCACCTGTTGCGTCGAGGTAGTCCCAGGCGATCTGGAAGGACTCGGCGATTGAGTATTGCAACGTCCGGCTCATGAACAACGAACGTTGTCAGGTGCGGCCCGTTCCCTTGAGCAATCCCTTGAAGGAGCTGGCGCGCCTTCGCGCAGATCTCAGGAATCTCGAACAATCAGGGGACGTGATCCTTCCTGTCACCACCAATGCTGCAGGGCTTATTGAGGAAGTACGCGGCTGCCCGGTTCGCCAGACCTGCTTGCCCTGCACCAAGAGCCTCAGCTTCGCGACGTCGAAGCTGAGACTCCTGGAGGCCAGCCCTTCACCCACAAAGGGCCACGCCGAAATCACAGCACCGGACAGCCGTCTCTCGCCATAACAAAAGTTAACCGCAGGGGACCGCGATAAACCAGGTCCGGCCACGCGCCTCGGGCGCGAGCGAGAACCGATGCGTGCAGATACACTGGCAGCCGTCACAAATTGAATATGACGGCGGCAAGTATCATCACCACGAGCAGGCCACACGAGACAACAACAGCGGTGAACATTTCATCGGTCACCGCGCCTCTTTAGACGGCGCGCGAATTTTTGAGCACGGCCAATTCCGCTCATATGCCATCTTTTCCCGGCATACCTTCGCGTACTCAATTTGAGCATCGCACTCCATTCCCTCATTTGAACGCGGTTACTTCTACGCGACGAAGCCCGGAAGACCGCTAGGAACTCGAACGCCCCCTGGCACGTTGGGTGGACAGAATCGGAGACGACCGATGAAGTTGTTGACCGAGTACCTGGAGCACGCGCTCACCTTCGAGCGATTGGCTGCCGAAGAAACCAATCCGGAACTCCGAAAGTGTTTCGAGATGCAGGCGGTCGCTTATCGGAAGCTCATCTCCGAACGCGCGGCTAGGTATGGCCTGCCGCAACCAAGCCCGCCTCCTGTCCGTCCTCGCCCGCAATCCCACCCTCGATTTGCTCTGTCAAAACAATCGGCCTGATTTTCCTCGATAACGAAGCCTGCAGGTGCGCGCGGCCGAGACCTGAATCCGGGTTCGCCGATCAAGCGACGTTTCTTCCAATGGCTGGCGCTCCAAATGATCGACCCGAGCGCGCCGCAAGATCTTGATTTTCGCGAACAATGTCCTCTTGGGCGCACCTCAGAATGGCAGAATCAAAATCCGCTCGATTGTTCAACGATTTCAAGGCGCATTTGGAAGAAAGACGAAAAACGCGGCGGGAGCAACATCAATAGCTTGGCTACCGTTCCCAGATGAAAGCGGCCCTTTCAGGCAACTTTGAAACGATCGATTGGGCAAGGCGGCAGCTCTGAGCCACCAGGGATGCGAGCGGATGGTCAGCGATGTGCGCGGCCTTGCAAATGCAAAGGCCGCCCCGGAAGGCGGCCTAAAGATCATCCTCGATGCGTCTCAGGGGACGGCCAACGACTGCCAAAGCTCCNGACCTAGTGGGGTTCAAGCTTTTCGGCGGGAATCCGCAGTTCTGCCGCCCGTNTCTTTACGTTCGTTCCTGGAAAATTCGTGCTCTCGGCGCTCGAAGGCGTCGAGCTCTTTTTGTGCCGCCTCAAGAAAGCGGTCACGTGGTGTTACTGCCAATTGAGCAAGTCCCGTCATTACACACCCTCGTCTGGGGCCCTGCGGCAGCATACCCAAATGCCGAAATCCCGAAAAGGTTCATGACAGTAAAATTACGGGCAAGCCGGCGCTGTCACGGGATAGGGTTACCGCCAAGCATGGTCGTTGCCTGCTATTGGAACCGTTCAAAGCTTGCATTCCCCTGCTCGATTTCCGAGCAAAGTTCCCATCAGCGCTCGCGAAATGCTCGCGCCACCTGATCAAACAGCGGCTTGGTCAGATAAGAGCCCACGGTACGATCGGTGGTCTTGATGAAGGCCTCGACCGGCATTCCCGACACCAGCGATTTCGGCTCTATCGCAATCTGCGCCGTGTAAGCCGTGTAAGCCGTGTAATAAGTCATGCCGGTTCTTTGTTCGGCAGTCACATCTGCCGAGACGCGGCTGACGGTGCCGCTAATCTCCGGCGTCGTGCACTGGTTGAAGGCAGCGTCAAGAGCGTCGGTGTATCAGCGCATCCTTTGGACGCTGTGTCGGTCTGCAAGACTCCCATGAGACCGCGCACATCGTTCGCGGTCACCAGATGATCGGGAGCATGCCTTCACCTGATCAATGACACGGACGCTGCGGAGGCCATGCCGATGCGGCGACTGATACTCCCATTCGCGCTTCTACAGCCGCCGTGCGCGCAGTAAGCCGCAGTCGGGCCAAGGCGGCCGATCCGTGCAAATTGTCTGGCATAGACTTCCCGCAGCCACGCGGAACGTTTGGGGGAAAGCGCTAGGCAGCTATGCCGTGACCGCGCCCTATTTCGTTGCGCCCGAAAACCGCAGTTACTATAAGTACTTGAAAGATGGTCGGAGTGGCAGGATTCGAACCTGCGACCCCTGCGTCCCGAACCCAGTTATCGGGCCGCATAGCGCTGAAAAGTCGAGAGTTTTGGCTTCATACGATACTGGTTAATTTCGTTTGTTGCTGACGTAGCCGGGGTTATCCCGGGGTTGGCGCTCCATGTAGAACAGCTTTTCGACCAGAGATTTTCGGTTGGTTGCGGGGACATGCAACCACCTCAAATTACTATTTCAGGCGGTCGCTTAGCGTTGCCCTCCGAAGGCAAAGGTCACACCTTCGAATCGTTTCGGGTGCGCCATAAAATGAATTACCTAGTCAAACGCCCCTGTAGGGTTAAAGCAAAACCCACCACAAACTCACCAAAAATGATCCAGCTATGGCGCAGAATCTGCGGCAGTGGGCCGACGCTACGGCAGGGTTTGGCTCGGAGGGGACGAAAGCGGGCGACGCACGCCCCAGTGCTCGCGCACGCCACCGAAGCATTGATGTCGCGGCTTCCCATTGTGATCGGCTAAGCGCCCTTCCCCGAAGCCTGCATCAAACCGATAGATTCTCTACTTATTCCTTAGGCACGGGATGCTGTTTGTGCACGAACGGCCGCTTTTGCGCCAAAAGCTACCCTTGGCGGGCTCGAGATCCAACTTCCGCTTTACCCCCCGAAAGCAGACTCAACTCGGAAATCGCGGCATGTCCGAAAAGTGCCCAACAGCGGAAGTGGGCCACGTTTGTCGGCTTCGCTGCCAGTCGCTGCCGAGGTAATGGCAGCAGTGTGCACGATCGCAGTATTACGCGTGGCGTCTGAGACACAGCCTCCATCAAAACGACCGGGTCACGGATCGGCGAGCCGATTTGGCATGGACAGACCAGGGGGCGCCTAGCATGTTTTTAATTTTCCTAGGCCGCCGACTGGCCCAGCAGCGGAAACCCTGGGGATCGGCCAATGCAGTGCCTGCGATCAGGGCTGAGGCCCGGCGTATTTTTGCGATTCCTTGGCGTCGCGGCGCTTGCTGCACTGCTCGCGTCTGTTCAAATCGCTCGTGCCGATGAAGGTGGCGTCAGCTTCTGGGTGCCCGGAACGTTCGGCAGCCTCGCGGCCGTGCCCCAACAGGCGCCAGGGTGGTCGGTAACCTCGATTTATTATCATACCTCGGTTTCCGCCGGTGCCGACGTGGCGCGCGCGCGCGAGTTCACGCTCGGTCGGATTCCCACGAATCTGACGGCCAACGTGAACGCCAACCTAAATTCCAATGCGGATACCGGCTGGTTGATCGGGGCCTACACCTTCGCGACCCCGGTGCTGGGCGGCCAGGCTTCTGCCAGCTTGATGGGAATCTACGGATCCAACTCGACGTCGCTGGCGGGAACGGTCACAGGGACATTGACGACGCCGGGAGGTGCTACCCCCTTCTCGCGCTTCGACAGCATCAACAGCTCGCTCACGGCATTCGGCGATCTGTACCCACAGTTCACGTTGAAGTGGAACGCCGGTGTGCACAACTACATGACCTACATCACGGGGGACATCCCGGTCGGGGCCTATCAGTCGGACCGTCTTGCGAATTTGGGGCTTGGGCACTGGGCGATCGACGCTGGAGGTGGCTATACCTATTTCGATCAACAGACCGGGCATGAGTTTTCAGGGGTGCTGGGATTTACATACAACTTCGTCAACCCCGCCACTNATATCAAAGCGGCGTCGACATGCACTTCGACTGGGGCGCGTCGCAATTCCTGACCAAGCAGTGGCAGGTCGGCCTCGTGGGTTACGCCTATCAACAGCTCGGCTGCGACACCGGTTCCGGCGAT
>NZ_LLYB01000043.1:80393-86373 GCF_001440475.1 Bradyrhizobium lablabi | reverse complement strand
GTCGCGGGTGCTCGGCGTCGGACCGCAGGTCGGCTACATTTTCCCGGTCGGAGACATGCAGGGATATCTGAACCTGAAGGCCTACGGCGAATTCGCCAATGAAAATCGGCCAGCAGGCTGGAACCTCTGGCTGACGTTCAATCTTTCGCCCGCGGCGGCAACGCCGCCCACGCCCACGAGGCCGATGTTCACGAAATAGAAGCGACGACTAGTTCGCCTTGCCGCCAGACGGCCGATTGTCCATGTGCGGACATGAGGAATAAGGTCGATGGGTCATGAACTCTCGTTGTTCGTCGGCACGTTCGCGACATTGCTCGCGATCATAAATCCGCTCGAGGTCATGCCTGTCTATCTGAAGATGCTGGAAGGCCGGGACTCAGCCACTCATCGCCAGGTGGCTTGGAAAGCCTGCCTCTACGCCCTGTTGCTGTCTTTCTTCTTTCTGATCTTCGGAACGCTGATCCTACGATTGTTCGGCGTACCGCTGAGCATGGTCCGCATCGTCGGCGGAATTATCCTGATGAAGATCGGGTTTGAGCTATTTTCACCGTCACCTTCCGGTGGTGTGATCCCGGCTGGCGGCGTGGATCAGGGCTCTAACATCGCTTTCGTGCCACTTGCGATGCCGCTCATGTGCGGACCTGGCGCAATCGCTACCATCCTTGGCATGACTTCGACAATCAAGCGATCGTCAACAGAATTGGCCTCATTCGTGGCGATTGTCCTAGCCATTTTCGCGACAATGGTCGTCACCTACCTGTGTTTGGCATATGCCAGCAAGCTCTCCGACAGGCTCGGCGCAATGGGCATCGATGCGATCACCCGAATAGTTGGATTTTTCGTCTCGGCAATGGGCGTTGCGCTGATCTTCGACGGCGTCATCGAGGCTTTGGAGACGCATGGTATGACGACTCTGCATTGAGCCTCCTCGTGCACCACAGCCACGGGCCCTAATGTCTGCCAGTCGAGCTGCATGAATTGCGCGCCATGTGGTCAGTGCGTTCGCGATGTCATCCAGAGGATTCGCGTCGAGAACCACGCGGTCGGCGAGGTCGCATCAATGACCCGAATGCGGATCATCCGGGATTCTCACATCTTCGCCGCCGTTTGCGGTTAGCGGCTGAGGTTCTTCGAACACCCTGCCGCTGAGGAGCACCCTCCAAACCGTCAGCGTGTTCGCAATGTTGTCCAGGGGGTTGCCCTCGAGCAGCACGATATCCGCCAGCTTGCCTGGCTCCAGGCTGCCCAGGAGCTTGTCCGCCCCCACCATCGCGGCGCTGTGCTGGGTCGCGATGCGCAGCACTTCGAGCGGCGGGATTCCCGCCTGCGCGAAATTCTGGAGCTCGGCATGGACCGCCTGGCCGTACTCATCCCGGAGATTCAGTGAGTCCGTACCGGGAAGGAGTTGCACGCCATTTCTATAGGCGCGCTTTACCGTATCGATCATGGCGGTCCGGACCGGCGCGGCTTCGGGGATAAACGCGAACATGACCGGCAAGGTCGGCGTCCAACGCGTCCCCGCCGCGGCGAAAAGCTTCAGGATATCGTCGTAGTACATGTTGACGGAAAGCATGTGTTCCACCCCCTCGTGGCCGAGGAGGACTCCCCGGATCGCTTCCTCCCGGGTGAACGCGTGGGCTCGGACGGGCAGCTTCTCCTGGACCGCTGCGCGAGCTATCGCGTGATGCAACGACCACGGCAAGGTGAAATAGGACTTCAAGCCGACAGCGCCTTCTCCTTTCTCCACGCGCACGACCTCTCGCGCCTGCTCGTCGGAGGCGATGAAGGCGGAGCCGCCAAAGATGAAGGGCATCGCCTCGATCATGCTGCCGTACGAAAAGATTCGCGGCACGGGCGCCCCGAAGGCCGTGCGTCGATCCGCCCAGACGTTGAGCGTGCTCAGGTCGCTGCCCATGTCTCCCACCGAGGTGACCCCGTACGCGATCCAGAGCTCCATATGGCTGACGTCGCGAGCCGATTGGGGATGGATGGGGGTCGCGGTGTGCGTGTGCACGTCGAACAGGCCGGGAATGGCGAACCGCCCGCCGCCGTCCACCACGTTCAGGTTTCCCGGTAGCGTGTGACCCGCCTCGCTTCCGATCCACTGGATCCGGCCGTCCTCGACCAGAAGCGACGTGCCCTCAGTGAAGCCACCAACCTTGAAATCCAGGACACGCACGTTGCGGAGCAGTACCGGTGGTGGAGGTTCTGTCGAGAATTTGAGCTGGATAGGGACTTGTTTCTGTCCGCCATCCTTAAGGGGGTGGAGCCACACGTCGGCCCCGCTCGAGTAGACGAGCGAGGTACCGTCAGGCGTGAAGGCGAAATTGTGTCCGCCCCTCGGGGAAAGCCGGAACGTCTCGTCCTGCTTGACGCGATGCGCCCCGAGCGGCGCCATCCAGATCTCGTCGTTGCGGCGGAAGGCGAGCCGCTTGCCGTCCGGCGAAACCTGCGCGTCCGCCGCGAACTCCGTGAACTCGGTGATCGGTTGGCCGGCGCCGGGTGTCCCGATCGGGGAGCGATGCACTTGTCCATCGGCAGTGAAGTAGACCCACTTCCCGTCGCCCGAGAAGTGTGGGGAAGGCGTCCAACGGGGATTTCCGTCCGCCAGCTTGCGGTGTTTGCCGCTGGCGAGATCCGCGAGGTAAACGCACGGCACCTTCGGCCCGTGCGCCCGGGGCTCGTAGTATGCGTAAACGAGCTGGGTGCCGTCCGGGCTCCAGGCGGGCTGGTAGCGCCCGGTGCGAGGTTGAGAGATCAGCACCTGGTTTCGGCCGGTCGCGAGGTCCACGACTCGAAGCTGCTGGTCAGCCCCTTCGCTCAATTGATAGGCGAGCTTCTTGCCGTCAGGCGAGAGGGCCGCCGGACCCCACTCGAAGCCGCCGGTGTCGAGCAGCCGCCGGGACTCGCCTCCGGCAAGCGGCTGCCGCCACAGGGAGCCGGCGGCGGTGAAGATCACGCTTGCGCCGTCCGGAGCGAGGCGAGGAGTGAGGATGCTCGTGGGCGAGGCGGGGTTTCGATTTGTGTAAGCGGGCGGCGGCGATCCCGGCAAGAAGTCGAAGGTGATCTCCGCCGAGAAGGCGATCTCGTCGCGCTTGCCGGTGGCTGCGTCTACACGCCACAGCTTGCCCCGGTCGCCGAGGTAGATGGAGCCGTTGGCGACGCCAAACGCCGGTCGCGGCATCGGATTCGAAAGTTGCGCTGGGTAAACGCGCACGCCCTCGCCGCGGTCCTCGACTCCCTGCGCCGAACGTTCCGGCCCGCTCAACAGGACCCTCACTATCTGGTCAGTGCTGCCCCGACCCAGCGGCAGATAAGCCAGTCGTTCACGCTGCGGAAAAAGGTTCTTCAGTGGAGACGCGGCCTCGTAGAGTCGAAGGTAGAGGCCGCCGGGATCGACGCCGATCCGGTCCGCCACGCCTTCAACCATGAGCGCGGTCGTCGGCTGGCCCGCCTGGGTCGCTACTGCGAGCCGGCTCATCGCGGGTTCCTTTTCGCTCTCGAGCTCGACCTCCGACCAGACCGGGCGACCGTCGGTGAGAAACGCGACGGCCCGCGCAAAGCCGGGTTCCGACAACACCGCGACCTTGCCGTCCGCGACGCCGACCCGTCGAACCTGGCTCCTGAGCCCTTTAGGGACGACAAACCAGTAATCGCCCGCGGGTCCGAGCAGCTCATAGCTGAGAAAGGCAATGCTCTTGCCGTCGGGCGACCATGCCGGCCGGTCGGCCCAGAATTCGTTGGTTAGCCGGCGGATTCGGCCGCTCGCGATATCGAGGACGAAGACGTTGCCCTGGCTTAGGGTCTCCCGGTCGGAAATGAACGCCACGCTCGTTCCGTCCGGCGAGATGGCCGGCGCTGAATCGTAGTACGGACCGAAAGTCAGCTGCTTCGCCGCGCCGCCTGTTGTCGGCAGCTGAAACAGGTGACCCAGCGCGGTAAGGACCAGCCAGCGCCCGTCAGGCGAAACCGCCACGTCGGGATCCGTAACCTCTTTGGTTGAGATTGCGATGGACCGCGTTGGGGGATCCTTGACATCTTGTGCTACGGCAGAGCCGCTGAAAGCGGCTGGTCCCGCGAGCGCAATAGCAGCAGCCGATGCGCCAATCGAAGCTAAAAAACGCCTTCTCGACGGCAGTGAAAGGTTCAAGCGNAAGCACCATTGGCACATTTGTGATCCTCCCTTACTGTACGCTCGATCGCCCGCATTTCCTCCCCNTCTTCGCCCACCTTGAGGTTCGGGTATTGCTTCACGCTCTCCTCGTACTTGCTGATATGGGTAGCGATCAGCCTCCTTACATCTTACTTACGCCATTCTGGTTTATCCGAACCGCGATAACGAAGCACGGGGTCGGCCCAGTATCCCTTTGTCTCCGAGAACTCAACGCAGGGTGCTGGACGCCTGAGAAATCCGAGCGGCGTTTCGGCTTCAAACATATCCGGGTCGATCAGCTTGTGCTGCTCCCCGTCGCGTTTGGTATCGCCCCGCTCGAAAAAGCCGAGGGTGCCGTACCACATCGAGCAACGGCACAGAGACACCTTCACATGGTAGCTGCCGCCTTCCCTCGCTCTGCGAATGAGCGCGGCGTAAGCACCTAGAGTTCCGAAGATGCCGCTGATGACATCGTTCAACAAGCCAAAGGGCGGATATCTTGGCGCGTCCAGCGTCCCTTCCAACGCGCAGATGCCAGTCATTGGGAGCGACAGGGGATCAAAAGCTCCACGTTCTGCCCAGGCCCCGTGATGGGAAATGCCGCGCGCCGACACGTAGATGATTCCGGGGCGTTTCGCCGCAACGGTTTCGGGTGAAAGCCCATGCTCGCCCATATGGCGGTAGTTCTCCGCGAAAACATCGGCGCCCTTGATGAGGTTGTACATGACCTCGAGTTCGTCGGGTTTCTTGATGTCCACATAGGCCTGACGCATCCCGACGCCGGCCTCAAGGAAGATGTGCTCATGGAAGAACTCGTCGGGCGACGTGGTCTGGATCACCTCGGCGCCCTGTTCGGCGAATGTCCGGCCGATCACCGTTCCCGCGATCTCGTGGGTGTTGTTGATGACGCGGATCCCCGAAACGGGGCGCGCCGCACTCGGCAAGAAAGATTCGGGCGCGCTGTCGCCGATCTTGGCGATCTCGATGACCGGTGTTTGTGCGAGTTGCTGGCCGCATTCGGTGTTGGCCCATTCCTCGATGGTGCGCACCATTCCACCGACAAGCCCGCGCTCGCTGCATGCCGTCTCGAGGTCGAGCGCGTTCCACTCGGCGATTTTCGCGGCAATGGCTTCCTTGGTCGGAGCGCAACCGAGGAACGAACACCACCCGCGCTCCATGTGGGGATAAAAGCCGATCGGAGAGAAACGGCGTCCGTCTTTCGTCAGGTAGCTCTCTTCCAGAAGTGCGCAGCCATTCATGTAGGGAGCAGTATAAATCCTGCCGTTCAGTGTGGACCAAGGCATATCGGCGATATAGTGGATGGCCTTGCGCAGATCGATTTTGAGATCCTGGCTGCGTCCGGTCCGCATTTTCCAGATCATCGCCGCCGCCGCCGCCGTTCCCATGTAGGGAATTGCATAGGCCGCACCAAGTCTGATCCGGCTATCCATTATCGGGTCTTCGCCCACGAAAGTGATCGAGCCGCCAGTGTCCGATGGGTCTAGACCGACACCCCTCATAAGCTTGTTAAAGTGCTCGTTGATATTGAATGTGTCTTTGTTCGGAACGACGTTTGTCGCCGCCACTGGAACCTCCTGTTTAAAATTTTGATTATTCGGCAGATGCGGCATTGACTGGGGCCGCAGCCGCCGCAGCCTTGACTTCTTCCGCCACAGCCGCAGGCGCCGCGAGCGCAACAGCAGCAGCCGATGCGTCAATCGAAGCTAAAAAGCCTTCTCGACGGCCGCGAAAGGTTCATGCANAAGCACCATTGGCACATTTGTGATCCTCCCTTACTGTACGCTCGATCGCCCTCATCTCCTCGCG
>NZ_LLYB01000043.1:66050-80366 GCF_001440475.1 Bradyrhizobium lablabi | reverse complement strand
TCTTCGCCCACCTTGAGGTTCGGGTATTGCTTCACGCTCTCCTCGTACTTGGCGATTTCGCGGTACACGGGCAGAAATATCCAACCGTTCGTCTGGACGGTGGCGAAGAGGTTATACATCTCCTGCGGATCGCTGCTCAGATCGTACGTCATCGGCGCCTGCGGCTCGACGATGGGCTCATCGATTCCCTTGGAATAGCGGAGGATCGTCTTGAAGTTTTTCCACTTGAGGGACATGAGCTTGGCGTCGGGTCCAAAGAACATGTAGTAATCGCGACCGGTGGTTTGGCTTTTACCCAGCATGAACGCTGAGGCATCGATGCCGTCGATCGGCCGATCCTTCGGCACCAGGTTCGATGCGCCCACGATCGTCGCAAGCGTCGGCAGCCAGTCCGTCGCGGCCAGCATCTCGTCGGTGACGACTCCGGCCGGCACCTTGCCTGGCCAGCGAATCATGCCAGCGGTCCGATGGCTTCCCTCCCATGGCGGAATGAAGAAGCTTCCCCGCCAAGGCCCGCTCGAGCCTCCAGCCCCGCCCGCCAATACCGGACCGTAAGGTCCGTTGTCGCTGCTGAGAATCACAATGGTGTTGTCGTCGATGCCCGCTTCCTTGATCGCATCGAGGACTTGCCCGACTCGGAAATCCATTTCGCTGATGACTTGGGAGTAGAGCCCGCCAGGCTTGTCTTTGAAGTTGGGATTCGCCATGACGGGCTGATGCATTTCCGAGTAGCCCAGGTAAACGAAGAACGGCTTCTTCGCGGCCGCATTCCGCTTGATGAAGTCGATCGTCTTGGGGACAAGGTATTTCTCATCCACGACGGGACGGACGTTCTCATCCAGGGCCATCGCTACCTTGGACGGCTCGCCCTTGCGACCCTCCAGGATGTGGGGGGGAATGTCGAGCGGCTCCGGCCCCTTATGCTCGGCGAGCATCTGCTTCACCAGGGCGTTGTACGTCGGATATTGCCTGTACGCGGCTTCGTCCCAAGTGTTCGGGATACCCCACCATTCGTCGAAGCCTTTGTCGTTCGGCAGACGCCCTTGAATATCGCCCAGGTGCCATTTGCCATACAACGCCGTAGCGTATCCTGCGTCGGATAGAAGGTTGGCGATGGTGTATTCCCAGGGTGCCAGGCCGTAGGGAAGTCCAAGCGTCACGGAGTAGGTCCCTGAGCGGACCGGCATGCGTCCGGTCATGATTGCGGAGCGCGTGGGTGTGCATTGGACCTCGACGTTGTAGTTGTTGAAACGAATGCCCTCGTTCGCGAGCTTGTCGATGCGCGGCGTCGGCGTCAGGCCGCCATAGCAGCTCCAGTCGCCCCAGCCAGTGTTGTCGACCAGGATGAAGACGATGTTCGGCTTCTGCTGAGCCTGGGCGGACGCGACAGAAGGGAGCGCCATCGCTCCTAAAGCCAGTCCAGCAAAAGCCAGTCCAGCAAGACCGAAATCGCGTCGGGTGAACGTTGGTTCCGATGCCATAGGAGACCTCCGTGATCATTTAGACAATGCAACACAAGCGGGCGTGCTCGATAAGCGTACCCATCAGGAGTTTGGCGCATACAGACGCGAGCCGCCTTTGATCACCTTGCGGGGAATCGTGGTTGTCCGACGCCCCTTCAGGGCAATGCTTTTGGGATCTCATGCGGAACATGCCTCGGGACTGAAAATCATCTGCGTTGTGCCACTGCGGTCCAACACACGCCTCCTCGACCGTCAAAGCGTTCCGACGACCACGGCGGACCCCAGGTCGCCGTAGCCGACATTATCGGCGAGAATGAAAACAACGTTTGGCTTTTGGGGTTGTTGTGCGGATGTCGGTGCAGTCCGCGTCACAACCAAAAACACTGCCAGCACACCAACAGATAGGTGCCTGCTCATTCCCAACCACCGGACAGAAACCGAACATCCCCCGGGGTTCGCCACGCATGTCAGGACGTACCGGGACGAGTACGGATCGTAGGCCTCTAAGCCCGCGACGATTAGTCCCGATTTCGACACACGGCTGTTGATCTAGATCAAAAAACTTGTGCGTTGGCCCCGTTCCGGGTGTTCGACGGCACACCATCAATATGCAGCGCGCCGCCTTGACGTCCGCTAGATCGGCTGGCCGAGCTTTTTCGGAAAGCCCCAGAGCTCCCGGCCGCCCGCGATCGGTCCCTCATCGTTCAGGAACATGCAGTGGGTGTAGCTTCCCCTGCGACCGCGAAACGACACCGGGATGACCTTGCCGCTCTCGGTATAGTCGCCAAAACCATTGGAATCCGGCATGCGGATGAATTCGTACTTGACCAGCGCCTCGCGTTCGTCAAATTCGAGCGGAGCCGGAACGACCGATCGCAGCTTCGCTGGATCGGTGCGATAGGTGATGATCAGATATTCGCGGTTGACGAAGCGATACGGCCCCGGCGGATAGGCCGGATTGGTGAGCGGCATCGCGAACGCCCGCCTCACGACTTCCTTCTCGTGCATTTCAATTCTCCTGTGACTGACCGGCTTGGCTTACTCGCGACCATCCTGATCAAGATCGAACGTGGACACGCCGTCCGCGCTGGTCGGGCGGGCCAGCACCTGGGGATGACGAAGGGTGCGCAGCGCATCGTGATAACCGGCGCGCCAATGATCCTGCATCGAGAGGCGGGAAAACTCGTAGTCCTTGGAGTGGCCTTCGTAGTCACGCGCGCGATAGATCAGATGGACGAGGTTGTGCACGTTGTCAGAGGCAGCCGTCCTGAGCAGCCTGACATCCTCGTGCTCGCGCAGATCTTCAGGCAGCCTGTTCAGAAGAGCCGCCAGCTCCCGCTGCAGTCGGTGCAGGCTTTTGAACTGGTCTGTGCTCGCTCGCGTGCGGCTCGAGTATTGAATCTCCTTTTGGCGCGTAACGACGTCGGCCATATTGCGCGGAATCTGGCCGCGCGCGCTCCAGAGATCGACCTGAAACACAAGCGTGTCCTGACGGGCGCCACACTCGATCACATATTGCAACGGTGTGTTTGATACCAGACCGCCATCCCAATAATGTTCGCCATCGATTTCGACCGCCGGAAAGCCCGGCGGCAGCGCCCCACTCGCCAGGATATGCTCGGGCCGAATCGTATGCGTGGTACTGTCGAAATAGACCAGATTGCCGGTCCTCACATTGACGGCACCAGCGCTGAACCGCGTAATACCGGCGTTAATGCGATCGAAATCGACGAGGCGCTCCAGTGTCGTCTTCAGCGCGCCCGTGTCGTAGATGCTCGTGGCGGCAAGCGTTCCACTCGCTTGCAGCCATGGCGCCAGTGGCCGCGCAGAAAAAAATCCGCTTGCGCCAAACACCGCCGCAAAGCTCGCATTCACCTGATTGAGAAAATTGCGGGTGTGATCGCTGTTCATCAAATCGGTGAACGGCGCGTTCAGCGTCACCTGCGTCCAAAACTCGCGAAGCCGGTCAACTCGGGAATTGGGGGGATTGCCCGCGATAATTGCAGCGTTAATTGCGCCAATTGAAATGCCGGCAATCCAGTCGGGATGGATGTTGGCTTCGGCCAAGGCCTCGTAGACGCCTCCCTGGTAAGCCCCCAGAGCACCGCCGCCCTGCAAGAGCAACGCTATGCAATCGAACGGCGGACGCCGGTCGGCGGTCGTGAGGCGTGGTCGAGGCTGAAAGTTCATGTGTTCTGTGCTCTTGGTTTGCGATTGTCCAAGCCCGCGTTCTGTCCGGGACGGGACGTGGCAGGCTTCACGATCTGATTTAATAAACTATACCGTATAGTTTGATAATTACTCTGTCAAGCGAGCACATTCACAAACTCGTGCTGCAGCTGATTGCGCTCCCTACCCGGTCGTTGGATTTTGGCGAGCCTCCCACTAGGAATTGAATGCGGAGGCCCAAAGCTGTGGCGTGCTGTTCCCAACCAGACACGCTGACGCAACGCCGAAGTCTGCTTCGACGTCACGCCACTGCGGCGAACGAACCGGTCTCTGTGATGAGCACCAGCGAAGCCGACGCGGTTACGCTCGACCGCTGTGTTCGCAGGGTGAGGTCTTTTCCGCCCGCTAGTTGCAAACCAGAACGCGTCGGTGGCGGCTGTAGGTGTAGTAGCAGTCGCTATCGGAATAATTGCCGTCGTTCGAGCTGCCATAGGCATAGCCGGCATAGGCTCCAGCGGCGTAGGCTGCACCATAACCGTATCGCCGCCCGCCATAGCCGTGGCTGGAGCTTCCGTAGCGGCCGTAGCCGACCGATGCAGAGCGAGCCTGGACCGAGCGTGCAACGGCAGGTCCGTCACGACCGCCGGCACGGACGCCGCCAAGCCCCCTTAGATCGCCGCGTGGACCAGTTCCAGCGCCGAGCCGAGGAGCCGGACCGCCGAAGCCGGCACGGGGCGCACCGCCCGGCCCCATGGGAGGTGGACTTGCGAATGCGGGAGCACCTCCGGCCGCGATCGGCGGAGGACCGCCCGGCCCCATGGGAGGAGGACCGCGGAATTGCGCAAACACCGCAGTCGTCGCCAATGAGATCGTTGCGAGCGTCACGCTGACGGACAGCGTCAAGAGTGTCTTCCTGGACATTATCGTCTCCGTTTCAGATTTGCGTCTCGAGGACAGGCACCGGCGCGGCCGGCGCGAGAGTCGGGTTCGACGAATGGGTGCCGTGCGCCGGGTCAACGGCCTCTTGCATTGGCCGGCCATCGTCGTGAACAGGGTGGATCCGGAACCACGCCACATAGAGCGCCGGCAGGAACAAGAGCGTCAGCAGCGTGCCTACGATGATGCCGCCCATCATCGCGTAGGCCATCGGGCCCCAGAAAATCTCGCGCGCGATCGGAATCAGCGCGAGACTTGCGGCCGCCGCCGTCAGCAGGATCGGCCGCATCCGATGCTCGGTCGCTTCCACGACGGCATCCCAGGCCGGGCGCCCCTCCTTCCTCAGATCCTCGATCTGCACGATCAGGATCACCGAGTTTCGGACCAGGATGCCGATCAGCGCCAACACGCCGAGGATGGCAACGAATCCAAGCGGCGCGCCGCTCGGCAGCATGGCCATGACGACGCCGATCACGGCAAGCGGCGCGACCGCAAACACCAGGAACAGACGATGGAAGCTTTGCAGCTGAACCATCAGGATTGTGGCCATGACGAACAGCATCAGCGGAACGACGGCCACGATTGGCGACTGGCTCTTGGCGCTTTCCTCCACGGCGCCGCCGATCGTCACCGAATAACCCGCCGGCAGTGCTTTGCTGAACTCCGCCACCTTCGGCGCTAACTGGTCCATGATTGTCTTCGGCTGGACGTTGGTGACGATGCCAGCCTTCAGCGTAATCGTGGGAATGCGCGCGCGGCGCCAGATCGTCGGCTGCTCGATTTCGTAGCGCAGATTGGCCACGGCTCCGAGCGGCACCGACTGCCCGCCCTGCCCGGATAACTGCAGATCCCGGAGCGTATCGATCGAGCCGCGATCGACCGCGGTCGCGCGTCCAGTGACATTGACGAGATAGATGCTGTCGCGAACTTGGGTGATCGGGGTGCCCTCGAGCACCGAGTTCACGGCCGTGGCAATGTCTTCCGACGTCACGCCGAGCTGGCGCGCCTTGTCCTGGAGAACGTCGACCTTGACGACGCGCGCAGGCTCCATCCAGTCGAACACGACATTGCCGAGATCGGGGTTGCTCCGGACGATGCCCGCGAGTGCCTGCGAGAGATCCCTGACCTTCGCGATGTCTGGCCCGCTCACGCGGTATTGCACGGGACGTCCCACCGGCGGACCGACCTCGAGCAACTTGACGTAGGTGTCGGTGCCTGGAAACGTCTTCCGCAGATATTCCTCGAATTGCGCCTTGACGAGGTCGCGCGCCTTTATGCCGCCCTTGGTCACAACTACTTGCTGGCCAAACCATGCATTGGCCGTCTGCACGTCGAACGACAGCACGAACCGCGGCGCGCCCGTGCCGACATACGTCGACCAATGCTCCACGGAGCCATTGCCCTGCAGCTGTTCGCGCTCGAAGCGCGCCATCTGCGCATTGGTGTCTGCAATCGAGGCATTTTGCGGCAGATTCCAGTCGATCACCAGCTCGTCACGGTCCGACGAAGGAAAGAACTGCTGCTGCACGAATGTCATGCCGAACAACGCGACGAAGAAGGCTGCAACTGTCACGCCGACGGTGATCCAGCGGTGATGCATGCAGACGAGCAGCAAGCGGGCGAACATCTGCGCCAGCCGGCCTTTCTCCCCGTGGTGCCCCTTCATCTTTGCGGGCAGAATGGTGACGCCGAGCAGCGGGGTGAACAGCACCGCGACGACCCACGACACGATCAGGGAGACCGCAATCACGACGAACAGGGTGAAGGTAAATTCGCCGGCATTGCTGCTGTTCAGCCCAATCGGGACGAAGCCCGCGACGGTGACCAACGTGCCCGTCAGCATGGGAAAAGCGGTCGACGTATAGACGTGGGTCGCTGCCTTTTCCAGGGGATCTCCGACCTCCAGTCGGGCCACCATCATTTCGACGGCAATCATGGCATCATCGACCAGAAGGCCCAGCGCGATGATCAATGCACCCAGCGAAATTCTCTGCAATGAAATGTCGGCATAGGCCATCACCACGAAGGTAATGGCGAGAACCAGCGGGATCGCAATCGCGACGACAAGCCCGGCGCGCATGCCTAAGCTGAGAAAGCTGATGGCGAGAACGATGACCACGGCCTCAAACAGCGCTTCGGTGAAGCCCGACACGGCGTGCTCGACGACGACCGGCTGATTGGCGACCAGATGAACGCCGACGCCGATCGGCAGGTCCGCAATAACCTTTGACATTTCCTCCTTCAGCGCCTCGCCGAAGTGAAGCAGGTTTGCGCCGGACTTCATGCCGATGNGCAAGCCCGATTGCGGGCTGGCCGTTGTACCTGAACAAGGTCTTGGCCGGGTNCGGCATAACCGCGCGTGATGGTCGCGACGTCAGTCAGCGGAAAGAAGCGGTCGTTGATACGGAGATTGACCGCGTTCAGGCTTGCCTCCGACGTGAAACGGCCGTTCACCCGCACGCTGATCCGCTCGGCCCCCTCCTGGAACACCCCGGAAGGCGCGACCGCGTTTTGTCCCTGCAGGGAGGCCATGATCGAGCGGACGTCGAGGCCAAGGGCCGCGATCTTCCGCGTGGAGAATTCGAGGTAGATCACCTCGTCCTGTGTTCCCAGAATGTCGACCTTACCCACATCCGGCACGGTCAAGACCTTGGCGCGGATACTCTCGACCTCGTCGCGCAGCTGACGCTGGGTCAAGCCGTCGCTGGTGAAAGCATAGATGTTACCGAACACGTCGCCGAAGCGATCGTTGAAGCCCGGCCCAATCACTCCTTGCGGGAATTCGCCCTTGATATCCGCGACCATGTTGCGGACGCGGACCCAGGTCGGCTTGACGTCAGCCGCCTTTGTCGTGTCTCGCAGATAGACGAATACGGTGGTCTGCCCCGCGACCGTCACGCTCTTGGTGTAGTCGAGCGATTCCAGCTCCTCGAGCTTCTTTTCGATCCTGTCGGTGACCTGACGCGTCATTTCTTCCGGCGATGCGCCCGGCCACTGCGCCTGGATCACCATCGTCTTGATGGTGAAGTCGGGATCTTCCTGACGACCAAGCTGAAGGTAGGCAAAGAGGCCTGCCGCCATGAAGGCGATCATGAAATACCAGACGAGAGAACGATGGCGGAGCGCCCAGTCGGAAAGGTTGAACGACTTCATGGCTTCTGATCCTGTTCGATACGGACGTGTTGTCCTTGCTTGAGGCTGTGGATTCCGGCGGTCACAATGCGCGCACCGGGATAGAGCCCATCGGCGACGCGAGCACCTGCGGGGTCACCGGCGAGATCGACCTTGTGCAGCGACACGGTGCTTGCAGGCTGATCGACGACCCAGACGAAATTCGCGTCATCCTTGGCGAGCACCGCTGAGGCGGGGACGCGCAATGTCGGACTTTGCGCTTTGCCGAGCTTCGCCGTAACGGTCGTGCCCAAGCGGAAGCTTTCAGGGGGATTGTTCAGGGCGATGCGGACTCGCCGCAGGCGCGTCGCGGGATCCGCCTGCGGGGCGATCTCGCGAACCTTGCCTTCGACCTGAACGGCGGGGAGTAGCTGCAAGCCGACTGTGAATGGCAAGTCAATTTCAAGCGGCACTGGGAAATCCTCCCCGATATCGACCACCGCCTCCCTGACGTCGGGCCTCGCAACTGTCACGACATTTTGGCCTGGAGAGACCACCTGTCCGACTTCTGCGCCCACCGCGGTGACGACGCCGGCGAAATCGGCCTTGATCTGTGCATAGCTCCGTTGCTCGATCGCCTTGATCAAGTTGGCCTGTGCGTGCGCCACCGACGCAGCGGCGCCGGCTCGCGCCTGCTCGGCATTGTCTAGTGTCTGCTTTGTGGTGGCATCGGTTGTGATGAGGGTTCGCTGCCGCTGCTCCGTCGCCGTTGCAGTCGCCAGCTGCGCCTCGGCCTTCGTAAGCTCAGCCTTGGCCGCGCGTACCGCAAGCTCCAGAGCTGTGGGATCGATGACACCGACAGTTTGTCCTTCGCTGACGAGGTCACCAACGGAGACGGGACGCCCGGTCAGACGTCCCAGGACGCGGAACGCGAGATTGGTCTTGTACTGCGGCTCAACAACGCCCACGGCGACCATGCCGTCCGTGCGGCTCGGCTCAAGGACCATCGACAGCACGGGTCGCACAGGCTCGGGCGCTTTCGCGTCCTGCTGACATCCAGCCAGCACCAGCGCGGATACGAACGTGCCGGTTGCAATCATGGCGCGTCTCTTCATGACGGGTCTCCCTCGTATGTCACGGCCTGGCCAACGCTCAGCAGCTTGCCGCCATCGATAACGACGCGCTCACCTGGCTCGAGGCCCGCCTTGATCAGAACTTCACGGGCTTCATAACCGGCAATCGTCACCGGCTTGAGCGCAGCCGTTTTTGTCACCGGATCGACGGTCCAAACCGCAGGCTTCGATCCCGCCGCCGCCAATGCACTCCAGGGCAATGCGATCTGCTGCTGGGCTTTCGCTTTGACGGTTCCTGCAACGGCGCTTCCAAGCGTCATCGCGGCCAATGGATCATGGATGGCAACCTTGACGCGGATTGTCGCGCTCTTCGCGTCAATCGCCGGCGAGACTTCCCTGACATGTCCGCTCGCCGTCACACCTGTGTCGGAGACGAGCGCCAGCGATACGCGGCTGTCATCGAGATCGCCAAACAAGAGGGATTCGTAGATGTCAAACACGGCATCGCGTTCCCCGTCCTGCGCCAGGGAGAAAACGGGCTGCGCGGCCTGTACGACCTGGCCGACTTCCAAATTGCGCGCGGTGACCACACCTGCTGCTTCCGCGCGCAGCGCGGTATAGCCAAGGGCGTCTTTCGACCTTCCGAGCTCCGCTTTTGCTGCTTCAAGCGCACCTTCTGCGGTTCGCAATCCTTCCTGCGCCTGATCGTAGACCGTCCGCGTGGTGAAACCGCTGGCGATCAGCGCCTTCTGCCGTTCGAAGGTTACCCTGGCCACGCGTAGCTGAGATTCTGCGGCCAGCACCGCCGCAGTTGCGGCATCGACATCGGCCCGCTGCTCGGCCGGATCGAGCAGAGCCAGTACCGCGCCAGCCTCGACGTGAGCGCCGACATCGACATAGCGCGCGAGCACACGTCCGCTGACGCGGAACGAGAGATCCGTGCGAAACCGGGCCTGGATTTCGCCAGTCAGGGTGACGGAGGCTTGTCGGTCGCGCGGCTGCACGATCTCTGTGCGCACGATCGCGGCACGTGTGACGGGACCAGCGGCATGATCGTTGCAGCCACTCAGCGAGATTGCGACGAGCGCGGCCGCCAGGACGCCGGACCCTGTCAGCTTGCCTTTGCGGGCAGTTCCAACGATTCCAGTTTGGATCTCAGAGTGATGTTTCATGACACGTGACCAGGTGACAAAAACTCCCGCAGCACATCCGGCGCTGGACGGGCAGAGATCGGTTGGCCTCCGCGAGCGGGATTCTGATCCGGTCGAGTTGCAACGGGGCGGCTGCCCCGATCCGGGCACTTCGCGCCTGAGTAAAGCGCCGGGACATCGGATGGGCTGACTTTTGACCGGCTACGCGACCGGATGATGCGACGCTTCGCCATCGCCCAATTCGCCGGCCGCTCACGCTCTGTCAGCGGAAACGATAGGACGACGGATGTGAAATCAGTGCCGAAGCCGTGCTCGACCCGGCCGCCGAGGCCCTTGGCAAGATCATTGCTGATCCGGACTCCGCATCCCGCGGCGCCCCGTACCGACCGCGACCCATTGTCCAGGACGACGCAATTCACCACCGAGCCGATTCGTGTCAGCTTGACCTTGATTTCTCCGGTCCGCGCCTCGAAGCACGCATGCTTCGCGGCCTCGGTTACGAGCCCGTGGACGATCAATCCCAGCCGCCGGCATCGCCCTGGTTGGAGCGGAAGAGATTCGGTGTCGAGTGCCAGCCGGATATTCATTCGATCCAGCAACGAACGGCGCATGGCGCAGCCCATCATGCGGATGTATGTCGCGGCGTCGATCAGCGCCTTGCCCCTGGGCATTTCGAGCGCCTGCTGCACATCGGCATAACCATGCAACAATTCGACCATGTCGCTTAAAACGCGCTTGGCCTCAGGCCCCTCAGCTCGGACGGCCGCGGCCGAGACCAGGTTGATCGCCGAGGCGAGCCCATTATTGATCCGGTGATTCAATTCGCGCAGCAGAATGCCCTGCTCCACTTTTGGCGAGTCCGGCCTGCACACAGTCACGACGATCTCCTCAGGTTGCACCGGATGAGCGGGGCCGAACGCGCATGTGGCGGCCGGGCCGGTCATCCGGATGAGCTGTCGCAGGCCTGGCAATCAAGGCCAGCCCTCGACGGGTTAAAGTAAACTATACCGTATATTTTCTTTTCATTGCATTTCCTTCCCGGGCATGTCAAGTGGGATCTAGGCGGGCACAAGCTCGTGATTAGGAGACGGTGATGGCGAAGAACAAAAGCCCGAAACGCGGCAGGCCGCCCAAGGACCTTGCAGGAGACGTCCAGGCGCGGATTCTCGATGCAGCCCAGCAACTCTTTCTCGAGAAAGGCTTTCGGAGTGCCAGCATCGACGATATCTCCGAGTTGGCCCCTGCGAGCAAACCGACCATCTATGCTCATTTCCCCGGCAAAGAGGCTCTGTTCGTGGCTGTGGTGGAGCGGACCATCAACGGATTGACAGATTTCGACGGGTTCACGCCAGCAGGCCGCACCATCCAGGAAAAGCTCGCCAATCTCGGCATCGAGATCGTGGAGAGATTCGTCGAGGACACGTTGGACCTCACGCGCGCGACGATCGCCGAGGCGCGGCGATTTCCCGAATTGAGCCGAAATGTTCACGACGCGGCGCGCGACCGCGCGGCTGGGGCAGTTTCGCAGCTCTTGAACGAGGCAACGCAGAGGATCGCGCGCTCATCTAAGGGACCCTTCAGCGCAAAGCGGAGCGTTGCGACCGCGCAGATGTTCATGGATCTCATCCTGCTTCCGATGCTTATGAGATCGCTGATGGGTGAGGAACTGAAGGATCTAAAAAAAGAGCTACCGACGTTCTTGCACGAACGGGTCAATTTCTTTCTAGCGGCTTGCGAGGCAGACTGGAGGCCGTGAATCAGCCACACCCCGCCCGCTATGCTTGCGCCACGGCTTTGGGACGTAGGTCGGCGGCCAGGTCGATCGACTGCTCCCACGGTACGTGATGCAGGGCCCCTGCGCAGAAATCCATCATCTCGTCAAACGTGGGCCGAACGGTAGCCGCGTTGATCCGCGACGGATTGAGATATCCGTCCATTGCTTCAAGCAGGCAACAAGTTATCGCCATCGGACTTCCCGGTCGCAGTTCGCCGCTCGCTTGTCCGCCAGCAATGATCGTGCGCACAAGCGCCCGAGTCCGGTCTGCGTAAGACAGCGCGACCGCCCAGTTCTCGCGTACCGCCGCAGCGACCAATTCGTGTAGTTTGCCGTCGTTCTCCAGCCGATGTTCGTGCAGCTGCGAGATTGCGCTCAAGGCGGCTGTTAGACGCTCCAGAGCCGAGCCGCTCAAGAGAGCAGCAAGCGTTGCGGCCGCGGAGACCTGTTCGAACAAATCCGCCACGACCGCCTCTTCGATCGCCTGCTTCGAAGCGAAGAAGCGGTAGACGTTGGCGGGCGACATCGACGCACCGCGAGCGATATCGGCGACGGTAGTCTTCTGGAAGCCGATTTGGCGGTGCAATCGGATCGCCGCTTGGACGATCTGCTGACGAATGCACGGAGATGCGGCCTGAAGCTTGCGTTTTTGCATCGCTTGGGACCTCAGTGAGATGGGATCGAATGCAATTCGCGTCGGCAGGCTTCCCCGAAGCCACGCAAGGGATCCATTTCCTCCAGAAACTCAGGCAGATCGCCAAATTCGCGGTTTGGTGACAGGTAGGTTTCGATGATCAGGCGACCTGCCCGCTCCGCGGCTTGAACCACTTGATCGCTGGACAGAATCCTCATCCGCCCTATGAGCGCATACAGATTGACCAGTTGCGGAATCTCGGATTTGTCGCTGACGAGCGCGTCCGCATAGACGCGGGAGGCTTCCTCGATGAAGCTTCGATAGAGCCGCTCGCGCTTGGAAATCGACCGGGAATAGTGGCGCTCGCGAAGCCTGCGGCGCCGAGTGAGCCAGCCCGTTACGATCGTGGAGATCGCGCCGAAGGCCGAGCCCCCGAACGCAGCGAAAGCGGGAGCATATATCGTGTTCATGCGATCATTCCTCATCTCTCGCGCCGCGGTAGCGAGGCGATCCTATTGTCCTCACCGAAGCAGCTTCCGCTGCGTGATCGAAAACGGCCCTGCAAGCATCGCTCAGGTCTGACTTTCTTTGCGTGAGACATGCCTCCACATTCGTGGCGTCAGGGATGTAGCTAAGGCACAGCCGGAAGGCGTCAGGCGCGCATGCGGCCCTCTGTTCGGGAGTGCCGCGGTTCTCCTGCGCTAAGGCAGACCCATTGCCGAACATAGCCGCCAGCATGACGACTAATGTGTACTTGAACATACAGAATCCTTTCTTCTGCTGAGGCATCGCATCGAACGGGAAACGCAGCATCATGCTCCGATTCTCCGCCCTTCAGTCTGAACACGAGCTCGTGAGTCTTCGCTCTTGACACATCCCGCAGTTCGGGATGTATATGAACTATACGGTTTAGTGTATTTCGGAGGTCGGGAATGTCAACACTTTTGTGGTCGCTCGCGAAGGAAAATCCGTGGCCCGGGCTTGCGCTCGCATCCCTGAACCTGGTCGTGGCACTGTCTCTCGTGGGCCTGAGCTTGCTACTGGGCGTTACGATATCCTTGCTTGCCTGGCTGCACGCGTTCGTCGATCGAGTGGCGATGCCGAAACGGAGGCAATATATGCCATCCGCCTCAGGCCGAACGGCCGACGAGCGGTCCTGGATCGCGTCTAAGGGGCTCCAGCGCGGGGGCCGGGCGCAGTGAGCAGAACATCTGTTTTGTCAATGCGTGCGCGCGGCTCAGTCGACGCTCGAACTCCCCTGCGCGGTTACTTTCTGTGGGTCGGCGGAGCGTTGCTCGTGCTGCTCTTTGCAGCCGATTCGCTGCTGACCGCGCCGCTGCCAGGCAAGCTCGTCGAATCGCATTCTACGCTTCCGCCGATCCGGATCACCTCCGATCGGAAGGGACCGGAAGCAGTTGTCATCGATACCAGCCAGCCCGGCTTCCCGCCTATGCTCCCGGACAAGGAGATTGCCGCGGCCCCCTCGCCGCCGCTCAGCTCTGATGTAGCCGATGCTGCACGACAGCCGCCCGCGTCATTGTCCGACCAAGCCGATGCGCGTGACGGGAGCCCCCCAATCCCGACCCATGTCCGTGAAACGTTGGCGCAGTTAGGTCCGGGAGTTTCCGATCAAGTCGGCTCAAGCAGAAGGCGGGGCAAGCTCGCATCGAAGCCCCAGCGCAATCTCGCTCAGACTCGGTCCGAGAAGCGACGGCAATCTGCTCAGCAGCCCAGTTTCGATACCACGCTCGAATGGTTCACTGAGCCTCGGCCAAGGTTCTTGTCGATACGCCATCATGCACCCTCGCACACCACTAAGGCCACCGGTCAGTTTTGACCGAGAGCTACTGGATGTACCTCATGTCGAAGAAGCGATTGTTAGCGATTATCGTTTGGTCCGCCACGCTTGCTGCTACGGGCGCGATAGCCGATGTCACCCATGCACCTTTGGACGCCGCAAATCGAGGCGTCGCCGCGCAGCGCGATGCAGAGCAGGCAGCGATTG
>NZ_LLYB01000043.1:59685-65985 GCF_001440475.1 Bradyrhizobium lablabi | reverse complement strand
TCAAGGACCGCGGACGTTAGCTTTGAGCTATCCGATCCATCCGTTTATCGAGTGCGGACGGTAAGAAATGAGCAAATTTGGGAGAACGTCATCGATGCGAACACCGGAAGCGTCACTGAAAAAGAAATTTCGTCATCGTTGAAGGAGCTCGACCGAGAGGATCTGGGCAACATCGTTGCCATGAAGTCAGTTGAGCAGGAGCTGTCGGATGCCGTACGCATCGCCGAGAAAGCTGCCGAGGGAAGCGCTCTCGCCGGAGGCCTGATGAAGCAGGACGGCAAACTCAACTTCGTGATCGTCATCGCCAGTGGCGATCGCTTGAAGGAAGTCATGCTCGAACCGCCCAGAGTCGGCAGGCAAGGGGCAAATCGCCACTAACGGTTCAGCCGAGTCAGACGACAAAATCGAACCCGAATTTGACTCAGGTCAACGTGAGCAAGGCCAGGCTCGGAAATGATGAATAATTCGACCAATCAACGGAGATGGTCATGACAGAGCAGAGCAGCATGCATTTATATCTGAATTGGACCAAGGAGCGGATCGACGAGATGGACGCTGCGTTGGCTTCGCTCGAGGTCAAAGCCAGTCAAGCCAAGGCCGACTCCAAGGAGAAGGCGGATGAGATCATCGCAGATCTGAAGCAGCGCCGCGACGAGTTTCAGGCGCTGCTTAAGGCACAAGCCGAATCCGGCGAAGCTGCCTGGGCACGCGCCAAGACGGAGCTGGACAAGCAGTGGAACGGCTTCGAAGCCCAGGTGCAGACCTATTTCGAAAGCGCCGGCAAGCAAATCGAGCAGCAGCAGGCCACGTTCAAGGACATCGCTGCCGCGCAAGCAAAAGCCTGGAGCGAGGCGGCGGATAAATTCAAGTTAGCAGCGGGCAAAGTGGCTGCCGCCCGACGCGCCGATCTCGAGGCCGCGCTTCAGCAAATGAAGTCCGATGCTTCCGAAGCCGAAGCACGCCTGCAAAAGCTCAACCAGGCGGGAAGCGAGTCCTGGTCCGTGCTCAGCACTGCACTCGCAGAGTCGCGCAAGGCTTTCGATCACGCCAACCAGTCCGTGTGGGACGCACTGAGAGGCTCTGGCTCGAAGAGCTGAAGGCAACAATCGTGGCGAACGGCTTACCATCCTTGCCACCCCGGCCCTGCAATGCAACTCGCGGGCTCGTCGGAGATGCCGTGCCCTCTGGCCGACGCATCGGGTCAGAAGCTTGAGATCCTTACGATCTCGTAGCATGTCCCGCATCGGACGCAGCCCATTTTTGGAAAGGCCGCTTTGCGTCAGCAGCGGTCGTTCCATAACCGTTCATTCCGCGAATGGAGCCTTCGCAAAGTTCGGCTTCGGTAATTCGCGGCTCCTCGACCGGAAAACCCCGCCCGAAACGTGGGGCCCGCTACTGGCTACAGCGCGCTCAGCGCTCCCTGCTCGCGGCGGCTGTCGCTAGATTATCTTTGATCTCCCGGTGCACACATCGTGCACACGCCGCCTTCTAACTATTTGAAAACTTTGAACTCTCGTTCCAATCCATCGTGGGCAAGTTTGAGCTAGCTCCAGCCAACGACGTCTATGCCGTACAGGACAGGCGCCAGTGCGGCCGCGCTCCCTTCGGCCGCGCACCCTTGATTCAGCTCATAGGCCCTGGAGGCTGCAAGCGCAGGGAATCTCGAATATGTCGTGATGTCGCCCTGACCCGAGCGCGCGTCGCCGATTTGCACATGGATTCGCGCGTCGCGGCCTCAAGAGCTATGAGGCGATCCGGAAAGCCGCAAAGAGGGTTGAATTGATCGGCAGGAGCTTTAAGAACCCGCGACCCCTGCGTTCCTCGGGGATTCCTGGGGACGCAAAAAATAGCAACGGTTCTAAGCACTTGATATTATTGGTCGGAGTGGCAGGATTCGAACCTGCGACCCCTGCGTCCCGAACGCAGTGCTCTACCGGGCTGAGCCACACTCCGACTTGGAACGCGGCTTATAGCCTTGGGTTTCGGCAACCGCAAGCAGCCGAATTAAGGAAATTAATCACAGTGAATGTTGGCCTGAAAACCCAGATTTTACCCGCCGGCGAGGCGGCCGTGGCGGCTGCCGCGCGCGTGCTGGCCGATGGCGGCCTAGTCGCCTTTCCCACCGAGACGGTCTATGGCATCGGCGCCGATGCCACCAACGCGGCCGCGGTCGCCCATATCTACCAGGCCAAGGGTCGGCCAGCCTTCAATCCACTGATCGCCCATGTCGGCGATATCGCGGCCGCACGGCGAATTGCCCGCTTCGACGGCCCGGCGATGGCGCTCGCCGAGACGTTCTGGCCCGGCCCGCTGACGCTGGTGCTGCCGAAGACGGAAGGTTGCACGGTGGCCGATCTCGCGACCGCGGGCCTCGATACGATCGCGGTCCGCATCCCGGCCCACCCCGTCGCGCGCGATATCCTGCGCGCCTTCGGCGGCCCGGTTGTCGCGCCCTCGGCGAATCTCTCCGGTCACGTTTCGCCCACCACTGCGGCCCATGTGCAGAGCGACCTCGCAGGGAGGATCGCCCTGATCGTCGACGACGGCGCGGTCGAAGTCGGCGTCGAATCCACTATCGTCGGCTGTTTTGACGAGCCGATGCTGCTGCGTCCCGGCGGCCTGCCCCGCGCCGAAATCGAGCGCGTGCTTGGCCGCGCGCTAAGACAGCCGCCGGCGGATGCCGAAAGCGACAGCGGGCAGCCGCTGGCGCCGGGCATGCTGGCCTCGCACTACGCGCCGCGCGCGCGCGTGCGGCTGAACGCCATCGCACTCGAGCCGGGCGAAGCATTGCTCGCATTCGGCCTCGGAGCAATTTCGGGAATTGACGCCGCCTCCGCCGTAATGAATCTGTCAAGGCGCGGCGATCTCGACGAAGCCGCCGCCAACCTGTTCGGCCATCTTCGCGCGCTCGATGCCAAGGGCGTGCGGACGATCGCGGTGATGTCCATTCCGAACGAAGGATTGGGCGAAGCCATCAACGACCGGCTGCGGCGCGCGGCAGTCGGGCGGGAATGAAAGAGAAAAAGAAAATGAATGTCGTCCAGAATTCCGTGCCGCCGCTTCCCGCCGAGCTGATCGCAAAATTCCGCGCCATCGTCGGCGACAAATATGCGGTGACAGATGCGGCCGACATCGCGCCCTACGTCACCGAGGAACGCGACCTGTTCCATGGCCGCTCGCCGCTGGTGCTGCGACCGGGCTCGACGGCCGAAGTGTCCGCGATCTGCAAGCTCGCCAGCGAGCACAGAATCGCGCTGGTGCCGCAGGGCGGCAATACCGGCCTCGTCGGCGGCCAGACCCCGCACAATGGCGAGGTCGTCGTCTCGCTGCGGCGGCTGGATAAAATCCGCGACATCGATCCCGCCTCCAACACCATGACCTGCGAGGCCGGCGTCGTGCTGCAGATCGCGCAAGCGCGCGCCGCCGAAGTCGATCGCCTTTTCCCGCTGTCGCTCGGTGCGGAAGGAAGCTGCACCATCGGCGGCAATCTCTCCACCAATGCCGGCGGCACCGCTGCGCTCGCCTATGGCGTGGCGCGCGAGATGGCGCTCGGGCTCGAAGTCGTGCTCGCCGATGGCCGGATCCTGAACGGATTGTCAAAACTGAAGAAGGACAACACCGGCTACGACCTGCGCAATCTCTTCATCGGCGCCGAGGGCACGCTCGGCATCATCACCGCAGCGACGCTGAAACTGTTTCCGAAGCCGCATGCGGTGGAGACCGCCTATGTTGGCCTGCAATCGCCGGCGCAGGCGCTCAAACTGTTGTCGATTGCGCAGAACGAGGCGGCCGGCAGCCTGACCAGCTTCGAATTGCTGGCCGACATCGCCGTCGATTTCAGCCTGCGCCACGGCATCGATATTCGCGATCCCCTCACGACCAAGCACCCCTGGTACGTGCTGATGGAATTGTCGTCCTCGCGCGACGACGCCCGTGCCGCACTGGAATCGATCCTCGCCAAAGGCATGGAAGAAGGCATCGTCGATGATGCCGTGATCGCGGCGAATCTCTCGCAGCGTGCCGGGTTCTGGAAATTGCGCGACGAAATGTCGGCGGCGCAGAAGCCGGAAGGCGGCTCGATCAAGCACGACATCTCCGTGCCGGTTGCCGCCGTCCCTGCGTTTATCGAAGAAGCCAATGCGGCGGTGGTGAAACTCATCCCGGGCTCACGGCCCGTGCCGTTCGGCCATCTCGGCGACGGCAACATTCATTACAACGTCAGCCAGCCGGTCGGCGGCAATACCGCCGACTTCATGTCGCGCTGGCATGAGGTCAACGAGGTCGTGTTTGCGATCGTGCTGCGGATGGGCGGATCGATTTCGGCCGAGCACGGCATCGGCGTGCTCAAGCGCGACGAACTGCCTGATGTGAAAGACAAGGTCGCGATCGAACTGATGCGCGGCATCAAGGCGATGCTCGATCCGCTCGGCATCATGAATCCGGGGAAAGTGCTGTGACTGCGGCGATGAGAAAGACGATTCCCGCCCTCACCATTGCCGACATCACCGACGCCGACGTCGCAACCGTGATCGCGCTGTGGCAGGCCTGCGGCCTGACGCGGCCGTGGAACGATCCTGCCTCCGACATTGCGATGGCCCGCCGCGGTCCGCATTCGACCGTGCTGATCGGCCGCGACAATGGCGCCATCGTCGCCACCGCGATGGTCGGCCATGACGGCCATCGCGGCTGGGTCTATTACGTCGCCACCGATCCCGATCGACGCGCCAAGGGCTATGGCCGCGCCATCATGAACGCGGCCGAGGACTGGCTGCGCGCCGCTGGCGTGCCGAAACTGCAATTGCTGGTGCGCCCCGAAAACTCCGGCGTTGCCGCGTTCTACCAGTCGATCGGCTTCGGCGAGCAGAAGATCCTGTTCTTCACCAAATGGCTCGACGGCCGCGAACCGCCGCAGTGAGCCGAAGGATTTCCATGCCCCTCTCCGATCGCGTCCGCGTCAAGAACGTCGAGGTCCTCTCCGACGATTACTATCTCCTGCAGAAAACCACGTTCGAATATCGCCGCGCCAACGGCGAGTGGCAGCAGCAAGTCCGCGAGAGCTATGACCGCGGCAACTGCGCAACCGTGCTGCCCTACAATCTCGCGCAGCGCACCGTGATCCTGGTGCGCCAGTTTCGCTATCCGGTCTTCGTCAACGGTTACGATGATCTGCTGATCGAGGCCGCCGCCGGTGTTCTGGACGGCGAAGCGCCGGAGGTGCGGATCCGCGCCGAGGCGGAGGAGGAAACCGGCTATCGGCTCGGCGAGATCAGAAAAATCTTCGAAGCCTTCTCGAGCCCGGGCTCGGTCACCGAAAAGCTGCACTTCTTCGTCGCCGAATATGACCCTTCGATGCGCGTCGGTGACGGTGGTGGCCTCGCCGCCGAGGGCGAGGACATCGAGGTGCTGGAGCTGCCGATCGATTCCGCGCTCGCGATGATTACAGACGGCCGCATCGTCGACGCCAAGACCATCATGCTGTTGCAATACGCCGCGCTGAATATTTTTCGCTGAGGTGCCGTAGGGTGGGCAAAGCGCAGCGTGCCCACCATTCGCGATGATTGCATGGTGGGCACGCTTCGCTTTGCCCACCCTACAAAAGATCGCGCCGCCTTCAAAACAACGACCCCTGCCCGTCATCCTCTTCCACCGCCGCCTTGCGCGGCGCGGCCTTCTTCGCGGGCTTCGGCTCCTCCGCGGCCCGCTGCTCGTCGGTGATCGGCAGCAGCAATTGCGCGTCGTCATTGACCACGCGGTTCACCCGCGTGGAAATCTCGTGCCAGGCGAATTCGCCCTCAGCCGGTCCGCGCAGCAGCGGCATCACGTCGTTGGCGTCATTGGTCCGGCCATCGAGCCAGCGCTCGAATTCCTCGGGCGCGATCGTCACGGGCACGCGATGATGCAATGCTGCAAGATCGCGGCTGGCCGGCGCGGTGACGATGGCGACGCCGTCGGTCTCCTCGCCGTTCGGCCCCATCCAGGTCTCCGCGAGCGCGGCAAAGCCGACAGGGTGGCCGTCGCGGCGATGGATGAAGAACGGCCGCTTGCGACCATCAGCATCCTGCCATTCGTAATAGCCGTCGGCCGGAATCAGGACGCGCCGCCGCTTGATCGCGTTCTTGAACGCGGGCTTGTCGAGCACCGTCTCGGAGCGCGCATTGATCAGGAGCGTAAATTTACGGGGATCCTTGACCCAGGCCGGGACCAGCCCCCAGCGCATCAGCCGAAAATGGCGGCCGCCATTTTCCAGAATGACCACCGGAACCGGTTGAGTGGGCGCGATATTATACCGCGGCGGGAAAT
>NZ_LLYB01000043.1:0-59677 GCF_001440475.1 Bradyrhizobium lablabi | reverse complement strand
TAGGCTGCTCGATGTAGCCGAAGATCTGCCGAAGCGCCGCCGGTGGCGAGGTNAATAACGAAACGTCCGCACATTATCTGATCAACTCAGGCTTCTGTTTAAGGGGTGTTAACCCACCATGTTAACAGTGGAATGGATGAATGTTACGGCCGCCACAGAAGTGCGATCCGATCGCCCGATGCCGCCACCGACGACGGTCCGTATAGACGAGGCCCGGGCGGAGCAATTGCGCGCGGCCAACATCAATCCCCGCACCGGGCTCGCCACCGACTACTTGAATCATTTCAACGAAGCCATCATGCTGCTCGAAATGGTTCCGGACATGCCGGAATGCGCGGAGGATTTTCTCACCTGGACGCCGCTGTCCTACGCCGAGCATTTCTGGGCCTCCAACTTCAAGGCCCGCGACCTCGCGATCGAGGCCTATGAATGCGCCGACCCCAAGGTCCGGGCCGATTTCGACAAGCTCACGGCCACCATGACGTCGATTCTATCGGCGGTGGGCAAGGCGATGCGCGAAGCCCAGCAGGACAAGACCCGCTCCACGCTGGCCGAGCAGGCCACTGCCTGGGTCAAGCCGCTGGTGGCGATGGCCGGCGGCGTCATCAACGGCAATTCCGATACCGATATCGAATCCGCGCTGACGAACTAGCCGCCTTGCACCTGGCTCCAGCCCGGCTTGCAATTAGACCTGCGCTGACCGATCGGGCATGATCGTTCCACAGGAACCTGCTTACCGGATCGCCCCTTGACTGCCCCTCTCCAGCCAACCCGCCCCCAGCTCGCCGTCAGCGGCGCGATTTTTCGCGACGGCAAGGTCCTGCTGGTCCGCCGCGCCCGCTCGCCCGGCAAGGGCTTCTATTCGCTCCCCGGCGGCCGGGTCGAATTCGGCGAATCCCTGCACACCGCGCTTCACCGCGAGGTGGACGAGGAAACGGGGCTCAGAATCGAGATTTTGGGCCTCGCTGGCTGGCGCGAGGTGCTGCCCGGAGCCGGCGGCGGGCACTATCTGATCATGTCATTCGCGGCGCGCTGGACCGCCCGGGAGCCGGTCCTGAACGACGAGCACGACGATTTCAAATGGCTGGCCCCCGAGGGGCTCGGCGATCTCAAGGTCACCGGCGGCCTCCTGGAGGTCATCGAGGCGGCCCGGAAGCTGGTCTAGACGCCTTGCTTCGGGCGTCCCGAGGGGGCATATCGGCCCTCAAATGCTCAAGCACGCCCTCGCCGCCCTCATCCTGATTTCGGCATGCCATCTGGCCCCGGCGCGGGCCCAGGATGCGGCCGCGCCGTTTGACGGCGACCTGCAGCGGCTGGCCGAGATCCTGGGCACCCTGCATTACCTCCGGGGCATTTGCGGCGCCAATGAAGGGGCGAAATGGCGCAACGAAATGCAGGCGCTGATCGACGCCGAAACCCCGTCCGGCGACCGCCGCGCCCGCATGATCGCCGGCTTCAACCGCGGCTATAACGGCTTTCAGCAGACCTACCGGACCTGCACCCCGGCAGCTACGGTCGCGATCCGCCGATATATTGAGGAAGGTTCAAAGATCTCGCGCGACCTCACCGCGCGCTACGCGAACTGAGGGCCATGGACGCAATTTATTTCGACCTCGACGGGACGCTGACCGACCCCAAGCTGGGCATTACCCGCTCGATCCAGTACGCGCTGCAACGGCTCGATCATCCCACGATCCCGACCGCGGACGAACTGACCTGGTGCATCGGACCGCCGCTGCGCTCGAGCTTTGTGAAATTGCTCGGCGGCGATCATGCCGCCGACCGCGCGGTGGTGCTCTACCGCGAGCGATTTTCCGACATCGGCCTCTACGAGAACGGCGTGTATGACGGAATCGACGAGGTGCTGACGGCCCTCCGCGCGTCCGGTCACCGCCTGTTCGTCGCCACCAGCAAGGCGCACGTGTTCGCCGAGCGCATCATCGACCATTTCGGATTGCGCAAGCACTTCGAGCGCGTGTTCGGCGCCGAGTACGATGGCACCCGCGCCGACAAGTCGCATCTGCTGGAATACGCGCTGAAGGAAGTCGGCGTCGATCCGTCCAAAACCCTGATGATCGGCGACCGCAGCCACGACATGGTCGGCGCGAAAAACAACGGCATGAAAGGCATCGGCGTGCTGTACGGCTACGGCAGCCGCGACGAATTGCTGGGCGCGGGCGCGCACCATGTTTGCGCGACGCCGGGCGCGATTCTCGGCTGCATTTCCTGAAGCCGGCGACCTCGCGGAACCGCCGCCGCAAATATCAACAGCGCCGTTAACCGTTCCTAAAGATGTGGTCTAGGCGCACCCGCACCGCGTGCTACAGCTTATCGCGTTAGGATGCGTTCCGCCCTGGTTCGCCCGCAGATTTCGTTGAGCTTCATGAGCCGCCCAGCCGCCTTCCCGATCGCCCACGACCCTCTTCCCGATCTCGAACAGAAGCGAACTGCGCTCGGTTACCTCAGCGAAGCCTGGGCGGAAGCGCGGCATGACGGCGTCGATGGCGACTGCCTGGCGCAGGCGAGCCTGTTCACCGCACTGACGGAACTGGTCTCGACCTATGGCGAGGACGCGGTAGCGAAGTTCGCGGACGGTCTGTCGGCCCGCGTGCGCAACGGCGAGTTTTCGCTGGCATTGGCGAAGCAGTAACGCACTCCGCGGTCATCGCCCGGCTTGACCGGGCGATTCAGTACGCCGGGGCCTCTCGATTCAATCGGCAACNATACTGGATCACCCGCCCCAGTGCGCAATTGCGCACAAGGCGGGTNGATGACACTTGGTATCGGATAAGGCCGCACCCTACGCCTTCAACGTCTCCAAAAACCGCACCGGCTCGCCGGTGGACGGCGTCGTCACCTCGCCCTGCCACATCACGCGCTTGCCGCGGACGAAGGTGCCGACCGGCCACCCGGTGACGCGGACGCCGTCATAGGGCGTCCAGCCCGCGCGCGAGGCCACCCATTTATTGGTGATGGTCTCCGTGCGCTTGAGGTCGACGATGGTGAAATCGGCATCATAGCCCGCGGCGATGCGGCCCTTGCAGGCGATGTTGTAGAGCCGCGCGGGGCCGGCGCTGGTGAGATCGACGAAGCGCGCCAGCGACAGCCTCCCGGCATTGACGTGGTCGAGCATCAAGGGCACCAGCGTCTGCACCCCGGTCATGCCCGAGGGCGAGGCCGGATAGGTCTTCGCCTTTTCCTCCAGCGTATGCGGCGCATGGTCGGAGCCGAGCACGTCGATGATGCCCTGCTCGATGCCGTACCAGATGCCCTCCCGGTGATCGGCCGAGCGCACCGGCGGGTTCATCTGCGCCAGCGTGCCGAGCCGCTCGTAGCATTCGGGCGCGGCCATGGTCAGATGATGCGGCGTCGCCTCGCAGGAGGCGACGTCCTTGTGGTCGCGCAGATACTCGATCTCCTGCTTGGTCGAGATATGCAGCACATGGATGCGTTTTCCCGTTTCGCGCGCGAGATTGACCAGCCGCTGGGTCGCCATCAGCGCCGCGGTCTCGTCCCGCCATATCGGATGCGAGCGTGGGTCGCCCTCGACGCGGATCGGCTTGCGGTCGTTGAGGCGGTATTCGTCCTCGGCGTGAAAGGCGGCGCGGCGGCGGATCACCTGGAAGATGCGCCGCAGGCTTTCGTCGTCCTCGACCAACAGCGCGCCGGTGGAGGAGCCGATGAACACCTTGACGCCGGCACAACCCGGCGCGCGCTCCAGTTCAGGCAGATGGTTCACATTCTCGCGGGTGCCACCGATGAAGAACGCAAAATCGCAATGCATGCGATGATGGCCGGCCTTGATCTTGGCAGTGAAGGTCTCCTCGGTGACCGTGAGCGGATTGGTGTTCGGCATCTCGAACACGGCAGTGACGCCGCCCATCACGGCGCTGCGCGAGCCGGTCTCGAGGTCTTCCTTGTGCGTCAGCCCGGGCTCGCGGAAATGCACCTGCGTGTCCATCACGCCGGGCAGGATGTGCAGCCCCTTGCAGTCGATGGTCTCGCCGGCGGAGGCCTGTCCGAGCCCGCCGATCGCGGCGATCCGGCCGTTGGAAATGCCGATGTCGCGGACGCCCTCGCCGTCCTGATTGACCACGGTGCCGGATTTTAGAATGGTATCAAATCGTTGATTCATCGGTCCTCGACGCCTGCTTTAAGGCTCTCGTACAGGGCTTGTTGGCGGCACCTTAGCGCCTTAACTTCGCATGGGATATCCGTCGCCTGCGTTTTCCCAGGAACTTCAGATAAGCACCAAAAGAGGCCGTTTTAGCTTATGAAAGCAGCGTTTCTTCCAGACCGGGGCGTGGTCAAGGTGAGCGGCGAGGATGCCCGCAACTTCCTCAACGGCCTCATCACCACCGACGTCGCGCTGCTGCAGCCGGGCCTTGGCCGGTTCGGCGCGCTGCTGACGCCGCAGGGCAAGATCACGACCGACTTCCTGATCACCGAAGCCCCGGAGGGTCATGGCGGCGGTTTCCTGATCGATGCGCCCCGCGCGCTGGCGCAGAACCTCGCCGACAAACTCGGCTTCTACAAGCTGCGCGCCAAGGTGGCCGTGGAGAATATTTCCGACAGCATGGGCGTGCTGGCGGCGTGGGACGGCGAGCCCGCGATGAAGCCCGATCTGGCTTTTGCCGATCCCCGGCATGAAGCTCTCGGCTGGCGCATTCTCGTACCAGAAGATCTCAAGCAGAAGGTCGCCGATGTGATCGGTGCCGCTCTCGTCGACAGCGAGGCTTATGAGGTCCATCGCATCGCCCTGGGCGTGCCGCGCGGCGGGCTCGATTTCATGTACAGCGACGCGTTCCCGCATGAGACCAATATGGACCGCCTGCACGGCGTCGATTTCGACAAGGGCTGCTATGTCGGCCAGGAAGTGGTGTCGCGGATGCAGCATCGCGGCACCGCGCGCACGCGGATCGTGCGCATCACGCTCGAGGATTTCTCGCCCGAGACCGGCGTCGCCGTTCTCGGCGGCGACAAGCAGCTCGGCACCATGGGATCGACCGCCGGCGGCCACGGCCTCGCGCTGCTCCGGATCGACCGCGTGGCGGATGCGCTCGATGCCGGACTTTCGTTGACCGCCGGCGGCCTTGCGATCCGGCTGACCGATCCGAACGACGTTCGCATCCCACCGAAGCAGACCGTCGCATGAGCAAATCTGCGCGCCTGCACCCTGACGGCAAGCTGCGGTGCCCGTGGCCCGGCGAAGACCCGTTCTACATGGCCTATCACGACACCGAATGGGGCGTGCCCGAATATGACGACCGCGCGCTGTATGAAAAGCTGATCCTCGACGGCTTCCAGGCCGGGCTGTCGTGGATCACGATTTTGCGCAAGCGCGAAAACTTCCGCAAAGCGTTCGACGATTTCCAGCCCGAGAAGATCGCGCGCTACAGCGACAAGAAAGTCCATGCGCTGATGAACGATGCTGGCATCGTGCGCAACCGCGCCAAGATCGAGGGCGCCGTCAACAGCGCCAAGGCCTACCTGAAGATCATGGAAGAAGGCGCGGGCTTCTCCAAATTCCTGTGGGACTTCGTCGACGGCAAGCCCGTCGTCAACCAGTTCAAGACCACCGCGAGCGTACCGGCCTCGACGCCGGTCTCGGTCAAGATCTCGAAAGAGCTCGGTGCGCGCGGCTTCAAATTCGTCGGTCCGACCATCGTCTACGCCTTCATGCAGGCCACCGGCATGGTCAACGATCATCTGGTCACCTGTTTCTGCCACGAGAGCTGCAGCGGCAAGCTGCGCAAGCCCCGCCTCAAGGCCAAATGACGCCGCGAAAATCGTCAGAAGTCGCCACCCGGGCCTGGCAGCGGATGCTGTCGGGGCGGCGGCTCGACCTGCTCGATCCCTCCCCGCTCGATATCGAGATCGCCGACATCGCTCATGGCCTGGCGCGCGTGGCGCGCTGGAACGGGCAGACCAGCGGCGCGCACATCTTCTCCGTGGCGCAGCACACGCTGTTGGTCGAAGCCGTCATGCGCGAGCAGATGCCACGCGTCGACGCCCGCTTCCGGCTCGCCGCGATGCTTCACGACGCTCCCGAATACGTCATCGGCGACATGATTTCGCCGTTCAAGGCCGTGCTCGGCGGCGACTACAAGGTGGTGGAGAAGCGCCTGCTGGCGGCGATCCATATTCGCTTCGGCCTGCCGCCTGTTATCGCCGACGAAATCACCAAGGCCATCAAGGCGGCCGATCGCGGTGCCGCCTATCTCGAAGCGACCCATCTGGCAGGATTTTCGGTCAGCGAAGCGAAGCGCCTGTTCGGCAGGGACCCCGGTCTGCCCGAGGCCACCGTGCGCGACTACCTGACGCCCTGGACCGCAGCGCGGGCCGAGAAGCAGTTTTTGGCGCGATTTACGCTGCTGCTCGGGTGAACGGAGCCCGCAATCCTGCTTTTACCGCCCCACCCGCGGGCCTATAATTGCGATAAAACAGGCCCTTCCAGGGAAACGCTTCGAAGGAACGCCATGCTTCACGTCTGCTCGCTTGCCGCACTTCCCGAGACCGTCAGGGCGACCGGCGCCAGCCACATTCTCACCGTGATGGCCAATGTCGATCAGGTGCTGCGCCCGGCTTCGATACTGGAGGCCAACCATCTGAGGGTGTCGATGGACGACATCACCGAGCAGATGGATGGCTTTGTCGCGCCGTCGGAGCAGCACATCGAGAGGGTCTTGAATTTCGTCCGAGGCTGGGACCGCAGCGCGCCGATGGTGGTGCATTGCTATGCCGGCATCAGTCGCTCGACGGCGAGCGCCTTTGCCGCCGCCTGCGCCCTCAATCCGCACCGCGACGAGATCGAGATCGCCCGGCAAATCCGCGCCCGCTCGCCGATTGCTTCCCCCAACCGGCTGATCGTCAGCCTCGCCGACAGGGCGCTGGGGCGTGAGGGGCGCATGCTGCGCGCGCTGGACGAAATGGGGCCGGGCAGCATGACGGTCGAGGGACGGCCATTCCAGCTCGATCTGGAATAGAATCTGCGCGCTCCTGCGCCGCATGGCGCGAAAAGGCCATATCCTTTGCAGCGCAGCGTGCGACAGTGCCGGCCGGGCGTGATTTGAACTTTTAGCGAACAAAGACGCACACAGGATTGCAACCGGGCTGCGGACGTGGCCGGTTAACGGTTTGATGCGCCCGCCTGGAGGCCCGATGTTCGACGACCCCTTCGTTTTCTTCGCGCTCGTGATAGCGATCGTCGCCCTTATCTTCGCGCGAAAGGCCATGAACCAGGTTGCGGCGCTCCGCGCGCGGCTGGACTTGATGCAGAAACTGGCGACGGCCGCCGCTGCCACCGCCATGCCGCCGCCGCTCACATCGCTGCAGGAATTCGAGCAAAGCCTGCCGCCCTCTTCGCCCGGCGTCGTACCGGAGCCGCCGCCAATCACTCCGGACATGGAATCCGTCGCCCCCGCCGCCATCCCTGACACAACAGAGCAAGCCGCGGACAAGCCAGCGGCAGCAGCACCACCGCCGCCGCTCCCGCAGCCCGATCGAGGCTTCGAGGAAACGATCGGCACCCAATGGGTGGTGTGGGTCGGCGGGCTGACGCTGGCGCTCGGCGGGTTCTTCATGGTGCGCTATTCGATCGAGGCCGGCCTGCTCGGCCCGGGCGTGCGCACGATTCTGGGCGGCCTGTTTGCGCTGGCCCTGCTGCTGGCCGGCGAATGGACGCGCCGCAAGGAGAGCGTGTCTTCCATTGCAGCACTCCCGATCGCCAATATCCCGGCCATCCTGACGGCCGCCGGAACGGCAGTGGCGTTCGCCACGGTGTACGCTGCCTATGCGTTGTACGGCTTCCTGGTGCCGGCCACCGCATTCATTCTGCTCGGGCTGGTGGCGCTGGGCACGCTTGCCGCGGCGCTGCTGCACGGCCCGGCGCTCGCCGGTCTCGGCGTCGTCGGCGCGTTCGTGACGCCTGTCCTGGTCTCATCAGGCAAGCCGGACTTCTGGGCGCTCTACATCTATCTCGCGATCGTCACTGCAGCCGCTTTCGGCCTTGCACGTGTCAGGCTGTGGCGCTGGCTCGCGGTCACCACGATCGCGTTCGCGCTGCTGTGGACGTTCCCCTGCCTGCAATGCGGTCCATCGATGGTCGGTCCACACGCGTTCCACGTGCTGGCTGGTTTCATTCTCGCCGCATTGCTTGTGGTGTGCGGTTTCATGTTCGGCCCACCCGCTAACGAGGGCGAGGTCGAGCCGATCTCGTCCGGCTCGTTAGCGGCCTATTTGCTCGGCGCGACCCTGATCGTGCTGGGCAGTTTTCATGCCGATACCGCGATGATCGTGTTCGGGCTGCTGGTGGCCGGCAGCCTCGCAGTTGCCTGGCGCAGCGATGGCGCCGCCGGCGCCGTCGGCGCCGCCGCTGCGCTGGTATTTGTCGTGTTCGCCGAGTGGGCCGTTCGCGCCAATCCCGACATGCTGGTGCTGCCCGGTGGGCCGTTGCCAGGGATTGGGCCGAACGTCACAGACGGATCGGTGTCGCTGCACCTGATCTCAGCCGCGATCTTCGCCGTGGGCTTCGGCGTGGCGGGATTCCTCGCGCAGAGCCGCTCTGTGGGGCCGGTCATACCGGTGATCTGGTCGGCCGCGGCGGTCTTCACCCCGCTGGCGCTTCTGGTCGCGCTCTACGCCCGTATCGCGCATCTCGACCGCTCGATTCCGTTTGCGATCCTCGCGGTCGCGCTCGCCGCGGCCTATGCGGCCGCGACCGAGATCCTCAGCAAGCGCGAGGACCGCCCGGGATTGCAGGCCTCGATCGCGCTGTTTGCGACCGGCACGCTCGCCGCGCTGGCTCTGGCGCTGACCTTTGCGCTGGAAAAAGGCTGGCTCACGATTTCATTGGCTTTGATGTCGGCAGGCACCGCCTGGATTTCGACACAGCGGCCGATCCCGTTCCTGCGCACGCTCGCTGCCATCCTCGCCGGCATCGTGGTGCTGCGGATCGCTGACGATCCGCGCATTGTCGGTTCCGCGGTCGGTACCACGCCGATCTTCAACTGGCTGCTGTGGGGCTACGGCATTCCGGCGGCATCGTTCTGGGCCGGCAGCATCTTCCTGCGCCGCGGCGGCGACGACGGGCCGCTGCGAACGGTGGAATCGGCGGCGATCCTGTTCACGGTGCTGCTGGCGTTCATGGAAATCCGCCACGCCGTCAATAATGGCGATGTGTACCGGCAGAGCGCCGGCCTCACCGAAGTCGCGCTGCAGGTCTGCGTCGCGTTGGCGATGGCGATCGGGCTGGAGCGTCTGCGTATTCGCACCGGCAGCGTCATCCACAATGCCGGCGCGATCCTGCTCACGGCCTTTGCCGGCCTTGCGACGCTGTTCGGGCTGTTGCTGCTGGAGAACCCGCTTCTCTGGACGATCGATGTCGGCGGCGTCATCATCAACCTGCTGCTGCTCGGCTACGCCCTGCCCGCGGTTCTCGCGCTGCTATTGTCCTATGCCGTCGCCGGACACCGTCCGGTCGCCTATGCCAACACGATCGCGGGAGCGGCGCTCATTCTCGCGCTGGCCTATGTAACGTTCGAGATCCGGCGGCTCTACCACGATTCGTTCATCGCCGAGGGTCCGACCACCGCCGCCGAGCAATACACCTATTCGATCGCATACCTGGCGTTCGGTGTCGTGCTGCTCGGGATCGGCATCCTCTTCAACTCAGAGCGCGCGCGGCTGGCTTCCGCGGTGGTCATCGGGCTGACGATCCTGAAAGCCTTCCTGATCGACATGTCGACATTGACCGGCGTCTATCGCGCGCTGTCCTTCATGTGCCTCGGCCTGGTGCTGGTGGCGATCGGCTGGCTGTATCAGCGGATCCTGTTCCGCAGACAAGCGGCCGCGCCGCCACCTGCGCCGGCCGTTTCCTCAGGGAGTTGATCCGTCAGGCAGCGCGCACCGACTCCAGGAATTTGGCAACCTCGACCTTGAGACGGTTGCTGTCGCCTGACAGCAACTGCGCCGCGGAGAGGACGTGCGACGAGGCAGTCTCGGTCTCGGTCGCGCCGCGCTGTACGTCGGTGATGTTGGCGGAGACCATCTGCGTGCCCTGCGCCGCCTGCTGCACGTTGCGGGAAATTTCCTGCGTGGCCGCGCCCTGCTCTTCCACGGCAGCCGCGATCGCCGAGGAAATTTCTGACAGCTTTGCAATGGTGCCCGATATCTCCTGGATGGCGTTTACCGAATCCTGTGTTGCCGCCTGGATGCCGGTGACCTGCTGGCCGATCTCGCCGGTTGCCTTTGCGGTCTGCTCGGCCAGCGCCTTCACCTCCGACGCAACGACCGCAAAGCCGCGGCCGGCCTCGCCGGCGCGCGCCGCCTCGATCGTCGCGTTGAGCGCGAGCAGATTGGTCTGGCCTGCGATGGTATTGATCAGCTCGATCACGTCGCCGATGCGGGCAGCTGCCTTCGACAATTCGCCGACACGATCGTTGGTCCTTGCAGCCTGATCCACCGCATCGCTTGCCATCCGTGCGGATTCCTGCACCTGCCGGCTGATCTCATTGACGGAAGACGCCATCTCCTCGGTGGCGGATGCGACCGACTGAACGTTGGTGGAGGCCTCTTCCGAGGCTGACGAGACGGTGGTGGCGAGTTCCTGCGCGCGCTCCGCGGTCGAGGTCAGGGTATCAGCGGAAGCCTCGAGCTCGGTCGAGGCGGAGGAAACGGTTTCGACGATCTCGCCGATCATGGTTTCGAAGTCCCGCGTGATGCTGTCGACGCGGCGACCGCGTTCGATTTTGGCCTCTGCATCGCGCGCAGCAGCTTCATCGGCGGCCTTCTTGGCGATCAGCGCATCCTTGAACACCTGCAAGGCGTCGGCCATGACGCCGATCTCGGTCTTCTCGCCGCGACGCGTCACTTCGGCGGTCAGATCCCCGCCTCCGAGCGCCTGCATCGGCTGAACGATGGCGGTAATCCCGCGCGAGAGATCGCGAACGAGATACATGCCGACGCCGACGCCGCAGATGATGACGCCAGCGACGATGCCCAGGACGATCCAGAATGCGAAATTATAACCTTCCGCGGCCTGCCTGGTCGCGGTGTTCGAGCCCCTGTTGTTGAGATCGATGGCCTTTTCCAGGAATCCATCGGATTCGGCGGCGATCACCGCAACCTTCTTGGAGATGGCCTCGCTCGCCTCATGCGGAATCCGCCCGATGCTCTGGCGCGACAGCTCGATGACTTCCTGAACGCCGGTGATGTACCTGTCCCAGGCGCGCGCCCAGTTGTCGTAGATCGAGCGCTCTTCGGCAGAGGTAATCAGCGACTCGTAAGCCTTGCGGTCCTTCGCGATCCGCTCGAGGATGCCGGCCAGCCGCTTGTCGTTGGCGGCCTTCGCCTCCAGCGTTTCCGCCATCACATGGGCGCGCAGCGCAATACGGAACAGGTTGATGTCGGCGCGCAGTTCGCCAAGCACGCGGACGCTCGGCAGCCAGCTTGTGGCGATCTCCACCGTGTGGGCGTTGATCACCTGCATGCTGCGGATTGCCAGCAGCCCCATGCCGGACATTGCGATGAGCATGAATGCGATCACCGCGATGACCTTGGCGCGGATGGAAAGTGCGGACATGGCTAGCTCTCTCAAGCGTTGGAGATAGGCGCCGCTGAATTATGAGGAACCGCCGTCAAATTTCGATGCGCCGGGAATATCCGGCAATCGTAGCCCATCAGGTTCCAAGCGATGGTTAACTGGAAGCTCAGTAAAATTACCCGGATGCGTAAAACTACCCGGATACAGGCGCGCGTCGCGATCGCACGCTAATTGATGGACTCGGCGACCAGGCGAATCCTGAATACCGGCTTCTTGGCTTCGTCCAGAAGCTCCATTTGCCACTCGGCGTTCTGTTTCAGGCTGCGTGAAAGGCTGCCGAGAAGGTTGCCGCAAACCTTGGTCATCTCGGACCAGGCGGCCTCGCGGCTTTCGAATTCGGACCCCTGATCAGATGCGCCCGTATAGCGACCATGGCTGATCCGAAAAAAATACAGCGGCATGATTGTTCTCATGTGTTGGACCGCCCCGGCCTTCCCCTGCCGGCCACCACTTCGAACGAGATTCGCTACCAGGACATGAATACGCCAGCCCGTATGACTACGGGTTCGCATTAGCCAATAGTGGGGGGTGGTCGATAATCCACCGGCTGCGCCGGTGGCCCACGAGGCGGCTGGCTTGTCGAGCCCGGCTGCTGCGGCTGTTGAGCGATCAATCGGTCGAGCGGCGGAGCTCCGAGGTGCCCTCGGCATTGGCGGGGGCGGACTTGGCCGGCTCGGACTTCACCGGCTCGAGCTTGGCGCTCTCGACCGCAGGCGTTTCGACCCGTGCGGTGACTTCGGCACGTGCGTCGACCGCGCGCGAGGAATCCTCCCCCCGCCGATGCAACGAACGTGGCCGCGCCACCGAGCGCGCCATCAGCATCTGCGAGGCGCCCTGATGGCGGAAATCGCAATAGGCGAAGCCCATGCCCGAGACTGAACCGCGGAACGAGCGATCGTCACGCTTGTCGAGATTGAAGCACGGCTCGAACGGCAGCCCCTTGATGGAAGCACAGACGGCCTGGCCGCGAATCTGCAGCGTGTTGCCGGGCAGACGGACATGGCGAATCGGCCCCGAGCCGCTGAACTGGATGGAACCGGCTGCGCCGAGATCGTCGAGAATGCGGCCCGCCCCGCGGGTGCCGTCAAAGCAGGTGAAGGCGAAGACCTTGCCGGACACAAACCTGCGCGCCTCGTCGGCGTTCATCATCCCGGCCACCGCAGGAACGATCATCGCGACTGCCGAGACGGCCCCCAGAACCAAACGCGCAAGCATGCAGCTACTCCAACTTAACCATAGCGCGGGCGCCCGCCTTTACCCCGTGCTTACCATACCAACCGTGGCAACATTGGAGCACGTTGGTTGGTAAAGTCTGAACGCCGTTAGAGAATTTTTACCACGATTCGACCGCGGACCTTGCCTGCGAGGATTTCGGCGCCCGCGCCGATCACCTGGTCCAAACCTATTTCGTGAGTAATATCAGCTAGTTTACCCTTGTCCAAGTCGCTGGCAAGACGGTTCCAGGCAAGCTTGCGCTGCTCGATCGGACACATCACGGAATCGATGCCGAGAAGGCACACCCCACGTAAAATAAACGGTGCGACCGACGACGGTAAATCCATGCCCGCTGCGAGGCCGCACGCAGCAATGGCGCCGCCATATTTCGTCATCGAAAGCAGATTGGCGAGCGTGGTCGAGCCGACGCTGTCGACGCCACCCGCCCAGCGTTCCTTCGCCAGCGGCTTGGCGGGCCCTGCGAGTTCAGCGCGATCGATGATCTCGGCGGCGCCGAGCCCCTTGAGGTAGTCCGCCTCCGATGTCCGCCCGGTGGAGGCGATGACGTGGTAGCCGAGTTTCGAAAGCACGGCGGTCGCGACCGAGCCGACGCCACCGGCCGCACCGGTCACCACGACCGGGCCGCTCTTCGGCGTCAGGCCGTGTCTCTCCAGCGCCAGCACCGACAGCATCGCGGTGTAGCCGGCGGTGCCGATCGCCATCGCATCGCGCGTGGAGATACCGTCAGGCAGCCGCACCAGCCAGTCGCCCTTCACGCGCGCCTTCTCGGCATAGGCGCCGAGATGGGTTTCGCCCATGCCCCAGCCGTTGCAGACGACCTTGTCGCCGGCCTTCCATGCGGGATGCGAGGATTGCTGGACCGTGCCTGCGAAATCGATGCCGGCGATCATCGGGAAACGCCGCACCACCGGCGCCTTGCCGGTGACGGCAAGACCATCCTTGTAGTTCAGCGTCGACCACTCGACCGCGACCGTGACGTCGCCTTCCATCAATTCGGCTTCGTCGAACTGCGTCAGCGCAGCGGTGGTGCCCTTGTCCGCCTTGTCGATCCTGATGGCCTTGAACGTTCCCACGGCAACCTCCCCGGACTTTTCGTATGTCGGGGAGTGTTTACCGCATCAGGCGGGTTGTGCAACCAGGCGCGCGACCGGCCGCTCGACGATCGGCAGGTTGATCAGCGCCGACAGCACACCAAACAGGATCGAAAGCCACCAGATCGGCGTGTAGGAGCCGAACTGCTCGAACACAATGCCGCCGAGCCAGACGCCAAGGAAACCGCCGACCTGATGGCTGACGAAGGCGAAGCCGTACAGGGTTGCGAACCAGCGCGTGCCGAACATCAGCGCCACCAGCGCCGAGGTCGGCGGCACCGTCGAGAGCCAGGTCAGGCCGGAGACGGCGCCGAACATGATCGCCGAGAAGGTCGTAATCGGAAACGAGATGAAGGCGATGATCGCTAGCGCGCGCGTCAAATAGATCAGCGACAGGATATAGCGCTTCGGAAACAGATTCTGCAGCCAGCCGACGCTGAGCGAGCCGACGATGTTGAACAGGCCGATCGCCGCGACCACCCAGCCACCGGTCTGTGACGACACGCCCTGATCGGCCAGATAGGCCGGCAGATGCACGGTGATGAAGGCGAGCTGGAAGCCGCAGGTGAAGAAGCCGAGTACCAGCAGAACATAGGAGCGGTGGCCGAACGCCTCCGCCAGCGCGGTCTTGAATGACTGCTCGTCCCCGACAGATTCGTTCGACGACGAAGAAGTCGAAGGCGGCGTCGCGATTGCGAGCGACAGCGGCACGATCAGCAGCATGAGAAGCGCAAAGACTGTCAGCGCCGCCTGCCAGCCGAAATTATCGATCATGGCGACGCCAAACGGCGCGAACAGGAACTGGCCGAACGAGCCGGCCGCGGTGCCGGCGCCGAGCGCAATGCCGCGCCGCTCGGGCGGCAAAAGCTTACTGAACGCCGACAGCACGAGATTGAACGAACAGCCTGATAGACCGAAGCCGATCAGGACGCCGGCGCCGATATCGAGCGACAGCGGCGCCGTGGAATAGCGCATCAGCAGCAGGCCGCCGGCGTAGAGCAACGCGCCGACGATCATCACCCGCAGGATACCAAAGCGATCGGCGATGGCGCCGGCAATCGGCTGCCCCAGCCCCCACAGCAGGTTCTGCAGCGCCAGCGCGAGACCAAAGACGTCGCGGCCCCAGGCGAACTCGCGGCTCATCGGCTGCACGAAGAAACCGAGGCTGGAGCGCGGCCCGAAGCTCAACAGCGCGATCGCGCAGCCGCAGATGATGATGACGAGCGGCGTGCGCCAGGTGCCGGAGGAAGAACTGGTGTCGCCGGTCGTTACAGTCATTGGTTTCCCCTGGGCGAATCCGCGCCCGGCATTGGCGGGCGAAAGGTTACGGTGAATTAATGCAGTTGCATGAAAAGCCAAGGGGCGGAGGGGAAGAATCTTCCGCTGCAGGGCAGATCTGCAAAATTGGCGAGGGCAATGAGAGCAATTTGGGGAGCAGTAGCCCGGATGGAGCGAAGCGCAATCCGGGCCGGTCTCACGCGTGGCACGGCCGTTCCCGGATTTCGCTTCGCTCCATCCGGGCTACTGGGCTACAGGGTCGAATAGCGTTACCGCTTCAGGATGGCCTGCTCGGCCGAGCTTTGCGCGGCTTCGGCGAGCTTGGCGGAGATCGCAGCCGTCTCGGCGGCGGTGCCCCAGCTCGGCGCATCGCTGCCATTGCCCCAGGCGCGCGGCCGGTAGAAGGTATGCACGCCGGTCTTGTACATCTTCTTCATTTCATTGACCCAGGACGGGCGCACCCAATAGGCGTGGTAGTGCGTCGACTTGTCGACCTCCGGCAGCCAGAGCTGGCCGTCGAGCATCGCCTTCGCGATCTTCTTCGCCCGTTCCCACATGTCGGGCTCGCGGATGACGTCCTTGTTGTTGTCGCAGGCGAAGGTGAACTGGCACGCCAGGTGGCGGTGCTTGTTCTGATAGACCACGCCGCACACGGTCTCCGGGTATTTGCCGGAGAAGGCGCGATTCAACACCACCTGCGCCACCGCGATCTGGCCACGCACCGCTTCGCCGCGGGCTTCGAAGTAGACGGCTTCCGCCAAACACTTCTCCGACTTGGCGCGCGATTTTTCGTCGAACAGGCCGAGCCGTTCAGCCGGCGTCTTGGCGCGCTGGTTGTCGGCGTTGACCTCGCCCTTCGGCGCGACGCTCTCGCCCATCTCGCCGGCCCGCACCGGCCCGTCGGCATCGACGGGAAGCGAGGCCATTACCTTCATGTCGGGATCGGGACGCGTGACCGGCATGACGATGACCGGCTCTTCGCCGGGCTGCCAGCGTTCGATGCTCTCGGGCGAGCCAAGCGACGAGCCGAAGAACAGACTCGAGGTCTTGACGGAAAACCCATCGCGCGGTGGCTTGGCTTCCTTCGGCGCGACCTTGAGCTCTTCCTGCGGTTTGCTCTCGAGCGATAGCGACATGTCCAGCGGCGGCGCGTTCAGCGCGGCCTGCAGCTCGGGATCGAGCGGTGCGCGCGCGACCGGAGGCGCGGTCTCGGTGGTCTTTGCTTCGGCAGTCTTGGCGCCCTTGACCAATGCATTCGAGTTTGCGGGATCCTCGATTGCAGGTGCGCGCTCGGCCGGGCTTGTCGGCTCCGCTGCCGGCGGAGGCGGCGCGATGACCAGGCGGTCGCCCTTCAGCGTGCGATCGACCTTGGGAAAGTCGGCGGCGTGATAGCGCGGCGGCGGCGCCACGATCGGATTGCGCGTCACTGAACCCGTGATGTCGATGCCCTGATTGTCGAGGCTGGCGAGGCGGTAGGTGGCGGTTTGCGGCGACGAGGTTCCGATCGGACGGCCGAACGAGAACGTCGCGACCTGGATGGTGCCGGCGGAGGAGAATACGCGCTTCTGCCAGCGCTCGGCGACGCCCGGCTGGCGCGCCAGCAGCGAGGCGATATCCTGATATCCGATCTCGGTCGGCATCAATGCGAAGATGCAGAGACCGAAGCCGAAGAGCGCGAACCGCGCGCCCTTCGGCTGGTTACGCAACACAAACATTGTACGCTCACGCAACGCTTACACGGGTCGAACGTCAGTACATCCGTGCAATTCGACCTTTTTTGTTGGTATCGAATTTAGGTTGCCGGGGAGTTAATCGGCGTGGCGCGTGCGCTACACGCAAGAGATCGCGCAAATTTTGCGGAGTGCATCAGAAGTGTTGGTAAACAGGCGCGCGATGAAAGTGGTAAATATCCCGTCAACGAAGATGATGAAGAAATTTTATATGCACGTGTGCGTGCAAGTGGATTCACGCAACCGGTCTTGCGAGTTCCAATTCACTGTAGCGTGCTGAAGTATTTCAGCGTCATTGCGAACGAAGCGAAGCAATCCATAGCGCAGCATAACTNTCAGCGCAAAATTGCTTTGCAATTTTGTCGCGAGCTCCTCGCAATGACGGCTCAGACATGTGCGCAAAAACGCAAATGCCCGGGACTGGCCCGGGCATCACGTTGTCTTAGTGATTGGCGATGAAAAAAACTTACGCTTGGCTCACCACCGTCTTGCCGAGCGCGGCCTGCGCTGCGGCCAGCCGGGCGATCGGCACGCGGTAGGGCGAGCACGAGACGTAGTCGAGACCGATCTCGTGACAGAACGCTACTGATGCGGGATCGCCGCCATGTTCGCCGCAGATGCCGACCTTCAGATTCGGCCGGACCTTGCGGCCGCGGGTGACGCCGATCTTCACGAGCTCACCGACGCCGTCGCGATCGACCGAGATGAACGGATCGATCTCCAGAATCCCCTTGCTGACATAGGTGCCGAGGAAGCTCGCCGCGTCGTCACGGCTGATGCCGTAGGTGGTCTGCGTCAGGTCGTTGGTGCCGAAGGAGAAGAACTCCGCGGTCTGCGCCACGTCGCCGGCCATCAGGCATGCGCGCGGCAGCTCGATCATGGTGCCGACCTGATAGGCGAGCTTCTTGCCGGTCTCCTTCATCACCGACTGCGCGGTGGCGTCGATGCGCGCCTTGACCAGGTCGAACTCGGCCTTGGTCGCGATCAGCGGCACCATCACCTCGAGGCCGACGGCCTTGCCGGTGCGCTTCTCGGCTTCGACCGCGGCTTCGAAGATCGCGCGCGCCTGCATCTCGGCGATTTCAGGATAGGCAATCGCAAGGCGGCAGCCGCGGAAACCCAGCATCGGGTTGAACTCGGCGAGATCGCGGGCGCGATCGGCGAGCTTGCGCGGATCGGTGTTCATCGCACGCGCGACTTCCTCGATCTCGGCCTGGGTGTGCGGCAGGAACTCGTGCAGCGGCGGATCGAGCAGACGGATCGTGACGGGCAGGCCCTTCATGATCTCGAACAGCTCGACGAAGTCGGCGCGCTGCATCGGCAGCAGCTTCGACAGCGCGGCACGGCGCGACTGCTCGTCCTCGGAGAGGATCATCTCGCGCACGGTGCGGATGCGGGTCTCTTCGAAGAACATGTGCTCGGTGCGGCACAGGCCGATGCCTTCGGCGCCGAACTTCACCGCGGTGCGCGCGTCATCGGGCGTATCGCCGTTGACGCGAACTCCGAGCTTGCGGACGGCGTCGGCCCAGCCCATCAGCGTGCCGAATTCGCCGGACAGCTTCGGCTCGATCATCGGCATCTTGCCGGCCAGCACCTGGCCGAGCGAGCCGTCGATGGTGATGACGTCGCCAGTCTTGAAGGTGCGCGAGCCGATGCTCATGGTGCCGCGGCCGTAATCGACGCGGATGGCGCCGCAGCCAGAGACGCAGGGCTTGCCCATGCCGCGCGCGACCACGGCGGCGTGCGAGGTCATGCCGCCGCGCGTGGTGAGAATACCCTCTGCGGCGTGCATGCCGTGAATGTCTTCCGGGCTGGTCTCGACGCGCACCAGAATGACGTTGCGGCCGTCGGCCTGAAGTTTTGCTGCCTCATCGGAGGAGAACACGATCTCGCCGGACGCAGCACCGGGGGAAGCCGGCAGGCCGGTCGCAATCACGTCGCGCTTGGCCTGGGGATCGATGGTCGGGTGCAGCAACTGATCCAGCGACGCCGGATCGATCCGCATTACCGCGTCCTTCTTCGAGATCAAGCCTTCATTGGCGAGTTCGACCGCGATGCGCAGCGCCGCCTTTGCGGTACGCTTGCCGCCCCGGGTCTGCAGCATCCACAGCTTGCCCCGCTCGACCGTGAACTCCATGTCCTGCATGTCGCGGTAGTGCTTTTCGAGCATCGTGTAGATGCGGGTCAGCTCCTTGAACGCCTCCGGCATCGCGCTTTCCATCGACGCCTTGTCGGAGCCGGATTCCTGGCGCGCTTCCTCGGTGATGTCCTGCGGCGTGCGGATGCCCGCCACCACGTCCTCGCCCTGCGCGTTGATCAGGAATTCGCCGTAGAGCTTGCTCTCGCCGGTCGAGGGATTGCGCGTGAACGCAACACCGGTCGCCGACGTCTCGCCCATGTTGCCGAACACCATGGCCTGGATGTTGACGGCCGTGCCCCAGGATTCCGGGATGTCGTGCAAGCGGCGGTAGGTCACCGCGCGCGCATTCATCCAGGATGAAAACACAGCGCCGATCGCGCCCCACAATTGCTCGTGCGGGTCCTGCGGAAAATCCTTGCCGGTCTCGCGTGCCACCGCTTCCTTGTACTTGCCGACCAGTTCGACCCAGTCGTCGCCGGACAGATCGGTGTCGAGCGTATAGCCCTGGCTGTCCTTGAACGTGTCGAGGATGTCCTCGAAGTGATGATGCTCGAAGCCGAGCACCACGTCCGAATACATCGTGATGAAGCGGCGATAACTGTCGTAGGCGAAGCGCCGGTCGCCGGAGAGTTCGGCGAGCGCTTCGACCGTCTTGTCGTTGAGACCGAGATTGAGCACGGTATCCATCATGCCCGGCATCGAGGCGCGGCCGCCGGAGCGGACCGACACCAGCAGCGGGTTCTTTGAATCGCCGAACGCCTTGCCGGTCAGCTTGCCGACATGTTCGAGCGCCTTCTCGACCTGCGTCTTCAGCGCGGCCGGATAGGATTTGTCGTGCGCATAAAAATACGTGCAGACCGAGGTCGGAATGGTGAAGCCGGGAGGCACCGGGAGGCCGAGATTCGCCATCTCGGCGAGGTTGGCGCCCTTGCCGCCGAGCAGGTCGCGCAGGCCCGCTTTGCCCTCTGCCTTGCCGTCCCCGAAGGTATAGACCCACTTGCCGGATTTTACCGCCTCAACAGCCGGTTTGCGGACCGGAGCCTTCTTGGCAGCGACCTTGGCGACCGGCTTGGCCGGGGCCTTGCTCAGCGCCTTGCGGGCTGCCGGCGCTGCGGCGGCCTTGGTTCGGGCGGATGGCTTTGATTTCGCTACAGATTTCACTGCAGCCTTCTTGGACTTCGCGACGGCTTTGGCCATGGATTCCAACTATCCGAAAAGGTGAGAAAGATGCGCGCCTTACACCATTTTGAGGGGTTCCGCGCAAGCCGCGAAACCCCGCTTTTCCCGCGCTAGAACCTCAACATCTTGAACACGCCCAGGCCGGCCAAACCGACCACGATCAGGTAGATGGCGACGATGAAATTGAGGAACCGCGGCATAATCAGAATCAGGACTCCCGCGATCAGGGCGACGATCGGGGAAATGTGCGCAGCAGTGATAGTCATTGAAATCTCCGGGATGATGTGGAGGCGGGAAATCGAATCGAGGGCGGCAACTTAGCCGCTGGCGCGGCGGGGGAATAGCAAGACGCTCAAGACCTTCAAGGGGTTCCAGCCTCCGCAACAATTCCCCAGAAATGCCTCGGATGAGGCCGCGGTTTTCCGGAACAATGCCGCACGGGATGAATTGGCACGCATTGTGTGCGCTGGCAAAGCCGGCGCCTCTTCTCGCGAAGGAGTAGATCATGCGGAACAGACTATTTGCCATCGCGGCGATCGCCGGCGCGATGGCCGCCCCGATCGCGGCGCAGGCGCAGACCACGATCGGCACAGCCGGCGGCAGCACTGTCGTCATCGGCGAACATGAAGGCATCGTGGCCGAGCAACGTCCCGCCTTCCGCGAATATATCGTGCGTGAACGCGTGCCGAATTACACGATCCCCGAACGCGTGATCGTCGGCGGCGTGCTGCCGGAAACCGGCGTCACCGTTTACGACGTGCCGCAATCATTCGGCATGACGCCCTATCGCTACACCGTGGTGAACGGCCAGACGATATTGGTCGAACCGCGTTCCCGTCGCATCGTTCAGGTGGTCGATTAGACCTCAGTAGCCTGAACGATTGGTCCGGGCGCCGCGCAAGCGGATGTGCGCGAGATACGACCGGACAAAAGCCCCGCCCGGCGTCCCCTCCGGGCGGGGCTTTCGTTTGTGTGAAAGGTGTCGCGTGATGCGTAGGATGGTAGAGCGCAGCGAAACCCACCGACTTCGTTCCGCGGATCGGCGTGGTGGGTTTCGCTTCGCTCTACCCACCCTACGGGCCACAGGCTATTCCCTGATTTCCAGCCCCGCCTTCTTCACCACCAGCCGGTGGATCTTCTTCCCCGATGAGGCGCTGACGACCTCTTCGTCGAGCAGCACAGTCGCATCCTTCAGCTCCGCCCGCACGACCGCCGGATCGAACGCGACGTAGAGCCGTCCCTGCGCGTCGCGCTGGTCGGCGCCCTCGGTGACGCGCCAGCTCAGATAGAGAATGCCGCTGGGCTTGACGATATCGAGCAGGCGGCGAACCGATGCCGCGATCTCCTTGCGGCCGAGATGCATGATCACGGTTTCGCACAGCACGTTGTCGAACGTACCGATGCCGTTCAGATCGGGCAATTCAGCATGCGCGAACTTGAAAGAGGGATAGCGCCGGCGCGCTTCGTTGAGCAGGCCCTCGGAGGCATCGAAGCCGGCGGCCGAAAAACCGTTCGCGTGAAGCCAGGCGACCTCGCGGCCGCAACCGCAGCCGATATCGGCCGAATTGCCGCCGCGCACAAAAAACCGCTCGACGATTTCCTGCAGATCGACCGGCGCCGGCTGGCCGAGCCAGTCCTTCGCGAACGCCGCCGCATCCTGGTCATAAGCGGCGAGCGTCTGACGATCCATGGTCTAGCCTTCGATCTTGGAAAAATCCGCCACCGCGCGGGTGGCCGCGCGGATTTCGTTCAGTAACTTTAGTCGGTTCTCGCGGACTTTGGGTTCATCGTCATTGACCTTGACCTTGTCGAAGAATGCATCGACTGCCGGACGGAGCTTTGCCATCGCGCTCATCGCGGCAGCGAAATCTTCCTTCTGCACCGCGGCCCCGGCCTCGCTCTTGACCTGGTCGATCGCCTTGGCGAGCGCCTTTTCTTCAGGAAGCGCATAGAGCCCGGCATCGGGTGCCCCGTCAAAGGTGCGCTTGTCCTTCTTCTCCTCGATCGCGAGGATGTTACTCGCGCGCTTGGTCCCCGCAAGCAGGTTCTTGCCGTCGTCGGTGTCGAGGAACTTGCCGAGCGCCTCGACGCGGCGCACCACCAGCAGCAGATCGTCCTGCCCGCCGAGCGCGAACACGGCATCGACGAGATCGTGCCGCGCGCCCTGGTCGCGGAGCTGGACTTTCAGGCGGTCGGCGAAGAAGGCGAGGAGATCGTCCGGAAGTTTTTGGGCATCGTCCTTTTTCGGCAAACCACCCAATGCCGACTTCGCCACGTTCAGGATCGGCAGCCGAAGCGCATTGTCGACGATCAACCTGATCACACCCAGCGCTGCGCGACGCAACGCATACGGATCCTTGCTCCCCGTCGGCTTCTCGTCGATCGCCCAGAACCCAACCAGCGTGTCGATCTTGTCCGCGAGCGCCACCGCCACGCTCACCTGATCAGTCGGAACGCGGTCAGCGGGACCTTGGGGCTTGTAATGATCCTCGCTTGCGGCGGCGACGGAGGCGTCTTCGCCTTGCGCCTGCGCATAGTACTTCCCCATCAAGCCCTGCAGCTCGGGAAATTCGCCGACGACTTCGGTCAACAGGTCGGCTTTGGCCAGATGTGCGGCGCGCTTGGCTTTTTCGACGTCGGCGCCGACCAACGGCGCGATCTCCGCCACCAGACGCTCGATGCGCTTGATCCGCTCAGCCTGCGTGCCGAGCTTCTCATGGAACACGATCTGCTCGAATTTCGGGAGCCGGCTTTCCAGCTTCGTCTTCAGGTCGGTCTCGTAGAAGAATTTGGCGTCGGAGAGCCGCGCGTGGATGACGCGCTCGTTGCCTGATATGATCACCTTGCCGCCGTCGGTGGCCTCGATATTGGCGGTCAGGATGAACTTGTTGGCGAGCTTGCCCGTCTTGGGATCGCGCACCACAAAGCATTTCTGATTGTTGCGGATGGTGGCGCGGATCACCTCGTCCGGGATCGACAAGTATTCCTTTTCGAACGATCCCATCAGCGCGACCGGCCACTCGACAAGGCCCGCCACTTCGTCGGCGAGTACCTGGTCTTCCACCAGCTCAAAGCCCTGTGCGAATGCCAATTCCTTGGCGTCCTCAAGGATGATGTCCTTGCGCGCCTGCGCGTCGAGCACGACCTTTGCGGCCTTCAACTTGGCTTCGTAATCCTCGAAACGGCGCACGGAGATTGCCGCCGGCGCCAGGAAGCGGTGGCCGTGCGTGGTCTGCCCGGCCTCGATGCCGTCGACGACAAACTTCACCACGTCGGGGTCTTCGGTCTCCGGACCGAAGGTCGCGATGATCGAATGCAGCGGCCGCACCCAGGAGAGCGAGCCTGACTTGGCCGAGCGTTCGCCCCAGCGCATCGATTTCGGCCACGGGAAGGTTCTGATGATGACGGGCAGAACCTCGGCCAGCACGTCGATGGTGGCGCGTCCGGGCTTTTCGATCAGTGCGATGTAGAAATCGCCCTTCTTCGGATCGGTCTGGATCTTGGCGTCTTCGATCCGGGCGAGACCAGTCGCCTTCAAAAATCCCTGGATCGCAGCATCGGGGCCGCCAACGCGCGGGCCACGGCGCTCTTCCTTCAGATCGGACTGACGCTGGGGAATGCCGTGCACGGTCAGCGCCAGCCGCCGCGGCGTCGCGAACGCCTTTGCGCCTTCGTAGACGAGGCCCTCGGCGACCAGCTTGTCGGTCACCATGCGGCGCAGATCGTCCGCCGCCTTGGCCTGCATGCGCGCGGGGATTTCTTCGGAGAAGAGTTCGAGCAGAAGATCCGGCATCAGACCGCCCTGCCCGCTTCGGTGTGAACCCAGGCTTCGCCGCAGGCTTTTGCCAGTTCGCGCACGCGCATGATGTAGCTCTGCCGCTCGGTCACCGAGATCACGCCGCGGGCATCGAGCAGGTTGAAGACGTGGCTCGCCTTGATGCACTGGTCGTAGGCCGGCAGCGCCATCAGGTGCTCTTTCTGATTGCCGGCCTCGCGCCAGCCCGCCGCGAGATATTTTTTGCAGGCGTCTTCCGCCATCCTGAACTGCTCGAACAGCATCGCAGTGTCGGCGTGCTCGAAATTGTGCCGGGAATATTCCTGCTCGGCCTGCAGGAAGACGTCGCCATAGGTGACCTTGTCGGCACCCTCGCGGCCGTTGAAGTTGAGATCGTAGACGCGGTCGACGCCCTGAACATACATCGCGAGACGCTCGAGCCCGTAGGTGAGTTCGCCGGAGACCGGCGCGCATTCGACGCCCGCGACCTGCTGGAAGTAAGTGAACTGGCTGACTTCCATGCCGTCGCACCAGCACTCCCAGCCCAGCCCCCAGGCGCCGAGCGTCGGGCTTTCCCAATCGTCCTCGACAAAGCGGATGTCATGTACGCCTGAATCGATGCCGATGGCGGCCAGCGACTTCAGGTACAGGTCCTGCAAGTTCGGCGGCGACGGCTTCATGATCACCTGAAACTGATAATAGTGCTGCATCCGGTTGGGGTTTTCGCCGTAGCGGCCGTCCTTCGGCCGGCGCGACGGCTGCACATAGGCCGCGTTCCAGCGCTTCGGCCCCAGCGCACGCAGGGTGGTGGCGGGATGGAAGGTGCCGGCGCCCATTTCCATGTCGTAGGGCTGCAGGATCACGCAGCCCTGCTCTGCCCAGAATCGCTGGAGGGCAAGAATAAAGCCCTGGAACGAACGTTCCGGGCGCATGTGATCAGGCAAGGCGTCCATCGGCAGAATCGGGCTCGCGAGGGGGTTTTAGAAGCGCGGGACCGTATCGGCGTAGGGACAGGGAATCAAGGCGAAGGAAGAGAACAAGAGACCCGGAATCCTTGGATTCCGGGTCGGTGCTTCGTTCACAGAAATGCGGAAAGTCAGCCCGGGCGATAGGCCCCGGTGACGGGGTCGCGGCGGAGGGTGGGAATATCGGCGGTCTGCGTAGCCTCGGCGACGCGTGCCAGGCGCGCCTCTTCCAGTTCCCGGTTGATGCGGACGGCAGTCTTGTAGGCCCAGCGGACCACGGCGAGCCCTCCCAGGGCACCCGCGAATGCAATCAGCGGCGGCATCGGTCGATCCTTGTCGTTCACGTATCGGCCCCCAATGTTCGCATTCTCGCTGAAGCCGGGCTGCGCCGCAATTGCGCTTTTGGGACTAAATGGCGCGCTCACTTACGCGTTAGAATCCGAATTTGGCCCAAATCGCCCTTGTCTCCAGCGCGGAAATCAGGTCGTCCGGTAGTCCCCCGATACCGTCAGCCAGCGAGCCCGCCCCCGGTGACCTCCGGCCGAGCAGCCCGGAAAGCATCCCGCTTGCCGGCGCAATGACCGGCGTCAGCACCTTCTCGCCGTAGCGCTCGCGCAGCGTCGATCTGATATCGCCAATCTTGTCGGCAAGGCCGAGCGCGACCGATTTCTCGCCCGCCCAGTATTCGCCGGTGAACAAAACGTCGTCGGCGCCCTGGAGGCGCGCGCCGCGGCTGCCCTTGACCAGCGCGATGAAGATGGCGTGGATCTCGCGCTGAAGCGTCTTCAGGCGCGCCACATCACCGGGGTCTTCGGGCAGGAATGGATCCAGCATCGCCTTGTGCTCGCCTGCCGTGTAGAGCCGCCGTTCTACGCCGATCCGCTTGATCAGGTCCTGAAAGCCGAAACTGCCGCCGACCACGCCGATCGAGCCGAGGATCGAGGACGGATCGCAAAAAATCTCATCGCCCGCACAGGCGATCATGTAGCCGCCGGACGCCGCGACGTCCTCGACGAACACCAGCACCGGCAGCTTCTTTTCCGCGGCAAGCTGCCTGATCCGCAAATAGATCTGACGCGATTGCACCGGCGAGCCGCCGGGCGAATTGATCACCAGCGCCACCGCCTTGGCGTGGCGGGTGGCGAAGGCGCGCTCCAGCGTCTTGGCGATGCCGGCCAGCGTCAGGCCCGGCCTGAGCGGCGTCACCGCGCCGATGACGCCCGACAGGCGCACGACCGGGACGATCGCAGCGTCGCGCCGGAATTTCGCCGGAATGAGTTGTTTCATCCGGTCAATGAGGTTCGGCAATCCCGCGCGATCACTTATTTGTTCACTCATGCCGTTACCTCGAATTAACCATTTTTTATCGCACCAGTGTCATTGCAAAGACGCAACGCCGTTTTCGGCCGGAACGCCTTTTGCCTTGCAGATGTTAAGGCTGCAACGGGGCAGCGGAGACTGACATGAAAATCTACCTGCTGATAATGCTCATCGGCAGCCTTCTGGCCGCGATCCACTTTACATCGTCGCCCAAACAACAGTCAGAGACGCTTCCGCAATAGCGTCCTGGACGGCGAATTTGGGGCGCGCGAACGCCTACGGGCTCGCGAGCGGCAAGGTTCCCTTTCCGACCAGAATTTCCTGCACCCTTTGGTTGGGTACGCCTGGCTCGTCATTGAGCATCAGGGCGGGATGGATTTGCGTCGGCGCCCGCCCACCCTTGGTGGCGCGGACGAGGATGCGGTTGGCGGGCGAGCGTGCGTCGCCATGAACCGGCAGAAGTTGCAGGCTCCCGAAACCGTGATCGAGCGCCGAGAGCACCTCGGCCAGAGCATCGGCGCGCCAGATCAGCGTCAGCGTGCCCTTTGACTTGAGAATGCGCCGCGCCGCATGCACCCATTTCGGAAGCGTCGCTGCGGTCGCCATGTGCGCGATGCCGCGCGCAGTGTCCGGCGAGACGCGATGCCGCGCGGAATCGTTGAAGGGCGGATTCGTCAGCACGGCATCGACGCTGTCGGGGCCTAGCCCAGCCGCCGCAAAGGCTGCGGCATCGGCTTCGACATCGAGCACGATCACGTCGGCTTGAATCGCATTCGCCTCCGCATTGGCGCGCGCAAGGCCGGCGAGCACGGCATCAATTTCCACCAGAACGAGATCAATGCCGGCGACACGCCTCGCAACCGCCAGCCCCGCAGCCCCGATGCCAGCACCGAGATCGGCGACGCGGTCGCCCGGACGGGCCGAACTCGCCGCCGCCAGCAGCATCGCATCGTGGCCGGCGCGGTGTCCCGCTTTCAGTTGCTTCAGACGCAATTGCCCGCCGAGAAACGCATCCTCGGTGAGGTCGAGGACAGGGTCACTCATCGGGGCGCAACTCGTGGGCAAGGCCCGCTTCCGCCAGCAGCCGCCGGGCCGCAAGGTTATCATCCTCGTGCACCAGGATACGGCGCGGCAGGATGCCGAGCGATCCCTCGATCACGCTCATGTTCTGGTCCAGCACCAGATGATGGATATTGGCGCCGTCGAGCAGCGCGCCTACAGCGGAAACCAGCACGATATCGTTGGTCCTGACCAATTCCCGCAACGGCTGTGCTCCTTTTTGCCCCGGGTGTGGCGGCGGCGCCGGGCCTGTCAACCGCTTCGTGCCCTTGCCGCCATCACCAGCACTTTCTATTGTAGAACAAGGATAGTGCGAATTGGCCAAAATTGGAGACCCGCGTGGCGGTTATTGTACCTTTCGAGAGCCCGAACGCTTCGATAGACGCGCTGGTCGGGCTCGTCGCCGCCGACATGGAACGGGTCAACGCCACGATCCTGTCGCGGACGGGGTCGGAAGTCACCATGATCCCGGAGGTCGCCAATCACCTGATCTCATCCGGCGGCAAGCGTCTCCGCCCGATGCTGACGCTGGCGATGGCCCAGCTCTCCAACTATTCCGGCGATGGCCATATCAAGCTCGCCGCCGCGGTCGAATTCATGCACACCGCGACGCTCCTGCATGACGACGTCGTCGACGAGAGCGAACTGCGCCGCGGCAAGCTGTCGGCGCGGATGCTGTGGGGCAATGAGGCGAGCGTCCTGGTCGGCGACTTCCTGCTCGGTCAGGCCTTCCGCATGATGGTCGAGGTCGGCTCGCTGCGCGCGCTGGACATTCTCTCTTCCGCCGCCGCCACCATCGCCGAAGGCGAAGTGATGCAGCTTGCGGCGGCCAAGAACACCGCGACCACCGAGGACGAGTATCTTGCCGTCATCCGCGGTAAGACGGCCGAACTGTTCGCCGCCGCCTGCGAGGTCGGTCCCGTCATCGCCAACCGACCCAAGGCCGAACAGACCGCGTGCCGCTCGGTCGGCATGAATCTCGGCATCGCCTTCCAGCTCGTCGACGACGTGCTGGACTATGGCGGCAAGGCCGCGAAACTCGGCAAGAACATCGGCGACGATTTCCGCGAGGGCAAGATCACGCTGCCGGTGGTGCTGGCGTTCCGCCGCGGCAATGACGGCGAGCGCAAGTTCTGGATCAAGGCGTTGGAACGCGGAGAGATCGGCGACAGCGACCTCGATCACGCGATCGGCCTGATGACCAAGCACCGCGCGCTGGAAGACACGATCAGCCGCGCCCAGCACTACGGCGCGATGGCGGTGGACGCCCTGGCGCTATTCCCGGCCTCGCCGATGAAGACCGCGCTCGAACAGGTCGTGGCGTTCTGTTTGGCAAGGTCGCACTAAGCGAAGATTCGTAGGGTGGGCAAAGGCGCGTCAGCGCCGTGTCCACCAACTTCACCTGGTTTGAGGACATGCTTCGGTGGGCACGCTTCGCTTTGCCCACCCTACGAAAGCAATTGAATGAACGGCACCAGTTTCACGCTATTTCTTGCAGCCGCCCTCGTCATCGCAGCCGTCCCCGGTCCCGGAATCTTTTACGTTGCGGCACGCACGCTTTCGGGCGGCAAGCGGGCCGGCATCGCCTCGACATTCGGCACCGCGCTCGGCGGGCTGGTGCATGTGATGGCGGGCGGGCTTGGCGTCTCAGCAATAATTCTTGCCAGCGCTGAACTCTTCACCGCGCTGAAATTCGCCGGCGCCGTCTATCTCGTGTGGCTCGGCATCAAGACGTTTCGTGAGGCCGGGAAATGGGTGCCGGAGCAGGCCGGCGCCGTCGGCACACAACGGGTGTTTCGGGAAGGCGCGCTTGTCGAAGCCTTAAATCCGAAGACCGCTGCGTTCTTCCTGGCCTTCATCCCGCAATTCCTCGACCCGGCCGGCAACTATCCGGCGCTCCAGTTCATGGCGCTGGGGTTGATCTCGGTCGCGCTGAATACGCTGCTCGATATCATCGTGGTGATGATGGCCACGACCGCGCGCGATAGCCTCACGCGCCGGCCGAATTTGCTTCAACGATTGCGGCAAGGCTCGGGGCTGTTCATTGCAGGCCTCGGTATTTCGCTGGCGCTGGCGCGGCGGCCCGCGAGTTAGCCTGTAGGATGGGTAGAGCGCAGCGAAACCCATCACGTCACGCGATTGGTGGTCGATTGATGGGTTTCGCTGCGCTCTACCCATCCTACGCAGAGAATCGCTAACTCAACGTTCCCGCGTGCACCCACCATCCCGGGTGATCGCGGCGGATCTTTTCCGCCGCGCGACCGGCTTCGGCGGTGTTCTCGTAGATCGCAAAGCAGGTGGCGCCGGATCCGGACATCCGCGCCAGCCAGGCGCCGTTGGTGGCGTTGAGCGCCGCGATGACGTCGCCGATCACGGGCTGGACGCGCATGGCGGGCGTCTCCAGATCGTTGGAGTTGGCGGCGAGCGCCTCGACCCATTCTTCCAGCGACGCCTTGTCGTCGGGCCAGCGGTCCCGCAGCAGCACGTCGGTGACGCCGACCAATAGTTCGCCGTTGCGCAGGCCCAGCGCGTTGAACACGTCGCGGGTCGCGACGGGAACGCCGGGATTGACCATCACGCAGGGCATTTTCGGCAGGCTGAGCGGCTGCAGCGCTTCGCCGACGCCGGTCATGACGCAGCCGCGCGAGTTGACGCAGACCGGCACGTCGGCGCCGGTCAGTTGCGCGACCTCGATGATGCGGGGATCGTCGAGCGAAAGCCCGTTCAACCGTGCAAGCAGCCGCAGCGCCGCCGCGGCATCGGCCGAACCGCCGCCGATGCCGGCCGCTACCGGCAGGACCTTGTCGAGCGTGAAACTGCCTGCCTTCATGCCGGGCACGCGTTCAGCCAGCAGACGCGCGGCCTTGATCACCAGATTGTCCGAGGTGTCGCCGCAGGCCTGCGCCAGCGGTCCCGACATCTTCAAATCCAGATCGGGGCCCGGTGACAGCGTCAGCCGGTCGGCACAGTCGGCGAACGCCACCACGCTTTCGAGATCGTGGTAGCCGTCGGCGCGACGGCCATTCACCCGCAAGGTCAGGTTGACCTTGGCGCGTCCCTCGTCACTCAATAGCGGCATTGCCGAACAGCCCCCAAACTCTTCCGTCAGCCGCCCTTGCCGTCTTCTTTCTTCTTGTCGGCAGAAGCCGCAGAGGAAGTGTCTTCGGGCAGGCCATTGGCAATCTTGGCTTCGATCTTCGGCAGTTCTTCCGCCTCGGGCTTGAGGTCGCGGGCATGGGCCCACTGGAACTTGGCTTCCAGCGTCCGGCCAACGCGCCAATAGGCATCGCCGAGATGGTCGTTGATGGTCGGATCCTCGGGCTTGAGGTCGATCGCACGCTCGAGATGCTTCACCGCGTCCTCGAAATTGCCGATCCGGTAAAACGCCCAGCCCAGCGAATCCACGATGTAGCCGTCATCCGGGCGCTGATCGACGGCGCGGCGGATCATCTTCATGCCTTCGTCGAGGTTGATGCCCTGGTCGATCCAGGAATAGCCGAGATAGTTCAGGACGTGCGGCTGCTCGGGCTGCAATTCGAGCGCCTTGCGCATGTCGGCTTCGGCCTTGCTCCACTGCTTGGAACGCTCCTCGCAGATGCCGCGATAATAGTAGGTGACCCAGGTGTTCTTGTCGGTCACGCCGGGCTGCGCGTCGATCGCCAGCGTATAGGTGTTGGCGCAATCGCCGAACTTCTTGCGGCCGCGCTCGATGTTGCCGAGCGCCATGATCGCCTCGATATCCTTCGGCGCCTCCGATGTGACGCCCTTCAGGATCTTGATCGCCTCGTCGCTGCGGTCGGCGGCGTCGAGATTGGTGGCGAGCTGGATCTGCGCGTTGCGCTTGAGCGGCGAAGTGGCCGGCATGCGCTCGTAGACCTTGATCGCCATCTGCGGCTTCTTCACCGATTCATAGAGATCGGCGAGCGACAGCAGCGCCAGCGGATGATTGGGCTGCAAATAGAGCGCAAGCTGCAGATAGACCAGCGCCAGATCCTCGCCGCCGCGGCGGGTCAGCGTGGCGCCGATGCCGTAAAGCGCCTCGGCCGCGCCGGCTTGCGCCGAATCCACCAGCGGCGGCAGTTTCTTGCCGGCCTTGGTGTCGCGCAGGCCTTCCTGCACCAGGGGATGCCGCGGCAGCTTCTTGTCGAAGGCCTCGTAGATGCCGGCCGCCGCCGCGCCATCCTTGTTGCGCGACAGCCAGCGCGCATAGGCATCGGAAACGCGCAGCATCGAATCGTCGAGCTTGTAGGCGCGCTCAAACCGCGTGCCGGCATCCTTGTCCTTGCCGGAGATCTCCATGATCATGCCGGTGTGGAGATCCTTGAAGATCGGATACCATTCGGGGCCGGTCAGCTTATCGATATTGGCAACCGCGGCCTTGGCATCGCCAGCGCCATAGCTCGCCCATCCCGACAGCAACGTCGCCACCAGGTCGGTGATCGGTCCGCGGATCGACTGGTTGATGTTGAGCTGCGCGGCCGGATATTTCTTCTGCTTGAGGTCGCGGACGCCGACCACAAGCCGCGCAACGCGGTTGGCCTTGTCCATCGTCAGGATGCGATCGGCGAGCTTGACCGCCTCGTCGATGTCGCCGTCGGCGAGCGAGGAGATGAAGGCGCGATCCAGCAGTTCGTTGTTCTTGGGATCGGTGCGCAGCGCGGAGCGATAGAATGCCGCAGCCGAGGCCGCGTCACGCTCGACGCTGGCATGCCGCGCGGCCAGATAGCTGCCCGCCGTCGTCAGCGATTTCAGATCGGCCTTGGTGGGGAATTGCGCAGCGCTGTCGGCCGGATGGTCGGGCGTCTGCGCCAAGACTGCAGCCGGTGCGGCCAGTGCGGCGAAAGTAATTGCGGCGATGGTCCAACGATTCATGCGGGTGGAAAGCATCACGGTTCGCCTAGCTCCAGGATGTATGGCGGGATCGTTACGATCGGTCTCTAATGCAAACCCAAGCGGCGGCATCTAGGGCAGCGACAATGCCGCGTTTGGCCCTCAACCGCAAGGATACGGGTTGGCGAATCGGTTGGCAGATGAGGCTCTTAGGGCTCCGATTTGGCCAGCCCAATCCGGAAACGCTCTTACTGTGGCGGTATCGTGGCTGGAGGCGGTATCACCCTCCTCCATCTCACGCAATCGTGGTTGATCCGGCTCNTCTACATGCCCTGGTAATTGGGGCCCCCGCCGCCTTCCGGCGGAACCCAGGTNGATATTGCCGTTCGGGTCCTTCACGTCGCAGGTTTTGCAGTGGACGCAGTTCTGGGCGTTGATCTGGAAGCGCGGACCGGAGGTCTCCTCGACCCATTCATAGACGCCGGCCGGGCAATAGCGGTTCGACGGACCGGCGAAGACGTCGTGCTCCGACGTCTTCTGCAGGTTCATGTCGGCGACCTTGAGATGAACCGGCTGGTCCTCTTCGTGGTTGGTGTTGGAGAGGAACACCGAGGACAGCTTGTCGAAGGTCAGCTTGCCGTCCGGCTTCGGGTAAGGAATCGGGGTGTGCGCCCTCGCCGCATCCAGCGTCTTGCGGTCCGGCTTGGCGTGCGACTGGGTTCCGAACAGCGAGAAACCCAGCGTGTTGCACCACATGTCGAAGCCGCCGAGCGCCACGCCGATGATGGTGCCGAACTTCGACCATAACGGCTTGACGTTGCGAACCTTGTGCAGGTCCTTGCCGACGGCAGAATCGCGCCAGGCGTTTTCGTAGCTGACCAGTTCGTCATTGGCGCGACCCGCGCCGAGCGCTTGCGCGACATGTTCGGCGGCGAGCATGCCGCTGCCCATCGCATTGTGCACGCCCTTGATGCGCGGCACGTTGACGAAGCCTGCCGCGCAGCCGATCAGCGCGCCGCCCGGGAAACTCAGGCGCGGCACCGACTGATAGCCGCCCCCGGTGATGGCGCGCGCGCCATAGGAGATGCGCTTGCCGCCTTCGAACACGGTGCGGATGGCGGGATGCGTCTTGAAGCGCTGGAATTCGTCGAACGGCGACAGATACGGATCATCGTAGTTGAGATGGACGACGAAGCCGACCGCCACCTTGTTGTCGTCGTAATGGTAGAGGAACGAGCCGCCGCCGGTCTTGTTGTTCAGCGGCCAGCCGAACGAATGCTGGATCAGGCCCTTCTGGTGCTTGGCGGGATCGATCTCCCAGACTTCCTTCAACCCGATGCCGAATTTCGACGGCTCGCTGTTGGCGTCGAGCGAATATTTCGCGATCAACTGCTTGCTGAGGCTGCCGCGCGCGCCTTCGGCGAACAGCGTGTATTTGCCGAGCAGCTCCATGCCGCGCGTGAAGGAGTCCTTCGGCTTGCCGTCCCTGCCAATGCCCATGTCGCCGGTCGCAATGCCGCGGACCGCGCCGCTGTCGTCACACAGCACCTCGGCCGCGGCAAAGCCCGGATAGATTTCGACGCCGAGCGCCTCCGCCTTTGGGCCCAGCCAGCGGCAGACGTCGCCGAGCGAGCCGATATAGCAGTGATGATTGTCCATCAGCGGCGGCATCGCGAAGTTCGGCAGCCGGATCGCGCTGGTCGCGGTGGTCCAGTAGAAGCGGTCGTCCTTCACCTGCGTCTTCAGCGGACACTCTGCGTCCTCGCGCCAGTCCGGGATCAACTTGTCGAGGGAAACCGGATCGATCACGGCGCCAGACAGGATATGCGCGCCGACCTCGGAACCCTTCTCCACCACCACGATGCTGAGGTCCGCATTGAGCTGCTTCAGCCGGATCGCCGCGGCGAGGCCGGATGGCCCGGCGCCGACGATCACGACGTCGAATTCCATGGATTCGCGGGGAGGAAGTTCTTCTGCACTCATGATCTGGTCTCAGCCCAATTGAGAACGGCTCTAAAGCGTCCTTGTTTACGATTTTTGGTAGGAGGACAACCATGGAAATGCAATGTGAGGCGGTTTCGCATCCGTCCAATTGATCCTAGATTGGCATAATGGATTTCATCCCCGAACCTGCCCCTAATCTCAGGCAATTGCTGGCCTTTTATCTGGAGGCCGGGGTCGATTGCGCGCTGGCGGAGGAGCCGGTCGACCGCCTTGCCGAACCGGACGCGCCCGCCCCCGCGCTCGTGCCGCGCGAGAGTGCGCCACCTCCTCCGGTTCGGGAAATGCCAGCGGCGATGCCGGCTGTTCCGCGCAGCGAAATCGCGCCCGCGCCGGAAGTTGCGATCGCATCCGCCCGGGAAGCAGCCCGAAGTGCACCGACGCTGGATGAACTGCGTGCACTTCTGGAAAAATTCGAAGGCTGCGCGCTGCGGAACACCGCGACGCGGCTGGTGTTTGCCGACGGCAATCCCAAGGCGCGCATCATGTTCGTCGGCGAGGCGCCTGGCCGCGACGAGGACATCGAGGGCCTGCCCTTCGTCGGACGTTCCGGCAAATTGCTCGACCGGATGATCGCGGCAATCGGGCTCGACCGCAGCAAGGCCTACATCGCCAACGTGATCCCCTGGCGGCCGCCCGGCAACCGGACGCCAACGCCGCAGGAGACGCAAATCTGCCTTCCCTTCATCCAGCGGCAGATCGAGCTGGTGAACCCCGACGTGCTGGTGACGCTCGGCAACCCGTCGACGCAGACGCTGCTGTCGACCCGCGAGGGCATCATGAGAACACGCGGGAAATGGTTCGACTACGATACCGGCACCCGCACCATCCGCGCCATGGCGACATTCCACCCGGCGTATCTGCTGCGCTCGCCGTCCTACAAGCGGATGTCGTGGCAGGATCTGCGCGCGATCGCAAAGGCGCTGGCGGCTTCGTAAATTCGTAGGATGGGCAAAGGCGCGCTTGCGCCGTGCCCATCATCCAGCCCGCGTTCGTGATAGTGGGCACGCTACGCTTTGCCCACGCTACGGATTTATTTAAGCGTCCGCGACCTCGCGGCCCGGCAAGGCTTGCGCCAGGCCGTAACGCTTCGCCAGCAGGCGTGCCAGCCATTCGCGTTCGACTTCGCTGACCTGTGACGCCAGCTCGATCCGTTGCGCGCCGAGATCGATCGTGAGGCGATTGCCGCTTTCGGTCTCGCGCAAACGCAGTGTTTGTAGCTGCGGCCGTTCGAAGTCCGCACGAATCCGCTTTGCGAACACCAAACTCCAGTATTCCCGGGTGCTCTTTCGCGTCTGGGTGTTGAGCTCGAGCGGCGGAATCCCGGAATCATAGGCAATGCTGCCGCGCCTCAGTTGCAGCGCTTCGGGTACGGTCGGACGAAATATCCGATAGGCCGTCAGCGCGGCGAAGATGCCGCCGACGGTCCAGCCGCCAAGCCAGAAGATGAGGAAGGCATCGCCGAAGACACCGCCCTTACAACAGTCCAGTGATGGCTGACTTCTCTCCCATGATCCATCCGCCCAGCCAAAACAGCAGGAACGCACCGCCGAAATAGCGCATCGAGCTGGCTGTTGCCGGAATGATGACGGTCGGATCGACGTCCTTACGATCGATCGAGATCTGCGAGCCCGCCGGCGGATTCAGATCCATGTCTCGCACTCACTTTCCTGGCGCTACTGCGCCTTCGGCCGCACGATGGCCCAGCCGACGCGCAGCAGCGGCTGGCGGCCGTTCACCATCCATTCGAAGACGCGCGGCACTTCCGGCACCAGGCCGGGAAAGCGTTGCGCGATATCGGGCGGCGGCATGCCTGAGGTATCGGAAGCGCGCCAGACCACGACGCCGCCGGTCTCGCTGAATTTCGCGACCGAAAGCCACGGGGTTTTTTCCGGCGTGGCATCGAGCAACAGATGCGGACGTCCGCGGTGCATGGCGACGATTCCAGCCAATTGCGGATCGCCGGTCACCGCGCGCAGGCGCTGGTTGGTTCGGCGCTCAAAATTGTCGCCGAAGAAACTCGCGATCGCCTTCGCCGGCAGCGCGGTCGGCACTTCGTTGTCCCCGGTCCAGGGCAGGAACAGGCTCGTCGCAATGGCCGCCACGGCCGGCGCGACAACGGCCGCAGCCCACACCGTTCGCAAGAGGCGCTGGCGCCGCAGATGAAGCAGGTCGCCGGTCGCCACGATGACGGCCAAGCCCGACATCAGCAGGGCGACGCCGGCGCCGCCCACCACGTGATCGAGGTTAAAGATCCCCGCAATCAGGCTTCCGAGCAGTCCGGGCGCCAATGCGAAGAAATAGACGAAGTCGCGCGCCAGCGGGTCGACCGGCGGCCGGTAAATGATCGGCGCCTCCTCGGCATGGCGGGTGAACCAGCCGGAGTTGAGGATTACGAGCAGCACGATGGCGGACATCGCCAGCACCAGGCCGACGAGCAGCCAGCCCCATTGCATCGCGCGCGCGCCAAGGTCGGAGAACGCGGGCCATGGCGGCATCGCGAGCGCATCGGCGCGGAGCAGCCAGATCAGATAGGGCAAGACCAGGACGGCGATCACGAGCAGCGCATAGAGCGGATCGAGCGACATCAGCACGCGCCGCCTCCGCTCCGTGGCCACGGCAAATCCGGCAAGCAGCAGCAGCAATCCAAGTGCCGCCGGCGTCGTCAGCAACAACAGCCCGGCCTCGATCGACCAGGCGAACCAGGCGTTGCGACGGTTCTGGCCGATCAATTGCCAGGAATGCAGCAGCAGCAGCGCCCATAGCGGGCACGCCAGCACCATGGGTCCGAATTCGACGCCGGGCGAGCTGAAGGCCACCACCGTCATCGACAAGAGGACCGCGAGCACCGCCTGCTGCCCGCCGACAATGGCGCGCGCCAGTTGATAGTAGATCCAGAAGGTGACGACGGCACAGACCTGCGCCAGGAGGTAGACGCCGAACATGCTGTTGCCGGCGGCGCGGAAGGCGATGTCGGCAAGCCAGAACGCCAGCGGCGGACCGAGCGAGGTTCCGACCTGATATTCCCGCCCAAAGGCCAGCACGGTCGCGAGGTCGCCGGGCGGGCTGCGATAGAGCAGCATCGGCAGGAACAGCCAAAGTGCGGCCTGGACCAGCACCACGAGCAAGACCACCAGCCGCGGCCGGGCGCGGATCAGTTCGACAACGAGCGAGGTGAAGCGCATGAAACGTCCGAATGCCCGGGCCTGGCGGCCCTGTCCCCAAGCCTGTCCCCCAAGCACATTTGATAGAGCGCAGGAGCCGCCGAGGCAACCGATCTCAGATCGTGACGGAGATATCGGAAGCGATCTCCCCATCCGCCGTGAAAAGATCGGGCTCGACTTCGACCGTCTCCGGAAAATGCTTCTGCCGCGCGGCAATCACGGGCGCGAAAAACCGGCGGTGGTGGATGCTCGGGCCGAGCCGGTCCAGCGCCTCGCGATGTTCCGGCACGGCGTAGCCCTTGTGGGTCTCGAAGCCGTAGCCCGGGCAGTCCAGCGCCAATGCGCTCATCAGGCGGTCGCGCGTCACCTTGGCGATGATCGAGGCGGCCGCGATCGACATGACGATGCCGTCGCCGCCGATCACGGCGTCACAGTCGCAGGGCGCGTCGATCTTGTCGCGGCCGTCGACGAACACGTGCTTGGGCATCTCGGGCAGCGCGCGCACGGAGCGCGCCAGCGCCCAGAGCGAGGCGCGCAAAATATTGTCGCGATCGATCCGCGCCGGCGAAGCAAAGGCAACCGCAAAGGACGCGGTCGCGCAGATCTCCTCGAACAGTTCCTCGCGGCGCTCCGCCGTCAGCCGCTTGGAATCGTCGATGCCTTTGGGAATCCGCTTGGGATCGAGGATGACGGCGGCCGCCACCACCGGTCCCGCCAGCGGCCCGCGTCCGGCCTCGTCGCAGCCGGCAACCGGCCAGACACCGCGCTTGATCAGCGCCCGCTCCCGGCGAAAGCTCGGCGGCGCGACGGCAATCACGCCTTTGGGTAGTCCGGCCTGTTCCATGCCGGCTTTTTTACCCGATTTTCTGTCAGTTTTTTTGGCGGACTTGTCCCGAATCATGGCCGGGATCGTGCGCAAGCGCGCGGCGGCGCGCAACCGGGAACCCGGCGCAATTCCCGTTATTCAGCACGACGCCGCCGCCATTCCCGGGCCTCAATCACATAAACGTCCCGGCTGCCGCGCTTGGGGTCCGCAATCGTCCGCAGGCGGTGCATTCCAAGCTTTTCGAGGGCATGAATGGACGGCGCGTTTCGTGGATCGACCAGTCCGAGCAATCTGCTGCATTTCAATTGATCGAACCCAAAGACGAGCTGCGCCTCGCCGATTTCGGTGGCGATCCCCCTGCCCCATGCCCGGCGGGCAAGGACAAAGCCGAGCTCAAAATCGTCGGCTCCCAACGCGTCACACGGGGACAGGCCGGCAAAGCCGATCACTTCGCCTGTGGGCTTTTCCGTGAGAATCGCCATCCCCGTGAGGCTGCCGCCGAAGGTGAAGAATTTTCGGACGAAATCCTCGGCGGCCTCCCTTGCCATCGGCGCTCCGGCGAAAGCAAAGCGCATCACATCGCCGTCGCCAAAAATCAGATCCTGCAGAATCGATATGTCATGTTCAGTCGTCGTCCGCAGCGTCAGCCGCGGCGTCGTCAAAATGACGAGCGGCTGCTCTTCCGATGCTGGTGTGGGTTTGCGGTCCATCGAGGCGCAATACAGCAATTCGCCGCCAGAGAGAAGCGGCGCTGCCATGACACCACGGGTTTTAATCCGGCAGATGAACCCGCCGGTCGTCGCCGACCTCGATGCCGGGCGCGACCACCACTTCCCAGGCGTGGTTGTCGGGATCGGCGAAATAGCCGGAGTAGCCGCCGTAGTCGGTTTTGTGCGCGGACTTCAACAGCGACGCGCCGCAGGCGATGGCGAAATCCAGCACCGTGTCGACCTCCTCGACCGAACTGCAATTCCAGGCGAGTGTCACGCCGCGAAAGCTGGTCGGCCGCGGCTGATCCGGCAACGTGGCGTCGCTCGCAAGTTGGTCCCACGGGAACAGCGCGATCACGGTGCCGCCGGTGTCGAAGAAGGCGACGGCCTCGCCGGTCGTACGCATTCTTCGGGAAAAACCAAGCGCTTCGTAAAAGGCGATGCTGGCGCGCATGTCGCTCACGCCGAGCGTGATGACGGTGAACCGCGGGATGGGCTTTATATTGCTCATGCTACTCTCTCTCCCCGTCATTGCGAGCGAAGCGAAGCAATCCAAAGCGCGGCGTAACGGAAAGAATGGATTGCTTCGTCGCTTCGATCCCTTGCGCAAACGCTTCGCGTTTGTCGCAGGCAATGACGACAACGCCTCAGAACAAACTCAGTTGCTGCCCGCTTCGCTTCGGCTTGACGAAATGATCGGTCGTCAGTTTCGAACGCCGCTTGTTGAGGCCGAGCTTCTCGCAGGCGATTTCGAAGCGGCGGCCGATCATCCAGGCCATCGGGCCGGTGCCCTTCATCCGTGTGCCCCATTGCGAATCGTAGTCGCGCCCGCCGCGCATGTCGCGGATCAGGGTGAAGACGTGGCGGTAGCGGTCCGGATAGTTCGCCATCAGCCATTCGCGAAAGAGGTCGCGTACCTCGAGCGGCAGCCGCAGCAGCACGTAGCTCGCTTCCTTGACGCCGGCATGCGCCGCGGCATCGAGGATGCGCTCGATCTCGGAATCGTTCAGCGCGGGGATGACGGGTGCGACCATCACGGTCGCGGGGATTCCGGCTTCCGACAATTGCCGTAGCGCCTCAAGCCGCTTCGGCGGCGTCGAGGCGCGCGGCTCCATGGTGCGCGCGAGCTTGGGATCGAGTGTGGTCACTGATAACGCGACCTTTGCCAGATTGCGCTTCGCCATCCGTTGCAGAATGTCGATGTCGCGCGTCACCAGCGCCGATTTGGTGACGATGCCGACTGGATGGCCGGCGCGATCCAGCACTTCGAGAATGCCGCGCATGATCTTGTGCTCGCGCTCGATCGGCTGATACGGATCGGTGTTGGTGCCGATCGCGATCATGCGCGGCTCATAACCGGGCGCCGCCAGTTCCTTCTCGAGCAGTTCCGGCGCGTCCGGCTTGGCGAGCAGCTTGGATTCGAAATCGAGCCCGGGTGACAGACCGAGAAAGGCATGCGTCGGCCGCGCGAAGCAGTAGACGCAGCCATGCTCACAGCCGCGATAGGGATTGATCGAGCGGTCGAAGCCTATGTCGGGCGAAACGTTGCGGGTGATGACCTTGCGCGAAGTGTCCAGCGACACCGTCGTCTTGAACGGCGGCAGGTCGTCGAGGCTCTGCCAGCCGTCGTCGAAGGCGACGCGCGCCTCGGCCTCGAACCGCCCGCTCTGGTTGGACTGCGCGCCACGGCCGCGCCGCCGCTGCTTTTCGACGGCAACAGCAAGCTCTGGGAAAGGTGTCGCACCCGCCGGCTCGGAGAGCGGCGTGACCGGCGGGTGCTTGAGGGCATGAGAGGATGCTCGGCTCATGGAAAGAACATAGCACGAGAAAGGAACAAATCAAGAACATCATCGACAACAATTCGCACGATGTCCACATGCCGGAAAGGACACCGGTGCCGCATGCCTTAAAAAACCGCACGCACACGGCTGTTTTGAATGTGACAAGGTGATAACAGTGCAGCGTTTTTCACCGTTTGAGCCAGCGAAGCCTCATTCATGTTGAGCGTGATCGTTCCGACCGAAGGAATAGAACAGCCGGCCGTCGCAACGCTGGCGGCGCTGGTGCCAGGCGCCGCAGCCGGAGTGATCTCCGAGGTGCTGCTGGTCGACGGAGCCGGTAACGGCGTGATCGAACGGGTGGCCGACGTGGCCGGCTGCCGCTTTCTCGAATTTGAGGGAACACGGGCCGCAGCGCTGGCCGCCGGCGCACGGGCGGCGCGCTCGCCATGGCTGATGTTCCTGCACGCCGGCGCGGTGCTCGACAGCGGCTGGATCGACGAGACCACGCAGTTCATCCAGACCGTGTCGGGCAGCGGCCGGCCGCGCGCCGCCGTCTTCCGCTATGCCCGCTCGCCCTATTCCGACACGCGACTGCGCGACGGCTTCAAATTCGTCGCCCGCATGATTGCCGGACCGTCGGCGGAACAGGGGCTGCTGATCGCCCGCGATCATTATGAGAGGCTCGGCGGCTACCGGCCCGATGCCCGCCGCTCCGAGGCGCGGCTGCTGCGCCAGCTCGGCCGCTCTGCGCGCACCCAGTTGCGCAGCCGGATCATGGTCGTCGCCTAAAGCGGTACTCCGCAGGGCCGGACACAAAATATCGAAAACAACCCGATGCAAAGTAGAAACGGCACGAGCCGGACGCGCCAGCCCTCGCGAATAAACTTGCCAAAGTCAAATATATATTTGACAATGGCAAATATCGAGGTGACCAATGTCGCAAATGAATTCCGAACAAGAAGTCGCGGCCGTTCGCGCCTTCAACCGCTTCTACACCCGCAAGCTCGGCATCATCGAGCCGAAGCTCCTGCACAGCCCGTTCACGCTGCAGGAAGCGCGCATCATGTACGAGATCAGGCATCGCCCGGCCTGCACCGCCACCGACCTGACCCGTGACCTCGGTCTTGATCCCGGCTTCCTGAGCCGCACGCTGCAAGGGCTGCAGCGCCGTCAGATCGTCACGCGAAGGCCCTCAAAGGACGATGGCCGTGTCAACGAGCTCTCGTTGACCGCGAAGGGCCGCTCCGCCCAGGCCGAGCTCGAGCGCATGACAAACGAGGAAGTTGGAAGCCTGCTCACCGCGCTGGACGGCAACCAGCGCGCCGCCGTCGTCCGCGCCATGACGACAATCGAGCAGACGCTGGAGCGCCCGACGGCGAAGCCGGCGGCCTTTATCCTGCGCAGCCACCGGCCTGGCGACATCGGCTGGGTGATCTCGAGCCAGGCAAGGGCCTATGCCGAGGAGTACGGCTGGGACATCAGCTACGAGGCGCTGGTCGCCGAGATCTGCGCGCAGTTCATCAGGAACTTTGATCCTTCGCGCGAGCATTGCTGGATCGCGGAAGCAGGCGGCGAGCCGCTCGGCTCGATCTTCCTGGTGAAAGGCAGCGACGAGGTCGCCAAGCTGCGGCTGCTATTGGTGGAGAAAAAAGCGCGCGGGCTCGGCGTCGGCCGCGCGCTCGTCGAGCAGTGCATCCGCGGTGCCCGCGAGAAGGGCTACAAGGAAATGACGCTGTGGACCCAGAGCATCCTTGTCGCCGCGCGCGGCATCTATCAGGCCGCAGGCTTCCGTCGCGTCAAGGAAGAGCCGCATCATAGCTTCGGCGTCGACCTCGTCGGCGAAACCTGGGAAATGAAGCTGTGAAGCCGGCGCGTCGCGATAGCCCGCGGCGCGTGACGCCAGCAATCATCGACTTCCATATCGCGCGCGCCCATCAGTTGCGCGCGGAGGCCTACCGCGACGTCGGGCGCGCGCTATGGACACTCCTGGTCAGGCTGAAGCGCCTTGTGCTTTAGGCCGCCGCAGGTGCTCGTCCAGCCGCGGCATGATCTCGACGAAATTGCAGGGCCGCGTGCGGTAATCGAGCTGGGCGGCGAGGATGCCGTCCCAGGCGTCGCGGCAGGCCCCCGGCGATCCCGGCAGGCAGAAGATGAAGGTGGCACCCGCTACGCCCGCGGTCGCGCGGCTCTGCACCGTCGAGGTGCCGATCTTGGCATGGCTCAGCATGTGAAAGGCGATGGAAAAGCCATCCATCCGCTTTTCGAACAGCGGCTCAATCGCTTCCGGCGTGACGTCACGGCCGGTGAAACCGGTGCCGCCGGTGGTGATGATCGCATCGACGCCCTCGTCGGCGATCCACCGCTTGATGATGACGCGGATCGCATCGACGTCGTCGACGATGATCTCGCGCGCGGCCAGATGATGCCCCGCCGCCGTCAGCCGGTCCGCCAGCGTAGCGCCGGATTTGTCGTCGGCCAGCGAGCGCGTATCCGAGACCGTCAGCACCGCGATGTTGAGCGGCACGAATTGTTTTGTTTCGTCGATGGAGGACATGACTGCTTTTCCCCTCATGCCCGGGCAAGAGCGCGAAGCGCGTCTTCGCGCAGACGTCCGGGCATCCGCGTCTTCGAACTCACTTGAAAGTATAGCCGTGGATGGGCCGGGACGTCTTGCGCGAAGACGCGCTTCGCGCTTCTGCCCGGCCATGACGGCAAAATACTTCCTTGGCTTCAACTTACAATGCGCCGGCTGCGAACGTGTTGCAGGCCTGCACGGTGCCCTGCTGGTAGCCGGTCATGAACCATTGCTTGCGCTGCGTGGCGGAGCCGTGGGTGAAGCTGTCGGGCACCACCCTGCCCGTCGACTGCCGCTGCAGCGTGTCGTCGCCGATCGCGGTCGCCGTCTTCAATGCCGCGTCGATATCGCCGGGCTCGACGAAGCCGGGACGCTTCTTCTCCTCGCGATTGACCCAGACGCCGGACAGGCAATCCGCCTGCAGCTCGACCTTGACCTGCAGCGCATTGGCTTCCGCCTTGCTGCCGGCCTGCTGCTGCAGCCGGTTCACGCGCGGCAGGATGCCGAGCAGGTTCTGGATGTGATGGCCCGCCTCATGCGCGATGATATAGGCCGTCGTGAAGTTGCAGGCGGATTTGCCCGAACAGCCGCGAAAGCGCGTTTCGACTTCGCGGAAGAAGGCGGTGTCGAGGAAGATCTGCTTGTCCGGCGGGCAGTAGAACGGTCCCATCGCCGACTGCGCCATGCCGCAGCGGCCGCCATTGGTGGCGTTGCGGAACAGCACGATGCGCGGCCCGGTATAGTTCTGGCCGCTGGACTGGAAGATCTCGCTCCAGCGATCGTCGATCTCACCGAGGATGCCGGCGATCATGCTGCCGACTTCGTCCTTCGGCGCACCGGTCTTGGCCGGCCCCGAGCGGCGATCGGTCTGATAGGACGGTGCCTGCTGGCCGCCGGTCAGGATCTCGGCGCCGCCGATCAGGATGCGCGGATCGATGCCGAAGGCATAGCCGACCAGACCGAGGATAATGATGGTGCCGATGCCTAATCCGCCGCCGCCCATCGGCAGCCCAAAACCACCGCCGCCACCACCCATTCCGCCGCCGCCCTCGTCGCGACGGTCATCGATGTCGTCGCTGCGGCGGAAATCATCGTAACGCATGGCGCTGTTTCCTCATCCCCGGCTGTTGGTCCGAATTACCCAACGCGGCAATCACGTAAAATTTCCATTCCATTAATCAATAGCCCGCCCGGCAAAAATTGCCTAGTGCGCAAGCCGTCGCAATCTCTGCTGGCAATGTTGCCGATGAACTCTCTTTGCATTCTGCATCGATAACATTCTTGGTTAAGTCGATTTTTACTTTGGCGGGTCAATGTATCGCCAGTCGGTTGTTTAGTCCCGCGTCGCCGACAGCGTCGCCTGAGTCAGAGTAATTGAGTCATGGTAGTGTCGCGTCGCGGGGCGTCTGCAAGGGCGCCCCGCACTAAATTTGAGTCTGAGTCCAGCGCTCGTATCGTCGTCGGCGATTGCGTCGCGGAGATGTCGAAGCTTCCGGCCGGTTCGGTCGATCTGGTATTCGCAGACCCTCCATATAACCTGCAGCTCAAGGGCGATCTCAAGCGCCCCGACGAATCCCATGTCGATGCCGTCAACAACGACTGGGACAAGTTTTCATCCTTTGGCGCCTATGACGATTTCACCCGCGCCTGGCTGCTCGCCTGCCGCCGCGTCATGAAACCGTCGGCGACGTTGTGGGTGATCGGATCCTATCACAATATTTTCCGCGTCGGCGCGATCATGCAGGACCTCGGCTTCTGGGTTCTGAATGATATTGTGTGGCGCAAGACCAATCCGATGCCGAATTTCCGCGGCCGCCGCTTCACCAATGCCCATGAAACCATGATCTGGGCGGCGCGCGACGAGAAGGCCAAGGGCTATACGTTCAATTATGAAGCCCTGAAAGCCGCCAACGAGGACGTGCAGGCGCGTTCCGACTGGCTGATACCGCTGTGCACCGGCGAAGAGCGCCTCAAGGGAGCCGACGGCAAGAAGGTGCACCCGACCCAGAAGCCGGAAGGCCTGCTGGCGCGCGTGCTGCTGTCGTCGTCAAAGCCCGGCGATCTCGTGATCGATCCCTTCAACGGCACCGGCACCACCGGCGCCGTGGCAAAACGTCTCGGCCGCCGCTACATCGGCTTCGAGCGCGACCGGACCTACGCGGCTGCGGCCGAAGCACGCATCGCAGCGGTCGAGCCGCTGCCCGAGGCAACGCTGGCGCCGTTCATGACCGCGCGCGACGCCCCGCGCGTCGCCTTCTCCGAGCTGATCGAGCGCGGCATGATCCCGCCCGGCACCAAGCTGGTCGACTCCAAAAAGCGTCATGGCGCGCTGGTCCGTGCCGACGGCGCCATCATGCTCGGCGACAAGGTCGGCTCGATCCACCGCATCGGCGCGGTGGCGCAAGGCTCCGGCGCCTGCAACGGCTGGACCTTCTGGCACGTCGAGACCAAGAACGGCCTCAGGTTGATCGACGAGCTGCGCGCCGAGATCCGCTCGGAAATGGCGGCGGGTTAAGAGGCGGTTTACCTCGTCACCAGGCGTCCGGCTGCGCAGGCCTTTGGCCGCGCCAAAGCACGGCAGCGTGCGCATTGCTTGCGGAGGCGACCTGACGCACAACGCGGTTTGCCCGCCTCTTGCGCAACCACCCCGATCAAAGGGGCATGGCAGCCGTGCCGGACGCGGGGGTGGTCGCGCGCCTTTTCGCCCTTATCTTAGTAGACAGTTGCGACATTCATTCTCCCCATGAGACTACTGCCATGCGCACGCGAGGCTCTGAGTCCTTCATTGTGCTGCCGCTGCTGCCGATTTTCCTGATCGGCGTATTTCCGATGCTGCTGCTGAGCCTGCTGGGTCCCGCCGGATTGATCATCCTCGGCATCCTGGTTGCCTGCGCAGGCCTGACCGACATCCTCGACGCCAGCGGCACCTTCAGCGAGCAGATCATCGTCCACGGCTACGCGCGGGGATCGGAGCGGGCGGGACAACGCACGGCGCTGCGCACGGAAATGCGCTTCGCCTCGATCATGATCGCTGCCGGTGCGGGCCTGGCGGTCGCCGGCATTGGCGGTCTGGCGCTGTCGTAAACGGTGGCGGGCGCGCCGGTCACGAACTCGTCGCTTGCGCATTCAATAAAAATTTGAGCATGGACGTGGCTCCCGGCGGCCATGCCGCCGCGTGCCGAGACAAGTTTCCTTGCAAGAAGCAATGGGGGAGAAATTCCAAATGCTCAAATTCTACTTCAACGGATCGCCCAACCCGACCAAGGTCGCCCTCTTCCTCGAGGAAGCCGGCCTCGCCTACGAGCCAGTCGCGGTCGACACCCGCAAGGGCGACCAGTTCAAGGCGGGATATCTCGCCATCAATCCGAACGCCAAGGTGCCCGCGATCGACGACGACGGCGTCACGGTGTTCGACAGCAACGCCATCCTGCTCTACCTCGCCGAAAAGACCGGCAAGTTTCTTCCCGCGAACACGCCGCAAAATCGCGCGCAGATGCTGTCCTGGCTGATGTTCGTGGCAACCGGCATCGGGCCATATTCGGGACAGGCGGTGCACTTCAAGCATTTCGCGCCGAAGGACCAGAACCACGACTATTCCAACAACCGCTATCAGTTCGAGGCGCAGCGCCACTACACTGTTCTCAACGACCATCTCGCCGGCCGCAAATATATGGTGGGCGACACCTATACCATCGTCGATATGGCGCTATGGGGCTGGGCGCGGATGGCCGCCTTCGTGATGGGCGAGGACGCCGCCGCCAAATATCCCAACGTCAAGCGACTGGTCGACGAAATCAGCGCGCGCCCTGCGGCGGCAAAAGCGATCGCGCTAAAGGACAATTTCAAGTTCAAGACCGAGATGGACGACGAAGCCCGCAGCAACATGTTCAAGCATATGTCGGTGAAGGCCGCCTGATCGGACCTAACTCAGCAAAAACGGCGCCCTCGCGGGCGCCGTTTTCATTTCAGACTTTGTTGTTTCCAGAACGGCTTGGCGACGTCATTGGCAACTTTCGACCAGCAGGTGCCGATATCCTGAAACTCGCGCTCGCTCATTGCGGCCAGCAGGCACCGGTCACGGCTGCGTTGGCGCCACGCCCGCACAAGCGCGAGCGCGCTTGCCGCTATTGCAACGACCCTGGACCGCTTCAAGCCCAGCCGCCGATGCAACCCGCGCGCCGCGTAAACGCTGCTCAACGTCTCAAACCGTAGCGGCAAACTTCCGCTCTGCGGGGAACGGCCCGAGCACGCGCTCGACCAGCGCGGAATCGCAGTATTCCTTGATCTCCTTGATCTTGCCGTCCTCGATGCGCCAGACCATGCAGTATTGGTTGTCGTAGCGCTCTCCGCTCTTGGCCACATTGTCGCCGCGCGCTTCGACGACGACGTAGTCGCCTTCCGCGATGAAGTTGAACGCCAGCGTCCGCGGCCGCGCGGCGGCAAGCAGCGAGCGCAAATGCCCCATCAAGCCGTTATTGATCGCCTCGCGGCCCCTGAACTCACCAGACCATGAATACTGGCCGGTGACGACCCAGGTGACATCCTCTGCCAGGTTGTCGAGAAAGGTCGTCCCGCTCCGGTTGGCAGAATCGGCATAGACCTGTTGCACGAGTTTCTTGTTCGCTGCTGCGCTCATGGCGGCTTCTCCTTTTGACAATTTATTGGTCAAGCTTTGGGAAATGGTCGACCCACTTCGGGTTCGAGCGGCAACCGCAGGGCGTTCGCGACATGGCCGACCGTCCGGTAGTAGCCGGCCATCACCAGCAGTTCGAGAATGGCCTCGTCGTCGAACGCCGGACGCAGCGCGCTCCATAGGTCGTCGCTGACGTCGCAACGCTCATGCAATTCATCGGCAAGCCGGATCAGCACGGCGTCGGCCGCGTCCCAGCACGCGCTCGCGGCATTGCCATGCACGGTGGCGCTGACCTGCGCCTCCGTCAGCCGCGCCTCCTCGGCAAAGTAATGCACGCGCATGCCCCATTCATACTCGCAGCCGCACCGCGCCGTGACGCGCAGCAGGAAAACTTCGCGCTGCCTTAGACTGACGTGCGAATCCCTGAGATAGGCGGGCGCGCCATTGATGAAGCGCTCGAACAGCGCCGGATGCCGTGCCAGCGTCGTGAATAGCCGGAACGGCGGCATCCAGGATCGCGGCAGTCTGTCGAAGATGGCCTGCACGTGCGCGTCATAGGGCTCAGTGGCAGGCTTCAGGCGATCGGTCATGCAAGTCCAGCTTCGTTGTTTGCTGGACGTAATCTCGCGCAGGCATCACCATTCTTCCAATCGATAGAGAATATGATATATATTCATCATATGAATTTGAATTCGCTTGACCTTAATTTGCTGGTCGCGCTCGACGCCCTGCTGAAGGAAACCAGCGTCAGCCGCGCCGCGATGCGGATCGGGCTGTCGCAGCCGGCGGCGAGCCATGCGCTGCAGCGGCTGCGCGACCTGATCGGCGACCCGCTGCTGGTGCGAACCGGCGCGCGCATGGAATTGACGCCGCGGGCACAAGCGCTGCGCGCGCCGCTGGCGCAGGCGCTCGACCAGGTGCGCTCGCTGTTCGTCGCCGACGCGTTCGACGCCGCCAGAAGCGAACGTCAGTTTCGCCTGATGATGCCGGATCTGGCGGTCGAGCTGCTGATGCCACCGCTGATGGAGAAGATCACGAAGGCCGCGCCGAACGTCCGGATCGACGTGGTGCCGTGGCGGGGTCCTGCGATCTTCACCGCGGAATTCGCCCGTACCATCGATCTCGTGATCTCGATCGGCAACGCCTTCACCGGCTTCCACCGGCAGCGGCTCTACACCGACAGCGACGCACTCGCCGTCCGCCGCGGCCACCCCGCCGGCACGCGGCTGAAGCGGATCGAAAGTTTTCTCGACGCCCGCCATGTCGCGGTCGTGATCCGCGGCCAGAGCGAGGACCTGATCGATATGTGGCTGCGCCCCAAGGGCATCGAACGGCGGATCGCGCTGGTCGTGCCCGGCTATATCGAGGCGCTGCATGTTGCCGCGCGCACCGACCTCGTCGCCTTCGTGCCGCGCCGCCTGATCGGCGCGCTGTCGAAGCAATTATCGCTCGCGACCGTCGCGCCGCCGCTCGACCCGGGCATCGACGAGCAGTACATGTTCTACCCGACCCGCGCGCAGATGGATCCGGGCTCGATCTGGCTGCGCAACCTCATGCTCGGCATCGGCCGCGAGATGGAGCGTGGGAGGAAGGCTTCGTAGAGTGGGCAAAGCGAAGCGTGCCCACCACTAAATATTGAGATCGTGAAGGTGGGCACGGCGCTATGCGCCTTTGCCCACCCTACGAGCTAAATTCTAAGCTTTCTCATCGGCCAGCACCTTCTGCACCGCCGGCCGCCCCTCCATCCGCTGGCGATGCGCGACGACCTTCGGCAGCTTGGATAGATCGACTCCGTCGCCCTCCAGCCAACCGGCGATGGTGTAGAGATAGGGATCGCAGATCGTGTACTGCTCGCCCATCACCCAGGGCCCTTTGAGCATGTCGCGCTCGATCAGCGTGAAGCACGCGGTCATCGTCTCCGGTACCTTGCGCTTGAAATCGGCGAACGACGTTTCCTCGGTCGCCCAGCGCGCGCCGCGCATCTTGTGGGCGTGCGCGACATGCACCGTGGAACAAAGATAGCTGTTGATCGACTGCACCTGTGCGAATGCAAAGGAGTCCTGCGGTGCGAGCTTCGCGTTCGGAAAGCTCTGCGCAATGAACGCAAGGATCGCCGGCGTCTCGGTCAGCACCCCACTGTCAGTCACCAGCGCGGGCACGCGGCCTTTGGGGTTGATCTTGAGATAATCCGGACTGTTCTGCTGGTTGTTCTTGAAGTTCAGCCGTTCGGCGCTGTAGGGCGCGCCGACCTCTTCGAGCGCGATATGCGAAGCCAGCGCGCAGGTGCCGGGGGCGTAGTAAAGCTTGAGCATGGCGGTCCTCATGGGGAAAGCCGGACGTTACCGGCATACCCCTGAGCCGTCCACCCCCGGTGGGTGGAGTATCCTTTGGCGGTTCAACTCGCCCGCGGCTGAAGCTTGCCCTCGATGTAGACGCTGACGATCGTATCGTCGGCGGGATAATGCTCAGGCGCCACCGCCGTAAGCTGGGCCTGAATGCACTTCCACGCGCCGTTCTCGAACAGATAGGTGTCGGTATACGTGGTCATGCCGGTCACTTCATGGCCATCGCGGCGGCGAATGTGCTTGTTGGTGGAACGCACCAGCGCAACATCGCCGACCACCGTGATCAGTTCGTCGCGAACGTCCCAATAAACGATGACCTCTGGATCGAAGGCGGTCGCCCAGTATTTCAGGTAGGTCGCGCGATCCCAGCGCTGGCCGGTGGGCCAGATATTGATGAAGCTGGGATGCAGGATGGCGTCGTGCGAGGGCACGTCGCTGGTCACGAAATTATGGATGAAGCGGGCATTTAGCGCACGCAGCTCATTCATTGTCTCGGCCGATTGATGGTCGCGCAAAGCAGCCTGCATCTCGATCTCCCGGGGTTGTTCAAAGGGCCATCTGGCGCGCCTTCTCGGCGGTCGCGTCATCAGCTGGAAAGAAGCATTCGATCTTGATCTGCTGCAGCGCAGCGTCCGTCGGCATCGCCAGCGTCGTGAAGGTGGAAAAGAACGCCAGGCGATAGTCGCCTTTCGCGAGCTGCATCGTCATGACCGGCGACGACGCCGACGAATGGCGCGGCAGCCGCCATTCGGCCGACAGCCCGGGATAGACCATGATCTCATCGAGCAGTTGCGCCGCGGCGCGGCTGCCTTGCGCGACATCGCGGTGCAGGATCTGGATCAACTGCCGTGCGAACTCGTCCCAGTTCAGCATGAACTGCCGCAGGCCCTTTGGATGAAAGACGACGTGCATCGCATTGTCGGCAAGCCCGTTTTCCATCTGGTATGAATCGCGAAACGGCTTGAGCAGACGCGCCGACGCCTGATTGCGGATGCGAACATCCCAGTGCCCGTCGATCACGATGCCCGGATAGGGCTCCTGCTGCCGCAGGATGAAATCCAGCGCCTGCCGCACCGGCTGCAGATTTTCGGCCGCCAACCCCTTGTCGCCATAGGGCGGCACGAAGCCCGCCGCAACATGCAGAGCATTGCGCTCCTCGAGCGGCAGGTCGAGCGCGCTGCCGAGCAACTGCACCATCTCGCGGCTCGGCTGCGAGCGGCCGGTCTCCAGAAAGCACAGGTGCCGGGCTGATACGTTGGCATCCGCCGCCAGTTCGATCTGGGTCAGGCGGCGAACGCTCCGCCAATGCTTTAGCAGGCGACTGAAATGTCCAGCCGATAGCTCGTGCGAGTTCGTGTCCGAAACACCCATGCCGGCAATCTAGACTATCGCATCAGAACGGCAATTACCTCCGATGTAAGTGACCCGTCCCGCAATTCCTTGCAGAGTGAACCCCTTGGAGACCAAAGCTCGAGGGAAGCATTGATGGACAAGAGCGCAATCGCGACCACCGTCACGCACTATATGGCGGCATGGAACGAGCCTGATGATACGGCCAGACGCGCCTTGCTCGCGCAATGCTGGGGCGAAGACGGCGTCTATCTCGATCCGAACGTCTCGCTGGCCGGGCGTGAGGCGCTGGCGAAGAAGATCGGCGAAGTGCTGGCGAGCCGGCCCGGGGCGCGGCTCGAGTTCATGAGCGGTATCGACGTCCATCACAACGTGGTCCGCTTCCTCTGGCGGCTGGTGCGCGCGGACGGAACCTGCGGCGACACGTCAATCGACTTCGGCGAGATCGGCCCCGACGGCCGGCTGGTGAAGATCGTAGGGTTCTTCCGTAAACCAAGCCGTCTGCTCATAAACTTGGTGACGCGAAATCTATGTTCGCTTTGCTCACAAAGGCGACCTAGGTCGTGGCGGTGCAATATGTCGCGATGGACCATGAGCAGACTCATGCAAACGCAACGAACGAGGTGCACGGACGCACCCACGTGTGGGATCAGCAGCACAGCAAGGCACTTGAGGCGCAGATGCTCGCCACGCCGGACCCGCAGGTATTGCGGACCCCGACCTGATTGCCCGCCAGATGGTGACGCGCGGTCGAGGCTCCGGCGTCGTGGACTACAATATCCAGGTCGCCGTCGTCTGCCGACCTATGGCGCGGACGAACGAATTGCTCTCAGGTCTTTGAGATCGCTTGCGATGCGAGCAAGGCGCTTGCTGAGCTGCGTGCGGTTGTGAGCCTCGATCTCGGGTCGCATGCTTTCGCCCGGCGAGTAGCGCGACTTTGGTCGCCGACAATTTTCCGACCTGGTCGCTCGCCTATATCGCGACGCGCCGACAAGACCTGACGCTAATCCGCCACTTGGTGGTTTCCGGATGCGTTGAAGTTATTCTTCGGACTGTACCCGGAGTCGTGTAGATTGCGGATATAGAGGGCGCGGTCGCTGCGATTCACAGCGCTCGGCCCGGCGACTGGCGGAGACGCGCGCATACTGGCAAATGCGTTCATCGGTTGGCGATTCGTCCGCTGCGCGGCCAGAGCGGTAGAAGTGGCGAGGGTGAGGATAGCAAGACTGACAAGAATGCTTTTGCTCATAGTCAGCTCCTCTGTATCCACCCCGTGGAGCGCAACCGAATTTATACCCACGGGAATATTAAGCCAGTCACGAAACAGCGACGCCAGCGAAAGCGCGAACAACCAAACACGAAGCAATCCCGAGTCTCAAAGTCGGCAAGCAATACCGGCTATACCCCTCAAATAAACGGAGCTGCTCGCAATGTTGCGCATGCAGCACGACGCGGATGGAGTCTCAGCGTCCTAATTCTGGGACCGACTCGACAGCGCGCAGTCGCGATCGATTTCGCGGGCACGAAACGATGGCCAGCACTCTGGCACGTGATCGATGGTCGCTCGGCGGCAACCTTTACGTTTTAGCGCCGCTTCCTCATCGTCGCGCGCGAAGCTCCGTGCCACGGTTAGGCGGACCTTACGTGGAGCTAGCTATATTTGGTGTTGCCGGGCCTTCGCAGTTGCCCCCTGCCCTCCCTCATGCCATGACGCCTGGGAAGCAACAGGGGCGTACCATGACTGTTCTCATCGCGGGTGGCGGCATCGGCGGGCTGACGCTGGCGCTCAGCCTGCACCAGATCGGCATACCTGCCAAAATATTCGAGAGCGTGCCCGAACTGCGGCCGCTCGGCGTCGGTATCAACGTGCTGCCGCATGCGGTGCGCGAATTGATCGAACTCGGCCTGCACGACAAGCTCGACGCGGCGGCCGTGCGCACCAAGGAGCTCGCGTATTTCTCCAAGCACGGCAAGCCGATCTGGAGCGAGCCGCGCGGCATCGAGGCCGGTTACAAATGGCCGCAATTCTCGATCCATCGCGGCACGCTGCAGCAGATCCTGCTCGATGCCGTGATCGAGCGGCTGGGAAGAGAGAATATCCTGACCAGCCACCACCTCTCCGGCTGGACCGATACGGAGAACGGCATCCGCGCCGAATTCATCGACAAGGCGACCGGCCAATCGCAAGGCAGCCACGACGGCGTGCTGCTGATTGCCGCCGACGGCATCCATTCGGCGGTCCGTGAAAAGCTTTATCCCAATGAAGGCCCGCCGATCTGGAACGGCCGCATCCTGTGGCGCGGCATCACCGACAGCGACGCCTTCCTGTCCGGCCGCACCATGATCATGGCCGGCCACGAAATCCTGAAGTTCGTCTGCTATCCGATTTCGAAGCAGGCCGACAGCAAAGGCAAGTGCAGGATCAACTGGGTGGCCGAACGGCACATGCCGCCGACCTACCAGTGGCGGCGCGAGGACTATAACCGCACGGCAAAACTCGAAGAGTTTCTGCCCTGGTTCAAGGACTGGAAATTCGACTGGCTCGACGTGCCCGGCCTGATCGAAAACTGCCCGCACGCCTACGAATATCCGCTGGTCGATCGCGATCCCGTCGGGCAATGGACATTCGGCCGGATCACCTTGATGGGCGATGCCGCGCATCCGATGTACCCGATCGGCTCCAACGGTGCATCACAGGCCATTCTGGATGCCCGCGTCATCACCCGCGAGATCCAGGCGCAGGGTCCCACCAATGCCGCGCTCGCAGCTTATGAAGCCGAGCGCCGCCCGGCGACGACGGACCTCGTGATGCTCAACCGCCGCAACGGTCCCGAGCAGGTGATGCAGATGGTCGAGGAGCGTGCGCCCAATGGCTACAACGTCGTCACCGACGTGCTGTCGCTGCAGGAGCTGGAAGATATCGCCGCCAATTACAAGCGTGTCGCCGGCTTCCAGGTCGAGGGCCTCAACGCCAAGCCGCCGATCGTCCAGCTCACGCCGGAAGCGCCGCGGGCCGCAGGCTAGCGGGCGCTATCGCCTTCACCGTCTCGACCAGCCGCGCGCTGGTCGTGGCGGTCGCCAGCACGGTGCCATCCTCGGCCATCAGCCGCCCCTCCACGAAGGCAACGGTCTTGCCGAGCTGTGTGACAGTGGCCTCGCCGGTGATCGGGCCCGGCCTGGCGGGGCTGAGAAAATTCACCGTCATAGTGATGGTCGCCGTGTAGAGTTTTCCCTCGGTCATGACGAACACGGCCGGCCCCATCGTGTCGTCGAGCATTGCCGAGAGAATGCCGCCCTGCACGAAGCCGGCCGGGTTGCAGAAATCCCGCTTGCCGTCGAAGCCGATGCGGATCCAGCCGTCCTTCGGCCGCGCGTCGAGCAGGTGCCAGCCGAGCAGTTTTGAGGACGGCGGGGGTTTTAGATTATCAAGAGCGGTCTCGACCATGGGAACCTCCGTGAGGCTCTCTGGTAACGCAACCCTGCTGCCAGCATGGTGTCAGCAGGATGAGCGTCATTCGCCGGAACGAGCGGCCGGTTTTGACAATTTCCAGGTCTGAGCCGGTGAATTTGGCTGGTGCCCGTCCGACGCCGCGGCTATGAAGCCGGTGCTGCGCGTCCTGCGCACCGTAAGCGTCTCACGTCAGGCAACGCATTCAACCGGTCGGCTCGACCGAGGTGGAATGCATCATACGCGCCCGTGATTGACCGACCGAAATTCCAATGAGTGATATCATGACCCCCTCTCCTGCTCCGCGCCGGCGCGGAAAATTGCCTGCGCGCTATGCGGCGATCGTCATGCCGCTGGTGCTGTCGGTGCTGATGACGTTCGTCGTATCCGCGATTTCGACGCTGAGAAGTCTCGGGCCGACATCAGCCTTTCTCGCGACCTGGCCCGCCGCATGGGCGATCTCGTGGCTGGTGGCGTTTCCGACCCTGCTCGCGGTGCTGCCGCTGGTGCGAAGGATCGTAGCGCTCGCCGTCGAGACATCGCGGCCAAACTGAAGGCAAACGGGCGCCGCCCGCGCGGTCGCGCCCGTTTCATTCCCTCAGCCTTCCCGGCACTGATTCCGCAGAAGTACGGAACGTTAATGCTTGCTCAACCATGCCGTTTCACGCGCGATTTAACACGATCGCATTGGCGCGAGCGGGCTTTAACATGTTGGAACGGGATCGCGCGAAAAAGGTCTGCAAACCGGAACCACGCCAATGCGCAATTTGCTGCAAAAGCTCGCTGACCGCCTGCATGCCATCGAAGACCGCCTGACCGTCCAGATGCAGATCGCCACGGCGGCGGCGGTCACGTCCGTTCTGCTGGTCGGAGCTCTGGCCGGCGGCGCAGCCTTCGTCAGTTATCGGAACACCGCTTCGCTGGTGAACAGCAGCCTCGCGACGGTGGCCTCCTCCACCTCCGGCCGACTCGACCGCTTCATGGCCGAACGTCAGCAGGAAATGAATCTTTTCTCGCAATTGCAGCCCCTGCAGAAACTGTGGCGGGATGATCCGGTCGAGCTTCGACGTTCGCTGGAGCAACTGCAATCGACCTTCTCCGATCTCGCCTGGATCGGCTTCGCCGACGTCAACGGCAAGGTCGTGGCCGCAACCGGTGGCCTGCTCGAGGGCGCCTCAGTCGCGGCGCGGCCCTGGTTCAAGGAGGGCCTGCAGCGGCTCGCGATCGGCGATGTGCACGAGGCGGTGCTGCTGGCGTCGCTTCTGGCGCAACGGGAAAACGGCGAACCCTACCGGTTCGTCGACCTCGCCTTTCCCGTCAAGGATTCCTCCGGCAAACTGCTTGGCGTGCTCGGCGGGCATCTGAACTGGGACTGGGCGAGCCAGTTGATCACGGATGTCGAAGCCAATGACGGCGACACCGACACGCGGCTTTCCATTATCGACAAGAACGGGGTCGTCCTTGTCGGCCCGGACAAGGGCACGACCCGCTACAGCGGCGAGCAGCTCGCCAATATTCTCAAAAAGCGCAAAGGCGCCTTCTCCGAAATCTCGGGCGACCAGCGCATGCTCACGGCGTTCTATGTCGGCATGGGTCACCGCGAATATCAGGGATTGAACTGGATCGTGACCGCAAGCCAGCCGACCGGTATCGCGCTCGCCGCCGCCATATCGTCGGCGGAAATTATTCTGGGCATTGGCGCCGTCACGGCCCTGATCGGCCTCGGTCTGGCCGTCGCCATTTCCCGGCGGATCGCGCGGCCCATCATCGCCCTTACAACGGAAGCCGACCGGATCGGACGTGCTTCGGGTCCAACCATGCTGGCGCGGCAAAGCGGTTCGGTGGAAGTCGTTCAGCTCACGCGGGCGCTGCGTTCGCTGCTGCGACGCATCGGCTTTGCCGAAGAGCGAACCAGGGAAGCCGAACTGCGCGCCACCGAAAACGCCCTGCAGTTCAAGGACGACCTCGTCAAGCTGCAGAAAATGGCTGACACCGACTATCTGACCGGGCTGATGAACCGGCGCGCCTTCCTCGCCGTCGCCGACGACACGGCGGAATTCTGCCGGCGCTACAAGCGCGGCATGGCGACCCTGATGATCGATATCGACCATTTCAAGAAGATCAACGACACCCATGGCCATGCGGCCGGCGACGATGCGATCAAGGGAGTCGCTGACATTATCGGCCAGTCGATCCGCACCACCGACAAGGCCGCCCGCTTCGGCGGGGAGGAGTTCGTGGTGCTGCTCCGCGAGATCGATCAGGAAACCGCCATGCTGCTGGCCGAGCGTATCAGGAGCTCGATCGAGCAAACCACCATCAGCCATGGCGAGACGAGCATTCCCGCGACCGTCTCGATCGGCGTCGCGATCAATGCGGAAAGCGACCGCGACGTCCAGGACATGATCGAACGCGCCGATCAGGGCCTCTATGTCGCCAAGAAAACCGGCCGCAACCGGACGTTCCTGATGGCAGCCTCCGAGGGACGGGAAGCCCGCGCCGCCTGAACTTCAATCCAGCCCGTGCGCGATCGCCTTGCGCATCACGTTGGGCAGCGCCTCGTCGGCCAGCGTCGCGACCGGCACCCAGCGCATGCCCGCCGGCGGCCGCGTGCGCGCGGCCACATCCGCGGTGTAGATCACGAGCTCGAGCGGAAAATGCGTGAATACGTGGGTGACCACGCCGACCTTGCGGTGCCAGCGCGTTATGCCTTTCAGCTCGGGTGCCTGTTTGAGCGCCGCCTTGTCGTCCTGCCCGGCCAGCCAGTCCGAGCCCGGCACTTCGGTCATGCCCCCGAGCAGGCCTTTTTCCGCCCGGGTGCGCACGAGGAGTTCATCGCCGCGCGTGACGATGAAGGCGGCCCCGCGGCGTAGCGTCCCTGACTTCTTCGGCGCCTTGCGCGGAAAACTCTCCTGATCGCCGCGCAAGCGGGCGGCGCAATCCTCGTTCAGCGGACACAGCGCACAGGCCGGCTTCTTCGGCGTGCAGATCGACGAGCCGAGGTCCATAAGCGCCTGCGCACTGTCGCCGGCGCGAGAGGCACCCAGCAGCGTCGCCGCCAGTTCCTGGATGCGCGGCTTGGCCTGCGGCAGCGGTTCCTCCACCGCATAAAGCCGCGACACCACCCGCTCGATATTGCCGTCGACCGGCATGGTCTGGATGTCGAAGGCAATCGCCGCGATCGCCCTTGCCGTGTAGGGACCGATGCCTGGCAATTGACGCAGGCCTTCCTCGCTACCGGGAAACACCCCGCCATGGTCGCGCAGCACCGCGACCGCGCAGGCATGCAGATTGCGGGCGCGCGAATAATAGCCGAGCCCGGCCCACATCCGCAGCACATCGTCCTGCGAGGCGCGGCCGAGCGCGCCGACATCCGGCCAGCGCGCCAGAAACTTTTCGAAATACGGCCCGACCGTTTTGACCCCGGTCTGCTGCAGCATGATCTCGGATAACCACACCCGGTACGGATCGGCCCGCTCGCCGGCCGCCGCCCGCCACGGCAGCCGTCGGCGATGGCGGTCGTACCAGTCGAGCAGCAGCGCGGGGCGGGAGGCGCTGCTTTCTGCGGCGGTCTGTTTCTTGCGGGCGGCGAGTGAGGGCACACTTCATCTTAAAATCGGATTCGAGCCATGACCAGAGTTTACAAACTATAACGCAACGCGTTATAGTTGCGCATGATTCAGAGCTTCTCCGATCCGGAAGCAGAGTTGATCTGGTCCGGACGGCGAAGCCGAAGACTACCGGCCGATATTCAGAACATCGCCCTGAGGAAACTTCGTCTCTTAAATCAGCCGCGGATACTCGCCGATCTCCGTGTTCCGCCTGGCAATCGACTTGAGGCTTTGAAGGCAGACCGGCAGAGCCAGCACTCGATCCGGATCAACGACCAGTGGCGGATATGCTTTGTCTGGCATGAGGGAGGACCGACGCATGTCGAAATCGTCGACTACCACGACTAGGGGCGGATTGCTTCAAAACCCGCATCCCGGCGAAATCCTGCTGGAAGAATTTCTCAAGCCGATGGGGCTCAGTCAGAACGGACTGGCGCGTGCGGTTCACGTGGCGCCGCGCCGGATCAATGAGATCGTATTGGGCAAGCGGGACATTACCGCCGACACCGATCTGCGGCTCGCGCGCTACTTCGGTATGTCCGAAGGATTCTTCCTCGGGCTGCAGATGGACTACGACCTGATGCAGCGGCGGCGTGAGATTGACCGCGATCTGAAGGCGATTCGTCCGCGTGCGGCGTGACCGCGGCAGCCGGCTCGGATAGAGTCGCCCCATGTCCAAGCCCGGCCCGTTCAGCGCAAAACCCCTCTCCGTCCTGCTCAGCGACGTCTTTTCCGACGCGTACGCAAAACAGGGGTTTGCAGCGCGCGAGCTGGTGACGCGCTGGGCCGACATTGCGGGAGCCGAAATCGCCGCCCATTCCGAGCCCCTGAAGATGCAGTGGCCGCGGCCAGTTGAGGGGCAGCCGCAGGAACCGGCGACGCTGGTGCTGCGGGTGGAAGGACCGATGGCGCTGGAGATCCAGCATTCGTCCGACGTCATCCTGCAGCGGGTCAACCGCTTCTTCGGCTGGAGCGCGGTCGGCCGGCTGGCGCTGCGGCAGGCGCCGCTGTCGCGCCGAAACCGCGCC
>NZ_LLYB01000042.1 GCF_001440475.1 Bradyrhizobium lablabi | reverse complement strand
ACAGCCACCATCATGACCCCTTGCTCGGAGCAGGGCCCATTACGGCATCTAATCTTTCCCGCTGCGCGCGTCGAAACTGGTCCGCGCTCCCTCGATCTCCGGCAGGTGCTCGAACGCCCATTTGCCGAGCGCCTGCACCGGCTGCGCCAGCCCGCGACCGAGATCGGTGAGTTCGTAGTCGACCCGCGGCGGGATGGTCGGAAAAACAGTTCGCGTGACCAGCCCGTCACGCTCCAGCCCACGCAGTGTCAAGGTCAGCATCCGCTGCGAGATGCCATTGATCTTGCGCTTGAGCTCATTGAAGCGCTGCGGACCGTTAATCAGCATCATGATCACGAACACGCTCCATTTGTCGCCGACCCGCGCCAGCACCGACGCTACGGCGCGGCAATTTTCCCCGCCGTGGGGGCTCGGCGGTAAGGCAGGCACATTCTTGTGCTCGGGTCTCATGGATGTGCTCGGGTGAGAAAAATGTGCGTTCTTGCGGGGTTATGCCACGGTCACTCATATAGCGCCAGTTACAAACCTATACCAACGGTGACCCCTACCATGAAACTTCTGCATCTCGATTCCAGCGTTCTCGGCCCCCACTCCGTCAGCCGCCAGGTTTCCGCCGCCGTCGTCGACCGCCTGCGCCACTCCACCCCCGGCCTCGAAGTCAGCTACCGCGACCTGACGCTGACGCCGCTTGCGCATCTGTCCGGTTTGCACCTTGCCGCCAGTCAGGGAGCGGCCCCGGACGCGTCCTTGCGAGACGATCTCGCCGCCGGCCAGGCCGTGTTGGACGAGTTTCTGGCCGCCGACATCGTCGTGATCGGCGCCCCCATGTACAACTTCACCGTCCCAAGCCAGCTCAAGGCCTGGATCGATCGCATCTTGGTCGCGGGCAAGACGTTCAAATACAGCGCGCAAGGCGTCGAAGGCCTGGCCGGCAACAAGCGCGTGATCATCGCGATCTCGCGCGGCGGCTATTACGGTCCGGACACGCCGGTCGCGCCCGGCGAACACGTCGAGACCTATTTGCGCTGGGTGTTCGGCTTCATCGGCATCCGCAATCCGGAATTCATTTCCGCCGACGGCATTCAGGTCGGCGCCGAGCACCGGGAAAAAGCCGTGGCCGGCGCGCTGAAGGCCGCAGGCGATCTGCACGCCGCTTAGGAAAGGATTGGCTGCCGTCGCGCCCGACGGCAGCCGTCCTGCATGGTTGCGAAAACCGCTTAGAAAATGCCGTGCATGCGGCAGAGAACGATCACGAGGGAAATCAAAAGACCGATGCCGGAAAACAGCGCAATTGAAACGAATTGCGCGGTGTCCGAATCCTGCGCGGCGGACGAGGAGACGTCGACCCTTTTCGGCATGACTGCTCTCCGGCTCTCCCGATCTAGCGACTCCTTTCCCTGGAATGTCCGGTAATGCCAACGGACGTTCAATGCGCCCTTCCGGCTCAGCGCCAATCCGTCGCAGGGCGCCGGACTGGCCGAGGTCACAACGGAGCCTACCCCCGATAGATCGGCGCGCCGCTCGGCGAGGCCGTGGCGCCGCCATCGACAAACAGCTCCTGCCCCTGCACATGCGCAGCATCGTCCGAGGCGAGGAACAGCACCGTCTTCGCGATGTGATCGGTTTCGCCGATGCGACCGAGCGGCGTCGACAGCGCGATCCGCTTTTCAAACGCCTTTTCGGCTTCCGGGGTTGCGATCGCCGGTCCCCAGATCGGGGTGCGGATCGCGCCGGGCGCGACGACATTGACGCGGATGCCACGCGGCGACAGTTCCGATGCCATGATCCGCGCCATGGCCCGCACGCCGGCCTTGGCCGCGCCATAGGCCGAGTAACCGGGAATGCCGAGCACGGAGATCACCGAGCCGTTGAGGATGATCGAGGCGTTGTCGTTGAGATGCGGCAGCGCGGACTGCACGGTGAAGAACACGCCGGTGAGATTGGTGCTGATGACCTTTTCGAACGTTTCCACGGTCGCGCCGCCCAGCGGCGTGCCGCCGGCGATGCCGGCATTGGCGAACAGGATGTCGTACTTGCCGAACTTTTCGGCCCCCTTCCCGATCGCGGATTCCGTGGCGGCGATGTCGGTCGCGTCGGCCGCGAGCGCAAGCGCGTTCGGGCCCAACTCCCTGGCGGCGGCATCGAGCGTCGCCTGATTTCGTCCTGTGATGACGACCTTGGCGCCTTCGGCCACGAACAGTTTTGCGGTCGCAAGCCCGATGCCGCTGTTGCCCCCTGTGATCAATGCCGTTTTGTTCGCAAGCCTCATGGCCCTCTCCGATGGTTGCATAATTAAACTAGGTTGCCCATCTAGGGCATCTGGTTTAATATTGCAACTACACAAGGCCGTGATCGGTACGCAGCGCGTTTTCAAGCGAGGCGGACACCGGTTCGCGTGAAGAAAACACGTCAAACAAGGATTCAATGGAGCCCGCGATGGTGAAACGAACCAGCTTTGAGCGCGACGATTGCCCGATCGCACGCTCGCTGGATGCGATCGGCGACTGGTGGTCGATACTCATCATTCGCGAGGCGCTGTTCGGTATCAGCCGCTTCGGCGAATTCCAGAAGAGGCTCGGCCTCGCCAAGAACATTTTGACAGTGCGGCTGCGCGCGCTGGTCGATCAGGGCATTTTGAAAACCGCGCCCGCCTCCGACGGCAGCGCCTATCAGGAATATCTGCTGACGCCGAAGGGACGCGGCGTGTTTCCGATCCTCGTCGCCCTGCGGCAATGGAGCGAGGAGTTCGACGACCACCCGGAAGAAATCACCACCATTCTCGTCGACAAGGAAAAGGGGCGGCCAGTTCGCAAGCTCGAACTCCATTCACAGGATGGGCGGTTGCTGAGTGCGGGCGATACGGCGCTGAAGCCACGAGCGGCGGGGAAGACGGGGAAGCGTGTTGTGGCTAACCGTCATCCTGAGAGCTTGTGAAGCTATATCCACCTGTCATTGCGAGCGCAGCGAAGCAATCCATCCCCGCGCCGAAACGTGAATTGCTTCGCTTCGCTTGCAATGACGGGAGGAGCCGTCTTTCGCTCTGCCTTCAACCTCACGACAGCTTGTGTTTGCTCCGGGTGCGCAACCGCTCTTCTGCCTCGAGCTGCGCCATGCCGAGCAGATGACTGAGCACCTCAAGCCGGTGACGCTCGGCGAGCTTGACCAGTTCGGCAACGGTTTCCGCAATGAAGGCTACGGCCTCGTCGGGCCCGCCCTCTTCGCCTCGTTCGGGTACTTCGGTTGGCGAATCCGGTTTCTTGCCTGAAGCTTTCCGCTTCCGGCCGCCAGCAGCTTTGCTCAAAAAACTTGCATCCTAAATGACACAAAGTATTGCCCAGAAATAACCCCTTTGATGGCGCAACTCTAGGGCGCATTTCGCAACTCCTCAGATATAAGTGGACATCAAAAGGTTCCCTGGCGGCATTTGCCGATTTGACAGGGACCGCCTCACCACCCATGTTCGGGTCCAATCGGTGGGCCGCGAGTCTCGCGGAACCCGCCTTTACCTTTTCCCGTAAGCCATTGGAATGACATGAATATCGTCATCGTGGAGTCGCCGGCGAAAGCCAAGACGATCAATAAGTATTTGGGCGCCTCCTACGAGGTTCTGGCCTCGTTCGGCCATGTCCGCGACCTCCCCGCCAAAAACGGTTCCGTCGATCCGGAAGCCAACTTTCAGATGATCTGGGAGGTGGATCCGAAGGCGGCCAGCCGACTCAACGACATCGCCAAGGCGCTGAAGGGCGCCGACCGACTGATTCTCGCAACCGACCCTGATCGCGAGGGCGAAGCGATCTCCTGGCACGTGCTGGAGGTCATGAAAGAGAAGCGCGCGCTGAAAGATCAGAAGATCGAGCGCGTGGTGTTCAACGCCATCACCAAGCAGGCCGTGACCGACGCCATGAAGGCGCCGCGTCAGATCGACGGCGCGCTGGTCGACGCCTACATGGCGCGCCGCGCACTGGATTATCTGGTCGGCTTCACCCTCTCGCCGGTGCTGTGGCGCAAGCTGCCGGGCGCGCGCTCGGCCGGCCGCGTGCAGTCGGTGGCGTTGCGGCTGGTCTGCGACCGCGAACTCGAAATCGAAAAATTCGTCCCCCGCGAATACTGGTCGCTGGTGGCGACGTTGACCACGCCGCGCGGCGAAAGTTTTGAAGCCCGCCTCGTTGGTGCCGATGGCAAGAAGATCCAGCGCCTGGACATCGGCTCCGGCGCGGAAGCCGAAGACCTCAAGAAGGCGATTGAAGCGGCGAACTTCACGGTTTCGACCGTGGAGGCAAAGCCCGCGCGCCGCAATCCGCAGGCGCCCTTCACCACCTCGACGCTGCAGCAGGAAGCCAGCCGCAAGCTCGGCTTTGCGCCGGCGCACACCATGCGGATCGCGCAGCGGCTTTATGAAGGCATCGACATCGGCGGCGAGACCACCGGCCTCATCACCTATATGCGAACCGACGGCGTGCAGATCGACGGCTCCGCGATCACGCAGGCCCGCAAGGTGATCGGCGAGGATTACGGCAACGCCTATGTGCCGGACGCACCGCGCCAGTACCAGACCAAGGCGAAGAACGCGCAGGAAGCGCACGAAGCGATTCGCCCGACCGATCTGGCGCGCCGTCCCGCCGAGATGCGCCGCCGGCTCGATCCCGATCAGGCCAAGCTCTATGAGCTGATCTGGATCCGCACCATTGCGAGCCAGATGGAATCAGCCGAACTCGAACGCACCACCGTTGATATCGCGGCGAAAGCCGGCTCCCGCGTGCTGGAGCTGCGCGCTTCCGGCCAGGTCATCAAGTTCGACGGCTTCCTCGCGCTCTACCAGGAAGGCCGCGACGACGAGGAGGATGAGGATTCACGTCGCCTCCCCGCCATGAGCGAAGGCGAAGCCTTGAATCGGCAGGCCCTCGCCGTCACCCAGCATTTCACCGAACCGCCGCCGCGCTTCTCGGAAGCGTCGCTGGTCAAGCGGATGGAAGAGCTCGGCATCGGCCGCCCCTCGACCTACGCCTCGATCCTGCAGGTCCTCAAAGACCGCGGCTACGTCAAGATCGAAAAGAAGCGGCTGCATGGCGAGGACAAGGGCCGCGTCGTGGTCGCGTTCCTCGAAAATTTCTTCTCGCGTTATGTGGAGTACGATTTCACCGCGGCGCTGGAAGAACAGCTCGACCGCATCTCCAACAACGAGATCTCCTGGCAGCAGGTGCTGCAGGATTTCTGGGCCGGCTTCATCGGCGCGGTCAACGACATCAAGGATCTGCGCGTCGCCGAGGTGCTGGATGTGCTCGACGACATGCTGGGCCCGCACATCTACCCGCCGCGCGCGGATGGCGGCGATGTCCGGCAGTGCCCGACCTGCGGCACCGGCAAGCTCAACCTGAAAGCCGGCAAGTTCGGTGCCTTTGTCGGCTGCTCGAACTATCCGGAATGCCGCTACACCCGTCCGCTCGCCGCCGATAGCGAAGCCAGCGCCGACCGCGTGCTCGGCAAGGACCCCGACACCGATCTCGACGTGACGGTGAAGGCCGGACGCTTCGGCCCCTATATCCAGCTCGGCGAGCCGAAGGACTACGAAGAGGGCGAAAAGCCCAAGCGCGCCGGCATCCCGAAGAACATGTCGCCCGGCGACATGGAGCTCGAACTGGCGTTGAAGCTCTTATCGCTCCCGCGCGAAGTTGGAAAACACCCGGAAACCGGCGAGCCGATCACGGCCGGCATCGGCCGCTTCGGGCCGTTCGTGCGTCACGAAAAGACCTACGCAAGCCTGGAAGCCGGCGATGAGGTGTTCGACATCGGCCTCAACCGCGCGGTGACGCTGATCGCGGAGAAGATCGCCAAAGGCCCGAGCGGCCGACGCTTCGGCGCCGATCCCGGAAAGCCGCTCGGCGAGCATCCGAGCCTCGGCGGCGTTGCCGTGAAGAACGGTCGCTACGGCGCCTACGTCACGGCCGGCGGCGTCAACGCCACGATCCCGAGCGACAAGACGCCCGACACGATCACGCTGGCCGAAGCCATCGCGCTGATCGACGAGCGCGCCGCCAAGGGTGGCGGCAAGGCCAAGCGTCCTGCGAAAAAAGCCGCGCCGAAGAAGGCAGCCGCCAAGAAGGTCGCAGATAAAGCGGCCGATCCTGACGCGCCCAAGCCCGCCAAGAAGGCCGCAGCGAAAAAGGCGGCAGCAAAGCCGAAATCGGACGCTGCCAGCAAGGCACGCGCGCCGGTCGCGACCGCTGCCAAGACATCGGCGGCCAAGCCCGCCACTGCACCTAAAACGCCCGCGAAGAAAAGTGCGGGCAAGGCCCGGGGATAAGTGAATAGAAAACACGACCATGGCTTTCCGAGCCGGGACGCCATCGTTGCCTTTATCCGGGCCCATCCGGGCAAGATCGGCACGCGGGAAATCGCCCGCGAGTTCGGCCTGAAGAATGCCGAACGCGCCGAGCTGAAACGCATCCTGCGCGAACTCGCCGACGACGGCACCATTGCCAAGCGTGGCCGGAAAATCCACGAGCCCGCCGCCCTGCCCCCGACCGTGATCGCCGATATCACGGGACGCGATACCGACGGCGAACTGCTCGCCGTTCCCACCGAATGGGACACTGAGGAAAGCGGCGAAGCACCCAGGATCCGCATTGAGGTGCCGCGGCGGGCGAAACCCGGCACTGCCGCAGGTGTCGGCGACCGCGCCTTGTTGCGGATCGAAAAGGCCGAGGACGGCGACGGCGCGCCCTATCGCGGCCGCGTCATCAAGGTCATCGACCACGCCCGCACGCGCGTGCTCGGCATCTTCCGGACAGCGCCCGGCGGCGGCGGCCGGCTGGTGCCCGTCGACAAGAAGCAGGCCGGACGTGAATTGAGCATCGCGCCATCGGATACCGGCGGCGCTGATGACGGCGACCTCGTCAGCGTCGATCTGGTGCGCTCGCGCGGCTATGGCCTCGCCGCCGGCAAGGTGAAGGAGCGGCTGGGCTCATTGTCGAGCGAAAAGGCGATCAGCCTGATCGCGATTCACGCCCACGAAATTCCGCAAGCATTTTCGCCGTCCGCCGTGCGCGAGGCCGAGGCGGCCGAGCCCGCGACCTTGAAGGGCCGCGAGGACTGGCGCGATTTGCCGCTCGTCACCATCGATCCGCCCGACGCGAAAGACCATGACGACGCGGTGCACGCCGCGCCCGATCCCGATCCGAACAACAAGGGCGGCTATATCGTTCATGTCGCTATCGCCGACGTCGCCTTCTATGTGCGGCCGGGCTCGGCGCTGGATCGCGATGCGCTGACGCGCGGCAACTCGGTCTACTTCCCGGACCGCGTGGTGCCGATGCTACCCGAGCGCATCTCCAACAATCTCTGCTCGCTGGTGCCGGGCGAGCCGCGCGGCGCGCTGGCGGTTCGGCTGGTGATCGGTCCCGACGGCCGCAAGCGCTCGCACAGCTTTCATCGCGTGCTGATGCGCTCGGCCGCCAAGCTGCATTATGTGCAGGCGCAGGCCGCGATCGACGGCCGGCCCGACGATACCACCGGCCCGCTGCTGGAGCCGATCCTGAAGCCGCTCTACGCGGCCTACGCGCTGGTGAAACTCGCACGCGACGAGCGCGATCCTCTTGATCTAGATTTGCCCGAGCGAAAAATCCTGCTCAAGGGTGACGGCACGGTCGATCGCGTCATCGTGCCGGAACGGCTCGACGCGCACCGGCTGATCGAGGAATTCATGATCCTCGCCAATGTCGCCGCGGCCGAAATGCTTGAAAAAAAGGGGTTGCCGCTTATCTATCGGGTGCACGACGAGCCGACCCAGGAGAAGGTTTATAACCTCCAGGAATTCCTGAAGACGCTCGATTTGCCCTTTGCCAAGAGCGGCGCCTTGCGCCCTGCTTTGTTCAATCGCGTGCTGGGACAGGTCCGCGGCGAGGACTACGAACCGCTCGTCAACGAGGTGGTGCTGCGCTCGCAGGCGCAGGCGGAATATTCGGCGGAGAATTACGGCCATTTCGGCCTCAATCTTCGACGCTACGCGCATTTCACTTCGCCGATCAGGCGATATGCGGATCTGATCGTGCATCGCGCGCTGATCCGCGCGCTCGGCCTCGGCGAAGGTGCGTTGCCGGAGAGCGAGACGCTGGAGACACTGAGCGAGGTCGCGGCGCAGATCTCGCTGACCGAACGCCGCGCGATGAAGGCGGAGCGCGAGACCGCTGACCGGCTGATCGCGCATTTCCTCGCCGATCGCATCGGCGCGACGTTTCAGGGCCGTATTTCCGGTGTTACCCGCGCCGGGCTGTTCGTGAAGTTATCGGATACCGGCGCCGACGGGCTGATCCCGATCCGCACGCTCGGCACCGAATACTACAATTACGACGAGACGCGTCATGCGCTCGTCGGCTCACGCAGCGGTGCCATGCATCGGTTGGGTGACGTTGTCGACGTGCGTCTGGTAGAAGCTGCACCAGTAGCCGGCGCGTTGCGGTTCGAGCTGTTGTCGGAAGGTCAGGTCATTCCGCGCGGCAGAAAACGCGACGGATCGAAAGGTCAGACAAAGCCGTCGAAATCACGTCCGGGCCGCAGCCCGCGCGACAAGGTTCGAAAGCCCCACAAGGGCAAGTCCGGAAAATCCAAGGCCGGCAAATCGAAGAAAGGCAAGTCATGGAAACGGTGAGTCCCACGACATGGACCCGGGAATCCGCACACGCCGAGAAGCGCGACCTCTGGAGCGCGATGAAGCGCGGCTTTCGCTGCCGCTGCCCGCGCTGCGGCGAAGGCAAGATGTTCCGCGCCTTCCTGAAGACCGCCAATAATTGCTCGAAGTGCGGGCTCGACTTCACGCCGCACCGCGCCGACGATCTGCCGGCCTATCTCGTGATCGTCATCGTCGGCCACATCGTGGTGCCGGCGGCGCTGTGGATCGAAACCAATTATTCGCCTGCGGTGTGGCTGCAACTCGCGATCTATTTGCCGATCACCTTCATTTCGTCGCTGCTGCTGTTGCAGCCGGTCAAGGGCGCCGTGGTCGGCTTGCAGTGGGCGCTGCGCATGCACGGCTTTGACGAGGATGCGCCCAGCGACATTCCGCCGGTCTAGCCAACCCGGAAGCAACAACAAGAAGCATCATAATGGGGATGGGATGAGCGACGCTGCGACTGCCGTACACGAAGGAAAAGAAGCCGATCACCATCCCTATTTCCGGCCCAAGGATGCAGCGACGCTGATCCTGATCGACCGCTCCGGCGACAAGCCGAAAGTGCTGGTCGGCAGGCGCCACGACAAAGTGGTGTTCATGCCGGGCAAGTACGTCTTCCCCGGCGGCCGCGTCGATAAAGCCGACAACCGCATTCCCGTCGCGGCTCCCATTTCCGCGGAGCTTGAAGCCAATCTCCTGAAGGGCAGCCCGAAGATCGCGCCGTCCCGCGCCCGCGCACTCGCGGTTGCCGCGATCCGCGAAGCCTGCGAGGAAACTGGCCTCTGCCTCGGATGCAAGGTCGACAAGCCCGTGAAGCTCGACGGCGCCTGGAAGCCGTTCGCGGAAGCGGGCCTCCTGCCCGATCCGTCCGGCCTGTTCCTGATTGCGCGCGCGATCACCCCGCCCGGCCGCGTTCGCCGCTTCGACACGCGCTTCTTCACCGCGGATGCGTCAGCCATCGCGCACCGGGTCGAAGGCGTCATCCACGCCGATGCCGAGCTGGTCGAACTGGTATGGGTCGAGATCGGCTCGCAGCCGCTCGCCGACGCGCATGCCATGACCAAGAACGTGCTCGCCGAACTCGACCGCCGCCTCGCCACCGGCCCGCTGCGCCACGACGCGCCGGTGCCGTTCTTCCATTTCTACGGCGGCAAGATGCAGAAGGACGTGCTGGGGGCTTAAGCGCCGAGATCAGCGAACGGCGCCCATGACCGGGGGCAACATCTTGGTTGCGACCAGCCGGTGCCCCTCCGGCGTGAAGTGAATACCGTCCGGCTGCAGATATTGACGCAAGGCGGGGTTCCACCACATCGGAATAATTCTGATGCCTCGGCTGCGAAGCCGGGCTTCGATTGAGGCCAATTCCGCGCTCTGGTCCCCCATACCCCGCCGCCGCGCGTTCCAGCCGCCGCCGTAGCGATCGAGCAGTACGATCTTCGTCCCTTGCGGGACCGCGGAGTCCAGCCGGGCCAGCATTCCCGCATTGGTATCGCCGTTAATTCCGGCGTTCGTCACATGAACATGGCGGCCTTTCGCCACGAGCATGCCCTCCAGTTGCGCCGGCCAGGCATCCGAACTGCTGACGCCCCTTCCTGCTACATTGCTGGCGCCGATGGCGACGATCTGGGCTTGCGCCTGATGCGCCGAACCGAGCATCGGCACGACGAGGAATCCAACGAGCAGAAATAGCCTTGCTGCAAAAGTCATGTGCCCCTCGATGCGGCGGGAATACGGATCGTTCGGGTTGTGGGTAGCCACGCAGCCAAGTGAATATCCGATATTCGAGCCCGCGGCGAGAAGTGACGTGGAAATGTCCTCCGAACGTCGCCTAATTCGCAATATTCTTCTGGAGGCCACCTGATGGCGTCGCCTTCAACGGCTCCCTATCTCTTCCCCAACAATAACAGCTACGGAACGGGGCAATGGCACAGCGGCAACTCAAGCTCGGCGCGTTCATGCGGCCGGTCTCCATCCACACCGGCGCGTGGCGCTATCCCGGTGCCTGGCCCGACGCGAACTTCAATTTCCCGCACATCAAGCGGCTGATCCAGAAGCTGGAGGCCGGCAAGTTCGACGCCTTCTTCATGGCCGACCATCTGGCCGTCTTGAACATGCCGATCAATGCGCTCAAGCGCAGCCACACGGTGACCTCGTTCGAGCCGTTCACGCTGCTGTCGGCGCTGGCCGGCGCCACCGAACATATCGGCCTGATCGCGACGGGATCGACGACGTTCGACGAGCCCTATCACGTTGCCCGGCGTTTTGCCTCGCTCGATCATATCTCGGGCGGGCGCGCGGGATGGAATATCGTCACCACCTCCAACCCGGACGCCGCGCTCAATTTCGGGCTCGACGACCACATGGAGCATGCCGAGCGCTACAAGCGGGCGCGTGAATTCTATGACGTGGTCACCGGTCTCTGGGATTCCTTTGCCGACGACGCCTTCGTGCGCGATGTCGAGAGCGGGCTCTATTTCGATCCCGAGAAAATGCACGTGCTCAATCACAAGGGAAAATATCTCTCCGTGCGCGGGCCGCTCAATATTGCCCGCCCCGTGCAGGGCTGGCCGCTGATCGTGCAGGCCGGCGCGTCCGAAGACGGCAGGCAACTCGCGGCCGAAACGGCCGAGGCCGTGTTCACCGGCGGCGGCAGCCTCGCCGACGGGCAGAAGCTTTATGCCGACATCAAGGGCCGCATGGAGAAGATCGGCCGCGACCCCGAGCACCTGAAGATCCTGCCCGGCGCCTTCGTCGTGGTCGGTGACAGCGTCGAGGAAGCCAAGGAGAAGAGAGCAAAGCTCGACAGCATGGTGCATTACGACAGCGCCATCGCCTCGCTCTCGGTCCAGCTCGGCACGGATGCGTCCGGCTTCGATCCCGACGGGCAGTTGCCGCCAATCCCGGAAACCAACGCCAGCAAGAGCGGCCGCCAGCGCCTCGTCGATGCCGCCGCGCGCGACAAGCTCACCGTGCGCCAGCTCGCCCAGCGCGTCGGTGGCTATGGCGGTCTGTCGTTCGTCGGCACGCCCCAAACTATCGCCGACCAGATGGAAGACTGGCTGGTGAGCCGCGGCAGCGACGGTTTCAACATCATGTTCCCGTTCTTGCCCGCGGGCCTCGATGATTTCGTCGACAAGGTGGTGCCGGAACTGCAGCGGCGCGGGATTTTCCGGAAAGAGTATGAGGGCAGGACGTTGCGGGAGAATCTCGGCCTGCCGCGACCGAAGAACCGCTTCTTCGAGAGTTGATGCGGACGGCGCCCGACAGATCCGGATCGTCTACGAGGTGCCGACGTAGTCCCTGGGCGGGAGCTCGAACGCATCCCCGAGCTCGCGTGCGAAATCATTCGCTTCCCGGCGGTGGGCGAAGGAGGAGACGAGGATCGGTCTCACGCCCTTTCCGCCGCAAAGACTGACGTCGTACATGGTCAGCGCCGAATCCTTGTCGCGGCCATCCACGATGCTGATGAACTTGAAATCGGAGGGCTGGCGCTGGCTGCGAATTTTAAGCGGCCCGAACTGCCTCGTGATGACGATCCGCCGGAGCGCCATGTCCAGCTCGACGAAGTAACGCAGCGTCGCCAGGATCAGGCCGGGCGTACCGACCAGCAGCGCGAATCCGATACAGAACAGGAGACCAACCCAGTCGTCGCTCCAGCGCCCCGCTCCGCTGACGTCGGCCCTGATGATGAGAGCTGCGTACCAGAGGAAGTACAGGCTTCCGGCCAGAAACGGCAGCGAAGGCAGGCTGAGGTACCATCGCCGAAGCCATTCGACCCGGATGGTTTGGCCCTCCCGCGTCATCGCAACCGCCATTCCTGCCTCTCCTGTCCTGCTTGATCCCGGGAACAGGCGGTTGTCGGCGGCACGGCGCGCCAGGTTCGAGAAAATCGGGGTTTCAGGGCGGAAATTGCCCGAATCGGAGCCGGTTTTGACCCGGAAAACCTTGACTTTGGGCCGTTTGCGGGTAGTTTCCGCGCCAACTGCAGGCCGCTTGGCCGGCGCCAGATTTCCAGACATTTGAGGTCTTAACCATGGCCAAAGCGGTCACCATCAAGGTCAAGCTCGTTTCCACGGCGGACACCGGCTTCTATTACGTCGCCAAGAAGAATTCGCGCACCATGACCGACAAGCTGGTCAAGAAGAAGTACGACCCGGTTGCGCGCAAGCACGTCGAGTTCAAGGAATCGAAGATCAAGTAACGTCGCAAGCCATTGCTGACGGATTTGAACGGGGCCTTGCGGCCCCGTTTTCATTTTTGCAGCCCGCCACCCGCAAGGTGACACCAGGACCTGCGCACTGCTATCCTCGCTCGGGAACCAGCTTCCGAACACTGTGTTGAGTTAAGCGATTCCGCCGCGGCGACTTGTGCCACTCTGGCAGGCCTCGGGCATTGGGTTCACATGAGCGCAACCCTGGACGAGCGAAATGCCGGTGGCTACTCGGTCGCCTATGTGCGCGAAGACATCTACTTTCCCGTCTACATCAGCGCTGCGCTGGCTGCGGTATTTTGCACAGCCGCATGGATCACCGGCGCCGTCTATTGGTTGTTACCCGCGCTAGCAGCGGCCAGCTTCACCTACTACAACATCCCTCTGCTGGAGACCGGGCGGCCGACCATCGGCGCCAATCAATATGGCATCTTCATCCAGGCCTTCGGGTTGATCCGCTGGCGGGCCATCGAGCGTATCGATGTCGTTCAGATTGCCGAGCGGGCGATGACGGTTCATGAGCTGCAGATTGTGCTCAACGCACCGCTCCGCAGCGCTCTCGTCGTCGATTGGCGCAAGCAGCCGATCTATCGCCTGCTGATGCGTCTGCCGTGGCACATGGACCACAATGGCGCCGTGCGGATCGGTCTAGAGCCGTTCGATCAGCCGCCCGATGTGATCCACCGAACATTCCTCAGGATGTGGCGCTTCTATCGGAGCTAGACTAGCCGTCGCGAGGTCTCGGGACAGTTGGCACGACAAAAAACGCTCGGGCGTCCGTGGTACGGCCCGATCCGCTTTGTAACCCAGACCTACATTCAGCCGCCGAAGGCCTCATCGCGCAAATGCGCATCCGAGATCCGCGCCTCGGGATTGTTCGTGATGGTCATGAACCAAACGAGGCTGAAGAACAGCGACCACGCTGTATTCCAATAGAACCAGTTCATGTGACTCTCCTCGCCGAATGATCGCCGAGAGTAGTGAAAGTAGTTTGAACTGGCTGGACGCAACACCCCCAAAAGAGTTTTGGCCGCCTCGATCGTTTCCAGCACTGTTCCAGGACAGCTTTTTTCCCGCAACGGCCGGCGATGAACGCCGGCGCTGCGGGACGCTGCCTCGACTTTGCATTATTGCACGACTTCTCCGTGCAGCGCGAGGTCGAGCCCTTCCCGCTCGATCTCTCGCGTCACGCGGAGACCGACGAAAATCTTGACCACGAAAAGGATGATCAGGCTGACGACGGCGCCATAAACGAAAACGGTGGCCACGCCGATGCACTGGTTGAAGAATTGTCCAACGTTACCCTCCAGAACGCCTGCGGTACCACCGTATTGCTCGACCGCGAACACTCCGGTCAGAAGCGCCCCGACGATGCCGCCGATCGCATGAACGCCGAAACAATCCAGCGCGTCGTCATAGCTGAACGTGCGCTTCAAGCTGGTGCACCCCCAGTAGCAGAAGACGCCTGCCGCGATTCCGATGGCGAAGGCGCCGACCGGCCCGACGAAGCCGGAAGCCGGCGTAATCGCGACAAGGCCGGCGACCGCGCCTGAGCAGATGCCGATGACGGTGGGCTTGCCCTTCAGCGCCCACTCCACCAGCATCCAGGTAAAGGCGGCAACGGCCGTGGCAATCTGCGTCACCAGCATAGCCATGCCAGCCTGCATGCCCGCGGTCACGGCGGAGCCAGCGTTGAATCCGAACCAGCCAACCCACAGCAGGGAGGCGCCGATGAAGGTGAGCACCATGTTGTGCGCCGGCCCGGTCTCGCTGCGCTTGCCGAGCATGATCGCGCACATCAGCCCTGCAACACCGGCGTTGATATGCACGACAGTGCCGCCGGCGAAATCCAGCACTTTCACCCACGCGGCCTCGTTGCCGGCGGCGAAGATGCCGTCGGGTCCCCAGACCCAGTGCGCAATCGGCGCATAGACGAAAATCGCCCACAGGCCGATGAACCAGAGCATGGCCGAGAACTTCATCCGCTCGGCAAACGCGCCAGCAATCAGCGCCGGCGTAATGATGGCAAACGTCATCTGAAAGCAGATGTACACACTTTCTGGAATGGTCGCGGCGAGCGGATTGGGATTGCCGATGCCTCCCTTGCCGATGTCGCTCAGGATGTCCTTCAGAAACATCCGATCCAGCCCCCCGATGAACGGCGAGCCGGCGCGAAACGCCATGCTGTAGGTGAAGAGCGCGAACAGAATGGTGACGAGGCAGGTGACGGCAAAGCTGGTCATCACTGTGTCGCCCACGTTCTTCTTGCGCACCATGCCGCCATAGAACAGTCCGAGACCCGGAATGGTCATCATCAAGACGAGCGCGACCGACGTCAGCATCCATGCGGTATCGCCGGAGTTGGGTGTGCACTTCTCGAGAATCTTGCCACCGCAGGCCGGCGGTCCGGCGTCTTCCGCGAGCGCGATGTCACCGAACAGCACGCAGAGAAGCGCGATCCCCAAGAGAGCAATCACGAAAGGCACGAGTCTTTGGCGCGCGTATTTCCAGAGTCCCATCGTCTTTCTCCTCGTCGCAACAGATGTCCGTGAGGGCTTACCCAACCACTTTGTCGATCTCTCCCATGCGAATGCGAACCGCGCGCCATCGGCGCTGCACAGAATTTGCTGTGCCCTTCAGTTTGTTTCTCAGAATGTCCTGGATGGCGGGTATGAACCGTCCGATGCCTTGAGCGGCGACGGCAGGATCAACGCTGATTTTGGGCAAGGGGCTCGTGATGGTCGACGTCGCAGCAGCAACGTCGAGCCGAAATAGCTGGGGATGGGCGGCGGCCAGTCTCATGGACTACCTGCCTTCCCTGACGCTCAACAGGGGTGGGCGATGTCGATGACGTTTCCCAAAATCGAAACTTAACCTCGATCAGACAAGATTCGTGCCATCGAAGGTTTTCGGTTAACCTAATGAATTGGCATCGATTTCGGGCTTTCCGAGCACGAGCATTCTATTTTTCTGCCGACTTTAAAGGCAACGACGCCTAAAACATAGGCGGCATTTTGCAATGCCTCGTTTTGAGCTACTTCGTGATCAGGCCTTTACGCCGTCTGCATCTGCGGCGGCCGGCCCGGCCGGATCAGCGCGAACGCGACCTGGACAATGCCGCCGGCCAGGCCCAGTGCGACGCCGATCCGCCAAGCCATGGTGTAGGAGCCGAGCGCGTCGTAGAGCACCCCGCCGCCATAGGCGCCGAGGAAGCTGCCGACCTGATGGCTCATAAAGGCGAGCCCCTGGATCATCGCCTGCCATTTCAGGCCGAACATTTCCGCCACGGCGCCCGCGACCAGCGGGCCGACGCCCATCCACAGGAAGCCCATGATGGCGCCGAACAAGAGCGTGGTCGCCGGTGTCGGCGGCAGCGTGAAGTACCAGGCGAGTGCGATCGAGCGGAAAATGTAGATACCGCCGAGCAACGCCAGCTTGTTCCAGCGCTGGCCGGCCCAGCCGAAAAAGATGCTGCCGAGCACGTTGAAGCCGCCGATCATGCCGAGCGTCTGCGCGCTCAGCATCGGGTCCATGCCGCAGATCGCCAGATACGATGGCAAATGCGTGGTGAGAAAGACGAGCTGCATGCCGCAGACGAAATAGGCGCCGGTCATCACCACGAAGGAAGCGTTGGAGAACGCCATCTTCGTCGCTGCACCAGCCGACGTGTCGCCGATCTTGTCATCGGTGGGCTTGGGCAGCGGGATCCTGTCCACCCTGCCCGCATACCAGGCCGCCGGAATCATCAGGAGCGACAGCACCACGAAGCCGACAAGGCCGATCCGCCAGCCATAGCCCTCGTTGAGAATCTGTCCGATCGGCGCCGACAACAGCGCGCCGAGCGATCCAACGCCCGAGACCAGGCCAAGCACCGTCGAGCGCACCGACGCCGGCACCGCGCGGGCTGCGACCGACATCGCAATCGCCGCCGCGGTGCAGGCCAGCGAGATGCCGATCAGCACGCCGGCGCCGATCATGATGCTGAGAATGCCGTTGGCGCCCGCCATGAGCGCAAGGCCGGCGACATAGAACAGCGAACCGACAATCATGATGGGCCGAAAACCGTAGCGCACCGTCAGCGCGCCGGCGAGCGGCTGCAGGAAACCCCAGGCGAGGTTCTGCACCGCGAGCGCCAGCGTGAAATCGGACACCGAAATCCGGATATCCTGCGTCAGCGGCTGCATGAACAGGCCGAGCGATTGCCGCAGGCCCATGCTGAGCGTGAGCATAATGGACGCGCCGATCAGAATGGGCAGCGTCGGGCGCAGGATCTGCAGCAGGGCGGCCATTGTTTTTATTCTCCCAAGGGCCGCGAATTCGAACGCCGCGTCCTGCAATCGATATCTGAAATGGGTACACAGACCTGTGTAACTAGGCTATAAGGGGGCTCTGCTGTCAAGCAAACGGCGACCCACGCATTCGCATGGCACCCCTGCCCGCCAAACCGGCGATGAAGGACCGGATTCTGGAAACCGCGGATAGGCTGTTCTATCTGCAGGGAATCCGCGCGGTCGGCGTCGACACTATCGCGGCCGAAATCGGCATCAGCAAACGCACGCTCTACAATCATTTCCCGTCAAAAGACGCGCTGATCTCGGCCTATCTGGCCCGGCGTTTCGTCGCGCCGCGCGCTTCCGACAAATCGCCGGTCGAGCAGATTCTCGGCACCTTCGATTCGCTGGAGCGGCGCTTTTCGCACAAGGATTTTCGCGGCTGCCCCTTCGTCAATGCGGTCGCCGAACTCGGCGAAGACCGGTCGGTCCGAAAGGTGGCGGTCGCGTTCAAGGAGAGCCGCCGTCTCCGGTTTCGCGACCTGCTGGTGCAGCTTGGTGTCGCGAATGCAGAAGCCTTGGCGACGCAGCTCGCACTGCTCGTTGACGGCTCGATCGCGCAGGATCTCGTCCGCAACGACCCCGCGATGGCGCGCGCCGCAAAGGAGGCCGCAACGGTGCTGCTGAGGAACGCAGGCGTGAAGGTCGGTGAAAGCAGCGCTGCCGAGAAGGCTCAACGTTCAAGGAAGCGGGCCACTTGAGATCACCGCGTGCTTCCTGAAGCCATCTTTAGCTGTTAGCGTTGACGGGGAGTTCAATCCAAAAAGCAAAATATTCCGTCCGGCGAGATGCCGGCTAAGGCCGTGCAAGATTTGCCTGCGGAAAAAGGGAGCGAAAATGGAAGACCTGAAAGTGACCGCCAGCGGTTACGACTTCAAACCGGCACGCGCGGCCATGCAGCGCTATATCGACAACAACTTGCTGTCGGGGATTTCCTGGGCGGTCATGACCGGGCGCGACCTCATCGACGTGAATTGCGTCGGCTGGGCCGACAAGGAAGCGCAGACGCCGCTACGCACCGATCACATCTTTCGCGTGTTCTCCAACACCAAGCTGATCACCTCCTGCGCGGTGCTGCTGCTGTTCGAGGAAGGCAAGCTTGGGCTCGACGATCCGATCGAAAAATTTATTCCGCAACTCGGAAATCGCAGGGTATTGCGGCCCGGCGCGACCTCCCTTGACGATACCGAGCCCGCGAAGAGCTCGATCACCATCCGCCAGTTGCTCAGCCACAGCTCCGGCCTGAGCTACGGCTTTTTCGATCCCGGCACCGCGATCTACAAGGCGCTTAACGAGCGCGGCGTCCACAATCCGATGACGACGCTGGCCGACATGGTCGACGTCCTGGCCGGCCTGCCGCTGATCTATCAGCCCGGCACCTCGTGGGAATATTCGCTGGCCACCGACGTGCTGGGGCGGCTGGTCGAAGTCATCAGCGGGCAGAGTTTTGACAAGTTCATCAAGCTGCGGATTCTCGATCCGCTCGGCATGGCCGATACCGGCTTCGTCGTGCCGGAAAAGGATCAGGGCCGGCTCGTTGCCTATTACGCCGGTGCGGACCTGATGGAGCCGATGAAGCCGGGACTGACCCGAACCGACAACTCGCCCTTCCCCGGCGCCTATCTGCGTCCGATCGCGCGGCTCAGCGGCGGCGGTGGCCTGGTTTCGACGCTGCATGACATGGTGGCGCTGGTCCGAAGCCTGCTGCCCGGCGGGCCGACCCTGCTCAAGCCGGAAACGATTGCGCAGATGCTGACCAACCAGTTGCCCGAGGGCCAGTGGATCCGCTTTGCCACGATGGGAGAGCAGCCCGGCAAGGCCTTTACCCTGGCCGGCGGCCTGATCGTGAAGCCGACGCCGTTCGATCATCCCGACGCGGCGGGCGAACTCTACTGGGGCGGCGTCGCCGGCACCCAATGGTGGATCTCGCCGAAGCACAACCTGGCCGGCGTCATGATGGCGCAGCGCCAGATGGCGTTCGTGCATCCGTTCTCGTTCGAGTTCAAGCGGCTGGCGTATGACGCGGTGAAGCAGCGCGCCGAAGGGATGCGCGCGTCGGCATAGCGTCAACTGTCGTCACCCGCCTTGTGCGCAATTGCGCACTGGAGCGGTGATCCAGTATTCCAGAGACGTTGGTGATTGAATCGAGAGGCCGCGGCGTACTGGATACCCCGCCTTCGCGGGGTATGACAGCAAACTATGTGACGCGCGTCCTGCGATAGCGACGACCGTTTAGGCCGCCGTCGAAACCACCCTGTTCCGCCCGTCGTTTTTCGCCCGATACAGCGCCACGTCGGCGCGCTTGAGCACGTCGGCGACCGGCTCGTCCTTGTGGTCCAGCGTGGCCAGGCCGATCGAGATCGTGACGTCGATCCGCTTGGTGCCCTTGTTGACCGCAAAGGTCTCGCCGGCGATCGAGCGGCGCAGGCGCTCGGCGACCATGCCGGCGACATTGAGGTCGGTTTCCGGCATCACGATCACAAACTCCTCGCCGCCGTAACGGCAGGCGAGATCGATGCCGCGGATCGACTTGCGGATACGCACGGCGAATTCGCGCAGCACGTCGTCGCCCGCATCGTGGCCGTAGGTATCGTTGATCGACTTGAAGTAATCGATGTCGAGGATCATCAGCGCCAGCGGCTTGCCGCGGCTGGAGGCCTGCTCGACGAGCGTCGAGAGATGGCTTTCCATGTAGCGGCGGTTGTTCAGGCCGGTCAGCGCGTCGGTGACCGCCATTTCGATCGAGTTCTGCACGTTGTCGCGCAGGTGGTCGGTGTAGCGCCGCTTGCGGATCTGGGTGCGCGCCCGCGCCAGCAGTTCGTTCTTGTCGACGGGGCGGAGCAGATAATCGTTGACCCCGATTTCGAGCCCGCGCAGCAGCCGCGCATTGTTGTCGGCGTCGGAGATGGCGAGGATCGGCAACTGGCGGGTGCGCTCCAGCGAGCGCGCCTGGCTGCACAGCCGCAGGCCGTCGTAATTTTCCAGGCTGAGCGAAACGATCAGCAGATCGTAATTGCCTTCGGCGGCGTGGAACAGCGCCTCCGCTGGATTGATTTCGACGTCGACGGTATGCTCGGCGGAAAGGATCGGGGCCAACCGCTCGTAGGATGACGGCCGATCGTCAACAAGCAGAATCCGTCCGCCGACGCCCTTGTCGGCGATGGCACTGCGCTCCGGCGCTTCCATGCCGATCTCGAGCGAGGTGATGGCGCGCATGCGCAGCTCGTCGGTCATCATCTTCAGCCGCGTCAGCGAGCGGACGCGCGCGATCAGAACGACGTCGGACACCGGCTTGGTGAGAAAATCGTCGGCGCCGGCTTCCAGCCCGCGCACGCGATCCGACGGGCTGTCCAGCGCGGTGACGATCACGACGGGAATGAAGTGGGTGGCCGGATTGGACTTCAGCCGGCGGCAGACCTCGAAACCGTCCATGTCGGGCATCATGACGTCGAGCAGGATGATGTCGCATTCGGAGCGGGAGCAGATGTCGAGCGCCTCGGCGCCGTTCGACGCGGTCAGCACGTCGAAATATTCGGCCGACAGGCGGGCTTCCAGGAGCTTGACGTTTGCCGGAACGTCATCGACGACAAGGATACGCGCAGACATCGAAAACTCACTCCTACCCGATAAAACGCCGCACGGTTTCGATAAACTTGCCGACGGAAATAGGTTTGGACAGATACGCCTCGCAGCCGCCCTCGCGGATGCGCTCTTCGTCGCCCTTCATCGCAAAGGCGGTGACCGCAACCACCGGAATAGCGCGCAGCTCCGGATCGTCCTTGATCCAGCGCGTCACTTCGAGCCCGGATACTTGCGGCAACTGGATGTCCATCAGGATCAGATCAGGACGCAACTTGCGAACGAGATCGAGCGCCTCGAAACCGTTGCTGGTCCCGGACGTCTGATAGCCATGCGCTTCCAACAGATCGCGAAAGAGCTTCATGTTGAGCTCGTTGTCCTCCACGATCAGGACGGTTTTTGCCATCCCGTCCCTCCCTCATCCCAGAACACACGTCCGGCTTTTCGACACGCCCCGCACCGCAGCCGCCCCTTGCCGAAAAGTGAATTCAAACTAGCGCCAGATTTCGCTCTAAGCCGTTAAATCGATGCGCCAAGTTTTACGAAGCGGTTTGCAAATGTTGAACGCACTCCGCAGACTCGGGCATGATGGTTCCAAAGTAGAGCCTATAAGTTAACGGAAAGGCAAATCACCTGTTGAAAAAGCCTGTTCACAACCCCCGCGAAGTGGCTGAAATCGTTGCAGTTCAGGCGCTGAGTTTCATTGCCGGCGATCCGGAGCGGCTGGGCCTGTTCCTGGCCGAAACCGGTATCGGTCCGGAGACGCTGCGCACGGCCGCCGCCGACCCGCAATTTCTGGCATCCGTGCTGGATTTTGTGCTGCGAGACGACGCCACCGTGCAGGCATTTGCGAGCGCCTCGCAACTGCATCCGACCAATATCGCCGCCGCCCGTCAGGTGCTGGGTGACCCGCACTGGGAGCGCGACGTGCCGTGAGCTCGCCGGCGCCAGCCCTTGATGGTCCGCGCGCTTTCTGCCGGGATTGCCTCGGCGACCTCGATATCAAGGTAAGGCGTTGCGGCGAGTGCGGTTCCCCGCGCCTGGTCCGCCACCATGCCCTGCCCTCGCTGACGCTGGCGCACATCGATTGCGACGCGTTCTACGCAACCGTCGAGAAGCGCGACAATCCGGAGCTTGCCGACAGACCGGTGATCATCGGCGGCGGCAAGCGCGGCGTGGTGTCGGCCGCCTGCTATGTCTCGCGAACCTATGGCGTGCGCTCGGCCATGCCGATGTTCAAGGCGCTGGAGCTGTGCCCGCAGGCGGCCGTAATCCCGCCCGACATGGCAAAATATGTCCGCGTCGGCCGCGAGGTGCGCCATGCCATGCAAACGCTGACGCCGCTGGTGGAACCGCTGTCTATCGACGAGGCGTTCCTGGACCTTGCCGGCACCCAACGCGTCCACGGCATGATTCCGGCAAAAGTGCTGGCGCGCTTTGCTCGCGACGTCGAGCGCGACATCGGCATCACGGTGTCGGTCGGCCTGTCCTGCAACAAGTTCTTGGCCAAGATCGCCTCCGATCTCGACAAGCCGCGCGGCTTCGCCGCCCTCGACCAGGTCGAGGCCCGCGAGATGCTGACGGACAAGCCGGTCGGCTTCATCTACGGTGTCGGCCCCGCGACCCAGGAAAAGCTGCTGCAGCGGGGCTTTCGCACCATTGCGGATCTGCAGCGCGCCGACGAGGTGGAGCTGATGAAGCAGTTCGGCGGCGAAGGCCGCCGGCTGTGGCGGCTGGCGCGCGGCATCGACGACCGCAGCGTGGTGCCGGACCGCGGCGCCAAGACGATATCGAGCGAAACCACGTTCGAAAACGACATCAGGGATTTCGCCACGCTGGAGCGGCTGTTGTGGCGGCTGTCCGAGAAAGTGTCGTCGCGGCTGAAAAACAGCAATCTGGCCGGATGTACCATCACGCTGAAGCTGAAGACCGCCGATTTCCGCCAGCGCACCCGCTCGCAATCGATCCAGGCGCCGACCCAGCTCGCCGCGAAGATCTTTGCGGTGTCGCGCGAAATGCTGGCGAGGGAAATCGACGGCACCGCCTTCCGCCTGATGGGCACCGGCGTCAGTGCGCTGCGCGAGGGATCGCAAGGCGACGACAGCGACATGCTCGACCGCCGCTCCGCCCATGCCGAGCGCGCAATAGATGATTTGCGCAAGAAGTTCGGCAATGCCGCGGTCATCAGGGGCATTGCGTATAAGGGACCGGCGAAGGAAGAGGACGAGGAGGAGTAGACGACTCCATCCCCGTCATTGCGAGCGCAGCAAAGCAATCCATTGCGCGGCATAACAGATGGGTGGATTGCTTCGTCGCTTCGCTCCTTGCGCAAACGCTTCGCGTTTGTCGCAGGCAATGACGGAGAGAGAAACGCAGAGCCATCAATCGACGACGGCCACGGCCTCAATCTCGATCAGCCATTCCGGGGCCGCCAGCGCCGTGACACCGACGAGCGTGCTTGCCGGCGGCTCCATGCCTTCAAAGAAGACCGAGCGCGCCTTGCCGATGATCGGACGGAGTTCCGGCTTATAGCCCACGACGAAGGTGGTGATCTTCACGATATCGGAATAACTCGCACCGGCGGATTTCAGTGCCAGGCCGATATTGTGCATCACCTGTGTCGTTTGCGCGGCGATATCCCCCTCGCCGACCACCCGCCCCTCCTCGTCGGTGGAGACCTGTCCCGCGATATAGATCGTGCGCGCGCCTGACGCGACGACGACGTGGGAATAGGCCGGATTGTGATGAAGACCGCTTGGCCGAAGTTTTTCGAGCTTGCTCATCTCTGTGCCTCCCTGACGTGCATGATTGGGCCAAAGCGTATCCGGGTCCGGCGCGCTCGACCATCCCTCAGGGCAAATACTCGCCCTGTGCGGTCTTGAACCGGCAAGGAATGATCAGATTTCTATCAGGTCTCCAACTTGGATGGGGCGCATAGGTCGGGATGCCTTCCACCGACCTTACGCAAAAGGAGCGAAAGATGGCCTTTTTGAAACGGGAGCTGCATCGACAGGTCAAGGGACCGGAAGTCACGGAACTGGATTTCTGGAACCTGGTCTTCGACACCGACACCAAGCGCTTGTACGTCGAACACGAGTGGACCTTCCTGGATTCGCGGATCCGCGGAGCTGCGGATTATCGAACCGACGTCATGGATATCGCGGCGTATCTGACGCAAGGCGGTCAAACGGCCGGCCACCGCGAACTCTGGCGGTTGCTGCGAGGGATTTTCAAGGAACAGTTCGAGCCCGAGGCGTATGATCACGAGGTACCATTCTCGGGACAGGCCCCGGCTCGGGACTTCGAGCAGCAGGCGCCAAACCGTCCTTGACGAGTAGCTGTCAGAGCATCTTCTCGACAACCTTGGTCATGTCCGCCGCCGAGAAGGCTCGCAACGACTCGGTGCGCACATTGCCCAATGCGCCAAGGCTCAGGCTAAGCGTCATGGCGGAAAATTCGTCCGGCGCATCGAGGATTGTCACGACATCATACCGTCCCTGCGTCCAGAACAGCTCCTTGACGGTCACGCCGAAGGTCTCGGCCGTCTTTTTGAAAGCCTCGGCCCGCTTCGGCGACTCCTTGGCATTGCGGATTCCCTGGTCGGTGAAGTTACCAAGCACGACATACGTTACCATCGTCGCTCTCCCTGGTTGTCGGGTGCAGCCGAACCGTACAGCCGAATGTTCGGCGGCATCGATTGATCAGCACTTCCAAGCCTTCCGTCGCAGGCATGCGAACGGCCTGTTGCCGGCAACGACCACAATCACGTCGCCTCCCTCCGCCCTCCCGTCACATGGCCGAGTAGATCCATCGGCAGCGGAAACACCACGGTCGAGGATCGCTCGCCGGCGATGTCGTGCAGCGCCGCGAAATAGCGCAACTGCATCGCCTGCGGCTCGCGCGCCAGCGTTCGGCCGGCCTCGACGAGCTTCTCGGCGGCTTGCTGCTCGCCCATTGCATTGATCACCTTGGCGCGCCGCAGCCGCTCCGCCTCGGCCTGCTTGGCAATCGCGCGCACCATGGTTTCATTGAGATCGATATCCTTGATCTCGACGGTGGTGACCTTGATGCCCCAGACGTCGGTCTGCTGGTCGAGAATTTCCTGGACGTCGGCATTGAGCCGATCCCGCTCGGCGAGCATCTCGTCCAGCTCGTGCTTGCCGAGCACCGAGCGCAGCGTGGTCTGCGCGAGCTGGCTGGTCGCGGACATGTAATCGCCGACCTTGATGATGGCGCGCTCGGGATCGATGATACGGAAGTAGAGAACGGCGTTGACCTTGACCGAGACGTTGTCGCGCGAGATTACGTCCTGGGGCGGCACGACCTGGACCATCACCCGCAGATCGACCTTCACCATCTGCTGCACCACCGGAATCAGGATAATGAATCCCGGACCTTTCACACCGGTGAAGCGCCCGAGCGTGAACACGACGCCGCGCTCGTATTCTCGCAGGATGCGAATGGCCGAGGACAGAAACAGCACCACCAGCACCGCGAGCGTCGCATAAGTCAAATAATCAAGCATCATCACGTACCTCCTTCGCCGGCGGTCAGCACCGGCCGGCGCCGTACCACGAGCGTCAAATCTTGGATGTTGGCCACCTCGACCACCTCACCGGGCTTGAAGGCTTCGGTGCCACGCGCCTGCCAGCGCTCGCCATGGGTGAAGACGTGGCCTTCGCGCTCGGACCAGTCGAGGATTTCGGCTGACAGCCCGCGCATGGCTTGCGCGCCGAGCCGCACGGGGCCTTTTTGGGCACGTCGAAGCGAGCCGAGCACAACCAGGATCATGCCGACGAAGATCGCCGCCGCGATGCCGATCACCGGCCATGACAGCCGCAATCCGGGCTCCTCGAGCTCGAACAGCATCACCGCGCCGAGCACGAATGCGATGATCCCGCCGATACCGATCACCACGGTCGGGTTGAAGACTTCGATGACCAGGAGCGTGATCCCCAACAGGATCAGGGCGAGGCCCGCATAGTTGATGGGCAGCATATTGAGCGCATAGAGGCCGAGCAGCAGGCAGATCGTGCCGATCACCCCGGGCGCGACCGCGCCGGGCGAGGAAAGTTCGAAGATCAGGCCGTAGATGCCGACCAGCATGAGAATGAAGGCGATGTTGGGATCGGTGATCACCCTTAAGAATTGCGCGATCCATCCGGGGTCGAGCGCTTCACGCGCGGCTTCGCTGGTTGCCAGACGCCGCGTATCGCCGCCCGCAACCTCGACCGCACGACCATCGATTTGCCTGAGCAGTTCGGCCTGGTCGCGTGCGACGAGATCGATGACTTTCGCCTGCAAGGCGGCATTGGCGGAAAGGCTTTCGGCTTCCCGCACCGCCTTCTCCGCCCAATCGGCGTTGCGGCCGCGCAACTCGGCGAGACTGCGGATCAAGGCGACGGCGTCGTTGGTCGCCTTCGCCGTCATGGCATCCTTTGTCTTCGGCTTCTGGTCGCTGCCTTCCTTCTTGCCCTTGTCGTCCTTGTCGGGGTTGGCGTCCGGCAGGCCCGGCAGCGGTCCGCCGATCTGCACCGGCGTCGCCGCGCCGAGATTGGTGCCCGGCGCCATGGCCGCGATATGCGTGGCGTAGAGGATATAGGTTCCGGCGCTGGCCGCATGGGCTCCGGAGGGCGCAACGTAACCGACGACGGGCACGCGCGAGGCCAGCACGTCGGCGATGATCTCGCGCATGCTGGTTGAGAGACCGCCCGGCGTATTCATGCGCAGAACAACCACCTCGGCACGGCGTTCGCTCGCTTTGGCGAGCGCGTCCTTCACGTACCGGGCCGTCGCCGGGCCGATCGCTCCGTCGACCGAGATGGTCAGCGCAAGCTTGCTGCCGTTCTCCCCCGCCCTGGCGGCAAGGGGAGAGACCAGGAGGGCAACGGCTGCAACGGCCGCAACAAGAGTCGCCTGTACGTTCTGCACAGCAAGGACTCCCTTATCGAAATGATATGGAGATATCCTCGTCGAATCTCAATATGCCCATAAGGGGCCCCGCGCACGGCAGTCTTCACGAAATCTGCTCAAGATCCGCTTTTAGTGCCACCAGGAAGCGAGCGGCTTCACCGCCCGTCACCACACGATGGTCAAAAGTAAGCGACAATGGCAGCACGCGCCGCACCGCCGGCTGGCCCCGATACGCGACCACCCCCTGGGTGATCCGGCCGGCGCCGATGATCGCCACCTGTGGCGGTACGACGATCAGGCTGGCGAAACGGCCTCCAATCATTCCGAAATTCGACAGCGTAATCGTCGCTCCTCTCAGTTCTCCTGGAGGTATCGCGCGCGCGACGGCGTCAGCGCGCATCCGGTCAAGCCCGGTTCGCAGGTCCGATACGTCCCGCTCTGCGACATTGCGCAACACGGGGACGATAAGGCCGCCCCCGGTATCGACGGCGATGCCGAGATCGATGCGATCGAACAGACGCCGTTCACCCGCGCCGGAATTGTACCAGCAATTGAGCGCAGGCTCGGCCTTGCAGGCGACAGCGATCGCGCGCACCAGCCGGATTGTTACGTCCTCACCGGTTGGCCAATCGTCGATATCGGCCTCATCGGTCACACCCGCAGGGACGATTTCAGCATGAGCCGCCGTCATGCGTTGAGCCATCGCGCGCCGTAAGCCGCGCAGGAGTTCGGCAGGTCCGCTTTGGGGCAAACTCTTGGCCGCCCGTTCCACATCCGCACGCGTGATGGTGCCGTCGGGTCCCGTGGCTTCGACGAGATCGAGATCGACGTCGAGCTTGCGGGCAAGTGCGCGCACGGCCGGAAAAACCTGCCCCTTCTCTCCGGCCGCTCGCCTGGAAAGTGTTGCTGCTGCAGCCGCTGGCTCGCCGGGGCCAAGTTCGCCGACAATCGTTCCGGTGTCCTGCTCGGGGCCTTCGGCGAACTCGACAAGCGGCGCGCCGACTTTCACCACATCGCCCTTGGCGCCGAACAAATGCAGGATGCGTCCGCTCGACGGCGACGGCACCTCGACGACGGCCTTGTCAGTCTCGACCGATACCAGCGGCTGATCGGTGACGACATGATCGCCTTCATTGACATACCAGTTCACGATCTCCGCCTCTTCGAGGCCCTCTCCCAGATCCGGCAATACGAACTGGCGCATGGGATAAGTCCGCTGGCAATCAACTGAACTGGCACGCCCGGCGCGCGGCCGTCACGATACGATCGACCGACGGCATCATATGCTGCTCGAGCCGCGCCATCGGAATGACCGTGTCGTAGCCGGTGACGCGGGCCACGGGCGCGAGCAGCGAAGTCAGGCCGCGCTCGGCGATGAGCGCGGCGATCTCGGCTCCGAATCCGCCGGTGCGCGTCGCCTCGTGCACGATGACGCAACGCCCGGTTTTTGCGACCGAGCCGAGCACCGTCGCTTCGTCGTAGGGTTTGAGCGTGGCGAGATCGATCACCTCGGCGGCGACACCCTCGGCAGCCAGCGCTTCGGCCGCCGCCATGGTTTCCTTCAGCATCGCCCCCCAGCTGATCAGCGTGACGTCGCGGCCCTGGCGCAGGACAAAGGCGACATCCAGCGGCAAGGCTTCACCGTTGTCTTCCACCTCGCCTTTCGCCGCGCGGTAGATACGCGTCGGCTCCAGAAACACCACCGGATCGGGATCACGGATCGCGGCAAGCAGCAGCCCGTACGCGCGTTCCGGCGACGAGGGAATGACAACGCGCAGGCCGGGGATATGGGCGAGCATTGCCTCGGTGCTTTCGGAATGATGCTCGGGCGCGCGAATGCCGGCGCCATGCGGCGTGCGCAGAACCATTGGACAGGTGAGCCGCCCCCGGGTGCGGTTGCGGATTCGGGAGGCATGGTTCACCAGTTGGTCGATGCAGGGATACAGAAATCCCATGAACTGGATCTCGCCGACGGGCTTCAACCCCTGCACAGCCATCCCGACGCAGAGTCCGCTGATCAGGAGTTCGGCAAGCGGCGTATCGAGCACGCGCTCGGGGCCGAAACGCGCTTGCAGCCCGACGGTCGCGCGGAAGACGCCGCCATTGATACCGACATCTTCGCCAAGCACGACGACATCAGGATCATCCTCCATCGCGCGGGCGAGCGCCAGATTGACGGCTTCGACCAACGTCATTTCAGGCATCGCCCTCTCCCGCGAGTTCGCGGCGCTGCGCGGCATAGACGCCGGGCAGATCGGCATAGAGATGTTCGAACATGGATTCAGGCCGGCGCGGCTCCGTTGCCAAATAGCGCTCGACCGCCGCCTCGACGCGCTCATGGCATTCCGCGGCAAGCTGTTCTTCTTCCGCCTTGCTCCACATCTTTTGACCGACGAGATAGCTCCTCAGGCGCGCAATCGGCTCTTCCTTCCAGCGGGCCTGGACCTCCTCGGCCGAACGATAGCGTAACGCGTCATCAGAGGTCGTATGATCGCCGAGCCGGTAGGTCACCGCCTCGATGAAGCGCGGGCCCTGACCGTCACGGGCGGCGGCGATGGCGTCTTCGGCCGCGGCGCGCATCGCCACGACATCGCTGCCGTCCACCTGCTCGCCGATGAAGCCGGCGGCGATGGCTTTCTGCGCCAATGTTTCGCAACCGGTCTGCAGCCGTAACGGGACGGAAATAGCCCATTGATTGTTGGTGGCGACGAACACGACCGGCAGCTTGTGCACCCCGGCAAAATTCATCGCCTCGTAGACGTCCCCCTTCGAGGTGGCGCCATCGCCGAACATGCAGACGGCGACGCGCGGCTGCTTGCGCAGCTTGAAGGCATAGGCAACGCCGGCGGCATGCGGCGCCTGCGATCCCACGGGAACGCAAAACGGAAAATCCTCGACCGGTCCGGAGAAGTGATTGCCCCGCTCGTCCCCTCCCCAGAACAGCAGAATTTCCTCCAGCCTGACGCCACGCCAGATCAGCGCGCCATTGTCGCGATAGGAGGGCAACAGGACATCCTCGGCACGCATCGCACTGGCTATTCCGACCGACACCGCCTCCTGGCCGAGCGAAACGGCGTAGGTCCCAAGCCGGCCCGTGCGCTGCAATGCGACAGCCTTTCGGTCAAAGTTGCGCAGCAGCATCATCGCCCGATAGAGCGCGGTGAGGAGGTCGGCATCGGAAGCGAACGCAGGGAGCGGCCGGTTGATCGAGCCGTCTGGCGCGAGGTAATTGCGGTGGCGCACCTCAAAGCGCGCGACGACCGGAAGGCCTCCGTCTGCCATTTTCTTGCTGGCCACGTCCTCGCTCCCAGAGCGATTCTGCATCCCACAATTCGTAATTGGTGCTGCGCCGGAACAATACAAGATGGATACGCCCATCCCGCATGGCCGTTGCTGCACCGCGGGCTCGCAGGGGCGCGGCCATCACCTTCATGGAAACGGCACCGCGTCAGTGCTATATCAAGGCATGGCAAATGGTCAGGTTGTCCTCGTAACAACTGAACCGTTGGGAGGCGGCGCGCCCGTTCGCTCGGTCTACTATGTGGCTGAGCAGGATCCGGCAAAGGCCGAAGCGATTATCGCAACAATGATGGCTCCGAACGAAAGGGTCGAAGCCTTGGGCCCGCTTCCGGAGCCAGCCGTCAAAGCGCTCGGGTTGAGGCCCGGCGACTTCACGCACGGATGAAATCAAGCGAGGGTTTGAGACACCCGCGCGCAGTCTCCCGACGCGGACCAGTACGACGGTGACGTCACTTGGACGTCACTTGCACGGCTTTGAATCCCTGACGTCAAACTTGCCCATCGCTCCCGCAATCACGAAATCATTGTAGTCGAGCACCAGCGCGCGGGAGACGCCGTTCTCGAACAGCTCAAACGACATCGCATAAACCGGCGTCTGCTCGCCTTCCTTGGCCTTGGCGTCGCGGTCGTAATAGCTGACGGTCACCGGCCAGCGGGTTAGTGCCTTCATCTGGTCGTTGGCGGTCGCGGGATCGGGCGTCGCGATGCTGCGGGTGCCCGGGATCGGCTGCCCGATCACCGACAGCGTATTGTAGACCTTCTCGCCATTGTCGGAGCCGTCATAGACCATCAGCTCCAGCACCGACTTGCCCTCGCGGGCGGCCGCGATGATGTGCTGGATCTGCTCGGTCGGAAACACCACCTTGCCGTCGAGCTCGAATGTCTTCGCAACCGGCTGTTTCAGCTTGACCTTGATGCGATCGCCGACCCGCTCCGCCATGCCGTCGATCGGCGCGGAGTCGGCATCGTTCATCCGGGTATCGATCTTGAAGCGATAGCTCTTGCCGCCGGCGTCCTCCCAGGAATGCGAGCGCAGATCGCTCAGCGTCAGCTTGCCCTCGCCGCTGTCGAGTTCCGACACCTGGCGGAATTCGGAAGTATAGCCCTCGCAGGCGCTGCCCGAGAAATTGTACAGAATGCGTCCGCGCGCGCCCGAGATCGCATTGGTCCCGCGCGACTTGACCAGCTTCAGTTCATACAGCGCCTGATGGGAGAGAAATGGCCCGCTTGCGCCTGCCTGCGCCGGTCCGTTTGAAAAGCCGGATACCAGGGTCGCGGCAACCGAGAACACCAACGCACGAACCGGAATCGGGAACGAGCTAGCCATGTCCACTTTTTCCTCGAGGGGAGATTCGGTTACATTAGTGATGGGTCCATTGCGTCGCAACTAGGGCGGCGTCACGAAAACGCAAGAATTGGCGGCCGAACCGCCCCGTTTTTCGATGTTTTCGGGCAGGATCCGCGCTCGGTCACGCCAGAGGACGCCGAGCTGCGGTCGCTTGCAACTAGAAGCGCGATGCGCGAAACAATGCGCGCCTGATAGAAGTCAGGCACAGTCACATCAAGCGGGGACACAAAAACATGGCGGGTACGGTCGAACAGAAGCTGGCGGCACAAGGTATCGTCCTGAACGAACCCCGCACCCCCATGGCGAACTATGTCGGCTTCGTGCGCTCAGGCAACCTGCTGTTCGTCTCCGGCCAGGTCTGCGCCGATGCGGAAGGCAAGCTGATCGCCAAGGGCAAGCTCGGCGCCGGTGTCACCATCGAGCAGGGATATGCCGCCGCCCAAGGCTGTGGCGTCAACCTGCTGGCCCAGGTCAAGGCCGCGCTCGGCGATCTCGACAAGGTGGTCCGCGTCGTCAGGCTCGGCGGCTTCATCAATTCCACGCCCGATTTCCTCGACGGGCCCAAGGTGCTCAACGGCGCCTCCGACCTGATGGTCACCGCCTTCGGCGATAAGGGCCGCCACGCCCGCACCACCGTCGGCGTCGCTTCGCTGCCCTCGGACGCCGCCGTCGAGGTCGACGCCATCTTCGAAGTGTCCTGAGCGGAGCGCTCTCTCGTGCGTGCCCCGGACTGGCTGACGGCGCGGCCGGTCGCTCATCGCGGCCTGCATGATATCGCGCGCGGCATCGTCGAGAACATGCCGGCGGCCGCGCAGGCCGCCGTCGACGGTAATTTCGCCATCGAATGCGACATCCAGCTTTCGTCCGACGGCGAAGCGATGGTGCATCATGATAACGCGCTCGGCCGCCTCACCGAGGGTTCCGGCGCGCTGCTGGGCAAGACCGCGGCCGAACTCAAGGCGGTGAAGTTCAAGGATACGCCAGAGCGGATGATGACGCTCGGCGATCTCTGCGCGCTCGTCGCCGGGCGCGTGCCGCTGGTGATCGAGGTGAAAAGCCATTTCGACGGCGACCGCCGGCTGGTGAAGCGGATGGCCGAGGTGCTCGCCGCCTATGACGGCCCCGCGGTCGGCATGTCCTTCGACCCGGACCAGGTGCTGGCGCTGCGCGAACTGATCCCTACCCGCGCCCGCGGCATCGTGGCCGAACGCGAATATACCGCCGAGGAGTGGCCGGAAGCATCAGTGGAACAGCGTCGCGGCATGACGCATCTGCGCCACGCCTTTTGGAGCCGGCCGGATTTCGTCGCCTACTGGGTCAACGAGCTGCCTGCGGCGGCGCCGTGGATCGCCCGCAACATTTTTGGGCTGCCGCTGCTCTCCTGGACGGTGCGCACGCCCGAACAGCGCCAACGGGCCGCGCGTTACGCCGATCAGATGATTTTTGAAGGGTTTCACCCGGGAACCTGATCCGCGCCATGCGGCCTTGAAGTCGTCGTTGCAATGCACGATCTTTGGGGTGGTCACCATGGGCGATGGCTGATCGCATCATGGGACCGGTCCGATTTTCTAGATGGCATCATCCGAAATCACCCTCGAAGCCGTCCCCTCCGTCAGCGACATCAAGGCTGCGGAATGGGACGCCTGCGCCAATCCGGCGGGCGATCCGAACAGCCTCGAAAATCTCGACACGCTGGCGTCGCGGGACGGCTCCTGCGCTATTTCAAAGCCGACCTATAACCCCTTCGTTTCCCATGCGTTTTTCGCCGCCGCCGAAGCCTCGGGCTCGGCCTGCGCCCGCACCGGCTGGGGCCCGCGCCATCTTTTGGCGCGGCTCGACGGCGAGATCGTCGGCGTTGTGCCCTGCTATCTGAAAAATCACTCGCAAGGCGAATATGTCTTCGACCGCGGCTGGGCCGATGCTTATGAGCGTGCGGGCGGACGCTATTACCCGAAACTGCAGGTCTCGGTGCCGTTCACGCCCGCAACCGGCCCGCGGCTATTGATCCGCGACGGTGTCGATCGTGAGCTGATCGGCTCAGCGCTGGCGCGCGGGCTGATGGCGCTGTGCAACGCGACCGGCGCCTCCTCCGTGCATGTGACCTTTGCCCGCGAGGCGGAAGCGAAATTGCTCGGCGCGCACGGTTTCCTGCAGCGAAACGACCAGCAGTTTCACTGGCACAATGAAGGCTATGGCACCTTCGATGATTTCCTGAATTCGCTGAACTCACGCCACCGCAAGTCGATCAAGCGCGAGCGCCGCGAAGCGGTGGCCGCCGGGATCACCATCCACCGGCTGACTGGAGCCGATATCACCGAAGAAGCCTGGGACGCGTTCTTCGCGTTCTACATGGAGACCGGCTCGCGCAAATGGGGCCGGCCTTACCTGACCCGCAAATTCTTCTCGCTGATCGGCGAGAGCATGAGCCGCGACGTGATGCTGGTGATGGCCAAGCGCAACGGCCGCTGGATTGCAGGCGCGATCAACTTTGTCGGCTCCGACACGCTGTTCGGCCGCAACTGGGGCGCGATCGAGCATCACCCGTTCCTGCATTTCGAAGTCTGCTACTATCAGGCGATCGATTTTGCGATCGAGCGCGGCCTGAAAATCGTCGAAGCCGGCGCGCAGGGTGAGCACAAGCTGGCGCGCGGCTACCTGCCGCAAACCACCTATTCCGCACATTTCATCGCCGACCCCGATTTACGCCGCGCGATCGCCGATTATTTGAAGCGCGAGCGCGCCTATGTGGCCGAGGTCGGGCGCGAGCTGACGGAAGCCGGCCCGTTCCGCAAGGCCGCTGACGAGGCTTGACCTGTTCGGCGAGAGCCCGGTTCTACCGGGCTCTCGTTTATTTGTTTTGACGCGTTTTCTTTACGCGAACCGGTATCCACTTCGCTCGAAAACGCTGTAGAGACGTGAAATTGAAATCAAACCTCGAGGGAAAAACCATGCCCGCCTATGACACCAACAACCCCTTTGCAAAAATCCTGCGCGGCGAGTTTCCCTGCCACAAGGTCTATGAGGACGACCACGTGCTGGCGTTCCTCGACATCATGCCGAGGTCGCCGGGCCATACGCTTGTCATCCCGAAGTCCCCTGCCCGCAACATCCTCGACATCACCCCCGACGACTACGCCCACGTCGCGCGTGCCGCCCACAAGATCGCCGCCGCCGCGATGAAGGCCTTCAAGGCCGACGGCATCACCGTGCAGCAATTCAACGAGCCCGCCGGCGGACAGGTCGTATTCCACCTGCACATGCACGTGATGCCGCGCCATGACGGCGTCGCGCTGTTGCCGCCAGCAAGCCGCAAGGAAGATGTCAAGGTTTTGGAGGACAATGCGACGAAGCTGATGGCGGCGCTGGGGTAAAACGGACAGTCTCAGCCCGTCATTGCGGGGNGGGTCGCGCGAATGCGCGCCCGATGACAGGCTCCGCGAAGCAATCCATCTCACGGCGAAAAGAAAGGATGGATTGCTTCGTCGGTGCGCTTACGAAACCGTATGCAATGCCCACAGCTTCTCCGTCAAAACAGATGTGTACACGCGATCCGGTGACGAGATCGAGCCGGTGCAAGCAAAGTGAAATTTCGCCATTGGCAGAACCGGATTCTCCGGCTTACGGCTAAGACTCACGTCATATTCGACGACAAGCGTCGCACCCACGAGTTCTTCAATTGGAATATTCTGTTTTGTCATTTGTGAATCAAGCCAGCCCCGCGCATCCGCAGCATATGGCAACGGCTCTATGTGACAGCGATTACAGGTCGCCTTGCGCATCACGATATCCAACGCAAGTGTCCCACCGCCAAGGAGAACCAAGTTTACGAGGTCCTTGTTTGATGGCACTTCAATAAAGCGCTGGCACAAGACATGGGCGAAGTCTTGAAACACTTTTCTTGCCACGCCGAAACTCCATTCGCCCTCAACCGCGCAATCGCAGCCGAGATCTACCAACTCTTTCATGCTGGAGCTCTCACGCGCCGGGTAAGAGAATCACTCCCACTCCGCATCCCCGCTCTTCTGCGCCGCCAGTGGCGAGAACTCGCAGCGGTCGGGCTTGACGTCGAGCAGCGGCGTCTCGTCGAGGCAGTCGAGGCCGCGCACCAGGATCGTGTTACCCTCGACGCCAACGAACTTCACGATCGAGGTGCCGATCGGATTGGGCCGCACCGGCGAGCGCAGCGAGAAGGTGCCGCGGGTTTTCTGGTTGTTCTTCGGGCTCTGCAGCACCAGATCGCGGCGCGACTGGTGCAGCCAGTAGATCACCTCGAGATTTTCGTAGAACTCGACGCCCTTGATCGCGGGCACCCAGGGTTCGAAAATCTCGAGCCGGCAGACCGGGCCGTCGTGGCGGCCCTGCCGCGGCGTGTCCAGCCGAGACTTCCAGGGCGTGCGAATGCGACCGATGAACACCAGCCCGGCATCCTTGGCCTGCGGCATGTCGACGGTAACTTCGCCCTCGCGGAGGTCGGTCTTCTGAGCCATTACCTAGTCCAGTGAAATGTTGAGCGCCTTTATCACACTTGCCCATCGCGCGCGATCGGTCGCGACGAATTTATCGATCTCGGCCTGGCTTTTGGGCCGCAGCGGCGGGAAGCCGACCTTGTCGAGCGAGGCACGGAACGTGTCATCGTTCAGCGCCTTGTTCAAACTGGCAGTGAGTTTTTGCGCGACATCGTCGGGCAGTCTGGCCGGCGCGGAGACGCCATACCAGACGCTGACGCCATAATCCGGATAGCCGCTCTCGGCCATGGTCGGCACATCAGGCAATTCAGGGATGCGTTGCGCGGAACTCACCGCCAGCGGCCGCAGCAACCCGCCCTTCACGGGCGGCAACGCGGTGCCGAGCGTATCGAACATCAACTGGATGTTGCCGGACAGCAGGTCAGTCAGCGCCGGACCTGCGCCCTTGTAGGCGACATGAACCATGTCGACGCCGGCCATCTGCTTGAACATCTCGCCGGCCAGATGAATCGTACCGCCGGTTCCGGCCGAACCGAAATTGAGCTTTCCCGGGTTCTGCCTGGCATAGGCGACGAACTCCGCAACCGTCTTGGCGGGCACGGAAGGATGCACCTCCATCACCACAGGTAGATCCGTGACCAGCGTGAGCAGGCGGAAGTCCTTCACCGGGTCATAGGGCAGCTTCTTGTAGAGCAGCGGGTTGAGCACGAAAATCGACGCCGCCGTGAAGAACAGCGTGTAGCCGTCAGGCTCGGAGCGCGCAGCGGCTTCCGCGCCGATCGCGCCTTGGGCGCCGGCCTTGTTCTCGACCACCACCGCCTGCTTCAGATCGCGTGCCAGATATTCGCCGACCATGCGTCCGAGCACGTCGGTCGGGCCGCCCGCCGCATAGGGTACGATCAGCTTGATCGGGCGGACCGGATATTCCGCTGCATGGGCCAGCGGCATGGCGAAGATCAGCGCGCAGGCCAGCGCCGGCAGTTTCAGCCAGTTCATTTTTGTTTCCTCGGCGTTTCTTATACGCCGGAGAGTAACGGATTATCGGCTGCCTGCAATCAACCGAGCCACCATTTCCCGGCTACGAGGACGATCTCGCCCGCGACCACGCCGGCAAAGATCGAGCGCCACGTCAGCATGAACATCGCAAAGCCGGCGGCAACCGCGCCGTAGCGCAGCCAGTCCGGCACATCAGCCAGCACGCCCGGCGGCTGCACCAGGATCTGCGCGATGACGCCGGCGAGGATGGCGGTGGCCACCGCCCTCACCCACACCAGAACTTCCGAACCCTCGTCGACGCCGGCGCCGAACCACAGCCCCGCCATCCGCCAGATCTCGTTGGGCAGGAAGCCGGCGAGCACCAGGATCAACAGCGCGTGCGGGCTGCCGAGAAACTCGCTCATGCGCGCGCCCTCTCCCGCCACCAGTGAGCGCCGTAGGCGATGGTGCCGGCCGCGATGCCGCTGATGAGAATATCGACGCCGGTATGCAACATCGATATCAGCGGAAACAGCGCGAGCCCGAGCGCTAGCGCCAGCACGTCCGATATCTGCCGGCAATTGCGCGCCGTCGACAGCAAGAACGCCAGCGGCGTCAGCAGCAGGATCGCCGCGCCGAACAGCGGCGGCAGCCTTGCAGCCAGACCATAGCCGAGCGTGGTCGCGACCATGCAGACGGTAACGAGCCCGCAGCCGAGCCCATGCGTGAACGCAATGCGCCGCTCGCGCGGCACTTTCGGCAACAGCCGGTAGCATTCGACCCACAGCGTGACGGCGATGAAATGCGTCGCCAGCACGAGGTGACGGCGCCTGGTCTTGGGCGTCTTCATCAGCGGCAAGACCGACACCACCATCGGAAACAGCCTGATGGCGCTGACGGTGACCGCGATCGCCGCCTGCACCGCGGTCGCGCCGGAGCCGAGCGTCGATATCAGGATGATCTGCGCCGGCCCCGCCCAGACCAGCAGCGTGCTGCCGAGCACCCAAGCCAGGCTGAAACCGCTGTCATGGGCCAGCGCGCCGATGCCGAGATAGGTCGCGAACAGCACCAGCGTCAGCACGGTGGATGCGACCGAGCTCATGCCCCACGCGAACGCGCGCAGCGGGCTTTTCCATTGGAGGGAGTCGAGCGGAGGTAGTGCCACGAGTGACCGGATGGGGTTGAGTTTCGCTGGGCATAGGGCTGGCGAAAGCAGCCCGCGTCAAGCAAGCGAGGCTCAGGGCGGCTATGCAATCCGCAGCGGTGACGCGCGGCTGGCTTTGTCAAAGGCGACAACCCAGTCACGCTGCTCCTCGGTGTCCGGCACGATCACGCCGCGGGCCGCTCTGATCAACGCAAGCGCTTCCTCGGCCTCAATACCCGAACAGATCATTGCGCAAGCGGCGACAATGGACGATCGGCCAATCCCTGCCCGGCAGTGAACCGCGATCGAACGACCGCTGGCAATACTGTCCGCCATCGAACGGGCGCTATCCAACGCTTTCTGGACGTCCGGCACGCCACGATCCGGAATCGGAAAAGAGATGAACTCGATTCCGCTCGCCCGGCACAGCTCGGCTTCCCGCTGCAATCCAAGTTCAGAGACCTCCTCCTGTTCGAGAAGACTTACGACGAGGTCGACGCCCGAAGCCTTCCATCCAGTGATGTCCACCTCCAACCAATCATCCGCGCGAGGACGTGCCATGATGGCGAGCCGACCTGGCATCTCGATCCAGTGCAATCGGGACATTCGATGCCTCAACCTATCCAGCAAGGAGCTCAAGCGCTGTCATTCGCGAGTCTTGGAGAGAGTAAGCAAGTAGCTCAGTTTAACAGATGACAATCCGGGATTGCTTTTCCCGGATTTGCGCTGCGCTCCATCCGGGCTACGATCCTTTTCACCCCGGCACGCCTCTATTCCGCAGCACAAAACACGCACCGCCCGCCTTGCGGATGCTGTTGCAGAGGCCGTCGGCCTCGCCGCGTGTGTCGGCGCCGAATCGCACCTGGTAGAACGTGGCCGGGCCGCGGCTGCGCAGGCGCGAGGTGAGGATGGAGGGGTCGCGATTGCCGATCACGCTCGAAAGGCGCGAGACCGCGCGCCCATACATCGCGAGCGCCTTGTCGCGGGAAAAGCCGGCGGCGAGTTGCACGCCCCATTGCTTCGCGGCGGCGAGCTTCACGCGCTCCTCCAGCCCGGCAACGAAGGGATTGGGCGCCTGCTTCAGGAGCGCCATCAATTCGCGGCAGCTCGATGCCGGGATGCGCTCGGGCTGTTTGCCGCCCTTTCCCGCTCTTGCCCAATCCTCCACCGTGGAGCCGGTAATGGCGAGCACGTAGCTGCGTGTCTCCTGCGGCATCGGCCCGGTGCCGGCAAGCCACTCCTGCACCCGGCGCGGACCGGCATTGTAGGCGGCAGCCGCGAGCCCGAGATTGCCGAACTGCTCGCGCAGCTCGGCGAGGAACTCCGCCGACTTCGGCAGCGCCTGCACCGGATTGAAGGGATCGAGCAGACCGCGCTCGTTCGCGGTGCCCGGCATGAACTGCGCAATGCCCTGCGCGCGCTCGCCGCTGCGCGTCACCGGCCCTACCGCACCCGGCTGAAAGCGGCTCTCCTGCCAGATCACGCGTGCGAAAAATTCCAGCGGCAGGTTCGACTCCCGCGCCGCCGATTCGATCATCAGGCACATCGCCTCACGCGCCTCGCTTTCGCGCGCCGGCGCGTCCGCCTTCCGGATCGCGGTCGCGCTCGACCGGGTGGCCTCACCCGCATCCTCGGCGATGGCACTCGCAAGCGAGGCCAGGAGCAACACCGTGGGCGACACCGCGCACCATAGGGCGCGAAGAAACCGACCTCTTGGCATGGCAGTTCGCAATCCGGTGAAACGCATTGCGGGAAAACGTTAAGTCAAACGATCATGGCTTGCAGCTGGATCCGCCGTTCCAGTGCCGTCCTAGGCCTTTTTGCACTGCAATTGCTCGGAAATCCCTGCTTTCGGAACCGCCGTTAATTTACGTTAATGCCGCATTTTGCGCCGGGCGGACTTCTACGGGGAGCAAAGCGGGGTAAAACTCTCCCTGTTTGCTGGGAGATTTTCAATGCAGGATCGACGCGAGAGCGTGCGCGATAAAGTGATGTATGGCGGCGTCGCCGAGATCGGCGAACGCGGCGCGACGCGCGAATGCATCGTCCGCAACATCTCCGACCGCGGTGCGACCATCGAGTTCAGCAATGACGTCCAGTTGCCGAGGGAGCAGCTCTCGCTGCGCATCGCGCGCAAGGGCCGCTCCTTCCTCGCCAAGGTGATCTGGTGGCGCGACAATTTCGTCGGCGTCGCATTCCGCGCGGAAAGCCCGGCCGAGCCGGTTTCCGATATCGAGGAGCGGCTGCGCAAAAGCGAGATCAAGAAGCGGCAGCTCCAGCGCCAGATCGACGAACTGCTCGGCCAACGCTGAAGGCTGGCCGGGGGCCTTACGCACCACAATAGACAACCTATAGTGCCGCAACCCATCACGGTCTTGTTGGAGGTAACATGTCTCCAAAACCGCCAGACGGCCTGCCCGTCTATCGCCTCCTGACCGGCAAGGACGACGCCGCGTTCTGCCGGCGCGTTTCCGAAGCCATTGAACTCGGATACGCGCTGTACGGCTCGCCTTCCCTGACATTCAACGGCGAATATGTCGTGGCCGCCCAGGCGGTGGTTTGGCCGGGAAGCTAGGCATCAAAAAGCCGGCCGTCCTGCGACGCGCCGGCTCCTTGTTTCAGATGTGAGGCCGCTTACGCCTTTACCAGCGGGCCCTTCGAGGCCGGCCCCTTGGAGCCGCCGCCTCCGCCGTTCGGACCGCCGGGCTTCGGCTTGCGCTTGCGCGCCACCGGCAGCTTTTCCGGCTTCGGCGTGACCGGTCCCTCGACGAACTCGAAGCCGATCTTGTCCTTGTCCTCGGCGTCCTTGACTAGCACGACGCGGACATGGCCGCCGCCCTTGAGCTGACCGAACAGCACCTCGTCCGCCAGCGGCTTCTTGATGTGCTCCTGGATCACGCGGGCCATCGGCCGCGCACCCATCTGCTCGTCATAGCCATGCTCGATCAGCCAGGCCTTGGCAGGCTCCGACAGCTCGATGGTGACGTCGCGATCGGCGAGCTGCGCCTCGAGCTGCAGCACGAACTTCTCGACCACCATGCCGATGACGTCGGCATTGAGGTGGGCGAACGAGACGATCGCGTCCAGCCGGTTGCGGAACTCCGGCGCGAACTGGCGGTTGATCGCCTCGTGGTCGTCGCCTTCCCGCTTGTTGCGCGTGAAGCCGAAGGCCTGGCGCGCGAGATCAGCAGCGCCCGCATTCGTGGTCATGATCAGGATCACGTTGCGGAAGTTGACCTGCTTGCCGTTGTGGTCGGTCAAGCGGCCGTGATCCATGATCTGCAACAGCACGTTGTAGAGATCCGGATGCGCCTTCTCGATTTCGTCGAGCAGCACCACGCAATGCGGATGCTGGTCCACGCCATCGGTCAGCAGGCCGCCCTGATCGAAGCCGACATAGCCGGGAGGCGCGCCGATCAGGCGCGACACCGTGTGCCGCTCCATATATTCGGACATGTCGAAGCGCAGCAGCTCGACGCCGAGCGAGGCCGCGAGCTGTTTTGCGACTTCGGTCTTGCCAACGCCGGTGGGGCCGGAGAACAGGTAGGAGCCGATCGGCTTCTCCGGCTCGCGCAAGCCGGCACGCGCCAGCTTGATCGAGGCCGACAGCGACTCGATCGCCTTGTCCTGGCCGAACACCACGCGCTTCAAGGTCTGCTCGAGGTGCTTGAGCACCTCGGCATCGTCCTTCGACACGCTCTTGGGCGGAATCCGCGCCATGGTCGCGATCGTGGTCTCGATTTCCTTGATGCCGATGGTCTTCTTGCGCCGGTTCTCGGCGACCAGCATCTGCGCCGCGCCTGACTCGTCGATCACGTCGATCGCCTTGTCCGGCAGCTTGCGGTCGTGGATGTAGCGCGACGACAATTGCACCGCCGCCTCGATCGCCTCGTTGGTGTACTTCAGCCGGTGGTAGTCCTCGAAATAGGGCTTCAGGCCCTTGAGGATCGCAATCGCGTCTTCCACCGTCGGCTCGTTGACGTCGATCTTCTGGAAGCGCCGCACCAGCGCGCGGTCCTTCTCGAAATGCTGACGGTATTCCTTGTAGGTCGTCGAACCCATGCAGCGGATCGTGCCCGAAGCCAGCGCCGGCTTGAGCAGGTTGGACGCATCCATCGCGCCGCCGGAGGTGGCGCCGGCGCCGATCACGGTGTGGATTTCATCGATGAACAGGATGGCGTTCGGATGCGCCTCCAGTTCCTTCAGCACCTGCTTCAAGCGTTCCTCGAAATCGCCGCGGTAGCGGGTGCCGGCGAGCAGCGTGCCCATGTCGAGCGAGAACACGGTGGCGGCCGCCAGCACTTCCGGCACTTCGGAATCGACGATGCGCTTGGCCAGTCCTTCCGCGATCGCGGTCTTGCCGACGCCGGCTTCGCCGACGAACAGCGGGTTGTTCTTCTGGCGGCGGCACAGCACCTGGATCGCACGGTTGATCTCGGAATTGCGTCCGATCACCGGATCGATCTTGCCGTCGCGCGCCTTCTTGTTGAGGTTGACGCAATAGGTTTCGAGCGCCTCGCCCTTCTTCTTGGCGTCCTCGTTGCCCTTGGTCTCGGTCTCCTCGTCGACGCCGCGAACGGGGCGCGCTTCGGAGACGCCCGGCCGCTTGGCTATGCCGTGGCTGATATAGTTGACCGCGTCATACCGCGTCATGTCCTGCTCCTGCAGGAAATAGGCGGCGTGGCTTTCGCGCTCCGCGAAGATCGCGATCAGCACATTTGCGCCGGTCACTTCCTCGCGACCGGACGACTGGACGTGAATTACGGCGCGCTGGATCACGCGCTGGAAGCCCGCGGTCGGCTTGGCGTCGTCGGCGCCATCAGTCACCAGGTTTTCGAATTCGGTCTCGAGATAATTGACGAGGCTCGTGCGCAGCTTGTCGAGATCGACGCTGCAGGCACGCATCACCGCGGCCGCATCCGAGTCATCGATCAGCGACAGCAGAAGATGTTCGAGCGTCGCGTATTGATGATGACGCTCGTTCGCAATCGCCAGCGCACGATGCAGGGATTGTTCAAGGCTTTGGGAAAAAGTTGGCATTCGCGTCCTCTATGGCCCCCGGTCATCATGATCGCCATTACCCGGTCAGGCAACAACAACCTTTGTCTTCCCCTGTCATATAGTTACGCACGATCGTGGCGAAAGACCGGTTCCGGAAACGTGGTTTTCCTCTAAATTTGCGCGCCTCGGCTGCACCCCTCCCCCGAAAAGCTACCGGGAAAACGGCAAGCACAGAACCTTGGCTTCCGTCAGCACCAGACAATGCAAGACCCGTTCCTTTGTTCAACCGGGTCGGGAGCCGCGCGCGGCTATTTCTTTTCCATCACGCATTGCAGGGGATGCTGATGCTTGCGCGCAAAATCCATGACCTGCGTCACTTTGGTCTCGGCAATCTCGTAGGTGAACACGCCGCACTCACCGATCCCGTGGTGATGGACATGAAGCATGATCTTGGTGGCCGCCTCGGCGTCCTTCTGGAAGAACTTCTCCAGCACGTGAACGACGAACTCCATCGGCGTGTAGTCGTCGTTCAGAATGAGGACGCGATAGAGGTTCGGACGCTTGGTCTTCGGCTTGACCTTGGTGATGACCGACGTCGACGGCCCGTTGGTTCCGGCGTTGCGGTTCTCGTCATTGCCCATTCGGGGCGCAGAAGCGGACGACGTTGCCGGCACGGACGAACAAACTGTGAAGGTTGACTGCAACATGGCTCAGGGCGTTCGAAATTCCACAGGGGTGACCAAAAAGCGCATCCCGGCTCGCTCGCGATCGGCTCTGGCATGAGCCACCGCCTCGTACCCAGCAACGCAGTTTTCCAGATCGCCGCTCCCGGTCCGATCCGTTGACCGGATCGGCATCTGGAATATGGGTCCGCCGCCGGATCACCGCAAGCGCAGCGACGCTGCCCTGGCGCGACCCGCGACCGGCCCGATTCCCGGCTCGACTATCCGGACCAAGGTTAATCGTTTCTGCCGAATTTGACAAAGGACAGTAGTGGGCCGTTTAGCCGCCGTTGACGATACCGGGCTGTATTGGAGGCCGCTTCCACCAGTGCACGGGCTTTGACCCATTTTTTGCGGAACCGGTTTACCGGCTGTTCAGCGGCTCGGGCGGAAATGTCCGGTAGAAACCACATTTGCGGTGAGGCCATGCTCAATACAGTCGTAATCCGTCGCATTCGCACGGCTGCACGCCGGTTCGCCGGCGCCAAGGACGGCAACATCGCGATCCTGTTCGGGATCGCGGTCATCCCGATCATCAGCTTCGTCGGCGCGGCGGTCGACTACACCCGCGCCAACAGCGCCCGCTCCTCGATGCAGGCCGCGCTCGACTCGACCGCCCTGATGCTGGGTAAGGACCTGACCGAGGGCACCATTACGACCTCGCAAATCGCGACGAAGGCAGATGCATATTTCAGGGCGCTTTACACCAACAATGAAGCCAAATCGATCTCGATCAACGCGACCTATACGCAGAATACCGGCAACGGATCGACCATCCTGGTCAACGGCTCGGGCTCCATAGACACCGGTTTCATGCGGGTCGTGGGCTTTCCAACCATGGACTTCAAGACCAGTTCCACCTCGGTCTGGGGCAACGTCAGGATGCGGGTCGCGCTGGCGCTCGACGTGACCGGGTCGATGGACGACGACGGCAAGATGACTGCGATGCAGCCGGCCGCCAAGGCCCTGATCGACCAGATCGCCGCCCTCGCGAAGAACACCGGCGATGTCTACATCTCCCTCATTCCATTCGCCAAGGACGTCAATGTCGGGGCCAGCAACTACAACCAAAGCTGGATCAATTGGACCGACTGGGAGGCGGTAAACGGTACCTGCAGCAATACCAACTACACGACGAAAAGCACCTGTCTGGCCAGCAACTGGCGGACCTGGACGCCCAGGAACCACAATACCTGGAACGGTTGCGTGACGGACCGCGACGAGGACTACGACAAGACGAACACCACGCCGAACAACAACACGTCGCTTCCGTCAACCCAGTTTTACGCCGAGCAGTACAACGCATGCCCGGCGCAACTGATGGGGCTTACCTATGATTTCACCGCCCTGAAGGCCAAAGTCGACACGCTTACCCCGAACGGCGGCACCAACCAGACGATCGGCATCGCCTGGGGATGGCAATCCCTTACCCAGGGTGCGCCGCTCAATGCACCGGCGGAAGATTCCAACTACACCTACAAGAAGGTGCTGATCGTGATGTCCGACGGTCTGAACACGCAAGATCGCTGGCCCGCACACGGCAACGGCCAGCAACAGTTCAACGGCGCCATCGACGCCCGTCAGAAGATCCAGTGCGACAACATCAAGGCCCAGGGCATCACCATCTACACGATGCACGTCAACACCAGAAACGATCCGACCTCCGCCATTCTCAAGTATTGCGCCAGCGGCGACGACAAGTTCTCTACCGTGACGTCCTCGAGCCAGATCGCACAGGCTTTCACCGCGATCGGGACCTCGCTGTCGAAGCTGCGCGTCTATCGATAGGCCGCGACGGCTCTGCCAAGAAAAGCCCAGCCAAGAAAAAGCCCGGCCGAAACGGCCGGGCTTTTTTGTTGTCGAAGCGCGAAGTCGCGAACGGATTAGTGCGAAGCCGGGTTGAACTTGGCGACCAGGCCTTCGTAGGGCTTGAAGGTCTGCTTGGCGAGATCGGTGTAGAGGCCCGCGATCTTCTGCGTTTCCGCGACGAAGGTCTCGTAGGACGAGCGCGCGTACTCGGTCTGCGCTTCGAGCGCCTTGTCCAGCGACTTCACGCCGGAAAGCTTTTCGACGAACGACTTGGTGTCTTCGAACGACTTCTTGGCGTAGTCGCCATAGGCAGTCGCGATCGCCTGAACGCCGCTCTGCAGGTTGCTCGCGGAAGCGGCAACCGATTCGAGATGCTCTTTGCCGTAGTTCTGAATGTCTTCAACCTTGACCATCATGGAGTCCTTTCCCAGACTGCAGGTGCAAACCGATTGCCGGGAGGCCCGGCTCCCTGACACTTTCCATATATGTGCACTGCACAATAAAGTCAAGGACTATTGTGCGTCGCACAAATACGGCAGATTGGAGGAAAATCCCGGGGTCACACGCAACGCTTAATTAATCTTTTGGAAACCCGCCCGGCCTAACCTGATTCCTGGACTTGTTCGTCTTCCGACAAACAGCCTGAAAGCTGTTTGCGAACAGCATCTTAGCTAGAACAGCGACCTGATCGACCGCGCCAGCCGCACGTAACGGCCGGATCGGTACTTCGAACGGGGGAGCGTCAGCGGTTGTTGGGCACAATTTCGCCTCACGAGCCGGTGATCAAGACAGAAATTGGGACGGGGAAGTAAATGCTTCGTACAACCTTGGCTTCCTCGCGCGCTTTGCGCGTGTGCGCCCTCGGGCTCATTACCTTCACGACAGCAATACTGATCTCGAGCGAGAGCGCCGAAGCGCGCCGCTACAAGCACCGCCGTCACCACCACGTCGTGCGGGAAAGCTACAGCCCGCAATTCTCCTCGATCATCGTCGACGGCAATTCCGGTGCGGTGCTCTCCTCCAACAATCCCGACGGTATCCGGCGCCCGGCCTCGCTGACCAAGATCATGACGCTCTATCTGCTGTTCGAGCGCCTGGAATCCGGCAAGATGAAGCTCGACACCGAAATGGACGTGTCCGAGCACGCCTCCGACCAGGCTCCTACCAAGCTCGGCCTGAAACCCGGCCAGACGCTGAAGGTCGAAGACGCCATCAAGGGCCTCGTGACGCGTTCCGCCAACGACGCTGCGGTCGTGATCGCGGAGGCCATTGCCGGCGATGAGGACGAATTCGCCAAGCTGATGACGCGCAAGGCGCGCGCGCTCGGCATGAGCAAGACCACCTATCGCAACGCCTCAGGCCTGCCCAACGACGAGCAATTGACCACCGCGCGCGATCAGGCCACCCTCGGCCGCGCCATCCAGGATCGCTTCCCGCGCTACTACCGCTACTTCGCGACCACCGTGTTCAATTATCGCGGTCAGTCGATCCGCAACCACAATCGCCTGCTCGGCAATGTCGAGGGCGTCGACGGCATCAAGACCGGCTACACCCGCGCCTCCGGCTTCAACCTCGTCAGCTCGATGCGCCGTGGCAACCGCCACCTGATCGGCGTGGTGCTGGGCGGCCGCAGCGGCGGCTCGCGCGACGCCACGATGCGCAATCTGCTGGCCGAGAACCTGGAGAAAGGCGCGACAAAGCGTACCGTCGCCGCGATCAGCGAGCGCAATCCCGCCGACGGCACCGTCGACGTAGCCGAGGCAGATATCACCTCGCGTCCGGCCGAAGCGGCTCAGCCCGCCGGCGCCGAGCTCGCAGCCATGCCGGTGACCCGCTCGATCGCGCCGGCCAAGCCGTCGCTGATGGCGGCCGCCGCCGCGGCCCTGCCTCCGCCGGCCGCCAAGGCCGAAGCGAACAAATTCGAGCAGCAAGCCAGGCCCGAGCCCGCACCGTTGACCAGCGGCGTGATCCAGACCCAGCAGATATCGGCGATCCCCGGTTCGGCCGAACCGATGAAGCCGGTCAAGGTCAAGACCGTTCAGGTCAAGGCCGGACCGATGAAGCTGGCATCCGCCGGCCCCTCGCAGCCTGCGACGTCTCCGGTCACCAACGCCATCCCGGCCCGCCCCGAAGTCGCCGAGACCTCCAGCGCCGTTGTCGCAAACGCCGCCGAGGCCAAAGCCGAAGCCGCCAGGGAAGCCCTCAGGGCAGCCATGCCGCAGCAGCCGGCCGGGCACGGCACCGGTAACGGCGTGCTCGGCGTGCTGCCCGCTTCCAGCCTGACGCAAGCCCCCTCGTCAGCCCCGCACGCGCAGACGATGGCCTATGCCGATCCGGCGCCGGGTGCGAAGCCGCAGCAGGCCGTGCAACAGAACGACGCCGTCAAGCCGGCCGCGCCCGCAGTGGTCCGCACCGGCTGGATCGTCCAGGTCGGCGCACTCGACAGCGAAAGCGAAGCCAAGCAGCGGATCGATCTCGCCCGCACCAAGGCGAGCGCCCTGCTCAGCAAGGCTGACCCCTTTACCGAAACGACCGTCTCCAAGGACAACCGCACGCTCTACCGCGCCCGCTTCGCTGGTCTCGACCGTGATCAGGCCGAGGCCGTGTGCAAGGCCCTCAAGCGCGCCGACATTTCCTGCATGACCGTTCGCAACTGAACGGGGCGCTTCATTGAAGTTGGCAAAGCCGGCGCCGCAAGCGCCGGCTTTGTTGTTTTCGCAGCACAGTCACGCGGGCTCTCACACGATTAGGCCCGACACCTTCCGCGAAAACTTCTCGTCAAGAATTTACGGTTAAGTTTCCCTGCAAGGAACGATCGACCACGCCGGACAACGGCGGGCGATGTGGGGCGTCAGTCAGAGAATGGCAGGCAGGCAACTCTCGGTTTGTAGCGTCGGTGGCGTGAGCCGGAGTTAGCTAGAGATGCGTGCGAAGAAGAGTATCCTTGGCCTCGTTTACGCGGGCAGCGAGGTACGTCGAGCCCCCCTGATCGGGATGCAGTTTCTTCATAAGGGTGCGGTGCGCCCGGCTGATGTCGTCACGCCCCGCCCCCGGCTGCAGGCCAAGGATCTGATAGGCTTCCTCGTCCGTCATTTTTCCGCTCGCCGGCGCGCGGCGCTGCCCCCCTGCCGTATCGCCCTGCGCGTTCTGACGCCAAGCGGGAAACCGGCGGTCAAGATAGCTTTCAAGTAAGGCGACGCTCTCGGCGTCGAACGCCGCCATCATTGCGATCAACTGCGGCAAGTCGAACTCGCCGAGCGAGCGGCCGGCATTCGGTCCGTCCACGATCTGCCCCGACAACTCACCGCTGTCGTGATCGAGAGTCATCTCGATGAACTGCGAGCGGACGCGCGAGGCCTGTCCCGACGAACGTTGCCCGCCGCCGCCGAAGATCCCGCCGATATTGCTGAAACCACCGGGGCCGAACGGCGACCAGCCGAGCAGCCCGGCGCCGAAGATGCCGAGCGGAATGGCAACCGCCAGTTCGCCACGCAGACCGGTGTAGGCTGCAACCGCCAGCGCTACCACGCCGCCCGCGATCTTGATGACGCGCGCGAGCACGACCGGGTTCGCCGCACGAAACATCTGCAGCAGCAAATACAGAACGACAACGGCGACAACGCCGGCAATCAGGGTTGGCATGGCTCTAATATAGCGGCACCGGCGCTGAAAAGCATGCGCCCGGCGCCGTGGCAACCAAAGTCGTAATCACTTGATCTGGCCGATCAGCGCGGCGGCGCCGCCGGTGGTTTTCGACAGCCGCAGCAGCGCTTCGCGGCCGCCGGCGGCATAGGCCGCGGCGGCGCGCAGGAGCTCGCGCAATTGCGCCGCTGCGCCGGGATCGAACTTGCACCATGCCCCGCCGGTGAGCCGCGCGATCTCGCGGAACGCCTGTTCGGCGGTCGCGTCGTGGCCTTCCTGGAACATGAACACGGGCACCTTGAGCAGGCCGAGCTCGCCCGCCTTGGCGCAGAGATCGTCGACCGACTCCTCCATGGCGTCACCTACGAACACCACCGCGCGCACGGCGGACGCCACCGCCTCGCGCCGCGCCTCCGAGAGCACCTTGCCGATCTGGGTATTGCCGCCCTGGCAATCGATCTTGCTCATCAGCTTCGCCAATTGCGCGGAGTCGGAGATCCATCCCGTGGCGCGGCATTCGTTGAAGCCGCGGTAATAGACCAGCCTGATATCGAGGCTGCCGAGCGAAGCCGCCTCGCGAAACATGTCGGCCTGCAGCGCGCAGGCCATGTCCCATGTTGGCTGCCGGCTCATGGTGGCGTCGAGCGCAAATACCAGCCTTCCCCTGGCGCCCGCACGGTGTGGCGACATCGCGCGCGCCTTGGCCACGAAGGCTGCGATATCTTCCGATGCCGATGGCTTCTCCGGTAACGGGCCGCCCTTGCGCGCCTCGGCCTTTGCCGAGGCAACCTCGCCCGCCGATTTCGGTTTGATCGGTTCGCCGGCCATGAGCGCTCGCGAGTAAGCAGCAAGCTCTATGTGGGACGGCGCCTGAGGCCGGTCAATGCACAGGGCGGTGACGCAGCCGGAATCGCAGGACGGCTTGCGGCGGCCTAGTTCGCAATCGGCTTGTTCGTGGGCGGCGGGTTGCTGGCCAGCGGGGTTGAGAGCGGCACCGGTCCGGGGCTGCTGCTGAGGATGTCCGGCACCTTGGTCGGCACGGGCTTCAACGCGGCACTCTTGTCGGACTCGTCCAGGAACTTGTCGAGCATCTTCTCGATCGAAGACTTGGCGGCTTCGGGCCCGGTGTCGCGCATGTCGTTATGCTGGAAGCCGGTGTTCACCACCGTGATACCGGCCTGCTCGCACTGTTCGTCATCAGGCACGACGCCGGGGTCCGCCTTGAAATGCGTATCCTGGGAGCGGAACGACAGGATCTTGAACTTGCCGTCGGTCAGGAACGGCACGCGCAGATTGTCCAGCGTCACGACCTTCTTGATCTCGTCGGGAAACTCCTTGGCGAAATACATCGAGATGTCGCCGCCCATGGAGTGGCCGACCATCGTCACCTTTTCATAGTCGGCGTTGGGCTGGACCTTCTTCATTTCGTGAATGGCGAAATGAATGTTGGCCACGCCGCGCTGAATCTGCGGAAGGCGGCCGACATAGGGTTCGCCGACCTTGGTCACCATCGGCGGATCGGTCGGTAGATCGTGCTGCGGGCTGACCGCAAGATAGCCGCGCCAGGCGAACACGTTCGACAGGAACGAATACTCGGTGTGCTTGACGGTATTGCCGTGATTGAGGATCGCCACCGGCAGTTTGATCAAGCCGGCATTGGCCTGCAGTTCCTTGTCGCGGCGAATGGCGATGTTGACCGCCACCAGGCGGTTGTCGCGGTCGGGATCGTGGAATGCGATCGTCTCATGCCGGATCGCCCACTTGCTCGCGGTGAAATACGCGACAGCGAACAGCACGGAGAGTGAAAGCAGAACGAGAATTCCACGTTTCATATTCGTCCTCGCGCCCTGCTAAGGGCCAACCCTGTTTGAGACTCTTTCGGTCCCTTGTTGATGATATATGTCACGATGGCGTGACATAAAGGCCAAATGTTGTGTACCGAGCGCCTGATCGTTGTGCGATGCACCTATCCATTGTGCAGCCGCTCAATTCCCACAAATTTGACCCCGCTTTTCCTTACGTTGCCTCCCATCAAGCTTTGGTTCGAGGGTTGGGTAAAAGTCTAGTGAAAACGTGGAAAGGCAGGTTTGGTTCCTCGGACGGAACCCGTTACCTCCGCGGTGCGTAGCTACCGGCAAGAGCGAGGGGTTAGGCCGTCGTGTAGATAACGAGCTTGAGGGCCGGATCGTCGTTGGCCTGGAAGCTTGCATACTCCAGCTTGAGCCGGCCCTTCTTGGGATGGATCAAGGATTTCTGTCCTGCCGCGACGCCGCTGACGTCATGGGCTTCCCACCAGCCGGCAAATTCCGGACAGCCTTCCCGCAGGCGCGACAACAGGTCGCGAAAGGCGGGATCGCCGGCCCACAGATCATGCGTCGCCCGGAACTGAGCGACCATGCGTTGGGCCTCGTCCGCCCATGACGCGCCGAACAATCCCCGCGTTGCGGGGTTGGTCAGCACCGATAGCAGGCTGTTGCGGTCGGACTCTGCGAGCCGGCTGAACGCGAAGATTTCGTCCGCCGCGGCATTCCAGAAGAGAACGTCCCAGCGCCTGCCGGTGACATAGGCCGGCAGGTTGAGCTGCTCGACCGTGCGGCGGATCGCCGGGGGCACGGTCTCGCGGACGAAGGCACGCCGGTCGGCATTTTGCGTGAGCTCCTTCAGATGCCGGTACTCAGCCTTGGTCAGCCGCAACGCGCGCGCCAGCGCGTCGATCGTCGCAACCGAAGGGCTGACGGATCTTCCCTGCTCGAGACGGATGTACCAGTCGACGCCGATGCCGGCGAGTTCGGCCACCTCCTCGCGCCGCAGGCCGGGCGTGCGCCGCCGCCGACCGCCGGCCAGGCCCACTGCCTTTGGCGTCAACTTCTGCCGCCGCGAGCGCAGGAAGTCACCGAGTTCGCTCTGCCTGGAATTTGTACCTGTTTCCGCCATGCGCCGCCTTTGAGGAGGGTTCCACAATCCTAGGATAATACCAGGTCTTGTTGGGACTTGGAGGCCTGCGAGAATGCGCCTTCAACGAAAAGAGGACATCTCATGAAGGCTGCCGTCCTGAATGCGTTCGGATCGCCGCTTGCGATCGAAACTCTCCCCGACCCGCTGCTCGGCACCGGCGAGGTCATCGTCGACGTCGTGGCAAGCCGCGTGCTGGCCTATGCCAACGAGGTCCTCAGCGGCGAACGAAAGTACCTGATGGAATTGCCCATGGTGCCCGGCCCCGGCGCGATCGGCCGTGTCCGTACCATCGGCCCCGATGCGACCCGTCTTCGTCCCGGCGATTGGGTCTATTGCGATCCGACCGTCCGTTCGCGCGACGATGCGCTGTCGCCCGACATTGCCCTGCAGGGGCTCACTGCCGGCAGCGAGGGCGGGCTGCACCTGCAACGGTACTTCCACGACGGCGCCTGGGCCGAACAGATGCGGGTGCCGACGGAAAACGCGATTCCGATCGGCGACATCGATGAAAAGGATGCCGCGCGCTGGTGCGCGCTCGGCACCCTGCTCGTACCCCACGGTGGCTTCCTTGCCGCGCAATTCCAGGCCGGAGAGATCGCGCTGGTCAACGGCGCCACCGGCAGCTTTGGCAGTGCCGCCGTCGCCGTGGCGTTGGGGATGGGCGCAAGTTGCGTGGTGGCGACCGGGCGCAACGAGCAGGCGCTGGCCGATCTGACGCGGCGGTTCGGCGCCAGGGTCCGGACCGTGCCAATGCGCGGCCAGGAGGCTGACGATCGTGCGCGCATCCTGCAGGCGGCGCCCGGACCGATCGACTGCGTCCTCGACATCCTCCCGCCCGCGGCCAATGCCGTGCAGGTGCGGACCGCGATCATGGCGGTGCGGCCTTACGGGCGGGTGGTGCTGATGGGCGGCGTCGGCGGCGCCGGCCTCGACCTGCCCTACTCCTGGATGATGCGAAATTGCATCACCCTGCGCGGGCAATGGATGTACCCGCCGCATGCGGCGATCCTGATGACCGGCCTGATCCGTTCAGGCCTGATCAATCTGGATCATTTCGAGGTCTCCGCGTTCGGCCTCGACCGCGCCAACGAGGCGGTCGCGCATGCCGCCGCGAACAGCGGTCCGTTCAAAATGACGGTGATCCAGCCGCGATAGCCCAGGCTGGCCGCCGATGGCGGTCAGGCGCTCAGGATGTCGCCAATGATGTCGTGGACTTCGAGCGGCTTGTCGACCTGGGTGAACCATTCGGCGCGGTTGGCGGCGCGGCGGCGGCCGCGTTCGTCGAGCGGCAGCTTGAGCTGGCGCAACAGGCTGGTCACTTCCTCGCGCGCCGTGACATGGCCCATGCTGGGCCGGGTGCCGAGCGTGGCCTCGTCGATGTCGTCGAGAGCCGTCAGTCCGCGCGGGAAGAATTCGCGGTAGACCACCCGCTCGGCAAACCCGTCGATGGAACGGAAGCCGAGCCGCATCGAGAGGTCCTTCAGGCTGTCGGCGACGAGCTGCTTGTTGCGGGAGCCGATCATCGACAGGCGGTTGCGCACCACGATCCAGTCGGTGCTGGCGCCGTCGAGTTGCCGGCGCTTGCGCCTGACGTCGCGGACCATCTCGGCGTAGTGGCTTTCGCCGGTCACCGAATAGGTCGCGGGATCGACGGTGCCGAGCACGTCGAAATCGAGGAAGCTGTCGTTGATCGGGGTCACCAGCGTGTCGGCCATCGAATGCGCCAGCCGCATCAGATAGGAGTCCGAACCCGGCGTATCGATGACGATGAAATCGAAGGCACGTTCGACCGTGCCGACGGCCTCGGCGAACTGCTGGAACTCGGAGTTTTCATTGTCGGCGATCTGCATCGTCTCGCCGAGCTTGATGCAATAATGCACCGGGATTTCGAGATCGAGACCGGTGCGGCGCGCCCACGCGCTCCGGTTGGCGATGTAGCGGGTGAAACTCTTCTGGCGGCAGTCGAGGTCGATGGTGGCGACGCGTTGCCCGGCCTTCATCAGGGCGACAGCGATGTGCAGGGCGGTGGTGGATTTTCCGGAACCGCCCTTCTCGTTGCCGAGCACGACAACATGCGCCGACCCGAACTGACCTTGGCTCGCCTGAAGCAACATGACTCAACCCCCGCACGATATCTTCAAATCACGCGCGACTGCCCGTCAAGTGAAATGCGTGACGACGCATTTAATTCGCTCGCGGTGTGTCTTAATCATGAATCCCGATGGTGCGGATTTCGTTCCGGCGCCGCGATCAGCCCATGAAATTTTCAACCGACGGGCGCGCGTCGGACGTTGGCGTTGAACTGCCGCAGCCGTGCCACGCCCGAGTAACCTTGGCGGCAAAGCTCTGGCCTTATAAGGTCGGCGCGCCCGCCAAACGGCGTGGAGCCGCCAGCCCCCCGCACCCCGTCACAAGCAGCAAGAGATCGAGGCCCGATGTCGCGAAGTCCCATCGTCGTCCGTACCGTTCCCGCATTGCGCCGCGCCGTCGAGGCGTTGCGCGCCCGCAAGGCCGCCGTCGCGCTGGTGCCGACCATGGGTGCGCTCCATGACGGGCATGTGTCGCTGGTGCGGGCTGCCAGGCAACGCGCCCAGAAAGTCGTGGTCTCGATCTTCGTCAACCCGACGCAGTTCGCACCTTCCGAGGATTTCGGCTCATACCCGCGTACCTGGAAGGCCGACCTCGCCAAGCTTACCGCCGAGAAGGTCGACCTGATCTGGAATCCGGACGTCAAGGCGATGTACCCGGAGGGCTTCGCCACCAGGATCGTGCCGGAAGGACCGGCTACCGCGGGCCTCGAGGATCGTTTCCGGCCGCATTTCTTCGGCGGCGTCGCCACCGTGGTCGGCAAGCTGTTTACCCAATGCCGGCCGGACGTCGCGATCTTCGGCGAGAAGGATTTTCAGCAATTACGGGTGGTGACCCAGATGGCCGCCGATCTCGACCTCGGCGTCAAGGTGATCGGCTCGCGCACCGTGCGCGAGCGCGACGGGCTCGCGATGTCCTCGCGCAACGTCTACCTGTCGGCGGAGGAACGGCAGACCGCGCCGACGCTCTATCGCGCCATGAAGGAAAGCGCCAAGCGGCTGAAGGCCGGCGAGGATTTCGAGGCTGCGATGGCGGCCGGGCGCGACCTGATCACCGCCGCCGGCTTCGCGCTGGACTATTTCGAGGCCCGGCACGCCGCAACGCTGGCGCCGATTGTCTCCGTCAAGGAAGGACCGGTGCGGATTCTCGTCGCCGCGAAACTCGGCACGACACGCCTGATCGATAACATCGGCGTGTAAGCCGCCGGGGCCGCCTTGCGCGAGGCCATCACCGGCTTGAATATCCCGCAGCAAGGGATTTGCCGGCCCTGCGAGGTGTGCCCATGTCGCTGCGCGCTGCGATCTTCGGAGGCCTGATCGGTGTGATCGTGGCCGGACCTGCGCAGGCGCAGGACCCGCGGCGCCCGGCGGTCGGCGGAATCGGCTCACCCCTCGATGCCATGATCTTCTATGTCGCGCGCGGTGCCGACGGCGCCTGCGGACCAGGCTGCTCGGAATGGATCGCCGCCGAAGGCACCGTTCAATGGGACACCCACAAGCGGCTGATTGCGATCCTCGACCGCCAGGCCGACCGCAAGCTCCCCGTCATCATCCATGCCTGGGGCGAATCCAACCTCAACGTCGCGACAAGTCTCGGCCGCATCCTGCGCGACCGCGGCATCGACACGACGGCGGGAACAACGGAGGTCGAGGCCTGCAAGGAAAAGAGCGAAGCCGATTGCTTCGCGCTCAAGCGTCCGGGCGGACCGCTCGACGCCAGGGTGAGGTTGACGGACACGCTCTGCGATCTCGCCTGTGTGCTGACGCTGGCCGGTGGCGTGCACCGGACCTTGCCGGCAGGTACCCGCATGGTCCTGAGCGGCATGTCGATCCACAATCGCCTCGCGCCCAATGTCTCGGAAGAACGGCGTCAGGGGCTGACCGTCCTGTTTGGCGATCAGTTCCGGCATTACCTCAAGGATATGGGCGTCGATCCCGAGTTGCTCGACATCGTCGACCGGAATTCGCAAACCCGGCGCCCGACCGAAATGCCGCCGTCCGAATGGATCAGGCTGCACATCGTCACGTCGGCGGCACTGTAGACCCTGCGCGCTTTCGCAAGCGGCCCGAGCAAGCCGCCTCTAGAGCAGCCCCAGATCGCGCAATTCGCGCCGCATCGGTTCCGGCATCGCGGCCACGCTGGCGGCGGAGGACTTGGTGAGGTCCGGGGGTGCGGCATCCTCGGTCAGATAGCGCCAGCCCTGGAACGGGCGCATCGGCCGCGGCGAGACCGCAAACACCTTGGGCTGCATCACCAGGCGGCACCGCCCGATGCCGTCCTTGTCGCGGAACGGCTCGATGGCGATGATCTTTTCGCGTGCGGCGATTTCGCCCTTGATGACCCAGTACAGCGAGCCGCCGGCGAGGATCTCGCCATCGCGCTTCGGCGTCATCCGCGTGACGTGGACGTGACGGAGCGGCAGGCCCTTTTTCTTGGCGGTCGCCATGCGTTCGGCAACCCACCCTTTGAGTTCTTTGACCGACTCGCAGCCAACGGCGAGCTTGATGAGATGAAGCGGCATGATCCCGCCGATGTAGCGGCCCGTGTGCGCTTTGAAAAGATCACTCCCTGTGGAGATCACTGCTCATTGTCGGCAGTCCCCGAACCCGACGGCGCGAGCTGGACCGGCGCCGCGGTGGACGGCCGTTTCGGCGGCGCCGGCGGCTTCTTGGCGGCGGCCAGCGCTGGTGAGGGTGATGCTGACGGTGCCGGCGATGG
>NZ_LLYB01000041.1 GCF_001440475.1 Bradyrhizobium lablabi | reverse complement strand
GGCGCCGGCATCGGCTGGCCGGGCTTTGCCGCGATGGCGCAGGCGCCCGGCGGCGCGCGGTTCATCGCGCCCGACGCAGGCGAGATCGCGCGCGTCCGCGCCAAGCACACCTTCCTCAAGCCGCTGACCGTCCCCGCCAACAGCTATCCGAACCAGCCTGCGGCCATCGATTCCATCGGCTCATGGAGCTTTGTGCTGGCGCGCGAAAGCCTGCCGGATGACGTCGCTTACCGATTGGCGCGCACGCTGCATGGGCAGGAGGGTGCCCTGTGCAAGAAACTGCCGCAGGCTTGTGAGACCACGGCGGCGAACACAGTTGCCGCCGCGCCAAATGCGGCGCTGATTCATCCCGGCGTGATGAAGTATTTTCGGGAGGCGGGGGTGGTCAAGTGATGGGCGGCGAATAGCGAATGGCGAGCAGCGAATAGAACTCGCTAACCACTCGCTATTCGCCACCCACCATTCGCTTGCTTCACTTCTTCGCCATCGCACACGCCGGATCAGGCGGGCCGAACGCTTCGTCACCCGGGATCTTGGCGAGGATCTGGTAATAGTCCCACGGATATTTCGATTCCTCGGGCTTCTTGACCTGCACCAGCCAGAGGTCGTGCACCATCAGATTGTCCTCGCGCAGCTCGCCGTTGCGGGAGAAGAAATCCTCGATCGGCTTTTCGCGCATTTTCGCCGCGACCTTCAGCGGCTCATCGGTGCCGGTCTCCTTGATGGCGTTGAGATAACTCATGACCGAGGAATAGACGCCGGCCTGCCACATCGTCGGCATCCGGTTCATCTTGGCGAAATAGCGCTTTGACCATTCGCGGGTCTTGTCGTCCATGTCCCAGTAGAACGACGTCGTCAGCAACAGGCCCTGGGCTGCCGGCAACCCGAGCGAATGGATGTCGGTGATCAGCGCGAGCAAGGCCGCCATCTGCTGGCCGCCCTTGAGCACGCCGAACTCCGCGGCGGTCTTGATCTCGTTCATGTTGTTCGGCGGACCGGCCGCGATACCGATGATCCTGGCCTTGGATGCCTGCGCCTGCAGCACGAAGGACGACAAATCGGGCGTGGCGAGCGGCGGGCGCACCGACCCCAGCACCTTGCCGCCGTTGGCGGTAACGACGCTGGAAGCGTCGCGTTCGAGCGCGTGGCCGAAGGCATAGTCGTCGGTGATGAAGAACCAACTGTCGCCGCCGCGCTTGACCACCGCCTGCGCGGTGCCGGCCGCGAGCGAGCGGGTGTCGATCACCCACTGCATCGCATAGGGCGAACAGGATTTGCCGTGGAAGTCTGCACTGAGGGTCGAATGCGTGATGAACAGCTTCTTCTTCTCATTGGCGATGCCTTGCACCGCAAGGCCCACCGCAGATACCGGCACGTCGACGATCAGATCGACCTGTTCGACGTCGTACCAGCGCCGGGCGATGCCGCCGCCGATGTCAGGCTTGAGCTGGTGGTCGCCGACGATGATGCTGATCGGCTTGCCCAGCACCTTGCCGCCGAAATCGTCGATCGCCATCTGTGCCGCGGTGACCGAGCCCTGGCCGGTCGGCGTCGCCGCTGGGCCGTTCATGTCGGTGAGGACGCCGATCTTGACCACGTCGTCGGAAATTTGCGCTAGCGCGGCGGTCGATGCCAGCATTGCGGCCGCAAGCACGGCAAGCCTGGATAGGTTCCTGGCGAACATCCCTGTCTTCTCCCTGGAATCGGCGCGTTGGCCGTTGGTGTCTTCAGGCGGTTGCCCCGCCAATTGGTCTCATTTGCAACTATTTTGCCCTGGCGTCAACGTGGCTAAATGGAGCGGGGCGCCCGTGAGCGGTATCCGGTTCTGTTTATTTCCGGCCCGATTCAGGGCATAGCCGACTCATGACGACGACGCAGCGCCTGCCGACCACCCTTACGCCGCTCGATAGAGCGCTCGACGCCCTGCTGCTAGGCGTGGAGCCTGTCGCGCCGGCAGAACTAACGCTTGCCGAGGCGCTACGTTGCATCGCCGCCGAGATGCCGCCGCTTCAAGCTCATCCGCCGCGCGACGTCGCGGCGGCGGACGGCTATGCATTCGGCGCGCGCGATCTCGTCGGCGCGTCCTCCTATTCGCCGTTACCGTTGTCGGTGCCGCCGGTCTGGGTCGAGGCCGGCGATGCGATCCCGGATGGTTGCGATTGCGTGCTCGATTCCGATTCCGTCGATGTATCCGGTCCGCTGCCGCAGGTGCTGGCGGAGGCGATCCCGGGGCAGGGCGTGCGCCGGGCCGGCGGCGATATCGCCGCGGGCAGTTTTGTCGTGGAGGCCGGACGGCGCGTGCTGCCGCGCCATCTCCTGATTGCGCGCGCCGCCGGATTGGAGCGCTTGAACGTTCGCCGTCCGCGGCTGCGCATCGTCAATGTTCCCGGTGGCAGCGCGACGGCAGACCTGATCGCCGAAAGTGCGCGGACCGCGGGTGCCGAGGTCGTGTCGTCGACCGCCGCGGGCCGCGATGCCGGATCAGTTGCGGCGGCACTGGATGACGGTGCATGCGATCTGCTCTTGATCGTTGGCGGTTCCGGCGTCGGGCGCACCGACGCGGCGGTGACGGCATTGGCTGGGCGTGGCGAAATTCTTGCTCACGGCATTGCGCTGCAACCCGGCCGTACGTCGGCCGTCGGGCGCGTCGGCAAGACGCCCGTCGTGGCGCTGCCAGGCGCGCCGGATCAGGCGATCGCGGCATGGTGGACGCTGGCGCTTCCTGTGCTCGATCGTCTCTCGGGCCGCCGTCCGCGCAAGACGGTCAATTTGCCGCTGGCGCGCAAGATTGCATCCAGCGTCGGCATCGCCGAGATCGTGCTCGTGGAGCGGCAGCAGGATATGTGGAGCACGCTTGCCGTGGGCGAATTGTCGCTGGATGCGATCGCCCGCGCGGAAGCCTGGCTCGTGGTGTCAGGCGGCTCGGAAGGATTTGCGACCGGTACGGCGATCGATGCCTATATGTTGCGGGAATGATATGAGTTCGGGAATGACCAACACACCCTCGCCGAGAGATCGCGACAATAACGAGCAGGATCAGTTCCTGACGATCCTGTCGCGCGAGGATGCGCTGGCGCGTTTCGAAGCCGCCTTGTTCCCGCGGCCGGTGCCGGGAGAAAAACGTTCGCTCGCCGACGCGCTCGGCTGCGCGCTCGCCGAAGACGTCACCGCGCCGATCGATGTGCCGCCGTTCGATCGCTCCAATGTCGATGGCTTTGCGGTGCGTTCCGCCGATCTCGTTGCCGCCGGCGAGGCTTCGCCGGTGCGCGTGATGCTGAACGACGAGGTGATCGCCTGCGGCATCGCGCCGACGCGGCCGGTCTTGTCAGGGACGGCCACGCCGATCGCGACCGGCGGTCCGGTGCCGCGCGGAGCGGACGCCGTCGTCATGGTCGAGCATACGCAGCCGGCGGGACATCGCGCGATCGAAATCCGCCGCGCCGCTTCACCCGGGCAATTCGTGTCCTACGCCGGTTCCGATATCGCCCGCGGCGAGGCGCTGCTCCGCGCCGGCACCGTCATCGGCTCGCGCGAGATCGGGATGCTGGCGGCGTGCGGCATCGCGGAGGTGAACGTTGCGCGGGCCCCGCGCGTCGCCATCATTTCGACCGGCGACGAACTGGTCCAGCCCGGCCAGCCGCTGCGGCCGGCTGCGATCTACGACACCAACGGCGCGATCGTCACCGCGGCGATTTCGGAGAATGGCGGCGAAGCTCGCTTTTTCGGTGCGATCCCGGACGACGAGGCACAGCTCGAAGCCGCGATGCGCGAGGCACTCGCGAGCAGCGACATGCTGGTGCTATCGGGCGGCACTTCGAAAGGCGCGGGCGATGTCTCCCACCGCATCATCGGCCGGCTCGGCAAGCCCGGCATCATCGCCCATGGCGTGGCGCTGAAGCCCGGCAAGCCGCTGTGTCTTGCGGTAAGTGACGGCAAGCCGGTGATCATCCTGCCGGGATTTCCGACCTCGGCGATGTTCACCTTCCACGACATGATCGTGCCGGTGCTGCGGCGGATGGCCGGCCTACCGCCGCGTTCGGATGCCAAGGTCAATGCGCGCGTGCCGGTGCGGATCGCTTCCGAACTCGGCCGCACCGAATTTGTCATGGTGTCGCTGGTCGAAGGGGCGGATGGGCTGATTGCGTATCCTACTGGCAAGGGCTCTGGCGCCATTACTTCGTTTGCGCAAGCCGACGGGTTTCTGCGCATCGATGCGCTTGCCGACCAGATGCCGGCGGGCAGCGAGGCCGAGGTCACGCTGTTCACGCCGCATGTGCGGGTGCCCGATCTCGTCATCGTCGGCAGTCACTGCACCGGGCTCGATCTCGTCACCGCACCGCTGGCGCATGCCGGGCTCGTCGTGCGCTCGATCGCCGTGGGCAGCCTCGGCGGGCTGGCGGCGGCGAAACGCGGCGAATGCGATTTTGCGCCGATCCATTTGTTCGACGAGAAGACCGAAACCTACAACACGCCCTATCTTGCCGAGGGCCTCGAACTGGTGCCGGGCTGGCGCCGCATGCAGGGCATTGTGTTCCGCAAGGGCGACGCGCGCTTCGAGGGCTTGGGCGCGGAAGAGGCGGTGCGCGCCGCGCTCGCCGATCCCGCCCGCATCATGGTCAATCGCAACCAGGGTGCCGGCACACGCATCCTGATCGACCGGCTGCTCGGCGGTGCCCGCCCCGACGGCTACTGGAATCAGCCGCGCTCGCATAATGCGGTGGCGGCAGCCGTTGCGCAGCACCGCGCCGATTGGGGCATGACCATTGCGCCGGTCGCGCATGCATCAAACCTGGGTTTCATTCCCTTTGCCGAAGAGCATTATGACTTCGCGCTGGTGACGGCGCGCAAGCAGCGGCCGGCGGTGCAGGCGTTTCTCGACGCGCTGGCGTCGGAGGCGGGCCGCGCGGCGCTGCAGCAGGCGGGCTTCCGGCCGGCTTGATGCGCTCGCGAAGTGTAAGAAGCCGCCAGAAGAAGCGGCTCGGGGCAGGGATGGGAAATGGCAACACCGCTTTCGATTGCGATTGTTGGCGCCGGCATGGGCGGGCTCGCGACCGCCGCGGCGCTGCGGCGCGTAGGCGTCGAGGTTACCGTCTACGAGCAGGCGACGCAGTTCGCGCGGATCGGGGCCGGCATCCAGATCGGCTGCAACGCCATGAAGGTGCTGCGCGGGCTCGGGCTCGAAGCACGGCTGCGCGCGCAATCCTTCTATCCGCGCTCCTGGAACAACCGTGACTGGCGCACCGGCGACGTCAAGTTCGACATGATTTTTGGCGAGAGCGCCGAACAGAAATTTGGTACGCCCTATCTCCTGACACATCGCGGCGATCTGCATGCCGCGCTCGCCAGCGCCGTCCCCGATCATTGCGTCAAGCTCAATCACAAGCTGGTTGGCCTTGATGAGACCGGCGAGGGCGTCCGGCTCGCCTTCGCCAATGGTGCAACCGCGACGGCCGACGCCGTGATCGGGGCCGACGGCATTCATTCGCTGGTAAGGGACATTCTGTTCGGAGCGTCGCCGGTCAGCTTTACCGGGCGCATCGCCTATCGCACGACCTATCCCGCCGCGCTGCTGGGAGGAGCAAAAATCGACGACTGCACCAAATGGTGGGGCGAGGACCGTCACATCGTCATCTACTACGTCAAGCCGGACCGCAGCGAGATCTATCTCGTTACCAGCCAGCCGGAGCCGGAGTTCCGGATCGAGTCATGGTCGGCGAAGGGCGATGTCGTCGAATTGCGGAAGGCCTTTGTCGGATTCCATAGCCAGGTCGAGAAGGTGCTGGCGGCATGTCCAGACGTGCACAAATGGGCGATCGTCGATCGCCATTCGCTGGAGCGATGGACGGATCGCAACGTCACGCTGCTCGGCGATGCCTGCCATCCGATGACGCCCTACATGGCACAGGGCGCGGCGATGGCGATCGAGGACGCCGCCGTTCTCTCGCGGTGTCTCGATGGTGTCGATCGTAACGGTGTCGCGAATGCGTTTCGCCGCTTCGAGGCGACCCGCAAGGCGCGGACGGAACGTATCCAGGCGACCTCGCGCGCCAATACCTGGCTGAGCGGCAAGACCGATACCGACTGGGTGTATGGCTATGACGCCTGGACGGTGCCGCTGGCGGCGTAAGTTTCTCTTTAGGCCTGAACGCGCAGCAGCTCGCTGATGATCCGTGGCTTCATCCAGCCGACATTGTCGACAATCTCCCGGCGCAAGGCGTCCTGTTCTGCCTCGTATTGCTCGCGCGTGATGCCGCGGCCGCCCGTCGCGGTAACTCCGAATGCTTCCAGCGCGGCATCATGGCGACGTCTCCATTCGATCACGCGCTTGGTCATGACTTCCGTAACCGCCGGCACCGTGCCGGGATGGCCTGCCAATTCACAGGCCATCTTGGTGCGGACATCCGCGGCCAGCATGAGTACGTTCCAGTCGTCGTACCCGATGAGGTTCATCTGGGCATAGAGAAACGCACCATGCTCGCCGTCCCAGATGGTATGGTCGATGACCAGAAAGGGCACGGCACGGCAATAGCCGTAGCGCGCGGTCATGTCGCGGTTGAAGGCCTCGGTGCGTTCATCCAGCCGTTTCTTGGCCGCGGCGAAGAGAGCGATATAGTCATCTGCCGTCGGCAGGATGTTGCGCGCATCATCAGAGGCAAAGCCGACTTCGCGCAGAAAATTTCCGATCTTCGGATCGTCCCAGAGCTCTTTGGGGAAAACGCGGGTCACACCATCCGCGTCCGGTGTGGGGCGCATCGTCTCCTTGAATTCGGCAAAGCTTTGCTGGTTCGTGCCGAAAGTTGTCCTGCGTCCGAACATTGCCACGGCCTCGCGTTAAATCGCCGTGGCTACTTTATCGGCAAGTACATTAAATCGTATTTAATCGGAATCTGAAATCACGACCGATTTCGTCAATACATGAAGCCCGGCGCTACCTGCGAGGCAGGCAAAGGAAGTGGTTACGCCGTTCGGCCTCGGCGAGTGCGCGCTGTGCCGCCGGCGTCAGGATTTTTACCGTCGCCGGCATCTCGATCATCTTGTCGCCACCCGTCCAGATTCTGGCAAGCTCACGCAGCCGTGAAGCAAAGAGCACGATATCCAGGACGAAATCGATCGCCCTGACGAAAAAGGCCAGAAGACCCCATACGATCTCGCGCATCGGCAACTCTCGAGCCTGCGGAACATGGACGGTAGTCGCAACCGTCCGTGATCGGGTTCAGTCCGGCAAGGTGCCGTTCCCGCCGGCCGTGACGCGCCGCACGTCGTACTGAGTGAACCGCACGGGTACCGGCCGCGACCAAGCGGGTCGAAAGGAGCGCGACACGGCGTCAGGCGATGCGGTCGATCGCGCGGATTGATTCCATGACGCTGTTCGACCGCCTGAGTTTCCGCAAGATCGCGGCCTTCGTCGCTGCTGCCGGCACAGCGTTCTGGATCTATACGTTCCAAGCGCTCTACCCGCCCCCTGGCAGCGACGGCGGTTTTCATCTGATAGCTGTCCTTCTACTTGGCGCGATCTTCGGAATATTCTTCCTGCCGGCGTGGTTCCTCGTCGCCATCGATCGGTTGCCTAGATTAGCCACGGCGTGGGGCTTGTGCGGCCTGATCGCATTCGCGGTGATCTGGTTGGCGCCCTGACGGAATTTTTCCCGGTTATTCCAGCCCGCGAAGTTCAGGCCTTCGGGGCTGCGTCCAGCGCCGCCAGCCGGTCGGCTTCCGCGATATCATCCACCGTGTTTGCATTGAAGAAGGGATCGAGTGGCTCGGTCGGCCAGGATACGGTGGCGAGCTTGTAGCGCGCGGTCCAGCGATCGATCTTCCTGATGTCCTCGACGACAAGCGCATGGCGCAGCTCGTCGCGCAAGGCGACGCTCCATAATCCGATGACTGGATGCGACTGCCCGCCGGAAGCGGCGACCGCGAGCTGAGCATTTTCATCAATCAGCGCCTGATGCAGGCGCGAGGCCAGATCGCGCGGCAGGAACGGACAGTCCGCCGCCGCGCTCAGCACCAGCGCCACCTCAGGCCGGTTCGCCGCCATCCAGTCAAGAGCAGCCAGGATGCCGGCGAGCGGGCCGGGGAAATCGGCGACGCCGTCGGCGATCACCGGTAGCCCGAACGCAGCAAAGCGAGCGGGATCGCCGTTGGCATTGAGGATCAACCCGTCGCATTGCGGCGCAAGCCGCGTGATGACGCGATCGAGGATGGTGCGGCCGGCGATGGTGCGCATCGGCTTGTCGCCGCCGCCCATCCGCCGTGCTAGCCCGCCTGCTAAAAGTACGCCGGGAATTCTAGTCGTCACGCTCCTCGCCCTTACGCTTGTGTCGCGCGGATTCCTCCACGACATAGTCGAGGTTCTGGTCGAACACGATCCGCTCCTGTCCCGACAATGCGATGAAGCGCTTTCCGCGCGTGCGGCCGACCAATGTCAGCCCGACCTGCCGAGCCAGCTCGACACCCCACGCCGTGAAGCCGGAGCGCGAGACCAGAATGGGAATGCCCATCCGCACCGTCTTGATCACCATCTCGGAGGTCAGGCGGCCGGTGGTGTAAAGAATCTTGTCGGCGGGATCGACGCCGTGGCGATAGATCCAGCCGGCGATCTTGTCGACGGCGTTGTGGCGGCCGACATCCTCGGTGTAGCAGACCGGGGTGCCTTCCTTGCACAGCACGCAGCCATGGATCGCGCCGGCCTCCAGATAGAGCGAGGGCATGGTGTTGATCGTACGCGTCATCTCGTAGAGCCAGGAGGTGCGCAGTTCGGCCTTCGGTAGTGCGACGCTTTCCACCGCTTCGAGGAGATCGCCGAATGCGGTGCCCTGCGCGCAGCCTGACGTCTGCGTGCGCTTTTTCAGCTTGGCCTCGAAATTGGTGTGATGCTCGGTGCGCACGACGACCACCTGGAGGTCGTCGTGATATTCGACCTCGGTGACGACGTCGTCGTATTTCAGCATATTCTGGTTCAGGAGGTAGCCGAGCGCGAGATACTCCGGATAATCGCCGATCGTCATCATGGTGACGATCTCCTGCGCGTTCAAATACAGCGTCAGCGGCCGCTCCACCGGCACCCGAATTTCGACCGCAGCCCCCGTCTGGTCGGTCCCGGCAACACGCTCCGTCAGCCGCGGATCCTCGGGATTCGGCACGATCAAGGGGGCAGGGGCTTTTTCCATCTTCATCATAGGACGTAGGTTAGCATGACTTTGCCTCTGGGCTGATATAAGGACCGGAGTTAACAAGTCACGGTCTACCCGTCATGGCCGGGCTTGTCCCGGCCATCCACGTCCTTCTTTCGGCGATAGCGTCAGGACGTGGATGCCAGGGACTTGCAGGGTGAAAACGCGCTTCGCGCTTTTGCCCGGGCTTGACGGGTACTGTTGTCGCCGGAGAACGTTATGAAAGTGATAGGCCTCGCGGGATGGAGCGGCGCCGGCAAGACCACCTTGCTGACGCGGGCGATTCCGCAATTTTCAAAACAGGGGCTGCGCGTCTCCGTCATCAAGCACGCCCATCATGCCTTCGATGTCGACGTGCCGGGCAAGGATTCCTGGCGCCACCGTGAGGCCGGCGCGGCCGAAGTTTTGGTGTCGTCCGGCCGGCGCTGGGCGCTGATGCATGAGCTGCGCGGCGCGCATGAGCCGCGATTGCCGGAACTATTGGCGAAGATGTCGGCGGTCGATCTCGTCGTCGTCGAAGGCTTCAAGCGCGAGCCGCATCGCAAGATCGAGGTCCATCGCGCCGCGAATGAGAAGCCGCTGCTGTTCCCCGACGATCCCGGCATTGTCGGCATCGCGACCGATACGGCGGTTGAAACCAAGCTGCCCACTGCCCATCTCGACGATATCGAGGCCGTGGCGGCGATGATGTTGCGGTCCGCGATATCGCTCGAAGACGTGCTGGCCAAATGCGAAGCTGAGGGCTGATCAGGCACATGGCGCAATTGTCCGACGATTGCTTTGCCTTCGGCGGCCCGATGATGTCGGTCGATGACGCCGTGGGCCTCATTGCCACGCGCGTGACGCCGGTGGTGGATGTCGAGACGGTCGCGCTCGCCCGCGCCGACGGCCGCATTCTTGCGCATGAAATTCTGGCGCCGCTGCCGCTGCCGCCTTTCACCAACTCTGCCGTCGATGGTTATGCGGTTTCGAGCCGCGATTTGCCGCAGCAGGAAGAGCAGGTATTTCCGGTCACCGGCCGCGTTCAGGCCGGAGGCGCTGCATCCGCGCCGCTCAAGCCGGGGCATGCGACGCGCATCTTCACAGGCGCGCCGATGCCCGAAGGCGCTGACACCGTGTTCATGCAGGAGGACGTGCGCGTCGACGGCGACAAGGTCGTTCTCCCTGCGGGCCTCAAGGCCGGCGCCAATGTGCGTCCCGCGGGCGAGGACATCGCCAGGGGCATTGCGGCGCTGCAGGCCGGCCAGCGGCTGCGGCCACAGGATATCGCGCTTGCGGCGGCGTTCGGCCTGACCGAACTCGAGGTTGTCAGGCGCCTGCGCATCGCCGTGTTCTCCACCGGCAACGAGATCGCTTCGCCCGGCGAAGCGCGCGCCGCGTCGCAATTGTTCGATTCCAACCGCTTCATGCTGATGGCGATGTTGTCGCGGCTCGGCTGCGAGGTCAGCGATCTCGGCATCATCAGGGATGATCGCGACTCGCTGGCGCGCGCGCTGCAGGAGGTCGCCGGCAGCCATGATCTGATCCTCACCACTGGCGGCGTTTCGACCGGCGAGGAGGATCACGTCAAGGCAAGCGTCGAAAGCGTCGGCCGGCTGGTGCTGTGGCGGATGGCGATCAAGCCGGGACGGCCCGTCGCGATGGGCATCATCAACGGCACCCCCTTCATCGGATTGCCCGGCAATCCGGTGGCGAGTTTTGTCACCTTCGTTCACGTGGTGCGGCCGACCATTCTGGCGCTGTCGGGTGCGCGGCCGGAGGCGCTGCTGCCGATGCCGGTTCGCGCCGCCTTCAGCTACAAGAAGAAGATTTCGCGTCGTGAATATGTCCGCGTCAGCTTGCGCAAGGCCTCCGATGGCGTGCTTGAAGCGGAAAAGTTTCCGCGCGAGGGTGCGGGCCTGTTGTCGTCGCTGGCGGACACCGATGGCCTGGTCGAACTCGGCGAAGACGTCACGCAGGTCACGCCCGGCCAGACGGTCGGGTTCCTGTCCTATGCAAGCCTGATCAACTGAGGTCCGTTGACGATGCGGTTCCCCTTCGCCATGGTCGGCGCATGACGACGACAAAACTCGATCTCGCCGGCCTGAAATGCCCGCTGCCGGCATTGAAGACGCGCAGGGCGCTGAAGACGCTGCCGCCCGGCGACCGGCTGGAAGTGCTTTGCACCGACCCGCTGTCGGTGATCGATATCCCGAACCTCATTCGCGAGACCGGCGACAAGGTCGAAATCACCGAGCGCAGCCAGGGCCGCATCGTTTTTCTGATAGAAAAAGCAAATGGGCCGATAGAAAAGCCGAATGTCTGAGCCGTTGAGGGGGCCCGCGCCCCTCATGCCAATTGGGCGAGGTCATTAGAACGTACGATTGCCGGGTGCGTCAATCGGACCTACAAATCCGGGCATGAACCTCCCGACATCGAAGGCGAGCGCCGCGATATCCCCTGCGGCGGCCAGTGAAACTGCGGCCAAGTCAGGCAAATCGGCCGGCGGTCCCGAGTTCAGTGCGCTGGCGCAGGCCTCGATCTTGATCGTGGATGACGAGCCCGGGATGCGCAATTTTCTGGTGCGCACGCTGGGTCCGCGCTGCAAGCACGTGGAAGAGGCCGCCGACACTGACGAAGCTTCGCGCAAGCTCGACAAGAGCCGGTTCGACGTCGTCATTCTCGACAACATCATGCCGGGCAAGAACGGCGTCGACTGGCTGGCGGAGCAGCGGGCCGTCGGCTTCTTCGCCGACGCCATCCTGATCACCGCCTATGCCGATCTCGATACCGCGATCCAGGCGCTCCGCGCCGGCGCGGTCGATTTCGTGCTGAAGCCGTTCCGCTCGAACCAGATCTTGAATGCCGTAGCGCGCTGTCTCGACCGGGTCCGGCTGCAGCGCGAGAACTATGTCTTGAGGTATGCATTGCGCGCTTCATCCGACCGCACCTTCCTGCGTGACAACCTGATCGGGGAGTCGCCGGCGGCGCGCAGCGTGCGGGAAACCATCGCCCGCGTCGCCCGCCTGCCGACATCGATCCTGCTCACCGGCGAATCCGGCACCGGCAAGGAAGTCGCCGCGCGCTCGATACATTCGCTGTCCGACCGCGCCGACAAGCCGTTCGTGCCGGTGAACTGCGCCGCGATTCCCCCCGAAATGATCGAGGGCGAGCTGTTCGGCCACATCAAGGGCGCCTTCACCGGCGCCGACAGCGGCCGCGAAGGCCTGTTTCTCTATGCCCATGGTGGCACGCTGTTCCTCGATGAGATCGGCGAATTGCCGCTGCCGATGCAGAGCAAGCTGCTCCGCGTGCTGGAGGACCGCCGCGTCCGGCCCGTCGGCTCCGAGCGTGAAGTGCCGGTCGATCTGCGCTTCATCTTTGCGACCAATGCCGATCTGCAGAAGGAAGTAGAGAAGGGGCGCTTCCGCGCCGATCTCTATTACCGCCTCAACGTCATGCAGATTCATCTGCCACTGTTGAAAGATCGCGACGACGACGTGCAGGAGCTCGCGGCGATCTTCATGAGCAAGCTATCGGCGCAACTCGGCATGCCGCCGGTTCCGATCGATAGCTCGGTGCGCGCCGCACTGGCGAGTTACGACTGGCCGGGCAATGTGCGGGAGCTGCGCAATCTGATCGAGCGCACCTTGATCCTCGGCGCGTTCCCGGACGATTTCGCCGGAGCGCCGCGCAATGACGGGCAGGCCGCCAGCGCCGACAGTCTCGCGGATCTGGAGCGCCGGCACATTATTTCGGTGCTGAAGGAAACCGGTGGTAGCCGCGAGGAAGCCGCGCGGCGGCTCGGGATTTCGCGCAAGACCATCGATCGCAAACTTGCGTTATGGAATGGCTGACCCGGCAGGCAGCTTCGATGCGCCGGTGCGCGGGCAATCCGTCCGCTTCCGGCTGCTTGCCATCGCACTGCTGCCGATGCTGGTCATCCTGCCGCTTCTGCTCGGCGTTGCCATCTATCGCTGGAACGCGCGCTTCGACGCCACGCTGATTTCGAAGGTGAACGGCGATCTCACCATCGCTCACCAATATCTGGCCCGCATTCTGGAAAAAACCGGTGTTCAGATCCGCGGACTCAGCCTCTCGTTCCGCTTCCGCGAGGTGGAAGAGCGTGAAACCCTCGCCGCCGTGGTGGATCTGCTCGAACAGTCCCGCAAGGAGATCGGCCTCGACTTTCTCTATTTGGTCGACGCGGCGGGAAAGGTCGTCGCCTCGTCTGCTCCACTCAAGGGCGTGCCAAGGGCCGACTGGCCGATCATCACTGCGGCATTGTCGGGCGAGGCCACGTCGACGGGTATCGACATCTTCACCAACGACGAACTTGCGGCGATCTCGCCGGCGCTCGCCGAGCGCGCGCGTCTCGATCTGGTGCCGACGCCGAACGCGGTGCCGACCGATCGCAGTACGGAAACGAGCGGCATGGTGGTGCATGCTGCTGCCCGCGCAACGGCGCCCGGAGGAGGACCGGCCGCGCTGGTCGGCGGGATTGTGCTGAACCAGAATCTCGAATTCATCGATACGATCAACGACCTCGTCTATCGCGAGGCGAGCCTGCCCGAGGGCAGCCAGGGCACGGCGACGCTGTTTCTCGACGACGTGCGAATATCGACCAATGTCCGATTGTTCGAGGGACGGCGCGCGCTGGGGACACGGGTGTCGGCTGCAGTCCGCTCCGCGGTGCTGGGGGAAGGGCGTACCTGGCTGGACAGCGCCTTCGTCGTCAACGACTGGTACATTTCGGCCTACGAGCCGCTGGTCGACACCTACGGCAAGCGCGTCGGCATGCTCTATGTCGGCTTCCTGCAGAAGCCGTTCAACGACGCGAAGTTCGAGACGCTGCTGATCATCGCACTCGCTTTCATCGTGATCACGGCGGCAACGGTGCCGATCTTCCTGCGCTGGGCGCAGTCGATCTTCATGCCGCTGGAACGGGTCACCGCGACCATCGGCGAGGTGGAGAGCGGCAATCTCTCCGCGCGCACCAAGCTGCCGGCGTCAGGCGACGAGATCGGCCGAGTGGCGGTTCACCTGGATACGCTGCTCGACCAGATCCAGGAGCGCGATCGCCAGTTGCGGGAGTGGAATGAGGAGCTGAATACGCGGGTGCGTGAGCGAACCCGCGATCTCGAACTCGCCAATACGAAGCTCGAGGCGACCACCAAGCAGCTCATCATGTCCGAAAAACTCGCCGCCATCGGCGAGATCACCGCGGGCGTGGCGCACGAGATCAATAACCCCATCGCGGTGATGCAAGGCAATCTCGACGTCATCCGCAGCGTGATCGGCGCCGATGTCGACAAGGCCAAGGTCGAGTTCCGGCTGCTGGATGAGCAGATCCACCGCATCAGCCAGATCGTCATGAAACTTCTGCAATTCGCCCGGCCGGAGGAATATGCCGGCTATGTCGAGCGCCATGCGCCGGGGAGCGTGGTGCTGGATTGCCTGCCGCTGGTCCAGCATCTCCTGAACAAGACCGAAATCAATGTTGTGCGGGAAGATCGGGCGAGCCGCCTGGTCCTGATGAACCGCACCGAGCTGCAGCAGGTCGTGATCAACCTGATCGTCAACGCCATCCACGCCATGCCGGATGGCGGCACGCTGACGCTCCGCTCTTTCGACGCCGATCGCGATGGGAACCCGGGCATTGCGATCGAAGTGGCCGACACCGGCATCGGCATGAGTGCGGATATCATGGAGAAGGTGTTCGATCCCTTCTTCACGTCGAAACGCCGCGAGGGCACCGGCCTTGGTCTCTCCATCAGTCAGACACTGATCAAGCGCCAGCGTGGCCAGATTACGGTGGAGAGCGAGGTCGGCCGCGGGAGCACATTCCGCGCCTGGCTTCCGGAGGCCGACTGATCCTGACTGTTCGGACATTTTGTCCGGCCAGTCCGGACATTTTGTCTTGAGCGGAAGAGCGGTCACCCGCAAGTCATTGATTTCCGGCATCGTGCGATTTGGCACATGGATTGCTCACCCCTTTTCAACAAATTGAAAGGGAGGGCGACGACGAGCGGTGCGCATCGAATGAGCTGTTGCCCCGCAATCATGCCGGCAAAATCTCACCTCAATTGGCCGGCATTGCTGCGAGCATAATCAAAACATCAGGGTGGAAGTTCCCGGATGCGCGAGTGGGTTTCGCGCGTTCCGAAAATCGCATGGAACAGCAGGGTGGGGCTGTTCCACTGCATGGCTGAAGATGACGAATCGAAGACGGTAAAACAAAGCCTCGCTCAAGCGCGGGCTGCAGGGGAAAATAGCGATGACAACAATCAGTAGCGCCGGGAGCATCCCCGGTGCAGGAACGGGATTCCTTGACAAGGAACGAACGATCGCGACAGCCGGCTTCAATCGCTGGCTGGTGCCGCCGGCCGCGCTCTGCATTCATCTCTGCATAGGCATGGCCTATGGGTTCAGCGTGTTCTGGCTGCCGCTGTCGCGCGCGATCGGGCTGAGCGCGCCGAAGGCGTGCGCCGACATGACGCTGGTGCAGGAACTCTTCACCACCACCTGCGACTGGAAGGTCGCCAGCATGGGCTGGATGTACACGCTGTTCTTCGTGCTGCTCGGCATTGCCGCGGCGGTGTGGGGCGGCTGGCTCGAGCGCGTCGGGCCCCGCAAGGCCGGCTTCGTCTCGGCGATGTGCTGGTGCGGCGGGCTCTTCCTTGGTGCGATCGGCGTCTATACGCATCAGCTCTGGTTATTGTGGCTCGGCTCGGGCGTGATCGGCGGTGTCGGTCTCGGCCTCGGCTACATCTCGCCGGTGTCGACGCTGGTGAAATGGTTCCCCGACCGGCGCGGCATGGCGACCGGCATGGCGATCATGGGCTTCGGCGGCGGCGCCATGATCGGCGCGCCGCTGGCCAATCTGCTGATGAACTATTTCAAGACCCCGACCTCGGTCGGCGTCTGGGAAACCTTCGTCGCGATGGGCGTGATCTACTTCGTGTTCATGATGATCGGCGCGTTCCGCTATCGCATTCCGCCGGCAGGCTGGCGGCCCGAAGGCTGGACCCCGCCGGCAAAGGCCAATGCGATGATCTCGCAGAGCCACGTTCATCTGAAGGACGCGCACAAGACGCCGCAGTTCTGGCTGATCTGGTGGGTGCTCTGTCTCAACGTGTCGGCGGGCATCGGTGTGATCGGCATGGCCTCGCCGATGCTGCAGGAAATCTTCGCCGGCAAGCTGATCGGATTGCCTGACGTCGGCTTCAACCAACTCGACGCAACGCAGAAGGCGACGATTGCGGGCATCGCAGCCGGCTTCGCCGGACTGCTCTCGCTGTTCAACATCGGCGGCCGTTTCTTCTGGGCCTCGCTGTCGGACAAGATCGGCCGCAAGAACACCTATTACACGTTCTTCATCCTCGGCATCGCGCTCTACGCGCTGGCGCCGACATTCGCGGCGATGGGCTCAAAGCTGCTGTTCGTGCTCGGCTTCGGCATCATCCTGTCGATGTATGGCGGCGGCTTCGCGACCGTGCCGGCCTATCTCGCCGACATGTTCGGCACCCAGTTCGTCGGCGCCATCCATGGCCGGCTGCTGACGGCGTGGTCGACGGCGGGCATCATCGGCCCCGTGGTCGTGAACTACATCCGCGAATTCCAGTTGGCCGCCGGCGTGCCGCGCGACCAGCTCTACAACACCACGATGTACATCCTGTGCGCCATGCTGATCGCGGGCCTGATCTGCAACTACCTGATCAAGCCGGTCGATGCGAAGTGGCACATGAGCGATGCCGAGGTCGCCAAGCTGCAGGCGGCGACGGCGAATGCCGGGGCTTCGGGGCCGTCAGGCTCCTATGGCATCGGCTTCGGCGGGCTCGACGCCAAGGCTGCGCTGTTCTGGGCCTTCGTCGGCATTCCCCTGGCCTGGGGCGTGTGGAAGACGCTGGAAAGCGCCGTCAAGATCCTCTGATCTTTCATGGCGTCGCGGGACGGGCCTCCCGCGACGCCATTTCCATACTTGCAGCGGCGAATTCAGATCGATCGACGAGGGAACCCGGATCGATGCGCCTTCGCAATCGCAGCATAGGATGGCTTTATTGATCTCCGGACCGATTCGCGTTCTCATCCGCGCGTCGGGATAGGCAGATCCTATGTGGATCCGCCTCGAACTCGGTTAGTTCGGAAGCTCGCGACCAACCCGTCCTAAATATCTGATAAATCTCTTGGCATCTGGCATGCCACGGATTAGAGTTATTCCAGACTCTCAGGCAACGAGACCTTTCGATGGATCACGACGTACATGACGTGCAGAAAGTCCGCGCGTTCGACCACCCCGGCGCGGGACGGAAGCGGGCCAAGGCGACCCCGAAGGGCCGTCAGGTCGATCCGACCGCAGCGCACGAAATCGAACTCCTGCTCGGCGACCGGCCGCGGCGGCGCGATCTTCTGATCGAGCATCTGCACCTGATCCAGGACAAGTATCACCAGATCTCGGCCGCGCATCTCGCAGCCCTGGCCGACGAGATGAAGTTGTCCTTTGCGGAAGTGTTCGAGACCGCGACCTTCTACGCGCATTTCGACGTGGTGAAGGAGGGCGAGCCGGATATTGCGCCGCTGACCATTCGGGTCTGCGATTCCCTGACTTGCGCCATGATGGGTGCTGAGCAGCTGCTGCAGGAATTGCAGCGTGGCGCCGGGCCGGAGGTGCGCGTGGTGCGGGCGCCCTGTGTCGGACTGTGCGATGTGGCGCCGGTGGCCGAGGTCGGCCATCACTACGTTTTCAAGGCGACCGCGCCCGAAGTGCTGGCGACCGCGGCGCGCGGCGAGGTTCATCCCGAAATTCCGCCCTACGTCGACTACGACAGCTATGTGAAGGACGGCGGCTACAAGCTGTTGGGCGATCTGCGCGCCGGCCGCGTCAGCAAGGAGGATATCCTCAAGGCGCTCGACGATTCCAGCCTGCGCGGCCTCGGCGGCGCCGGCTTCCCGACCGGGCGCAAATGGCGTGCGGTGCTCGGCGAGCCCGGGCCGCGGCTGATGGCGGTGAACGGCGACGAGGGTGAACCCGGTACCTTCAAGGATCGCTTCTATCTGCTTCGTGACGTGCATCGATTCATCGAGGGCACGCTGATCGGCGCGCACATCGTCGATGCGACGGATGTCTATATCTATCTGCGCGACGAATATCCGGCGGCGCTCAAGGTGCTTCCCCTCGAACTCGCCAAGCTGCCGCCCGGCGGCCCGACGATCCACGTCCGTCGTGGCGCCGGCGCCTATATCTGCGGCGAGGAATCCTCGCTGCTGGAAAGCATCGAAGGCAAGCGCGGCCTGCCGCGGCACAAGCCGCCATACCCGTTCCAGGTCGGGCTGTTCGGCCTGCCGACGCTGATCAACAATATCGAGACGTTGTTCTGGGTGCGTGACATCGTCGAGAAGGGGCCGTCGTGGTGGAATTCGTACGGCCGCAACGGCCGCCACGGGCTTCGCAGCTATTCGGTTTCCGGCCGCGTCAAGAATCCGGGCGTGAAGCTTGCGCCTGCGGGCCTGACGGTGCGTGAACTGATCGACGAATTCTGCGGCGGCATGGCCGATGGCCACACGTTCCATGCCTATCTGCCGGGCGGCGCGTCAGGCGGCATCCTGCCGGCCTCGATGGACAATATCCCGCTCGATTTCGGCACGCTGGAAAAATACGGCTGCTTCATCGGTTCCGCCGCCGTGATCATCATGTCCGAGCAGGACAGCGTGAAGGATGCGGCGCTGAACCTGATGAAATTCTTCGAGGATGAAAGCTGCGGCCAGTGCACGCCGTGCCGGGTCGGCACCCAGAAGGCGGCGCAGTTGATGCAGCGTCCGGTCTGGGACCGCGAATTGCTCGACCAGTTGAGCCAGGCGATGCGCGATGCCTCGATCTGCGGGTTAGGGCAGGCGGCCTCGAATCCGCTGACCTCAGTGATTAAATATTTTCCGGAAGAATTCGTGCCGAGAGAGGCCGCGGAATGACGAAGATTCAATTCGAACTCGACGGCAAGCAAGTCGAGGCCAACGCGGGCGAGACCATCTGGCAAGTGGCAAAACGCCACCAGAAGGAGATCCCGCATCTCTGCTATTCGCCGGAGCCCGACTACCGGCCCGACGGCAACTGTCGCGCCTGCATGGTCGAGATCGAGGGCGAGCGCGTGCTGGCCGCCTCCTGCAAGCGCACGCCGAGCGTCGGCATGAAGGTGAAGACCGAGAGCGCGCGTGCGGTCGCGGCGCAGAAGATGGTGATGGAGCTTTTGGTCGCCGACCAGCCGGCGCGCGAGACCTCGCACGATCCCGATTCGAAATTCTGGCATTGGGCCGAAAAGGTCGAGGTCACCGAGAGCCGGTTCCCGGCGGCCGAGCGGTGGCAGAGCGACACCAGCCATCCCGCGATGAGCGTCAATCTCGACGCCTGCATCCAGTGCGGCCTGTGCGTGCGCGCCTGCCGCGAGGTGCAGGTCAATGACGTCATCGGCATGGCCTATCGCAATGCCGGCGCCAAGATCGTGTTCGACTTCGACGATCCCATGGGTGAATCGACCTGCGTGGCCTGCGGCGAATGCGTGCAGGCGTGCCCGACCGGCGCGCTGATGCCGTCGGTGATGCTGGATGAGAAGCAGACCCGCGTCACCTATGCGGACAAGAAGGTGGATTCGCTCTGCCCGTTCTGTGGCGTCGGCTGCCAGGTCACCTATCAGGTCAAGGACGAGAAGGTCATCTATGCCGAAGGCCGCGACGGCCCGGCCAACCACAACCGCCTCTGCGTCAAGGGCCGCTTCGGCTTCGACTACATCCACCATCCGCATCGCCTGACCAAGCCGCTGGTGCGGCTGCCGAACGCAAAGAAGGACGCCAACGACCAGGTCGATCCGGCCAATCCGTTCACGCATTTCCGCGAAGCGTCGTGGGAAGAGGCGCTGGATATCGCGGCCAAGGGCCTCGTGAAAATTCGCGACGAGAAGGGCGTGAAGGCGCTCGCCGGCTTCGGCTCCGCCAAAGGCTCGAACGAAGAGGCGTACCTGTTCCAGAAGCTGGTGCGCACCGGCTTCGGCTCGAACAATGTCGACCACTGCACGCGGCTGTGCCACGCCTCATCGGTGGCCGCGCTGTTCGAAGGTTTGAGTTCGGGCGCGGTGTCGGCGCCGTTCGCAGCCGCAATGGACGCCGAGGTCATCATCGTGATCGGTGCCAACCCGACGGTGAACCATCCGGTCGCCGCGACCTACATCAAGAACGCGGCGAAGAACGGCGCGAAACTCTTCGTGCTGGACCCGCGCAGGCAGGCGCTGTCGCGTCACGCGACGAAGCATTTACAGTTCAAGCCGGGCTCCGACGTCGCCATGCTCAATGCGATGATCAACACGATCATCACCGAAGGCCTGACCGACGACCAGTACATTGCGGGTTACACCGAGGGATTCCAGGACCTCGAGGATAAGATCAAGGAGTTCACGCCGGAGAAGATGGCGCCGATCTGCGGCATCGATGCCGAGACCCTGCGCGAGGTCGCCAGAACCTACGCCCGCGCAAAGTCCTCAATCATCTTCTGGGGCATGGGCATCAGCCAGCATGTCCACGGCACCGATAACGCGCGCTGCCTGATTGCGCTTGCCCTGATCACCGGCCAGGTCGGCCGTCCCGGCACCGGGTTGCATCCGCTTCGAGGTCAGAACAACGTGCAGGGCGCCTCCGACGCCGGCCTGATCCCGATGTTCCTGCCCGACTACCAGCCCGTCGGCCGCGACGACATGCGCGGCAACTTCGAGAAGCTCTGGGAACAGGACCTCGATCCCGTCCGCGGCCTCACCGTGGTCGAGATCATGAATGCGATCCACGCCGGCGAGATCAAGGGCATGTACATCGAGGGCGAGAACCCCGCGATGTCCGACCCCGATCTCCAGCATGCGCGCCATGCGCTCGCCATGCTCGATCATCTCGTGGTGCAAGATCTCTTTGTCACCGAGACCGCGTTCCACGCCGACGTCATCCTGCCGGCCTCCGCGTTCGCGGAAAAGGACGGTTCGTTCACCAACACCGATCGCCGCGTGCAGCTCGCGCGCCAGGTGATCAAGCCGCCGGGTGACGCGCGGCAGGATCTCTGGATCATCCAGGAGATCGGCAAGCGCATGGGGCTGCCGTGGAATTATTCGGGTCCCGGCGACGTCTACACCGAGATGGCGCAGCTGATGCCCTCGCTCAAGAACATCAGTTGGGAACGGTTGGTGCGCGAAGGAGCCGTCACCTATCCGGCGGATGATCCGGGCAAGCCCGGCAATGAGATCATCTTCACAACCGGCTTCCCGACCGCGAGCGGCCGCGGCAAGATCGTGCCCGCCAAAGTGATCCCGCCGGATGAGCTGCCCGACGCCGAATATCCGATGGTGCTGTCGACGGGGCGCGTGCTCGAGCACTGGCACACTGGCTCGATGACGCGGCGTGCGCAGGTGCTCGACCAGATCGAGCCCGAGGCGGTGGCGTTCATGTCGCCGAAGGACATGCGCAAGCTCAGCGTCTGGCCCGGCGATTTCATCCGCCTGGAGACCCGCCGCGGCGCCGTCGAGGTCAAGGTGCGCTCCGACCGCGACGTGCCGGAAAACATGGTGTTCATGCCGTTCTGCTACGCGGAGGCGGCGGCGAACCTGCTGACCAATCCCGCGCTCGATCCGTTCGGCAAGATCCCCGAGTTCAAGTTCTGCGCCGTGCGCGCGGAAAAGGTGGCGCTGCAGTCGGCAGCGGAGTAGGCGGTCCTTCGGAACGCTNGCGACAAAATTGCAAAGCAATTTTGCGCTGAAGCGACGAAGCAATCCATCTCTCCTCATGCGTGGAGGGATGGATTGCTTCGCTTCGCTCGCAATGACGGGAACTCGCAATGACAGGAAGTTGCGCAGTCTGGATACCCGAAGCGCTATTCGGGACCCATGACTGCGTTTTACTTCGCCGGAAGAACAAAGATCTGTCCGGGATAAATCAGGTTGGGATTGCGGATCTGTTCCCGGTTCGCCTTGTAAATCACGGAATAGCGCGTGCCCGCGCCGTATGAGAGCTGGCTGAGACGCCAGAGGCTGTCGCCGCGGGAAACCGTGGTGGTCGTGATCTTCGGCACGACCACGGTCGAGGACGGCGAGCCGCCGTCTGGCAAGACGACACCGCCCGCGGCCGCAAGCTGCGGCTGTTGCGGGGCGCCCGAGTCCGCGCGCTTGGACTGCCCCGACACGGATGCGGTCACCGCGGTGTCGGGTACGTTGAACGGCACCTCGGCGCGTGCCCGCACCGAGCCGGAGCTCGACGCTTCGTCCAGCCTGACACGGTAGTTGCCCGGCGCGACCCCTTCATTGATCGTGACCGCAAAACGCCCATCCGCGCCGGCCGTCACCGAGGTAACGAAGCTGTCGTTGAGATAAAGCCGCAAGCCCGAACCGGGGCGCGCCTGGCCGCTCACATGGAACTTGCCGCCCGGCTCGATCTCGACGGCCTCCACAACCACGGTACCGTCCGCCGGCTTTGACCCGGCCGGCTGCGACAGCACGACCGTGGGCTTGTCCGGCGTCACCAGGGCCACCATCGGCCGCTCGGTCGATTTCGGCTCCAGCGCCGTTGTTACGCGCTGCTTGGATATCATCAGTTTGCCGTCCGCCTGTCTGGCGCGCAGCGTCAGGTCGTAAGTGCCGGACGGAAGCCGCGGCGGGATCATGACGAATTGCCCGGATTGGTCCGCGACCGCGCGATCATGCACTTCGCCGTTGCGCAGCAACTCCACCGTCACGCCTGGCGCCGCCCGACCCGCGATAACAGCTTCGCCCGATGGCTCGATGCGGGCAACGTCGAAGGTCGGCACGCCGTCGCTGTTCTCCGGCGATGGTGGCGCTCCGATCAGCGCGTCCACGACGGCGTTGGCTTCCGCCTTCGCCGTTGCCAGCGGGGTTGGACTCGGCCCTCGCCCGTCCGATGCGGGCCCTGAGATTGCCGGCGCATTTGCTGCGGCGGTGGTATCAGCCGGCGCCTCGCGGCGGAGATAGAAGACGGTGGCGGCAGCTGCCACGCCACAGGCCGCAACAAGGGCAATGATGGGGATGATGGTTCGGGGCGCCGATATGGCAGTCATGGTGATCGTCCGTCTGCCGGATCGTTGGCTCATCGGTATTCTATACCGTCTTGAGCAAGGTGGGTACCCGTTTGCGCCCGGGAAAATACGGCATTCGGCCCGTCAGCCTACAACCAGCCGGCGCGGCGGAAGCGCCAGAACAATCCTGCGCATACGAGCAGTATGGTGCCAATCACGCCGAAATAGCCGTATTCCCACTCCAGCTCCGGCATATGTTTGAAGTTCATGCCGTAGATGCCGGCGATCGCGGTGGGGACCGCGATGATGGCGAGCCATGACGCCAGCTTCTTGGACACCGCGGTTTCCTGCGCCTGGCCGACCAGCAGGCTCGCCTCGAAGGCAAACGCCAGCACCTCGCGAAGCGAATCGATTCGCTCCTGCACGGTGCGGACATGATCGGTGACGTCGCGGAACAGCGGCCGCATCGCCGGCCGCACCATCGGCAGATTGTCGTGCTCGAGCCGGCGGCAGACCTCCACCAGCGGGCCGACCGCATTGCGCAGGCGCAGCAGGTCGCGACGCAGCATATACAGCCGCTCGATCTGCGCCCGCGTCATCGCGCTGGCGAGGACCTGTTCCTCCATCGCTTCGACTTCTTCCTGGATGGTCTCGATCACAGGCGAGTAATTGTCGACGATGAAATCGAGGATGGCATAGAGAATGTAGTCCTCGCCGCGGGCAAGCGCGCGCGGGCAACTCTCGCAGCGCTCGCGAACCGCCTTGTAGGACGTCGAGGCGCCGTGGCGCACCGAGACGATATATCCCTCGCCGACGAACAAATGCGTCTCGCCGAATGCGATGCTGTTGCCGTCGAGCTGCGCGGTCCGCGCCACGATGAACAGCGCGTCGCCATACTGCTCGATCTTCGGCCGCTGATGCGCATGGTCGGCATCCTCGATCGCCAGGTCATGCAACTCGAACTGCCGCTGCACCCGGCTGAGCACCGCCATATCAGGCTCGCGCAGGCCGATCCAGACCACATGGTCGGGCTTGCTGCGCCAGCTCGAGGCTTCGTCGATGGCGATATCGGCGACGCGCCGTCCTTCGACATAGACGCCGGCCGCGACCACGCCGTCGGAGGTGACCGGCTCGGTCTTCGCAACGCCTGACGATGCGACGTTCATGGCTTCCACCCCAAATGATTGTTGCCGAGCCGTGCTTCGCGGCGGCGTTTTCGAAAACAGGCTAGCACCACGGAATCCGTCGTCAATGCGATCGGATCGACGATGTTCCCGCAAATCCTTTCGATCATGCGCCGATCTTTATGCCGTACCTATGTGAAAGGATCGCCGCGCCTCTCGAAATCATATGCGTATCTCCGCATGTTCGATCAGGCGCACACCTCGCGCCACATCGGGAGTATGGACATGACTCTTTTCCATTCGCATCACGACCGGTGGCATGGTGCGGCTAGCGCCTCTCCGCCGGCCGTGTGCTCCGCTGCCTGCGGACCACACTGAAGACGATCCACCGAGCAATCGCCGCTGCAAAGATCCGGCGTCTGCGCAACGAATTGCGGCTGCACGCGGCGACCCGCGTGAACCGCGCGCTTCCTCGCCAACCCGACGCAGATGTGCATGGTGACCGGCTTCCGCGCCAGCCGCTGCACCTCGGCGAAAAATGGGATTTCTGACATGCGACAACCTTCATCCATATCGGCCGCGCTGTTGCGCGCTCTGGCTCGCTTGCTGACATGGTTCGGCAACGAGCCGATCAGGGCCTATCGCCCGGAGGCCCATTACATGCGCGGTCCTGGACCGGCATGGCGGGCGAAGCACCGCGAGGGCTGACCAGGTCTTCGTCGGAAAGGCGGGCAATAGCGGCCTCGAGCAAAGACTTGGCCGTTGCGTCCAACGGCACGAGCGGCAGGCGCGTATCGGGCCGGATCAGGCCGATCAGCGCCAGCGCACATTTCAGAGCGGCTGGATGATCGGCAGCCAGCAATTCGGCGATCGGTTGCAGTCGGTCGGCCAAGTGCAGCGCGGATTGAAGCGCACCCTGCCTGATCTCTGTGTGGAGCGCCCGGCACAATACCGGAACGATGTTGGCTACCGCCGATACACAGCCATGGCCGCCGGCGGCCATGTAGGCCGACGCAGTGGCATCATCGCCGGTCAACAGACGGAAGAGCGGCGGCAGCCGCGGCCGCAGGCGGGCAGGGCGCGCGATATTGCCGGAGCCGTCCAGTAACCCGATGAACTGCGCTGACTCGGCGAGCCTCGGCAGCGTCGCGTCGGACAGTTCGCGGACGGTCCGCGCCGGAATGTCGTGCAGGATCACCGGCAGCGCGGTGGAGGCGGCGATGGCGCGGAAATGCGCGGCCATGCCCTCCTGCATCGGCTTGTTGTAGTAGGGCACCACCGACAGCACGGCGTCCGCGCCGGCGCGCATCGTCAATTCGATCGCCCGATCGGTTGAATTGGATCCGGCGCCCGCAATGATGCGGGCGCGGCCCTGCGCGGTCTCGACAGCGCAGCAAATGAGACGGAGCATTTCCGCCGCCGTCAAGGTCGACATCTCGCCGGCGGTCTCGCCGACGACGATCGTCGAGGCGCCGGCATCGATCCGGCGTTCGCACAACGCCGCGAACGCATCGAGATCGAGTTCGTCATCCTCGTCGAACGGGGTTGGAAGATCGGCGATGTAGCCGACGAGCCAGCTTGCCGGATTTGCCAGCGAGATCATGGGAGATCAGAGGGCTCGGCCGAGCTCGGTAGGACTGCCGGTGGCCGATCGGCTGGCGGGACGATGGCTGTCGTGCATGTCGAGTTCGATCTCGCGTGACAGTTCGATGATGGTTTCCGGCTGACGGCCGTTCTCGAACAGCGCGTATTTCAGGGCCTGGGCGCGGTTGACGAACAGGCCGCCATAGAGGCCGTTCTGCTCCTGGGCGACCCACTGGCCACGCCGGTTGCGACCGATGAAGACGATGGTTGACGCGGAGGTGCACGATGGAGGTTCGACGAGTTTCACGTTGGTATTCCTTTGCAAGACGGGTAGCGCCTTTGAATTTCCTTGCGGCTGGATATGAATTCGAGCGGAGTGCGCGGGCGATCTCATAAGGATCGCATAGGATCGCGATAGCTTTCGATGAACGGTCAGCCGAGGGCTTGGGTGAGCGCGCATGGCGCGCCATAGGCGGCCATCTCGTCCCAGTGGTTTAGATCGTCGTCGAGGAACCGCTCGCGCCGGAGGCCGGCGATCAAGGCGCAGAGGACGGTGGCCATCCAGAACAGCGCGTGCAGGCTTTGATTCAAGGCGGTACTGCTGAAACCGGCGAAAGCGATCAGGATAAGCAGCCGCAATCCAAACCGGATCAGGACCCGGCCCGATTGCAGCCAGCTCGGCAGGTTCGACCAAAGTTGCACGAGGGCCGCGCTTCAGGCGAAATTGTCGCTGTAGATCGGCTGGTAGAAATTGTCCGCGTGCAGCGGCGCGTTTGGCACGCTGGTCCGGCTCGCCGGCGCACTGACGCGCTGGGCCTCGACGAACGCGCTCAGGATCGCCAGCGCCAGGTCGGCGTGGCGAGCTTTGACCGGCTGATCGAGCCAGTCAAGCAGTTCGCGCTGCTGCGACAGGGCGCAGTACCATTCACCATCGTCATAGGCGATGCGACGGATCTGCCATTGCGGCAGCTCCAGATCGATCAGCGCCAGCGCCGCGTCGGTCCAGGCTTGCGACTGGATCAGCCGCTCGATGCGGGCGGTTCTGGCGTTTCCTTCCATGGAGGGAAAGCGCCGGCAGGTTTCGCTGATGATGTCAGACAAGAATTCGGCCGTGACGCAAAAGGCATCGCGAAGCCGGTCGCTGAGCGTGGCGGGGAGGGTTTGCTCGAGGAGAATTGACATGGCCGTATCTCTCTTTTGGCGCGGCTGTTGCAATGGCCGCACCGGGGAAATAGGCCAGATTGCCATTTGAAAACGAGAGGAGGCGAGGGGCGAAGATATAGGGATTTGATAAACGCGATTCTTCCCTTCTCCCACACAAGGGGAGAAGGAAGGGGAAATCTTTATGAGATTCCTATAACGTCGCTATTCCTCCCGTCTCGAAAACCTATGCGTCCGGTGGCACCTCACAGCCATCCAATACGCTGGCCATTCGCTCGGCCGGCTCTCGTCGCATAGGAACATCCCATGATGGACATTTTCATGCTGGCGCTCGGCTTCGGTTTCTTCGTGGCAGGCATCGGTTACGCCTACGCCTGTGAACGGCTTTAGAGGAGCGGGTCATGATCTTCGATTACTCGCTTGCCGGCCTCGTCTCGCTCGGCCTGTTATTCTACCTGACCTACGCGCTGCTGCGACCGGAACGATTCTGAGCGCGCCATGATCACGCTGGTGGAAGTCATACTGGCGTTTGTCGTCACATCGGCGCTCCTGCTCGCGCTCGTGCATCTGCTGCTGCCCGCAAGAAGATCCTGAAGGGTTTCGGACAATGACTGTCATCGGCTGGTTCCAAATTATCCTGTACTGCGCGATCGTGGTCGCGCTCGTCAAACCGCTCGGCTGGTACATGACGCGCGTGTTCAACGGCGAGGCCACCTTCCTGTCACCGGTGCTGCGTCCCGTGGAGCGCGGCCTTTACTGGATCTCGGGCGTCGACGAGAAGCGCGAACAGCACTGGCTGACCTATACGGTCTCGATGCTGCTGTTTCATGTCGGCGGCTTCCTGATCATCTATGGTTTGATGCGGCTGCAGGCCCTGTTGCCGTTCAACCCGGCAGGGCAATCCGCGGTCGCGCAAGACCTCTCGTTCAACACCGCGATCTCCTTCATCACCAACACCAACTGGCAGAACTACGGCGGCGAAAGCACGCTGTCGTACCTGGTGCAGATGCTGGGGTTGACACATCAGAACTTCCTGTCGGCGGCAACCGGCATTGCTCTAGCGGTCGCGCTGATCCGCGGCTTCTCGCGATCCTCGATGCGCACCATCGGCAATTTCTGGGTCGATGTGACGCGCTGCACCCTCTATGTGCTGCTGCCGATCTGTATCGTCTACACGCTGTTCCTGGTCTGGCAGGGCATGCCGCAGACGCTCGGCGATTATGTCGAAGCGACGACGCTGGAAGGCGCCAAGCAAACCATCGCGGTCGGCCCCGTCGCTTCGCAGGTCGCGATCAAGATGCTCGGCACCAATGGTGGCGGCTTCTTCAACGCCAATGCGGCGCACCCCTTCGAGAATCCGACCGCGCTGTCGAACTTCGTGCAGATGATCTCGATCTTCGCGCTCGGCGCCGCGCTCACCAACGTGTTCGGCCGCATGGTCGGCAACGAACGGCAGGGCTGGGCGATCCTGGCCGTCATGGGCGTGCTGTTCCTCGCCGGCGTTGCGGTCACTTACTGGGCCGAAGCCAACGGCACCTCGACGCTTGCCTCGCTCGGCCTGACCGGCGGCAACATGGAGGGCAAGGAGGTCCGCTTCGGCATCGTCGCCTCCTCGCTGTTTGCGGTCATCACCACCGCTGCGTCGTGCGGTGCGGTCAACGCCATGCATGACAGCTTTACCGCGCTCGGCGGCATGATCCCGTTGATCAACATGCAGCTTGGCGAAATCATCGTCGGCGGCGTCGGCGCCGGTCTCTACGGCATGCTGCTGTTCGTCGTGCTGGCGATCTTCGTCGCAGGCCTGATGGTTGGCCGAACGCCGGAATATGTCGGCAAGAAGATCGAGGCGCGCGAGGTCAAGATGGCCATGCTCGCCATTCTGGTCCTGCCGCTGATGTATCTCGGCTGGACGGCGGTCGCCGTGGTGCTGCCCTCGGCAGTGGCGTCGATGGCCAATGCCGGGCCGCACGGTTTCACCGAAGTGCTCTATGCCTTCACCTCGGCGACCGGAAATAACGGTTCGGCCTTCGGTGGCCTGACCGGCAATACCTTCTTCTACAATCTCACGCTCGCCAGCTCGATGTTCGTCGGTCGCTTCTTCATGATCGTTCCGGCGATGGCATTGGCGGGATCGCTCGCTTCCAAGAAATCGATTCCGCCTTCGGCCGGCACGCTGCCGACTACCGGTGGCCTGTTCGTCGGCCTCGTCGTCGGCGTGATCCTGATCATCGGCGGCTTGACCTTCTTCCCGGCGCTCGCGCTCGGCCCGATCGTCGAGCACCTCGCCATGAACGCCAGCACGTTGTTCTGATCTTTCGGAGTAACATCCATGGAAACCATGAAACTGCAGAAAAAAGCGACGGCGTCGGCGATGCTCGATCCGAAAATCGTCGTGCCCGCGATCCGTGCGGCATTTGCAAAACTCGATCCGCGGCTGATGATCAAGAATCCCGTGATGTTCGTGGTCGAGATCGTTGCCGCGCTCACCACCGTCATCTTCCTGCGCAATCTGGTGACGGGCGGAGAGGGGCTCGCCTTCACCTTCCAGATCATCCTGTGGCTGTGGTTCACGGTGCTGTTCGCCAATTTCGCCGAGGCCGTTGCCGAAGGCCGCGGCAAGGCACAGGCGGAATCGCTGAAGAAGACCCGTACCGAAAGCAAGGCCAAGCTGCTGGAAGGCTCCGACCGATCCTATCGGCTGGTGTCCGGCACCAGCCTGAAGGTGGGCGATATCGTCCTGGTCGAGGCAGGTGACAATATCCCGTCCGACGGCGAAGTGATCGAGGGCGTGGCGTCCGTGAACGAGGCCGCAATAACAGGCGAATCCGCGCCCGTGATCCGCGAATCCGGTGGCGACCGCTCGGCGGTGACCGGCGGCACGCAGGTGTTGTCCGACTGGATCCGCGTCCGCATCACGGCAGCGCAAGGCTCGACCTTCATCGACCGCATGATCAAGCTGGTGGAGGGTGCCGAGCGGCAGAAAACGCCGAACGAGATCGCGCTCAACATCCTGCTCGCGGGCCTCACCATCATCTTCGTGTTCGCGACGGTGACGATCCCGAGCTATGCGGCCTATGCCGGCGGCTCGATCTCGGTGGTGGTGCTGGTCGCGCTGTTCGTCACGCTGATCCCGACCACCATCGGTGCCCTCTTGTCGGCGATCGGTATCGCCGGCATGGATCGCCTAGTGCGCTTCAACGTGCTCGCAATGTCCGGCCGAGCCGTTGAGGCCGCCGGCGATGTCGACACGCTGCTCTTGGACAAGACCGGTACCATCACGCTCGGCAACCGGCAGGCGACGGCGTTCCGTCCGGTGCGTGGAGTGACTGAACAGGAATTGGCCGATGCTGCGCAGCTTGCCTCGCTGGCCGACGAAACGCCCGAGGGACGTTCGATCGTCGTGCTGGCGAAGGAGAAATACGGCATTCGCGGCCGCGACATGAACGAGCTCGCCGCGACCTTCATTCCGTTCGCAGCGCAGACGCGCATGAGCGGTATCGATGCCGGCTCTTCCTCCGTCCGCAAGGGCGCGGTGGATGCGATTCTCAATTACGTCGATGGCGGCGGCATTCGGGCGGTCGCCTCCGGCAACGCGGTTCGTGCGCTGCAGGTGGGCGCGATGTCCGAAGCAGGACGCGAAATCCAGGCTATTGCCGACGAAATTTCCAAGGCCGGCGGTACGCCGCTGGCGGTTGCCAAGGATGGCAAGCTGCTCGGCGTCATCCACCTCAAGGATATCGTCAAGGGCGGGATTCGCGAGCGCTTTGCGGAACTGCGCCGCATGGGCATCCGCACCGTGATGATCACGGGCGATAATCCGATGACGGCCGCTGCGATCGCCGCCGAAGCCGGCGTCGACGATTTCCTGGCGCAGGCAACCCCTGAGGACAAGCTGAAGCTGATCCGCGACGAGCAGGCCAAGGGCAAGCTGGTGGCGATGTGTGGCGACGGCACCAACGACGCGCCGGCCCTTGCCCAAGCTGACGTCGGCGTCGCCATGAACACCGGCACGCAGGCCGCGCGCGAGGCCGGCAATATGGTCGACCTCGACTCCAACCCGACCAAGCTGATCGAGGTGGTCGAGATCGGCAAACAGCTCCTGATGACGCGGGGCGCGCTGACCACGTTCTCGATCGCCAATGACGTCGCCAAGTATTTTGCGATCATTCCGGCGATGTTCCTGGCGTTCTATCCGCAGCTCGAAGTGCTCAACATCATGCACCTCGCCAGCCCGCAAAGTGCGATCCTCTCAGCGATCATCTTCAACGCGCTGATCATCATCGCGCTGATCCCGCTGGCGCTGAAAGGCGTTGCCTATCGCGCGGTCGGGGCAGGCGCGCTGTTGCGCCGCAACCTGCTGATCTACGGCCTCGGCGGCATCATCGTTCCCTTCATCGGCATCAAGGCCATCGACCTCGCGGTCGCGGCCTTGGGGCTGGCTTGACGCCTTAACCGTCATTGCGAGCGCAGCGAAGCAATCCATATCGCCGCAAACACAGAATGGATTGCTTCGTCGCTTCGCTCCTCGCAATGACGAACTAATGGAGACCACCAATGCTCAGAGAAATCCGCCCCGCCATCCTCATCCTGCTCCTGCTCACCGCGATCACCGGCCTTGCCTATCCGCTCGCCATGACCGCCATCGCCGGCGCGATCTTTCCGAAGCAGGCGCAGGGCAGCCTGATCGAGAAGGATGGCAAGGTGATCGGCTCCGCCCTGATCGGGCAGGAGTTCAAGGACGACAAATATTTCCACGGCCGCCCCTCCGCCACCTCGGCGCCGGACCCGGCCGATTCGACCAAGACGGTCTCCGCGCCCTATAACGCGGCCAATTCCGGCGGCTCCAACCTGGGCCCGACCAGCAAGGTGCTGGCTGACCGGATCAAGGAAGACGTCGCGAAGCTCCGGGGCGAAAACCCGTCCGTGTCCGTGCCGGTCGATCTCGTCACGACGTCCGGCAGCGGGCTCGATCCCGATATCTCGCCCGAGGGCGCGCTATTCCAGGTGCTGCGGGTCGCCAAGGCCCGTAACCTGCCGGAAGCACGTGTCCGTGAACTGGTCGCGGAGCACACCCAGGGCCGCATGGCAGGATTGCTCGGCGAACCGCGAGTTAACGTATTGGCGTTGAATCTGGCATTGGACGAGGCTTCCAAATGAGACCAGCTAGGCTCACCGGCGGGTGAGGACTATATTGCCGCATGGTCCAAACCCGCCGCGACCCCGAACAACGTCCTTCGCCGGAGGCCTTGCTGGAGGCAGCCCGGCGCGAGGACAGCCGCGCGGGCCGGCTGAAGATTTTCGTCGGCGCGGCGCCGGGCGTCGGCAAGACCTACGAGATGCTGCAAAGCGCCCATGCCAAAAAGAAGGCGGGCGCCGATGTCGTGGTCGGGATCGTCGAAACCCATGGCCGGGCGGAAACCGAAGCGCTGCTGAAAGGCCTCGAAGTGCTGCCGCGCCGGCGGCTTGCGTATAAGGAGCAGACGCTCGAGGAGATGGACCTCGATGCGTTGATCGCGCGTCGGCCGCAGATTGCTCTCGTTGATGAGCTGGCCCACACCAACGCGCCGGGCAGCCGCCATCCCAAGCGTTATCTCGATGTCGAGGAACTGCTGTCGCACGGCATCGACGTCTATACCGCCGTCAACATCCAGCACATCGAAAGCCTCAACGACGTGGTTGCGCAGATCACGCATGTGCGGGTGCGTGAGACGGTACCGGACAAGGTGTTCGACCGCGCCGACGCCATCGAGCTGATCGACCTCACACCTGACGACCTGATCCAGCGTCTCAAGGAGGGCAAGGTTTATGTCCCCAAGCAGGCCGAGCGGGCGCTGGAGCATTATTTCTCGCCGGGCAACCTGACCGCGCTGCGTGAATTGGCGCTGCGCCGCACCGCCGAGCGCGTCGACGAGCAGTTGCTCACCCATATGCAGGCCAACGCCATCGCCGGTCCCTGGGCGGCCGGCGAGCGGATACTGGTTTGCGTCAGCGAGGATCCGCGCGCGGCCGGCCTCGTGCGCCACACCAGGCGGCTGGCAGACCGGCTGCATGCGCCGTGGACTGCGATCAGCATCGAGACCCGGCGCAGCCTGCAGCTGACCGACGAGCAGCGCGACCGGCTGGCCGACACCATGCGGCTGGCCGAAGCGCTCGGCGGCGAAGCGTTGACCATTCCCGGCGTCGGCCGCCGCATCGCCGACGACGTCATCCATTTTGCACATGCCAACAACGTCACGCAGATCATCATCGGCAAGTCGACCCGGTCATGGTGGTTTGAACTGACGCGCGGTTCTGTCGTGCACGATCTGGTGCGCCGATCCGGCAATATCAGCGTCCACGTCATTGCCGGGGACGAGGAGGGCGTTGCGAAAGCGGCGGTGCAGACCGCGGCGCGGCAGGAGCCGTTCGAGGCGCGGCCCTATCTGATGGCGCTCCTGTTCGTTGCGATCGGTCTTGCCGCCGCCACACTGATCAAGCCCCTGTTCGGTGGTATCGAGAACGTCGATCTGGTGTTCCTCACCGCCGTGGTCGCCGTTGCCGCCCGGTTCGGCCTATGGCCGTCGCTGCTGGCGAGCGTCGCGGCATCGCTGTGCTACAACTTCTTCTTCCTGCCGCCGGTCTATGCTTTCACCATCACCGACCCGGTCAACGTTACAGCATTCTTCTTCTTCATGCTGATCGCGCTTCTGGTCTCCAACGTCGCGGCGCGAGTCCGTTCGCAGGCCGATACGGCGATCGGTCGGGTGCGCACCACCGAATCGCTCTACGCGTTCAGCCGCAAGCTCGCGGGCACCGCCACGCTCGACGATGTGTTGTGGGCGACCGCCTATCAAACCGCTTTGATGCTGAAGGTTCGCGTGGTCTTGCTGCTGCCGGAGGACGGCGTGTTAACCGTGAAGTCCGGCTATCCGCCGGAGGACCAGCTCGATCAGGCCGACCTCGCTGCCGCCAACTGGGCCTGGAACAATGATCGTCCGGCCGGGCGCGGTTCGGACACGCTGCCGGGTGCGAAGCGATTGTTCCAGCCGATGCGCACCGGACGCGGCGCGATCGGCGTCATCGGCATCGACGACGACCGCACCGGACCATTGCTGACGCCGGATCAGCGCCGCCTGCTGGATGCGCTGGTCGATCAGGGAGCGCTCGCGATCGAGCGTGTGCTGCTGGTCGAGGACATGGATCGCGTCAAGCGCTCGGTGGAATCCGACCGGCTGCGCGGCGCGCTGTTGACCTCGATCTCGCATGATCTGAAAACGCCGCTGGCCTCCGTGCTCGGCGCCGCCTCAACCCTGCGCGATCTCGGCTCCGGCCTCGACGATGCGCAGAAGAACGAACTGCTTGCGACCATGATCGACGAATCCGAGCGGCTCAACCGCTTCATCGCCAACCTGCTCGACATGACCAAGCTGGAATCCGGGGCCGTCGTGCCGAACACCGCCCGGCACGACGTCGGCGAGATCGTCGGCAGCGCGCTGCGGCGGGCCGGGAAGATTCTCGTGCATCACAAGGTGTCGCTGGAGCTCAGCCCCAATCTGCCAATGCTGGAGATCGACGCCGTGCTGTTCGAACAGGTGCTGTTCAATCTGCTCGACAACGCCGCCAAATATGCGCCGGCCAGCACCACAATCTCGGTCAGGGGAACGCGCGATCAGGGCGTCGTCTCGCTGCAGATCCTCGACGAAGGCAGCGGCATTCCGCCTGCGGAGCTCGATAGCGTGTTCGACAAATTCTACCGCGCCGAGAAGGGCGATCACGTCCGTCCCGGCACCGGCCTTGGGCTTGCGATCTCCCGTGGCTTCGTCGAGGCGATGCACGGCACGATCTCGGCCGCCAACCGCAGCGACCGCAGCGGGGCGGTGATATCAATTCGGCTGCCGGTCCCGGCCACCGACAGCGCGCTGGATACCGCCGCATGAATGCGCCCGCGATCAAGGTCCTGGTCATCGACGACGAGCCGCCGATCCGCAAGCTGCTGCGGATGGGGCTGAGCACGCAAGGCTATGACATCCTGGAAGCCTCGAACGGCAAGCTGGCGCTGGAGAAGCTCGCCGAGAACCCGGCGCTGATCATCCTCGATCTGGGCCTGCCGGACATCCAGGGCCACGAATTGCTGCGTATGATCCGTGGCCGCAACGAAAGCGTGCCGATCGTGGTGCTGTCGAGCCGGGGCGACGAGGCCGGCAAGGTGCAGGCGCTCGATCTCGGCGCCGACGATTACCTGACAAAACCGTTCGGGATGGATGAGCTGCTGGCGCGGATGCGCGCGGCGCTGCGGCATCAATTGCAGGTGCAGGGCGAGCGGCCGGTGTTTCGCGCGGGCGATCTCTCGGTCGATCTGGTCCGCCGTATCGTCAAGGTCGGCGAGCGCGAGGTGAAGCTGTCGCCCAAGGAATACGAATTGCTGCGCGTCCTGGTGCAGCATGCCGGCAAGGTGCTGACCCATCGCTTCCTGCTGAAAGAGCTGTGGGACGAACTGACGGACGCGCAATATCTGCGCGTCTATGTCCGCCAGCTCCGGCAGAAGATCGAGGCCGACCCCGAGCGTCCGCAGTTCGTGCTGACGGAGACGGGGATCGGGTATCGATTAAGAGCGCCGGATTGAGGGGGCGCATGAAAACAATCTTGCGTAGCGTCAAAGGAAACGCTCTACTGAGGAAAGTTTTCAGGCCAAGACGATAGTGCGATCATAGGGGGAGAACCACGATGATGCGTCTGCGTCACGCGACAGCCGTAGTGTTTTTCGCCGGGCTTCAATGTTTCATCACCTCCGGTTCGATTGCGGGCACGGCGGATAATCAGGTTCAGGAAGCGGCATGGCCCACAAAGGCCTGGCCGGTCTCAACCCCCGAAGAGCAGGGAATGCAGTCCGGTACGCTGGCCCGGCTCGTGGAAACCGTGGGCGGCTACAAGCAGGACAGCCTGCTGATCGTCAGGCACGGGAAGGTCGTGCTTGATGCCTACTATGCGCCGTATCAGCCCGACATTACCCACGACCTGCGATCGGTAACCAAGAGCGTTGTCAGCACATTGACGGCCATTGAAATCAAGCAAGGCCTGCTCGACAGCGTTGACCATCCAATTATGGATTTGTTCGCCGACAAGCGAATTCCCAACGTCGACGAAGCCAAGAAGGCGATTACCGTTCAGCATTTGCTGGACATGACCTCGGGCATCGAGTGGCAGGAGAAATCCTATACGCCCGATGAGACCCTCATGCGGATGTATCAGGCGCCGGATCGAACTGCATTCGTGCTAAGCCAGCCGATGTCGGATAGTCCGGGCGCCAAATTCTATTACAACAGCGGCAATCCATACGTGCTGTCCGCGCTCATCAACCGGAAAACCGGACAGAACGCACTGGATTTTGCGAAGAAGGAGCTGTTCGGGCCGCTTGGCGTCACCAGCGCCCGCTGGGGCCGGCCCGATGCCCAGGGAGTCATCGACGGCGAAGCCGGACTGTCGCTTTCGCCGCACGACATGGCCCGGTTTGGCTATCTCTACCTCCGTAATGGAATGTGGGAGGGCAAGCAGATCATTCCGTCATCGTGGGTCGATCAGGCCAGGGAAGGAAAGGTCAAGGCGACTTTCGGATTTCACTACGCAAATCTGTGGTGGTCGCTGCCCGAAAAGGGCGCCTACATGGCGCGTGGTCGTCATTCCCAACTGATCCTCGTCCTGCCGAAGCTGGATATCGTTGCCGTCATGACCGGCATTCTGCGCGATGATCAGTTTTATCCAACGATCAGGCTGATCGATGATATCGCCGGCGCGGTCAAATCGGACCAGCCGCTGCCACCCGACGCCGTCGCGCAATCCCTGCTCGCAGCATCGGTTCGCGAAGCTGCCATTGAGCGCCCGTCACCGCTCGGCAAGACCCCCGAGCTGGCGAAACAGATATCGGGCAAGACCTATCAAGTGGGCAGCAATACGCTGAGAGTAAACACATTCGCGCTGAACCTCGTCGGTCCGGATCCGTTCTGGGAAATCACCACCTATGCTGGAGCGGTAGACCAGCCTGCGGGACACTTTTCGGGGCTTCTGGGCCTTGACGGGATTTTTCGAAGGAGCCCGCCGGTCAATTACGGGATCAATGCATCCAAGGGCCGCTGGCTCGACGAACGTACATTTGCATTGGAGCGCCGAATACTCGGACGCAGCGAAACGCAGCTCTGGATTCTCGCTTTCGATGGCAACAAGGTCGAAATCGCCTTTGAAAATACCGATGGCACCAAGGCAACGCTGTATGGCGAAGTGAAGGAGTGAGAGGCGGCCGCTCTGTGGCCTGAACCATCCTCCATCGTCGAAATCACTTTCGCCGAAGCTGTCATCGGCTACCGGCTGCGCGCGCCGGATTGATCAGATCGTGGCGGCTACTTGCGGCGAGCCTGCTCGCGCACGCGCACAAAGGCAGGTCTTGCCAGGCAGGCGTTCAGCCATCGTGTCAGGTTCGGGTAAGCGGAAAAATCCAGTCGCGCCATCTTGCCCCATACGAGGATGCTCGCGACGTTGAGGTCGGCGACCGTAAAGCCGTTCCCCGCCAAATAATCGCATCCGGCCAAGGCGTCGTTCAGCACGCCCAGAGGCTTCTTCAGCAGCAATTCGTTCCGCTCCGCCGCGGATGCATCGCGCGCAAACTCTGCCAGCAGCGCGCGGTGCTCCAGAAGATTGAGCAGCAGATGTTCAACCTCCAGCATCGCCCAGAAGCTCCACTGCGCGGCGAGACCGAGCACTTCCGGGCTGGTGCAGTGCATCGGCCCGTCATATTTTTGCGCGAGGTAGAGATTGACCGCCATCGACTCCCAGAGCACCAGATCGCCGTCAACCAGCGTCGGAATCCGGGCATTCGGGTTCAGTCGTAGATATTCTGCGGTTTGCAGATCGTCTGCACGCGTCGTTTTTTCTACCAGCTGATACGGCCTGCCGACTTCCTCAAGCATCCACAGGCACCGCATCGCGCGCGATTTCGAGTTTCCGTAAAGCTGCAACATCGGTGGAACTCCCCGTAGTGCGGATGATGAACTTACCCGTTTTCAACTGACAGCGATAGCTCGCGAAACGATCCGTATTGTATCTGTCGCGCGGGTCAGCTTTGCCGCATGCGGTCTCACGATAAAATGGTAAGCTCACCGTCGGGATGTGACCACCGGGTACACGCGCCCGGATGAATCGGAAGGATGCAACGCCATGGCCGAGAGCGTCATGTATCACGAAGGTAACCGGCAATTGCAGGATCGGTTCGACAGCCGCCGGATTTCGGACCGGCTGGAAGAGAAACTGATGCGCAAGGAATTCACCGCTGACGACAAGCAGTACATCGAAAGCCTGCCGTATTTCTTTCTTGCAACGGCGGACGCCGAGGGCCGGCCCGATTGCTCGTTCAAGGGCGGGGCGCCCGGCTTTGTGCGCATCACCGGGCCTTCCGAACTCGCATTCCCAGACTATGACGGCAACGGCATGTTCAAGAGCCTCGGCAACATCGTCGTCAATGCCGATGTCGGCCTGCTGTTCATTGCGATGCACGACAAGCCGAAACGTTTGCGGGTCAACGGCAGCGCCAGCGTGAGCGATAACGATCCGCTGCTGGCGGAGACCGTCGGCGCGCAGCTCATCGTGCGCGTGACCGCGCGGGCGATCTTTCCGAATTGCCCGCGCTATATTCCGACGATGGGCGCGATCGAGCCATCGATCTATGTGCCGCAGGCCGGACAGGAAGCGCCGGAGCCGGCTTGGAAAGGTTTTGCGGATTTCAAGGATTGCATCCATCCGCGGCAGCCGACATTCAAGGGCTAGCGGCGACTGCGCGTGAAATCGTGAGGTCGCGGAAGCGGAGCTAGAACCACGGCTCCTCATAGACCGGCTTGCCGTCGATCAAGAGGCGCTTGATGGCGGCGCGTCCCGACGGCAGGACTGCCGCGACGACCAGCAGCTTGCGTTGGTTGCGAACATCTTCGAGCTTCCGGCCTTCACCCTCGGGAACGAAATAGCTTTCGAGGTTGTAGCGAATCGTGAGTTTTTCGCAGAATGCGTCTGACTTCGAGCCGCAGCTGGCGCCATAGGTGACGCGGCCGCGAATCAACACCTCGGGGCTCGCAACCGGTACAGGGGCGGCATGGACCGAGACGGGCTCATGGACGCCATCGCGATTGGGCGTGAGCTTGACGTACACCGGCGGATGGCGTTCGCCGGAGGGCTGGTTCTGAAGCGGCCCCGCCGGCAGTTGCGTAATGTCGTAGCCCAGGACGACGTAGTCGCCGCGCAGAAAATCCCTGGGATCAACGGGGCGGGTTTGCAAGGTCACTTCCGTGCCTTCACGCAGAACCTGAACCCGATCGATGATCATCACGGCTAGCAGCGCGATCTGAACCAGCGCGGCGACGCCGAACAACACGAATTTGGGAATGCGCGACCAGCGTGCAGCGAGGGATGCAGCGGGGCCTGTAATCATTCGCGAGCCCTCGGCACGAAGCGATTGAGGACCAAGGCAAGGGCAACAGCGACAGCGCCGGCCGCGGCGAGGAATATCGAGCGATTCAACAGCGAGCCCTTCACCGCCCACGTGATGGCTGCAATGACTCCCGCGATGCCGAGCCAGCCGGCGACGATCCGCGGGCGGGTGGCGTCCAGCATGCCGGAAACGACAAGGCAGAGCATGGCGCAGAGCAGGGCGGCATAGGCAAGCCACGGATCACCCGATTGCTGCGGCGTCCATGCGGCCGCGGCAGCGAGGACGAGCCCGATTGCGCCTGCGGCGAATGCCGTGCTGATCCGGCCCGCNCCGGCCCGCCGTTACGGCGGCGGCAACGGCGAAGATCACGCCGGTGACGCCGCATGAGATGATCCAAAGCGGCTGGTTTGCCAACCCGGTGTGGCCGCGGAAGACTTCGTTGGCCATGACCGCTTCCATGATCGCGACGCCCGCCAGCGCAAGAGCGCCGTAGGTCGACAGGACGGATCCTGCACGGGCCGCGCGCTCCCAGGCCCAAGCGGCAAGCGCCAACCCGCCGCCGAACAGCAAAGCCGCACCATTGGCGAGCATGAACGACGGCCGAAAATGAAGCTGAGGCTGAAGCGAAGAAGCGACCCACCACGGAATTGCCGCGACCGCGACGAGATGCGCCGCCATGCGCGAGTTCCAGGCCAGGGCGAGGCTAGCAGCCACAAGCCAGAACGCCGCAAATCCAAAATGCGGGACGTCGATTTCGAAACTGCGCATCCAGCTCCAGATGATTGCGGCGGCGAGCGCCACCGCAAGCGCGCCGCGCGAGCCGGTCAACACCGCCGCCGCGAGCGCACCCATCGCCCACAGCAGCATGCCACCGGCAAAGTCGCCGCCCAAATGATACATCTGGCCAACCAGCGCGATCGCGGCGCCGAAGATGAGCGCGCCGACGGCGGCGCAGAGATCAGCGAGCACCGGCTGGCCGGCGCGGGCGAACCAGGCGCCGAGGCCATCGGCGATGAGAACGCCGGCAAACAACATGGCCAAACGCAACAGCCGCGCCAGCTCAATCCAATGCGCCGCGACGAAAGCCAGGAATGCAGCCGCGATCAGCAGGCCGCCGACGATTGCAACCACCACCGCGATGTTGATGCCGGGAGCGAGCGGGGGAAGGGCGGCGCGGATGGCTGTTAGAGAAGCAGGCGTAATCACGCCATCGGCTTCCCATCGCGCAAGGTCCGCTTCCAGGCGCTGCCGATAGGCTCGGTCGAACATCATAATGACCTATCGGCTCGTACGCCGTGCGACGACGTAAGGGCGGGGCAGGCGGCAGGTGATGCTTGGGCGTGGTGCCTCAAGTACCAAGATCGCGTTCAGGCACGGCATTGATGGTCCCTAGTGCCAGACCAAACTATCATCGTTGCGGTTGTATTGGAATGGCACCTCGATCTTCAGATCGCTGTCATCTCGCCCTTGGTGCAGGCTTCCCGCAGCTTGAACTTCTGGATCTTGCCCGATCCGGTCAGCGGGAAGGCGTCGACGACGTACCAGTGTTTCGGCGTCTTGTGCGGGGCGAGCGCGGCGCGCATGTAGTCGATCATCTCGTCCTTGTCGATGATGGCCCCCGGTGCCGGGCGAATGAAGGCTGCGACCTCTTCTCCCCATTTTTCGTGCGGCAGGCCGATCACGGCGACTTCGCCGACCTTGGGGTGCTTGAACAGCAGCTCTTCCAGCTCGCGCGGATAGATGTTCTCGCCGCCGCGGATGATCATGTCCTTGAGCCGGCCTTCCACCGTGCAATAGCCACGCGCATCCATCGCGCAGAGATCGCCGGTATGCAGCCAGCCGTCAGCATCGATCGCGGCGGCGGTTGCGTCGGGCATTTCGAAATAGCCGATCATCACGTGATAGCCGCGGGTGCAGAACTCGCCGATCGCTCCGATCGGAACGGTCTCGCCGGTATTGGGGTCGATGATCTTGGTTTCCATATTGGGCAACGGCAGGCCGATCGTGTTGGCCTTGTCCTCGACGCTGTCGGTGGTGCGGGTTTGCGCAGCGACCGGCGAGCACTCGGTCTGGCCGAACACGATCGTGAAGGGCGCGCCGAGCTTTTCTTCCAATAGCCGCACCAGCGAGGCCGGTACCGTGGATCCGCCGGAGCAGATCGCCTTGACTGCCGAAAGATCGGTCGCCGCGAAGGTCGGGTGCTCGAGCATTGCCACCAGCATGGTCGGCACGCCGAGCATCGCATTGCCGCGATAGGTTCCGAGCATTTCCAGTACGAGGCCGGGCTCGAAGGCCTCGACCAACACCTGGGTTGCCGCCTTCGATACCGCGCCGATCACGCAGCAGACGCAGCCGCCGGTGTGAAACAACGGCATCGTGGTGACAAAGACGTCGCCGGCATCGACGCCCATCCGGTCGGCGGTGTCGGCGCCGTTGTTGAGCAGTCCGCGATGGCGGAGCAGGGCGCCCTTCGGAAAGCCGGTGGTGCCCGAGGTGTACTGGATCATGACGGGGTCGTCGGGAGTAACGTCTGGCAGCGTGATACGCTCATCGTCGCCTGCCGCGATGAAGGCATCCCAGTCGTCGAAACATATGATCTCGCGCAGCTCGGGGCAGTTCGCAGCCACCGACTGCACCGTCTCCAGCATCGGATTGCCGCGAAAACCGTTGACGACGAAGACGCCGGCCGAGCGCGACTGTTTCAGCACATACTCCACTTCACGCGCGCGAAAGGCCGGGTTGACCGTGACGAGCACCATGCCCGCGAGCCCGGCGCCGAATTCGAGCATCATCCATTCCGGAATATTCTGCGCCCAGACCGCGATGCGCTCGCCTTGCTTGAAGCGGGACAGCAGCGCGCGGGCGGTCCGCTGCGCCTCCCGATAGAATTCCGCGTAGGTCCATTGCCGCCGCAGCGCCGGATCAGGCACGCCCGCAATCAGGGCCAGGCGATCGGGCGCCGCCTCGGCCGCCTTGCGGAGGAGATCGCCGAACGTCATTTCGCGTACCGCAGGCGTGGTTGGTCCAGCGACGTGCGACGTTGTCAGTGCCATCAAATCCTCCCCGGTCCGGCGCCGTTGTTGTCGGTGGCGTCAGTTCCCAGGGGGAAAATGCCTTTTGGTGCTGGGTAATGCAAGCGGGATAGGAAGTCGCTGAAGGGATCGAAGTGTTCGGAGCAAGCCGAGACACTAACCCCGTCATTGCGAGCGAAGCGAAGCAATCCATCGCTCCACATGCGCGGAGGGATGGATTGCTTCGTCGCTGGCGCTCCTCGCAATGACGGTTATACCTGCGCTAGCTCGCCTTGCGGTGCCGGGCCGCGGACCGTTGCGCTCGCTTTGTCGTCCGGCGCGCCGGCGCCCGCCGCGCGGTCGAGCCATGCCCGCGCCGTTTCGCGGCCGCCTTGCCCTTCAGGCTCGCCTTCAGCGCATCCATCAGGTTGATGACGTTGTCGGGCTTCTCCTCGGGCTCGGGTAGCTTGATTGTCTTGCCGGAAGCCTTGCGTCGCACCAGCGCCTTCAGCGCATCCTCATACTCGTCCTTGAATTTCGACGGATCGAAATGGGCGGCCTTGGTCTGCAGGATGTGGCCCGCGAGTTCGACCATGTCCTTGGTGATCTTCGGGGTCTTGATGTCCTCGAAGAAGTCGTCCTCGTCGCGCAGCTCGTAGGGATAGCGCAGCGTGGTGCCGAGCAGTCCCTTGCCGAGCGGCTCGATCGCCATCACGTGCTCGCGGTTGGTCAGCACGATGCGCGCCAGCGCCACCCGGTCCTCATCCTTCATGGCGTCGCGGATCACCGCGAAGGCGTCCACCGCGGCCTTGCCGTCGGGGGCAAGGTAGTACGGATGATTGTAATAGCGCTTGTCGATCTCGTCCCGCGGGACAAAGCTGTCGATCTCGATGGTGTGATTGCTCTCGATCTGGACGGCTTCGAGTTCCTCCTTTTCGATCTCGACATACTGGCCCTTTTTCAGCTCATAGCCGCGGCCTTTCTGGTCGCTCTCGACGACGTCGCCGGTCTCGGCGTCGATCATCTGCTGCTTCAGGCGGTTGCCCGTCTCCTTGTTGATCATGTGAAAACGGGTTTTCTCGACCGATGTCGAGGCCGGGTACAGTACGACGGGGCACGACACCAAGGAGAGTTTCAGCGAGCCTTTCCAGTAGGCGCGGGGGGCCATTGCAATCTCCGGGCGCGGGTTGGGTTTGGGAACTTCAACGGTTAGTATGGGTTTTCGTTCCTGCGTGGCAGGGCGGTCCTGATGGTCGAGGTTGGCCGTGGCGTTGAAGAAACTCAGCACATACCGCAAGAAGCGCGATTTCGGCAAAACGGCGGAGCCGTCCGGCGACGTCAAGGTCGCGCCCGCCGTACATCGACGTTTTGTGATCCAGAAGCACGATGCGACAAGACTGCATTACGACCTGCGGCTGGAGTTCGACGGCGTCTTCAAGTCCTGGGCGGTGACGCGCGGCCCCTCGCTCGATCCGCACGACAAGCGGCTTGCCGTGGAGGTCGAGGATCATCCGCTCGATTACGGCGACTTCGAAGGCACCATTCCTGACAGTGAATATGGCGGCGGCACCGTGCAGCTATGGGACCGTGGCACCTGGGAAGCCGACGATCCCGATCGCGGCTTCAAGAAGGGCGACCTGAAATTCACCTTGCACGGCGACAAATTGCACGGAAGCTGGGTGCTGGTGCGAATGAAGGGCGACCGCTACGGCGGCAAGCGCACCAACTGGCTTCTGATCAAGCACCGCGACGAATACGCACGCGAAGGCGAGGCCAACGACATCCTCGAAGAGGATCGTTCCGTCGCTTCGGGGCGATCGATGGCGCAGATTGCCGAAGGCAAGGGCAAGGCGCCAAAGCCGTTCATGCTGGCCAAGGGCAAGACCAAAGCCGACGCGGTCTGGCATTCGAACCGTGGCGATGCGGCGGAGGCGCGCGCCAGGGGCAGAACGGCGGCCTTGCGATCCAGTCTCGAAACAAGATCCCGCGCACCGGCGCAGGGCGCAAAACCGAAGAAGGTTTCCGAGATGCCGGATTTCGTCGCGCCGCAACTCTGCGCCTCGGTTGAGCGACCGCCGAACGCGGACGGCTGGTGTCACGAAGTCAAGTTCGACGGCTACCGCGTGCAATTGCGAATCGAGGATGGTGATGCCGCGTTGCTGACCCGGAAAGGGCTGGACTGGGCCGATAAGTTCGGCGCCATCGCGCGAGCGGCCAGGGCGTTGCCCGATGCGTTGATCGACGGCGAAATCGTCGCGCTTGACCACAGCGGCGTGCCAAGTTTTTCCGCTTTGCAGGCGGCGATAGCGGACGACAAGACCAGCGACCTGATCTTCTTTGCCTTCGATCTGCTGTTTGCCGGGGGGGAGGATTTGCGTCAATTGCCGCTGCGTGAGCGCAAGGAACGGCTGAAGCGACTGCTGGAGCGGCGAAACGGGAAGGAAAGACTGATCCGTTACGTCGATCATTTCGAGGAGCGCGGCGATGCCGTGCTGGAGTCGGCCAGGAAACTGTCGCTCGAAGGTATCGTCTCCAAGAAGCTGGCTGCGCCGTACCATTCGGGACGTTCCGAGAGCTGGACCAAGGCAAAAATCCGCGGCGGACAGGAGGTTGTGCTCGGCGGCTGGAAGACAACCAACGGCAAATTCCGTTCGCTGATGGCAGGCGTCTATCGCGATGACCATCTCGCCTTTGTCGGCCTGGTCGGTACCGGCTTCAGCCAGGATACGGTCCGCCGCATCCTACCGGCGCTGAAGGCGGCGGCATCGGACAAGAGCCCGTTCGGCGGCAAGGATGCGCCGAAGAAGACACGCGATGTGCACTGGCTGAAGCCCGAACTGATTGCCGAGGTTGAGTTCGCCGGCTGGACCGATGGGGGCAACATCCGGCAGGCCGCGTTCAAGGGCCTGCGTCAGGACAAGCCGGCAACGGAAGTACGCGCGGAGAGGCCTGCCATGACCCAAGTTGTAACGCCCGTGGCGCGATCGCCGAAATCGTCGGCCAAATCTTCTGAGGTGCTGGGCGTTGTGATTTCCAAGCCCGACAAGGCGCTGTGGCCTGACGGCGGCGACGGCGAAGGCGTCACCAAGCTCGACCTTGCACAGTATTTCGAGGCGGTAGGCGAATGGATGATCGGCCATATCAGGGGGAGGCCATGCTCGGTGCTGCGTGCGCCCGATGGCATAAAGGGTGAGACTTTCTTTCAGCGCCACGCCATGCCGGGCGGTTCGAAGCTCCTTGAGCTGGTGAAGGTTTCTGGCGACCGCAAGCCCTATCTGCAGATCGACCGGATCGAAGGACTGGCCGCGGTGGCGCAACTCGGCGGGCTGGAGCTGCATCCCTGGAATTGCGCGCCCGATGCTTACGACACACCGGGCCGGCTGGTGTTCGATCTCGATCCGGCGCCCAATGTCGAATTCCTGGATGTCATCGAGGCGGCGAAAGATATGCGCCAGCGGCTGGCCGCCGTAGGGCTCGAAAGTTTCTGCAAGACCACCGGCGGCAAGGGGCTACACGTGGTGACGCCGCTGCTCCATGGCGCAAGGGACAAGGTGACGTGGAAGGAAGCCAAGGCGTTCGCGCAAGGCATCTGCCAGTGGATGGCCAACGACGATCCCGAGCGCTACCTGCTCAACATGTCGAAGAAGCTGCGCAAGGGAAAGATCTTCCTCGATTACTTGCGCAACGACCGGATGTCGACCGCGGTCGCCGCGCTGTCGCCGCGCGCCCGCGAGGGCGCTACCGTCTCGATGCCGCTGACCTGGACGCAGGTGCGCGGTGATCTCGATCCGAAGAAGTACACGGTCCGTACCGTGCCCTCGCTGCTGGTGAAGACGAAAGCGTGGGAGGGTTACGATGACGCGGCTGCTTCGATCAAGGCCGCGATGAAGAAGCTGGCTTCAATGTAGGGTGAGCAACGCGACTTGTCTCGCCGTGGCTCAGTGCGCGAAGGCGGAAGCGTGCTCACCAATATCAGTGCAACAAGAAAGGTGGGCACGGCGCTTTCGCGCTTTTGCCCACCCTACGATTCTGTGCGTTATCTACAGCTTCCCAAGCAACAACAGGATCAACAGAATCACGATCACGAGGCCCAATCCGCCGCCACCGTAATATCCAGTGCCATAGAATGGACCGCCGCCGACGCCGCTGAATCCGCCGAGCAAGGCGATGATGAGAATGATCAGGATGATGGTGCCGATAGACATAAGTCTCTCCTCAGCCCAAGCGGGCGTTCTGCATGTTCTGCCCTTCACGGGGACCAACAACCGGGAGTCATCTAAGTTCCGTTTTGCACCGCCATAATGGGCGCGGCTCTTCCATTCGAAGCGTGTGCGATTACATGCAGTTAGATGAGAGAGGGATTTTGCGATGACCAAACCGCTGGTGGTTTCCATCCCGCATAGTCTGGGGCGCGAAGAGGCGATGCGCCGTCTCAAGACGGGGCTATCGCGCGCCGCGTCCAGCGTGCCGATGCTGAGCGTCGATGAGGAGCGTTGGGAAGACAACCGCATGATCTTCCGCGTGCGCGCCCTCGGGCAGGGCGCGGCGGGCCATGTCGACGTCGCCGACGATCATGTGCAGGTCGAGGTGGTGCTGCCATGGCTGTTGCAGCGCTTTGCGGAGGCCGCACAGGCCGCGATCCGCAGCCGGGGCCAGTTGTTGCTTACCAAGAAAAACTGATGCCCTAGCCACGGCGGCGCCGTGGAGACGGTTTTGCGGCGCCGGTGAACCTGGCTTTCAGCGCCGCGACCGGCAGATGTGTCAGCAGGTCTGACAGGCGCAATTGCGCAGCGTCGGCATCGGCAAAACCTTCCACCGCATAGCCGCCGACGTTCAGCGCGGCGTCGTATTTCTCCGGAGCGGGCCAATGCCTGCCGCCGTCGGTAAACGGTGCAAACCATCGCGTCACGACGGCGATTGCGGCTGCGGGACCTCGCCACCGGGCGAAGGCGATGAAATGGTCGCGATGCGGGCCGCTCACTTCCAAAGGCTCGTAGTCGCCGTCCGTGAATACATCGGCGAGTTCAGTCCGCAGCTTGATCAGATGCCGCGTCCACGCCAGCTTCAAATGCCCGTTCGGCCAATTTGGCGTCAGCCGGTCCCAATCCCATTTCTCCAGCGCGCCGAGCCGGCCCGTGCGTTCGGCAAAGTCGACCGGCCGCCGATTATCGGGGTCGACCAGTGAAAAATCCCAGAGCTCGGTGCCCTGATAAAAATCCGGTACGCCCGGCATCGCAGCTTTCAGCGTGATCTGGCTGAGCGAGTTCAGTGCACCCAGCAGCGACAAGCGCTGCGCAAGCGATTGCAGGGAATTCAGAAATTCACCCGAGCGCGACGGATCGAGAATTTTCGCGATGAAATCTTTTACACCGCCCTCGTAGGCCGTGTGAGGATTGAGCCAGCTCGTTTCCTGCTTGCCTTCGCGCGCCGCCTTCAGCGCATATTCCTGCATCCGCTCGGTAAGCGAAACATCGTCCGGCTGCCATGCTCCCAGCAATGCCTGATACAGCATGTATTCTGATGTCGCCGACGGCGCGCGCAACTCGCCGTCGACCAGAAGATGCGGCGCGTTGAGCAATTTCCATCGCGCCACGGTGCTGGTCCATTCGCCTGACATTTCGGCCAGCGCCATGATCCGCGCACGGGCGTCCTCGCCGCGCTTGGTGTCATGCGTCGCGGTCGCCGTCATCCCATGCGGCCATTCCCTGGCGCGGGTCCGCATCATGTCGTGAAATTCGCCGGCCGAAAGCGCTCTTGCGGCAGGGTCGCCACCGACCTCGTTGAGGGCGAGCAGCCGATGGTAGCGGTAGAATGTCGTGTCCTCCAGCGACTTCGCCATCATCGGTCCGGTGAACTGCTGCACCTTCAAGGCGAAGCGCCTGACGCGCGGCGCGCTGTGGTGCGCCCGTCCGGGGTTGATCAGATCCATTGTCAGGGCGTCGCGGAGAAAGTCGAAGATGCCGTCGTCGGCGGCAAACCAGTCGGCGCGCGCCCGTTCGATCGCGCCTGCTATCAACTGACGGTCATGCGCGGATGGCCCCGACGATGTCAGGTAGGTGCGATAGACCGGAAAGTGCAGCACGTAGAGTTCGAGCGCCTGCCGCAGACTGTCGGCGGAATAGTCGCGGGTGGAGTAATGCCCGCTGGCAATCCGCGCCAACAGCCGCGTCAGCACTGTGAACTCGCTAGCTAGCAGCGTTTCCAGTACGCGGCGTTTGGCTTCCCGCAGGATCGGTTCGAGTTTGGGCGACTGGTTGCTGATCTGCCGCCAGATCTCGTCAAGCGGCTCCAGGCCGCTTCCGTCGACCAGCACCTGGGTGATCGCGTTCATCCATTCATAGCCGGTGGTGCCATGAACCCCGGCGAAGGATGGCAGCTTCTCGTGCTCGCCGAGAATCTTCTCGATCACCACGTAGAACGGCCGGGTCTGCCCGCCATGTGCTTCGCGGACCAGCCGGCGCAGGCGCTGAAAATACTGCACGGGGTCGCGTAGGCCGTCGATGTGGTCGAGCCGCAATCCTCCGAGCTTTCCCTCGGCAATCAGCTTTTTGACCAGGCGGTGGATCGCTTCGAACGTGCCGGCGTCCTCGACGCGCAGGCCCGCCAGCGTGTTGATGTCGAAGAAGCGTCGATAGTTGATGTCGCTGGAAGCGAGCCGCCAGTGGCCGAGCTTGTAGTGCTGGCGTTCGAGCAGATGATGCAGCGCCAGCGTTGCAGCGCCGCGATCCGGCCCGGCGCGATAGGCCGCAAGCCCGCGTACGATAGTCTCGGCGGCTCCCGCGATGCCTTTCAATTCGGCCTTGAAGTCTGGTGCTTCCTTGCGGCTGGGACGCCGCGGCCCCTGATAGCGCAGCGCCAGCGCGAGCATCGCCTTGCCGGACGCGCTTTCTTCTGCATCCGCTTCCTTGAGGATCATGCGCAGGATTTCGCCGTAACGTTCCGGCGCGATCGGCAGCCGATGCTCGAAGTACCATGCCGAGAAACTGCCTTCGCTCGCGTCATAGCGCAGCTCGATCTCGCCGCTTTCCAGCGCCTGGCCATACGAGGAGCCGATGATCGGCAGCAGCACGCCGCCGCGCGCGCGGTAGGGCAGTTGCTCCCAGTCGATGTCGAAGGATATCGCGTGCGGCGAGGCGGGTCCCCACTCCAGCACGTCGAGCCACCAGGGATTGTCGTCAAAATGCACGCCGACATGGTTGGGCACGAAGTCGAGGATCAGCCCGAGATCGTGTTGCCGCAGCACCGCGCTCAGCCGCTCGAAGCCGGCTTCGCCGCCGAGTTCGGGATTGAAGTGGGCGTGGTCGGTGACGTCGTAGCCATGGGTGCTGCCCTTGCGGGCGCGCATGAAGGGCGAGGCATAGAGATGGGTGATGCCAAGGGCCTTCAGGTAAGGCACCACCGAAGCGGCAGCGCCGAAATCGAAATCCGCCGACAATTGCAGGCGGTAGGTCGCGATCGGGATCGCCGGAGGCATTTTCCTATCCGATGCGCCAGAGCACCGTCCATGGCGGGACGCTGTCGCCCAACTCGCTGCCCCAGATCAGGGTTCCCGGAGGTTTACCGGGCGCATGGCTGACGACCTTTTCCGACAGGTTGGCGACAAGGCGAAGCGCCGTGCCGTCGCCCATGCGCCATTCGGCCGTCAGTAGCCCGTTGCCTGCTGCTTCAGCCTTTCCGAAGGCTGCGCCGGCCAGACGCGGCACGATCTCCTGCCGCCGAATCCGCAACAGTTCTCGCACCATGGCCAGGCGTTTCTGCCCGGCCGGCGCGTTGCGGCCGTCCCAGTCGAGGATGGCGGAATCGCGGGTTGAGGCCGCAAGCGCGTCGGGGACCTCGTCGCCATATTCCGCATAGGCCCAGGCCAATTCGACGCGGCGGCCTTTCCGTACCGCGTCGGCGAGTTCGCCGCCAAAATCGCAGAAGAACGGGAAGGGAACCGTTGAGCCCCATTCCTCACCCATGAACAGCATGGGAATGTGAGGCGCGATCAGCAGGACCTGCAGCGCCGCCTCGATCATCCGCGGGTCGGCGTTGCCTTCGAGCCGGTCGCCGAGTGCGCGATTGCCGATCTGGTCGTGGTTCTGCACGAAGTTGATGAAGGCGGTCGGTGCCAGATGGCCGCTCGGCTCGCCGCGCTTGCCGTGGCGGAATGCCGATATCTCGCCCTGATAGACGAAGCCCGACGACAGCGCGCGGGCGATGTCCGTCCTCGGCGCACGCTGATAGTCGCCGTAATATCCTTGCTTCTCGCCGGTCATCAGCACGCGCCAGGCGTGGTGATAATCGTCATTCCACTGTGCGCGATATTTGCCGCGCGGCGGATCTTCCGAGGCATCCAGAATGCTGGCGCGGTTGTCGCCGTTCTCCAACACGAGATGAATGTGCCGGCCGGTCTCGGTTGCGAGTTTGCCGGCGGCGGCGCTGATATCGTGCAGCAGCGACAGCCCGCCCGGCTCGACGATGGAATTGACGGCATCGAGCCGCAGCCCGTCGAAGCGATAATCGCGCAGCCAGTGCAGCGCGTTTTCGATCGCAAAGGCGCGCACGGCTTCCACGCGGTAATCGATCGCGCTGCCCCACGGCGTGTGCGCGTCCGTGAAGAAGGAAGGCGCATAGCGGCCGAGATAATTTCCTTCAGGGCCGAAATGATTATAGACGACGTCGAGCATCATCATCAGCCCGCGCTGATGCGCTTCGTCGATCAGCGCCTTGAGATCGTCGGGCCGCCCATAGGCGCTATCGGGCGCATACCACAGCACGCCGTCATAGCCCCAGTTGCGTGTGCCGGCGAAATCCGCCAGCGGCATCAATTCCAGCGCGGTGATGCCGGTCTCGACGAGATGATCCAGCCGGTCGATCATCGCGCGATAGCTGCCTTCCTTGGTGAAGGTGCCGACATGGGCCTCGACGATCACGGCCTCCTGCCATGGCCGGCCACGCCAGTTCGCGGCCCGCCACGGATAGGCTGCATGGTCGATGATCTCGCTCGGGCCAAAGACGTCATCGGGTTGAAACTCCGATGCCGGGTCCGGCACGTCGATCCCGTCATCGATGCGGAATTTGTAGCGCGCGCCGGCCTTGACGCCGGCAATGTCGGCGGTGAACCAGCCGTCCTCGCCGCGCCGCATCGCGTGAGGTTGCTCGAGCACCACCTCGACGCGTTTCGCCGCCGGCGCCCACAGCCGAAACCGCGTGCCGTAATTGGTCAGATGCGGGCCGAACTGCCGGTCATTCATGTCGCGCCTGCAAAGGCAAGCACCGACCTCGGCGGCGCGCTGGTCTCTGTGCCGGGAGCGAATTCGGCGAAGCTCTGCGCGGCTTCGGTCGTGTTCAGCACCTGCTGCCAGTTCTTGGTTTCGGACATCTGCGGCAATTTGAAACCGATCTCTTCAGGCGCGGCGTTCAGCACGATAAAGATCGGCGGCTGGCCTTGTTCCAAGGGCCCCAGCACGTAGGCGAGGAATCGTCCTTCCGGAAAATTCCAGTCACCTTCCTGCATTTCCTCGGCCGCCGGCGTCAGCCACAGCACGCCGTAGGTGCCATCCTTGCGCCGCCCGGAAAGCCAGCGCTGGTAGCGCAGTTGCGGGAAGCGCCGGCGCAGCGCCGTCATATGACTGACGAAATCGGTGAGGTCGTCGCCCACCTTGCCGAGATTATCCCAATTGACCCAGCCGATCTCATTGTCCTGGCAATAGGCGTTGTTGTTGCCGTGCTGCGAATTGCCGACCTCGTCGCCGGCGAGCAGCAAAGGCGTGCCTTGCGCGAGGAACAGGCAGGCGAGCTGGTTCTTGCGGAGCTGCCGGCGCAGCGCGGTTATCGCGGGGTCGGTGGTCGGGCCCTCATGGCCGCAATTGTTGCTGTTGTTGTCGTTGGAGCCGTCGCGATTGTCCTCGCCGTTGGCTTCGTTGTGCTTCTCGTTGTAGCTGAACAGGTCGGCCAGCGTGAAACCGTCATGGACGGTGATGTGATTGATGCTGGCTCGCGCCGCGCGATTGTCGTGACGGAACAGGTCGGATGAGGCGGTCATCCGACTCGATACTTCGCCGATCAGGCTGCCTTCGCCGCTCCAGTAACGCCGCATCGCGCCGCGATAGCGGTCGTTCCATTCCGACCATTGCGAGGGGAACGCGCCGACCTGATAGCCGCCGAGGCCAAGGTCCCACGGCTCGGCGACGAGCTTGACGGTGGCCAGCACCGGGTCCTGCCGCACGGCCGTGAGGAAGGAGGAATTGCGATCAAAGCCGTTCGGCCCGCGCGCCAGCGTGGTGGCGAGGTCGAAGCGGAAGCCGTCGACATGGCAGACCTCGACCCAGTAGCGCAGCGAATCCATCACCATCTGCAGCACGCGCGGATGGGTGAGGTTGACGGAGCTGCCGCAGCCGGTGAAGTCGTCATAGTAGCGCGGATGCTCTTTATTGAGCCAGTAATAGGACGCGTTGTCGATGCCGCGGAAGCACAGGGTCGGGCCGAGATGATTGCCCTCGGCGGTGTGGTTGTAGACGACGTCGAGCATCACCTCGATGCCGGCGTCGTGTAGCCGCGCCACCGTGGTGCGGAAGGCGTCAAGCGCGTTGTCCTGCGCATAGCGTGGCTCCGGCGCGAAGAATGCCAGCGTGTTGTAGCCCCAGTAGTTCGCCAGCTTCCGTTCCACCAATACCCGGTCGTCGATCAGCCCGTGGATCGGCAACAGCTCAATGGTGGTGACACCAAGTCGCTTGAGATGGTCGATCATCGCCGGCGAGCACAGCCCGCCATAGGTGCCGCGCCAGGCCGGCGCCACGTCGTTGCGCTTTTGCGTCAGGCCCTTGACATGGGCCTCGTAGATGATGGTGTCTTCCCAGGCGATGTTCGGCCGGATCTCGCGGCGGCCCCAGTTGAAGGTCTCGTCGACCACGACTGCCTTCGGCATGCCGCGCGCATTGTCCCGGCGGTCGAAGGAGAGATCCTCGCGTGCGCTCCCCGTGCGATAGCCGAAATGCGCGTCGCTCCACACCAGGCGGCCGGCGAGCCGCTTGGCATAGGGATCGAGCAGCAGCTTGTTGGCATTGAAGCGGTGGCCGCGCTCGGGCGCGTAGGGGCCGTGGACGCGGTAGCCGTAGAGCTGCCCGGGCGAGACGTCGTTGAGATAGCCGTGCCAGACGTCCTCGTTGCGCTCCGGCAGTTCGATCCGCTCGAGTTCGCGGCGGCCCTGGGCGTCGAACAGGCAAAGCTCGACCTTCTCCGCATTGGCCGAGAACAACGCAAAGTTGGTGCCCCTTCCGTCCCAGCTTGCACCTAAGCGGGCGGGACTTCCCGCGGACAATCGCATGCGTCAGCTTTCCGGTACGAGAAAGATCGCGGCCAACGGCGGAATGGTGAGGCTGAGTTCGGGGATGCTGCCATCCAGGGTGTGGACTTCGCCGACATTGCCGACATTGCTGCCACCATAATGCGCGGCGTCGGAATTGAGCACTTCCTTCCATTTGCCGGCGAACGGCACCCGGACGCGGTAATTCTGATAGACGTTCGGCGAGAAGTTGACGACCACGAGACAGCGCGCATGCGCGTCGAAACCCTTGCGCAGCCAGGCAAAGATATTGTTGCCGGAATCATGGGTGATGACCCATTCGAATCCCGCCTGGTTGCAATCCATCTCGTGCAGCGCCGGCACGGCGCGGTAGAGACGGTTGAGATCGCGGATCAGGTTCTGGATGCCGGCGTGCCGGTGTTGTCCCAGCAAGTGCCAGTCCAGCGATTGATCGTGATTCCACTCGCGCTCCTGGCCGAACTCGCAGCCCATGAACAGGAGCTTCTTGCCGGGATGGCCGAACATGAAGCTGTAATAGGCGCGCAAATTGGCAAACCGCTGCCACTCGTCGCCCGGCATGCGGCCGAGGATCGAGCGTTTGCCGTGCACGACTTCATCATGCGACAGCGGCAGGATGAAATTCTCCGAAAACGCATAATGCAGGCCGAACAGCACGTCGCCGTGATGGTGCTTCCGGTACACCGGATCCTTGCCGATATATTTCAGCGTGTCGTGCATCCAGCCCATGTTCCACTTGAAGCCGAACCCGAGCCCGCCATATTCGACCGGCTGCGAGACCTGGGGCCAGGCGGTGGATTCTTCCGCAGCCGTGGTGGCTTCCGGAAAATGCCCGAACACTTCGATGTTGAAGCGGCGCAGGAATTCGATGGCTTCGAGGTTTTCCCGGCCGCCATGCCGGTTCGGAATCCACTCGCCCGCAGGCCGGCTGTAGTCGAGATACAGCATCGAGGCGACGGCATCGACGCGCAGGCCGTCGACGCCATAGCGATCGAGCCAGAACAGCGCGTTGGAAACCAGGAAATTGACCACTTCGGTGCGGCCGTAATTGTAGATCAGCGTACCCCAGTCGAGGTGGCGACCCTGCATCGGGTTGGCATGCTCGTAGAGCGCGGTGCCGTCGAAATAGCCGAGCCCGTGCGGATCGTCCGGGAAATGTCCGGGCACCCAGTCGAGCCAGACGCCAAGTCCCTCGCGATGGCAGGCATCGACGAGGGCGGAAAAATCCTCCGGCGTGCCGAACCGGCTGGTCGGCGCATACAGGCCGGTCGGCTGATAGCCCCATGAGCCGTCGAACGGATGCTCGCTGACGGGAAGGAATTCGATATGGGTAAAGCCCATATCCTTTGCATAGGCCGGAAGCTGCTCGGCAAGATCGCGATAGCTCAGCCATTCGTTGCCGTTCTTGCGCCGCCACGAGCCGAGATGCACCTCGTAGATCGAGATCGGCGCTTCCAGCGCGTTGATGCCCGACGGCGCGGAGCGTGGATGCGGAATTTTGCTTTCGTCGACGACGATCGAGGCCGTCGACGGCCGGATCTCCGCCGCGAACGCCACCGGATCGGATTTCAGCGGCAGACGCCGTCCGTCCGAGTCGGTGATGTCGAACTTGTAGCGGTCGCCGGCGCGGGCATGGGGCACGAACAATTCCCAGTAGCCGACGCCGCGCACCCGCATCGGATGCCGCCTGGCATTCCAGTAATTGAAATCGCCGACCACGCTGACGGCTTTGGCGTTCGGGGCCAGCACGACGAAGGCGACGCCCTCGACGCCATCCAGCCGCATCGGATGCGCGCCGAGCTTGTCGTAGATCCGCCGGTGGGTGCCTTCGCCCAGCAGGTAGAGGTCGAAGTCGCTGAGTACCGGCGGGAATCGGTAGGGGTCGTCGAGATCGACGACGTTTTCGCCGAAGCGGGCGCGGAGCTGGTAACGCTTCGAGCCGTTCGGCAATGCGCCCGCGAACAGCCCGGCATCGTGAATTCGCTGCAGCGGCGCGGTCTCGCCATGCTCGCCGATCGCCTCCACGTTGGAGGCTTCGGGGATGAACGCGCGCACCACGCTGCGGCCGCCTTCGCTGTGCAGACCGAGATAGCGGAACGGATCGGAATGCTTGCCTTCGATGATCGCATAGGCCTCGGCGGATAGCTTGGTCATGCGGCCTCGAATGGTGGTTGCGACAACGTTCGGATGATTCCGGTCAGAGGCATGCGTAGCCAGTCCGGTCGATACAACAGCTCGTGTTCGATTTCGTTCAAGGCTTTCTCGAGCAGGAAGAAGTTCAGTATGCCTTCGGCGGCCCTGGGATCGTTCGGCCACAGCCGCTGATCGGTCATGGCGTCGCTGTAGGCGGCGAAAAATGCGACGGTTGCCCGGTCGCGCCACTCGCTAAGCGCCGCACCGAGCTTGCCATGCTCATCGTGGGCTACTTTGAGCGCGCGCTCAAGGGCGGCAGTTGCCGAATAATCGATCGAGCGAAGCAGGCTGGCGACATCGCGGGCCGCGGGCACCTTGCGCCGGCGTTCGGCAATGGTACGCCGCGGCGTGCCTTCGAAGTCGACGATGAAGATGTCGTCCTTGACGATCAGCAACTGGCTGAGATTGAGGTCGCCATGGCAGCGGATGTTGGCGGCGTCGAACTCTCGCGGCAGCAGCGTTTCGAGGCGATCGCGCAGGGCCGGCTGTAACGCCAGCACCTGGTCGGCCAGCGCCCGGTCGGCGGCGTCCTTCAGCGTTTCGCGCCGCTGCCTGAGCAGATCGAAGACGCGTCCGGCGCAGAGCGCCAAATCGTCGATCCAGCGCTGCACGTCGTCGCGGCCGGTCGGCTCCGGCGCGAATTCGGCCAGCTCGCTATTGCTGGCGAGCGCGACATGCAACTCGGCTACGCGCCGCCCGGCCTGCGCGATGTAACGCAGATAGGGGATTTCTTCCTCGCGCTCGCCGGGGTGGATGCTCTCCGCCAGCAGCCGCTGCTCCTCGACGAAGCGATCGAGATAGGCGGCGCTCACGGTCCAGAGGTCGCCCTGATTGGCGACGAAGGCGTGAACGACACCGACCGCGCTCTTCTCGTTGCCCTCGACCAGCTCGGCGCTGCCGAGTAGTGCCGGCGTGTTGGGAAAATTGGCGACGTCGGTGAGGAAGCGCCCCATCTCGATCTCGGGATTGGGGCCGGCCTGAAGCGTCCGGTAGATCTTGACGACGTAATCGTTGTCCACCAGGGCGGTGCTGCGAGGTAGATCGGACTCGACGGTGCGGATGTGCTCGGGCTGCCGGATCGGCTTGTCGCCGAAGCGGCCGGTCGGCCGGAATTCGAGTTGCAGGCCCTGTTCGCTCTCGTCGACCGTCAGCGATTGCTGCAGGTTGCGCAAGAACAGCGAGATGAAGATCTGGTCGGTGGCGACGTCGAGCAGGGTACCCTCGCGGGCGCCTTGCCGGACGGCGGCCAGCGCATGCGGATTGTAGCGCTCGCGGTCGAAGCGCACCCATTCGATCTGCATCGGCAGCACGTAGCGCGTCGTGATGCCGCGCTCCGTGGTTTCGAAGAAGGCGAGCCACGGCCGGTTGTCGCCGATGTCGCAGAACGGAATGGCGGAGATCAACGCCGGACGGATCGCTTTCTCCGACCGCTCCGGATACCAGCGGCTGCGCGCCAGATGTCCCGGAAGCACGTCGCGCTCGAACACGCCGCGTTCGCGCGCCAGCGACACCCAGGTCGCGTTCAACGGCACCACCAGCGTTTCGAACTCGGGCACGGCGCGCTGCGGCACCGGCGCCGACTTGTCGCGCTCCTGCAGCTCGAACCAGTAGAAGCCGTAAGGCGCCAGCGTGATCATGTAAGGCAACTCGCCGATCGCCGGGAATCGGGTGCGGCCGAGCATTTCCAGCGGGATGCGGTCCTTGAAGGCGGAGAGATCCAGCTCGGTCGCCTGCGCCGATCGCGACAGGTTGGCGACGCAGAGAATGACCTGGTCCTGGTACTGGCGCACATAGCACAGCACCGCGCGGTTCTCGGGGCGAATGAAGGTCATGGTGCCGCGGCCGAAAGCAAGCGTCGACTTGCGGACCGCGATCAGCCGCTTGGTGGCGGAGAGCAGCGACGACAGGCTGCGCGACTGCGCCTCGACATTGACCGATTCGTAGCCATAGACCGGGTCCATGATGGTCGGTGCGTAGAGCCGTGCGGGGTCGGCGCGGGAGAAACCGCCATTGCGGTCCGGCGTCCATTGCATCGGCGTGCGGACGCCGTTGCGGTCGCCGAGATAGATGTTGTCGCCCATGCCGATCTCGTCGCCGTAATAGATGATCGGCGTGCCCGGGAATGAGAACAGCAGCGAGTTCATCAGCTCGATCTTGCGCCGGTCGTTGTCCATCAGCGGCGCCAGCCGCCGGCGGATGCCGACATTGATGCGGGCGCGGGGATCGTTGGCGTAGGTCGACCACAGGTAATCGCGCTCGACGTCGGTGACCATTTCCAGCGTCAGCTCGTCATGGTTGCGCAGGAACAGCGCCCATTGGCAGTTGCCCGGAATATCCGGCGTCTGGCGCAGGATGTCGGTGATGGGGAAGCGATCTTCCTGCGCGATCGCCATGTAGATGCGCGGCATCAGCGGGAAGTGATAGGCCATGTGGCATTCGTCGCCGCGGCCGAAATATTCCTGCACGTCTTCCGGCCATTGATTGGCCTCAGCCAGCAGCACCTTGCCCTTTGCATAGGCATCGAGTTCGCCGCGCAGCCGTTTGATGATGGTATGCGTCTCCGGCAGGTTCTCGTTGTTGGTGCCGTCGCGCTCGCAGAGATAGGGAATGGCGTCGAGGCGGAAGCCGTCCACGCCGGTATCGAGCCAGCGCTTCATCACCTGCACCAGCGCGCTGACCACGCGCGGGTTGTCGAAATTGAGGTCCGGCTGGTGCGAGAAGAACCGGTGCCAGTAGAACTGGCCGGCTTCCGGGTCCCAGGTCCAGTTCGATTTCTCGGTATCGGTGAAGATGATCCGCGTGCCCAGATATTTCTGGTCGGTGTCGCTCCAGACATACCAGTTGCGGGCGGATGAATTCGGGTCCGAGCGGCGGGCGCGCTTGAACCAGTCGTGCTGATCGGAGGTGTGGTTGATGACGAGCTCGGTGATGACCCGCAAGCCCCGCTTCTTGGCTTCCTGGATGAAGCGCTTGAAATCCTTCATCGTTCCGAAATCGGGATTGATGTCGCCATAGTCGGCGATGTCGTAGCCGTCGTCGCGGCCGGGCGAGGGGTAAAACGGCAACAGCCACAGCGTGGTGACGCCGAGATCCTGCAGGTATCCCAGCTTCTCGGTCAGCCCGGCAAAGTCGCCGATACCGTCATTGTTGCTGTCGGCGAAGGCCTTGACGTGGAGCTGGTAGATGATCGCATCCTTGTACCAGAGCTCGTCGGCCACGGGGTCGGTGGCTGGCATCTCCTTTGCTTCGAGCGACAGGTTGCCGTCCTTATCCAGCGGATAGGCGCCATCGATAGGGAGAGAGACGCCGGAATGAGAGCTTTCGGCGGTTTGCGCTTTTTTGTTCACGGTGATGCCATTGCCATGGAAATGACGTCCCCGTTTCGTTTTCAGAAAGGGAGACGTTCCGGACATAGATAAAAAGCCGCTGGGCTCGCTTTGGTTCCAGCGGAACCGTTGGTGAGTCCGAGCGTTAGACACCGTCTATCTCCTTCCCGTAATTGGACAATTTCGCGACGTCGGTTTGATGTTTGCGTGCAAAGTACGTGCCGAATGGACCTTTTTGCTCAAGCCAAAGCCCTGGGGATTCAAACCGAGTTCCTGGACGGTCAGGGTCACCGCCGTGTGACGGACGCCGCCGCGCTCAAAATAATCCTGGATGCCCTGCCACCGCAGGCGCCGGGGTCGCTGGTCGGTCACCCCGTGGTGGTCCGGTCCGGGCGGCCGTCGCGGACCGAACTCCCGAACGCCAGGCTCCCGGTGGAGTGGAAAATCGTTGCGGATTCGGGAGTTATCGCCAAAGGCGGGAGCTCGGATCACGCTATCGATTGGCCGAAGGACCTGCCGCTCGGCATCTACCGGCTGCAGGTGAAGGATGCCGCGACGACGGAGGACGTGCCGCTGATTTCGGCGCCGGAACGGGCGTTTGGCGGGGAGTTCGACCGTTGCTGGCTGCTCGCGGTGCAGCTTTATAGCGTCCGCTCGGCTCGCAATTGGGGGATGGGCGACTTCACCGACCTCGCCAGCCTGATCGAACTTGCCGATCAGCTCGGCGCCGACGGCGTCGGCCTCAATCCGCTGCACGCCTTGTTCGACGATCGTCCGGGCGATTGCAGCCCGTATTCGCCGAACAGCCGGCTGTTTCTCAATGCGCTTTATATCGACGTTGAAAAGCTTCCCGAATTTCAGCCCGATGCCGAAATGCGCGATGCGCTGGCGTCGTTGCGGGCAGGCGATGTCGTCGATTACGTCGGTGTTGCCGCCTTGAAGTGGCCCGCGCTTCGCTCAGCCTTTGCTGCCTTCAAGTCCAACGCCAAGCCGGGGCGCCAACAGGATTTCGACAAATTCCGTAGCGAGCGCGGCACCTTGCTGTCGCACTTTGCCTGCTTCGAGGTGCTCCGGCACAAATTCGGCAAGCCATGGTGGGAATGGCCGGAAGACTGGCGGCAGCCGGACGATATCAGATGCGCCGCGTTGCGTGGAGGCGCGGACGCCGGTGAAATCGAATTCGTCGAATTCGTGCAATGGACCGCGGACCGGCAGCTCGGTGCGGCCAACGATCTGGCCAAAAAGCTCGGCATGAAGGTCGGGCTCTATCTCGACGTCGCGGTCGGTGTGCAGGCCGACGGGTTCGACGCCTGGAACGAGCAGGTCGCAATATCCCGCCATCTCGGCGTCGGCGCGCCGCCCGATCCGCTCAACACCGCCGGCCAGAGCTGGGGCCTTGCCGGCTTCAACGCAGTCGGGCTCGAGCAGCAGTCGTTTGCGCCGTATCGCGACATGCTGCGCGCCTCAATGCGGCATGCCGGCGCGATCCGGCTCGATCATGTGCTGGGGCTGAAGCGGCTCTATCTGGTGCCGCAAGGCTTCACTGCACGCGACGGCGTCTATGTGCAGATGCCGTTCGAGGCGCTGCTGGCAGTGACCGCGCAGGAAAGCATGGCCCAACGCTGCGTCGTGATCGGTGAAGACCTCGGCACCGTGCCGGAAGGGTTTCGCGACCAGATCGCCGATTGGGGCATCTGGTCATATCTCGTGATGATGTTCGAGCGCGACGACCACGGGTCGTTCCGCAACATCGATCATTATTTGACCAACGCGCTCGTCACCTTCAACACCCATGATCTCTCGACCTATGCCGGCTGGCGCTCGTTCGGCGATCTCAAGCTGAAGCGCTCGCTCGGGATCGACCCCGGCGAGAGCGACGAGGCGCGCTGGCACGCGCTTGCCATGCTGGACGACGTGCTGCGGCATCACGCCATCGATCGCAATGATCTCTATTCGGTCGCGAATTTCCTGGCGCGAACCAAATCGCGGCTGCTTGCGGTCTCGCTGGAGGATCTGCTCGGGGTGATCGACCAGCCCAACATTCCCGGCACCGTCAACGAGCATCCGAACTGGCGGCGGCGGCTTCCGGTGACAATTGAGGAAATGACATCCACGGTCGACGTCGCCGCGCTCAAGGCGGCAACCCATGAGCGGTCGCGCGCCGCGACCTGAAGAGATCATGCACGAGCAGGAAGGTAGAGCGGGATGATAGCTGGAACAAATGCCATCCCGCTCCGGCGGTGAATCACCGTGCCGTGCCCGATCGAAGATTATGGGCTGATCGGCGATTGCGAAACCGCGGCGCTGGTCGGCCGTGACGGGTCGATCGATTGGCTGTGCTGGCCGGCGTTCGATTCCGATGCCTGCTTTGCGGCTGTTCTCGGCACGCACAAGCACGGCCGCTGGCTGATCGCGCCGGCGGGGGAGGTCACCGGCACCTCGCGCCGCTATTGGGGCGACACCCTGATCCTGGAGACACGGTTCGAGACGGCTGATGGCGCGGTCGATCTGATCGACTTCATGCCGCCGCGCGGCAACGCCTCCGACGTGGTGCGGCTGGTGCGCGGCGTTCGCGGGCGGGTCAGGATGCACATGCAACTGGTGATCCGCTTCGGCTTCGGCATCGACATTCCCTGGGTCAAGAAGAGCGAGGATGGCTCCGCGCTGCTCGCAATCTGCGGGCAGGATATGACGGTGTTGCGCACCCCGGTGGAAACCCGCGGCGAGGACCTGACCACGGTCGCCGATTTCGAGGTCGGCGAGGGCGAAACCGTTCCCTTCGTGCTCACCTACGGCCCCTCGCATCTGCCCGTGCCCAAGCCGATCGACCCTGCCTACGCCTTGCAGGATACCGAAACGTTCTGGACCGAATGGTGCAGCCGTTGCACCTTTGAAGGCGAATACCGCCATCTCGTGATGCGCTCCCTGATCACGCTGAAGGCGCAGACCTATGCGCCGACCGGCGGCATTGTCGCCGCGCCAACGACGTCGCTGCCGGAGAAGCTCGGGGGCACCCGAAACTGGGATTATCGCTTCTGCTGGCTGCGCGACGCCACCTTCACGCTACTGGCGCTGATGAATTCGGGCTATACCGAGGAAGCGTCCGCCTGGCACCGCTGGCTGTTGCGGGCGGCGGCGGGTTCTCCCGCCAACATGCAGATCATGTACGGCATCATGGGGCAGCGGCGCCTCCTGGAATGGGAGGCCACCTGGCTGCCCGGCTATGAGGGTGCAAAGCCGGTGCGGGTTGGCAACGCCGCGCATGCGCAGTTGCAGCTCGATGTTTACGGCGAACTGATCGACGCTTTTCACCAGTGGCGCGTAGCCAAGCTCGAAATGGATGAAAGCAGTTGGGCGATGGAATGCGCCGTGCTGCAGCACCTCGCCGCGCAATGGGACCAGCCCGATCACGGCATCTGGGAGCGCCGCGGCCCGGGCAAGCATTATGTCTCGTCCAAGGTGATGACCTGGGTGGCGTTCGACCGCGGTATCAAGAGCGCGGAAACATTCGGCTTCAAGGCGCCGCTTGTGAAGTGGCGGGTGCTGCGCGACGCCATCCATCGCGACGTCTGCGCGAGGGGATTTGATCCCGAACTGAACGCCTTCGTCGAGTATTACGGCTCGAAGATGCTGGATGCCTCCATCCTGTTGTTGCCGTCGGTCGGCTTCCTGCCGCCTGAAGATCCCCGCGTGCGCGGCACGCTTGCCGCGGTCGAACAGCATCTGATGCGCGACGGGTTTGTGCTGCGGCACGATCCCCGTGAAGTGGAGAAACAGCCGGCCGAAGGCGCGTTCCTCGCGTGCACGCTGTGGCTCGCCGACGCCTACGTGCTGGCGGGGGAGTTGGACAAGGCGCAGGAACTGTTTGCCCGCGTGGTCGCGATCGCCAACGACCTCGGCCTTTTGGCCGAGGAGTACGATAGCGCAGCCCGCCGCCAGACCGGCAATTTCCCGCAAGCGCTGACGCACATCGCGCTGATCAACACCGCGCATAATCTCTGCGCGGCAAAGACGCCGACCGAGAAGCCGGCGGTGCAGCGCTCGAAGTAGCGGGGTGTCTCGGTCATTTCGGGTCGCCTCATATTAAGTCGTCGTCACCCGCGAAAGCGAGGGCTTTGCATAAGTCGCGCGCGAATGATTCTCTTTAGAGGAGGAGATTCGCTGG
>NZ_LLYB01000040.1 GCF_001440475.1 Bradyrhizobium lablabi | reverse complement strand
CGGTTTGCGGGCCGCGGGCCGGGCCGCGGCGGGCCGCGGCGCGTCGACGGTTACGGCCGGCAGGCTTTGACTGGCCGTCTGCGCCTTGGTCACCGAGGGAAACGCCAACGAGACGCCGCACAATGCGAGCGTGCTCACCCCGGCAAGGGCACGATAACCAAACATGGGAACGATCCTGACGCCGGTCTTCTGCCGGCCTGCGCATGTGAATCAACCGGGACGGCCGAAGGCCGCACCAATCTCGACAGGGATGGAGGTCAGGAAACGGAGGGTGGCGCGCGCGCCTGCGCGTGCGAACCGGCGCGGGAGGCGAACCGGTCGGGGGTAAATTCGATCCAGACCACGCGCTCGGGCTGGCGATCGATCGTAACGATGTCGGCTATCTCGGGCGTGTCGACCGGGACGCCGGTCTGCAGCACGCTGCAAACCGAACAGCATCCGTCATGGGCGCGGTGGTTGGCCTGGTCGGACTGCCCCGCCCCGGGGGCGCCATTGCCGTGGCAGATCACGGCGCCGGCGAGCGGATCGGAGGCCGCGATGCTGGCCGCCCAGCATGCGCCTATCGGTGCAAAAATCTGCACCAGGAGCGCAATCAGGACTATTGGCAGAAACTTCTTCAGCCGCCGGCGCATCGCAAATCCATCCGCTTCAGACCTTAATCACCTCTGGAGTCCGAAGTCGAGACGAGGTTCCCGGAACTATGTTGCAGCTTCAAGGAGTAAACTTGGCGAAAAGAGATGCATTTCAGGCCGCAGACAAGGCGCCCTACCCCGATACCAAGCCTCGGGGGTATTGCAGCTAAACCCACAACCATCAGTAGCAATTTCCCAATCATTTCGCAGAGTGCTGGAATTTTGAACAAACGTTGCCGAAAATGGTGACAAGACGAAAAAGATGGTCTACCAATCCAAGCTCAGGCTGGCCGAGAGGCAAAGCTTGGTGGTCCAAGTCTCGGGAGGAGCCCTGACGCGCACAAGCAGCGTCGCCTCGACAATCAAGATCAAATCTAAATTTTCGAGGAAATTAAGGGTCGACACAATTTTTGAGCAGGGCTCCGAGCCCTGCTCTTTTTTTTCGAGACGATCGCAAACAACAATGACGGCATCGTCAAATCCGATCGAGCGAAGTTTTGAGATCGCCGCCGAGTGCTGCGAAGATTTGACGCCGCTGGTCTATCGCCGCCTGTTCGAGGCGCATCCAGAAGCGCAGACGATGTTCCGCACCGAGGGCAGCGAACTCGTCAAGGGTTCGATGCTGGCGCTCACCATCGGCGCCATCCTGGACTTTGCCGGCGAACGCACCGGCCATTTCCGCCTGATCACATCGGAAGTCTCCTCGCACGATGCCTACGGCACGCCGCGCGAATTGTTCGTCGCGTTCTTCGCGATCATTGCGCAGACGCTCCGTGAGGTCATCGGCGCGGACTGGTCTGATGACATCGACGCGGCGTGGCGGACACTGCTCGGTGATATCGAAAGTCTCGTTGCAGCGCAGTGAAGCGACGAACACCAGGATTTTCCTGATCTCATTGATACGGACGATCAAGTCATCCGGTGGCGGAACCGCGCCGAGTGTGAAAGACTGCCTCGATCCGCGGTGCATGCAATCGACGCCGACGGCGATAACAAAGACAAAGCGAGGGAGCAAACGATGTCCGGAACTGACAAATCCGCAACGACCAGACGCGACCTTCTTCAGGCGGCGGGCGTGGCTGGCGCAGCGACCGCCCTGCTCGGGGGACTGGGCATAAACCCGGCGCTGGCGGCAGCCACACGCTCGGAGAAACCGCTGAAGGCGGCGTTCTCCAATGCCGGTCTGCAAGCGACCTGGTGCGCCCAGGGCAAGCAGGCGGCCGAATGGTGGGGCAAGCTGTTCAACGTCGAAGTCACCTGGTTCGACGGCCAGCTCGACGCGGTCAAGCAGCGCGCCGCGATCGACAACATGGCCTCGCAGAAATGGGATTTCGTCGCCATCCAGGCGTTCGGCATCGGCACGCTGACCCAGCCGGTGAACAAGATGATCGATGCCGGCATTCCCGTAATCGACATGGACACGCTGATCGCTCCGCTGGACCAGATCAAGGTTCATTCGTTCCTGGCGCCCGACAATGAATTCATGGGCGCGTCCGTGACGCAGGCGCTGTGCAATGCCATGGGCGGCAAGGGCAAGATCATCATGACGCAAGGCGCCCTCGGCCATACCGGCGCCCAGGGCCGCGCCAAGGGGTTCGAGTCCGTGGTGAAGCAGTTCCCGAACATCGAGGTGCTCGACACCCAGCCCGCGGATTGGGATGTCTCGAAGACGGCGCGGCTGTGGGAGACCTATCTGACCAAACATCCGCAGATCGACGCGGCCTTCTTCCACAATGACGACATGGCGCTGGCGGCCTACAACATCATGAAGGCGCGTAACCGCACCAACATCCTGATCGGCGGCGTCGACGCCATGCCGCCGGCGATCCAGGCGGTGAGCGAGGGCCGTATGTTCGCGACCGTGCGTAACCCCTCCTGCCGCATCCATGGCGGCGCCATCATCGCCGGCGTCGCCGCGGTGACCGCAGGCGAGAAGAGCGGACAGGGCATTCCGAAGCATGTCATCACGGACGGCCCTGTCGTGACTAAGGCCAACGCCGCCGGCATGCAATGGATGGAGGACCATTTCCTGATCTGAGCCCCATGCCCGCGGGACAGCCCATCCTCGAACTGCAAGAGATCACGAAGGCCTTCGGCGGCGTCGAAGCCCTTCGTGGTGTCGATTTCGCGCTCACCGCCGGCGAGATCCATGGTCTCGTCGGCGAGAACGGCGCGGGCAAAAGCACGCTGATGAAGATCATCGCCGGCGTGCATGCCGATTTCTCCGGCCGCTTCATCCTGGACGGCAAGGAAACCCGCTTTCGCTCGGTGCGCGACGCCCATGCGGCGGGTATCGCCATGGTGCATCAGGAACTCAGCGTGGCGCCCGACCTGTCGGTGGCCGAGAACGTGTTTCTCGGCAACCAGCCGACCAACCGCTTAGGCTTCGTGCAATGGCGGCGCATGGCGCGGGAGGCCGGCGAGCAACTCAAACGCTTCGGCATCGACGTCGACCCGATGTCGCGGCTCGGCGACCTGCCGATCGGGTTGCAGCAACTGATCGAGATCGCCCGCGTGCTGTTCTCGGGCGCCCGCATCATCATCCTGGACGAACCGACCTCGGCGCTGTCGCCGCCGGAGGTGGAGCGCCTGTTCGCGACGCTGAAGCGGCTGCGCGACGAAGGCACCAGCATCGTCTTCATTTCGCATTTCATCGAGGACATCCTGCGCGTCTCCGACGTCGTGACCGTGTTCCGTAACGGCCGAAAGGTCGCGGAGACCAGGGCCGCCGAGACCAGCAAGCCCGCCCTGATCGAGGCGATGATCGGCAAGGGTCGCGAGGCGCTGGAGGAGACCTATACGCACGACATCATGCTGCCGCCGCCCGCCGAGAGGCCGGTGGTGCTGAACGCGAACGGGCTGTCGCTCGCCCGCAGCCTGCGCGATGTTTCGTTCGACGTGCGCGCCGGCGAAGTGCTCGGCATCTACGGTTTCATGGGATGCGGCCAGCTCGAGCTGGCGCGTATCCTGTTCGGCAAACTGCGACCCGACCAGGGCTCGCTGACGGTGGCGGGCGACCAAAAGGCCTTCCGCAGCACGGCCGATGCGCGCCGCGCCGGGATTGCCTTCGTGCCGGAGAGCCGGCGCGACATGCTCTTCCACCAGGAGCCGGTCTACAAGAACATCTCGATCAGCGTCCTCGACCGGATTTCATCCCTGCTGCTGAAGCCGTCGCGCGAGCGCGAGATCGCCGCGCGGCAGGTCGACCAGTTGCGGATCCGCCCGGCGGCGGTCGAACTCGACCTCGGCATGCTCTCGGGCGGCAATCAGCAGAAGGTGGCGCTGGCCAAGTGGCTGAGCTATCCGCCGCGGCTGCTGGTGCTGTGCGAGCCGACCCGCGGCATGGACGTCGGCGCCAAGGACGACGTCATCCACATCGTCAGGGATCTGCGCGCCAAGGGGCTCGCCGTCATCGTGCTCTCCACCGAGCCGGAGACGGTGCTGTCGCTCGCCGACCGCGTCATCGTGCTCAAGCGCGGCGCGGTGGTGCGGGAATTTGCCAACGAACGGATCAGCAAGGACCGCCTGCTCGAAGCGGCGTGAGGAGACCGACATGACTTCAGGTGAAAGCGTGACAGTCCCCGCTTCGGACCGCAAACGCCCGCACCGGCTCGCCGCGATACTGCGCTCCCAGATGCGCAACATCGCGCCGTTCCTGACGCTCATCTGCCTGTTTTCCTTCTTTGCGGTGGCAAGCCCCTCCTTCGCCACGCTCGACAATCTCGGCAACATCCTGACGCAGATCTCGGTCACCGGCATCATCGCCGTCGGCCTCACCTTCGTGATCCTCTGCGCCGAGATCGATCTCTCGATCGCCGCGATTGCCAACGTCACCGGCATTGCAGTCGCCTATTTCACGCTGCAGGAATCCTACGTCAACATCGCCAATGTCCCGATGCCCGGATGGGCCGCGATCCTGCTGGCGCTGGCGCTCTGCGCCCTGCTCGGCCTCGTCAACGCGTTCGGGCTGACCGTGATCGGCATCCCCTCCTTCATCATGACGCTGGCAATGATGCAGATCGCGGCCGGCATCTCGGCGCTGCTCGTGCGCGGGCAAATCGCCTACAAGGTGCCGCCGCTGGTCTCGACGCTCGGATCGACGTCGATCGGCGGAGTACCCTGGATCGTGATCGTGGCAGCAGCGATGCTGCTCGGCGGCCATCTGGTGCTGACCTACACCCGCTTCGGCCGTTACGTCTACATGGTCGGTGGAAATCGCGAGGCCGCCGAATATTCCGGCCTCAACGTCAAGCTCATCCTCGGCAGCGTGATGGTGATCTCGGCCGTCTGCGCCGGCATCGGCGGCATGCTCGGCGTCGCGCATTTCGGCAGCGCGCAGCAGAACGAGTTCGACACCTATCTTCTGGATTCCATCGCCGCCGTCGTGGTCGGTGGCACCAGCCTGTTCGGTGGCCGCGGCGGCATCGGCAACACCATCGTCGGCCTGTTCGTGCTCGGCGTCCTCAACAACGGGCTCGACCACGTCAACATCGACAGTTTTCTGAAAATCCTGATCCGCGGCCTGATCCTGCTGGCGGCGCTGATCATCAACGTCTATGCGCAGCGATTGCGGGAACGGACGGCCGAATAAACGCGCCATCGTCGATGAAACCGGGTATCATCCCCTTGCGACCTACTCACTGGTCGGATGATCGAAGATTTGGGATTGAGCGATGGCGGATGACATCCACACGCAGCCGCCGTGGCTGGTCGAAGTCGCGATCGAACCGAAATCAAACAACGACCGAGAGAGGCTCGATGTTGCGTTGGCGAATCTGACGGCCGAAGATCCGTCGTTCCGTGTGTCGACCGACCGTGAGTCCGGCCAGACCATCCTCAAGGGCATGGACGAACTCCATCTCGATACCAAGATCGACAACCTCAGGCGTACCTACCAGATAGACACCAATATCGGCGCGCTGCAGGTGGCATTCCGCGAGCGTGTCACCAGGCGCGTCGAGCACAGCTACACCTACAAGAAACAGAGCGGAGGTGCCGGTCAATTCGCGGCGGTGACGCTGGTCGTCGAGCCGAACGAGCCCGGCAAGGGCTACGAGTTTGAATCGAAGATCGTCGGCGGCGCGGTGCCGAGAGAATACGTCCCCGGAGTCGAAAGAGGCGTTGAGAGCGTGCTCCCGTCCGGCGTGGTCGCCGGCTTCCCGGTGGTCGATGTCAAGGTGCAGCTCATCGACGGCAAGTTCCACGACGTCGATTCCTCGGCGCAGGCCTTCGAAATCGCATCGCGCACTGCGTTCCGCGAAGCGCTGCTGAAGGGCAAGTCCGTCCTGCTCGAGCCGATCATGAAGGTCGAAGTGGTGACCACGGACGACTATGCCGACGCCGTCATCGGCGACCTGAATTTGCGGCGCGGCCAGATACAAAGGCGCAACGCCAACGTCATCAATGCGATAGTGCCGCTCATGAACATGTTCGGGTACGTGAACAACCTACGCTCGATCAGCCAGGGACGCGCGACGTTCACAATGCAATTCGATCACTACACCCCCGTTCCCTTGCCCGAAAGCGATCCACCATTTCGGCCCGCAATAGGCATGCGTGCCTGACATGCCGGGTCCACCTAGTGTCCCCCATGAAGCGCGTCGTTGAGATAGATGCAGGTCAGGATCGCAAAAACATAGGCCTGCAGGAACGCCACCAGCAATTCAAGCGCGGTCAGCGCAACGGTCAATGCGAGCGGCGCTATGCCGCCGATCCAACCGATGGTGCCGAGCGAGGTGCCGAGCAAGGCGACGAAGCCGGCGAACACCTTCAGTGTGATATGACCCGCCAGCATGTTGGCGAACAGACGCACGCTGTGCGACAGCGGCCGCGACAGGAACGAGATGACCTCGATCGCGACGACCAGCGGCAGTATGTAGCCGGGAACGCCAGGCGGCACGAAGATCCTGAAGAACTTCAGCCCGTTCTTATAGAAGCCGTAGATCAGCACCGTGAAGAACACCAGCAACGCGAACGATGCGGTGACGATGATGTGGCTCGTGACCGTGAAGGTGTAGGGAATGATGCTGATCACGTTCGCGACCAGAATGAACATGAACAGACAGTACACCAGCGCGAAGAACTTCATGCCGTCCTCGCCCGCGGTGGACCGGATCATGGTGGCCACGAACACGTAGCTCAATTCGGCCGCCGACTGGAAGCGGCCGGGCACCAGTTGCCGGCCTTTCATACCGCGTATAGCCAGCAAGCAAATCACCGCCACCGTGAGCAACATATAGGCTGTTGAGTTGGTGAAAGAGATCGTGTGACCGCCGATGTGGCCGATCGTGAAGAGGTTGTTGATGTTGAACTGATGGATTGGATCAAGGGTCATGTGCGCGGCTCTTTGTCCAGAGGACCAGCACTTACGCGATCTTTCTACATTTTCCCCAACCGCAAGCGTCGGTCAATTCACAATGCTCGCGGTCGATTTATGGATTGGAAGCCGTTGCTTTCCCTTCAGAGGGCTGCGACGCTCTACAGGTGCAAGGAAAAGAAGGGTCAGCGTTTCTACCTCAGTTGCGCACCTGTAGCGATGGGTACTGGTCAACGTAACCGAACAGATGGATAAGCGCGACCACGATTGCACGCGCGAGCCGCAGGCTTCTCGCCTCCGAGGCCGCGCACCGCTTCGGGTCTTCGATCAGTTTGAACTCAACGCCATGGGCGAGGCCCGAAACGCAGCGGACCATCTACGCCGCCTAGAACCCGACGCTCTCGCGGAAGGGCCGCTCCATATGGAGCTTCAGCCCTATTCGGCCTTGGCTTCGACCTTGGCCGGAGCTGCGATCTTGTCCTTCATTTCCTCGCAGATCTTGCGGACTTCCGCCGTCACCAGCGAACAGTTCTCGATTTGAAGGAAGACGCGCTTGGCCTCGGCGCGATAGCGCGCTGCGGTTTCCTTCAGCTCTTCGGTCACCGCAAGCGCCTCGCGGGTCATGGCTTCGCATTGCCTGGCCTGCTCAACGAGCTCGACGCCCAGCGCCTCGATGTCCTTTGCCGCAGCTTCATATTCGCGGACGACAGCTTCCGCCGACAGCCGGCCGATCTCCGTGGCGCCGTCGCTGTGTTCCACATAATCCGGCATCCCCAGATCGGGAGCGCGCACGGAGGGCGGCGCGAATTCGGTCGGCCCGGATTCGTGAGGCAGTTTGCGAAACTCTTTTTCAATCTCGCGTTCGAGATCAATCGCATCCAAAATCGGCGGTTTTGCTGGACGTACCACGGGGGTGCTCCCTGAATGAAAACGTGAGCAGAGACAAAAATCTCTCGAAATGCGACTTAGACGGTTAGCTCTCCCGTGGAGGCGAGCAAACCAAATCCCCTGATTAAGCTTGCCGTTTAACCTTTATGTCCGCGCTGGCGGTTAATTCTGGAACCATGGGAGACGCCGTCACCCGCGGGCGCGCATGCTTCAGCGGTAACGGGGGGTTCGGCAACTCGAAGCGATAACCCGCTAGTGATGCCCCAACCGCTACCTCTGTGATACAGTGCCGCGAAACGCAATCGGGGCTGCGCATGGAGAAATACGGGGCCGGGTCAATTGTTGTCGCGGACTACGATCCGAATTGGCCGATGCTGTTCGAGCAGGAGCGCATGAGGATCAAGATCGCTCTCGGTTCGTTCGCTTTGTCCATTGAACACATGGGCAGCACGGCGATCCCAGGTCTCCCATCGAAACCCATCATCGACCTGCTAGTCGGTGTGCCCAGCCTTGAAGAGGCGAGAAAACGATGCATCGAGCCGATTGAGGCGCTCGGCTACAGATACCTGCCCGAATACGCGTCGTGGCTCCCTGGCGAGATGTTCTTCCGCAAGGGGCCTCCGGGACCATGGACCCACCATATCCATTTGATGGAGTCGTCCAATCCTCGCTGGGAAGCATTTCTGGTGTTTCGCGACTATCTTCGCGCACATCCTGAGACGGCCATGGCCTACGCCGATATCAAGCGCGCGCTTGCAGCCTCATCAAACGACAACATCGCGGCCTATCGAAACGGCAAGACCATTTTCGTCGAAGAGACGACAGCGAAGGCGCGTGCATGGCGCGCGCATGCGGGAGATTAGATAGCCCCGGACAGGATGCATTTGGGCGCTGGCCTGTCAGCAAACGCCCTCACTGGCGCCGCCCTCATTTGGCGAAATCCGGCTGCCAGTCGCGGGCCTCGCGTGCCGCTTTCGTCACGGCACCGATCGTTGGAAACGAAGCCGCATCCACCATCATCGCGCGCGCCAGCCGCAGGCTGCGTGCCTCGGAGATCGCCCGCCGCTTCGGGTCTTCGATCAGTTCGAAATCAATGTTGTGGGCGAGCCCCAGAATGCGGCGGATGATTTTGGCGGCCGAGAATCCGACGGTGTCGCGGAACAGCCGCGCCATATAGGCCTGCCGCTCGGCCTCCAGATGCGCAGCTCCTGCCTCGCCGGGAAACAGCGTTCGCGGGTAGGCGTCGCCATGGCCTTCCGTGCGCCAGAGTTCGAGAAACTCGCTGGCGAACTCGGTCCAGACGTCTTCGATCGTTTCCAGCACCCAGGCCTCAAACAGCCGCCGTTCGCCCGGCGAACGCTCGTGACCGGCGGACGCCAGATAGGCCATCAGGAGATTGGCGATGACCGCGCCGAGATCGAACCCCATCGGTCCGTAGAACGCGAACTCAGGATCGATCACCATGGTCGCGCTGTCCGTCACCATGATCGAGCCGGTGTGGAGGTCGCCATGGATCAGGGCTTCCGGAGAGGCCATGAATTTGAGCTTCAGCCGTGAGATCGCCGCATGCAGGTCGAGGTCTTCGCGAAAGGCCGCCGCGGTCGCATCGAGCCACGGCTCGGTCCAGTGGTTCTGCTCGGCCACGCGGTAGGGATCGGTGAAGATCAGGTCCTCGGTGATCTTGCAGAGTGCATGGTTGCCGGCGAAGGCGGCAATCCCCTCCTTCTTGTGCGCAGCGGTTACCGCCAGATCGGAAGAGAAAAACAGCGTCCGCGCCAGAAACGTCGTGATATCCCCGGCAAAGCGCGGATAGAGCGTGCCGGCCACCAGCCCCTTGCGCATGATGATATGCGGCTCGAGCAATTCCATGACGACGAGCGCGAGCGCCTCGTTGTGATGCAGCACCGCAGGCACCAGCCCCGGCGCGAGCCGCGCCTGATGCGTCAGCGCCAGATATTCGTAATGCGAGCGCGACAGCGGCAGCGGCCAGCTCTCGCCGACAAGCCGCACATAGGGCAGCGCCTGCTTGACGGCGACGCCGCCCGCCCCGCCCTTGACGATGAACACGAGATTGAGGTTGCCGTCGCCGACCTCGCTGATCGACCATGACGCCGGAGCACCGCCGAGCCGAACCGCGACCTCGGGAATCCCTGCGAGATAATCCCGCAGATCGGCCTCATGCAGAATTCGATATTCGTCCTGCCGCGGATCGGCCGACGATCGGCGCTGTGAACTCATCGTGGTCCCCCCGTTGCCGGCGCCCGGGAGTTGCGGTCACTCCCGTTTCAGGAAACTTGAGCCAGCCTTTGTTGACCGGATCATAGCCGCAAGGCGCGGCCGGCGGCCAGCGCGTTCACCGCCCCGATTTTGCCCCGGCGTCTCAAATGCGTTGCGCGAGCCAGATGGTGTGGCCGCCGCAATCGGGATCTTCGGCGATATGCGAGACCACACGAAACCCGCTCTGATCGAGCAATGAACGATATTCAGCGGGATCCAGGCTTGCATGATAGAGGGGCTCGCCGGCGAAATCCCCGATCGCCTCGCCATGCACAGGACCGCTGGTGAACATCAGCGCCGCGTCTCGCGCTGCGTGCTCTCGAAACACCGGAAACATCCGGCGTTGGTCGCCGTAAGAGAGATGAAAGAAACTGTCCCACGCCAGGATGCCGGAAAACTGCCGCCGCAAGGCAAGCTTGCGCATATCGGCGACAATCCATTCCTGCTTGGGAAAATGCTCTCGACAGGCCTCGATCATGGCCGGTGAGGAATCCACGCCAGTGACGGGATGACCAAGCTCGATCAGATAGGCGGCCATCGGCACGGCGGAGCCGCAACCGAGATCGAGGATCTGGCCTGCCGGCGGCAACAGCAGGCGGAAACGGTCGAGCCAGGGCTTTTCAATAAGCTTGGTGCGTGCGCGGCTCTCGATCCAGTCCCGCGCCTTGCGCTGGTACAGGTCAATGATCGCCTCGGCTTCTTTCGACGCCATTTCCAAATCCGCACGCCATTCCCGCGTCTAGAATGTCTCCCGTTCCAGGAAGTTCGAGCCGATATCGGCCTTTTTCTTGATCGGGTCATAGTCGCAATAGACGCTATCGGCGACCAGCGTGTAGCTCGGGATGATCGTATCCTTGTTCAGCTTGACGGACGTCACCCCGATGACCGCGGTCCGCTTGCCGTCGGTCCATTTGAACGGGGTCGTGCTTTGCACCCGCTCGCAGGCCGCGACCGCATCGGCAAAGACCGAACCTTCGACGAAGGCCTTTACAGTTCGAAGCTGCCCCAGCGTCTTCCAGTTCATGTAGAACGATCCGGCAAGGCCGGCGGCGAGCAGAACCACAAACAATAATAAAATGCGCTGAAAATTCATTGGCTTCCCCCAGCCGGAACTGAACCGGCGGCACAATTAGCCGATCCCGCCGGATTGTCAGAATCGGAATTTACCTAATGTATTCGGCTGGCAGGCTATTGTCCCGATCGCCCGGATGTGACTAACGGTATCGTCCGGCCTCCAAAATCGGATCAGGGACATCCGATGACGACTGACGATCTGGAAACGATTGCATTGCGGCCCACCGTCATTGGCGGCGCCCGCCAGGACGACGACTTTGAGGTGGTCTGGCGCGGCTTCCCGGTCGGGCGGATCATGAAGCAGGCGGACGGCCCCCACTGGTGGTGGGCCTGCTCGGTCTATGGGCTTCCCCCGACCCCCAATGACCGGGGGCCCGCCATCAATTTCAAGGACTGCCAGGTCCGCTTCCGGCTCGCCTGGGCCAGAATCCGGCCCACGCTGACGGACGAAACCATCCAGACCGCAACACTGCACGCCCAAGGGCTGCTGCAGCAACAAACGGCGAAGGAAGCAACGCCCAAGGCGGCTGAACCGCTTCAGGTTATGGACAACCATCGCGCGGCGCCCCGGCACCGGGTATTGAAGGCGGGATCGATCGAGTTCAATGGCGGCGTCATCGACTGCACCATCCGGAACGTATCGGATACGGGCGCTGCGATTGAAGTTGCCAGCCAACTCGGCATTCCCGATAGCTTCTGGCTGGTGATCTCGGGCACTCACACGCGTCGCCACTGCCGGGTTGCCTGGCGAAACGAAAAGCGGATCGGTGTCGCGTTCGACTAGATTTAGGGCCTGCCTTCATTTGCACGAGACAGTGGCCCCTCACGGGTCGAGGGCCCAGTCGTCCGACGCAAACCGGGAACCGGAGATGCTTTGATTTCCCGCTGCGAAAGATGTGCGGCAACGGGACGGTTCCTGTTGAGTGAAGCCTGCCCGGCGCCGCAATGCTCCTGATTGGCGTCGCAGGCCATCAGGCAGTTGGTCTCCTCCATGGCGGAGGGATCCATCGCGGCAGCGGGCCCGCCGATGGATGTCAGCAGCAAGAAAAGCAGAGCAACACAGCGCCACATTGTGCCTGTCCTAACCCTAGAGCGCTTTCCAGCGAAGTGGACACCGGTTCGCGTCAAGAAAACGCGTCAAAACAAGAATCTAGAGCCCGGTTCTGATTCAATCAGAACCGGGCTCTAGAACGGCAGCCCCATCAGCTTCGACAGCCGCTCGATGTTCAGAAGACCTTGGTGATAGGCCCACATCCCGATGCCGAACACCACGCCCGAGATCAGCGTGGTCCAGAGCAGCTTCCAGCCCATCCGCGCCATGACCGGCGCGCCGGGATCGGTGCCGGGGGCGCCCTCGCCCTCCTCGTGTTGGCTACGGACGCCGAATGGCAGCGTCACGAACAGCACGACCCACCAGAGCACGAAGTAGATCGCAAGCGCGGTTGAGATGCTATAGGCCATAAGGGCTCAGGCCTGTTCGATTTCGACGAGCGCGCCGGAGAAATCCTTCGGGTGGAAAAACAGCACCGGTTTGCCGTGGGCGCCGATCTTCGGCACGCCGTCGCCGAGCACGCGCGCGCCCTCTGCGATCAGCTTGTCGCGCGCGGCGATGATGTCAGGCACGTCGTAGCAGATGTGATGGATGCCGCCGTCGGCGTTGCGCTCGACGAATTTGGCGATCGGCGAAGCCTCGCCGAGCGGCTGGATGAATTCGATCTTGGTGTTGGGCAGCGTCACGAACACGGTGATGACGCCATGTTCCGGCAGCGGCACCGCGCCGGAGATTTCGGCCCCGAACGCGCCGCCATAGATTTTTGCGGCCTTTTCCGCATCCTTGACCGCGATCGCCACGTGATTGAGCCGGCCCAGCATGACACTCCACTCCCTGCTTTGATGCGTCGTCGCGGCGTATCCGCGCGGCCCGATAACGCTTTCTACCTCAAACCACCAGAACATGAACGAGGCAAATCGGCTTCTTGCCCCATTGCTCGTTGATCACCGCCCGCACCGCGCGGCGGACCGATTCCGCCGTGGCGTCCGGATCGCGCCGCCGCGCCCGCGGCAGGCCTTCGACGGTCGATACCACCGTGTCGAACACGATCTCGTCGATGATCTCGCCGGCCGCATTCTTCTCGGGGACGCCAACCAGATCAACCTCGGGATCGTCGACGAGTTCGCCCTTGTCGGTCATGGCGAGCGCCACGAAGGCGCAGCCGGCGAACCCCATCCGCCGCCGTTCCACCACGGCGCGGGATTTGGAATCCTCCAGGATCGCGCCGTCCTTGTAGAGCCGCCCCGACGGCAATTCGTCGATAATGGCCGGATCGCCCGGACCGAGCTTGACCAGGTCGCCATTGCGGCAGGTCAGGACCTTCGGCACGGCGGCGGCGCGCGCCAGCTTGGCGTGCTCCGACAGATGCAGCGCCTCGCCATGAACCGGAATCAGGATCTGCGGGCGCACCCATGTGATCATGTCGCGGAGCTCGTCGCGGCGCGGATGGCCGGAGACGTGGACCAGATCGGTACGGTCGGTGATGACCTCGATGCCCTGCGCCACCAGCCCGTTGATGATGGCGCCGACCGCCTTCTCGTTGCCGGGGATGGTGCGCGAGGAAAAGATCACGCTGTCGCCCTTGTTCAGCGTCACCTGCGGATGGTCGTTATTGGCGATGCGCGCCAGCGCCGCCCGCGGCTCGCCCTGGCTGCCGGTGCACAGCGCCAGCACCTTGTCCGGCGGGAAGTGGCCGTAATAATCGGCGCCACGGAAATTCTGCACACCTTCGAGATAGCCGGTCTCGCGGGCGACCTGCACCACGCGCTCCATGGCGCGGCCGACCACGACCACTTCCCGATCGGCCGCCTTGGCGGCGTCCGCAACCGCCTTGAGGCGGGCGACGTTGGAGGCGAAGGTGGTGACGGCGACGCGGCCCTTGGCGCCCTTCACCAGCTTGGCAATGGTGGCAGCAACCTCGGTTTCCGAGGGCGAGCGCCCGTCCCGCACAGCGTTGGTGGAATCGCCGACCAGCGCCAGCACGCCGGCATCGCCGAGTTCGCGCAAACGCCGCTCGTCGGTCGGAAGGCCGATGATCGGCGTCGGATCGATCTTCCAGTCGCCGGTGTGCAGCACGGTGCCGACGGAAGTATGGATCGCGAGCGCATGCGACTCCGGAATCGAATGCGCGACCGGAATGAACTCGACGGTGAACGGCCCGAGATTGACCCGGCCGCCTGAGGGAACCACCGTCACCGGGATTTTCGGCGGATTGCGCTCGGCGGCGCATTTGGCCTCGAACAACGCGGCGCTGAACTTGGTCGCGTAGACCTTGCATTGCAGTTTCGGCCAGAGATCGATGATGGCGCCGAAATGGTCCTCATGAGCGTGCGTCAGCACCAGGCCCATCAGATTGTTGCGCTCTTTCTCCAGGAAGCTGATGTCGGGCATGATCAAATCGATGCCCGGCAGGTGCTCCTCGTCGCCGAAGGAGACGCCGAGATCGACCGCAAGCCAGGACCGCTGATGGCGGTTGCCGAGCCCGTAGATCGACAGGTTCATGCCGATCTCGCCGACGCCGCCGAGCGGCGCAAAGGTCAGTTCATCCGGCCGCGCCATCAGGTCGCTCCCAGCGATGCCGCGGTGCCGAAATAGACCTCGCCGGCCGTGATCGGCATGCGCTTGCCTTCCGCAGTGCGGACGATCAGACAGCCGGTTTCATCGATCGTATCGAACGTGCCTTCGATGGTTGCGGTTCCGGTCCGGATCGCAACAGGTTCGCCGACGCCGAAGGCACGGTCCAGCCACGCCTTTCGAATCCCGGCAAAGCCGCGGCCGTTGTCCCAGATGCCGCGGAACTCGACCCAGGCCTCCGCCAGCCCCTTGAACAATTCCTCAGCGCCGACATGGACCCCGAGCGCTGCGAGCGAAGTCGCAGGCGTCGGCGTGCCCTCGGGCGCCGCGACGACGTTGGTGCCGATCCCAACCACCACCGCGAGCCGGTTTCCGGCCACCGCTTCTGCTTCCAGCAAGATGCCGGTGAGCTTCTGACGCTCCGCCAGAACGTCATTCGGCCATTTCAACGCGAATTTCAGTGGCTCGGCCCGGCGCATATTGGCTTCGACGGCCAGTTTCTGCAGCGCGCTTTCCAGCGAAAGGCCGGCGGCGAAGCCGAGCGTTGCGGCAACCGCCGGCGAGACGTCCATGACTTCCAGAATGCTGCTGGCGAGGTTGCCGCGCGGCATGACCCAGGCCCGCTGGCGCCGGCCGCGGCCGGCGGTCTGTTCCGTCGTCACGAACCATTTCGGGCCCCGCTCGCCGTCGCGGGCGCGCGCCAGTGCCTCGGCATTGGTCGAACCGATCTGATCGAAAGCGGCGAGCTGGTAGCCCGCCGAGATGGCCCGGGGTCCGAGCGTAAAGGTCATCCTAAAAAAGCGACTTCGCCGCCGCCGTGGCCACGCTGACCAGCGGCCCCGGATAGACGAAGAAGAAGATGTTGAAGATGCCCGCGACCGCCAGCACCGTGCGCAATTCGATGCGCATCGGCTCGATCTGCCCGGCAGGCTCGTCGAAATACATCAGCTTGACGATGGTGAGATAGTAGAACGCGCCCACGACGCTGGTCAGCACGCCGATGACGGCGAGCGTGAACAGCCCCGCCTTGATCGCGGCCACGAACACGTACCATTTGGCGAAGAAGCCGGCGAGCGGCGGAATGCCGGCCAGCGAGAACAGCAGCATGGCGAAGAAGAACGCCAGCATCGGATTGGTGCGCGAGAGGCCGGCGAAATCGCTGATCTGCTCGACCGGCTGCCCGTTCCGCTTCATGGTCAGGATCACGGCGAAGGAGCCCAGCGTCATCGCGACATAGATCGCGATGTAGATCAAAACGCCCTGCGCCCCCTCCACCGTGCCGGAGGCGAGGCCAACCAGCGCAAAACCCATATGGCCGATCGAGGAATAGGCCATCAGGCGCTTGATGTTCTTCTGCCCGATCGCGGCAAACGATCCCAGCGCCATCGAGGCGATCGCCACGAAGACGAGGATCTGCTGCCATTGCGGGACGATGCCGGGGAACGCGGTGAGCGTCACGCGGGTGAAGACCGCAAGGGCTGCGACCTTCGGCGCGGAGGCAAAGAACGCCGTGACCGGCGTCGGCGCACCTTCATAGACGTCGGGTGTCCACATGTGGAACGGCACCGCGGAGACCTTGAAGCAAAGGCCAGCCAGCAGGAATACGATGCCGAACACGATGCCGACGCTGCCGGACTTCACTGCGGCTGCGATGCCGGCAAAATCGACCGTGCCGGTAAAACCGTAGATCAGCGAGGCGCCGTAAAGCAGCATGCCCGAGGACAGCGCGCCCAGCACAAAGTACTTCAGGCCGGCCTCGGTGGACTTGGCGTTGTCGCGGTTGGAGGCGGCGACCACGTAGAGTGCGAGCGACATCAGCTCGAGCCCGAGATAGAGCATGATCAGGTCGGCGGCCGAGATCAGCACCATCATGCCGAGCGTGGAGAGCAGGACCAGGATCGAATATTCGAAGATGCGCCGCGACGGGTCGGACAGGAACTCCGTCGACAGGATCAGCGTCGCCGCCGAACCGATGATGGCAAGAACCTTCAGGAAGCGGGCGAAGTCGTCGACGACGAAACTGCCGCCGAAGGTCGTGAGCTTGCCGGCCGGCAGCATCAGCTCCAGCGCGCCGGTGACGACCAGCAGCACCACCGCGAGCGTGGTGACGAGCCTCGTCGTCCCCTCGCCTCGATAGGCGCCGAGCATCAACAGCGCCATGGCGCCGACCGCGAGCACCAGCTCCGGCAACACCGGCAGCAACTGATAACCTGCACTGGAAAAGCTCATGGCCTTCTTATCCTTGACGCGTTTTCTTCATGCGAACCGGCTTCCACTTCGCTTGAAAACGCTACGTTATTGCGCGACCAGCGCGGCTGCCTTCACGGCAGTCACGGCGGCATTGTAATTGTTGACGAGTTGCTGAACCGAGGCCGCCGACATGTCGAGCACCGGCTTCGGATAGACGCCGAACAGGATGGTGAGGAACACCAGCGGGAGCAGCGTCAGGCATTCGCGGGGCGTCAGATCCTTGATGCTGGCGAGCGACGGCTTGGTCAGCGCGCCGAACACCACCTTGCGATAGAGCCAAAGCGCGTAAGCAGCCGACAGGATCACGCCGAGCGTGGCAAAGGTCGCGGTCGGGACCGAGACCTTGAAGGTGCCGAGCAGCGTCATGAATTCGCCGACGAAGCCGGACGTGCCGGGCAGACCTACATTGGCCATGGTGAAGACCATGAACGCCATCGCATAGAGCGGCATCCGGTTGACGAGGCCGCCATAGGCCGCGATCTCGCGGGTATGCATGCGGTCGTAGACGATGCCGACGCACAGGAACAGCGCGCCGGAGACGATGCCGTGCGACACCATCTGGAACACGCCACCGGCGATGCCCTGGGTGGTACCTGCGAAGATGCCCATGGTGACGAAGCCCATATGGGCCACCGACGAATAGGCGATCAGCTTCTTGACGTCTTCCTGCATCAAGGCGACCAGCGAGGTGTAGACGATCGCGATCACCGACAGCGAGAAGATCAGCGGCGCAAAGTCATGCGACGCCAAGGGGAACATCGGCAGCGAGAATCGCAGGAAGCCGTAGCCGCCCATCTTCAGCAGGATCGCGGCCAGGATCACCGAGCCCGCGGTCGGCGCCTCGACGTGCGCATCCGGCAGCCAGGTGTGCACCGGCCACATCGGCATCTTCACCGCAAAGGAGGCAAAGAACGCCAGCCACGCCCAGGTCTGCAACGAGCGCGGCACTGCCGTGTGCATCAGCGTCGGGATGTCGGTGGTCCCGGCATTCCAGTACAGCGCCATGATCGCCAGCAGCATCAGGACCGAGCCGAGCAGCGTGTAGAGGAAGAACTTGAACGACGCATAGACCCGGCGCGGGCCGCCCCAGACGCCGATGATCAGGAACATCGGGATCAGGCCGCCTTCGAAGAACAGATAGAACAGCACGAGGTCGAGCGCCGAGAAGGTGCCGACCATCAGCGTTTCCAGGAACAGGAACGCCATCATGTATTCGCGCACGCGGCTCGTGACCGATTTCCAGCTCGCGATGATGCAGAACGGCATCAACGCGGTGGTCAGGATCACGAACGGCAGCGATATGCCGTCGACGCCCATGTGATAGGTGATGCCGCTGGCGAGCCAGTTCGCCTTTTCGACGAACTGGAAATCCGCAGTGGCGGCATCAAAGCGCCAGACCAGGATCAGCGACACCGCGAAGGTGATCAGCGTGGTCCACAGCGCGATCCAGCGCGCATTGCGCCGCGCCGCTTCATCATCGCCGCGGGCGAAATAGATCAGCACCGCGCCGATGACCGGCAGGAAGGTGACGACCGAAAGGATAGGCCAGGTTGTCATTACTGGCCTCCCAAGCCGAACATGAACCAGGTGATCAGCCCGGCGACGCCGATCAGCATCGCGAAGGCATAGTGATAGAGGTAGCCGGTCTGGATCTTCACCACGTTGCGGGTGACATCCAGCACGCGCGCCGACACGCCATCCGGGCCGAAGCCGTCGATGACGAAGCCGTCGCCCTTCTTCCACAGGAAGCGGCCGAGCCACTTCGTCGGGCGGACGAAGATGAGCTCATAGAGCTCGTCGAAATACCATTTGTTGAGCAGGAACTGGTAGAGCATCTGGTGCTCGCGGGCGAGCTGGACCGGAATGTACGGACGGCGGATGTAGAACAGCCACGACACCAGGAAGCCCACCACCATCATCACGGTTGGCAGGAACGCGACCACGGGCGAAATGTGGTGCATCTCCTCGATGATGTGCGGATGCATCTTCAGCGACTCGCGGAAGAACTCTTCCACGTCGTGGCCCGCGAACACTTCCTTGAACGGGTAGCCCGCCAGGATCGAGCCGGCGGCGAGGATGCCGATCGGGACCAGCATCCACATCGGCGACTCGTGGGCGGCCTCGTAGTGATGCTGGTCATGCGGCTCGCCGTGGAACGTCTTGAAGATCAGGCGCCACGAATAGAACGAGGTCAGGCCGGCCGCGATCACGGTCATCGCGAAGCCGTAATACGCGAACGGATTGTGCGCGACATAGGCGGACTCGATGATGGCGTCCTTGGAGAAATAGCCGGCGGTGAGCGGGAAGCCGGTCAGCGCCAGCGTGCCGATCACCATCACGCTGTAGGTGTAGGGAATCTTGTCCTTCAGCCCGCCCATGTTGCGGATGTCCTGCTCGTGATGCATCGCGTAGATCACCGAGCCGGAGCCCAAGAACAGCAGCGCCTTGAAGAAGGCGTGGGTGAAGAGGTGGAACATGCCGACCGAATAGGCCCCCGCCCCCATCGCCACGAACATGTAGCCGAGCTGCGAACAGGTCGAATAGGCGACGATGCGCTTGATGTCGTTCTGGACGAGTCCGACGGTCGCCGCAAAGAACGCGGTGGTGGCGCCGAAGAACATCACGACGGCCTGGGCGTTGGGCGCCAGTTCGAACAGCGGCGACAGCCGCGCCACCATGAATACGCCGGCGGTCACCATGGTCGCGGCGTGGATCAGCGCCGAGACCGGCGTCGGGCCTTCCATCGCGTCCGGCAACCAGGTGTGCAGCAGGAACTGGGCCGATTTGCCCATCGCGCCCATGAACAGCAGCAGGCAGATCAGGGTCAGTGCATCGGCGTTCCAGCCGAAGAAGTTGATGGTCTTGCCGGTCAGCCCCTGCGCGCCGGCAAAGATGGTCTCGAAATCGGTGGTCTTGAGCAGCATGAACACGGCGAAGATGCCAAGCGCAAAGCCGAAATCGCCGACGCGGTTGACGATGAACGCCTTGATCGCCGCCGCATTCGCCGACGGCTTCTGGTACCAGAAGCCGATCAGCAGATAGCTGGCGAGACCGACGCCCTCCCAGCCGAAGAACAGCTGGACCAGATTGTCCGCGGTCACCAGCATCAGCATCGCGAAGGTGAACAGGCTGAGATAGCCGAAGAAGCGCGGCCGGTGCGGATCCTCGTCCATGTAACCGATGGAATAGAGGTGCACGAGCGAGGAGACGGTGTTGACCACCACCAGCATCACGGCGGTCAGCGTGTCGACGCGCAGCGCCCAGGACACCTGCAGGTCGCCGGAATTGATCCACGGGAACAGCGCGATCCGGGCATCCTGGTGCATGAAGCCGACATTGACCAGCACCACCCAGGACAGCGCCGCCGAGATCATCAGCAGGCCCGTGGTGATCAGCTCGGCCGCGCGCGACCCCTGCGCCGGCGGCTCGGAGACGTGGTGGTCGTCGTGGCCGTGAGCGTCATGACCATGGTCGTCATGGGCGGCCGACGCATGCGCGTGGTCACCATGACCTTGATCGTGACCATGGTCATGATGCTCGACCTCGTCGCCACTCGGGTTGCGCGCATGCGCTCCGAAGATCGCGATCAGGCCGGCCAGAATGGCGCCCAGCAGCGGCAGAAAGACGATTGCCTGAACCATAGCTGAGCCCTTAGCCCTTCATCAGATTGACGTCTTCAACCGCGATCGAACCGCGGTTGCGGAAATAGACCACCAGCACGGCCAGACCGATCGCGGCTTCCGCAGCCGCGACCGTCAGCACCAGCAGCGCGAACACCTGCCCGACGATGTCGCCGAGAAAGGTCGAGAACGCCACCAGGTTGATGTTGACGGCGAGCAGGATCAGCTCGATCGACATCAGGATGACGATGATGTTCTTGCGGTTCAGGAAGATGCCGAGGATCCCGGTCGTGAACAGGATGGCGGCGACCGCGAGATAGTGCCCCAGACCGATCGTCATTTCACCCACTCCGCCGCATCCGAATCCTGCAGCCCCTGCCCCGACGCCACCTTGCGCACGGCCATCGCCAGTTCCGGCGTACGTGCGTTCTGCACGTTGATATCCTGCCGCTTGACCTTGGCCTTGTGGCGCAGCGTCAGCACGATGGCGCCGATCATGGCGACCAGCAGCACCATTCCGGCGATCTGGAAGTAATGGATGTACTTCGTATAGAGCACCAGTCCGAGCGCCTCGGTGTTGCTGACATTGGCCGGGATCGCCGCCGTGATCTGCTTGGCGGTGCTGGGGTTGATCACCCAGGAGAAGACAACCAGCAACAGTTCGACCACGAAGATACCGCCGATCACCAGGCCGATCGGCAGATATTCGATAAAGCCCTCGCGCAGCTCGACGAAGTCGACGTCGAGCATCATGATCACGAACAGGAACAGCACTGCGACCGCGCCGACATAGACCACGATCAGCATCATGCCGAGGAACTCGGCGCCCATCAGGATGAACAGGCCGGAGGCGTTGACGAAGGCCAGGATCAGGAACAGCACGGAGTGCACGGGATTGCGCGACACAATCACCATCACGGCCGAGGCCACGCAGACGCCGGCGAAGAGATAGAAGAAGAGAGCAGGAAGGATCATGCCCTCACCTCACCGGTACGGCGCGTCGAGCTCGATTGCTTTCGCAATCTCGCGTTCCCAGCGGTCGCCATTGGCGAGCAGCTTGGCCTTGTCATAGTAGAGTTCCTCGCGGGTCTCGGTCGCGAATTCGAAATTCGGTCCCTCGACGATGGCATCGACCGGGCAGGCTTCCTGGCACAGGCCGCAATAGATGCATTTCACCATGTCGATGTCGTAGCGCACCGTGCGGCGGGTGCCGTCGTTGCGGCGCGGGCCGGCCTCGATCGTGATCGCTTGCGCGGGGCAGATCGCCTCGCACAGCTTGCAGGCGATGCAGCGTTCCTCGCCGTTCGGATAGCGGCGCAGCGCGTGCTCGCCTCGGAAGCGCGGCGAGATCGGGCCCTTCTCGAACGGATAGTTCAGCGTCGGCTTTGGCTTGAAGAAATAGCGCATGGCGAGAAAGAACGCCGATACGAATTCGCTCAAGAGAAGCGCACGGGCCGTTGCGTTGACGTTGACACTCATGATGGCCTCACTTCGGCGCAATGCCGGCGAATTGCAGCACGCCGGCCACAATCACCACCATCGCCAGCGACAGCGGCAGAAACACCTTCCAGCCGAGCCGCATCAGTTGATCGTAGCGGTAGCGCGGCACGATCGCCTTCGCCATCGCGAACAGGAAGAACATGAAGAACAGTTTCAGCGCGAACCACACCACGCCCGGGATCCAGGTGAAGGGCGGCAGCGCCACCGGCGGCAGCCAGCCGCCGAGGAACAGGATCGTCGCCATCGCGCACATCGTGGTGATCGCGACATATTCGCCGAGCATGAACAGGAGATACGGCGTCGAGCCGTATTCGACCATGAAGCCCGCGACCAGTTCGGATTCCGCTTCCACCAGATCGAACGGCGGGCGGTTGGTCTCGGCCAGCGCCGAGACGTAGAACACCACGAACATCGGGAACAGCGGCCAGACGTACCAGTTCAGGATGGTAAGCTGCGGCAATCCGATCAGGCTGGCGAAGCCTCGGGCATTCTGCGCCTCCACCACCGCCGAAAGGTTAAGCGAACCGGCGCACAAGAGGACCGTGATGATGACGAAGCCGATCGAGACTTCGTAGGACACCATCTGCGCCGCCGAGCGAAGCGCGGCCAGGAACGGGTATTTCGAGTTCGACGACCAGCCGGCCATGATGATGCCGTAGATCGACAGCGACGAGATCGCGAAGATGTAGAGGATGCCGACATTGATGTCCGAGATCACCCAGCCAAGATCCATCGGGATCACGGCCCAGGCGGCCAGCGCCAGGATACAGGACACCAAGGGCGCAAGCAGGAACACGCCCTTGTTGGAGCCGGACGGAATGATCGGCTCCTTCAGCACGAACTTCAGAAGGTCCGCGAAGGATTGCAGAAGGCCCCAGGGGCCGACCACGTTGGGGCCGCGGCGGATCTGCACCGCCGCCCAGATCTTGCGGTCGGCGAGCAGGATGTAGGCGATCGCGACCAGCAGCACGACGAGCAGCAGGACGCTCTGCGCCACCATCACGATCAGCGGCCAGAGAAAGCCGGTCCAGAACGGGCTTGCGAACAAATCAGCCATCAGATCACGCTCACTCCGCTGCCGTCAGCATTCGCCCGGCCGCCAGCCGGGAACATTCCGCCATCACCGCCGAGGCCCGTGCGATCGGGTTGGTCAGGTAAAAATCCTCGACGGACGATTTCAGCGGGCTCTTGTCGACCTTGCCGCTCTTGCCCGCCAGCGCCTTGACCTGCTCGGCCTTGCCGGGCTCGATCTGGTCGATCCGCATCAGATGCGGCACGGCCTTGAACAGGGCCTGGCGCAATGCCCCGAGCGAGTCATAGGGCAGCTTCTTGCCGAGCACATCCGACAGCGCCCGCGCGATCGCCCAGTCCTCGCGGGCTTCCCCGGGCGGGAACGCCGCGCGGGCGGCGATCTGCGCCCTGCCCTCGGTGTTGACGAAGAGGCCGGATTTCTCGGTATAGGCCGCGCCCGGCAGGATGACATCGGCGCGATGCGCACCGCGGTCGCCATGGGTGCCAATATACACCACAAACGTGCCGTCCGGCACCTTCACCTCGTCGGCCCCCAGCAGGAACAGCACGTCGAGCGTGCCGAAGGTCGTCATCTGCGCCAGGGTCAGGCCGCCCTTGCCAGCCGAAAAGCCGATATCGAGCGCGCCCGCGCGCGAGGCGGTATCCTGCAGCACGGCAAAGCCGTTCCAGTCGTCCTTGAGCGCGCCCGTGCCCGCCGCGACCTTGGCCGCCAGCGCCAGTACCCCTGCGCCGTCGTGCCGCGACAGCGAACCGGCACCGACCAGCACCATCGGGTGCTTGGCGCCCTTCAGCACCTCGGTGAAGGAATGCTTGCCGCTGGCGAGGTCATTGAGCGTATCGGTGCCCGCGCCGAGATAGTCGTAATCATAGGTGAGATCGGCCTTGGGGCCGACGAGCGCGACCTTGAGCTGACCGGTGCGCCAGCGCTTGCGGATGCGCGCGTTGAGGACGGCGGCTTCCTTGCGCGGATTGGCGCCGATGATCAAGAGCGCGTCGGCCTGCTCGATCCCGGCAATGGTCGGGTTGAAGATGTAGGTCGCGCGGCCGAGCTTCGGGTCGAAGGCGTCGCCGCCCTGCACCGCCAGGTTGGTCGAACCATATTGTCCGAGCAGATCCTTGAACGCGAACATCTCCTCGACCGCGGCGAGATCGCCGGCAATGGCGCCGATCCGCTTGCCGTCGCTCATCTTCACCTTGGCCGCAACCGCCGCGAACGCCTCCTGCCACGACGCGGGGCGCAGCTTGCCGTTATCGCGGATATAGGGCCGGTCGAGCCGCTGCGTGCGCAGGCCGTCGACGACGTGACGGGTCTTGTCGGAAATCCACTCCTCGTTCACGGTCTCGTTGATGCGCGGCAGGATCCGCATCACCTCGCGGCCGCGGGTGTCGACGCGGATCGCAGATCCCACGCCATCCATGACGTCGACCGACTGCGTCTTGCCGAGCTCCCACGGACGCGCGGCGAACGCATAAGGTTTCGAGGTCAACGCGCCCACCGGGCAGATATCGACGAGATTGCCCTGCAACTCGGAGGTCAGCGCCTGCTCCAGATAGGTCGTGATCTCCATGTCCTCGCCGCGGCCGGTGGCGCCCATTTCCGGGGCGCCGGCGACTTCGGCGGAGAAGCGGACGCAGCGCGTGCACTGGATGCAGCGGTTCATCGAGGTCTTGACCAGCGCGCCGAGATACTTGTCCTCGACCGCGCGCTTGTTCTCGGCAAAGCGCGAGGTGTCGACTCCGTAGCCCATCGCCTGGTCCTGCAGGTCGCACTCGCCGCCCTGGTCGCAGATCGGGCAATCCAGCGGGTGGTTGATCAGCAGGAACTCCATCACGCCTTCGCGCGCCTTCTTCACCATCGGCGACCGCGTCGAGATTTCCGGCGGCTCGCCCTTCGGTCCCGGGCGACAGTCGCGCACGCCCCAGGCGCAGCTTGCGACCGGCTTCGGGCCGCCCTTCACCTCGACGAGGCACATCCGGCAATTGCCGGCGATCGACAGCCGCTCGTGGTAGCAGAAGCGCGGAATTTCTGCGCCCGCGGCCTCGCACGCCTGCAACAGCGTGAATTCTGCGGGTACATCGATCTCTTTGCCGTCGATGATGAGTTTGGTCATTGCGGTCTCAGGTCTTTCCCAGCTTGCAGTCTGGCGGTGTAACGCTGGCGGTCTTCAGCGACGCCCTGATCCATTGCTGGGTCTCGGCGCCATAGGTGGCGAGATAGGCCGGCTGCGCCGCATTCTTCTCGCACAGGAACGGCAGGTGCGGCTTCAGGTCATAATCGCAGGAGGCCAGCCACTCGCGCTTTCCTGCGAATGCACCGATCGCTTCCTCGCAGGCGTAGAGGAAGTAGGTAACGAAGCTCTCGTACTGCACCTGCTCATCGCGGCCGCTAGCCTTGATCTTCTCGTAGTCCGGCTGCGCGAATTTCGGATTCTTGAACGCCAGATCGGTGTAGCCCAGGAACGCCTGCCGCGCGCTGGACGCGCGATTACCGGTGCGGATTTCGTTGATCTGGAACAGTATCGCAACAAAGCCGAGCAGCGCCACGGTCGCCTGCGCCATCTGCGCCAGCGTCCCGTATCTCTGCCACCAGAAGCTCGGTTGCAACATCGCGATCACTCCGCCGCGACCATGTTCACGGGATCGCGCACGCCAACGTCGTCAATATCCGCCTTGTGCGAATACTGGGCGATCCGCTCCTCGATCTCGTGACGGAAATGCGAGATCAGGCCCTGGATCGGCCAGGCCGCGGCGTCGCCGAGGGCACAGATCGTGTGTCCCTCGACCTGCTTCGTCACCTCCAGCAGCATGTCAATCTCGCGCTTGTGGGCGCGGCCCTCGGCCATGCGCGTCAGCACGCGCCACATCCACCCCGTGCCCTCGCGGCAGGGCGTGCACTGGCCGCAGCTTTCGTGCTTGTAGAAATAGGAGATGCGCGCGATCGCCCGGATCAAATCGGTCGACTTGTCCATCACGATCACGGCGGCGGTGCCGAGGCCCGAGCGAAGCTTGCTGAGACTGTCAAAATCCATCGGCGTGTCGATGATCTGCTCGGCCGGCACCATGCGCACCGACGAGCCGCCGGGGATCACCGCCTTCAGATTGCCCCAGCCGCCGCGAATGCCGCCGCAATGCTTTTCGATCAGCTCGCGGAACGGAATCCCCATCGCCTCTTCGACGTTGCAGGGCCGCTCGACATGGCCGGACACGCAGAACAGTTTGGTGCCGACATTGTTGGGCCGGCCGATCGCCGCGAACCACGCCGCGCCACGGCGCAGGATGTCCGGCGCGACCGCAATCGATTCGACGTTGTTGACGGTGGTCGGGCAGCCATAAAGGCCGACATTGGCCGGGAATGGCGGCTTCAGCCGCGGCTGGCCCTTCTTGCCTTCGAGGCTTTCGAGCAGCGCAGTCTCTTCACCGCAGATATAGGCGCCGGCGCCGTGGGCGACATAGACGTCGAACGGCCAGCCATTGACGTTGTCCTTGCCGACCAGTTTTGCGTCATAGGCCTGGTCGATCGCGGCCTGCAGGCGCTCGCGCTCGCGGATGAACTCGCCGCGCACATAGATGTAGCAGGCATGCGCATTCATCGCGAAGCTTGCGAGCAGGCAGCCTTCCACAAGCAGATGCGGATCGTGCCGCATGATCTCGCGGTCCTTGCAGGTGCCGGGCTCGGATTCGTCGGCGTTGACCACGAGATAGCTCGGCCGGCCGTCGGTGGATTCCTTCGGCATGAACGACCATTTCAGGCCGGTCGGAAAGCCCGCCCCGCCGCGGCCGCGCAGGCCGGAGGCCTTCATCTCGTTGATGATCCAGTCGCGGCCCTTGTCGATGATAGCCTTGGTGCCGTCCCACGCGCCACGGCGGCGCGCGCCCTCAAGCCCCCAATCGTGGAGGCCGTAGAGGTTCTTGAATATGCGATCCTTGTCGTCGAGCATGACTTGAAGCTTCCTAGCGGATCAACGATTGGACTGCGCGTAGGCCAGGCCCGCGGCGCATCCGCCGAAGGTCAGCGCCCACAACAGGCTGGATTCGAGCGTGTTGTTCAGCCCGTAATGCTGCAGCAGAAAGATGAATGCCGCCGCCGCGACGGCGTGCATGCCGATATAGCGCCAGTTCTTCATCGCGCTGACCCTCCCCGGCCCGCTCACGGGCAATGTGGCGTTACGCGTCATGTGGATTCCTTCAGCGTCGTCGGCCCGCCCGCCGGCGCCGAGAACTGACGGTCGGTCTGCGGTCCCGGCTTCGGCGGGTTGCCCGACGCAAAGCCGTCCAGCACCTTGCCGAAGGTTTCCTTGGTCAGGTCCTCGTAGGTGTCCTTCCAGATCTGCACCATCGGCGCGTTCACGCAGGCGCCCAGGCACTCGACCTCTTCCCAGCTGAAATTGCCGTCCTTCGACAGATGGAAGGGATCGTGATGGATGCGGCTCTGGCACACCTTGATGATGTCCTCGGCGCCGCGCAGGCGGCACGGCGTGGTGCCGCAGACCTGGACATGGGCCTTCTTGCCGACCGGCTGGAGCTGGAACATGGTGTAGAACGTCGCCACTTCCAGCACCCGGATGTAGGGCATATCGAGCATGTCGGCGACCACACGGATCGCGGCTTCGGAAACCCAGCCCTCATGCTGCTCCTGCGCGCGCCACAAAATCGCGATCACGGCGGAGGCCTGACGACCCGGCGGATATTTGGTGATCTGCGCCTTGGCCCAGGCGAGATTCTCGTCCGTGAACGCAAAGCTCGCGGGCTGCAATTCCTTCGGGGCAAGGCGGCGGACGGACATCGTTCAGTCTCTCATTGCACGCGGCGCGCGGCTTTCGCATTGAGCGCATCGATCCGGGCGAGCCAGAATGCACTTGCGGTGCCGAACACGTTGTAGCCGACATGGGTTGAAACCTTGATTCGATCCAGAATCGAAAGGTCGGTCACGGTTTCAAGGCGATGGCTGCGCGGATCGTACACGATCAGCTTCAGCGATTGGTCGAGGATGTAGCGCGAGACGGTATGCTTGGGGTCGTTGCCGTGCTCCTCGCACAACAGCACGCTATCGGCCTGCATCAGCCGCGCGCCGCCCTTCATGGCTTCAATCTCGACGCCCTCGACGTCGAGCTTGATCAGGTACTTGCCGCCGGGCTCGACCTTACCGTCGTCAAGCAGATTATCGAGCGCGATGACAGGCACTTCCTCGCCTGCCGACTGGTCGCCGGCGATGCTGAACGCCTCGTGCTTGGTGCCGGACAGCCGCGCGGTCCCGCGGGCGGCACCAATCGCGCATTTCATGACTTCGAAACGATTGCCGTTGATCCTGGCGTTGTTGGCAAGTTTTGGAAAATTCTGCCCCGACGGCTCGATCGCGATCGCCTTGTGCGATCCGAACGGCTTGCTCGACACCAGCACCGACCAGTAGCCGTAATTGGCGCCGCAATCGAGCAGCGTGTAGTCGACGTCAGCGGAGTCCTGAAACAGCAGTTCTAGTTCGTTCTCGTAACTATAGGTGCGGTTGAGCAGCTTGCTCCAGTAGCCGTCGCCATAGGGAAATTCGAACGTGGCGTCGGGATTGAGTTTGATCTGGATGCCGCGCTCCGGCAGCGTCGTGCGCAACAGGTTGGCGCACATGTTGTAGCCGCGGTGCGAGAAATTCGACGCCACCTTCGACCCCAGCACCAGCGCCACCGCGGCCAAACGCTCCCACGCGTTCGCACCCGCAAGTACGCCCGAAGCCCGGTCAAACTGGATGGGCGCCTGCGCCATCACCGATCGACCTCTCCGAACACGATGTCGAGCGAGCCGAGAATGGCGGAGACGTCGGCGAGCAGATGGCCCTTGCAGATGTGATGCATCGCCTGCAGATGGGCAAAGCCCGGCGCGCGGATCTTGCACTTGTAGGGCTTGTTGGTGCCGTCGGAGACCAGATAGACGCCGAACTCGCCCTTCGGCGCCTCGACCGCGGCGTAGACCTCGCCGGCCGGCACGCGCATGCCCTCAGTGTAGAGCTTGAAGTGATGGATGAGCGCTTCCATCGAGCGCTTCATCTCGCCGCGGCGGGGCGGCGCGATCTTGTTGTCCTCGACGACGACCGGCCCCTGCCCGTCAGGCGCGCGCAGTTTCGCGATACACTGTTTCATGATGCGCACGGACTGGCGCATCTCTTCCATGCGGATCAGGTAGCGGTCGTAGCAGTCGCCGTTCTTGCCGATCGGGATGTCGAAATCCATCTCGTCATAGCACTCATAGGGCTGCGCCTTGCGCAGGTCCCAGGCCGCGCCGGAGCCGCGCACCATGACGCCCGAAAAGCCCCACTCCCAGGCTTCCTTCAGCGACACCACGCCGATGTCGACGTTGCGCTGCTTGAAGATGCGGTTGCCGGTCAGGAGCGTTTCGAGGTCGGCGACCACCTGCAGGAACGGATCGCACCAGGCCTCGATATCGTCGATCAGCTTCGGCGGCAGGTCCTGATGCACGCCGCCGACGCGGAAATAGGCCGCATGCATGCGCGAGCCGGAGGCGCGCTCGTAAAACACCATCAGCTTTTCGCGCTCTTCAAAGCCCCACAGCGGCGGGGTGAGCGCGCCGACGTCCATCGCCTGCGTGGTGACGTTGAGCAGATGCGACAGGATGCGGCCGATCTCGCAATAGAGCACCCGGATCAACTGGCCACGCCTCGGCACGGTGATGCCAAGCAGCTTCTCGGCCGCGAGACAGAACGCATGCTCCTGATTCATCGGCGCGACATAGTCGAGCCGATCGAAATACGGGATCGCCTGCAAATAGGTCTTCTGCTCGATCAGCTTTTCGGTACCGCGATGAAGCAGGCCGATATGCGGATCGACGCGCTCGACGACTTCGCCGTCAAGCTCCAGCACCAGACGCAACACACCGTGCGCCGCCGGATGCTGCGGTCCAAAGTTGATCGTGAAATTGCGCAGGTTCTGTTCGTTCATGGTCAGGCCTTCGGCTCCGCCTTCTCATCGCCCGGAAGCGGATAGTCGGCGCCTTCCCATGGCGAGAGGAAATCGAATTTGCGGAATTCCTGGTTGAGACGGACGGGTTCGTAGAGCACCCGCTTCTCCTGGTCGTCGTAGCGGACCTCGACGAAGCCGGTCAGCGGGAAATCCTTGCGCAACGGATGGCCGTCGAAGCCGTAATCGGTCAGCAGCCGCCGCATGTCGGGATGGCCGGTGAAGATCACGCCATAGAGATCGTAGGCCTCGCGCTCGAACCAGTCGGCGCCCGGAAACACGTCGATGATCGACGGCACCTGCGTGTTCTCGTCGGCCTCGGCGCGGACGCGGATGCGCTCGTTCAGCGTCGGCGACAGCAGATGATAGACCACGTCGAAGCGCTTCTCGCGGCCGGGATAGTCCACCGCGGTCACATCGGTGATGTTGACGAAGCGCATGGCGGGATCGTCGCGCAGGTACTTCATCACCTCGACGATGCCAGCCGCATCGACCGTAACCGTGAGCTGGTTGAACGCTACCGCATGGGCGCTGGCCGCGCCGCCAAGCGCGCTAACAATCGTCTGCCCAAGGGCCTCGAGCTTGCCGTCGTCCATTACCTAAAACCTTAGCGTTCGATGGTCCCGATGCGCCGGATCTTCTTCTGCAGCAGCAGCACGCCGTAGAGCAGCGCCTCCGCCGTCGGCGGGCATCCGGGCACGTAGATGTCGATCGGCACGATGCGGTCGCAGCCGCGCACGACCGAGTAGGAATAGTGATAGTAGCCGCCGCCGTTGGCGCACGATCCCATCGAGATCACGTAGCGCGGCTCGGGCATCTGGTCGTAGACCTTGCGCAGCGCCGGCGCCATCTTGTTGGTCAGCGTGCCCGCGACGATCATGACGTCGGACTGCCGCGGCGAGGCGCGCGGCGCAAAGCCAAACCGCTCGACGTCGTAGCGCGGCATCGACACCTGCATCATCTCGACCGCGCAGCAGGCGAGGCCGAACGTCATCCACATCAACGAGCCCGTGCGCGCCCAGGTGATCAGATCGTCGGCGGCGGCGACGAAGAAGCCCTTGTCCGAAAGCTCGTGGTTGACCTCGAGGAAGAACGGGTCATTGGCCCCGACCGGCTTGCCGGTCGAGGGATCGAGAATGCCCTTCGGCGCCTGCGCGATTGCCGGCGAAGAGCCTGTTGCTGTCGGGCTCAATCCCATTCGAGCGCGCCTTTCTTCCATTCATAGGCAAAGCCGACCGTGAGGACGGCGAGGAACACCATCATCGACCAGAAGCCGGTGGCCCCCAGCTTGCCGAACGCGACCGCCCACGGGAACAGAAACGCCACTTCGAGGTCGAAGATGATGAAGAGGATCGCGACCAGGTAGAAGCGCACATCGAACTTCATGCGGGCGTCATCGAATGCGTTGAATCCGCATTCATAGGCGGAGAGCTTTTCCGGGTCCGGCTGCTGGAACGCGACCAGGAACGGAGCGATCAGGAGCGCCAGACCGATCAGGCTCGCCACTCCGATAAACACGACCAGTGGAAGATAATTTTGCAGGATGCCGGTCATCGGCGGTGCCTTTTCCTGCGGTTTTGAGCGGCCGCAGATTCGTTGATTGGAATTATTCTTGCCTTAGCGCAGCGCAACAGAGGGCGCAAGACAAGCCGCCCTGACGCCCAAGCCCGCCCCGGATGCGTTGGCAGAACACCAAAAAGTGTTGCGTTCCTGCCTCTCCCGACCAACGCAAGGCGAGCGGCATGGTGCCCCGAATTTCAGTTCAAATCCTTCTCATCGGCGAGCATCTGGGCAGCCGTATCCGTGAGCCGGTCGATCTGGTCGAGCAGCACCCCCAGCTCGTCCTTGCCGAGCTGTTCCAGGAGACGCCGGTTGCGCTCCTGCGCCCCCGCCACAATCGCATCGTGGGCGGCCAGCCCCGCCTTGGTCAGGCAAACCAGGGTCTCGCGGTTGTCCCGCGGATTGACCTCCTTGGCCACCAGCTTGCGCGCGACCAGTTCCGCCAGCGCCCGGCTGATCTGCCCCTTGTCCATGCCGACCGCTTCGGCGAGCCGGATAACGCTCATCGGCGGGCGGCGGCCCAGCGAGGCCACCAGGCCGAATTCCACCGAGGACAGCCCCGTCAGCCGCTTGTAACGCAGGATCGCACCGCGCTTGAGCAGGTTCGCCAGCACCATCAGCCGCGATGACATCATCGCGGTAATCGGCGCCAGCTCCGCGGCGTCATCGGCTGCGGATAATGGCCCGGTCTGCTTTCCCAGCTTGCGGCTCATTTGCAAACCTCTGCCAACAAAGCGGCCTGGTGCCAAGACCAATGCCAAGACCGATGCCAAGACCGATGCCAAGACCATCTAGCAAGACCATCCGGCACGGCCGTCGCGCGAGTCCCGCGGATAAGACCATCGAATAGGGTCATCGGATAAGCTAATCGAAAAATCGTTGACATTGTCATCGATTGTGCGTTCACTGACTGGAATACGTCAACGACCGCGGCGCCAATGCCGTGGCGGGAGGAAACGGGATGACCATCACGCAGCGGGATCGCGATCTCGGGACCGGCTACGCCATGAAGCCGTCCACCACCCGGACCGAGCTGACCTCGGTCGGCCGCGGCACGCCAATGGGCGAGCTCTTGCGTCGCTACTGGCACCCGGTCGGGCTTGTGTCCGACGCCGCCGATATCCCCAGAAAAGTGCGCGCGCTCGGCGAGGACCTGGTGCTGTTTCGCGACCGGCACGGCCGCGCCGGCCTCTTGCATGCCCGCTGCTGCCATCGCGGCACCACGCTCTATTACGGCAAGGTCGAGGAAGACGGCATCCGCTGCTGCTATCACGGCTGGAAATTCGACACCGAGGGCCATTGCCTCGAACAGCCCTGCGAGCCCGAGGGCGGCCTGTTCAAGGACAAGGTGCGGCAGCCCTGGTACCCCGTCGAGGAACGCTACGGCCTGATCTTCGCCTATCTCGGACCGGCCGAGAAGAAGCCGGCGCTGCCGCGCTACGAATGCCTGGACAAGATGGACGACGGCGAGTTCGTCGAGGCGGACGATTCCTCGATCGGCGGTGGCGGTCCCGCAATCATCCCCTGCAACTGGCTGCAGCATTTCGAGAACGTGGTCGATCCCTACCACGTCCCGGTGTTGCACGGCTCGTTCTCGGGGCCGCAGTTCACCAACATGATGGCCTCGATGCCGGAAGTGAAGTTCGAGATGTCGTCGCGCGGCGTCACCGTGCGCTCGATCCGGCATCAGGACGACGGCAAGGTTTTTTACCGCGTGACGGAAGCCGCCCTCCCCACGCTGCGTGTCGTGCCCAATCCGCGCGTCGCCCAATTCGCCCGCGTCGAATCGATCGGCTGGACGCTGCCGATCGACGATACATCCTTCCGCATCTATGTCGCTGGCCGCGTGAAGAATTCCGGCGACATCGGAAGGATGCGCTCCAAGTTCAACGGAAAATTCTGGTGGGACATGACCGAACGGGAGCACCAGCAATTCCCCGGCGATTACGAGGCGCAGGTCGGCCAGGGCCCGGTGACGCTGCATTCGGAGGAGCATTTCGGCCAGAGCGACCGCGGCATCCTGATGATCCGGCGGATGCTGAGCGATCAGCTCGTGGCGATGGCCGAAGGGCGCGATCCGATCGGCGTCTCGTTCGAGCAAAACGCGCCGCCGGTGGAATTCGAGGCGGGGAATTTCATTCGCGACGCGTGAGACGGCTGATTCAGCAAAAAACAAAATTCAGGGGGAAAGCATGGTCGATATCGCACCGCAGGCGGCCGCTCCAGCGGAAGCCACCGCACGGCCCTCGCTCCGGCGATATTACGTGCTCGCCCTCTTGACCGTCGTCTATGCGCTGAACTTCCTCGACCGCACCATCTTCAACGTCCTGATCGAGCCGATCAAAAAGGAGTTTGCGCTCAGCGACACCACGATGGGGCTGCTCGCCGGATTCGGCTTCGTGCTGTTCTATTCGCTGCTCGGCATCCCGATCGCGCGCATCGCCGACCGTTATAACCGCCGCAACATTGTGACGATCGCGCTGGCGTTCTGGAGCGCGATGACGGTGTTTTGCGGCATGGCGCAAAGCGTGGCGACGCTGGCACTGGCGCGCATCGGCGTCGGCATCGGCGAATCCGGCGGCACGCCGGCCTCGCAGTCGATCATTGCCGACCTCTTCAGCAAGAACGAACGCCCGCGCGCGCTCGGCATCTTTGCCATCGGCACCTATCTCGGCGTGTTCCTCGGCTATTTCATCGGCGGCTACATCAACCAGTACTACGGCTGGCGGATGGCGTTTTATACCGCGGGCCTGCCGGGCCTCGCGCTCGCCGCGGTCCTGTGGCTGACGGTCTCCGAGCCGAAGCGCGGCGCAATGGCGGAGACGTTCACGCCGGAGCCGATCGGGCCGACGCTTTCCTTCCTCGCCTCGCAGCGCACCTTCGTCGTCCTGCTCGTGGGCTTCTGCCTGACCACCTACACCAACTATGCGACCTCGGCCTGGATCCCGCCGTTCCTGGCGCGCGTGCATCATCTGTCGAGCGCCGAGATCGGCACCTATGCCGGGACGTTCAAGGGACTGTGCGGCATCGCCGGCACCCTGCTCGGCGGCGTGATCGTGGCCCAGATCGGCCGCAGCGACGATCGCTGGAAGCTGTGGGCGCCCGCGATCACCTCGGGCCTCGCCGGGCCGGTGTTTGCGGTTTGCATGCTGACGCCGGACTTCGCCACCATGGTGGTGACGCTGGCGGCGACCTCGTTCCTGGCCGGCTTCCAGCTTGGCCCGATCTTCGCGATCGCGCAGACCGTCGCCAAGCCGAGCATGCGGGCGCTGGCCTCGGCGATCATGCTGCTGATGGCGGCCGGATTCGGCCAGGGAACCGGCCCGCTCGCCGTCGGCATGCTCAACGACGCGCTGAAGGCTGATTTTGCCGCTCACGCCGTGCGCTATTCGTTGCTCTCGGCCGCCGTCACCAGCGTGCTCGGCGCGATGCTTTTCGTCTGGGCGGCGCGGTCAATCCGGGGCGATATCGAGCGGGCAAGCTGATCCGGGCTCGCCTTCACCCCTCCTCCCATTGTTTTCATTATAGTTTTTGTCCTAGCCAGCCCTCGCAATGCGCGCATCGATACCGCCGGAACAGCCTGTATGTGATCTACATCACAGATGATTTGGCAGAAAATCGGCGAAAAACCGGCCGAATGAAACCATTTTGCCGAAACCGCGAAACGATCCTGAAACACACGCGGCGTACCTATCTCGCCAACAGAGGATGCCAAAGGCGTCCGGGAGGCATTAGATGAACCATTCATTTCACTCGGCAGATCGCGGCACGCATTTGAAGATCGTGGTCGTCGCCTTGGTTGCAGGCATCGCGGTTGCGGCGTTCGGCATTTCCGCCCGGACCGGCGCGGATTACAGCCAGACCGCCCAGGTCGTGAAGGCCGGCAAGCCGGTGGTTGTCACCAGCTCGAGTATCTCGACCGTCCGTTAAGCGGCATCGGTATTATTGGAATAAAAATGGCCGCCCTCAGGCGGCCTTTTTGTTTGCGGTGGTCTCGGAGACCAGCATCAAGCCATTGAAAAATGGCGCGAGAGACGGGACTCGAACCCGCGGCCTCCGCCGTGACAGGGCGGCGCTCTAACCAACTGAGCTACTCCCGCGGATGCCGTAATCAGATCCTGATCCGCGCAGAACCGAGGGCATAAAGGCCCGCTCCCGCTTAGTCAAGGACGTTGCGAACACCTGCGCCAAACGGGCGTTTCTACGATTTCGATGCAAATTGCCGCCTGTTTCCGGGCAAACTGGCGTAGGCAGCGATCGGCCGAATCGTCTAAGGCCAGTGACGTCCGGGTTTCTTGAAACCTTCCCGCCCCGATCGTGCGGAATCCCGGGGTTTCGGGTCACCACGCACTGCATTTTTTCAGCGCGGACCGGCATTCAACAACGCTCAAGCCGTTCAACCAACGAGGAGGGCCAGATATGGCGAAGAAAGCGGCGTCTCCAGCCACCATCACACTCAAGCATCTGGCGGCAGCGCTCGCCGAGGAACATGACCTGTCGAAAAAGGCCGCCGAGGCGATCCTGACCGACATGGTCGGCAAGATCACCAAGCACCTGAAGAAAGGCGAGCGTATCCGGATCGTTGGGCTCGGCATCCTCCAGGTCCGCAAGCGCGCCGCCCGCATGGGCCGCAACCCCGCTACCGGCGAACCGCTGCCGATCAAGGCCAGCAAGAAGGTCGCGTTCCGCGCCGCCAAGGAACTCAAGGAAGCCGTCTGACCCGACGCTCCCGCTGATCCGACCAAAAGCGCCATTCCGGCGGGGACCCGGAATGGCGCTTTTCTGTTATAGAGCGCTCTCCTTGCTCATCTTTTCTGGGATCGTCATGCCGGTCACCCCCCTCGCCTTCACCCACGATGTCACCGAGCGCTTCCTGCGCTATGTCGTGATCGACACCCAGTCCGATCCGAATTCGCCGACCTGCCCTTCCACCGAGAAGCAGAAGAATCTGGGCCGTCTGCTGGCGTCGGAACTGCAGGCGATGGGGCTCAAGGACGCCCATCTCGACGAGCACGGCTATGTCTATGCAACGATCCCGGCCAATACCGACAAGAAGGTGCCGGTGATCTGCTTCTGCTCGCACATGGACACGTCGCCGGACTGCACCGGCGCCAACGTCAAGCCGCAGATCGTAACGGAATACCGCGGCGGCGACATCGTGCTGCCGGCCGATTCCACCCAGGTGATCCGCGCCGCCGACCATCCGGCGCTCGCCAACCAGATCGGCCATGACATCATCACCACCGACGGCACCACCTTGTTGGGCGCCGACAACAAGGCCGGCCTCGCCGAGATCATGGATGCGGCGCGGTTCCTGATCGAGAATCCGCACATCAAGCACGGCACCATCAAGATCCTGTTCACGCCCGATGAAGAGATCGGCCGCGGCGTCGACAAGGTCGACCTGAAGAAGCTCGGCGCCGACTTCGCCTACACGATGGACGGCGAAACCGCCGGGAATATCGAGGACGAAACCTTTTCGGCTGATGGCGCCACCATCACCATCGAGGGCGTCTCGACCCATCCCGGTTTTGCCAAGGGCAAGATGGAGCACGCGATGAAGATCGCCGCCGCCATCATCGACCGCCTGCCCAAGGATACCTGCTCGCCGGAGACGACCGAGGGCNAAGGAAGGCTTTTTGCACCCGATCGGCATGTCCGGGCAGTTGGAGAAAGCCANCCATCGGCTTCATCGTCCGCGATTTCACCGATCAGGGTTTGACGGAAAAGGAAGCCCTGCTCGAAGGCATCGTCAAGGACGTGATGAAGGACTATCCGCGCTCGACTTACCGGATGGAGGTCAAGCAGCAATACCGCAACATGAAGCAGGTGATCGACCGCCACCCGGAGACCGTCGACTACGCCATCGAGGCGATCAAACGCGCCGGGCTAGATCCGGTGCGAAGCTCGATCCGCGGCGGCACCGACGGCTCGCGGCTGTCGTTCATGGGCCTGCCCTGCCCCAACATCTTTGCCGGCGAACACGCCTTCCACTCGCGGCTGGAATGGGTGAGCCGCCAGGACATGGAAAAGGCGGCCGAGACCATCGTGCATCTCGCCATGATCTGGGAAGAGCGGGCTTAGAGAGTTCAGCGCAGCTCTTGCCGCGTCATTGCGAGCGCAGCGAAGCAATCCATAGCGCGGCAGAACGGAAAGATGGATTGCTTCGCTGCGCTCGCAATAACGCGTGGAGCGCGGCTGCTTTGGTCCCAACTACGACGCTCGCGCCGTTACGATCCACACCGACGCCGGCAACAGCACCGCATCGCCCTTTGCAAACGGCGTCAGCGCTTCACGAATGGAAGCAGCGGCGGCGACGCGAAGTTCTTCCGGCTGCCCCTCCAGCGCGCGGCTCACGGGGCCGATTTCGAACGCGCTCTGCACCGCGCCGTCGAGGCCGCGGCCGATCGCGGCGTCCAACAACAGCGGGCACGCTTCCATTTCAATTCCGGTAAAACCGGCCTCGCCGAGGATCCGGTGAACGCGCGCTTCAGAGGCAAACGCAAACGGACCGGGATCTTCCGGCCCCATCTGCGGCAGTTTTGGCACGTGCTTGTAAGCCGCCATCAGCGGCGCCATGAAGAACGGATTTTCGCGCGGCTCACGCCAGCACGCGAACGCCAGGCGTCCCGCGGGCCGCAGTGCTTTCCGCATGTTCGTAAACGACAGCGCGGGATCGGCAAAGAACATCACGCCGAACCGCGAAGCCAGCACATCGAAACTGGCAGGCTCAAATGGATGGATGGTCGCGTCCGCCAGCACGAACTCGACCGGCAAATCCTTTGGCGCGCTCTGCCGCGCCCGCTCCAGCATCGGACCGGATATGTCGACGCCGAGCACATGGCCTGACGGCGCGACCTCTCGCGCGAACGCAATCGTCGTGGCGCCACTACCGCAGCCGACGTCGATGACGCGCTCGCCGGGCTTCAGCTTCGCCCGGTCGATGACAAGATCGGCGATCGGCCCCAAGACGATGTCCTGCGCCGTCTGCCGATCCGCCCAGCGCTGGCCGGCCGGACCGTTCCAGTAGGCGACCTGGTCGGCGTTTTGTTCGTGGCTTGCCGGCGTATCCATTTGCGCACTCCTTCTTTTCAAACGTTCATCGCGGCCGTGCCAGACCGTTCACGCCGTATCATCGCCGCATCTTTGCCGTGATGCCACTTCGTTCGTTCATCTACCCCGGGATTTGGGATCATCATTACACCTTCGTGCATTTTATCCGGAACGATATCGCTCTCTTCGCGTGTTCTATTGGCGCAAGGCTCTTGCGCCGACACTACAACCTGGAGGGATCAAGATGAATGGAATGCGCAAATATGCCTTCGGCGCCGCAGCGGCAGCCGCTCTTTTTGTAATTCCGATTTCGGCCTTTTCTCAATCCATTGAAATCGGACCGGGAGGTGTCCGAATGGATCGAGGCGGCGGGCGTTGCGAGCAATTAAGGCTTGCCTGCGAAAACAAGGACGCGCTGGGAGAGCGAGGCGAAGGAAATTGCCGCCGATATCGGGAGGCCTGCGGGCGACCGGTTCGGACGGACATGTGCGCCGAATTGAGATCTGCTTGCCTCAACAAGGATGCGTTGGGTGAACGCGGCGAAGGCAATTGCCGTCGGTATCGCGAGACTTGCAGAGGTCGCCTGTAGAGCTGTTGCGGGGTGGTGCTGCATCGCTCGGCACCGCCCCGCGCCGGCCGCCGGACCATTCAAGTATGTGATCTGGTCGGCGTTTGGATCGTGGGATTCAAGGGTCCCCATGCGTGCTGTTCCAGAGCACTGCATGTAAAAAAAATCATATGGACAAGGACTCATCCGGACAAGAATGTCTGGTCGCGGTTGACCGGAGGTTGTGCGCGGGCAAGTATATCGCAATGAAGTCGCTGTCTGCCGATCAAACCATGCGTCCAACGACCGAACCATCCTATCGTCCCTATACAACCAAGTTCGACAGGGAAGTTCACGCCAAAGACATCGATTCGGTTCTTGGCCATCTGCACTTCATCAACCGAGCGAAACTGGATCAGGCATGGGATGCCCTGCAATCGGGTTTACTCCCCTGGAAAACCCAACTGCACATCAAGGCCGCCGAAGCCGCCGCGCGGATAAGGAGCGCCTTGAGCGAAGACGAACGCGCCGATACGGCGGTGTCGCTCCTGATCGATCAATCGGGATCCATGCGCGGTCAAAAGATGCTCTTCGCAGCCGCGACGGCTGACGTCGCTCAGGAGTTTCTGCTGGCGCTGGACCTCACCTGCGAGGTGCTCGGCTTTACGACATCGCGCTGGAGGGGTGGCCGTTCCCGCAGTCGGTGGCGCTGGCGTTTCAGGCCATCCAGCCCAGGCAGACTGAACGATATCCTACACATTGTTTACAAGAGCGCCGACGACCGACGCGCCAGTACCGGCGGTTGGGAATTTCGGCAAATGCTGCGGCCGGACCTGCCGAAGGAAAACATCGACGGAGAAGCACTGCAATGGGCGGCGAAGCGCCTGCTCGCTTTGCCGCAACGACGAAAAATCCTCGTCATTTTGTCTGATGGCGCGCCGGTAGACGATTCCACCCTCATGGAAAACAGCTCCACGTACCTAATGGACCACCTTCGGAGCACGGTGCAGGCCATAGTTCAGGCGGGCGAAATCGAATTGGCCGCCGTGACAATCGACTACCGCCCCGATGTTGCCTACCCCGTATCGAGCTTCGTGGATGCGCCGGATGACCTTGGCCCGGCCTTGATCGCCATTCTGGAGCAGCTTCTCGCTGGAGCAGCCTCTGACGGAAAGTGAGCGGACGAATGAGCTCGGTAGCGGTCCGCCTACCGATCGGTGTAAACGATGACACGAAAGCTTTCATCACAGGTCACCCCGAGACACCAATGTGCATCATCTGGAGGATGCGGGCCTTAGCAACATCATCGATTTCCAGAGAGCATCCGCGCGCCGCCGGAGCCGATCACATAGAAAGCGCAACCGTTAGCCGCTTGCAGTTCATGCAAGACATGAGGCGCTAACGCGGAATTAATCTCATCAGCCTAAAATCCCGGGCAGTTCTAGTTGGGTGTCGCGTAAAGGAGCCGTCGCGTGGGACGATCCAGCGACGGCTCCTTTTTTGTTCACTCATTTGGGGGTTAGTGCACGTGACCAGTACATCGGAAAAGCAGAGCCAAACCGAGCAACCCGAAGCCGCGACACCGAGCAGGCAATCGAGCCGGAAATCGGTCCTGGCGTTCGCGCTGGTCGCTCTTGGAATAAACACGACTGCGGCCGTCTATACACTGTCGCCTGATTCCGTTCTGCAGAACATCAGCAGTTTGCCGGATATCAGCCGCCTGGCCGAATTGCTTCCGCACCCGAAAGCTTCCGATCCAACTCCGGATCCGGCTGTCGCCGCGTTGAAGGATATTCGGTCGGTTCAGCAGCAACACGTTGCCTCCCTGCAAGAGAATAATTCCTTGTTGCTGCAAAACGCAGCTCTGCTTCAGCAGGATTCGATTTCGCTTGCTTCTCTGCGACAGAGCGTCGTGGATGAGCAGGTCATTGTGAAGAAGATATCCTCGCAGATTGCGGACGAGCATGAAGACGTGAAGAAGATCTCTGCGAAGATCTCCACGCTCATCGCGAAGGTCGACTCGCTGCAGAACGCAATAGCCCCGGAAGTAACTTCCTCCATCTCGACAAGGCGCGCTCAAAACCGCCTGTCCCGAGTAGCGCGCAAGAAGATGGCTCAGCAGTCCAAACCTCTAGGGCCGGTTTCGGTCGGCGGAGCCCCCCTTAGTGTCCCGGCGACCACGTCAAGCCCACAGGGCTGAAGAAACCGGAGAGCGAGGCGTAGGGTTTTGGTCCCGCGCCTAACCTCTTGTTTAAACGTCCAGACGCAGACAACCGGCGAAGTATGAGCGCCGGTTTTTCTTGCCCTGAGGGAAGCCGCATCTGTGTTGGCGCAGGATCGGCAAAGAACGCGAGACCATTCGCGCAATCCGTTTTATCGTTTGGGATGTTTGGAGACGGTCCGCCTCCGCTCTTCGAGCTTCGGCGCGACGGCCTTCGCCCTGAGCAAACGCGGCACCTCTGCCGCGAAGGCTGGCTTGCCCTGCCGAAGCCCGATAGGAGCGAAGGCTGGTAGGCGGCGAGAGATTCGAACTCCCGACCCTCTCGGTGTAAACGAGATGCTCTAACCAGCTGAGCTAGCCGCCCTTGAGCCGCCCCTATCTACAGCGCCGCGCGGTGTGAACGCAAGCGATGCCGGCGACGACAAATGGCCCGAAACCGGCCAATTGCCGCGAAATACCTGCCATACGACGAGATCATGAAACCTTTTCTGCGCAACGGCCTGCTGGCCGTTGCTATCGCCGTCTCTGCGTTCTGGTGGTTCAAGCCGGGCTACATCGAACTCGACATTCCCACCGTCAAACACAAGGGCGGCGGTGCGTTCTGGTGGGAGCCGCACTATTCGCAAATCAGCTACGCGGATTCGCCTGGTACCTTCTATGTTCACCGGCGGGTCGGAACGGCCTATCCGCACATGCAGGGGTGGATGTCCGTCGAGAAAGTGTTCGCCCATTTCGACCGGTTGCTGCATCAGCGCGGCTGGGGCCGCACCGGCGTGCTCTCGGACAACCCGGTGATGCCAGAAAGCCGCTTGCTGCCGCCAACGGGCCTCAGGGCTTATTACCGACCCCACCAATACCTTGGCGATGCGACCATCCTCATGGCGATATGGCCGATCGGCGGCGCGACCGAGGGCCTTCACGTCGTTCTGACCACCGTCAACCCGTCACTGATGCGGCGCGTGTCACGCGCGATGGACTGAGTCTAGTCGGTCTCGCGCCCGGGCAATCCCGCGATATCGTTGATCCAGGGCGCGGCGGACCGGCACCAGATTTGCCGCGCGGGCTTGAGCTGATCGCGCTGGCGGATGCTGCCCCAGCGGATGCCCCAATCGTCCGAACCGCCATCGCCGCTGGTGAACAGCGGCGACCCGCAGGCCTCGCAAAAATGCTGAAAGCGCGTCCGGCCGTTGTCGCCCTTCTTCGCATAGACCTTCGCCGGCGCGCCCGTCATCCGAACCTGATCGGCCGAACAGATCACCGTCACCCGGTACGGCGAGCCCGTCAGGTTCTGGCAATCGGTGCAGTGACAGATCGAGACTTTCGCAGGATCGATATCGGCCTGATAGGTCACCCGCCCGCAATAGCATTGCCCGTCGATTTCCATCCCCCACCAACTCCGTCCGCCGGGCCGAGGTTCAAGCCGAGGTCAGCTCCGCACAAACAAAAACGGCGCCCGAAGGCGCCGTTTTATCATATCGGGACGGATAGGCTCAGTGGGCGGTCAGGCCGCCGCCGGCTTCCTCGCCTGCCTCGGGCTTCACGCCCACCTTGGCATCCTCTTCCCACACGATCGGCGTGGGCGTGCGGACCAGCGCCTTGGCGACCACCTCATCCAGCCTTGCGACCGGGATGATGTCCATGCCGCCCTTGATCGCATCGGAAATCTCCGTGAGATCCTTGGCGTTGTCCTCGGGGATCAGCACCGTCTTGATGCCGCCGCGGGCGGCAGCGAGCAGCTTCTCCTTCAGACCGCCAATCGGCAGCACGCGGCCGCGCAGCGTGATTTCGCCGGTCATCGCGACATCGTGGCGGACCGGAATGCCGGTCATGACCGAGATGATCGCGGTGGCCATCGCCACACCCGCCGACGGCCCGTCCTTCGGGGTTGCACCCTCCGGGACGTGGACGTGGATGTCGCGCCTGTCGAACATCGGCGGCTCGATGCCGTAGTTGATCGCCCGCGAGCGGACGTAGGACGCCGCTGCCGAGATCGACTCCTTCATCACGTCGCGCAGGTTGCCCGTGACGGTCATCTTGCCCTTGCCGGGCATCATGACGCCTTCGATGGTCAGCAGCTCGCCGCCGACATCGGTCCAGGCAAGGCCGGTGACGATACCGACCTGCGGCTCGCTCTCGATCTCGCCAAAGCGGTACTTCGGCACGCCGAGGAAGTCTTCCAGGGTCTTCTCGGTGACCTTGACCGACTTCTTCTTGGAGATCATCAGCTCCTTCACCGCCTTGCGGGCGAGTGTGGAGAGCTCACGCTCCAGGTTACGCACGCCCGCTTCGCGGGTGTAGCGGCGGATCATCAACAGCAGCGCCTCGTCGTCGATCGACCACTCCTTGGAATCGAGGCCATGCTTGGAGATGGCGTTCGGGATCAGATGCTTGCGCGCAATCTCGACCTTCTCGTTCTCGGTGTAGCCGGCGATCCGGATGATCTCCATGCGGTCCATCAGGGGGCCGGGAATATTCAGCGTATTCGCGGTCGTGATGAACATGACGTTCGACAGGTCGTAGTCGACCTCCAGATAGTGGTCGTTGAAGGTCGAGTTCTGCTCGGGGTCCAAAACCTCAAGCAGCGCCGACGACGGATCGCCGCGGAAATCGGCACCCATCTTGTCGATCTCGTCCAGCAGGAACAGCGGATTCGAGGTCTTCGCCTTGCGCATCGACTGGATGATCTTGCCGGGCATCGAGCCGATATAGGTGCGGCGGTGACCGCGGATTTCGGCTTCATCGCGCACGCCGCCGAGCGAGACGCGCACGAATTCGCGCCCCGTCGCCTTCGCGATCGACTTGCCGAGCGAGGTCTTGCCGACGCCGGGAGGCCCGACCAGGCACAGGATCGGTCCGGTCAGCTTGTTGGCGCGCGACTGCACGGCGAGATACTCGACGATGCGGTCCTTGACCTTCTCGAGCCCGTAGTGATCGGAGTCCAGCACGGCCTGCGCCTGCTCGAGGTCCTTCTTGACCTTGGACTTCTTGTTCCACGGGATCGACAGCAGCCAGTCGAGATAGTTGCGCACGACGGTCGCTTCCGCGGACATCGGCGACATCTGGCGCAGCTTCTTCAATTCGTGCTGCGCCTTCTCCCGCGCTTCCTTGGAAAGCTTGGTCTTGGCAATCTTCTCTTCCAGATCGGCGAGCTCGTCGCGACCTTCGTCGTCGCCGAGCTCCTTCTGGATCGCCTTCATCTGCTCGTTCAGGTAATACTCGCGCTGGGTCTTCTCCATCTGGCGCTTGACGCGCGAGCGGATGCGCTTCTCGACCTGCAGCACCGAGATTTCGCTCTCCATCAGGCCCAGCACCTTCTCCAGGCGCTGCGTGACGGACAACGTCTCCAGGATGCCCTGTCGATCGGCGATCTTGACGGCGAGATGCTGCGCGACCTGATCGCTGAGCTTGGCGAAATCGGTGATCGCCTGAACCACGCCGACGACTTCGGCGGAGATCTTCTTGTTCAGCTTCACGTAGCTTTCGAAATCGGACACGACCGAACGCGCCAGCGCCTCGGCTTCAACCGAGTTGGCGTCGGTGTCGGCGAGCGCAATCGCGGTCGCTTCATAGTATTCGGTGCGGTCGGAATATTTCTGCACGCGCGCGCGCTCGAGACCCTCGACCAGCACCTTCACGGTACCGTCGGGCAGTTTCAGGAGCTGCAGCACGCTGGCGAGCGTACCGACCTCGTAGATCGATTCCGGGCTCGGATCATCGTCGGACGCGTTCTTCTGCGTCGCCAGCAGGATCAGCGCGTCGTTCTTCATGACCTCTTCGAGGGCGCGGATCGACTTCTCGCGGCCGACGAACAGCGGCACGATCATGTGCGGAAAAACGACGATGTCGCGGAGCGGCAGCACCGGGTACGAATGGCTTTCGCCGAGAACGATGGTTGGCCGGGTTTTTGGGGTCGTCATGGCCTATTCCTTCTGTTTTGCCCCCTTGCACGCAGTCCGCTCATTTGCGCAACCGCCACAAGGTGCCGGGAGTTCCAGCTCGCCGGCCGCCTTTGCTGCCGTCTCTTGCCGGATGATTTTGCGACGAATCTCGAACGTGATTTCCGCCACCATTGGCATTAGGTGGCTATCGGGTATGGGGGTGTCAAGTCACGGAAAATAACCGCGAATTGCGGGTAAAACGCGTGGAAAACACGTACGCTACGGCGGCCGCCGGAAACGCCGGCAGCCGCGTTACTGGAGCTAGTGAGTTCTGGCCGGCGCGACGGTATCAGGCGCTGGCGCTGCTCTCGACGGCCCGGTCGGAACGGTCCGCGTAGATGTAGAGCGGACGGGCGGTGCCTTCGACCACTTCGCGCGAGATCACGACCTCTTCGACGCCTTCCAGACCCGGCAGATCGAACATGGTCTCGAGCAGGATGGCCTCGAGGATGGAACGCAGTCCGCGCGCGCCGGTCTTGCGCTCGATCGCCTTGCGGGCGACCGCGCCAAGCGCCTCGTCGGCGAAGGTGAGCTCGATGTTCTCCATCTCGAACAGCCGCTGGTATTGCTTCACCAGCGCGTTCTTCGGTTCGACCAGGATCTTCTTCAGCGAGTTCTCGTCGAGATCCTCGAGCGTCGCGACCACCGGCAGGCGGCCGACGAATTCCGGGATCAGGCCGTACTTCAGGAGGTCTTCCGGCTCGACGTGGCGGAAGATTTCACCGGTGCGGCGGTCTTCGGGCGCCAGAACCTGGGCGGCGAAACCGATCGAGGTCGAACGTCCCCGCGCGGAGATGATCTTCTCAAGGCCTGAGAAGGCGCCGCCGCAGATGAACAGGATGTTGGTGGTGTCGACCTGCAGGAATTCCTGCTGCGGATGCTTGCGGCCGCCCTGCGGAGGCACGGAGGCAACGGTGCCTTCCATGATCTTCAACAGGGCCTGCTGCACGCCCTCACCCGACACGTCGCGGGTGATCGACGGGTTGTCCGACTTGCGGCTGATCTTGTCGATTTCGTCGATGTAGACGATGCCGCGCTGCGCGCGCTCGACATTGTAGTCGGCCGACTGCAAGAGCTTCAGGATGATGTTCTCGACGTCCTCACCGACATAGCCGGCTTCGGTCAGCGTCGTCGCATCCGCCATCGTGAACGGCACGTCGAGAATGCGCGCCAGCGTCTGCGCCAGCAGCGTCTTGCCCGAACCGGTCGGACCGATCAGCAGGATGTTCGACTTCGCAAGTTCGACGTCGTTGTGCTTGGTCTGGTGATTGAGGCGCTTGTAGTGGTTGTGAACGGCAACCGAGAGCACCTTCTTGGCATGGCTCTGGCCGATCACGTAATCGTCCAGCACCTTGCAGATTTCCTTCGGCGTCGGAATCCCGTCGCGCGACTTCACCAGCGAGGATTTGTTTTCCTCACGGATGATGTCCATGCAGAGTTCGACGCACTCGTCGCAGATGAATACGGTGGGACCCGCGATGAGTTTGCGGACTTCGTGCTGGCTCTTTCCACAGAACGAGCAATACAGCGTGTTCTTGGAGTCGCTCGTGCCAACCTTACTCATTCCTGTCTCCGTCCGCCGTTCGATCCGTTACCCGATCGACCCATTCCGGCACTTCACCGGACATCAAGGTAGATAGAGCAAATTCCGTACCAGAAAAGACCCTAACTCAATTACGCACCCTGCTGCGAATCACGGCTCCTGGAATCCCCCGCGATCTTAACCCAGTTCACACAGCCAACCATGCTGACACCCGACTATCAAGAATTCGCTAATCGGGGCCGGATTGGCTACCCGTGACAATACCGTGATTTGTGGCGTTCGCACGGGGAGAAGTTGACAAAATCGACGGAGCGTTGCGCTTGTGCCACGCCGCAAAATCGGCACGAAAGCGGAACTTTCGGCCTGTGCAGCGCACAGGCCTGCTGCTTTCGGCCATATTTGCCGATTCAACCAACCGTTAAGGTCAACAAGGGGTGTCGCGACCCGTTACCTTACGGGGTTTTCCCCTTACCCGATTTTCGTCGTCGTCGCCTCTTCGGGACGCTTGTCGATCACCTTGTCGACGAGGCCGAAGTCGCGCGCCATGTCGGCGGTGAGGAATTTGTCGCGCTCCAGCGCATCCTCGATCGCCTTGTAGGGCTGGCCGGTGTGCTTCACGTAGATCTCGTTGAGGCGCTTCTTGAGGTTCAGGATCTCCTGCGCGTGCAGCATGATGTCGGTGGCCTGGCCCTGGAAGCCGCCGGACGGCTGATGCACCATGATGCGCGAGTTCGGCAGCGTGAAGCGCATGTCCTTTTCACCGGCCGCCAGCAACAGCGAACCCATCGAGGCCGCCTGCCCCGTGCACAGCGTCGACACCGGCGGGCGGATGAACTGCATCGTGTCGTAGATCGCAAGCCCCGATGTCACCACGCCGCCGGGCGAGTTGATGTACATCGAGATTTCCTTCTTCGGATTTTCCGCCTCGAGGAACAGAAGCTGCGCGACGATGAGTGTCGACATACCGTCTTCGACCGGACCGGTGACGAAGATGATGCGCTCTTTCAGGAGCCGCGAGAAAATGTCGTAGGCGCGTTCGCCGCGGTTGGTCTGCTCGACCACCATCGGAACGAGGTTCATGTAGGTTTCAACGGGATCGCGCATTAGTCACCCCAAGGGTTAGTAGAGGGTTAGGTCAAGAACGGCGGGGGCGTACATCCATCGGTACGGCAGGCCAATCGGCATGCTTGTCGCGCGTGGACGAACGTCCCGTGATGCAGGACTTCAACTCAGAACTCGCGTCAGCGAGCCGTTCACAGATATGAGCCAATTTCCCGGCGACAAGGCCGGGCAATTGCGAGCCGAATGGAACGAGTTCAAGCTGATTCGCAGGCGATCTCATAGCGACGGATGCCGCCGCCACTGCGCTTTCGCCGTTCATCATTAATGTCAGCCTGACCAGATCGATCAGGCTGCGCTCTTCTCGTCTTCGTCCTTGAACAGGTCCTCGCGCGTCACCTTTTTCTCGGTCACGTTGGCGAGTTCGAGGATGAAATCGACCACCTTGTCCTCATAAATCGGCGCACGAAGCTGGGCCAGCGCATTGGCATTGTTGCGATAGTAGTCCCAGACTTCCTTCTCGCGGCCGGGCATCGAACGCGCCCGTTCGATCACGGCGCGGCTGACTTCATCGTCGGTCACGGTGATCTTGTTCTTCTCGCCGATCTCCGAGAGCACGAGGCCGAGCCGGACGCGGCGGTCGGCGATCTTCTTGTACTCTTCCTTGGCAGCATCTTCCGTGGTGTCCTCGTCGGCAAAGGTCTTGCCGGAGGATTCCATCTCGGCCTTGATCGAGTTCCACATCAGATTGAACTCTTCCTCGATCAGCGACGGCGGCGCCTCGAATTTGTGGCTGTCGTCGAGACGATCGAGCAGCGCGCGCTTGACGCGCTGGCGCGTGGCGCCGGCGAACTCGGCGACCAGACGCTCGCGCGCGGCTTCCTTCAGCTTGTCGAGCGATTCCAGGCCGAGCGATTTTGCGAATTCGTCGTCGATCTTGGTCTCACCGGGGGCTTCGATCAGGGTTGCCGTGGTCTCGAACTCGGCGGGCTGGCCGGCGAGTTTCTCGCTGGCGTAGTTCTTCGGGAACGAGACTTTCAGCGTGCGCGCTTCGCCGGCGCCGATGCCGACGAGCTGCTCCTCGAAGCCCGGAATGAACTGGCCGGCGCCGATCACGACCGGGATGCCCTCGCCGGTGCCGCCGTCGAACGGCACGCCGTCGATGGAGCCCTTGAAGTTGATGGTGACGCGATCGCCGTTCTCGGCCTTGGCGCCGTCGGCCTTCGCGGCATAGGGACGGTTGTTGTCGGCGATGCGCTTGATCGCCTCATCGACCTCGGCATCGGTGACTTCGACCACCGGCTTCTCCACCGAGAAGGTCTTGAAATCGGCGAGCTGAATCGTCGGCACCACCTCGATCGCCACCGTGTAGGTCAGATCGGTCTTGCCGGCGAGCAGCTCCTCGACCTCTTTGGTCTCGGTCGGCATGGTGATCTTCGGCTCGGTCGCGAGACGAAAACCGCGGTCGGTGAAGATCTGCGTGTTGGTGTCGCGGATGGTCTGGTCGATGGTCTCGGCCATCACCGAGCGGCCATACACCTTCTTCAGGTGGGCCACCGGCACCTTGCCGGGACGGAATCCATTGAGGCGCACCTTGTCCTTCAGATCGACCAGCTTGGCGTCCGCCTTGGCATCGAGATCCGATGCGGGAACGCTGACCTTGAACTCGTGCTTCAATCCCTCGGCGAGGGTTTCGGTGACCTGCATGGTGTCAATCTTCTTCCGCTTGCGCCGGGCCAGAGCGGCCCGACAGTGTTCAAATGTCTGAGGCGTGGCCTTTCAGCCTGCGCCGGTGGTTCGGCGGACCTTCGCTCCCCGGCGGGAAGGTCCTCCAGTATCGTCATGCAAACGCTTGGATAGAGCGCTTGGTGCGGGCGGAGGGACTCGAACCCCCACAACTTTCGTCACTGGAACCTAAATCCAGCGCGTCTACCAGTTCCGCCACGCCCGCGTGAAAAGCATCCATACCCGGCCGCGATGCCGCGGGCGGCGGGCTTATAACATGAGCCTACACCTCCGCAGCAAAAAAATGGCCCTTTTTGACACCGCCGGGGCAAGGCGTCACAGCTACCATGGATACATCAGAAATGGCCCGCAACCGTCCGATGGCAAGCCCCAAATTCCCGCTGAATAGACGTGAACTTATGGCCGGTCTGGGGGCCGTCCTGACCCCTATATGGACGTCGGCCGGGTTCGCTCAAGCGGGTCCTGAGTTGCAGCTAGAGGACAAGGTTGAGAGCTTGCAATTGCGGTCCGGAGCTCCCGCAACTCCAGTCTGGGGGCTGGGAGAGCCGATTTTGAAGTTTAAGCGCGGCGATATCGTCGAAGTTGGCTGGAGGGACGGCGGCCATATCGCGATGCTCAATTGGCGCGGAATAAACGGTGCCCCGGAAGTCGAGCCACTACCGGCCAGATTGTACAAGGTGACCAAGCAGATGCCCCTGCGCCACGCTGGCACCTTTCTATGCGAACTTGGGCTCCTTGGTGATGGCACAGAACGGCCGTCACGGGCATACCCGCTCATAGTCCGGGAAAACGAGGCTGTCGCGGTCGACCGGGATGAGGTGTTGTTGATCGAGGATTGGCGAATCCGGCCGGACGGAACCGGGGTCTCCCCCGGCAGCGACCCGGCGGACGCCATGATAATCCATACAATTAACGGAAAGACCTCGTTCGATCTCTCAGCCCGAAGACATGAACGGGTCAGGCTCCGCCTTATCAATAGCTGTCAACGCTCTGTTATTGCTATCAAATTGGAAGGAATCGACGTCCGCGTGGTGGCCATCGATGGCCAGCCATCCGAGCCGTTCCAGGCCCGCAATGGAGCCGTGGTGTTGGCGCCCGGCGGGCGCGCCGATGTCTTCGTCGATTTGATTGCTCCAGCAGGCACTACCGCAGCCATCCTCCTCCATGACGGCAAGGAAGCCCGCACGATTGGCAAGCTGGTCGTCTCCAGTGATCCCCCGATCCGCCCCGCTCCGCTGCCGCCGGCCCCGCCGCTGCCTTCCAACGGCCTGCCCGAGCGGATCGAGCTCAAGGGCGCGACCCGGGTCGATCTGGCGCTCGGCGATCCCCAGGGGGAATGGGTGGCGCCGGCCAAGTTCAACGCAAATGCCCCGCCCTCTTTCCGCGCCAAGAAGGGCCGCACCGTCGTGCTGGCGCTGACCAACCGCGCCGCCATCGCCACCGTCTTCCACCTCCACGGCCATCATTTCCGCCTGCTCGACCGGCTCGATGACGGCTGGAAACCGTTCTGGCTGGATACGCTGGCGATCGAACCCGGCCAGACCCAGCGCATCGCGTTTGCCGCCGAACATGCCGGCCGCTGGCTGATCGAATCCGTCGCGACCGATTGGGCGGCGCCGCGGCTGGTGCGGTGGTACGCTGTCGAATGAGGAGCACGCCATGAGCAAACCGGTTCCTGCTATCCGCGGCGTCAAGGCGCGAAGCGTCGTCGTTCCGCTCAAGCGTCCCGTGAAGACCGCCTTTGGCGTGATCGATGTCGGGCCGCTGGTCCTGATCGATGTCGAGACCGATCAGGGCGTTACCGGCCGCTCCTACATTCTCGGCTACGCGAAGCTAACGCTGAAGCCGCTGGTACATCTGATCGAGGAGATCGGCCGCGAGCTCGTGGGCAAGCCGGTCGCGCCCTACGACCTGATGAAGGCGATGGACGCCAAGTTTCGCCTGCTCGGCTGGCAGGGCCTCGTCGGGATGGCGGTGTCAGGCCTCGACATGGCCTATTGGGACGCACTCGGCCAGATCGCCAGTCGGCCGGTGGCCGAGCTGCTCGGCGGCTCGGCAAAACGGATCAAGGCCTATGACAGCTACGGCGTCGTCGATCCCGTCGCCGACGAACGTGCGCTGCGCCATTCGCTCGAACAGGGTTTTCGCGGCATCAAGATCAAGGGCGGCGATGGCGATGCCGCTAATGACGAGCGCGTGGTCAAGGGCGTGCGCGCCCTGCTCGGCCCCGATATCGCGCTGATGATCGACTTCAACCAGTCGCTGGATCCCGCGGAAGCCACGCGCCGCATCGCCCGCCTCGAACCCTACGATCTGCACTGGATCGAAGAGCCGGTGCCGCAGGAAAACCTGTCCGGCCATGCCAAGGTGCGCGAGGCCTCGCCGACGCCAATTCAGGCCGGCGAGAACTGGTGGTTTCCGCGCGGCTTTGCCGAAGCGATCGAGCTAGGCGCCAGCGACTTCATCATGCCCGACCTGATGAAATGCGGCGGCGTCTCCGGCTGGCTGCAGGTGGCAGCCCAAGCCGAAGCCGCCAACATCCCGATGTCGAGCCACCTCTTCGCCGAAGCCAGCGCCCACATGCTCGCGGTGACACCGACCGCGCACTGGCTCGAGTTCCTGGATTTCGCCAGCGTCATCCTCGCCAAGCCGGCCGAGATCGTCGATGGCACGGTAACCGCGCGAGGGCCGGGGTTGGGGCTGGAATGGAACGAGACGGCGGTCGCGAAGTATCTGGTCGCGTAGGATAGTGGAGCGCGTTCCTTTAATCGAGACTGGAGCTCCGAAAGAACTCGGACATGCTCGAAGTCACAATTTCAATTTTCTCGAGTGGATAGGGACCCGAACTCGCGTAATCGTGAGGAACTCTTACAAGCGGCGGATCGTCAGAAGAATTTCTGAGATCCAAAAAATATGGATCTCCGGATCCCTCCGCACACCCTCCTATTGGGAGAAACCCGTAGGATAGCACTGACGTCCCGGGCTGACATTCGACACTCTCTGACACAATCTGTTCGGGCGTTAACCAGAGAACCGATGCTCCAATCCCAGACTCGTCGTGCTTCTCGTTTAAGCTGAAACCAACGCCCGCCAGCGGATGCCCTCTTAAGAGGGCCATGAGCCAGTCAGGTGTCAAACTGGTGGGCAATTGAGATTTCAAGAAATGTATGTCGCCATCCGTCGCGCGCGTGCCGCGCAGATCTAGGCTGAGCGAGCGTAGACATGAATCGAGCGTCATGACACGCCCCTTTGCTAATACTTGATCCCGAACTCGTCATAGAGCCTTCGAAACACCGCGGGCAGCACTTCCGGCAAGTCTTCCGCAATCAGCCCCGGCCCTGCTTCTCCCGCGGCCTCGCCATGCATCCAGACGCCGATGCTGGCGGCTTCATAGGCCGGCACGCCCTGCGCCAGCATTCCCGCGATCATGCCCGCCAGCACGTCGCCGGCACCTGCCGTCGCGAGCCAGGGCGGCGCGTTGGAGGCGATGATGGCGCGGCCGTCGGGTGAAGCCACGACCGTGTCCGGCCCCTTCAACAGCACCACGGCGCCGCAGCGTTCGGCGGCGGCGCGCACCCGCTCCAGTTTCGAGCGGCCGGGATGCTTGTTGCTGATGTCGCTGAACAGGCGGGGAAACTCGCCCTCATGCGGGGTCAGCACGACCTGCGGATCGTGGCTCGCCTTGATCTGCTCGAACAGCCGCTCCGGCGCCTCGGCAAAACTGGTCAGCGCGTCGGCGTCGAGGACTAGGCCGCGTTTCGCCGACAGCGCGGTGTGAACGAGATCGCGCGTGCGCGTGCCGACGCCGGCGCCCGGCCCGATCACGACGGCATTGAGCCGCCTATCGTCAAGCAGTTCGGCAAACTGGACGACGTTGTCGACGGCGCGAACCATCACCGCGGTCAACGCCGCGGCATTCACCGCCAGCGCATCACGGGGCGACGCCACCGTGACGAGGCCGGCCCCTGCCCGCAGCGCGCCGCGCGCC
>NZ_LLYB01000039.1 GCF_001440475.1 Bradyrhizobium lablabi | reverse complement strand
GAATGGCACCGCAGACCACCTGAACCGGTCAACGCGTGCTCAAGTCTCGCGCAAACACCCAAAATCCTTGCTGTTCGACTGACATCCCGTCTCCAGAAAAACGACCGACTTCTGCAAAGCCCTCGCGAATGCGGGTGATCCAGTATTCCAGAGACGTGGGTGATTGAATCGAAAGGCCGCGGCGTACTGGGTACCCCGCCTTCGCGGGGTACGACGATTGAGGTTGTGGCGTCATCGTTCCGACTTCAGGTCCAGCTATCATCGGGCCGAAAGGAATACTGCATGCACGAATTTCGTCTGACGCAAATTTCCGACACCCACCTTTCCCGCGCCGCCCGCTTCGCCAGCCTGACCGACAATTTTCACCGCGTCAGCGAGCATATCGACGCCACGCGGCCCGACCTTGTCATCAATAGCGGCGACGTGTCGTGGGATGGCCCGACCAGCCGCGACGATCTCATTTACGCAAAAGACCTGCACGCGGCACTGCCCGTGAACTGCCGCTATCTGCCCGGCAATCACGACGTCGGGGACAATCCGACCGCGGTCGGCGTTGCCCCCTCGCATCCCGCAAACGAGAAGGATCGCGACGCGTTCATCGCCATATTCGCCGAAGACCGCTGGCAATTCGAAGCCGCGGGCTGGCGCTTCATCGGACTCGATTCGCTGATCATGAATACGGGAATTGCGAGCGAGATCGAGCAGGAGGATTGGCTGCAGTCACAGCTTTCCGGCGCGAACGGCAAGCCTGTCGCGCTGTTCCTGCACAAGCCGCTATTTCTGCAGACACCCGAAGACCTGGAGGAGGCCAGCACCGCTGTCCGCTACGTGCCACAGCCGGTGCGCGCACAACTGGTCAGGATGCTCGGTGCGCATGACGTACGCCTCGTCGCCTCGGGCCACGTTCATCAGCGCCGCGACTTCACCTACGGCCATACCCGTCACGTCTGGGCGCCGTCGACCGGCTTCATTATCCCGAACCGCATCCAGCCTGTTATCGGCACGAAGGAAGTCGGGCTGGTGGAGTATTGTTTCCAGCCCAACGCTTTTGAGGTCCGGCACATCCGAGCGCCGGGACAAATCGACGTTGATCTGGATTCGCTGATTGGCAGGAAATGATGGCGCGGGCGCGACCATTCTTCAAATCGTCGCCCGCTCCTTCGCTCTGATTTGGGCATGATCCTGCAAGGATTTTCGGATCACGCTTCAGACGTCAGAGCGCATCACCACTGCCGTTCCACGATGCCTAAGGAGGGATAGGCATCGTCCCATGAGGGGGAACCATCGTCCCACGGTGCTGTCGCGAACGCACCGACGCGCGGTGCCGGATAAAACTGGTTGCCGTGGTAGTAGCGAGGATAGTAGCCAGACGCATAGTAGCCAGGTGGATAGTAGCCAGGGCCGGGCGCCGCTCTCACAACGTAGCCGCCCGTGACGTAGCGCGGGCTCGGATAGTAAAAACCCGTCGCGCCGGGTTCGATATATTGAGCCATCGCAGGAGTGGCCAGCATCGTAGTGACAGCCAGTCCGAGCGATAGTTTTTTGAAGTTCATCATTTGGCTTCTCCATTGGATGTCAGAGCCAACATTGAATGTCAGAGCCAAACGGCGCCTTTGGAAGGACGTCCCACTATCAAGTGACCGTGAGATAGACTTGCCGGTCGCGCCCGGCCAGACCAACATCGTGCGTGCCGTGGGCGATTACCTGTCCGCTGCAGAGGTTTCGCCTCAGGCCGCGTAGTATCCGCCGTCGACCACGTGCGCAGCGCCGGTCATGAACGACGCCCTGTCCGAACACATCCAGGCCACGGCTTCCGCGATCTCGCCGGGAACGCCGAAGCGCCGCATCGGCACCTTGGCCAGAATTTCCTGGCCGCGCTCCTCGATCGTCTCCCTGGTCATCGGGGTTGCGATGTAGCCTGGATTGACGCAGTTCACGCGGATGCCGTCCTGGGCATATTCGATCGCCGCGCTTTTGGTCAGCCCCACCACGCCGTGCTTGGCGGCGACGTAATGGGCCGAGGTCGCGAGCCCGATCAGGCCCGCGATGGACGCAGTGTTGACGATCGCTCCGCCACCGCCCTGCGACAGCATCTGCATTACCTCGTATTTGAGGCAGAGGAAGACGCCCCTCAAGTTCACCGCCAGCATGGTGTCAAACGCTGCCTGGCTGAGTTCATGCGTGCGCTGGCCCGCCGGGCCGACGGCGCGTCCGGCGATTCCCGCATTGTTGAATGCGCAATCGATCCGGCCGAACGCCGAGACCGTGCGGGCCACCATCGCGGCCACGTCGGCTTCACGCGTCACGTCGCCGCCGATGGCGATCGCCTGGCCGCCGGCCGCATTGATCAGCGCGACTGTCGCCGCGGCGTCGGCCTCGGCACGATCGGCCACCGCCACCCGCGCACCTTCTCGCGCCATCACCACCGCGGTCGCCTGCCCGATCCCGGAAGCTCCACCGGTGACCAGCGCGACCTTGCCTTCAAGGATACCCGTCATGCGGCCTCTCCTCCAAGATGTCGGACCAGCTTACGCCTTGTCGGGCCCGACGCGCACGAGCTGCTTGCCGAAGTTGGCGCCCTTCAGAAGACCCATGAACGCGGCCGGCGCGCTGTCGAGGCCTTCGGTGACGAACTCCTTGTGCTTGACCTTGCCCTCGCGCACCCAGCCCGACATGTCGCGGAGGAAGTCGGCGTGACGGGCGGCGAAATCGCTGACGATGAAGCCGCGGATGGTGAGCCGCTTGGTCAGCACGGCGCGCATCATCGCCGGCGCCCATTTCGGCGCCACCGCCTGCGTATCGTTGTAATGCGCGATCAGGCCGCAGACGGGAACGCGTGCGAAGGCATTGAGCAGCGGGAACACCGCTTCGAACACCGCGCCGCCGACATTTTCGAAATAGACGTCGATGCCCTTCGGGCAGGCAAACTTCAGCTTCGCGGGAAAATCGGTTTCGCGGTGATCGAGGCAATCGTCGAAGCCGAGCTCGTTCTTCACATAGGCGCACTTGTCCTTGCCGCCGGCGATGCCGATCGCGCGGGCGCCCTTGATCTTCGCGATCTGGCCGACCGCCGAGCCGACTGCGCCGGAAGCGGCCGCGACCACCACGGTCTCACCCGCCTGCGGCTTGCCGATATCGAGCAGGCCCGTATAGGCGGTCATGCCGGGCATGCCGAGCACACCCACCGCAGTCGAGATCGGCGCAATCTTCGGATCGATCTTCGCAAGGCCCTTGCCGTCGGAAATCGCGTGCGTCTGCCATCCGGCGCGCGACAGCACGATGTCGCCCTTGGCGAAGGCGGGATTGTTCGAAGCGATCACCTCGCTGACGGTGCCGGCCTCCATCACGCCGTTGATCGGCACCGGCTGCGCGTAGGACGGCCCATCGCTCATGCGCCCGCGCATGTAGGGATCGAGCGACAGCCAGATGGTGCGGAGGAGGACTTCGCCGGCGCCGGGTGTCGGGATCTGGAATTCCTCGACGCGGAAATCGGACGGCTTTGGCTCTCCAACGGGACGCGCAGCCAGAACAATGCGCTTGCCTTGGGACATGATGGCTTCCTCCTGACAGGTTGTTGCTGTCATTTAGGAGACACATGGGCGCGAAGCAAACCCCGCCTCTCATTCCGGGCGGTCCGAACCCGGCATCTCCGGATGCAGGCCAGCCGGTTCATGTCCTCAAGCAACCAGCGCAATTGCAGGGATCGCGAACGTCGAGCGCCGACCATTCGTATTGGACCGATCTCCCGCTCGTTGGAAGGTCGAGGAGGTCATTATTGGCCGCGTCGGACTATCGGTAAGATTGATCCCCGCGATCTCCGCAATTTGTGGATTCATGCATCAGAATGAGCGGAGTGCCGGCAATGAAGAGCCACGATCAATTAAGGGTTTGGTTGCAGTTGCGAAATATGCTCGCGATCCTACCCACTCGCGAAGAGTCCATTCGATGCCAGAGCTTTCCATGCCGCCCGAACCTTCGTCCGCGAATCGAACAAGGGGTGGCATCAGTCTGCGGTGGCGGATCCTGGCGGGCAATCTGATCACGTGTCTCCTGGCCATGGCCTTCGCTGTGGCGGTCGCCTGGGGTGGATGGGGCGATCTGCGCAAGCGGGAAGCTGCCGCGCGCTCGCTGACCGCCTTCGAGCTGGTGATGAAGGCCAACAGCCTGATTCCGACCGAACGCAGCGCCTGGTTTGCAGTTATGACCCCGGCCGACCCAGCCTCGCCCGAGAAGCTGTCGGCCCTCGACAAGATCGTCGCCAACACGGATGCCGCCATCGGCGCAGCCAAGGCGGCCGTTCGCGCGGCGGAGTTGCCGACGAGGTCGATCGAAGCGGCCGAGCAGGCTTTGCAGCAAACACGCGGGGCCGCACGCCATGCAGTGATCCTGCCCAAGCCGCAACGGCCCGCCAACAGCCAGACGGCGATCGTGGATGGACTTGCGCGCGCGGTCGACGCCCTCACGACGGCGACGAGCGACGGCCTGGTCAACCTGTCGCGCACCGGCAGCGACATCGAGAATCTCCTGCCTGCGGCGGAGCTGGCGCAAAGCGCACAAAGCATGCGCGCCATCAATGGTGCGCGCGCCGCCGTACTCGGCCTTTTTGCCCGCAACCAGCCCTTGTCGGCAGCTCAACGCGTCGAAGTGACCGAATTGACCGGTCAGGTTGCGCTGCTCTGGAAGCAAATCGAGCAGGGAGTCCACAATACCGGCGATGCGCCGGCGCTTGCGGGCGTCCTCGACCAGGTGCGCACGACACTGATGACCGAAGCAGAGCCGCGGTTTCGACAGGTGGTCGCCGCCGCACGCGAGGGCGGTCCCTGCCCGGTCAGCGAGGCCGAATGGCCCACCTGGGTCAGTCGCGTCCTGAACAGCGTGCTCGGTCTGCGCGACGCCGCGCTGGTCTTTGCCCACAACGCCAACGACGCCGCGATTGCACAGGCGCAGATGCGGCTGACCTGGGCTCTTGCGGCGCTGTTGGTCGTGCTTGTGGCTTCGTTCGTCGTCGTGGTCGCCGTGATGCGTCAGGTGATCGGTCCGCTGGTGCGGCTGACCGGAGTGACGCTGCGGCTTGCCGACCGCGAACTCGACGTCGCAATCCCCGACGGCGATCGCAAGGACGAGATCGGCACAATGGCGAATGCGCTGCAGGTCTTCAAGGATGCGCTGATTGCGAAAAAGCGCGCGGACGAGGAAGCTGCGCGTAATGCCGAAGCGCAGCTCGAGCGCGGCCGCCGCGTGAACGGCATCACGCGCGATTTCGAGGCCGTGATCGGCGACATCGTGAGTACGGTGTCGTCCGCAGCGACCAAGCTTGAAGGTTCCGCCAGCACTTTGAATACGACAGCGGACCGCTCGCAGACGCTGACGACGGCGGTCGTGGCTGCGTCCGACGAAGCATCAACCAATGTGCAATCGGTGGCTTCCGCGACTGAAGAGCTGACATCTTCGGTCAACGAGATCAGCCGGCAGGTTCAGGAGTCCGCACGGGTCGCCGGCGACGCGGTGGAGCAAGCGCGCCGCACCAATGAACGCGTAAGCGCGTTGTCGCAGGCAGCAAGCCGGATCGGCGATGTCGTCGAGCTCATCAACTCGATCGCAAGCCAGACCAATCTGCTGGCATTGAACGCGACCATCGAAGCCGCACGCGCCGGCGACGCCGGCCGCGGCTTCGCGGTGGTCGCCTCGGAGGTGAAAGCGCTGGCGCAGCAGACAGCGAAGGCAACCGAGGAAATTCATCAGCAGATTATGGGCGTCCAGGCAGCGACGCAGGAGTCCGTCGGCGCTATCAGGGAGATCGGAGATACAATCGGGAAGCTGTCGGAAATCTCCTCGACGATTGCCGCTGCCGTCGAGGAACAGGGCGCAGCCACGCAGGAGATTGCGCGAAACGTGCAGCTGGCGGCGCACGGCACCCAGCGAGTCTCCGCCAACATCAGCGACGTGCAGCAAGGCGCGAGTGAGACCGGCTCGGCCTCGTCGCAGGTGCTATCCGCGGCCCAATTGCTCGCCACTGACTCGAGCCGTCTCAGGCTCGAGGTCAGCAGGTTTCTGGAAGCCGTGCGCGCGGCATAAGCGCGACGATTGCGAGAAGACGATTGCGAGGATCAGGCCACTTCGATGCTTCGCATCGTCCGGGGATGATTGCGCGCGACTACACCCCGCCCGGATAGTTCGGGCTTTCGCGTGTGATCGTCACGTCGTGGACGTGGCTTTCGCGCAGGCCTGCGCCTGTGATGCGGACGAACTGGGCCTTCTCGTGGAATTCAGCGAGGTTGCGGGCGCCGACATAGCCCATTGCAGCGCGCAGGCCGCCGGCGAGCTGGTGCATGACGTTACCGACCGGGCCTTTATACGGCACCTGGCCCTCGATGCCCTCGGGCACCAGCTTGAGCGTGTCCTTGATGTCCTGCTGGAAGTAGCGGTCGGCCGAGCCCCGCGCCATCGCGCCGACCGAGCCCATGCCGCGATAGGCCTTGTAGGAACGGCCCTGCCACAGGAACACTTCGCCCGGCGTCTCGTCGGTGCCGGCGAGCAGCGAACCGACCATGGCGATATCGGCGCCGGCGGCCAGCGCCTTGGCCAGATCGCCTGAATATTTGATGCCGCCGTCGGCGATGACGGAGACGTTTGCTTTCTTGGCGGCTTCAACCGCATCCATGATCGCGGTGAGCTGCGGCACGCCGACGCCGGCGACGATGCGCGTGGTGCAGATCGAGCCCGGACCGATGCCGACCTTGATCGCATCCGCGCCCGCATCGATCAGCGCCTGCGCACCCTCTTTCGTGGCGATATTGCCGGCGATCACCTGCACGGCGTTGGAGAGCCGCTTGATGCGGTTGACCGCCTCCAGCACGCGGGAGGAATGGCCGTGCGCGGTGTCGACCACGACCAGGTCGACGCCGGCATCGATCAGCCGCTCGGTGCGCTCGAAGCCCCCCTCGCCGACCGTGGTCGCCGCGGCGACGCGCAGGCGGCCATGCTCGTCCTTGCAGGCGAGCGGATGCGCGACCGCCTTTTCCATGTCCTTGACGGTGATCAGGCCGACGCAGCGATACTGTTCGTCGACGACCAAAAGCTTTTCGATGCGATGCTTGTGCAGCATCCGCTTCGCCTCGTCCTGGCTGACGCCCTCGCGCACGGTGACGAGGTTTTCATGCGTCATCAGCTCCGACACCTTCTGCTTGGGGTCGGTCGCAAAGCGGACGTCGCGGTTGGTGAGAATGCCGATCAGCTTGCCTGGCGAGTTCTTGCTGGCGCCGGTAACGACGGGAATGCCGGAGAAGCCGTGATCCTTCATCAGCGCCAGCGCGTCCGACAGCATCGCGTCGGGCCCGATGGTCAGCGGATTGACCACCATGCCGGATTCGTACTTCTTGACCTGCCGCACCTGGGCGGCCTGCCCTTCGGGATCGAAATTGCGGTGGATGACGCCGATGCCGCCGGCCTGCGCCATCGCGATCGCCATGCGCGCTTCGGTGACCGTGTCCATGGCGGACGCGATGATCGGAATGTTCAGCGGAATCGCGCGGGTGACGTGGGAGCGAATATCGGCCTCGGAGGGCAGGATATCCGAGAGACCGGGCTTGAGAAGCACATCGTCGAACGTGAAGGCTTCACGGATAGCCTGAAGTCCCTGCGCCATTGCCAACTCCTTTCGGCGGCTCGTCGCCGCGATCAGTTCTTATGGATGAACGCCGCCCTCGGCGATGCTACCGGCATCGCCGTCGAATCGGAGCCCATCGGTGGGGTTGACGGTGGTCGATAGCATGGCAGCACGCCGAATCAAAGCGTTTGACTGCTATGCACAGGCTTTTCGGGAAATGCCGCAATCCCAAGGGCTTAGCGCAAGGGTTTAGGGCAAGCCTTTTAAGGCCGATAGCCCGGCGGCGGGCCGTGCTGGCGGATCGCCTCCACCACCTCGCGATGCCGGCGGTCCTCCCGCTTCATGTGGACCGCGATCAGGGCATGCGCCGAGGGCACCAGCAGCAGGACGTGGAAAATCAGCCCGAAAACCAGGCAGAACACGATCAGGACCAGGTTGAAGATCGCCGAAAACGGCTGCCCGTTCAGGAGCAGCCCGAGCGGCGGCAACAAGGCGGCGAGAACGTAGATCATTCAAGGACCTCCGGCGTCTGGCGCGTGCATACCAGCGTCACGCAGGATTTAGGTGGTTTGCCCGGTTCTGCAATGGCTTGTGTGGCGGGGGGATGATACAGCGCCCTCGCCTGCCTCTCTTTTCCGAATCCCCCTGATACGATGGACAAGCAACGCCTGATCCCGCTGATCGTCGCTACCGCCCTGTTCATGGAGAACATGGACTCGACGGTTATTGCGACCTCGCTGCCGGCGATCGCGGCTGACATCGGCACCAGCCCGCTGACCCTGAAGCTCGCCATCACCTCCTATCTGCTGTCGCTTGCCGTCTTCATTCCGGCGAGTGGCTGGACCGCCGACCGCTTCGGCGCGCGCATGGTATTCTCGATCGCGATCGGCGTGTTCATGATCGGCTCGATCGGCTGCGCGCTGTCGCAGAACGTGACCCATTTCGTCATCGCCCGCATCCTGCAGGGCATGGGCGGGGCGATGATGACGCCGGTCGGGCGGCTGGTGCTCTTACGCTCGATCGACAAGAGCGCGCTGGTCAACGCGATGACATGGGTGACGGTGCCGGCGCTCATAGGTCCGGTGATCGGCCCGCCGCTCGGTGGCTTCATCACCACCTATTTCTCCTGGCACTGGATCTTTTTGATCAACATCCCGATCGGGCTGCTCGGCATCTTCATGGCGATGAAATACATCGACCCGATCAAGAGCGAGGACCCCGAGCGCTTCGATCTCTACGGGCTGGTGCTGGCCGGCATCGGACTTGCCGGCATCGCCTTCGGCCTATCGGTCGCCAGCCTCAATTTGCTGCCCTGGCCGGTCGTCGCCGGCCTGGTCGCGGTCGGCACGATCTCGATGACGGTCTATGTCATGCACGCGCGGCGCACCGGCTCGCCGGTACTGGATTTCTCGCTGCTGCGGCTCTCGACCATGCGCGCCAGCATCATCGGCGGCTTCCTGTTCCGGCTCGGCATCGGCGCGCTGCCGTTCCTGCTGCCGCTCTTGATGCAGGAAGGCTTTGGTCTGACGCCATTCCAGTCCGGCCTCGTCACGTTTGCCTCGGCGGTCGGCGCGATGGGGATGAAGACGCTGGCTGCCCGCATCATCCGCGCCTTCGGCTTCCGCAACCTGATGACGGTCAACGCCGTCATCAGCGCGGTCTTCCTCGCCGCCTGCGCGCTGTTCACGGTGACGACGCCGCTATTGCTGATCTTCATCATCCTCGTCGTCGGCGGCTTCTTCCGCTCGCTGCAATTCACCGCGATCAATACGGTCGCTTATGCCGAGGTCGAACCGCCGCAGATGAGCCGCGCCACCACGCTCGTCAGCGTCAACCAGCAACTGGCGATTTCGGCCGGCGTCGCCGTCGGCGCGTTCTCGGTGGAATCGACCATGCTGTACCGGCACGTCACCGAGCTGAGCGCCGACGTATTCCCGCCGGCATTCCTCGTGGTCGCGATCATCTCGGCGGTGTCGGCCTGGTTCTTCTGGCAGATGCCCGACGACGCGGGTCACGAAATCTCGGGCCGCAAGGTGACCGAGATTTCCAGCCGCAAGGGCGCGGCCAAAGCGGCGACCAAGGCCGCCAGCGAAGGCACCGAGGACGCACGCGATCAGCGGCTGGGCTAGGCCTCCAGGCGCACAACGTATCGGCCCTCGCGGAGCGCACCGCTCCATCCACGGCAATGACGGTGGTTAAGCCGCCCAATCCCCACCGCCCCGAACATGCTGAGCCGCAAGGAAGAATTCTGACCTGAGCGTCAGAAAGCGAACGGAAGCTTCCGCCATCATCAGCCATATCTGGCGCGTCGCCGCGCGGGACTGTTCCGTGTCGGGACCCGCCAACGGGGAATTCTTAGTTCAGTTTCGAGTGAAAGGACGAAGACGCGTGAATCAAGCCAATACGAAGGAAACGAACATCGATACGAAAGCCGGAGCCGACGAGAAGCTCTCTGCCACGTCGTTCCTTGGAATGCCCGGCATTTTTAACGGGCTAGCCGAGCAGAACGTCATCCGGGCAAAGGAGAACATCGAGAAGGTGAAGGTGGCCTCGGGAGCGGTCAATGACGCACTCCGGGAAGCCTATTCAGCCAACGCAAAGGGCACGGCCGACTACGCCGCCAAACTCATCGAGTTTTCCAGTGCCAATACCAGCTCCGCCTTTGACTTTCTCAGCCATCTGCTGGGTTTGAAATCGCCCTCGGAAATCCTGCAACTCTCGGCCGCGCAGGGCTGCAAGAACTTCGAAGCCACGACCGCGCAGAGCCGGGAACTCTGGCAGCTTACGCGCAAGATCGCGACCGAAACGGCCGATCCGCTCAAGAAGAGCTTTGCCAGCGCGCTGCAGCAGGCAGCCTAAATCATCATCGAACTTTTCGGCCCGCCGGAATCGGCTGGAATAAGCGCCCCTGTGAGAAGGGCGCGTTCCAGCCGATGGCGCGGCAACTTGCCGTCGACACAAAAATCCAAACGGAGGAACAGGATGGGCGTGGTCATGATCAAATGCCCCGGGACGGGGCGCGCTATCCCGACGGGGATGAAATCGGAGCGGGACAGGTTTCGATCCAGCCCGGTGTTTTTCGCGCGCACCTTCTGCTCGATCTGCCAGACCAGTCACGAATGGTTTGCCCGGGAAGCCTGGGTTCACGAGCCGGAAGAGGAATGGCGCATGTCAGCATAAGGCTGCTGCGGGGCTTTCAATCCCGTCAATGATGCCGCGGCCGCTGGCCGGACACCCTCCGCGGCGGCGCCTGCCGCCGTACCTCGTCCGCGTTGGCAAGCATGGCCGCCACATCAGCCCCGGACGGCGGCGGCTGCGCCTCCTCGGTCTGAACGATACGATCGATTCGACGGCGCATGAGCTGGTAGCATTCGCATGTCGCCATCTCGAGCCGCGGCCTGTTGATCTCGATCAAGCCCCGCCGATTCGACCGGATTCCACCCGCGTCGCGCAGCTTGCCAACGATATGCGTCACCGTGGGGCGGCGCACGCCGAGCAATTCCGCAAGCGTATCTTGCGTCAGCGGCAGGGTATCGCCCCCGGCCCGATCGTGGACCTGCAGCAACCAGTTCGCCAGCCGGGCCGTTACCGAGTGCAGCGCGTTGCAGGCTGCGACGTGCTGGAATTGCGCCATCAGCGCCCTGGTGTGGGTTTGAACCGCTCCCCTCAAGGCGCTGCTGCGTCCAAGCGCGGCCTGAAATTGCGTCGGCGAAATCTGCAGCGCCGTTCCCGCCACCCGCACCACCGCCGTCATCGGAGAGCGGGTCGGCCCGAGCGCCGTAAGAACGCCCACGGCCCCCTCATTGCCGACGACGGCGGTCGCGACTGTTTGTCCGTTCGGCATGTCCATGACGAAGGCGATCAGGCCGGTAAGCGGGAAGTAAAGGCGTTCAATCGGATCGCCCGACCGCACCAGCACGGTGTCCCGTTCAAGCGAAACCATCCGGAAATGACGTACAAGCAAATCGAGGTCTGCTGTCGGCAACGCAGCTAACAGTCGATTACCAACTCTGGTCCTCTGCTCCATCACGGGAATACTCCTTCCCAGACGGAGGCGCGGCGCGCAGCAGAAATTCCCGTGGCGTCAGGGCTGCATGCGGATGAACAGACCGCGCCTGACTAAAGGAATACGCCCTTCCGGCGAAAGTTCCAACAGGATTCGTGGACGGCCCGGCGCCCGCCGGCCGCACGCCGCAAGCAGTCGTGCCGCCGCGAGGGCTGCGCTTACGGCTGATTGCGCTGCCCGCGAAATCCCATCGCCAGCACGTAGCGCTCGGATGAATCCTGCCGGCTCGACGCCGGCTTGACGTGACGCACGCTGGAAAAATCGCGCTTCAATTGCGCGACCAGTTCGGCATCGGCGCCGCTCTGAAACACCTTTGCCAGGAACGAACCGCCGGGATTGAGCACGTCGGCGGCAAAGGCGGCCGCCGTCTCGACGAGGCCGATGATGCGCAATTGATCCGTCTTGCGATGGCCGGTGGTGTTGGCGGCCATATCGGACATCACCACATCGGCGCGGCCGCCCATCATCGCGATCAGCTTTTCAGGTGCGTCCTCGGCCAGGAAATCGAGTTGCGCGAACTCGACGCCGGGGATTTCCGGCATCTCAAGGAGATCGATTGCAATCACCTTGCCCTTGCCGTTGACGGCGCCGACGCGCCTGGCCGCGATCTGGCTCCAGCCGCCGGGCGCGGCGCCGAGGTCGACCACCGCCAGGCCCGGCTTGAGCAGGCGGTACTTGTCGTCGATCTCGATCAGCTTGTAGGCCGCGCGCGAGCGATAGCCGTCCCGCTTGGCTTTCGCCACATAGGGATCGTTGAGCTGCCGCTCCAGCCAGAGCTTTGACGACAGCTTGCGCTTGCCGCCGGTCTTGACCGTGACGTGGAGGCGTCCGGTGGTGTCTTTTGCCATGTCGGTGCTTGCTTGATTGATCAGACGGGCGGGATTGTTAGCACGGCCGCAGCGCGCCGTCCTCGCGCATCATTTCGACCAGCATGCCCTCCCGCAGACCCCGGTCGGCGACGCGCAGCCGCGGCAGCGGGAAGGCATCGCGGATCGCGTCGAGAATGGCGCAGCCGGCCAGCACCAGATCGGCGCGCTCGACGCTGATGCAATTGTTGTCGGCGCGCTGCTGATAGCTCATGCCGAGCAGCCGCTGGATTACGCCCGTGACATCGGAACCGTTCATCCAGATGCCGTCGATGCGGCGGCGGTCATAACGCGCCAGATTGAGGTGGACGCCGGCCAGCGTCGTCACGGTGCCCGAGGTGCCCAGCATATGCATGTCGCGCAAATCCCTGCCGTGCTCGGCCGCGAACGGCGCCACATATCGCGCGACCTCGCGCACCATCTGCGCGTAGGTATCCTCGGTCACGTCGCGCCCGCCGAAATGCTCGGCCAGCGTGACGACGCCGAGCGGGACCGACATCCACGCCTTGATCCGCGGTGGCGCGTTCTGCTGGTCCGGATCGCGCTCGATCCGAACCAGTTCGGTCGAGCCGCCGCCGATGTCGAACAGGATCGCGCCCCGTCCCCTTGGATCGAGCAGCGGCGAACAGCCGATCACGGCCAGCGTCGCCTCGGTCTCGCGATCGATCACCTCGAGGCGGATACCGGTCTCGCTGGCGACGCGGGCGCGAAAGCTCTCGGCATTGGCGGCCGCACGGCAGGCCTCGGTTGCGATCAGCCGCAACCGCTTGGCCTTGCGGTAGCGGATCTTGTCGCTGCAGATGCTGAGCGCCGCGATGGCGCGCTCGATCGCCGCCTCGCTGATGGAACCGGTTGCGGAAATGCCCTCGCCGAGCCGGATGATCCGCGAAAACGAATCCACCACGCGAAAACCGTCGCCGACCGGGCTGGCGATCAAAAGCCGGCAATTGTTCGTGCCAAGATCAAGCGCGGCATAGACACCGTTTGCCGTTGCCGCCGCAACCGACCCTGACGGGCTGGCGTCGGCCTGAAGGCCTTCGCGCAGCCGCGTATCCTCATTCATCAAAACTGTCTTTCCGCGGGCCGCTTCCGGCCGCCGAGAAAAATTACCGTTCACGGAAACTTTAGCAGCGCCAAGGGGGTACGCAACAACCCATCACATAGGACTATGCCCAATCAGGCGTTGTCGCTGACGGTGCAGTGCGTTATCTGAACGGGAACCCACGAAATCCAAGAAAATCCCAAGCATTTCAGGTGTTTTTCGATGCAAGATCACACGTCGGCCTCTTCCCTGGACAACGCTATCGCACTGCAAAAATACGGCGTGGGGCAGCCTGTGCGCCGCAAGGAAGACGACACGCTGGTGCGTGGGCGCGGCAAATACACCGACGATTTCACCCTGCCGGGCCAGGCCTATTGCTGGATGGTGCGTTCCAGCCATGCCCACGGAATCATCAAGGGGATCGATACGGCCGCCGCCAAGGCGATGCCCGGCGTCCTCGGCGTCTGGACCGGCAAGGACCTCGAAGCCGCCGGCTACGCCCCCTTCACCTGCGGCCTGCCGCTGAAGAGCCGCGACGGCTCGCCGCTGTTGCAGACCAACCGTCCGGCGCTTGCAACCGACAAGGTGCGCTTTGTCGGCGACCCCATCGCCTTCGTGGTCGCCGAAACGCTGGCGCAGGCGCGCGATGCGGCGGAAGCCGTCGAACTCGACATCGAGCCGCTGCCGGCCGTGACCGACGCGGCGGAAGCGGCAAAGCCCGGCGCGCCGCAGCTCTACGATCACATCCCGAACAATGTCGCGCTCGACTATCACTATGGCGATGCCGCCAAGATCGATGCGGCGTTCGCTGCCGCCGCGCATGTGACCAAGCTCGATATCGTCAATACCCGCGTGGCTGTGGTGTCGATGGAGCCGCGCGTGGCGCTGGCGGCCTACGACAAGGCAAGTGAGCGCTTCACGCTGCAGGTGCCGACGCAGGGCGTCTCCGGCAACAAGGTGACGCTGGCAAAGATCCTCAACGTGCCGAACGACAAGGTTCGCATCCTCACCGCCGATGTCGGCGGCTCCTTCGGCATGAAGAACGTCAGCTATCCCGAATACACCTGCATCCTGCATGCGGCGAAGGCGCTGGGCCGTCCGGTGAAGTGGACCGACGAACGCTCGACCAGTTTTCTCTCCGACAGCCACGGCCGCGCGCAGCTGATCCACGCCGAACTGGCACTCGACGCCGAGGGCAAATTCCTCGCGGTGCGCCTCGAAGGTTACGGCAATCTCGGCGCCTACATTACCGGCGTCGCGCCCGGGCCGCTGTCGCTCAACACCGGCAAGAACCTGGCGAGCGTCTATCGCACGCCGCTGCTCGGCGTCGACATCAAGACGGTGTTGACCAACACCACGCTGATGGGCGCCTATCGCGGCGCCGGCCGGCCCGAAGCCAACTACTACATGGAGCGGCTGATCGACCGCGCCGCCGACGAGATGGGCATCAATCGCCTGACCTTGCGCAAGCGCAACTTCATCAAGCCGGCGCAGCTGCCCTTCGCGGCAGCAAGCGGCGTCACCTATGACAGCGGCGATTTCGCAGGGGTCTTCAACAAGGCGCTGGAGATTTCCGACCACGCCAATTTTGCCAGGCGCAAGAAGGAGAGCAAGAAGAGCGGCAAGCTGCGCGGCATCGCCGTCGGCTCCTATCTGGAAGTCACCGCTCCTCCCAGCGGCGAACTCGGCAAGATCACCTTCGAGCCGGATGGTTCGGTAAAGCTGACCACCGGCACGCTCGATTACGGCCAGGGCCATGCCACGCCGTTCGCGCAGGTGCTGTCGGCGCAGCTCGGGGTGCCCTTTGAGAAGATCACGATCGAGCAGAACGACAGCGATCTCGTCCGCTTCGGCAACGGCACCGGCGGCTCGCGCTCGATCACCGCGACCGGACAGGCGATCGTGGAGGCCTCCGCGCTCGTGGTCGAAAAAGGCAAGCAGGCCGCCGCGCATCTGATGGAAGCGTCCGAGGGCGATATCGAATTCGGCAATGGCCGCTTCACCATCGCCGGCACCGACCGCTCGATCGGCATCATGGAGCTGGCGCAGCGCCTGCGCGAAGGCAAGATGCCGGAAGGCGTGCCGCTGTCGCTCGACGTCGACCACGCCACCAAGGACACGCCATCCACCTTCCCCAATGGCTGTCATGTCGCGGAAGTCGAGATTGATCCCGAGACCGGCGTCGTGGCCATCGTGCGCTATTTCGCCGTCAATGATTTCGGTACCGTGGTCAATCCGATGATCGTCGCCGGCCAGTTGCATGGCGGCGTGGCGCAGGGCATCGGCCAGGCGCTGATGGAGCAGGTCAGCTACGACGCCAGCGGCCAGCCGATCACCGGCTCGTTCATGGACTACGCCTTGCCGCGCGCGGAAGATATCCCGCCGATGGAGATCGGCGACCATCCCTCGCCGGCAAAATCCAATCCGCTCGGCACCAAGGGCTGCGGCGAAGCCGGCTGCGCCGGTAGCCTCGTCTGCATCGTCAACGCGGTGGTGGACGCGCTGTCGGAATACGGCATCACGCATATCGACATGCCGCTGACGCCGGAACGGGTGTGGCGCGCGATTCAGGATGCGAAAGCAAAGCAGGCGGCGTAGGTTCGCCTGCTACCACGTCAAGGCTGTCATCGCCCGGCTTGACCGGGCGACCCAGTATTCCAGAGACGTGTGGATTGAACCGAGAGGCCGCGGCGTACTGGATGCCCGCCTTCGCGGGCATGACGAGTTGAGCTTTGAGGCTTGGAAGTGCGCCTCACACCTTCTCGACCGCGCCGCCGCTTTCGGCCCATCCCTTGAAGCCGCCAAGGTTACGCACGTCCTTGTAGCCGAGATCCTGCAGCGTCTTGCCAGCAAGCGCAGATCGCCCGCCGGAGGCGCAGTACACGATCACGGTCTTTTCCCGATCGAACGCATTGTCGTAATATGGGCTGTCGGGATCCGCGCGAAACTCGAGCATGCCGCGCGAGACGTGCTTCGCCCCCTGAACCTTGCCGGTACTTTGCAGTTCGGTGCCGTCGCGCACATCGACCACAAGAACCTTGCCACCCTCGATCAAGTTTTTTGCATCCTGTGGGGTGATGGTTGGAACCGAACTGTTCGCCGCCGCGAGTAAGTCCTTCACTGAACTGGGCATCGTGCACTCCCGCTTTTCGTTTCTCGTTAGACCCGGATCATAGCGTATTTTTGCAGCCGCGTTGCGTCCATTCGGCCCGACTTTTTTACGCGCGTTGCCGCGGACCAATCAAACCTGCATCTTCAACGCGCGCTCCAGAAGCTCCAGCCGGTCCTGCCCCCAGAATATCTCGCCCGATGGAAGCACGTAGCTCGGCGCGCCGAAGACACCGGCCTTCAGCGCGTCCCGTGTGAACTCTTCATACAGCCCATCGAGCTCAGCATCCGAGGGACCGCCGGCGCGCAAGGCCGCCGCGTCCAGACCGGCGCGCTGCGCCGCTGCCGACATGACAGCGGCGTCGGCGAGGGATTCCTCGCGTTCCCAGATCGCGCGGCCGAACTCCAGCGACAGAAGATGCGCATCCTTGCCCTGCAGCTTGGCCGCGATCACAAGGCGGACCGCCGCGAGGTCATCGCTCGGAAAATATCTGGGCTCGAGATTGATCGGAATGCCCCTCACCTCGCGCCAGCGCTTGAGCTCCACCAGCCGGTAGGCGCGCCGCTGCGGCGAGCGTTTTGGCAACGGCAGGCCGCCGGTCTGCTCGAAGATCGGGCCGAACTTGCAGGGCTTGACGTTGACGGTCGCGCCATATCGGCGTGCGATCTCGGCAAATGGTCCGCTGCCCATGTAGGTCCAGGGCGAGTTGAGCGACAGATAATAGTCGATGGTGACGGGCATGATTACGCCACCGCCTGTTCGCGCGGCTGGTAGATCGCGACGTGGTGGCAATGCGCCAGCGGCGTTTTGCCGTTGGCGACGACCAGCGCGTCGAGCTCGACGAAGCGGTGGCCCTTCTTGTCGTAATTGCCGACCACCTTGGCGCGGGCCGTGATGACATCGCCGGCCTTCTTTGCCGAAAGCAATTGCATGCGGCTGCCGACGTGAATCCACGGGCCCAGAATGGCGTTGTCGACCAGCAGCCGGTTCATCACCCGTTGCAGCAGGCCGGGATGGCCCAGGCCCTCCTTCGCGTAGATCGGATCGGCTTCCCTGATATCCTGGAGGTATTCGCGGGCCGCCTCGCCCGCCCAGTCGCGCGGCGCGGTGCCGAGCCATGTGCCGACTTCATAGGATGAAGCGTTGACTGGCTTGCGCTCCGCCACGGCCGCGACCTCCTGGTAGTCCGAAATGGAAACAGCCGGCGCGGATGCCGGGAGTGACGCGGTGCCGGTGGCGCAAGGCTCGCCGCGGCTCTGCACCTCGATCGAAAGCACGCCGTTGTCTTCCTCCGCCGTGAGCTCGGCCATCTCACCGTCATAGACCGGCTTGACGAAGCGCGCCTCGATCAGGCCGCGTTCGAGGAAGGCGCGGCCCCATTTCGCGACCGGCTGGTGCATCATGTAGGCCATCACGTCGACGCCGGGGACCAGCCCGCCGGAGAAGCCGAACCGCTGTGCCACGGTGTCGTCATGCATCTTGTTTTCGGATTGTCTGGCGGTGTTGTAGGCCTCGACGCGATACGGCTCGATCGGCATGCCATTTCCTCTTGTTTTTGGTTGTTTTTCCACCGGTTATGGTACGCAAAGAATGTGCCGTGGCAAGCGTGTTCCCGCCCCTGTTTTCCTCGCATTCCGGCATCGAATAGGCTACCACCCGCGGGCAAGAAAACCCTGTCGAATCCGTATGCCTGACGTGAACCCAACCCGCATCTATGCCGACGCCTGCCCGGTGAAGGACGAGATCTATCGCGTTGCTGTCAGGCACGGCCTGCCGGTCAGCGTGGTCGCAGGCAATTTCATCCGCGTGCCGCAGGACCCGCTGATCGAGCGCATCGCCGCCGGTTCCGGCATGGATGCTGCTGACGACTGGATCGCGGAGCGCGCCGGCAAGGGCGATATCGTCATCACATCAGACATCCCGCTCGCGAGCCGCTGCGTCAAATCAGGAGCAGAAGTGATCGCGCCGAACGGCAAGCCGTTCACGGAAGAATCGATCGGCATGACACTGGCGGTGCGCAATCTGATGACCGATTTGCGCTCGTCCGGCGAAGTCACCGGCGGGCCGAAATCGTTCGCGCCGCGCGACCGCTCGGCGTTCCTGTCGGCGCTCGACCAGACCATCCGCCGGATCCAGCGCCAGCGCGCGCAGCAGCCTGCGCCAAACCAGGGTTGAACGATGGCGCCGCCGCTGATTCAATTGAAAGGCATTCACCTGACCTTTGGCGGCACGCCGCTGCTGTCTGATGTCGAGCTGTCGGTGTCATCGGGCGAGCGGGTCTGCCTGATCGGCCGCAACGGCTCCGGCAAATCCACGCTGCTGAAAATCGCCGCTGGTCTCGTCGAGCCCGACGGCGGCAGCCGCTTCGTGCAGCCCGGCGCCACCATCCGCTATCTGCCGCAGGAGCCTGATTTCGGCGACCACAAGACCACGTTGGCCTATGTCGAGGCCGGTCTCGGCCCCGGCGACGATCATTACCAGGCCCGCTATCTCGTCGAGCAGCTCGGGCTCTCCGGCGACGAAGACCCCGCGCATGTCTCCGGCGGCGAGGCCCGCCGCGCGGCGCTGGCGCGGGTGCTGGCGCCCTCGCCCGACATCCTGCTCTTGGACGAGCCGACCAACCATCTCGATCTGCCGACCATCGAATGGCTGGAAGGCGAACTGGCGAGCCGCAAATGCGCGCTCGTCATCATCAGCCACGACCGCCGCTTCCTCTCCAATCTGTCGCGCTCCACCGCCTGGCTTGATCGCGGCCAGATCCGGCAGATCGACCGCGGCTTTTCGGCGTTCGAAGCGTGGCGCGACGAGGTGCTGGCGGAGGAAGAGCGCGACCAGCACAAGCTCGACCGCAAGATCGTCAACGAGGAGCACTGGCTGCGCTATGGCGTCTCCGGCCGCCGCAAGCGCAACGTCAAGCGGCTCGGCAATCTGCATGCCCTGCGCGACCAGCGGCGCAATTATCGCGGTGCGACTGGCAATGCCAACCTTGCCGCTGCGGAAGCCGAGAAATCCGGACGGCTCGTCATCGAGGCGAAGAACATCGCAAAAGCCTATGGCGAACGCAAAATCGTCGAGGGCTTTTCGACCCGCGTCCAGCGCGGCGACCGGATCGGCATCGTCGGTCCGAACGGCGCCGGCAAGACCACGCTGGTTCATCTCTTGATCGGCAACGATCCGCCCGACTCCGGCACGATCCGGCTCGGCGCCAATATCGAGATGGCAACGCTCGACCAGCACCGCGAAAGCCTCGATCCGAAATCGACGCTCGCCAAAGCCCTGACCGGCGGCCGCGGCGATCACGTGATGGTCGGCGGCAAGCCAAAACACGTCATCGGCTACATGAAGGATTTCCTGTTCGCGCAGGAGCAGCGCGGCACGCCGCTGGAGGCGCTGTCCGGCGGCGAGCGCGGCCGGCTGATGCTGGCGCGCGCGCTGGCCAAGCCGTCGAACCTTTTGGTGCTGGACGAGCCGACCAACGACCTCGATCTCGAGACGCTGGATGTGCTGGAAGAGATGCTCGGCGACTACGAAGGCACCGTGATCCTGATCAGCCACGACCGCGACTTCCTCGACCGCGTGGTGACGTCGGTCATCGTGCCCGAAGGTAGCGGCCGCTGGATCGAATATGCCGGCGGCTACACCGACATGCTGGCGCAGCGCGGCGAGGATTTATCGCGCGAAGCGCCCAAGGCGGCTGCGCCGGAGGAAAAGAAGGAAGCAAAGACGGCTGCTCCTTCCGCCGCGCCCAAACGCCGGTTGAACTTCAACGAGAAGCACGCGCTGGAAACCCTGCCGAAGACCATGGCAAAACTGCAGGCCGAGATCGCGAAGCAGCAGAAGCTGCTTGACGATCCCGATCTCTACGCCAAGGATCGCAAGAAGTTCGATGCGGCTTCGGCTGCGATTTCGAAAGCGCAGGAAGAGCTGTCGGCCGCCGAAGACCGGTGGCTGGAGCTTGAGGTTTTGCGGGAAGAGATCGAGCAGGCCTAGGCATTTTNGTCATTGCGAGGAGCGAAGCGACGAAGCAATCCATCCATCCGTTATGCCGCAAGATGGATTGCTTCGCTTCGCTCGCAATGACGAAAGGAACAACCGGAGTTCACGTCATGACCACCCCCCTCGCCGCCAAGATCGCCCGCGAATACGGCACGCCCTGCGCCGTGATCGACATGGACCGTGTCGAGCGCAACATCGCCCGCATCCAGGTCGCCTGCGATACCGCCGGCGTCGCCAACCGGCCGCACATCAAGACCCATAAGAGCCCTTTGCTGGCGCAGATGCAGGTCGCGGCCGGTGCCAGGGGCATCACCTGCCAGAAGATCGGCGAGGCCGAGGTGATGGCGGAGGCCGGGATCGACGACATCCTGATCAGCTACAATCTGATCGGCGAGGAGAAGATGGCCCGCCTCGCCGCGCTGCAGGCCAAGGCCAACATGACGGTCGCCGCCGACAACTCGACTGTGATCGCAGGCCTGCCACAGGCGGCGGCTGCTTCCGGCCGCCCGTTGTCGGTGGTGGTCGAATGCGATACCGGGCGCAAGCGGGCGGGTGTCGAGACGCCGGCTGAGGCGATTGCGCTGGCGCGCGAGATTGCGGGGCTGAAGGGCCTGCAGTTCGCAGGCTTCATGCTGTACCCGACCGAAACCGGCTGGACCGAGGCGCAGAAATTTTTCGACGAGGCGCTGGCCGGCGTGCGCGCGCACGGGCTCGATGCGGCGATGGTCTCGACCGGCGGCTCGCCGAACCTCAAAAACCTCGGCAAGCTCAAGGGCGCGACCGAGCACCGGCCCGGCACCTATATCTACAACGACCGCATGCAGGTCGCGGCCGGCGTCGCCGAGTGGGATGATTGCGCGCTCAACATCTATTCCACCGTGGTCAGCCGCGCCGGCCCGGACCGCGGCATCCTCGACGCCGGCTCCAAAACGCTGACCTCGGATCCCGGCGGCGGGCTCGACGGTTACGGCCTCATCCTGGAGCACCCGGAAGCCAAGATCGCGCGCTTTGCGGAAGAGCACGGCTTCCTCGACCTCGCCCGCAGCAACACGCGGCCTGTCGTCGGCGATGTCGTGCGGATCGTGCCCAACCATGTCTGCGTCGTCGTCAACATGATGGACGAGGTGGTGATGGTGCGCGGCGACGAGATCGTCGGCGTGCTGCCGGTAGCGGCACGGGGGAAGTTGCGGTAGGCGCTCGCGTTGCTCCGTAGGGTGGGCAAAGCGAAGCGTGCCCACCATCAAGAGCAACGCCGTTGGGTGGCCACGCTTCTGCCTTCGCTCGTTGAGCTACGGCGGAACGAAGTCGGCTTGCTCACTGTCCAATTTTTCAGCGCTTTCCCAGAGCCCGATCAAGGTTCTCCTGCCCGCGCTCGGGGCTCCAGCCAAGAATCGTTACACAGCCTACGAGATTTCCGGCCGCATCCCAGAAAGCTGCAATATGAGTCGTAGGACCGTCAAATGGCTCACCTCTAACCATATCGTTGGGCATGCGCTGCTCCAGGTTCTGCACGAACTCAGCTAGACCAATCGCTTGAATGCCGTTCTCTTGGCAGTGCTTTAGTCTGATCCTGTAAATGCTCAGCCATTCGTCCACGGGCCCGTCGTTCAGCGAACCACTGCCGTCGTAAACGACTTCCGCGTCATCAAGCGCCGATAAGGCGGCGCGCTGCCACGATGAGCTTAAGCCCTCTTTTAGCGCATCGACGAGTGCCTGCTTTCTGTTCACCGTCCTCATCCTGCAATTGCTGGTTAGGTGTAGTAATTCTTCCGCCCACCACCGTCATTGCGAGCAGTTCGTAGGATAGGTAGAGCGTAGCGAAACCCATCGAGACTTGCCGAGCTGCTGGATGATGAGTTTCGCTTCGCTCTACCCATCCTACGTCTTTAGCCACTTCAGCACACCACGCCCCGCGGCGGCTCCCGTCGCAAACGATGCCTGCAACAAATAGCCGCCGGTCGGCGCCTCCCAATCCAGCATCTCGCCAGCGACAAACACGCCCGGCAAGCGCTGGAGCATGAAATCGTCATCGAGTTGGTCGAGGGCGATGCCGCCTGCCGTCGAGATCGCGCGCTCGATCGGCGCGATGCCGTTGAGCTGCACGGGCACCGCCTGGATCAAACCGGCCAGATCGGCGGGAGAAAGCCCGGCCAGCGACATCCCGGATGCTTTGGCAGCCTCCTGCAACAGGCCGATGGCGACGGGCGAGAGATTGGCCGCCTTGCGGAGGAAATTCGAGAGCGACTGCTTGCCCTTCGCGGCCGATAATTTCGCGGTGAGTTCGCCGACATTTGCGTCGGGTCGTAAGGCGATGTTCAGCGTAGCCTGTCCATCGCGCAGGATGGCTTCGCGCAATTCGGCAGATAGCGCATAGACCGCGCCGCCTTCGATGCCCGAGCGCGTCACGATGGCTTCGCCGCGAACGCTGTGCGAACCAAAGCTCAACTCGATGCCCTTGAGCGGCTGGCCTTCGAACCGGTCTCGAAATATATCCGACCAGCTTACGGTGAAGCCGCAATTGGCCGGCCTGAGCGGGGATACACCCACGCCTTTTGCGGCGAGTATCTCCGCCCATGCGCCATCGGAGCCCAGCCGCAGCCAGCTTGCGCCGCCGAGCGCCAGCACGGTGGCGCTCGCTTCAATAGCGCGCGGACCGTCAGGCGTTTGAAAGCGCAGGCGGTCCTGCTCGTCCCAGCCCGTCCAGCGGTGACGTAGCGCCAGCTTCACGCCCTGCGAGTCCAGCTGCCGCAGCCAAGCCCGCAGCAAAGGCGAAGCCTTGAAGGCTTTCGGGAACACCCGCCCACTGGACCCGATAAAGGTTTCCTGCCCCAGCGCTTCGCTCCAGTCGCGCAGCGCCTGCGGCGGAAACGCTTCGATGGCAGCTTTCAGGTGCGGCGTTGCTTCGCGGTAGCGCGCGAGGAATTGCGGGAGCGGCTCGCTATGCGTGAGGTTCAGCCCGCCTCGGCCTGCCATCAGGAACTTGCGGCCAACCGACGGCATCGCGTCATAGACGGTGACCGCGGCACCGCCCTGCGCGAGCACTTCGGCCGCCATCAGGCCGGTGGGTCCGGCGCCGATAACAGCGACGGGTTGTGAGGTCGTAGGCATGGCGGGAGTGTAGCCGGATCGATGGTCCCGTAGAGTGGGCAAAGCGAAGCTGCCCACCAAAATTCATCGGCATCGGGGATGCATGGTGGGCACGGCGCTTTGCGCCTTTGCCCACACTACGCACCGACGTAAAGCTACAGCTTGATCCCCGCCCTTGCTGCAGCCTGCGCCACATACTTCTGCGTCTGCTCGAACGCGCCCTGCAACGCCTTCGCCTTCGACACATCGTCGATCTCGGCAAAATGCGCCGCGATCGCATCGGGCGTCCAATCGGACTGCGGCAGGTTGATGCCCTCGGTCTCGATGATCTTGATCACCGCGAACGAGCCGGCGCCGGCGCCCATGATAGTGCGGGTCGGGGCGTCCTCGCTAAGCAGATATTCAACCGCAGGCGTGATTGCCTCAGGCTTCATAAGCTCCAGCGCCTGCGGCGGCAGCAGCTCTTCCGTCATGCGCGTCGCCGCCGTCGGCGAAATCGTGTTGACGCGGATGTTGTTCTTGCGGCCTTCCTCGGCCAGCACGTTCATCAGGCCGACCATGCCGGCTTTGGCCGCGCCGTAATTGGCCTGGCCGAAATTGCCGAACAGGCCGGACGACGAGGTGGTCAGCACGATGCGGCCGTAGTTGCGCTCCCGCATGCCGTCCCACACCGCCTTGCAGCAGTAGAACGTGCCGACGAGATGGACGTCGAGCACCTTGGCAAAGTCGGCGACGTCCATTTTTCCAAACGACTTGTCGCGCAGAATGCCGGCATTGGCGCAGAGCAGATCGACGCTGCCCCACTCCTTGGTGGCGCGCTCGACCATTGCTGTGACCTGTCCGAACTTGGAGACATCGGCGCCGTCGGCCATCGCGGTGCCGCCGGCTTTGCGGATTTCCTCGACCACGGCTTCGGCCGGCGACAGCGAGCCGCCGGTGCCGTCGCGCGCGCCGCCGAAATCGTTGACCACCACCTTGGCGCCGCGGCTCGCCAACCCCAGCGCATGCGCCCGCCCCAGACCATTCCCCGCGCCGGTGACGATGGCGACGCGTCCGTCAAACCTGATTGCCATGAGTTACGATTCCCTGATTCTTCTTCCTTCTCCCCTTGTGGGAGAAGGTGGCCATAGGCGGCCTACGGCCGCCGTTCTTTAGTACAACGCCGACGCGTAGCGTCGGCTACGGCGCCGGATGAGGGGTTGTCTCCAAGAGACGAGCTCGTGGAGAGAACCCCTCACCCGTTTTCGCTTCGCGAAGCCACCCTCTCCCACAAGGGGAGAGGGTAAGCATGCGACTGGCCGTTTTTGAGCAGCGATGGATGGCCGGGTCAACTGGTTTGAAGACGCGTTTAGCGCCTTTTCCCGGCAATGACGGCGAAAATCTAATTGAAATTAATCAACCCGATCCAGTCGGCGACCAGCGCGGGCTTGTCTTCGCCCTCGATCTCGACGGTGACATTGGTGCGCGACTGCAGTTCCTTCGGCTTGCGCAGCTTGGCTTCGACAAGCGTGAACCGGCCGCGGACCCGCGAACCCGCGCGGACCGGCGACAGGAAGCGCAGCTTGTCGAAACCGTAATTGACGCCCATCGCCGTGCCTTCGATGACCGGCATCACCTCGTAGGACATGATGCTCATCAAGGACATCGTGAGGAAGCCGTGCGCGATGGTGTTGCCGAACGCGGTTTCCTTCTTCGCCCGTTCAGGATCGACATGGATGAACTGATGGTCCTCGATCACGTCGGCATAGACGTTGATCCTGTTCTGGTCGATCAGGTGCCACGACGACACGCCGATCTCCTTGCCGACCATGGCTTGGTAGGCCTCAAACGAGACCGGCGGCTTCTTCCAGACTTCATTCATTGATCAGCTCTCCAGCCCGGCGGTCCGCACCTTCTGCAGCTCCGGGAATTCATCCTCGCGGAACTCGGCGCCGCGCAGCGCATCGTTGCGGTTATTATCATGTTCGAGGCGGCGCAACTGCACGCGGCGAATTTTGCCGGAAATCGTCTTCGGCAATTCCGTCACCAGTTCGATCTTGCGGATGCGCTTGAACGGCGCCAGCCGCGTGTGCAGGTGTTTGAAGATGGACAGCGCCGTCTCCGGCGTACGCTCCGCGCCCGAGACCAGCAGCACATAGGCCTTGGGGATCGCCAACCTGATAGGATCGGGACTCGGCACGACGGCGGCTTCGGCGACCTGATCATGTTCCAACAGCACGCTCTCCAGCTCGAACGGGCTGATGCGATAGTCGGACGATTTGAAGACGTCGTCGGAGCGGCCGACAAAGGTGAGGTAGCCCTCGTCATCGGCAAACACGACGTCGCCTGAACGATAGAGATCGCCGTCCGCGCCGCTCAGCTTGCCGTCTTCACCCTGATAGCCCTGCATGAGGCCCGCCGGGCGGTCGGCGCCGAGCACGAGCGTCACCTCGCCCTCCCTGGTGATGTTGCCGTCGCTGTCGGTGATCCGCACGCGGTAGCCCGGCAGCGGGCGGCCCATCGAGCCGACCTTGACCTTCTGGCCCGGCGAATTGCCGGCCAGCGCCGTGGTTTCGGTCTGGCCATAGCCGTCGCGGATGACGAGGCCCCACGCCGCCTTCACCTGGTCGATCACTTCCGGGTTGAGCGGCTCGCCGGCGCCGCAGACCTCGCGCAGGCTCACCTTGAAGTCGGCGAGCTTTTCCTGAATGAACAGCCGCCACACCGTCGGCGGCGCGCACAGCGTCGTGACGCCGCAGCGGCCGACGATCGCCAGCAAGGCTTTCGCGTCGAAGCGCGGCTGGTTGACCACGAACACGGTGGCCCCCGCATTCCACGGCGCGAAGAAGCAGCTCCAGGCATGCTTGGCCCAGCCGGGCGAAGAGATATTCAGATGGACGTCGCCCGGCTGCAGGCCGAGCCAGAACATCGTCGACAGCGCGCCCACCGGATAGCTGCGCTGGCTGTGCCGCACCAGCTTTGGCTTTGCCGTGGTGCCCGAGGTGAAATAGAGCAGCATCGGGTCGTCGGCATTGGTCGGACCGTCAGGCGTAAATTCTTCCGAGGCGCTTGCGGCCCCTTCGAACGGCAACCAGCCGTCATGCTGCGACGTCGCGCCGACTACGATCCGCACCAGCTTGTCGCCGCCGAGATTTGCAAACTTGGCGACCTGATCCTGCGTGGCCACGACCACCCTCGCCTTGCCGCGATCCAGCCGGTCGCGGAGCTCATCGGGGGTGAGCAGCGTCGTCGCCGGGATCACGACGACGCCAAGCTTCATCGCCGCCAGCATGGTCTCCCACAGCGGCACGACATTGCCGAGCAGCAGCAACAAATGATCGCCACGCCTCAGGCCCTGCGCGCGCAGGAAGTTCGCGACCTGGTTGGAGCGGCGCGACAGCGTGGCGAAGGAGAGTTTCGTCTCCTTGTCGCCGGGATCGACGATCCAGAGCGCGGTGCGGTCCCGGCTATCGGCTTGGCCGGCGAGTTCCGCATCGAACCAGTCCAGGGCCCAGTTGAAGGGAACCGGGTCGGGCCAGCGGAACCCTTTCACGGCCGCATCATAATCCGTGCGGTTTTTGAGCAGAAAGGCGCGCGCTTCCTGAAAACTCGTCACTCAGGTCTCCGTTATTTCCCAGCGAGGCTCCTAACGTGCTGGATAATACCGGAAAAATCCACCCCGCCATGGCCGGCGGCGTCGAACGCCTTGTAGATCTCCTGCGCATGCTTGCCGAGCGGCGTCACGGCGCCGGCGGCGTTGGCCGCATCCTGCGCCAGCGTCAGGTCCTTCACCATCAGGTTAGAGGCAAAACCCGGCTTGTAGCCATTGTTGGCGGGCGAAGCCGGCACCGGGCCCGGCACCGGACAATAGGACGTCAGCGCCCAGCATTGGCCCGAGGAGGTCGAGGCGACGTCGAACAGCGCCTGATGCGACAGGCCCAGCTTCTCCGCCAGCGCAAAGGCCTCGCCGACGCCAATCATGGAAATGCCCAAAATCATGTTGTTGCAGATCTTGGCCGCCTGCCCCGCGCCGGCGCCGCCGCAATGGACGATCTTCTTCCCCATGTTTTCCAGTGCAGGCTTGGCCGCCGCAAAGGCCTTGTCTTCACCGCCGCACATGAAGGTGAGTGTCGCGCCCTTGGCGCCGCCAGTACCGCCCGACACCGGCGCGTCAACCGAGAGCGCGCCGTGCTTGGCCGCCAGCGCATGCGCCTGCTTGGCGCTTTCGACGTCGATGGTGGAGCAGTCGATGATCAGCGTGCCCTTGGCCATCACGGGAATGACTTCGTTCCAGACCGACAGCACATGCTTGCCGGCCGGCAGCATGGTGACGACGACGTCGGCGCCCTTGACGGAGGCCACCGAACTCTCGGCGATGGCGGCGCCGTCCGCCTTGGCCTGATCGCGCGAGGCCGCGACCAGATCGAACGCGGTGACCTTGTGGCCGGCCTTGACCAGATTGGCCGCCATCGGCCCGCCCATGTTGCCGAGGCCAATGAATGCGATATTTGCCATGATATTCCTCCGCTGGGGCGTTTCTGTCTGACTTATGGAAATTTCAGTTCGTCCGCGCCGATCTCGGCGAAGTAAGGCGCGACCATATCGGGCGTCACGTCTTCAATGCGCGGCGGCGACCATTTCGGATTGCGGTCCTTGTCGATGACGGCAGCGCGCACGCCTTCGCGGAAATCGTCGCTGGCGAACACTTGCAGCGCGGCGCGATACTCCCGCACCAGGCATTCTTCCAGCGAGTTCGATTTGCGCGCCAGCCGCAGCAGTTTCAGCGTCACCACCATGCCGCGCGGCGACTTTTCGCCAAGCGTCTTCAGCGTCGCCTGCGCGAAGTCCGATCCGTCGCGCTGCAGCGCCGCGACGATGTCTTCCATGCGATCATAGGCAAACAGCGCATCGATCTTCGCCTGCTGCGCGGCGACCGGCCCGACCGTCTCGCCGGTCGAAAAGCTATCGATCAGCGTTCTCACATCAGCCGACGTCGTGCCGGGCTGCACCTTCGTCAGCGCCTCGCGCAAGGCCGGCAATTTTGCCGACAGCACCACCGCATCGGCGAATTTGGCGTTGATAGCATCGGGGCCGTTCATGGTCTGCCCGGTTAGGCCAAAATAGGTGCCGATCTCGCCGGGCGAATGCGACAGCAGCCAGGTGCCGCCGACATCGGGAAAGAACCCGAGGCCGACTTCAGGCATCGCCAGCTTCGTCTTCTCGGTCACGACGCGGTGGCTGGAATGCGCTGACAGCCCGACGCCGCCGCCCATCACGATGCCGTCCATGAAGGCGACATAGGGCTTTGGGAATTTCTTGATGCGCGCGTTGAGGATGTATTCGTCGCGCCACAGGATCTTGCCGAGGTCGCCCTTGACCTTGGAGCTTTCCCAGAGCGCGCGGATATCGCCGCCGGCACACAGCCCGCGCTCGCCCGCGCCTTCCAGCACGATCACCGCGACTTCGGGATCGGCCTCGAAGACATCGAGCGCCTTGTCGACATCGTGGAACATCTCCAGCGTCACGGCATTGATCGCCTTGGGCCGGTTCAGGCGGATGATGCCGGCAGAACCTTCTCTGCGCGCGATCAGGTCGCCCTCTTCCACAGCCGCATCCGTCATCGAGCGCCCTCGATCATCTTGCGCGACACGATCAGCCGCATGATTTCGTTGGTCCCTTCCAGGATCTGGTGCACGCGCAGGTCGCGGACGATCTTCTCGATGCCGTATTCGCTGAGGTAGCCGTAGCCGCCATGGAGCTGCAGCGCCTGATTGGCGACCTCGAATCCGACATCGGTGCCGAAGCGTTTGGCCATCGCGCAGAGCATGGTGGCGTCGGGATCCTTGCGGTCGAGCGCCGCCGCCGCGCGCCACAGGAACGTCCGCGCTGCCTCGAGTTCGGTCGCCATGTCGGCGAGGCGGAATTGCAGCGCCTGGAATTCGTCGAGGCGCTTTCCAAAGGCTTTTCGCTCCTTCATGTAGGCCAGCGATTTGTCGAGCGCGCTCTGCGCGCCGCCGAGCGAGCACGCCGCGATGTTGAGGCGGCCGCCGTCGAGGCCGGCCATCGCGATCTTGAAGCCGATGCCCTCTTCACCCAAACGGTTCTCGACCGGCACGCGGGCATTCTCGAAGATCACGGCGCGGGTCGGCTGCGCATTCCACCCCATCTTGCGCTCGTTGGCGCCGAACGACACGCCCGGCATCTTGCCGTCGATAACGAGCGTCGAGACCCCGCCGGGACCATCGCCGCCGGTTCGCACCATCGCCACCAGGAGATCAGTGCCGCCGGCCCCTGAAATGAACTGCTTCTGCCCGTTCAGGACGTAATGATCGCCCTCGCGTACCGCGCGAGCCCGCAGCGCCGCGGCATCCGAGCCGGCGCCCGGCTCGGTGAGGCAGTAGCTTGCGATCAGCTCCATCGTACAAAGTTTTGGCAGCCACTTCCGCCGCTGGGCATCGTTGCCATAGGCATCGATCATCCAGGACGCCATGTTGTGGATCGAGATGAAAGCCGACACGGTTGGGCAGCCCGTCGCCAACGCCTCGAAGATCAGCGCGGCATCGAAGCGGGTCATCGCGGAGCCGCCGACGTCCTCCTTGATGTAGATGCCGCCCATGCCGAGGCCCGCGGCCTCGCGCATCACGTCGACGGGGAAATGCTTCTCCTCGTCCCAGCGCAGCGCATGCGGCGCGATTTTCTCGGCCGCAAACGCCCGTGCCATGTCGCGAACCGCGATCTGATCCTCGTTGAGAGCGAACTGCATGTTGGGCTGCTCATTCTTGTCGTCATTGCGAGGAGCGAGGCGACGAAGCAATCCATTCTTCCTTTTCGCGGCAAGATGGATTGCTTCGTGGAGCCTGTCATCGGGCGGGCATTCGCCCGACCCGTTGGCTCGCAATGACGGCCTGGGCTACACCATCACTTCATCAACGGGATCGAGAACTCCGCGCCTTCCTTGACGCCGGACGGCCAGCGCGAGGTCACCGTCTTGGTCTTGGTGTAGAAGCGGACCGAGTCCGGACCGTGCTGGTTGAGATCGCCGAAGCCGGACTTCTTCCAGCCGCCGAAGGTGTAATAGGCGATCGGCACCGGGATCGGCACGTTGATGCCGACCATGCCGACATTGACGCGTGCCGCGAAATCGCGCGCCGCGTCGCCGTCGCGGGTGAAGATCGCGACGCCGTTGCCATAGTCATGCTCGGACGGCAGCGCCAGCGCTTCCTTGTAGTCATGGGCGCGAACCACCGAGAGCACGGGCCCAAAGATTTCTTCCTTGTAGATCCGCATATCCTTGGTGACGTTGTCGAACAGCGAACCGCCGAGATAAAAACCCTTCTCATAGCCCTGCATCTTGAAGCCGCGGCCGTCGACGGCAAGCGTGGCACCTTCCTTGATGCCGATATCGATGTAGTTCTTCACCTTCTCGACCGCCTCGCGGGTCACCAGCGGACCGTAATCGGCGGACGGATCGACCGAGGTGCCGATCTTCAAGCTCTCCACGCGCGGGATCAGCTTTTCCATCAGCCGGTCGGCGGTGGTCTTGCCGACGGGGACCGCAACCGACACCGCCATGCAGCGCTCGCCGGCCGAGCCGTAGCCGGCGCCGATCAGCGCGTCGACGGCCTGGTCCATGTCGGCGTCGGGCATCACGATGGCGTGGTTCTTCGCGCCGCCAAAACACTGGCAGCGCTTGCCGGTCTGCGCGGCGCGCTCATAGATATATTGCGCAATCGGCGTCGAGCCGACGAAGCCAATCGCCTTGATATCGGGATCGTCGAGGATCGCATCGACGGCTTCCTTGTCGCCGTTGACGACGTTGAGGATGCCGGGCGGCAGCCCCGCCTCCATCATCAGTTCGGCCAGCAGCATCGGCACGCCGGGATCGCGCTCGGAGGGTTTCAGGATAAAGGCGTTGCCGCAGGCGATCGCCGGCGCGAACTTCCACATCGGGATCATCGCCGGAAAGTTGAACGGCGTGATGCCGGCGACGACGCCGAGTGGTTGCCGCAGCGAGTAGATGTCGATGCCGGGGCCGGCGCCTTCGGTGTATTCGCCCTTCATCAGGTGCGGAATGCCGCAGGCGAATTCCGCGACTTCGAGGCCGCGCTGGATGTCGCCCTTGGCGTCGGGGACGGTCTTGCCGTGCTCGCGCGCGAGGAGTTCGGCGAGCTTGTCGTAGTCGCGCTGCACCAGCTCGACAAACTTCATCATCACGCGCGCGCGACGCTGCGGATTGGTGTTGGCCCATTCAGGCTGGGCGAGTGCGGCGTTCTCGACGGCGGCGCGAACCTCCGCCTTGGAAGCCAGTGCCACCTTGGCCTGAACGTCGCCGGTCATCGGCTCGAAAACGTCGGCCGTCCGACCGGACGTTCCCTTGACCTCTTTGCCGCCGATGAAATGTCCGATTGAGCGCATGAATGATCTCCCTAGGGTCCCGCGTGGGATCGTTTTCGAACCCCTTTTTGACCTGCATTTCTTGGGATACAAGTCCGATATATTGCACCATAGATGTGCGGAAATGCTGGATCAAGGCTCCGGGACTATCGACTGGGATGACTTCCGTTTCGTCCTCGCCATCGTGCGCGGCGGCTCGGTTTCCGCTGCCGCCAAGCAGCTATCGGTTGACCATGCCACGGTGATCCGCCGCGTCGACCGGCTGGAGCGGCACCTCTCCGCCAAACTGTTTGATCGCCGCAAGACCGGCTACCTGCTGACCGAAGCCGGCCAGCGTGTCGCCGACAGCGCGGAGGCGATGGAATCCACCATCGTCGCCAACCAGGAGGCCGTCGGCGGCTCGCGCGCCCAGCTCACCGGCACGGTGCGGATCGGCGCCCCCGACGGGTTCGGCAGCCACTTCCTGGCCGCGCGGCTTTTGAAATTCACCGAGCGGTATCCCGATCTCGATCTGCAGCTCGTCGCCACCGCGCGGCTGTTCAGCCTGTCGAAGCGCGAGGCCGATATCGCGATCAGCCTGACCATGCCCAAGGAAGGCCGGATCGTCGGGCGCAAGCTGCTCGACTACAGCCTCGGCCTCTACGCCGCTCCCGCCTATCTCGACCGCACGCCGAAAATCGTCTCGCGCAGCGACCTGCCGGGGCATCGCTTCGTCGGCTATATCGAGGAACTGCTGTTCACGCCGGAACTCGATTACCTGCCGCAGGTCTCGCCGAAAATCTCAGCCAAATTCCGCAGCGCCAATCTGATCGCGCAGCTCAACGCGACCATCGCAGGGTTTGGGATCGCGGTGCTGCCGCACTTCATGGCGACAGCGCATCCGGAATTGCGGCCGGTATTGCCTGACGAAGTCAGGATCTCGCGCACGTTCTGGATGCTGATGCATGCCGACAGCAAGGACCTAGCGCGGATTCGCGCGGTGGCCGATTACATCTGCGAGACGGTGGAGCGCGAGCGGGCGCTGTTTGGCGGAAGGTAATGACCTGGCACAAATCCATCGTCGTCCCGGCGAACGCCGGGACCCATAATCACCGATTTGAATGGCGACAAAAGCTATCTCCCCTTGTGCCCTTCCATGGGCCGCGGCGTATGAGTCCCGGCGCCTGATGCGCAATCGCGCACTAGTCTAATTCGCCTTCACCCGCGCCTTCTTCGCAGGCGGCTTCGTCGCAGCCTTCCGTCCGACCGCCGCCTCGCGGCCGGCGAGAAGGATCTCGTCGGAAAGCTCGCCGCTGCCGGCGACGCGCGACATCACCAGCGCGCCCATCATGGTCGCCAGCGTACCCATCGCCTGCTTGCGCGCCGTCTTGCGCGGCACGTCCAGAATCTGGTCGGCCATCACGTCGATCAACTGTTCCAGCTTGGCGGAAAAGGCTTTTCGGGTCTTTGCGCTTTCGCGGGCGATCTCGGCGCCGAGCGTGGGCACCGCGCAACCGCGACCGGGATCGTCGCGATGCACAGTGGAGATGTAGGAATCGACGATGGTCGACAGCCGTTTCTCGACCGGCGTTTCAGCGGCGATCTTGCGCCAATGCTCGACCGAGCGGTCCATCGCGTAAGCAAAGGCCTCGATCACCAGCGCCTCGCGGGAATCGAAATGCGCATAGAAACCGCCATGGGTCAGGCCCGCCTCCTTCATGAGGTCGGCAACGCCGATACCATGCGCGCCCTTCTCGCGAAGCCGCACCGAGGCCTTCTTCACGATCCGGGCGTGGGTCTCCTGCTTGTGCTCTTTCGAATAGCGCATTGACGCGTCCCATTAAATGTCTGCAGTCATATAATAGCAGTTGCGCGCGCGAAATGCTGCATCTATTTCGCGTTTCCACCTGTTATCATCGAGAAGGTCGCGGTCGCGTGCACTGCAAGATTGCCCGCGCCGTCGCGGACGAAGCCTTCGGCATAGCTGGTCTGACGGCCGAGTTTTACCACCTTGCCTTCCGCCGCGATCGTGCCCGATCGCACCGACAGCGGCCGCAGAAAGGTCAGCTTGAGGTCCAGCGTGACCGAAGTCTGCCCGGCCGGCTGCATAGTGGCAATGACACAACCCATGGTGGTATCCAGTAACGCCGCCGCGGTCGCGCCATGGAGCAGCCCAATGGTATTTTCGAGGCTCTCGTGCGGATCGAGTTCCATCACGATACGGCCGCCTTCTACGACGGCCATCCGGAAGCCGATCAGCCGGGCCATCGGCGGCGGTGGCAGGATGCCGTCGCGAATCGCGCGCATCGTCTCCAGCCCGGACATGCCCGAGGCTGCCTTCGCCACCGGTCCGGGCGCCTGCCAGTCCACCACCCGCTCCCGTCGCAATTGCGGTGCGAACAGGTCGGGAATTTCCAGGGCTCGTTGGGCGCTACCCGCGGTCATGATCGCTCTCCTTGATGACGGCCAGCGAGGGCCGATTGATTGAATTACGATCATCATATATACTGACCTGGTTCAACAATGGAAGAGATGGCCATGCCGAGCCCCGACTGGCGGAAGACCGCCTGCAATCTCTGCTATGTCAATTGCGGCCTCGAGCTGCTGGTCGACAATGACCGCATCACAAAAGTGCGCGGCGACCGCGACAACCCCAAATCCAAAGGTTATCTCTGCAACAAGGCCGCGCGCATTCCCTTCTATGCGCATCACCGCGATCGCCTGACCACGCCGCTGCGCCGGCGCGCCGATGGCGGTTTTGACGCGATCGACTGGGACACCGCGATTACCGAGATCGCCGCAAGATTGCGCGACGTCGTCGATCGCCATGGCGGCAAGAGCCTCGCGCTCTATGGCGGCGGTGGTCAGGGCAATCATGCCGGCGGCGCCTATGCCACGGCGCTGCTGCGCGCGCTCGGCTCGCGCCATGTCTTCAACGCGCTGTCGCAGGAGAAGACCGGTGATTTCTGGGTCAACGGCCATATGTTCGGCAGCCAGACCTGCCACACCGCCGAGGACGTGCACCATTGCGACTTGCTGTTCGTGATCGGCGCCAATCCCTGGATCGCCCACGGCTTTCCCAATGCGCGCGACCATCTCAACGACATCCGCAAGGATCCCGGCCGCAAGATGATCGTGATTGATCCCCGCCGCTCCGAGACCGCCGAGCGCGCCGATCTGCATCTCGCGGTCCGTCCCGGCGCCGACGCCTTTTTGCTGGGCGCGATCCTCGCGCGGCTGATCCAGCGCGACGCGGTGGACCAGGCATTCATCGAGCAGCACACCACAGGCTATGCCGAGGTCAGGGACGCGCTAAAGCGGATTCCGGTCGAACAATGGGCTGAGGCCGCCGACATCCCGCTCGAGCAGATCGAGCAGTGCGTCGACATGATTGTTGCGGCGAACGCGATGACCGTCCGCGTCGAGCTCGGCATCCAGCAAGGCGTCAACTCGACGCTCAATTCGTATCTCGAAAAACTGCTGATCATGCTGACCGGCAGTTTTGGCCGCAAAGGCACCAACCAGTTGCACAGCTGGCTGGTGCCGCTATGGGGTAACTCGCCGAACCAGCGCTTTGCCGCTGCCGATATCGAGGTGATCGGCGGACTATTGCCGCCCAATCTGTTTCCTGATGCGGTGCTGTCCGATCACCCCGACCGCCTTCACGCGGTATGGATCGACAGTNCCAATCCCGCCTCGAATACTGTGCAGGTCGAGAAGGCGTTACGCGCACTCGACCTCGTCGTCGTGGTCGACGTAGCCATGACCGAGACCGCGCAGCTAGCGCATTACGTGCTGCCGGCCTCTTCGCAATATGAGAAGACGGAATTCACGCTCTTCAACTTCGAATTCCCCAGAAACTATTTCCATGTGCGCGCGGGCGTGGTGGCGCCTCTGGCGGGCACCCTACCCGAGCCGGAAATCTATACGCGGCTCAGCCGCGCGCTGGGCCTCCTGCCCGGCGACAACGCGCTGGCGCCGTTGCGCGACGCCGCGTTGCGTTCCCGGCCCGCCTTCGCCGCGGAACTGCGCGCCTTTATGGGCGCCAACCCACAGCTGGCGGCGCTCGGCGCGCTCGTGCTCTACAACACGCTGGGCGCCACCCTGCCCGACGGCACGGCTGCCGCCGCACCCCTGTGGCAGGCCGCGCATCTCTGCGCAAAACGCTCGCCGCAGGCTGTGCGCCGCGCGCTCAATGCGGGCCGCGACGTTCCGGACGAGATGCTCGGCGAAGCGCTGTTCGACGCCATCGTCGGATCGCGCAACGGCGCAGCCTTCACCGAGCACGATTACGACGAGGCATGGTCGCTGGTCTCGCATTCCGACCGCAAGGTCCGCCTTGCGATCGCGCCGCTGCGGGAATGGCTCGGCAAGCTCGATCCGGCGAACGCCGCGCCTCGCGGCGACTATCCCTTCGTGCTCGCCGCCGGACAGCGGCGCATGTTCAACGCCAACCAGATCTTTCGCGATCCCGCCTGGCGCCGCGACGATCCCGATGGCGCACTGCTCATCAGCGCCGCCGATCTGGCATCGCTCGGCGCGGAGGATGGCGAATGGATCGCGGTGCAATCTGCAGCTGGCCGCGTGGTCGCGCGCTGCAAGCGCGACGACAGCATGCGCAGCGGCCAGCTTGCGCTGCCGCACGGCTATGGCCAGGACTATCCGGCCGCCGACGGCGAGCGGCTGAACAACGGCCCTCGCGTCAACGTGCTGACGGAGAGCGGCAACCGCGATCCCATCGCCGGCACGCCCTACCACAAGCATGTTCCGGTGCGGCTGGAGCGGCTGGCGGCAGCGGAAGCCGCGGCCTATGAGGCGGCCTCCCGGCGCATCCATCCCGCGCCGGCTTGAGGAACAGGCCGCTCCGCGCCCGCGACCCTTGACAAGACCAGCCCTTGCCAAGGAAGTGGCACTCTCGGCGCATGCGCGCCCAAGGGAGCCACAACAAAAACCATGGAAATGCTCAATCCCCATTGCGGCATCACCCGCGATACCAGAGGCGTCGTGCGTCTTGCAGTCTGCAATGCAGGTTCGCTCAACATCCTCAGCTCGGCTGTAACCGACGGCGTCCGCGAGGGCTTCGAGAAGCTCGCCGGCGACAAGGACATTCGCGCGGTAATCCTGGCCGGCCAGAGCGAGAAGAGCATGATCGGCGGCGCCGACATCAAGGAGATGGCGAAGCTCGATCAGAAATCCGCGGAAGCCTTCATCACGCGCTTGCGCGACCTCTGCGAGGCCGTGCGCCAGTTTCCGGCGCCTGTCATCGCGCGGCTGCCGGGCTGGTGCCTCGGCGGTGGCCTCGAAGTCGCCGCCGCCTGCGATTTCCGGATCGCGGCCCACGACGCCAAATTCGGCATGCCGGAAGTGCGCGTCGGCATCCCCTCGGTGATCCATGCTGCGCTATTGCCACGGCTGATCGGCTGGGGCCGCGCCCGCTGGCTGGTGATGACGGCCGAAAATATCGACGCGCCCACCGCGCTCGCCTGGGGCCTGGTCGACGTGGTGGCCAAGGAAGGCGGGCTCGATGCCGCGGTCGAGCACACGGTGAAGGCGCTGCTCGAATGCGGCCCTGAGGCGCTGCGCATCCAGAAGGCGCTGCTGCGGCAATGGGAGGAACTGCCGTTGACCGAATCCGTGAATTTGAGCGTCGGCGTGTTCGGGCAATCGTTCCTGACCGGGGAGCCGCAGCGGCTGATGGGGGATTTTCTCGCTCGGAAGAAATAGACGGAGGGAGGCATGAGACCTGCCGGCAAGGGACCGCTGGATTCGCTCTACTTCGACTATCCGCGCTTTGCGGCGCGGCGCGTTCCCGAGCTTGACGGCGCTACGGCGCGGCACCCTGTCCTGATCGTGGGCGCCGGCCCGATCGGCATGACGGCCGCGCTGGTGCTGGCGCGCTACGGCATCAGAAGCGTGCTGATCGATCGCAAGGACACTTTCAACGACGGCAGCCGCGCGATCTGCATCGCGCGTCCCAGCATGCATATCCTGGAACGGATCGGCGCCGTCGCGCCGTTCGTCGAAAAGGCGCTCGGCTGGCGGTACGGCCGCAGCTACTACCGCGGCGAGCAGATTTTCCGGCTGGAGATGCCGCAGCCGCCGGGCGAAAAATATCTGCCGATGTACAATCTGCAGCAGCAATACATCGAGAAATTCCTGCACGATGCGGTCGCCGCCAGCGACCTCATCGACATGCGCTGGCAGAGCGAACTGTCCGGTCTCGAACGCCATGTAGACGGCGTTTCTGCCCGCGTATCGTCACCGGAGGGGGATTACTTTCTCGACGCGCTCTATCTCCTCGCCGCCGACGGTGCGCGTTCGCCAATCCGGTCGATGCTCGGCCTTCGCCTGAAAGGCGACAATTACGAAGGCCGGTACGTCATCGCCGACATCCGCATGGATCACGACTTTCCGACCGAGCGGCGAGCGTTCTTCGAACCGAGCGGCAACCCCGGGGGCACGGTGCTGATCCACAAGCAGCCGGACGATATCTGGCGCGTGGACTACCAGCTTCGCGAAGGTGAGAGCGAGGCCGAGGCCCTGAAGGAGGAGAATATCCGCGCACGCGTCAGTGCGATCCTTGCCGATATCGGCCACATCAAACCGTGGGAGTTGGAATGGTGGAGTGTCTATTCCGCCAATACCTTGTGCCTCGATGATTACCGGCACGAGCGGGTGTTCTTCATCGGCGACGCCGCGCATATCGTGCCGATTTTCGGCGTGCGCGGGCTGAACAACGGCCTCGCGGATGCCGAAAACATCGGCTGGAAGCTTGCGCTTGTGCTCCATGGCGAGGCCGACGACCGGCTGCTCGACAGCTATTCGCCGGAGCGGCGCGGCGCCACGCTCGATGTGTTCGCCAACGCCACCAAGAGCACGCGCTTCATGACGCCGCCGACGCGGGGCTGGCGGCTCGCGCGCGAGGCGGCATTGTCGCTGAGCTTGAAGCACGAGTTTCCGCGGGGACTGGCCAATCCGCGCCAGATGCAGCCCTACACCTATTCGGACAGCGTGCTGACACCCTATGCTATCAGCGATGCCGCCTTTGCCGGCGGGCCGGTCTGCGGCAGCGTCGCGCCAAACGCCAAGCTGGCCGACGGAAGCCATCTGCTCGATTACGCCGGCCACGGCCTGACGGCGATCCTGTTCTGCGAGGCGCAACCCACCGCCGAACAGGCTACATCGCTCGAACATCTCGGCCGGATCGACAAGCGGTTCGCTGCCATTGTCGTCGGCACCCAGACTTCCATATCCAGCGCAAAAATCATTGCGGACCATGACGGCGAAATCGCCCGCCTGTTCGCCGCAGCGCCCGGCACGCTCTATCTGCTGCGGCCGGACCTGCATATCGCCGGGCGATGGAAGGCGGCTGTCCCCTCCGAGATCCTGAAAACCGCGGAAGTTTGCCTGGGAGGCGAGACGCCATGAGCGCGATGCCGTTCGAGGAATTTGAGACTGCCTATGAGACGCTGGCGACAGCGATCGATATGGCCGGGCCCGACCGTGAGGCGCTGTTCCTCACCCGACTGGCGCTGGTGCTCGGACACGAACTCGGCGACATCGCGGTCTTCAGAAAGGCGATCAAGACGGCACTCGAGGGCCTGGACCAAGGCGGAGCCGGATGCAGCTCTTGACACCACGGCTCATCCTCCGATCATGGATGGCTTCAGATAAGCTGCCCTTTGCAGAGATGTCTGAAGATGCTGACGTCATGGAATATCTGCGCCCGCTTGCAACACGGGACGCATCCGACGCCTGGGTCGACTTCCAGATTAGCCATCAATCCTCTCACGGCTTCTGCTTGTGGGCCGTTGAATCGAGAGCGTCCGGCATATTCATGGGTGCTGTCGGACTGTTGTGTGTCGGCTTCGTCGCCCACTTCGCGCCTGCTGTCGAAGTCGGTTGGCGACTGGCAAGGCCGTTCTGGGGACAAGGGTTTGCGGTTGAGGCAGCGCGAGCGTCGCTTCAATTTGGCTTCGAACAGATTCGTCTTAACGAAGTCGTGGCGCATGCGAGCATCCGAAACGTTCGATCCAGACGCGTGATGGCGAGGCTCGGGATGTCTCACGATAGCGCGGACGATTTTGACCACCCACGTATCGCGGAAACTGACTCATTGAAGCGGCAAGTTCTTTGCCGGCTGACGCGAGCCGCGTGGGCGGCTCAATGCTCGTGATGCCACCATGCGACAGATCACCGGAAGGCGTGACAGATTCAGCGGCGGGTGCGGGTTAGGACGCGTACTCATCAAGCCGACTGAAAAGTAAGCCACTGGCCGCGATAGCCTGCTTCCGCTGTTGGGGCTAAAGCGGATCTCAAAGGCCGGGACTGGGCATGTCTGTTATTGACCGACCGAACCGGACATCATGCCTCGCTCATGATGCGCGCCGTTCCCGACACCCTTATTGAACTGCCCGAAATCTCGCCAATCTCCGCGCGGATAAGCGATCGCATTCCCATGTCTTCCCCTTGAACAATATTGATGACACCCCCGTGCGGCCAGCCTAGATCGCGCAAATATCCCGCGAACGCAGCGGCGGCTGCACCCGTTGCCGGGTCTTCAAGGACGCCTCCGACCGCAAACGCATTGCGGACATGGAACAACTGCGGGCTCTCTACCGTAACGAGCGCGACCGTAACCAATCCTGCTTTTTCCATCAGCTCTCGCCCGAGCTTGAGGTCATAGCTCATGCGAGCAAGCGCGCTACGCGTTTTCAGAGCCAAGACGACATGGTCGGCGCCGCCGTGAATCCTCGCTGGCGGGATATTCAAGTCGAGATCGTCGATCGAGTAGTCGAGAAGTTGCAACAAGTCCGCTTGCAGCAAGCGATCAATGGGGGCACTTCGCGTCGGCGGCGATTGTAGCGCCGCCGCAATCGTCTCGCCGCCTCGTCGGCCAGCGACCGAAATATCTGCGCGAGCGAGCTTCAGTTCAAAGGTCCGATCGCCGTGTTGAAGTGCAAGAGCTGCCCCTAGCGCGATGGTGGCGTGTCCACAAAACGGCACTTCACATAGTGGCGAAAAATACCGCACTCGCCATGCGCTACCCTCGGGAGCCGCGAAAGCCGTTTCGGAGAACCCAACATCCGCTGCCATCGCCTGCATCTTCGATGCGGCGGGTAAATCGTCGCCGATCCAAACGCCGGCGGGATTGCCTCCTGTATTGCCGTCCGAAAAAGCAGCGATTCTAAGAACTGGCATGCTCATGATCCTGCGTTTTCTTCACCTGCGGCTCCTGAGTCCTTTTCTGACACAAGGCGGACATGCCGGCCAGTCTGACGTCCCTTTCGGGGGCAAAGCGGAAGGCCGGAACTGGGCATATCCGCCAATGACCCAAGCCGGTCATCGGCATTCCCTAGACAGACAGTCTCCGCTGGGGGATCATGCCGCGGTCGGCACGAGGGCGACGCCATGGACGTCGGAGGTTGGCTGCGGAGGCTTGGCCTCGAACAATATGGGGCTGCTTTCCGCGACAATGAAATCGACGACACGGTCCTGCCGAATTTGACCGCGGAGGACTTGAAAGAGCTTGGTGTTGGACTTGTCGGGCATCGCCGCAAGCTGCTCGACGCCATCGCCGCCTTGCGCGCTGAAGCGAGCGCACCAACTCCGCCGTCCGACGCTGCTCTGGAAGCCGACGAGCCCGCCAAGGACACCGCCGAGCGTCGCCAGGTTACCGTGATGTTCTCGGACCTTGTCGGTTCGACGGCGCTCTCCGCTCGTCTGGACCCGGAAGACCTTCGCGAGGTCATTTCGGCCTACCAGAGGTGCGTCGCCGAGACCGTGCGCCGCTTCGGGGGCTTCGTCGCCAGATATTTGGGCGATGGTGTGCTGATTTACTTCGGCTATCCGGCAGCGCATGAGGATGACGCCGAGCGTGCCGTTCGGTCCGGGCTCGCGCTGATCGATGCGGTGGCCATGCTGCCGGCTCCTGAGCCCCTGCAAGTACGGATAGCGGCTGCCACCGGATTGGTAGTGGTCGGGGATCTTGTGGGGTCCGGCGAAGCGCAGGAGCACGATATTGTCGGCGAGACGCCGAACCTCGCGGCACGCCTTCAGGCCATCGCCGAGCCGCACACGGTCATCATTGCCGAGGCAACGCGCAGGCTGCTGGGCAATCTCTTCGAGCTGCGAGACCTCGGGCCAAAGGACCTCAAGGGGATCGCCGGGCCGGTGAAGACCTTCGCAGTGCTGCGGGCAAGTTCCGTCGAGAGCCGCTTCGAGGCAATGCACCCCGGCATCCTGACTGCACTGGTCGGACGCGAAGAAGAGCTTCAACTGCTGTTGCGGCGCTGGGCGAAAGCGAAGACCGGCGAAGGCCAGGTGGTGCTGCTATCCGGTGAGGCCGGCATCGGCAAATCCAGGCTTGCCGCCGCACTCATGGAGGAAATCGCGGCCGAGCCACACACGCGGCTTCGTTATTTCTGCTCGCCACAGCACACGGACAGCGCCTTTCATCCGATTATCGGGCAGTTCGAACGTGCCGCCGGATTTGCATATGGCGACACACCGCAAACAAGGCTCGACAAGCTCGACGCGCTACTGGCGCAGAGCGCGACGTCCAGGCAGGACGCTACGCTTTTTGCCGAGCTGTTGTCGCTTCCAGATGACGGACGCTACCCCGCGTTGGAGCTTGCTCCCGAACAGCGCCGCCAGAAGACGCTGGAGGCACTTGACCTGCAATTGGAGACCCTGGCGCACTCCAGCCCCGTGCTGATGATCGTCGAGGATGCACACTGGGGCGACCCCACGAGCCTGGAAGCGTTCGGTCGCACGGTGGACCAGATCGCAACCCTTCCGGCGCTACTGATCGTGACGTTTCGGCCGGAGTTCGAGGCGCTCTGGGTCGGACAACCGCACGTAACAGCGCTTGCGCTCAACCGGCTGGGACATCGCGACGCCTGCAGTTTGATTGACCACGTCATCGGCAACAAGCTGCTGCCAGCAAACATCAGACAAGACATTATCGAGCGGACCGACGGCATCCCACTATTTGTCGAGGAGATGACAAAGGCGGTGTTGGAGGCCGGCAGCGAGCCGGAAGTGATACCGATTGCGGCCGCCATTCCCTCTTCGGTGCTGGCGGTGCCCGCGAGTTTGCATGCCTCCCTGATGGCGCGGCTTGACCGGCTCGGTTCGGCCAGGGAGTTGGCCCAAGTCGGGGCGGCAATCGGTCGTGAGTTTTCACATGCGCTGTTGGCCGCGGTGATGCGCAAGCCAGAGGCAGAACTCCGCGCATCACTCGACCGTCTTATCGGAGCCGGTTTGCTGTTCCGCAGGGGCGTGCCGCCGCATGCGACCTATTTGTTCAAGCACACCCTGGTGCAGGACGCGGCCTATGGCACGTTGCTGCGGAAGCCGCGACGCGCACTCCACGCTCGTATTGCAGATGCTTTCGAAAGGCAGTTTGCTGACATCGCCGAAGGCCAGCCGGATCAGCTGGCGCGGCATTGCACCGAGGCCGGGCTGATCGACAAGGCGGCGGCGCTGTGGGGCAAAGCAGGATTGCGGTCACTGAAGCGCTCGGCGCCGGTTGAGGCCATCGAGCAGCTCAGGCGGGCACTCGGATTGATCGCGACCTTGCCCGGCACTCCGGCGCTCCGAGACGAAGAAATCAGGTTTCAAGTTGCACTGCTGCCCCCACTCATGCACGTCAAAGGGCTCGCGGCGCCGGAAACCAAGGCGGCTACGGAGCGGGCACTTTTGCTGATCGAACAGGCTGAAGCGCTAGGGGAGCCTCCCAAGGATCCACTGCCTCTGTTTCGGGCTCTCCGCAGTATATGGGTAACGAACACGACCGCATTCAACGGCGACCTGGCGCGCGAGAGCGCTGCGCAGATCCTGGCGCTTGCCGAGAAACAGAGTGACAAGGTCATGCTCATGATGGCAGCGCTGCGTGGCCTTTGTATTGGTGCTCACGGGCAACTTCGCGGAAGCCCTCGCGCACTACGATCGGGCGATTGCGCTTTACGATCCTGTCGAACATCGGCTGCTGGCGACGCGGTTTGCCAACGATCTTCGGTCGCTGGCGCTGTGGTTCCTTGGCTATCCAGAAGCCGGGCTCGCAAGCACAGAACACGCGCTCAATGAGGCGCGTGAGACTGGTCATGCCGCCTCATTGATGCCCGTGATAGATCTGGCATGCGATTGCCAACTTATCAGCGCAAACTACGCGACAACGAAGGCGTTATCGGATGAGCTTATCGCGTTGGCCGAGGAAAAAGGCGCCATCTACTGGAAGACACAAGGATTGTTAAGGCGGGCCAGTCTTTTGGCCTCAACTGGCAACGCTTCGGACGCAGTCAGCATCTTTACCTCGACGCTGCCCGCATGCCACTCAATGGGAACAACAATAAGATTGCCTTGGCATCTATGCCATTTGGCAAGGGCGTGTGGGGAGCTCGGCCAGTTCGAAGAGGCCTGGAGCCACATTGGCGAAGCAATCACGGCGGTCGAAACGACAAAGGAAAAATGGTGCGAGGCCGAGGTTCATCGCACCGCCGGCGAAATCGCCCTGATATCGCCAGAGCGGGATTTGACAAAAGCCGAAGCCTGTTTCGAACAGGCGCTCGCGGTCGCGCGTCAACAGCAGGCGAAATCCTGGGAGCTGCGGGCGGCTATCAGCATGGCGCGGCTGTGGCGCGAGCAAGGAAAGCGGGACGAGGCCCGAGAACTTCTCGCTCCGATCTACAGCTGGTTCACCGAGGGCTTTGACACGGTGGACCTGAAGCAGGCGAAGGCCCTGCTCGACGAACTGGCGGCATGATGGCGCACATTATTGTCATGGAATATCGGCTCGTGGGCCGATTTTGTTGCAAAAGTCGGTTGAGTAAGACCTCGAACGGTGATTC
>NZ_LLYB01000038.1:5209-28817 GCF_001440475.1 Bradyrhizobium lablabi | reverse complement strand
TCGCCGGCGGCTCGGGATTCATGATGCTGACCGGCGGCGTGGAGGCTGAGGTCGGAAATTCGGCATTGGTGGGTTTGCCCGTCGGCATGGACGGCGGCAGCGCCGCCATCATGCCGGCCGCAGTCTGCGTGGGCGCGTTCCATGAGGCCGCGTAGCGCATGATCATGTTTTCGTAGAGGCGTTCTTCCATGTTGGCCGCGATCTGGCGCGTATCGGTCAGCGAGCGGAACGCGCGGCAGGCCGCAGGCGTGCAGCGGTCGCGGACCGTCAGCACATAGGCCATCAGCCCGTAGCGGTCGCGTTCGACGGCCCGGCGCAGCGCCTGCAAGTCGGAGCCGGCCCCCTTGTTCGCGGTGGCGACATCGCCGAGCGAGGTCAATAGCGTGATCTGCGAGGCGGCGTAGGTCACGGCCGCAGCCACCGACTCGGCCGAACCGAACAGCGCCTTCTCGCATGCAGCCAGGACGGCATCACCGGCCAGCTCGTCGATACAGGAAAGCTGCGGCAAGGCGGCGGTCGCGGTCGGGACCGGACGAGGCGCCTCCGCCGACTGAACCGGGCTGGCCACGCCGACGCCGCGGAGGGTCACAGCTCCCGCAACGCCGATCGCGAGCAGTGTGATGAGCGTCAGCACGCCGTTGGCCGTGGATCTCTCCGAGCGCAGCAGCGTGATCAAAACGATGATCCCGACAAGACCGGCGGTCGCCAGCGTCAGGTACAATGGAAGGTTCGGCGAGTGCCAGATCTGATCCAGCGAAGCAGCCCATGCCCAGTTCATGCGCGGTGTCCCTCAACGCAGCGTCAAGCGCGATCGAAAGACGAATGCGTCTTTATCGCATTCGCTTTTCGGCAGATTGGTTCTGCGAACGGGGCCTTTTGACGGCGCTTCGAATGGAACCCCGTCAACCGGCTGCTTGCACACAGCTGTTTCAGGAAATAGCGAGCTGGCTTTCCTTTGCGACCCGTTCGAAAGCTTCGGTCGAGCTTTTGATGCGATACTGACAGTCGTCGCCATCGGTCGGCAACAACCGGATCACCTCGTAGGTGCCGCTTGCGGCCGGACGGGCAACGTTGCTGGCAGTAAAATAGACAGTCTCTCCAACGGAGTACTTATGCTTCAACGCCCTCTCCATTACGCAAGAACGCCGGCCGCGCTCACGGTCCCGCTAAGCTTTCGGCCGACTTGAGAACCCCGCGACAACCTAGCACAGCCGCCTGCCCAAAAGCCAGCGGCATCGAGGCATGGGCAATACGCAAATTCGGCATGTTTTTCAGGGCGATAACCGGCCATCTTTGGGGTTCCCCCGGGGAAACCCGCTTCCCGGTATCGAGGCGCCTTTCCCATTATAGGACAGCTGGCGCCAGACTGATCGAAGGCCGCGGGCCGCCGGCCCCGGCACCAGCCGCGTCGACATCAGACCGTCTCAAACCGTTCGATGACGAGCGTTTCGGCAAGGCCGGCGCGGGTCCATTCCTGAAACGCCGGCAGCGACATCATCGCATCGAAATAATGCCGCGCCTCGCCCTTCACCTCGATCGCATAGGTGCGAAAGCGATGCACGACGGGAGCGAACATCGCGTCCGCGCCGCCAAAGGCGCCGAACAGGAACGGTCCTTCCTTGCCGTAACGGCTGTGGCAATCGGCCCAGATCTCCTGAACGCGCGCCACATTGGCGCGTGCGTCATCAGACAGATCGACGGCGCCGACCGGACGATGCAGGTTCATGCCGCATTCATTGCGCAACGGCATGAAGCCCGAATGCATCTCCGCCGAAATCGAACGCGCATGCGCCCGGCGGGCACGATCGTCAGGCCACAGCTTCACCTGCGGGTATTTCTCGGAGAGATATTCGATGATCGAAAGCGAATCCCACACCGTGACGTCGCCGTCGATCAGCGCCGGCACCTTGCCCGCCTTCGAGAAGCTCAGGATCCGGTCCTTGTCCGCCTTGTCGTCGGTATAGAGCGGAATGAACACTTCCTCGAACGGGATGTCGTTGGCGCGCAGCGCCAGCCACGGCCGCATCGACCATGACGAGTAGTTCTTGTTGCCGATGACCAGTTTCAACATTTGCGAGAAAAATCCTGTTGGAGCCGGCATCTTGCCATAGTGCACCGCACGCGTTCAACCTGTACATCACGATGCCTAGAAGCATGATCGGGGATGCCGCCACATGGGCGCCTATTGGGTCGATATCGCCGCCGTCACGTTCTTCATCGTCGAATGGCTGATCTATGGCTTCACGCTCGAGCACACGGCGTACGGTCGCAACAGCCTGTCGGCGCGCATGAACGCCTATCGCGAGGTCTGGGTGCGCAACATGCTCGACCGCGAGGCGCGGATGGTGGACATGCAGATCATGGCCTCGCTGCAGAATGGCACCGCCTTCTTCGCCTCCACCAGCCTGATCGCGATCGGTGGCGGGCTGGCGCTGTTGCGCGCAACCAACGACGCGCTCGCCGTGCTGCGTGAGCTGCCGATCGACCTCACCCCGTCGCCCGCGCTGTGGGAGATCAAATGCGTCGGGCTGATGCTGATCTTCATCTATGCCTTCTTCAAATTCGCCTGGTCGTATCGCCTGTTCAACTATGTCGCGATCCTGCTCGGCGCGATGCCGCCCTCGACGCAGCGCGACACCGCGGAAGCGGAAGCCCATGTGATACGCACGACGCGGCTGTTCGAGGCGGCGGGCCGGCATTTCAACCGCGGCCAGCGCGCGTTCTTCTTCGCGCTCGGCTATCTCGGCTGGTTCGTCAGCCCCTGGCTGTTGCTGCTGACCACCGGGCTTGTCGTCGTCGTCACCTGGCGGCGGCAGTTCGCATCGAATGCCTGGCAGGCGATGGGGAGTTAGAACAATTCAGATGGTGGCCCCGGTGAGCAGGAACGCGGCGCCGAGCGCAAGCAGCACAAGACCGGGCCAGTTCGATTTGAGTCCGAAGCCGCCAGCCGGTCTTTCAGGTTCCAGGGTGCCGCTGGGTTGTCCGGAGCGCAGTCGCCTTCTACCGCTCAGTCGGCCATGCCAGATTGGCTGAAACGCCATCTGCAATACCCCGCCGAAAACAAGAAGCACACCAAGCCATATGAGTGTCATGCTCGTCTCCCGCCAGTGAATGGCTCGCGAGCTGCCCGCCGGCCGAAGGCTCGACGTCTCTTTGGTCGATTATCAACGTCCGGCCGGTGCTCTCGTTTCGCCTGATATGGTTCCATTTGCCCGGAAGAGAGCGCCCATCACCTCTCCCAGGGCCGGGATGATACGCGCTAGGAAGCGCTAAAATCCCGCGGCGTAAAGCTGAGGTCGAGCACCTTCCATTCGCCGTAGCGGTCCACCGGCAGCATCGCGTAGGGCTGGCAGGCCTGTAGCGCGCTGATAGCTTCCTGCATCAGCAACAGTGCTTTCATCGAGGCCTTGCCTTCGATTGGGACCGGCGTGGCGGCGAGCCTGCCGTCCGGCGCCATCTGCACGCGCAGCTTGACCTCGATATTGTCGGCCTCCGACAGCGAGGCCGGCAGCTTCGAGCAGGTCTTGAGGTGCCGCCGGAATTCCGTGATCAGCGTGCTGGAGATTTTGGCGCCCTCGACCGCCGGCCCGTCAAAATCGTCGTCACCCTTGGCGCGCGCCGCTGCGGTAGCCGAGGGCAGCGGCGACATATCGGGCGGCAGGCCGAGCAGCACCTGGTACTTGATCGAGACGTCCGGCTCGGGCGGCTTGTAGGCCGGCGCCGCCGGTTGGGATTGCGGAGGAGCCGCCGGCTGCACGAGCGCGGCCTGCCGCTGCGGTTGCGGCTGTAGCTGTCCGGACGGCGGCGGCGTGCTGGCAGCAGCGGTCCTGTCGGGCACCGGGAGATCAGGCCTTGGGGTTGGCGCAGGCTCGGGCCTGGTCTCGGCAACGGCCTGTTCGACCGGCTTCGGCTGCTCGGGAATATCCTGCGGCGTCACGATCTCGACCGCGACCTGCTCGGCGGTCACCGTGCCGAACGGATGCACTTCCGAAAACAGCAGCAGAAGCGTCAGCAGCGACACATGCGCGACCGCCGACGCCGTGATTTCAGAAGGTATGATCCGCCGCAGCTCCATCGCATCGCAACGATGTTCGACATTCCCCTGCCACCAGCATAGCGTTCGGCAGCACCGCTCCTCAATCCCATTTCGGCGCGAAGCCGAAATCCGTGAGCCGGCCGCCGGCGTTGCCCATGTCGGATATCTGCTGCATTTCCTCTTCCGACAGCTCGAAGTCGAAAATCTCGATATTCTCCGAGAGCCGCTCGAGTTTCGAGGTGCGCGGAATCGCCGCCACGCCCTGCTGCACCAGCCAGCGCAGGCAGATCTGCGCCGCGGTCTTGCGGTAGCGCTCGCCGATCCGCTGCAGCGCGCGGTCGCTCTTGATGCGGCCCTTGGCGACGGGACTATAGGCTACCAGCGCCATGCCGTGACGCGCGCAGGCTTCCCTCACCTTGGTCTGGTCGAGATAGGGATGGTACTCGACCTGGTCGCAGGCCAGCGGCTCCGGGCAAGCGGCCACCGCCTCCTCGATCAGGGCGACCGTGAAATTGGATATGCCGATATGGCGGGCAAGCCCCTGCTGCCTGACCCGGGCCAGCGCGCCCAGCGTTTCCACCAGCGGCACCTGCGGGTTCGGCCAGTGCAGCAGCAACAGGTCGACCTCGGTCAGGCGCAGCCGCACCAGGCTCTCCTTGGCGGAGCGCTCCAGATCATGGGGCGCGAAATGCGACGGCCAGATCTTGGTGGTGAGGAAAACCTGATCGCGCTTCACGCCTGCCGCGCGCAGCCCCTCGCCGACCTCGCGTTCGTTGTTGTACATCTGCGCGGTGTCGATGTGGCGGTAGCCGAGCCGCAGCGCCTGCTCGACGATCCGCGCGCAGGTGCGCCCGCGCAACTCCCAGGTGCCCAGCCCGATCGCCGGGATTCTTGCGCCATTGGCTTCGACAAACAGCATTGGTTGTATCCGCGGACCGGCCCCATTATGGGCTGCGGGAACAGCCGTGCCAACAGATGGCGTTTAGCAGCGAAGCGAATTCGGAAAACGCGTCAAACGCGGAATTAGGCGGGCGATGGTTCCGTGGCCAGCGCGGCAAATACAGTTTCGGGTGAATGCGCGATCACGGCGAGCAATGCCCGCGCAGGTCCCCGCGGCGCACGCTTGCCCTGCTCCCAGTTCCGGATGGTTTCGACGGGCACGCCAAGCCTTGCCGCGAATTCGAGCTGGGTCAGCTGGGCGCGGCGGCGCAGATCACGCACCGCCGGCAGCGGCGCCGTTTCGTTCGGCGCAGGCACCGTAGACCCGGTCTCAGGCTCGGGCATCGCAGGCACGAGCCCGGGCATCTCGGGCGCGAGCGGGAACTCCTGCCCGTCCCGCAGCTCGACAATCCGTCCATCCGCTTTCAGCCGCAAGCGCTGCATGTTGACCTCGTGGGCCATCATCATCGGCCAAGCGCCTTAAGGTCCGCTTAACGATAAATGCGGCGCTTGCCTGACACGTTTTCTTCACACGCGCCGGCAGCCGCTTGAAAACACTGTGCTACTTCAGCCCGAACCACAGCGTGGCGATGCCGAGAAACGAGAAAAAGCCGACCACGTCGGTGATGGTCGTGACGAAAGTCCCCGACGCCACCGCCGGATCGGCGCGCACCCGTTCCAGCACCATCGGGATCAGGATGCCGCCGAGCGCGCCCGCCACCAGGTTGCAGATGATGGCGAGGCCGATCACGACGCCGAGCCCCGGGATCTTGAACCACGCCACCGCGGCAACGCCGGTGATGACGGCAAAGGCGAGCCCGTTGACGAGGCCGACCATCGCCTCGCGCAGGACCACGCGAAACGCGTTGTTGGAGCCGAGTTCGCGGGTCGCCAGCGCCCGCACCGCCACCGTCATGGTCTGGGTCGCGGCGTTGCCGCCCTGGCTCGCCACGATCGGCGCCAGCACCGCGAGCGCCACCATCTTCTCGAGCTGGCCCTCGAACAGGCCGAGCACGGAGGACGCCAGGAACGCGGTCGCGAGGTTGACCAGCAGCCAGTTGAAGCGGCCGCGCGCGATGGTCCAGACATTGTCGGACAATTCTTCGTCGCTGGTGACGCCGCCCAGCGCCTTGAGATCCTCGTCCGCCTCTTCCTCGATGACGTCGACGACGTCGTCGATGGTGATCACGCCGACCAGCCGGTTGGTGGTGTCGACGACGGGGGCGGCTACCAGATTGTATTTGCCGAACAACCGCGCGACCTCTTCCTGGTCGTCGAGCACCGAGACGCGGCGGCGGTCTTCGTCGATCAGATCGGCGATAGGCACCGGCCGGCGGGCGCGCAGCAGCGTGTCGAGCGATACCGCGCCCTGCCAGTGCTTTTCGGCATCGACCGCGTAGATCTCGTAGAACCGGTCGGGCAGATCCGGGGTGTCGCGCATGTAGTCGATGGCCTGGCCGACAGTCCAGTCCGGCGGCACCGCGATGAACTCCGACTGCATCCGCCGGCCTGCGGAATTTTCGGGGTAAAGCAGGCTGCGCTCCAGCGGCTCGCGCTCGGCCGGCGGCAGCTTTTCGAGGATCTCTTCCTTGTCCTCCTGGTCGAGGCCTTCGAGCAGTTGGACGGCGTCGTCGGACTCCAGTTCGCGGACGCCCTCGGCGACCGTCTCCGGCTCGAGCTCCTCGAGGATCTCCTCGCGGACGGCATCGTCGACCTCGTTCAGCGCCGAGAAGTCGAAATCGGTGCCGGTGATTTCGACGAGGGTGACGCGGTCCTCGGGTTCGAGGGCCGCGATCAAATCGCCGAGATCGGCCTCGTGCAGTTCTGCCACCACCTCGCACAGCAGCGGCCGGTCGGCGGCATGAATGGCGTGCGCGATTTCCTCGACAAATTCGTGACGGAGCTGACCCTCCTCATCCCGCATCGGGAGGTGGTCGAGCACCGAGCCTTCCGTGAGCCGCGCATCGGCGGCTTGGGCAATGTCGATATTCTCGGCCATGCCGCGCCCTCGCCGGTTTGACAGAATGAGAGAAATGTCTGAGCTATCGCCCCGCATTACCCAATCGGCTGCGCCATGCGCAATGCCAAATATCGCCGACCGCAAATGATGCGAAAATTCACCGCGGCGCTGAGCACGGCGGCCGCGACATTGATAACCTTCGTTGCGGCGGCGCCGGCCGCCGAGTGTCCCCGCAAGGACGCGCTCGGCACCTCGCGCGTCCTTGCAGTGGACGCCGCTTCCTACCCGCGCGTGGGGCTCAAGAGCTTTCCGCAGACGCTGCCGCTGCAAGACCGCGAGGTGGTGCTGACCTTCGACGACGGGCCATGGCCTGCGACCGACCAGAAGATCCTGGCGGCGCTGGCGCAGGAATGCGTGCGCGCCACCTTCTTCCTGATCGGAAGGTCGGCCTCCGCCCATCCCGGGTGGGTGCGAAGAATGGCGGCGGAGGGCCACACCGTCGCCCATCACACCTGGAGCCACCGCAATCTGAAATCCATGAAGCCGGAGGCGGCCATCGGCGAGATCGACAAGGGCATCGCCGCGGTCGAAGCGGCACTGCGCGGGACGGCCACCACGACCCCGGGCGCACCGTTCTTTCGCTTCCCCTATTTTGCAATGTCGCCCGCTATGCTGGAGGTCTTGCAGAGGCGCGGCATCGCCGTGTTCGGCGCCGACCTGTGGGCCAGCGACTGGAATCCGATGACGCCGGCCCAGCAGTTGAAACTGCTCACCGAGCGGCTGCAGGTCGCCCGCAAGGGCATCATCCTGCTGCACGATCCGAAGGGGCAGACCGCCGCCATGCTGCCAGCCTTCCTGCGCTACCTCCGCGACAACCATTATCGCGTGGTTCACCTGGTTCCGGCGGATGCCAAAACCGTGTCCGGCAAAGCACATTAGATCACGATCTGTTGGCCAGCGCGGTTCTTGCGCCCGGATCGGGCGCCAGGGCCAAATTAAGTCTGGAATTCAGGTGATTAAGACGGCATTCATGATGCCAGTTGTAAGCCGTTGCGTGCTCTTGGAATGAAGCCGGGGTTCAATGATCGCTAGCGTATTTGGGGAGCTGCGGTGGTCGTGGGCCGCCTTGTGCGTGGGCCTCGTAACCTCTGTGGCCGCACAGGCGTCGGCCGCCGATTGCCCGGGCCATCCCGACGCTATCGGCACGTCACGCACCATCGTGGTCGATCCCCGCGCCTACCCCATCATCGGCACCATGCAATATGGCAAGACGCTGCCGCTGCGGGACCGTGAGGTGGTGCTGACCTTCGATGACGGCCCGCTGCCGAAATACAGCAACCTGATCCTGAACATTCTGGCCGCGCATTGTGCGAAGGCGACCTTCTTCCTGGTCGGCAGCCAGGCCCGCGCCAATCCCGAAGGCGTGCGCAAGGTGCGCGATGCCGGCCACACGGTGGCAACCCACAGCCAGAATCATCCTGCCGGCATGGATCGCATGCCATTCGACCGCTCCAAGCAGGAGATCGAGCAAGGCATCGCATCGGTGACCGCAGCGCTCGGCGACGGCACCGCACCGGCGCCGTTCCTGCGCATTCCCGGCCTGCGCCGCACCGACGAGATCGAGGCGTTTGCCGCTTCCAAGGGGCTTCAGCTCTGGAGCGCCGATTTCCCGGCCGACGACTGGCGCGACGTCTCCGCCAATCGGGTCTATGAGCTCGCGATGCAGCGGCTGGAGCGAAAGGGCAAGGGCATCCTGCTGCTGCACGACATTCAGCCGCGCACGGTGACGGCGCTGCCGAGAATCCTGCACGAAATGAAGGTGCGCGGCTATCGCATCGTCCACGTCGTGCCGGCGACACCGGACCGGCCTGCGACGCCGACCGAGCCGCAGCAATGGCTGTTGCATCCGCCATCGGAAGTCGTGGCGGTTTCGCGCTGGCCGAAGATTCCGACATTCGTTTTCGCCGGCCCTCCCGCGCTCCCCGTCCCGGCCTTGTCCGATCTCGACTGGCGCAATCCGGACGCCCCTGAACGCGCACAGCGGCGCGGGCGCGCCGTTCCCTTGCCGCGGGCAACGCTGTGGCCACGGCAAATCACATTGCCGCCGAGCGGCACGCTGGCCGCGCTCCCGGTGCCGGCTGCGAGCATTTTCAGGATTCCGGATCCGGCGATGCTGGCTTCCCCCGTACGCCGGATCGACATGGCCAATGCCCGTGCCACCGAAGTCTCCGCCAAGCTGGCCGGCAAATCGCGCCGGCCGCGGGCATCAGCCGTTCAGGCCGCTCCAAAGCCTGACGGCGCGGGTACGACCGTGCCCAAGCCGGCGGATTCCAGAAAGAACGGACGCTCGATGCGGGTGGCCGGCCTGAAGAAGCGCTGATCGGGCGTCCTGATCGAATGGATCAGGACCGCGTTCCAGTCATTTGTCTTGATGCATTTTCCTGACGCCTGCCCCCTCGTACAACCCGCAATCGGACGGACTTAGTTCGTCACGATCTTGGCGAGGCAGAGCAGGATGACGATCGCGAGAAACAGGAGGTCGATATAGGCCTTTATCTCGCCGGCATGGCGGAGCCCGCTGACCTCGGTGATGACCTGCTTGCGCGTCGACGTCGAATTTGGCCCCTCGCCCAGCGCCGCCACCAGACGGCGCGCCTCCAGCTCCAGCCGCTCGATGCGCTGGAAGAAGTGAAACGAGCGCAGCGCGGAGGCCGCATGCATGCCGGCATAGACCAGCACGAGAACCGCGACGACCACGCGATGCTGATATTTTTCGAGGAAGTTCAGAGCAAAATAGACCAGCGCCAGGAACACGAAGTTGGAGAGGAATCGATAGGCATAGCTCAGAAACAGCATGAAGATGCTCCGGGTGGTCTTACGTAGCGCGAACTCTTGGAGGCGCCGAACTGCGGCAGGCGCGGGCCGGAATCACCGGCCGGCGGGCTGGCGCACTCTACGCGAACGATGCGACGGCAGGGCATTATTAAGCCGCCCCGGCTTCCAAAGGAATTGCGCCGTGTCATTGCGGACACGCACAGCCCTTGCTGCCGATTGCATGAGGCCAACACCGCAACTTGCGATACGGATACGATCCTGCCGATCAGGGCTGCGGCCACCGCAGCGGCATTCTCAGCGACGACCTGACATCACAAAGAGAACCCGTCATTTGCGACGGGTGCAGGTCTAGGGAGGACTACAAACTAAACTGATTCGCGGTGCGGACGTGTACCGCAATTCACACACGCTATTGGAAACTCATGGCCCCCCGTCGGGACGGCAAATCTGATCGATGTTCCTGATATCTCACGGCGACTACAATTTGCCGTCGATCATCTTGAGCTTGACGGTCTCGCAGGTCTTGCGCACCTGCTCGGTAAAGATCGAGCATTCCTCGATGCGCTTGAAGATCTTCTTGGCTTCCTCTCGATACGACGTTGCGGTATCGCGCATGAAGGCAATGGCGTTATGCACTTCGGCGGTCATTGTCTCGCATCTCTTCGCCGCGTTGATCAGTTCGGCGCCCATTGCTTCGATTTCCTTTGCGGCGGCTTCATAGTCACGGACCACGGCTTCGGCCGAGAGCGCGCCGACGCGCGTAACGCCCTCTTCATGCTCGACGTAATCCGGCATCGGCCCCGAAGGAGCCGCCCTGACCACGGGAAGGCTTCCTACGACAACTTCCTCAAGCTTGGCTAAGTCCAGCGGCGCAGTTCTGTGTAATCGTTCGACACTCGCCATAGGCCATTCTCCATAACTCAATGAACAACCCCCAGCGCGCGAGCATAGCGACCGATTCGTGGCGGAAACCTGAGTCAAAGAAAGCAACTAAAAGGCGAACGTGTGAATGCGCGAGCCGCGAGGTCATGCCGTGGCGCCTCGGTTCACGCGATGCCACGCATAACGAGGCGACGCATCGGAAATGCGCGCGGCTTACGCTTAAGGGGCAATTAACAGTTTTGCTTCATTGATTGAGGTTCCAGCGCAACACCCTTCAAAGCCGCAAGAATTGCGGGGCCGCACTCAACCTCTTCAGGAGGATCGATTGAGGACGCTTCTTGTTTCCGCGCTGGCGACGACCCTGGTCGGCTGCAGTAACCAACAACCAGCCCAGCCGTCATGCGTTGGACTGAACCCGCTGGCCTGCCTCACCGCGGTTCATGTGCCGATTGAACCTGAAGCGCATGACAGCGATGCTGCCGCAATCAGACCGGTGCCTGCCGTCGCCTCGCGCGACGATACGCCGCCGCCATCCCATGCACACCATCAAGTCCGTCGGACACCGAGGCCAATCAAGGTCGCGGCGAAAGCCGCTTCTCGCATTCCGATACCGCTTCCTTCTCCGCAAACAAGCCAGCAGACGACGGGCAATGCCGTTGCCGCACAAGCGACGCCGGCAAGTAGCGCCGATCCGCGTTCAACGACCGACGTTCCGCAGATCCGAACGATCGAGGAGCAGGTGGCGGCGGCCTCTGCGGTTGCGGAGCGAATGTCGGTCCCGACGCTGGATGCGTCGCTGGACGCTCTCGTGGCCATCCTCGTGGCTGACACGAACGTCAAGTCGGTCTCGGAGCTGACCGGCAAGACCATTGCGATCGACGATCGATATTCCGAACAGTCGATCAGCCGCGTCCGGTCCGCGATGGTGGCGGCGGGCGCACACGAAGTCCAGATGAGCAAGGGTCAAACCACGGCGATCAATCGGCTGGTCAGCAAGGAAGTTCCGGCCGCCATCGTCGGGTTGGTCTCTGCCGGCGCCGCGGATAGCTTTCCCGAGCTCACGCGATACAGAACCTTTCAAGTCCCGCTCAAAGCTCGATCGAGCCAGGCCAAGCCGTGACATATCTGCCCCTCGGAGATTCACCTGCCCGCGACCGGATGCGGGCGGAGCAAAAACCAAGAGAACAAAACTGATCTCCGGGGGGCGCGCCGAGAGCGAGGAAGACGTTTAGCAATTTCAACAACTTGCATCTCGCCCAGGCGAGCGCCTTTGAATTCCGGTGCCTTCGAGCGCGGCAACACATCCGACGGCAGCTGCGGCTGGAACTGGAGTCGGGTCGTGTCTATCGCAAAGCCTGTCGGGAGCCTTGCGATATTCCCAAAGCCTCGCACCGGAATTGAGCCATCTTCTTCAAATGATATTGCGGAATGCAGCTGATGCTGCAGATCATCTGCCTTGCTCAATGACGGGCGCCAGCGCCGGTTGAATTGATTGTTCGTGCAGCCGTGATCTGCGGACGTTACCATGCCCCGAATCGATCCCTCCCGGCTTGCGAGAGATGCTTTCATCAAGCCGCGCTGATGTCAGCGTCGGCCTCAATCAAGAAAATTCATGCATGTTTGATTTTCTCAAATCGGTAATCGGCATCGGCAACCCGGCGGGAATTGCCACAGAGGCCGACAACGCAACAGCCAGGGAAATCATAACGGACCTCAAGCGGCTGGAGACGGTCAGCCCGGATCTCGCGAAGCGCGCCATCGTCTACGCCCTGACGGGTGAAGGCGGCTCCGTGCTGCTTCAGATCGAGCAACAGGCCAACGCCGTCCAGACTGCCCTTCGCCACTATCACTATATGAGTCCGACGAACGACGCCCAGAAAGAGGCACAGGCCGCGATCAAGGCGCGCAGCAATGTTATCGGGCGTCAACATGGACCCGAAGCGACGTGGATACGTCGCTATTTCGAGGTGCTCACGCTGCCTCACAAGGGCGCGCGCTGGGGCATGTTCTCGCATCAGGGACCGAGCCCATCCTGGCTTCGGGGCCTTTTTGCCCAGGGCGAGCTCGGTCTGCAGACGAAGCTGGCAACCGATTTCAATACGGTGCTGAGCTGGCGCGATGCTGACGACAGCGCGACGGTTTTCGCGTTGGACCTGCTCGTTCTGGAGAAGATCAATCAATATTACCTTCGCGACTGCAACGTCGCATCGAGGTTTGATTTCAAGAGCGGCCTGCTCGCGGAGAAGCAGGCGGTCATGGCGGCCTTTGCGAAATATGATCGCCCGGGCCAGGCCATCTTCATTCACATCCTGAAGCAATTCGACCTGGTCAAGGACGAGTATTTTCACTTCATCTACCAGCAGTATCTGCTGACAACGAGCAAGGCGGTTCGCGAGGCGGCCCAGAACGCGTTGCTCGCCTCGCCGCCCGAAACGTTGGCCGCCAGCGCCACCCAGACCCTGGCCGACGGCAATCCGACCGCGCGTGCGCAGGCCGCGCAGATCCTGCCGCTCGTGATGGGCGAACGGGCCCGGCCGCTGCTCGAAGACCATCTTGCCAAGGAAACGTCGAAGACCGTCCGCAAGGTCATCGAGCTCGGGCTCGGATCGTCGTTTGTCAGTGAAGACGCCGCCCAGACCGCGCGCACATTGAAGGGCGACGGCGCCGAAGGCTACCTCGCCGCTGACGGGACCGAAGTGCTTTCGCCGCCGCTTGCGCCGCTGCCCGGACCGACGCCTGTGACCGACAGCATCAAGGCCGGCTATTACGGTCTGCTCGACAAGGCTCACGCGCAGCAGGTGAAGCTCTACGAACGGCAAAAGGCTTATTACGAGCAGGCCACGGCCGAGCAACGCAAGACCTGGCGGAATTCGAGCGCGCCGACGCCACCCCAACCAATCGATCACTCCTTTGCCGACCGCTACTGCGCATTGCTGGCTTCGGACCGTCCAATCGACGAGGCCGCGGTCGCCAACATCGGCAATGCCTCCGTGTTCAACCTGTACCTTAGCGAGGCCGCTGCTGATCCTCCGTTCAACAATCCGGAGCTGACGCTGTGGCACCTCTGCCGCGCGCGTTCGATTGAAACGCGCGGATTGCAGAACCAGCATTGGCTCACTGGGCATCTGCTGAACGGCCGAGGAGCCATTGCCGCCGCTATTCATGCGCGACTGACCAAGGGGACCGATCTGCGCACCGTGACGGCGTTGTTGCGGCAGAACCTGGCCTCCAAGGAACTGGCGATGCACGCGCTGAACATCGGCATCTCCGAAGACCTGTCTGCGGAAGCGGTCTGGCCCTATCTCGCGGCTCATTTCGACGTGCTGGACCAGGCGCTCGGGCAAGTGGCGTCGACGGATTTTCGCGATCCGCCGATCCTGAACGCGCTGAACCTGCTCCGTCTGTTTCCGAAATTGCCGGCGCGCTACTTCAACACCGTCCTGATCCACGCGCTGTCGTCGAAGAAATCCGTCAACAAGCCGGCCCGCGCGTTGCTGCTCGAGATCGACGGTATAGAGCAACGCCTGCTGCCGTTCCTTTCGGACAGCAAGCAGGATGTCCGCTCCGGCGTCGCCCAGATGCTCGGCGCCCTCGGTGCCGAGAGCGCCATCGAACCGCTCAAGAAGGCGCTCGGCAAGGAGAAGTCCGAACTGGTGCGGGCAGCGGTGCTCGGCGCGTTGCACCGGCTCAGTGTCGATATCTCCGGCTATGTCTCGCCGGAAATCCTGGTCAAGGAAGCCACCACGGGCCTCAAAGGCAAGAAGGCCAAGGATATCGGCTGGTTTGCGCTCGATACCCTTCCCGCCCTCAGTTGGGCGAGCGGCGGCACGGTGCCTTCAGACGTTCCACGCTGGTGGATCGCGCTTGCAGGAAAGCTGGCGCAGGCCGGCGGCAACACGCTGTTCTCGCTCTGGCTCGATCAGCTCGCGCCCGAGAGCGCCGAGGCGCTCGGTCGTCACATCCTCGGCAGTTTCCTGCGTTACGATGCTGCGCACTGCTCCGAAGACGAAGCCAATGCCTACGCCAAGGCCAATGCCCAGCAACGCTACGATACGTATCAGGGTTACGCGAAACGCTGGGACAACGAGTTTTACCGCTCGTATACCTATGAGAAGGCGTTTGCCGATCTGCGTGCCGAGAAGCTCGGGATCTATCTCAACAATGCCCAGGCCGATCGCGGCATCCTTGGACTTGCGGCGCGCGCGGAAGGTACCTTCGCGGTCCAGATGGTCCGCACCTATATGCGCGATTACTACAAGCGGACCGCGCAGGTCAGGGCGCTCACGGAATATCTGAGCGGCAACACCTCGTCGGCCGCGCTGCAACTGCTACTGTCGATCGCCCGCCGTCATCGCACCAATGCGGTCCAGGTGCTGGCGCAAGCGCTGGTCGAACGCCTTGCCGACGAACGGAACTGGACCACCGACGAACTGGCCGACCGCACCATCCCGACGGCAGGTCTCGATGAGCGGGGCACGCTCGACCTCGAGATCGGCAGCCGCGTCTATCAGGCGAGGCTCGACGCCGAAGACGTGCTCACGCTCTATAATCCCGATGGCAAGGTAGTAAAGAGCCTGCCCCAGGTCAGCGACGGGCCTGACAAGGAGAGTGCCGCGGAAGCCAAGAAGGCGCTCTCGAACGCCAAGAAGGAATTGAAACAGGTTCACGAATTTCAGGCCAAGCGGCTGTATGAGGCGCTTTGTGTCGGCCGGCGCTGGCAGCTTGCCGATTGGCAGCGCTTCCTGCTCGAGCACCCGATCGTCGGACGGCTGGTGCAGCGCCTGGTCTGGCTCGGCCTGGACGCGCAGGGCGAAATCGTCGCCTCGTTCCGACCGCTCGAGGATCTGTCATTGACCGACAGCAGCGACAATGCCGTCGATCCCGCTTCCTTCGCCGCCGTCCAGCTCGCGCACCGCTCGCTGTTCACGGCCGAACAAAGCGAAGCCTGGAAACAACATCTCGCCGACTACAAGGTCGAACCGCTGTTCAACCAGTTGGACCGCTCGGTGCTGACAAGCGGCGTCGGAAGCTCGATCGACGACCGGGCCGGCCACATCATCGAGGCGTTCAAGCTGCGCGGCGCGGCGCAAAAGCTGGGCTATGAACGCGCGCAGGCCGAGGATGGCGGCTGGTTTACGCAATACATCAAGCCCTTCGGCGGCGTCGCGATCAATGCCGTGATCGAATTCACGGGCTCTCCGCTGCCTGAGGAAAATCGGGCGGTGGCGCTGGTGGCGGCCAAGTTCGTGCGGGCGCGCAAGGGCGGGCGGTCGGCTTACGGCGCACAGATCGCGCTCAACGAGGTACCCTCGGTGCTGCTGAGCGAAGTCTGGAACGACCTTCATCAGATTGCACGCGCTGGCAGCGGATTTGCCGAGGACTGGCGCAACAAGGTGGGCTGGTAATGGAACAACGAAATACGCTGCAACTGCGCCCCAGCGCCGAAACCCGGTTCGCCGACGAACTCGCGGCGCTGAAGGCCGCCGATCAGGGAAGACGGCCGCCGGGATGGGCGCTCTCCGCGCGCGCGGCCCGCAGTTTCATCCTCGGCGACAGCAAGCTCTCGATCCGGCGCAAATTCTACGGTGACGATGCGCTGGTCGAGCGTGCCCTGGTCGCCTTGATGAGCGAGCAAGGCCTGATGCTGGTGGGCGAGCCGGGCACGGCCAAATCGATGCTGTCGGAATTGCTGGCTGCCGCGATCAGCGGCTCGTCGATGCTGGTGGTGCAGGGATCGACCGGCGTGACCGAGGACCATGTCCGCTACGGCTGGAACTATGCGCTGCTGATCGCGGAGGGACCGACCCCGCGCGCGCTCGTCCCCTCCCCGGTGATGGAAGCGATGCGCCTTGGCCGCGTCGTGCGCGTCGAGGAGCTGACGCGATGCCCGCCGGAGATTCAGGATGTGCTGATCTCCGTGCTGTCGGAAAAGGTGATGGCGGTACCCGAGCTCGGCGAGAGCGCGAGCGTCTACGCGGCGCCCGGCTTCTCGGTGATCGGCACCGCCAATCTCCGCGACCGCGGCGTGCATGAGATGTCGAGCGCGCTCAAGCGGCGCTTCAACTTTGAAACCGTGACACCGCTGACCGATCCGGCGCTCGAAACGGAATTGATCCGTCAGGAAGTCGACAAGCGGCTCGGTCAGGCGGATATCTCCGTGAACTTCCCCGACGAGGTCACCGATCTTCTCGTCACCACCTTCCAGGATTTGCGCCGCGGTCAGACCAAGGACCAGGTGCCGCTGTCAAAACCGTCAGCCGTGATGTCGACGGCGGAGGCCGTGAACATCGCCCATGCGGCGGCACTTGAGGCGGCGTTCCTCGGCAATGGCGATGTCGGCGGCGGCCATATCGGACGCCAGTTGCACGGCGTCATCGTCAAGGACAATGCGGAGGACGTGAAGAAGGTTCGCGCCTATGTCGATCACATCGTCAAGGAGCGCGCCCGCCGCAGCAAGGTGTGGTCGGATTTTCTCGGCGCAGTGAAGCCCATGAAAGACGAGAGCTGAGGCTCACGGCAATGAGCGTACTCGATCCGGCCGCGACCGCCCTCCGCCTGTTTGATGCCGAACGCAACCTTCATTTCTTCCCGATCCGTCATCACTCGCCGGCCTGCGCGTTGCATCTGCGCGAAGCGTTGCGCGAGATCCGCCCCGCCGCCGTCCTGATCGAGGGGCCGGTCGATTTCGAACCGCTGATCGGCGAGTTGCTCGCGCCGGGCGTCGTACCGCCGGTCGCAATGGTGGCGTTGCCCGATAGCGAGGCGCGCGCCGAGAAAGGCCGCGGCGGCACCACCTATTATCCCATCTGCCGGCATTCGCCCGAATATGTCGCGATCCAGCAGGCGACCGAACTCGGCGCCACCGTCCGCTTCATCGACCTGCCGTCCCGCCACCCCGCGATGCTGTCGGACGGTCGAGACAGGCAGGACCAGCCGCTGCTGCCGATGCGGGAGACCATGTTCGATCGCGGCGCCTATGTGGAGGCGATGTGCGCACGATCAGGCTTTCGCGATGGCCTGGCGCTGTGGGACGGACTGTTCGAGGCGCGCGCCCGCAGCACCGACTGGCGCGGCTTCTTTGCCAGCGTCGGCGCCTATTGCTCGGCGCTGCGAGCGGCATCGGAACCGGATGAATTGCAGGCTGACGGAACGCTGGCGCGCGAAGCCATGATGCGCGCTTGCATCCATGACACGATTGCAATTGCCTCCGGACCGATCGCTGTCGTGACAGGCGGCTTTCACACGCCCGCGCTGATCGACGCAAAACCGGAAGCGCCGCGGCCGGCCGGCGCTACCACCCGCTCGAATGCCTGGCTCATTCGCTACGACTTCCGCGCCCTCGATCGCCTGAATGGCTACGGCGCCGGTCTTCCACTGCCGGGCTTCTACGAACGGGTGTGGGAGCGCCTGACGGGAACGCATGATGATGCCAATAGCTCGCTGACCGAGGAGATCCTGGTCGGGTTTCGCGCCCATCTGATCGCGAACGAACCGGGGCTGGCGTTCGCGTTCCCGACCCTTCGCTCCATGGTCGAGGCGGCAAGGCGGCTTGCCGAGCTGCGCGGACTGTCCGAGCCCGGGCGAACCGAGCTGTTCGACGCGCTGCGATCGTCAGCGATCAAGGAGGAAATCGAGGTCGGCGCTCATCCATTGTTGGCCGCCTTCACGACATATCTCCAGGGCGACCGGCTGGGTGACCTGCCGCCCGGCAGCCGGCTGCCGCCGTTGGTCGAACGGGCCAGGGGCGAAGCCAAATCTCTCGGCCTGTCGCTCGAAGACGCCGTCCCCAAGACGCGCGAGCTCGATATCTACCGAAAACCCCGTCACGGTCAGACCAGCCGGTTTCTGCATGCCATGCGGCTGGTCGCGCCGGCCTTCGCTCAGCGCAACAAAGGCCCCGACAGGGTGCATGGTTTTCGCGCCGACATGCTGATGGAGACCTGGACCTATGCCTGGTCGCCCGCCGTCGAGGCCTCGCTGATCGAGCGGGCCGCCGACGGCGAAACCGTCAGGGATGCCGCCGCCACGATCCTGATCCGGCGCCTCGCCGATCTCGAGAAGGATGGCCAGCGCAACAACGCCGAGGCCGCCTTCAACCTCCTGAGTATTGCCTTCGATGCCGGGATCGGCAGCGCCGCCGACACACTGGTTGCCGCCGTTGGCGTTGCGGTGGATGAGGACACCAACCTGCTGCGCCTGACCAACGCCCTGGTGATCGGTCAGGCCCTCAACAGCCGCGCCAAGGGGATGCAGTCCGACACCAGCATCCGGGCTTTCGCATCCCTGCTTCCTCCCCTGCTCGATCGGCTGGCGCGGCGCATCGCCGAGCTGCTGTACGACCTTGCCGCCGTCAACGCCGACAATGTCGGCGAAGCGACAGGTTGCTTGGCGGCGCTGGCGGAGGCAATGGCCGATCCCGATCCGCCATTTCCGACCCAACCGCTCCGCGATGCCCTGCAGCATCTGATGACCGTCCAGCTCGATCCGCAACTGACCGGCGCCGTCATTGCGCTTGCCGCCTTGATCGGCCTCATCGATGAGGCAGAAGCCGGACAACGCCTGTCGGCTGCGCTGGCAGGAGCATTCGAGCGCCCCGGTGATGCCGTGCGCACGCTTTCGGGCGTGATGGCGCTGGCGCCGCAACTGTTCGTCAACGACAGCAGCGTTATCGCGGCGATCGATGGCTTGTTCGGCGCCGTGGACGACCAGGGATTTCTCGCGCTGCTGCCGCAACTGCGCATGGCGTTTGCCGAACTCAGCCCGCACGAGACCGATCGGGTCGCCGCTGTCGTCGCGGCGGCACATGGTGCCGGCGAAGACGACATCGCCATCCTGCAACAGGTCCCGGATGCGCGTGTCCTGTCGGAGAACCTGGCCCTCAGCGAACGGCTGCGCAGCCAATGGCTCCAGGATGGCCTGGCTGCGTGGCTGGAGCCCTCGCCATGACGCCGCCGAACGACAAGGCCGGACCGCGATTGTCCGCAGAGCAAACGCAGCGCCTGCTGCGCTGGCGCATGGCGTTGGGGCGCTATGCGGACAATCAGCTCGGCAGTTCGGGCCTCACGGCCGAAGAGCTGCGTCGCGACCAATTGCTCGAACGCATCTATGCGGAGCGGGGGCGGCAGCGCGGCCTGCGCCTCGGCAGCGGGCGCAAGGGCTCGCTCGATCCGAGCCAGATCACCATTCCCGACTGGCTGAGCGACAGCCGCCGGCTGTTTCCGGCCTCGGTGTTCGAGACGATTCAGGGCCACGCGCTGAACGACCTCGGCCTGGCCGGATTGTTCGCCGATCCGGCCTCGCTGCAGAAGCTGCAACCCAATCTCGACCTGATGAAGGTGCTGCTCGCCTTCAAGGGGAAAGCGGACCGGAACCTGGTCGAGGCGATCCGCCAGGTCGTCGATACCGTGGTCGAGGAGTTGAAGCGGAAACTGAAGGCGGAGATGGAACGCGCCTTGTCGGGCCGGCGCGATCGCTTCCGCCGCGGCAAGCTGCGATCGGCGGCCAATCTCGACCTCCGCCGCACCATCCGGGACAATTTGCGGCACTATAGCCCCGAGCGCAAAGCCGTCATCGCCGAGCGGCTGCATTTTGTCGCCCGCAACAAGCGACGCATGCCGTGGACGATCATCCTGTGCGTCGACCAGAGCGGATCGATGCTCAACTCGCTGATCCACGCCACCGTGATGGCCTCGATCCTGGCGGGGCTGCCGGCTGTCGACGTGCGCTTCGTCGCCTTCGATACCTCGATCGTCGATATGTCCGACAAGCTTGCCGATCCGGTCGACCTCCTGCTCTCGGTCCAGCTTGGCGGCGGCACCGATATCGCGCGCGCCATGACCTATTGCGAGGGCCTTGTCGTCAACCCCAGCCGTACCGTCATTGCGCTGATCAGCGATTTTGAGGAAGGCGGCTCGCTCGCCGATCTGCTGCGCTGTGTCCGGCGCCTGGCGGAAGCCCGCGTCAGGCTGATCGGCCTCGCCGCGCTCGACACCAACGGCACGGCCGTGTTCGATCGCTCCGCCGCCGCGAAGCTGGCAGGCCTCGGCATGCACATCGCAGCCATGACGCCCGACCGCTTCGCGGAATGGCTGGTCGGAATCATGGACTAGATCATGTCCAGGCTCATCCCGCTTTACGCCCAGATCGACGACGCAACCCTGGAGGCAATGGCCTCCAAGGGCATTGTCCGCCGCGGGCGCGCCGATGCGGTCAATGTGCAGTTCGAAGCGATCGGTGCTGACGAGATCGTCGGCAGCATCGAGGGCGCCACGGTGCGGCTCGACGACAAGGGCCTCACCAAGGCGCGCTGCACCTGCCCGGCTGCCACCACGTGCCGGCACAAGATCGCCATTGTCTTCGCGCTGCGAACCCAGGCCGGCGAGCAACCGGCCGCGCCGGCGGTCGAGATCGATTGGCCCGCCCGCCTCGCGACGTTCGACCGCAAAACCCTGCTGAACGCCGTCGGCAAGACCGGCCTGCGCGAGGCCATCCGGCTGTTTGCCCTGGCGGAAGCTGCGACGATTCACCCCGGCGGTCTCTCGCTCAGAGTGGTGTTGCGGCTGAGCGCTGAGGAGATCGAGGTCGCGGTGCCGGCCGAGGGCGATTTCAGCTCCGTCGTTTCCGGCCTGCCCGAGCGCCGCCGACCTGCCGGCCATGCCGCCGCCATCCTCGCAGCACGCCGCCATTTCGGCCACGAGACGATCGAGGTCGACGAAGCGGAAACTGTCGCCGATCAAAAGGCATTCGTACCCGACGGACCGCTGCTCGCCGCCATGCGGGACGCGGTGTGCCGCGCCTATTCGCAAGGCTTTGCCGTCCCATCGCGCGCGCTCGAAGAGCGGCTGATGCTGCTGGCGGTTTCCAGCCGCGCCGAGGCGATGCCGCGTCTTTCCGCCAGCCTGCGGCGCATCGCCGAGGGGTTGGAACAGCGCCGCTCGCGCAACGTCAACCATAACGCGGTGGAGCTGCTGCGCGAGATCGCCTTTGCCCACGCCCTGCTCTATTCGGTTTCGTACACCAGCGACGACGCACGTTTGCGCAGACTTGCGGGCACGGTGCGCGCGGAATACGAGCCCATCGGCGATGCCGGCCTGATTGGCCTCGGTGCGACGCTGTTCGAGACGATCGCCGGCGCGGTCGGCGTGACCGGCCATTTTGTCGAACCGGCAACGGGGCGTCGATTCACGGCCACGCTGGCCAGGGGCACCACCCACGACACGCGCTTCGATCCGCGCGCGGCCTATCGCACCCAATCTATCTGGGGCCATACGCTGGCCCGGCTTTCGTTGGCCACCTTCCAGCTTGCCGGCGCGCAGGCGTCCTCAACCGGCCGGCTCTCCTTGTCGCAGACGAGCCGCGCCGAAAAGATCCAGCCGTTCAAGCCGAGCCAAGAGGAAATCGCCGGCTGGGCGCGGGGTGGTCCGCTCGCCGATCTCTCCCATATGTCCTGGCCAATCCTCGCCGACCATCTCGCCCGCTGCTTCGCGCCTTCGCTCGATGCGCCACCGCTTCCGGCACAGCCGGTGGTCCTGCTGCCGAGCCGGATCGCGCCCGTGACCTTTGACGATCTGACCCAGCGCCTGCGCTGGCCATTGATGGACCTGAGCGGCGCGTGGATTTCGCTCACGCTCGACCATGACGACGAAGGACGTGGACTTGGCGCCAGCCGCATCGCCGCGCTCGAGGCCGCGCTCGGCGACGGCGGCAACAAGCGGCCGTTTGCCATCGTCGCGATCGCAAGACCCGAAGGCGGGAAGATCGTGCTGGAGCCGATCGCGCTCTGGGGAGAGACCCAGACGTCGCTCGACTTCCCCGATCGAATCCCCGCACACGGCGGCGACGTCGTCTCCCGCATCATGGCGGGCCTGCGCAGGAGGGCAGCCCAGTTCGCGCCGCCACCGCCGGCCGACGTTACCGTGCGCCAGACGTCCCAACTGCTGCAAACCGGTGTCGATGCGCTGATCGGCTTTGCGGAAGCCGGCCTGCACGCCTCCGCGCAAGAGAGGCTGCTGGCGCCGCTGGCAAAGACCTGTCAGCTTGCGTCGCTGACGCCGCTTGCCGAGCTGTTTTCGCGGACGGTCGCAAGCCGTGGAAGTGACGTCTCTTCCACAGCTCTGGCCACGGCGCAGGGACTGTTCACGCTGCAGAGCTTCAATAGCCGCCTTCAGATCTGGACGTGATCGTCTCGATCAGGTCGGCGGATGCAGTCGGGTATCGAGTTCGAACGGCTCCTGGAAGCGCATCTCGTAGGCCCCTTCTGCCCGTTCGCCAACAAAGATCAAATTCCAGCTGTATTTCGAAACCGCGCTTGGAATGGCAACAAACTTGTAATTCTCTAGAAGCTGATCACCATATTTTTGTTGCCCTGCACTTGGGACTCCGGGGCGAAGCCACGCCTGATTTGGAATTGAGGCCGGATCGACGATGTGTACGGCAGACGGCTCCAGGATGGTGACCGCTGTCAGAACATGAGGAACCGTGTCCAGAACTCGAAAGGTCTTATGGACCGCAACTTCAAGAATCGCAGTCGATGCGTCGAGAGCGCAATAAATCGCTCGCGTGCCTTTCGAATTCCACCGCCCTCCTACCCTGTATGCGCCCTCGCCGCTGCCCCAGGTTGGCGCAAAGACCCTGGAGTCCAGCCGCCATGCGACTAACTCGCTCCCTCCAATCGGCGATGGCAGCGACGTCACGCATAAACACCGTAGGCGAGACGCTCCAGATAATCCTCAACGATCCTTACGCCGGCGGGCGTGGTCAAAAGATCGATCGGACGCTTTTGATTTAACCCGATAGCCGGCCGCTCGAACCATTGCTCAGCTTCCTCTTGCGTGCCAAAAACGGCTGTTGCTTTCGTCAGCAGCTCCGCAAATTGCCACGCTCGACCGGCTTGCTCATGACTCAACAGACCCAACGGTTTCTTTTCCTTCCGTTGAAGGGTGCGCAAGCTCATCCCG
>NZ_LLYB01000038.1:0-5147 GCF_001440475.1 Bradyrhizobium lablabi | reverse complement strand
CCCTCCAACAGGAAATGAGCCCCAAGCGGGTCGGTCCCGACAGACCGTCCAACGGCCTCGATGCCCAGCAAACCAGCCACGCGTCGATGCAGTTGCTCCCAGTTCTGGAGCACATCGATTTCAGCAACGGTCGATTTTTGAGATCGGCTGGAAGCCGCAGCTTTTTGGGCCATGGCGCCCTCCTGTCACGTGTCGCTAAATATATGACAGCTGTCGCCGTGGCGCAACCGGGGGCTCCCCACGTTTCCCTGGGCATTAAAGTCCCTCAAAACCGGCGTTTTTGCATCGGAATTGGCGTCCCTGCCCTGTTGGCACGTCACGCATGTCAGCTGAGCGATTCAGCCAGGATCTTGCGGTACTTTCCCGCGCAGCGTAGCTTTCAACTACACGTAGCTTATTCGCAAGAATCTACCGGGTTTCGACCTAGCGGGAGAGAGCGATGGCGGACGTCTCATGGCACCTTTCCGGTGACTATTTTGAGAACTGCAGTTGCAGCATCGTGTGTCCCTGCCTCGTGTCGGCGGCCCCGCCGTTAACCGCGCGACCGACCGAGGGCTTCTGTAACGTACCGCTGATATTCCACGTCGAAAGTGGCCGCTATGGCGACATCGCGCTCGATGGGCTCAATGTCCTGGTGATCCTCCACGCGCCTGGAGTGATGGCGGATGGAGATTGGTCGGTGGCCGCCTATATCGATCAGCGCGCCGACGATAAGCAGACCGAGGCTCTGGCTGCGATTTTCACGGGCGCCGCCGGTGGTCCGATGGCCGCGTTCACACCGCTGATCAGCAAGAACCTGGGGGTGCGCAAGGTCCCGATCACATTCCGCATCGACGGCAAGACGCGGTCCGCGGAGATCCCTGGCATTCTGCACATGTCCGTCGATCCGCTGCCGACGATGCATCCGAGCGGGGAAATGTGGGCGAACATCGGCCATCCGGTTAGCCCCGACAACATGGTGATGGCAGTCGGCGCCGCCGGCAATACGTTCAGCGATCATGGCATGCGCTGGGACAATTCCGGCAAGAACGGCCTCTATGCGCCGATCCGCTGGTCGAACCAGGCGTGATGCAGCTCCTGCTACGGCCTTGCGACGAGGCCGGTAACGTCAATTGCAAATGACCGACAGCACCCTGGAAACCGTGCTGCGCCGCGATCGCTGGATCGTCGGCGGCGCGATCGGGATCATTGCCGCGCTGGCATGGGGCTATACGCTCTGGCTCGCCAACGACATGGACATGGGCGGCATGGACATGACCGGGTTCCGTATGGCCGGGATCGGACTCATGTTGCCGGCCAACGAGCCGTGGCGAGCGCTCGAGTTCGCGTATGTGTTCCTGATGTGGGCGGTGATGATGGTCGGAATGATGGCTCCCTCTGCAGCGCCCATGATCCTCCTGTACGCCCGCGTCGGTCGACAAGCGAAAGCGCAAGGCAAGCCGTTTGCCGCGACCGGCTGGTTTGCGGCCGGTTATCTCCTCGCCTGGAGCGGCTTTTCGCTGGCAGCAACCCTTCTCCAATGGGCGATCGACCGGACAGCCCTGCTGGATTCCCGGATGGCGATCGCCAGCAACCTGCTCGGCGCAATCGTGCTGATCGCGGCGGGGGTCTATCAATGGACACCGCTCAAGGACATCTGTCTCGCCCAATGCCAGTCGCCGTTTCTGTTCCTGATGCGCCATGGCGGCTTTCGCGACGACCCGCGAGGCTGCCTGCTGCTGGGCTTTCGGCACGGCGGCTATTGTGTCGGCTGCTGCTGGCTTTTGATGGCGCTTTTGTTCGTAGCCGGGGTAATGAACGTGCTCTGGATTGCGCTTTTGGCGCTGCTGGTCCTTCTGGAGAAACTTACGCCCGCCGGACGATGGATCGCACGCGCTGCCGGCATTGCATGTGTGGCCGCCGGCGCCTGGCTGCTGGTATCATTGCCGCAGTGATGGGCGATGCTGCTTCAGGCTCGTCGAGATCGCTAAGCGCTGAACGCGGCAGCCTCACTGCTTAGGCGGGTCGATCGCAATGTCGTCGGGGTAGGTGTAGCGCTTCCACCATTTCGGCTTGCTCAGCTGCCTCTCGAGCGTAGCCATTTCGTGGGCCAACGCCCCCGTCTTCCGATCGACGAGAACCGTGCGCCAGTAAGCTCGCCGCTCGGCAGTTCGGACCGTACTCAATAGGAACTGCAACTGATGGGTTCGATAGCCCGTGTAGGTCTTGCCAGAAAACTTGACCGGCCCAAGACATTCCAACGCACCAAGAGGCCGCCCAAGACGTTCCGTCTGTTCATCGAACAAGTTGGCCAGCTCGCCAGGCAACTCTTTCTCGTGATCCCAGACTCGACCGCCCACCCGAACAAACTCAGCCCAGTCGTCGCCTTCCTTGAAACGATACCGCAGGCGCATCCGATCGGGCGGAACAAACTCGAAGATCTCTGTCCGTCCTTGTTGATCGCCGTCGACTACCGTTTCAATACGGTATGCCCTTCCCGACGTTCGGAGCCTCTGAAATTCGGCCTCGACCTTTGGGCCGCAGTCAGCCGCCGTAGCAGTGTTGCCTCCGACGAAGAGGCACAAGCACACGGCCCTGCCGAGCTTCGCAACATGTTGGCTGAGCATTGCGGTCTGCGTTTCTTGAGCCGTCCAGCTCGGTGCGAGCCTGACGTGCCACCGTAGTGCTGTCTACTTCGCAAATTCGTCAGCTTTGGGTCAAAACCTCGCCTCGATGTCGCAATGCTCGCACGGCAGCATCATCCCCGAAAGCCGACGACTTTGTGCCGCACAACAGAGAGGGAGTTTGTGTGCCTCAGAGATTCCAGAAGGACTTCCCTGATTTCTATCGTGCGCTGACGGAGCGCAATGGTGCGGAGATTGAGCAGATTCTGCCACCTGCGACAGACGCGGAGATAGCGGAGATCGAAGCCCAGTGCGGAGTGCCGCTGCCGGCATCCTACAAGCGGTTGCTTCAGTGCGCTCGCGGCTTCTGGCTGTTGGGTGGCGTCATCCAATTCGGCCCGCAGCATCCATTCTTCCACAGCTTCCCCCGACTGGAGGAGTTGACGGCGCAGCAGCGACAGAGCATCGCCCGCAAGGGGGGGGCTGGCCGCCCCCAAGTCAGGGCATGCTCTGTTTTGCAGAGTTTTTCATGGAGGCGGATGGCGACCAAGTGCTTTGGGACGTTTCGCGTGGTTTGCGCGACGGCGAGTATCCCATCTACTACTACGCTCACGAATCCCATCCGCCATCGGTTCGCCAGCTCTCCGCAGATTTCGAGATCTGGCTTGGAGAGTTTCTGAGCTATAGCGCGTTCATCGCAGAGGATGATGATTGAGCGCCGCGCCGGCGGAAAAAATTCTGAGATTTCAACGCCAAGTGTGGGGTGGTGCGCTCGGAGGGCGGAGATGACGTTTGCAATACCCCATGGATCAGGGCGCTTGCGTGAGGCGCGCTTGATCTTGGCTTTTCCGCCAATACCGGCGCAATGCAAATCGCTGATGGGCCAAACCGGCGACGTCGTCATTCCACAGCCTGCGACCGACAGCATCGCCATATTCCGTTGCACCAATCGCCATTGACCCGGCGCGCCCGTCTTGCCATGTTGGCCGCCCCGACAATCCAGGGTCGTGCATGAAAGTCGTTCGTTCCGTTCGCCTCTGGATGAAGGAGGGCAGGTCTGACAAAATCTATGAAGTCGATCTGGTCGATCTCGAACGCCCAGACGACGCACGCTATCTCGTCAATTTCAGATATGGCCGTCGCGGCACGTCGTTAAGGGACGGAACGAAGACTTCGTCGCCGGTCACCCGCGCGAACGCCGAAAAGCTGTTCGACAGTGTCGTGGTGTCCAAGATCAACGATGGTTATCGCCGCGTCGACGGCGACGCACCGCAGCCTGCGGTTCTCGACACGGCCGCCACTGCCAATGGACGCGACACGGAGCTGCTAAAAAAGCTCGCGATCTGTGCGCGTGGTGCGTGGCCCGACAAGGAACGCGACCGCCTGTTCTGGCGCCTCGGCGTGATTCGGCTGACCCCCGCCTATCCCCAACTCGCCGCCATCGCCGAGAAGGTCGGCGCCGCGAACGCAAGTTACAGCCTGGTGTATGCGCTGGCGCGTTGTGGCGGTGCTGATGCCGTCGATCTGCTGCGCGGCTGCGCCGACCTCAATGTCAGTGTCGTGACACGCGACTATGCGGCCTATGCGCTGGCGAGCGAACTGATGGGCGAGCGGCGGCCGCCGCCACGCCTGTCGTTGCCGCGAACGACGGATATCGCGGCGACACGCGACATCGAGATGGCGTTGACGAACGGCGACGGCGCGGGGCTGCTGCAGACGCTGCTGGCGGCGAGCTCGGCGCATCCGGGCTTCGCCAATCAGTTCCTCATCGCGCTCGCCCACCATGCGCTCGCCGACGGCGCGGCGCGCAAGACGCTGCTCGCGGCGGTGCGCGCGATGACCCCACGCCCGCCCTTTGTTCAGGTGCTGCGGCGCCTGTTCAAATATGCCGACCTCACCGACGACGGCCCGCTGTTCGCCGCAACTGCACGGCAGTTCGAGCTGGCGACGCCGATGTACCGTCGCGGCCGCGTCTATAACGACCACGTCTGGGTGCCCGGTTCGCGCCAGGCGCTGAAGCTCAGCGAGGAATTGCGGAGTGCTTCTCCACGCATCGCGCTGTCCGACCAGACCCTGCTCTACTTCAAGCGGCGCGCCTGGCGCATGCTGCGCAAGCGCGCCGAACTCGGACAGGACGCCTTCACGGCGATGGCGAGCGAGCTCCTCCTCGCTTTCACCGACGCCGACGGCATCAAGCCGGCGACATGGACCGAGTATGTCCGCATCGACGGCCGCTTTCAGCCCGCCCCCCATGCCAGCGAGGCGCTAAGTCGGGTCTGGAGCGTCAGCCACCTGCTGCATGAAATGGCCGGCACCAGCCGGTTCAATCCCAACGCGCTGACGCATCGCCACATCGGGGCGCGTGAGCCGGCGCAGCGCGAGGAAGCGTTTCCCGCGCTGTGGGATGCCCAGCCGCAGCGGCTGCTGCGTATCGCGACATTGGCGCGCAATCACGCGGCGGCGCGCTTCGCGGCCGAGGCGCTGCGGCAGGGCCCGCCGCGGCCTGAGACGATGGACGCGGCTGCGATCGGCGGCCTGCTGGCC
>NZ_LLYB01000037.1 GCF_001440475.1 Bradyrhizobium lablabi | reverse complement strand
TCGGCGGCAACCGCCGGTTCGGGATCCGGCCGGGCCGGCGGGGCGTGGGCTGCGGCCGCTGCACCTGCAGCCAACAGATCCTCATGGCTCGCCACCGAGACGGCCAGTTGCTTGACCAGGATGCCGAGTTCGCTGATCTCGCCGACCACGGCCTGGATGCGGTCGGAGCTTGCGGAGTTCGCCGACACCAGGCGGCCCTCGACGGCGGCGAGCCGGCGGCCGAACTCGGCGACCTGACGCGCAAGGTCGGCGGTGCCGCGGGAAAGATCTGCGATCTGGCCGCCGACGTCGGAGCGATCGCGCAGCCGCATCGACACCGCGTTGTAGAGGATCAGAAAGGTCAACGCGGTCAGCGCTACGATCGCGGATTCGGTGCCGCTGAAACCCGCCACCGCATGCAGGACGAGGCCGAGGGAGGCTGCAACCAGCACCATGCAGATGGCGATGAAAATCGTCGAAATGCGAATCATGTCGCGCGCTACGCCCTCAGGTCCGAACTGGTCTTATCCGGGAAAACACGGAAGTTTCAGGCATCGTCGAACTTGCGCTGTCCCAAGCGCTGCAACCTTAGCACCAATGTTGATTCGCAGAGCTAGTGTTCTTTGGACACGGCCGGAACTGAAAACCGAGAGCGGCGCCGTAAGGCAGCGTTCAACCGTCAGATGTCCATCTGGCGCGCCTGCCATCGCCGTCGCGTTGCCGCCAAGCCCAGCAAGGTCGCCATCAGGATAAGGCCGGCCTGCAAATGCCTGTTGTCCCTTGCGGGCGACCGGCGCCTGTCGCGCCTGCTCGCTGGCGGTGCCGGAGGCGCCTGCAGGATCGACCTGGCGGAGTCCCTCGCGGCTCCGATCTGGTCGGGTTTGAGCGGACTGGCCTTGACCGCCACGCGCAGGCGGCTGGCGAGCGAGGGGAAGTGCGGCGTCTTTTGCCTGAGTTTAACGGCAGCAAGCCCCGCGCAAATTGCGGCGATCATCGCCAGCAAGGCGCCGACCGCGCCGAAAGCCCAGAACTGCCCGTAATGGATCTCGATCCAGCGAAACAGCGCGGTGATGCCGACAAGGCAGGCAGCGATCATGAAAATGCCGGCTGCGGCGAACAGGCCGGCGGCGATGGCATAGGAAGTGATCGTCGAGGTCGCCTGATCGGTGCGGTCGCGGAGATAGGATCGCGTCGCCAGTTTGACCTGGTTCAGCTTCAGTTCCATCCCGGCGCGCAGCAAGCTGCTCGAAGGCGCGAGCATGTCCGCATCCCTCAACCGGCGGAAGCATGATCGCTTCCCGCCGCTGGAGTGAACGCGGGCTGGTTTCGAATGTTCCTACCGGGTCAGGCCCGATGCAGCCGCTACCCGACCGCGCGGATGACCTTGCCGACCTTGTCCACGATTTCGCCGATCTGGTCCTCGGTGACGATCAAGGGTGGGGTCAGCGCCAGCGTGTCGCCGACGGCGCGGAGCATGATGTCATTGTCGTGGAAGGCGCTGTTGAGCCCGGCAAAGCCGCGCTTGCCCACCCCGTCCGCCGACGGCGCAAGGTCGATGCCGGCAGTCAAACCGATGGTGCGGATATCGACCACGTTGGGCTGGCCCTTCAGCGACATCACAGCGTCGGCGAACTTGGATTCGAGCGCGTTGGCCCGCTCGAACAGCTTCTCGTCGCGGTAGATGTCGAGTGTGGCAAGGGCCGCGGCGCAGGCGAGCGGATGTGCCGAATAGGTGTAGCCATGGGTCAGCTCGACCATGTGCTCGGGTCCGGTCATGAAGGCGTCATGGATGGTGTCGCGCACCAGCACGCCGCCCATCGGGGCTGCACCATTGGTGACGCCCTTGGCGAAGGTGATCATATCCGGCAGCACGCCGTAGCGCTCGGCGGCAAAGGCAAAGCCGAGCCGGCCGAAGCCGGTGATCACCTCGTCGAAGATCAGGAGGATGCCGTGCTTCTGGGTGATCTCGCGCAGCCGCTTGAGGTAACCCTTCGGCGCCGCCAGCACGCCGGTCGACCCTGCCATCGGTTCGACGATCACGGCGGCGATGGTGTTGGCGCCATGCAGGTTGACGAGGTCCTCCAGCGCATCGGCGAAATGCGCGCCGTATTCCGGCTCTCCCTTGGTGAACGCCTGCTTCTCGCGGTCATAGGTCGCCGGCAGATGGTCGACGCCCGCCAGGAGCGAGCCGAAGATCTTGCGGTTGCCGACGATGCCGCCGACGGCCGTGCCGCCGAAGCCGACGCCGTGATAGCCGCGCACGCGGCCGATCAGGCGTGAACGGCCGCCCTGGCCGTTGATCTGGTGATAGGCGAGCGCGATCTTCAGTGCGGTATCCGCCGCCTCCGAGCCGGAATTGCAGAAGAAGACGTGGTCGAGGCCTTTCGGCGCCAGCTCGGCGATGCGGCTTGCAAGCTCGAACGCCTGCGGAATGCCAAACTGGAATGGCGGCGCATAGTCCAGCGTCGCGGCCATCTTGGCGATGGCGTCCGAAATTTGCGCGCGGCCGTGACCGGCATTGGTGCACCACATGCCCGCGGCAGCATCAATCAGCTTGCGGCCGTCGGCGGTGAAATAGTGCATGTCCTTGGCACCGGCGAGCAGCCGCGGGTTCTTCTTGAACGCCCGGTTCGCGGTGAACGGCATCCAGTGCGCGGCGAGATCGTTCGGAACGTTGACGCCGGTGGGGCGGGGGCTCTTGTCCAGCATGGGCGGCCTCTTGATGTCTGGGGCGTTGGGCTAGCGCCAAACTATCATTTTCGCCGCGATACGGGAACGTCGGCGCGCCGTGATATTTGCGCGCAACTGCAGCAAATTCAGAGGTCCGCTGCGGCGATCCAGAACACTTCGCCCTCGGAATCCTCGGTATCGAGCCAGAGCAGCGGCAGGTGCGGATAGGCGGCTTCGAGCTGCGGACGGCAGCGGCCAATCTCGCACAACAGCCCGCCCTGCGGTGTCAGGTGCGCGGACGCCTCGTCGAGGATGCGACGGACGATATCGAGACCGTCGGCGCCGCCGTCGAAGGCGAGTTTCGGTTCCGCGCGGCATTCGCGCGGCAGGTCGGCCATGCCTTGCGCATCGACATAGGGCGGATTGGAAATGATGAGGTCGTAGCGCTTGCCGTTGAGCGGCCTGAACAGGTCGCCGCGGTACAGCGTGAGGCGATCCTCAAGCCCGTAATCCCCGACATTGCGCGCGGCGACTTCGAGCGCGTCCTTTGAGATATCCACCGCGTCGACCGCGGCATTCGGAAAATTCCGGCTGGCCAGAATGGCAAGGCAGCCCGAGCCGGTGCAGAGGTCGAGCACGCTTTCCACCGCGCCGGCGTCCGCGAGCAGCGAACCGGCCTCGTCGTCGCCGTCGCCGCCGAAATGCTGGTCCAGCAATTCGCCGATGAAGGAGCGCGGCACGATGGTGCGCTCGTCGACATAGAAGGGCAGGCCGCGCATGTAGATCTTGTTGACGAGATAGGCGGCGGGCTTTCGCGTCGTGACGCGGCGCGCGATCAGATCGAGGATCTTTTTGCCTTCAGCCGCCGAGACCCGCGCGGTCGCGAAACTCTCGAACTGGTCGGGGTGCAGGTGCAGCGCCTCGCAGACGATGAAGGCCGCTTCCGCCACCGGATCGGTGGTGCCGTGTGCAAATACCAGTCTGGCTTCGACGAAGCGGCTGACGGCATAGCGGACGAAATCGAGCAGCGTCAGCAATTCGCCCACGCCGACCTTGGGCAGTTTCATCTGGCTGGCGCTGCGCTTCGCCGCCGGTTTCGCACGTCTGGCCATCAGGATTTGGTCCAGCGCGCCGCGGCCGCGTCGTCATGGTCGCGCGCTTCGATCCAGCTGGTGCCTTTTTTGCTTTCCTCGCGCTTCCAGAACGGCGCGTTGGTCTTGAGGTAGTCCATCAGGAATTCCGCTGCTTCGAAGGCTGCCTGGCGATGCGGTGACGCCGTCACCACCAGCACGATGTTTTCGCCCGGCGCGATGCGGCCGAACCGGTGAATGATGGTGAGGCCCTGCAACGGCCAGCGCGACAGCGCTTCATCGGCGTGGCGCCCGATCTCGGCTTCCGCCATGCCGGGATAATGCTCAAGCGTCAGCGCCGCGATCGGTTCGCCGTTTTCGCTGCCGCGGCAAATGCCGCTGAAGGTGACGACAGCGCCGATATCGGTGCGACCTTTGGTGAGCGCCGCGATCTCCTGCGCCGCGTCGAAATCGGCTTCCTGGATGCGAATGGTCGCGGTGACGGACATGGGTAAAGATCAACCGCCGGTCATCGGCGGGAAGAATGCAATCTCGCGCGCGCCCGAGATCGCGGCGTCCGGCCTGACATGGGCGTGGTCGATCGCGGCGCGAATCACCTTCGGCTTTTCGAAGGCGTGGGCGTAGGTCTCGCCGCGGCTGGAGAGCCAGCCGATCAAATCGCTCACCGTGCGCACGTCGGCCGGCGGCTCGACGGTTTCCTCGGCGAGGCCGACCCGCTCGCGCACCCACGCGAAATATTTGACCCTCATCCCTCATCCTCCTTGATGAGGTGATGGATGCCGGCGCGGAAATAGTCCCAGCCGGTGTAAATCGTGAAGATCGCGGACATCCACAACAGGACGATGCCGATCAGGGTGGTCGCGGGCAGAATCTGCTCGCCGGCCTCGCCGGCAATCAGGAAGCCGATCGCGACGAGCTGGATGGTGGTCTTCCATTTCGCCAGCTTGGTCACGGGGACGCTGACCCGCAACGCCGCGAGATATTCCCGCAAGCCAGAGACCAGGATCTCGCGGCACAGGATCACGATGGCGGCCCAAAGCGTCCAGCCATGGATGCTGCTGTCGGCTGCCAGCATCAGGAGGCAGGACGCCACCAGGAGCTTGTCCGCGATCGGATCGAGCATCCGGCCGAAAGCGGATTGCTGGTCCCAGATTCGCGCATAGTAGCCGTCGAGGTAGTCCGTCACCGCAGCGGCAATGAAGACGGCCAAGGCCACCCAGCGCAGCCACAGCGGGCCGTCCAGGATGGACTGGGCGAAAACGCAGCCGACCACCACCGGAATGGCGGCAATGCGGGCGTAGGTCAGGATATTCGGCAGGGACAGGGTCTTGGTCTGCCCTTTGGCTGTTGCGATGTTCATCCGTCTTACCAATACCGCTGGAACGTGAAGGTCAACCGTGCGGGCCTAGATCATCTGTCGCAGGCGACGCCCAAATGACATGCCCTTCGACTGGAAGTCCCCTTAACCCGCCTGAGCATGGAAAAACTCGAAGATCTTGCGGGCGCTTTCGGCGCTAACGCCTGGAACCTTGCCGAGGTCCGCGATCGAGGCGCGCTCGATCTCCTTCAGCGTTCCGAAGTGGTGCAGCAAGGCACGTTTGCGTGACGGGCCGATGCCCGGGATTTCCTGCAAACCGGCTTCCCTGATGTCCTTTTTCCGCAGTTTACGGTGCGAGCCGATCACGAAGCGATGCGCCTCGTCGCGCAGCCGCTGGATGAAATACAGCACGGGATCGCGCGGTTCGAGCTTGATGGCCTCGCGGTCGGGCATGAACAGGGTCTCCCGTCCGGCATCGCGGTCCGGGCCTTTTGCCACCGCCATCAGCGAGACCTGGGTCAGTCCCAGGCCCCCAAAAATCTCCCTGACGGCGTTGAGCTGGCCGCGGCCACCGTCGATGATGACGAGGTCGGGCCATTGCGGGAACGAATCGTCGTCGGCTTTCGCTCCAGTTTTTCCTTGGGCCGCGTCGCCCTCCGGCGGCTTCAACAGCCGCTTGAAGCGCCGCTCCAGCACCTCGCGCATCATTGCGTAGTCGTCGCCGGGCGTCAGTCCCTCGGACTTGATGTTGAACTTGCGATACTGGTTTTTGATGAAGCCATCCGGCCCCGCCACGATCATCGCGCCGACGGCGTTGGTGCCCTGGATGTGGCTGTTGTCGTAGACCTCGATGCGTTTGGGCACCTGCGGCAGTCCGAGCGTGGCGGCTATCGATTCCAGCAGCCGGCTCTGCGTCGCCGTATCGGCGAGCTTGCGGCCAAGCGCCTCGCGCGCATTGGTCAGCGCATGCGTGACCAATTCCTTTTTCTCGCCGCGCTTCGGCACCGAGACTTCGACCTTGTAGCCGGCCTTCACGCAAAGCGCGTCGGCCAGCAACTGGCATTCGTCGATCTCATGCGAGAGCAGGATGAGTTTCGGCGGCGGCTTGTCGTCGTAGAATTGCGCGAGGAACGAGGCCAGCACTTCCTCCGGCGTGAACGATTTCTCCGCGCGCGGGAAATAGGCGCGATTGCCCCAGTTCTGTCCGGTGCGGAAGAAGAATACTTCGACGCAGGAATAGCCGCCCTCCTGATGGATGGCGAACACATCGGCTTCTTCCACGGTGCGCGGATTGATGCCTTGCTGCGACTGGATCGCCGACAGCGCGGCGAGACGGTCGCGATACAGCGCGGCGGTCTCGAATTCGAGTTCGGTGGATGCCTTCTCCATCTCGGCGGCGAGCAGCTGCTTCACGGCGTGGCTGCGGCCGGAGAGAAAGTCGTTCGCCTCGCGCACTAGCTCGCTATAGCCGGGAAAGTCGATCTCGCGGGTACAGGGACCCGAGCAGCGACGGATCTGGTAGAGCAGGCAGGGCCGCGTGCGGCTTTCAAAAAAACCGTCGGTGCAGGAGCGGATCAGGAACGCGCGCTGCAGCGCCGTGATGGTGCGGTTGACGGCGCCGGCGGAGGCGAACGGCCCGAAATATCGTCCGGGCCTGGTTTGCGCGCCGCGATGCTTGAGGATCTGCGGCGCCCAATGGTCGCCGGTGATCAGGATATAGGGAAACGACTTGTCGTCGCGAAGTTGCACGTTGAAGCGCGGCCGCAGCTGCTTGATCAGGTTGGCTTCCAGCAGCAGCGCTTCGGTCTCGGTGGTGGTGGAGACGATCTCGACCGTCACGGTCGCCGCGATCATGCGCAGGATGCGCGCCGGCAAGGGCGCGTTGACGCGGGCATAGGACGACAGCCGCTTGCGGACGTTCTTGGCCTTGCCGACGTAAAGCACGTCGCTGGCAGCATTGAGCATGCGGTAGACGCCAGGCGAGGTCGGCGCCAGCCGCACCGCGTTCTCGATGGCCGTGTGGCCGATCGCCAGCGGGCCTTCGGCGATCGCCCCGGCAGGCTCTTCGGGCGCTTCCGGCAGGCGCGCCTCGTCGTCCTCCTCGGCGGCTGATGTCGCGGGATCGACGTCGGCGGCGGTCAGGTCCTGTGGCGGCAAATCCGGCTGGGAACCCCGCCGCGCCCTGCGCGGAGGCTTCGGCTGGTCGGTAGAATCGTGATCCATGGGGCCTAAATTATGCGCTGCAGGGCAGCATCGCCAGCGCTTGTGGTGCTGCTCGCGGGGAGGGGCGCCGGTAACGCATTCTTAAGAATGATGAGCGGGCAAGTAACTCGACTTAACAACCCTTTAACTTAAAACTCTCGATAAATCTTAGCGAAAAAAGTGGAGTTCCGTAACCAGGCCGGTCTCGTCGACCGGCAGGGTCGCGGTGTTGCGTGGAGTTGCGTGATGAGCAAGGTGGTGTCGGGCGCGCTGGCGCTGATCGCTGCAGGCTGGACGATGTCGTCGCAGGCGGCCGACCTCAATTACGGACGCATGTATACCGGCAACCAGCGGTACGACGCCTATAGTTGGGCCGGCCCCTATCTCGGCGGCAACCTCGGCTATGCCTGGGGTTCGGTCGCGAACAATCCGAGCAAGCCGTCCGGCTTCGTGGGCGGCGTCCAGGCCGGCTATAATTGGCAGAACGGACCGTGGGTGTTCGGCCTCGAAGGCGACATTCAGGCGACCGGCGCCGAAGAAACCTTCGCGCCGTGGAAGTTTTCCAATCCCTGGTTCGGTACGGTTCGCGGCCGCGCCGGGTATGCGTTCAACAACGTCCTGTTCTTCGGCACCGGCGGTCTCGCCTTCGGTGAACTGCGCGCCTCCACGTTCGGTCTGACGGAATCCCATACCAATGCCGGCTGGACGCTTGGCGCCGGCGCCGAGGTGGGCCTGGACAGGAACTGGAGCGCCAAGATCGAATATCTCTATGTCGATCTGGCCAACAGCAATTTCGTCATTACAGGTGCGTCAAACGGCTACCGGTTCGGCTTGATACGGGCCGGCGTGAACTATCGCTTCTGAGAACAAGAAACTGACAGTTACCATCTCCCGGCGGCAGCAAGTCGCCGGGATTTTTTTGCTTTCAAGCTGGGGTGCGCGTCGCATCGCGAATCCCAACGCTCTGGGCGGCGGGGTCATGCCCAGCGTCGTCTTCGCAGCAAGAATTCAGTCCGCGTTCCGCGTGAGCGTCAGCTCACGATGAAATCACCAGGTTGACCGCCTTGGGGCCTTTGCCCTTCTTGTCCGGTTCGACCTCGAACGTAATGCGCTGCCCTTCAGTCAAATCCTTCAATCCGGCCCGTTCGACGGCAGTGATGTGAACGAACACATCGCGGCCGCCATCATCGGGCTTGATGAAGCCGTAGCCGCGTTCTCCGTTGAAGAACTTGACTGTTCCAGTCATGGCCATCGGGAAACTCCTCCCCCGTATTGCTCTGCCCCTACGCGTACCTCGCGTATCGGCCGACCGGACATTCACTGCCGGAAGCTTGGCCACCTAGGTTGATCGGGATCAATGCCGCCGATCGGCCTGGATTTTTATTCGGCCTTGATCACTCCGCCGCAACCATTCGCGGAAGCGGAACGTAAAGCCAGTCCCAACGGCTTGAGCATAATACTGTTTCGCGTAAATTGCCTACGGTCCATTCGCACTTTTCGCTCATGGCTGGGCGCTTTAGGCGTAACTCTTAAGGCTTGGGTGTCTCCACCCTGAACCGGCCGGCCCCGCCCTGGCCGAGCGGTTTTTCGAGTTCGGGTAGAATTGTCTTCAATTCACCCGCAAGCGTCCATGGCGGATTGACGATCAAAAGTCCGGTGGAGGCAAGCGGGCCGCCAGCCTCCTGTGGAGCGACACTGAATTCGAGCCGCAGACATTTCCCGGCCGGCTTACTGGCTGCGGCAGCGCCTGCGACCAGCCGCGCCAGCGTATCGGTGGCGCGACGGCTCTTCACCGGATACCAGATCAGATAGCTGCCGGTCGGCCATTTCGCGTAGGCCTCCGCGAATGCGCCGCCCAGCCTTTCGAACTCGTCCTTCTGCTCGAACGCGGGATCGATCAGCACCAGACCGCGCCGCTCGTTGGGGGGTACGAAGGCCGGCAATGCGGTCCAGCCGTCGAGATCGACCACCCGCGCCTGGCTGTCGCGGCGCAGCGCATCGACCAGTTGCCGGCGGGCTCCAGGCTCGATTTCACAGGCTGTCAGACGGTCCTGCGGCCGCAGCAGCGCGCGGGCGATCAAGGGCGATCCGGGATAGGCTTCGAGCTTGCCCGGCGGGTTGAATGCCCTGACGATATCGAGGTAGGGGGTGACCAGCGGCAGCGCGCTTTCCGAAAACCGCGCCTGCATCACCCGTGCAATGCCGGTCAGCCATTCGCCGCCGCGGCGCGCCTCCTCACCGGTGAGATCGTAGCGCCCGGCGCCGGCATGGGTGTCGATGACGCGAAACGGCGCCTGCTTTTCCTGCAGGTAAGTCAGCATCCGCACCAGCACGATGTGCTTGATGACATCGGCAAAGCCGCCGGCGTGAAAGGCGTGTCGGTAGTTCATGGTGGGAGGAGTTACGACATTGGGACGAGGAAAGTAACCCATGTTGTCAAGGCGGCGAGCGGCGGGATGACGTCTCCAATTGAATTGGTGAGATGCCGGAGTCACCGGAGGTAAATTTGCAATCGGTCATTTCATGCCGGCGCCGGCGTTGATTTCGCGATCAGTGGTTATTCGCCGAATGATGTCATCGTCACCTCGGACCACTGTAAACTTCAAAGGCTCGGACGATTCCCTTGTTTTCAATCTCGGCAGCAATGGATCGGCCCGGCTGAGCTTCGGCGATCTTCGCAGCCCGGATATTCGTGCCTGACGCAAGCTTTGCGGAGAAGGGCCCGGCCATCCACGTGCCTTGCAGACGACAATAAAAGCCGTGGATGGCCGGGACGCAGACAGGTGTAGCCAGTCTGCGCAGGGCGGATTGCTATGCTTGGGCAAGTATGACGGAAGCGGGGATTCAGCCGCCCCGCACCGGCGGCATCACCACCTCGTCGCGGCGGCAGGCGCGACGGTCGATTTCGTCGCAAGCGCGGAATTGCATGTCCTTGCTCAGGCAGATCCGCACCTCGCTCAGGCGGCGGCTCGAGCAGACCACCGAAATCGCCGAGCTGCTCAGGCCCGGGTTGACCTTGATGAAGGCGGCTTCGAGATCGCCGGGGGCGATGGTTTTCTGCTCGGATAATTCGAGGAATTCCTCGGGGATTTTCACCGCTGCGCGCGCCTTGCGGACGCTTTCGAAATAGGCGCGGGCGCCGAGGCCGGAGCAGGTGCCATGCTTGTCCCACTCGTTGAAGATCAGGCCGGGCGCCGGCATCAGGTCCAGCATCGAGGTCATGATGTTGCGATCGAGTCGCGGGGAGGGCCGCTGGCAATATTCGGGAAAGCCGCGCTCATATTGCGGCCACAGGCCATGAACCACGAAGGAATAGGGGCGGCTGCACTGGACCTGCGAACGCCCGCTATTGCCGCGCTCGGCCGCCGCCTCGCAGAAGGACGGCGACCATGACAGGGCCAGGACGTAAAAATCGAACTCGCCCGGGGCGTTCTGCCGGCGGTCCTGGGCGGACGCCAATCCGGCGGAGACGGCAACAAGCGCCAACGAAATCAGAAGTCGCGAAATAACAAATCGGTGCATCCAACGCCCCTCTACTGGACTACCGCGAGCCTAGCAGGGAGCCGGAACATTTCAAGAACAAAATTAGAGAATCCCGAATCCAGGCAGGCCGGCTTGGCCCAACGAACGCCGGGATCAGGGGCGGGCGGCCCTGCAGGCCGGGCTGTAGGCCCAATTGCGGTCAAGCCCGGTCACGCACCATTCGACGCCCTGGCCGAAGCCGGCAAAGCCGCCATCCTCGATGATCGAGTAGTGCACGCTGCGCATCTTGCCGTCGCTCAGCATCACATCGCCGCTGCAGTAGCGGCGCGGAATGTTGTCGGACTGCCAGGGCCGAAACGCGGTTTCGTGGATCCGGCCGAAGCCGGTGATCACCAGCGCCGAATTCCAGAACTTGCCTTCCTTCTCCTGGAATTGCGTCGCGATGGTCGGCAGCGCCCGCTCGCATTCGGCGACGCGGCCGTCATATTTCGGTCCGAACAGGCCGAAATTCAGCTCCAACGGGTTGGCGGCCTGGGCGGCGTGGCTGGAGGCCAGCAGGGCGAGCGCCGCCGTCATCGGGCCGAGAGCTCTCAAGGATTTGAACAGGTTGCGCATGGGGAATCCGCCGGTAAACCAACGCAGGGGACGGTGCCGCGAAGCCCCGACAAGGTCAAGTGCAGCGCGGCAACACCTGACGACCAAGTCCGCCCCGTGCTGCAACGATTCTTTTCACGGCCATCGGCGCACACTATGGTGGACGTCGAGCGAAATGGAGTCTGCGATGCGAAGAATTCTGGCCGCGAGCCTGATTGCCATGGGCCTGGTAGTTATGGGCGGGATGCTGGCGGGGGCGCCGGCGCAGGCGCAGTGGTTCGACATCGACACGGTGCCGCCGTTCAAGGGCAATGACACCGGTGGCATCATCGCCTACCCGCTCGCGCAGCAGGCCGATGCCCGTCAGCTCGCAGTCGACCACTGCGCCCGCTACGGCAAGGTGGTGAAATTCCTCGGCGTGCAGCCCAATTACGGCGGCTATGTTTCGTTTGCCTGCCGCTGGGTGCCCTATGGTGCTGCTGAACGGCCACTGCGCACGCTTTACTGAGCACGACCTCCAAAGCTTTCCCCGGCTGGACATGTTTTCGCCACGCAAAGCGTGTGTCACTTCGCGCGCGCACGATAGCGTTGAATAACTCAGGGGAGCGCACGGATGAGACGACTGCTTCTTGTGTCCTGTTCGGCAATAGGTTTGCTGGCCGTGTTGCCGGCTAGCGGTGCCATTGCCGTGGAATTGCCGATGCGCAAGGCCGGACTGTGGGAGATGAAGGTGCTGAGCGGCGGCACGGTGCCCGAGATGACGATGCAGCAGTGCACCGACGAGACCACCGACAAGGATATGAGCACTGCCATGGCGCCGATGGCCAAGGAGATCTGCTCCAAGCAGGACATCCAGAAGACGGCGAGCGGCTATGTCACCGATTCCGTCTGCGGCATTGGCGGCATCACGGTCAAGTCACGCGCCGAAATCATCGGCGACTTCAATTCCGCCTACACCGTGAAAACGAGTTCGAAGAGCGAAGGTGGCCTGGCCGGCGCCGCGCGCGACAGCAACAGCACGATCGAGGCCAAATGGGTTGGCGCCTGCAAGGCCGATCAGAAGCCCGGCGACATCATCATGCCCGGCGGCATGAAGATGAACGTCAAGGACATGGAAAAGATGAAGGCGCTGATCCCGAAGAAGTGAGGCGTCGTAGCCCGGATGGAGTGCAACGCAATCCGGGATTTCTGATTCAATCGATCGACCTGTCCCGGATTGCGTTTCGCTCCATCCGGGCTACGGGGCCTCCATTTCTTATACCGGCACCCTGACTGCCGCGCGCAGGCCGCCCATCGGGCTGTCGCTGAGCGTGATGTCGCCGCCATGCGAGCGGGCGATGTCGCGGGCGATGGCGAGCCCGAGGCCGGTGCCGCCTTCGTCCTGGTTGCGGGCATCGTCGAGCCGCAGGAACGGCTTGAACACTTCCTCGCGCATGTTGGCGGGAATGCCCGGCCCGTCGTCGTCGACCGTCACAGTCAGATAGCGATGATCGCGGTGGCCGGTAATGGCGACCGTGTTGGCATGGCGCGCCGCGTTGGAGACGAGGTTGGCGATGCAGCGCTTGAACGAGGCCGGCTTCACCGTCACCACAGGCAGGCCGTGGAATGACACCGTCGCGGTGTGGCCGTGGCGTTCGGCATCGCTGCGCAGTTCTTCCAGCGCCATCGTCATATCGGTCGGCTGCGCGATCTCGCCGCTGTCGCCGCGCGCGAAGGCGAGATAGGCCTCCAGCATGCCGGCCATTTCGTCGACATCCTTGCGCATGCCGTCGACTTCGGGACTGTCGCCGATCAGCGCGAGCTCGAGCTTGAAGCGGGTCAGGATGGTGCGCAGATCGTGGCTGACGCCGGCCAGCATCGCGGTGCGCTGCTCAATCGAGCGCTCGACGCGCGCCTTCATCTGTATAAACGCCTGCGCCGCCTGCCGCACCTCGCGTGCGCCGCGGGCGCGGAAGTTCGGCACCTCGCGTCCCTTGCCGAAACTTTCGGCGGCCTCCGCCAGCCGCAGGATCGGCCTGATCTGGTTGCGCAGGAACAGCACCGCGACGATCAGCAGGATCGACGAGGTGCCGAGCATCCAGAAGATGAAGATCTCCGAATTGGACGCATAGGCCGCGCTGCGCTGCGCGAACACCCGCATCACGGCGTCGTCGAGCTGGATGCGGATTTCGACGAGGTTGGATTTGCCGACGGTGTCGATCCAGAACGGACGGCCGATCTGGCGGCCGAGCTGCACCGAGAGCGTCTGGTCGAGCAGCGAGAAGAACGGCTTCGGTCCGGGTTGCGGCATGTCGCCGACGGGGAGGAAATCGACGACCAGTTGCAGCCGCTGGCCGATGCGGCGCAACTGCGCGCGGTCCTTGTCCTGCGGAAATGCCTTGTAGACGTCGATCAGGCTGGCGATGTCCTGCACCACCGCCGCCGACAGGCGTCGCGTCACCGTGTTCCAGTGCCGCTCCATGAACACGAACGCCACGACCGTTTGCAGGATCACCATCGGCACGATCATGATCAGCAACGCGCGGGCGTAAAGGCCGGTCGGCATCCAGCTCTTGAACGCGTTGCCCATCCAGCCATTGGCCCGGGAGACGCGTTGCGACGCATTGCGGATGAACGTAAGGCCGGTGTCGAGCGTACTCATAGCTGGCTCAGGGCGACGCAACCAGGCGATAGCCGATGCCACGCACCGCCTGCAGGAACAGCGGATTGGCGGGATCGCGCTCGATCTTGCGGCGCAGGCGGTTGATCTGCACGTCGACCGCGCGTTCATTCACCGTGCCGCCGCCGGTCAGCGCCGCGCGCGGCACCGTCTCTCCGGGGCTATTGGCCAGAATGCGCAGCATTTCGCGCTCGCGATCGGTGAGGTGAATGATCTCCTCGCCCTCGCGCAGCTCGCCGCGATCGAGATGGAAAACGTAAGGGCCGAACGCGATCTGCTCCAGCGCTTCCACCGGCGGCGGCGCGGAGCGCTTCAGGATATTGCCGATCCGCAGGATCAGCTCGCGCGGCTCGAACGGCTTGGCGACGTAATCGTCGGCGCCGATCTGCAGGCCCTCGATCCGCGCCTCCGCCTCGTGGCGCGCCGTCAGCATGATGATCGGCACCGAGGACGAGGTGCGAATGAACCGCGCCAGGTCGAATCCGGTTTCGCCGGGCATCATGACGTCGAGGATCAGGAGATCGAAATGCAGGCCGAGCAGTTTGGAGCGCGCATCGGTCGCGCTCGACGCGGTCGTGACGCGATAGCCCTCGCCGGACAGAAACCGCGACAGCAGATCGCGGATACGGCGGTCGTCGTCGACCAGGAGCAAATGCGGGGCGTCGTCGGCGAGTTGCCGCGGCGCGCGCGCGGCGGCTGTAGCCATGGTTGCTGCTTGCGCCACGATCACTCCCTTGGCTTTTTGCTGCCAGTCCCGAAGATCGCCTCCAACACCTTGTCGGGGTCGTCGCGATCGATCATCGCGCGCAGGAACTGGCCGATCGCCGCAACGCCTTCGGGGTTGATGTCCCGGAGCGCGCGGGTGATGCGGTCGGTCTGCAACCCTGCGAGCTTTGCCACCAACGCTTCGCCCTTCGGGGTGGCGTAAAGAAGGCGCTGCCGGCGGTCGTTATTGCCGGTCTTCTGGATGATGTAGCCCTCGTCGAGCAATTGCTTGAGCACCCGGCCAAGCGACTGCTTGGTGATTCGCAGCACGTCCAGGAGGTCGGCGACCTTCAGGCCGGGATAGCGGTAGACGAAATGCATCACCCGGTGATGGGCGCGGCCGAAGCCGAAAGCCTCAAGCTCATGGTCGGCGTCGCCCACGAAGTCGCGGTAGGCGAAGAACAACAGCTCGATAATGTCCCAGCGCAATTCCCCAAGCCGTGGGGCAGGGCTGGTGGCCCCCTGCGAATCGGGGCTGGTTGGGCCCCTTGAGAAATTTATGTCAGTCATGTTGACATATCTTGGGTTCAATGTTACAAAACTACCAGCCACGACGAAACTTTAAGTCGTTTCGAACTTGGTGACGTGTCAGGCAGCCGGAAAAAGCCAACGATGGCGGCAACGGCCGCAAATTGAACTACCGTGCGATTGTCGAGCGGCATTTCGGCAAACATACTGGACTTCGGCATCCCGCAAAAGCATGTCCTCACGGACATGACGGCGCAGGAACCGGCCGCGTGGTGGTGAAGGTCCAGACCTTATCAGGCCAGCAGGCCCACAGAGGCAGGCCGGCGCCAAATCGCGCCGATTTCGACAGCGGNGAAGCAAGGGAAATGAGCTTAAAATTCGAAATCCAGCCGGCGGCGAACCCGANCCTCCGAAAAGGAACGCACGGCACGGCTCGTCGACCCCGGCTTCGGCCGGGTTTTCACCGATCACATGGCGATCGTCCGCTACAATCAGGCCAAGGGCTGGCATGATGCGCGCGTCGAGGCCCGCGCGAATTTCACGCTCGATCCGGCCACCGCCGCACTGCACTACGCGCAGGAAATTTTCGAGGGCCTGAAGGCCTATAAGCGCGACAACGGCGTGAACCTGTTCCGCCCCGACGCCAATGCCCGCCGTTTCCGCGATTCGGCCGAGCGCATGGCCATGGCGCCAGTGCCCGAGTCCCTGTTCATCGAAGCGGTCGAGCAAGTCGTGCGCATCGATAGCGCCTGGATACCGGGAGGCGAGGGCAGCCTTTACATGCGGCCCTTCATGATCGGGAGTGAGGTGTTTCTCGGCGTCAAGCCGTCAGCCGAATACATCTTCGCCGTCATCGCTTCGCCAGTCGGCTCCTACTTCAAGGGCGGACCGGCGCCGGTGACGATCTGGGTGTCGGAGAACTACACGCGCGCCGCGATCGGCGGCACCGGGGCCGTCAAGTGCGGCGGCAATTACGCCGCGAGCCTGCGCGCGCAGGCCGAGGCCATCGAGCACGGCTGCGATCAGGTGGTCTTCCTCGATGCGGTCGAGCGCCGCTATATCGAGGAACTCGGCGGCATGAACGTCTTCTTCGTGTTCGACGACGGCTCGCTCTCGACGCCGCCGCTCGGCACCATCCTGCCCGGCATCACCCGCGACTCGATCATCGCGCTGGCAAAGGATTCCGGCACGGTCGTGCGCGAGGAGCTCTACACGATCGATCAGTGGCGCGCGGATGCCGCCAGCGGCAAGCTGAAGGAGGCGTTCGCCTGCGGCACCGCGGCCGTCATCTCGCCGATCGGCAAGGTCTGTTCGGCGAGCGGCGATTTCCAGATCAGCGGGGGCGTCGCCGGCCCTGTCGCCATGGGGCTGCGCAAGAAGCTCGTCGATATCCAGTACGGCCGTGCGGCGGACCCGCACGACTGGGTCAGAAAGGTCCTGTGACCGGCGGCGGAATTCTTCCGCCGCTCAAGCGATAGATCACTTTAAGCGTTCGGTAGCGCGCGTCTCGTCGAGTCGCGCGAGGCTGGCGTGCGGCCAATCGAAACAATGCCAATCCAGGAGGAAACCATGGGAGTTTCGTTCGACAAGATCGACGGCGTCATCTGGTACGATGGCAAATTGGTGCCGTGGGCCGACGCCAACGTCCACATCCTGACCCATGGCCTGCATTATGCGAGCTGCGTGTTCGAGGGCGAGCGCGCCTATGGCGGCAGGGTCTTCAAGAGCACCGCGCATTCCGAGCGGTTGAAGGCCTCGGCCAACATCCTCGATTTCGAGATTCCTTATTCAGTCGCCGAGATCGACGTCGCCAAGCAGCTCGTGATCGACAAGAACAATCTGCCGGACGCCTATCTGCGGCCGATCGCCTGGCGCGGTTCGGAGATGATGGGCGTGTCGGCGCCATCAAACACCATCCATCTCGCCATCGCTGCCTGGAACTGGCCGAGCTATTTCGAGCCAGCCGAGAAGCTGAAGGGCGTTCGCATGTGCATGGCCGAATACCGGCGGCCGGATCCGGCGACTACCCCGGCGATGGCCAAGGCGTCGGGCCTCTACATGATCTGCACCATCAGTAAGCACAAGGCGGAGCGCGCCGGCTATGCCGATGCCATGATGCTGGACTGGCAGGGCCGCGTCGCCGAGTGCACCGGCGCCAACATCTTCTTCATCAAGGATGGCAGGATCCATACGCCGATCGCCGACTGCTTCCTCGCCGGCATCACCCGCGCCACGGCGATCGACCTCGCCAGGCGCCGTGGCATCGAGGTGATCGAGCGCCGCATCATGCCGGAAGAACTCGACGGCTTCACCGAGTGCTTCATCACCGGCACCGCCGCCGAAGTGACGCCGGTCTGCGAGATCGCGAACTGGAAGTTCACGCCCGGCAAGATCTCTGAGCAGTTGATGGCGGACTACGCAGCCGAAGTGCAGCCCAAGGGAAAGGCCGCGGCTGCCTAAGGCGCGGCTTTTTCGCTTGGCCGATCTCTCTTCTCGTCTTCACTTGCTGGAGAGGGACATTTGGCCTGATGCGCTCGCCGCGTAAGCGAACGGCCTACTTCTTCTCGCCCTTCGGGGCCGGTGCACCGTCCTTGTCCCTTTTGATATTGCCCTTGGTGGCGCTCATGCCGGTGGTGTCCATCGAACCATCTGGCTTGGCGCCACTCGTCGTTCCGGGCTTTTCCATGCCGGTCTGCGGAGCGGGGCCGGTGTTCTGCGCAAAGACCGAGCCGCACAGGAGGGCAAGAACGGCGACGGTGATAAGCTTCTTCATAGATCTCTCCTTTGGAGGACCTAAGAGTAATTCGGCGCGCAAAGTGTGGTTCCTGGATTGGCGGCTGCGTCCCGCCGCTTTGCATCAAAAGGCACGGAGTAGCACTCCTCTTTGCCCTCTTCCTGTGCGGGGGGCCGTGAACTCTTCAGCGCCTTTGTGCGACCAACTTGCCGGATTGTGGATAGAAATCGGTTCGTGAAATGGTGACAATGACCTCAGCCCTCTCGACATGCTCCAAATGCGCCGTGGCGGCCGCCTTCGCAGCGGCCCTCGCGGTTCTCGGCTCCCCCACGGGGAACGTCTGGGCCCAGGACCGCTCCCCAGTGATCGACGTCAGCTCCGGCAATCCGGAAATGAATGCTGCCATCGCAAAGGCGAGGGGGACGCTGCCGGCGTTCTGGGCCTCCTACGATGCCCCAAAACCGTCGGAGACCGGTCATTCCCTCAAGGCGCGCTTTCCCAAACCGGGAAGCGGTCACGAGCACATTTGGATGGCCGATGTGAAGAAGATCGGCGACGGTCGCTATTCGGGAAAGTTCGCCAATGTACCGCGTGATCTGCCCGGCAAGAAGGCCGGCGACGCGGCTGAGTTCAAGGAAGCCGACATCTCGGACTGGATGTTCATGCGCAACGACAAGATCGTCGGCGGTGAGACCATCAAACCGCTCCTGAAATCAATGCCGAAGGCTGACGCCGATGCGCTTCGGGCCAGGATGGAATCCCCCTAAATTCGGTCCGGAGAAAAGGCGGCGGCGCTTCCCGATGCATCGGCCCGGGTTGCCCTGCCGCGCCTCGGCTGGTACCTAGCCGCCATGGCCGAGAAACCGAAAAAACCGCAGAAATTGAAGGCGCGCCTGCCGCGCGGGTTGGAAGATCGTGGCCCGGCCGCAATCGCGGCCACGCGCCAGATGGTCGAGAAAATCCGCGAGGTCTACGAGCGCTACGGCTTTGAGCCGGTGGAGACGCCGGCGATGGAGTTCACCGACGCGCTCGGCAAATTCCTGCCCGACCAGGACCGGCCGAACGAGGGCGTGTTCTCGTTCCAGGACGACGACGAGCAGTGGATTTCATTGCGCTACGATTTGACCGCGCCGCTGGCGCGCTATGTCGCGGAAAATTTCGACGCGCTGCCAAAGCCGTATCGCAGCTACCGCGCCGGTTACGTCTATCGCAACGAAAAGCCGGGCCCCGGTCGCTTCCGCCAGTTCATGCAGTTTGACGCCGATACGGTGGGCTCCGCTTCACCGGCGGCCGACGCCGAGATGTGCATGATGGCGGCGGACACGATGGAAGCGCTCGGCATTCCGCGTGGCTCCTATGTGGTGAAGGTGAATAACCGCAAGGTGCTCGACGGCGTGCGCGATGCGCTCGGTATTGCCGATGACGGACAATGGCTGACCGTGATGCGCGCGATCGACAAGCTTGATCGGCTCGGCATTTCAGGCGTGCAGCAATTGCTTGGCGAGGGCCGCAAAGACGAGTCGGGCGATTTCACCAAGGGGGCCGATCTCAAGGCGGACGACATCGCGTTGGTCGTTGGTGCGATCGAGCAGGGCGCGGAGATCGATGCGCGGCTGGGCGACAGCAAGATCGGGCAGGAAGGCCGCGACGAACTCGACGCGATCAGCAAGCTGGTGACGGGATCGGGCTATGGGCCGGATCGAATTGTCATCGATCCTTCCGTCGTGCGCGGCCTCGAATATTACACCGGCCCCGTCTACGAGGTCGAACTCACGCTGGAGACCAAGGACGAAAAGGGCCGCCCCGTGCGCTTCGGCTCGGTCGGCGGCGGTGGGCGCTATGACGGCCTCGTCTCGCGCTTCCGCGGCGAGCCGGTGCCGGCGACCGGTTTCTCGATCGGCGTATCGCGGCTGCAGGCGGCGCTGACGATGATCGGCAAACTCGACACGCGGCCGGACTTCGGTCCCGTGGTCGTCACCGTGTTCGACCGCGACCGCGTCGCCGACTACCAGAAGATGGTTGCAGAACTGCGCAACGCGAACATCCGCGCCGAGCTCTATCTCGGCAACCCGAAGAACATGGGCAACCAGCTCAAATATGCCGACCGCCGCAATTCGCCTTGCGTGATCATCCAGGGCTCGGATGAGAAGGCGCGCGGCGAAATCCAGATCAAGGACCTGATCGAGGGCGCGAAGGCGGCCGCCGCGATCGCTTCCAATCAGGAATGGCGCGAAACCCGTCCGGCGCAGTTTTCCTGCGGCGAGAGCGAGATCGTCGCCAAGGTGCGCGAAGTGCTGGCGCGCCATGACGTGAAGTGGGGATAGCTGATTTTGTCATACGCGGGCTTGACCCGCGTATCCATCTTCAAAATGATGGATTGCCGGTCAAGCCCGGCAATGACAGCTTACCGAATACGCAAGAGCAAAAGGGAGTTATCGATGCCTGAGATTACCGTGAGCATGGCCGCCGGCCGCACCGATGAGCAGAAGGCCGGCATGATGCGCGACATCACCCAGGCGCTGGTGAAGAACCTCGGCGTCGATGCCGATGCGGTGGTGATCCAGATCAACGAAGCGCCGCTGGCCCACAAGATGAAGGGCGGCAAGACCTTCGTGGAGCGCGCGGCGGCCGCTGCGGCGGCGAAGAAGTAACTCTGCCTTTTCCTTCTCNCCTTGTGGGAGAAGGTGGCGCGGATGAAATCCGCGCCGGATGAGGGGTTCTATCCGCGATTACCGACGCGAAAGATTTACTCGCGGAGAGAGACCCCTCACCCGTCTCAATCGCGCGTTCCGCGCGATTGATCCACCCTCTCCCACAAGGGGAGAGGGAAGGGAGCAATCCATGGACGCACGTGATTTCATCAAGGTCGGCATGAGCGCGGAACGGACGCTTGTCGTTCCACCCGAGCGCACCGTCGGGCATTTCGTGCCTGATATGCCGATGGTCTATGCGACGCCGATGATGATCCTGGAAATGGAGATGGCGTCCAGCGACGCCATCAAGCGCCATCTCCAGCCGGGATGGATCACGGTCGGCACCGAAGTCGACATCCGCCATCTCGGCGCCTCTCTGGTCGGCGCCACGGTGCGTGTCACGGGAAAGGTCGTAGCCGTCGAGCGCCGCGTGATCCGCTTCGAGGTCGAAGCCTTCGAGGGCGAACGCAAGATCGGTGACGGCCGCCATGCCCGCGGGCTCGTTAATACAGAGATGTTTACGAAGCGGTTTGCGGGGAAGTAGCGAGGACTCGGTGTGTAGGGTGGGCAAAGGCGCATTCGCGCCGTGCCCACCATTCCGCACCGAGCTCGCGATGGTGGGCACGCTTGCGCTTTGCCCACCCTACGCTTTCACTTACTTCGCCAATTCCTTTGAACGCTTCGTCGCCGCGGCGATCGCGCGGATCATCAGCGGCTGCATTCCGTCCTTGGCCATCAGCACTTCCAGCGCGGCGGCGGTGGTGCCGCCGGGCGAGGTGACGTTCTGGCGCAGCGTGGCGGAAGCAAGTTCCGAGCGATGCAGCAATTCGCCGGAGCCCGCGACGGTTTCGCGCGCGAGCCTGGTCGCAAGCTCCGCCGGCAGGCCGGCCTCGACCCCGGCGCGCGCGAGTTCTTCGGCGAGCAGGAACACGTAAGCCGGGCCGGAGCCGGAGACGGCGGTCACCGCATCCATCAGGCCTTCATCGTCGACCCATTCGACCGAGCCGGTGGTGCGCAATAGCGCATCGGCCGTGTCGCGCTGCGCCGCGCTGACATTCTTCGCGGGCACCGCAACCGTGATGCCGCGGCCGATCGCAGCCGGCGTGTTCGGCATCGCGCGAACCACCATGCCGCCACAGATTTTTTCAAGCGCCGCGATCGGCGTGCCGGCCATGATCGAGACGACGAGCGTGTTCGAGCCGACGAGGGGCTTCAATGCTGGTCCCGCCTCGGGAAACGTCTGCGGCTTCACCGCTACCACCAGCGTATCGACGGTGCCGGCGTCCTTTGGACTGAGACGGACACCCTTTGCGGCGAGCGCCTTGATCTCGTCGGACGGGTGGGGCTCCACGACCAGCACGCGGTTGGCGTCGAGGCCGCCGGCCAGCCATCCCGTCAGCATCGCGCCGCCCATCTTGCCGGCGCCGGCCAGCGCGATGGTGCCGTGGAGATTTTGAAGTGCGTTGGTGGGAGCCATCGGTGTCACCACAAGTGTATTTGTCGTCCCTGCGAACACAGGGAACACCGGCGGTTTTAGTGAAGCTCAGAAGAGGCCACAAGCAATTTGCTTGAGCCGAGGGGCCGCGGGCTATGGGTTCCTGCGTTCGCAGGAACGACGCCGCGCTTGGGAGACGGCGGTGGCCTTACGCCTCGCCCTCGGTATCGAACATCGCCGCGCTCATGGCCTCGGCCGCGCTCTTTCCGGCCCAGACTACAAACTGGAACGCGGGATAGTAACGTTCGCAGGCGTGGATGGCGCCGGCCAGCATGACCTCGCATTGCGCGGTCGAAGCGGTCAGCCCGCCCGGCAAGACCAGCGCCTGCCGGTACATGATCATGCCGGTATGGGTCCAGATGTCGAAATGGCCGACCCACAGCTGCTCGTTGACGGCGGCGATCAGCCGCTGCACCTCGGCGCGGCGCGCCGGCGGAATCTTCATGTCGAAGGAACAGGCCAGGTGCAGTGCCTCGATCTCGCCCATCCAGGTGAACGAGAGATGGTAGTCGGTCCAGTTGCCCTTGGAGACGATCGTGACTTCGTCTTCGCCGGAACGCTCGAACGCCCAGTTGTTCTCGGCGGCAATGTCCTCGACTGCCGCGAGCGGGTTGTTCCGGGAATCAATATTGCTCTCGAGGAGGGACATGCCGTCTCGACCCTGTTTCTTGAATTCTTCTGATACGCACGCGGAGCACGCACTGAACTGATGCGGTGCTGCCGGCTGCAATCCCCAGATTGCCGATCGTCTTGGGGCCTGCCGAAGCTCAAGTGATGTGATTTGCGGAATCTGCGCAACTGACCCCTGAGTCCATCCACAGGCCAAAGCGGCGTCGTCCACAGGGTGTTCGAGGCCACGGTTATTAATTTGAGAACAAACCGGAATCGGATTCGAGCGTCGCGGAGTCTGTCGCGCCGGAAAATGCGGCGGGCCTGCCACATTGGTTAACATGTGGTTAATTTTCTCAAGGCAGCCAGACGTCGCGTCGCCTGGGGGCATTCGCCGCCCCTGATGAAAGCGGTGGCGGGTCTGTCCGCAGTATTCTCCAGCTGCGTCCGGGCGCGGTGTGATGGGTTGGGGCCGTACCTCTATAGCGCCGCTATGCAGGCAATCGCCCGGATAAAGCGGTTCCTCTTTGCAATTGACAGCCGCGCTGACCGGGGCGCATATTTTTCATCGGGTGGATACGACCTGCCGCTTGCGCCCGTTCAGGGTACGGTGAACGTATCGAGCCGCTTCAGGCACCCTTTGCCCAAGCGAACGAGTCAGTAATGCAAGCGCCTGACATTTCTCGTTCGCCAATGCAGAGGATCTTCCCATGCGCGATTTCCGCGATGCAAAGGCCATGGCGCAAACCTTGCGCGAGGCTCTGAAGGCCAAGTCTGTTTCCCTGACTCACAGTGAAAGCCTGGAACTGGTCGCGAAGACGCTGGGCTTTCCCGACTGGAATTTTCTGGCTGCGAAGATTCAGCATAGCCAGCGGACACCCGCGCTGTCGGTGACGCCGGCGCCCGGTTCAGCGTCCATGCCGGCTGGAACTGTCGTTCCGATCGTACCGATGCGAGACCTCGTTCTGTTTCCGCAAATGATCGTGCCGATCTTCGTTGGGCGCGACAAGACCAAACGCGCGATCGAGCGCGCTTTGGCGACTGATCGCCGGATCCTCGTGCTTACGCAGCGGCGCTCAGGCGATGATGATCCGGCGCTGGATGCGCTTTATTCGGTGGGCGTATCTGCAGATGTGATCATTTGCGTAACGTTGGCGGATGAAACCCTCAAGCTCATGGTGTCCGGTCTCGAACGCGTCTCGGTTGTCAGAGGAGCGGGGGAAGAATTCCTGGCAGCGGAGATTGCGCCATGCGAGGAGAGTCGTGGCCGGACGGCGGAGGCGGTTGCCCTGTCCGGCGCGGTTGTCGATGCCTATCGGGTCTATGCCAACCTCGATTACGCCGCGCTGCCAAAGCCGCTTCAGGCGCGGCTGCGCCTGCCTGGCATCGACGACCCGGGGATGGTGGCCGATTCAGTTGCCCCGTTGCTGTCGGCCGGAATCGACCAGCGGCAGCAACTGCTCGAAACCTGCGATGTGGTTACCCGGCTCGAGAAGATTCTCGAACTGCTGAAGACCGACCAACAGGCGGCCTGAAGGGACGGCGGGAACGCCGTGGCCCTACTTCTCGCGCGCAGCTAGCGGACAGGCATCGATCGCAGTCCCGAGCCACGCGCCTTCGATTTCGACGCACGGCCGGGAGGCATCGACGCGCAGACCATAGCGTTCCAGCAGCGGCTCGCGGATCGGCTTGCCACGCGTATGCAAGGCCCATGCGCCGCCCGGCAACGGATCGTTCAACGCGGTGCGGATGCGGCGGTCGAACTGGCCGTCAGGCATGATGGGCAGCGCAATGTCGGCGATCTGAAAGAACCGCGACTGCGGTGGCAGCAGCGGAGCGACATAGGCCAGCGGCTTGTCGACCAGAAAGTAGAAAGCGGGCTGCTCGAGGGATTTTGAGATGCTCGGATTGTACGGATTGGACCAGGGACGGCGGAACCAGTCCGCCGGCTGCGTCCACAGTGCAATTGCAACAGCGACGACGAGCATCATCGAATTTGCCGGCATCGACGATGCGCCCGGCGAGGCCGGTCCGGACATGGCTGCGATGCTGCGGTGGATCAGCAGGACTATCAAGGGCGCGCACAACAGCTCCAGCACGATCGCATAGCGGTGAATCGCAAACAGGCCGAGCCATGTCGCATAGGAGACGATGCAAAACACCAGGAACTGAACGTCACGGCGCGTGAAGATCGAAATGTTGGTGATAAGGCTCCGGCCGATGCCGAGCACGATCAGCACGGTCGCGACCGCAAATCGCGCATCGCGGAACGGATATTCAGAGCTCCTATTGTCGCCGACCAGCCAGTAGAACGGATATGCCAGGGCATCGAGCAGGCCTCGCGGCATGAACTGCCAGTCCATGATGTTCATCGGGACCAGTTCGGGGGACTGGAACACGGCGTTGAAGAGCGGGAAGATCGGATTGCCCATCTCGCGCCAGAGCATCATCCCCCACGCGCCGCCCGTCGCCAGCGCGCCGATCGCGCCGCCAACGCCGAGGCAGAGCGTCGCCAGCAGCGGCCGGGTCGCAACGAGTACGGCGGCGGCCGCGCCGAGCGCAAAGGTGACGTTGGTCAACTTCAGCCCGACGGCCGCGCCGATCAGGAGCCCCGCGAGCACGTAACGCCCGGGGCGCGATCCATCCGCCGACAGGATCAGGATGCAGCCGCCAACAACCGGAAGCGCGGTGAGAATGTCGGAGAAGCTCGTGCCGACTTCCGAAAGCGTCATCGGTCCGAGCGCGGCAATCAGGATCGCGGCTGCGATCGCACATGCCGTCGCCGCTTCCCGCAACAGGACGCGCACCAGAAAATAGATCAGCAGCAGATTGAGCCCGTGCACCGCGCCGATGATCATCAGGCCGTAGGGGGTCGGCAGCAGGTGGCGCAGATAGTAGACCGGGAAATAGACGGTCGGATTGAAATAGGTCTGAAAGCCGGCCGGCAGGGCATCGATGCCATAGCGGCCGGTGATGACGGCCCAGACATTGTACTCGTGGTAGTTCAGCCAGTCCCAGTTGACGTCCTCGCCGGCAAACCAGGTGTAGATCGCGCCGGCCAGCAACGAGCCGAGCGCAATCGCCATCGGCACCAGGGTATTGGTCTGAAGGATTGGCGTCTGCCAGGCCCGATCCGCGGGCCTTGCTGCCTGCGTGTCGGCAACGTCAGCGGCGTGTGTCACGCTAGCTCCATGTGCGTCGCCCGGGCGATCTGGAGTTGGGCACGACAGACACATCTAGGCCGCCGGCTTTAAGGATTCGTGAATGTTTCGCTCGGCCTCGATGTGTCAGTGGCCGTTTGCAAATCGCGCGTTAACGCTCCTTCGATTAGCGTCAGACACTTGTTGGCAGGATTGGCTCATGATCTCGGAATTATCCGCGGCTTCCGGCCGTTCGCCGTTTGATACGGCGGAACGGGAAGGGCTCATGCCGACGCTGCTGCTGACCGGCATCGTCTTCGTCGTCGCCATCCTGCTGCGGCAGGTCGTTCCCCTCAATACGGATGTGAGTTGGCTGCTCGTCGTCTGCGAACGCATGCTGGACGGACAGCATCTCTATCGCGACATCATCGAGATCAACCCGCCGATGGCGGCCTTTGCCTATCTGCCGGGTGTCGCGCTGGCGCGTGTGCTCGGTGTCGATCCGCGGCACGTGATCGATGCCCAGCTTCTGCTGCTGGCGGCGGCCTCCCTGTTCGCGGTATCGCGCATCCTGCGTCTGTCGCCGGCGCTGGCTCAGTTGAAGTGGCGCCCATTCGTCATATGGGCCGCGGCCGTGGTGACGATCCTGCCGATGCATGTCTTCGCCCAGCGCGAACATGTCGCAACGCTTACCTTCCTTCCGGCGCTTGCGGTCTATGCGCTGCGCAGCAATCGCGAGCCCTTGCCGTTCTGGGCGATCCTGGTTGCCGGCGTCGGCGCCGGCATCACGCTGGCATTCAAGCCGTTCTTCACGGTGCCGGCGGCGTTGTGCATCCTGTTCAGTGCGTATCGCTCGCGCTCATGGCTCGCGCTGTTTGCGCCCGAAAACATCATCGCGGCGGTGCTGGTGATCGCAGTCAGCGTCGGTACCTACGCCTTCTACCCTGAATATTTCACGGTCACCTATCCCTTGGTGCGCGACACCTATCTGTCGTGGTCGATGCCGGCTTCGGTGATCTTCCTGAACGATGCAACGCTGGTGTTCGCGATTGCGATCGTCTCGGTGCTGCTGGTGCGGCAGAAGGGCGAGGTCGACTCGCTGCTGATGGCGACGATGCTCGCCGCCGCCGGATTTGCCGTATCGTTCTTCCTGCAGCGGCGCGGCTGGGCCTATCATTCCTATCCGATGGTGGCGGTGGCGTTGCTCGCGATGGGCTATGCGCTGACGGGTGTGGTCGACTGGCGCTCGCGCCGCCTTGAGGTCGCCTCAGCGGTCGCGCTGGTTATGGCCTTCGGCTTCGGCATGCTGTGGTTCAACGGCAATGTCTATGTTGGCCCGGTCAAGGACGCGGTCGCCGGCCTCAAACCCAATCCAAGAATACTGGTGCTGAGCGGCGAGGCGGCGATCGGGCATCCGCTGGTGCGCGACGTCAACGGCGTCTGGGTTTCTCGCCAGGAAAACCTCTGGATCCGCGAATTCGTGCGGCTGACGCGCGAAAAGACTCTCGTGGATGCCGCGACCGATGCGAAGCTGAATGAGTATCTGGCGCTCGAACGCAAATGGCTGATCGAGGATTTCAGGAAGCTGCCGCCAGATATCGTCCTGATCGACAATCTGCGCGATGACTGGGGCGCCTGGGCTCGCGCCGACGCCGAGGTGACGCAGTTGCTCAGGGCTTACACGCTCGTCGGCTCGGTCGCAGGGATCGACGTGCTGCGCCGGAACGATTGACGGTATCAGCGGCTATTTCTGCGAGACGCCGATGATGAACGTGTAGGGCACGCGCGAATAGTCGTCGCGAATCGCGAGGTTCACTTTTCCAAAGGCGCGGCGAAGCACCTTGTCGTAGCCGTCGCGGTCGCGGACGAATTCACCGCGGTCGTTGTCGAGCAGCCATTTGGCGACACGTGACTGTCCCTCGCGATAGCAGCCGTCGAGCGTGAACAGGACGCCGTTTTCCTTGAGGACGTCGCGGATGTCGGCAAGCGTGGTCTGCAGGCCGTCGTCGCCGATGTGATGCAGAACGCCGTTCATCATGACGACGTCGGCGCCGGCGAACTCACGGGCGGCCGCGGCGTCGAAATGGCGGCAATGAAACGTGCCGAGATGGCCGAATGACCGCCGCGCATAGGCGATATAGGCCTCGTCGATATCGAAGCCGGTATAGTCGATGTCCTCGGGCAGATGGCGGAGGATATGACCGGGCCCGCATCCGACGTCGATCACCCGCATTCCCGGCCGCAGCGTCAGATAATCGGCGATCGCCTTTATCCGGGCGCCGAAGAATCCGCCGGCGTTCTGGTAGGCCTGGTACAGCGCGGGATGGTTCAGGATCGCCTTCATGAGGAGGCCTCGTCATAGACATGGCTGCGCGCGTTCGGCCCCGATTGGGCCAGCAGGGTCTTGAACGACGCTTGCTCGACGCGATCCTCGCCGTCAGTCGTATGGTGCGGCAGCCGTCCGCGCCGGTGGATATGCGAGATCACGAACAGCGGGCGGTTCTTGGACTGGATATAGAGGCGGCCGATATATTCCCCGATCAGCCCGAGCACGAGGAGCTGGACCGACGAAATCATCACCACCAGCAGCGTCAGACTGGTCCAGCCGGGCACGGTGCCCGAGAGAATCCAGCTGATGACGGCGCCGATGCCGACAAAGGTGAGGACGGTGGTCAGGAGCGCGCCGACATAGGTCGCGATCCGCAACGGCACCATGGAAAAGCTGATCAGCGCGTCGGCGGCAAAGCCGATCATCTTCGCCAACGGATATTTGGTCGTGCCGGCATGGCGCGGATTGCGGTCGTATTCGTAGGCGACCTGCTTGTAGCCGAGCCAGGCCACCATGCCGCGGATGAAACGATCATGCTCCGGCATCTGCACGAGCTGGTCGGAGATGCGGCGGCTCATCAGCCGGAAATCGCCGGTATCGACCGGAATCTGGACGCGCGTGATGCGGGCGAGCAGGCGATAGAAGGCTTCGGCAGACTTCTTCTTGAAGCGGGTTTCGCCGCCGCGGCTGCGCCGCAGGCCGTAGACGACGTCGGCATTTTCGCGCGCCATCATCTCGTACATCGGCGTCAACAGTTCCGGCGGATCCTGCAAGTCGGCATCGATGACCAGCACGAGGTCGCCGCGCACGGTGGACAGTCCCGCCGTCAGCGCCAGTTGGTGTCCGTGGTTACGCGACAAGCGTACGGCGACGACATTGCGGTCTTCGCCAGAGAGCTGGTTGATCAGCTTCCAGGTGTCGTCGGTCGATCCGTCATCGACCAGGATCAGCTCGAACCGCTGGCCGCACAGCGCACGCGCGGCTGAAGTCATCTGGTAATGGAATTCGCGCAGGCCCTCCTCTTCGTTGTAGCAGGGTACAACGATGGACAGAAACATCTTGCCGGGACGCGGTATCCCGTCCTGAATTTCCATGGGTTTGGCAGCCTGTCGGGCAATGAATCGATGCGAAGTGCTGCCTGAGATAATCGATGAAGCCCGGTTAATTGTTCATCAATTTTTAGAGCCGCGGGGTTACGATTCGTCCAAGCCAAGCTTGGCGCAATTAATCAAATGTTTAGGCGCTGTCTAAACGTTGCGTCACGACGACCGTCGGCCCGTGCACATCCACCCGGCCGGCGCCTTTTCAAGAACCTGGATCGCCTGCATGGACAAGGCCGAATTCGATCGCTTCGCCGACGCCTACTACGAGCAGCATCGCGAGAATGTCGCCGTCACCGGCGAGGGCCCGGAATACTTCGCCGAATACAAGATCAGGCAGCTCCGGCAGATCGTTGAGCGCGAGCAGATCAGCGTGTCGCGGATCTGCGATTTCGGCTCGGGGATCGGCAACTCGATTCCATTTTTTCGAACCTATTTCCCGGACGCTGCCCTGACATCGTCAGATGTCTCGGAGCGCAGCCTCACGCTGGGCAAGCAGCGCTACCCTGGAAACGGCAATTGCGTTTTGATCGAGGAGGGTCGCATCCCCTGCGACACCGGTTCGTTTGATGTCGCGTTCTCGGCCTGCGTGTTCCACCACATCCCGCATGGCGAGCACGTGATGTGGCTGAAGGAATTGCACCGGATTACGCGGCCGGGCGGACTGATCGCCATCTTCGAGCACAATCCGCTGAACCCGCTCACCGTTCATGCGGTGAATACCTGCCCGTTCGACGAGAACGCCAGGCTGATTTTCGCGGGCAGTCTCTCGAAGCGATTGCGGGATGCGGGATGGACGTTGCCGCGCATTCAATACAATTTGTTCTTCCCGCGAGCGCTGGCGCGATTGCGGCCGCTTGAGTCGAGGCTCGGCTGGCTTCCGCTCGGTGCGCAATACGTGGCCTTCGCGCGCAAGATCTAGCCGGAGCCCGCTTACTCCGGCTTCAGCCCGCCAGCGCGGACCACCTTGCCCCATTTCTCGGTTTCGTCGGCGATCAACTTGCCGAAATCGGCTGCCGAGCCCGGCATCGGTGCGCCGCCGATCGCGGCAAGCCGGGTCTTCATGCCGGGGTCGGCGATGGCCGTGTTGATCTCCTTGTTGAGCTTGTCGACGATCTCGGCCGGCGTGTTTTTCGGCGCGGCGAAGCCGTACCATTGGCTGGCTTCATAGCCCGCCACGACATCGCCCACCGTCGGCACCTCCGGCAGTTCGGTCATGCGCGCAGCCGTCGTGACCGCTAGCGCCCGCAGCTTGCCGGTCCTGATGTGATCGGCGGTGCCGGGCGCGGCCGCGAACAGGATCTGCACCTGGCCGCCGAGCAGATCCGTCATCGCCGGGCCCTGGCCGCGATAGGGGACGTGGACCATGTCGACGCCGGTCATCATCTTGAACAATTCGCCCGCCATGTGCGGCGCGCTGCCGCTGCCGGCCGAGGCCATGTTGACCTTTCCGGGATTGGCTTTGGCGTATGCGATGAATTCGGCCAGCGTCTGCGCCGGCACCGAGGGGTGAACCAGCACCACCATTGGCACGCGGATGACGCCGGCAACCGGCGCGATATCGCGAACGAAATTGAAGCTGAGCTTTTCGTAGAGCGAGGCGTTCACCGCATTCGGCACCGTCGCCAGCAGCAGCGTGTAGCCGTCGGGCGCCGCGTTCACGACCGCCTCGGTGCCGATATTGCCGCCGGCGCCGGTCCGGTTCTCGACCACGAAGGGCTGCCCGAGATGGTCGGCCAGCCACTGGCCGATCAGGCGCGCGGTGATGTCGACGCCGCCGCCGGCGGCGAAGCCCGCCACGATTTTCGTCGGCCGTGTCGGATAATCCAGCGCCGATGCGAGGTGCGGCAAGGCGGGCGCGGCGATCAGCGCGCCGGCAAGTTTGAGGAAATTCCGGCGTAGAAGTTTCATGTCGAGTGTCCCCCCTTTTTGAGTACAACCCTATCCCAACTGCGGCGGGCTGAGTAAAGGGCGTCAGCCTTTTGCTACGCGCCCTGTCCCGGCGGCATGGGGACATGCCGATTCCCAATGTCAAAGGCGCTTGCTGTCGCCCCGGCCTTGGTCATATTCTCAAGGTAGGTCGTCCATTCCGGGCGGCCGATGTTCTCAGGGCGGGGTGAAAATCCCCACCGGCGGTAAGGGTGACGTAGCCCAAGCCCGCGAGCGCCTTCTTCCCTCCCGGGAAGAAGGGTCAGCAGATTCGGTGTGAATCCGAAGCCGACGGTTACAGTCCGGATGAAAGAGAACGGTTTGCGGCGGCCTCGCACGTTTGCGCGTGGGCCGACGTCGTTCCGTATGCCCTGATTCTGGTCCTGAAAGAGGAAAGCCATGAATCAGACGTTGCTAGAACCTGAAGTCCAATCCCCACCCCAGACAGCCGAAGCCAGTCACGTCCCTGACGTGCCCGAGCGGCCGCCGGCGCCGGTACATCCGCGCTTCGTCAAGCCGCAACGCATTGCCTTCGTGCAGTCGTCCTGGCACCGCGACGTCGTCGAGGAATGCCGCATCGCCTTCCTCGAAGAGATCGAGGCGCGCCACATCACGCGCGCGCAGGTCGATCTGTTCGAGGTGCCGGGCTCGTTCGAGATCCCCTTGCATGCGCAACTGCTCGCCAAGACGCGGCGCTACACCGCCATCGTGGCCGCAGGTCTCGTGGTCGATGGTGGCATCTACCGCCACGAATTCGTCGCCGATACCGTGATCAAGGCGCTGATGGACGTGCAATTGCGGACCGAGGTGCCGGTGTTCTCCGCGGTGTTGACGCCGCAGCAATTTCACGACAGCGCCGTGCATCACGATTTCTTCCGCAAGCACTTTGTCATCAAGGGCATCGAGGTCGCGGAAGCCTGCGCCAACACGCTGCACAGCCTGGAGCGGCTGCGCGGACAAGTGGCCGCGGGGATTGTGTAAAACTCAAGGCATTGCAAACGAAAGCTCGCCCCGCATTTGTTGTTGCGGGGTGGGCCCGTCGCCGGGAAAACACATCTGGTGACAAGACCCGGCAATCGACCGATTGTCATTTCCGATGCCAGACCTGTAAACTCGGCGGCGGGAGGAGGCACGTCCGTGGAGACGGGCGGCCGAGACGATCATGTTCGAAGGACACGATCCCTATCTCGTCGCGCTCTCGGTGGTGATCGCGATTCTGGGAGGATATACCGGCTTCGGCCTTACTGCGCGCATCCGCGGGACGCCGGATGCCAGTCATCGCGTGCTGCTCGCGGGCGCGGCATTCTTCCTCGCCATCGGCATCTGGACCATGCATTTCGTCGGCATGCTGGCGGCCCCGCTGCCGGCGGGCACGGTCTATCTGGTGTTGCCGACCATCGTCTCGTTCCTGATCTGCGCGCTGGTCGTCGGCATTTCCGTGTTTCTTGTCAGCGTCGGCGAGCCGCCGGTTTTTCGGGTGGTGTCCTCGGCGGTGCTGCTCGGGGTCGGCATCGCCAGCATGCACTATGTCGGCATGCATGGATTGTCCGGCAATTTCGTCATGACGCATGACGTTGCGATGGTCGCGCTGTCGGTCCTGATTGCGATCGCCACCGCTTATGGCGGCCTCCGTGCATTTCTGGCGCGGCAGGGGGGCGTGCAACTCGCACTGAGCGCAGTCGCCTACGGCTTCGCGGTGGCGGGCATGCACTACACGGCGATGGCCGGCATGCATCTGGTTCCACCATCGCAAGGAGCGCCTCACCACGTCGACGGCCTTGCCGCATCGTCGCAAATGCTGTCGCTGGTCGTGGCGCTGCTCTGCTTCGTAATTGCTGCGGGCTTCCTGCTGTCGCTGGTGCCGGACCCGCGCAAGAAGGTCGCGGCAACGACAGATGCGGTTGCCGCCATCCCCGCGGCGGCCGCCCCCGAGGCCGCGGCCCTTGTTGCAACCATTCCGCCGACGGACTCCAGCGCCGCCTCGTCCAGTCCGCGGCTGCGGCCGACGCCCCTCGGCGGCATCGGGCAGCCGCCTCGCGCCGCACCCGCACCGCGGTTGCCGGTCGAAGGTGCCGACGGCACCCATTTCATCGATACCGCCGACGTCAGGAGCGTCCGGGCCGACGCTCACTATACCAAGGTGCATGACGGCACCCGGGAGCGGATGTGCCCGTGGTCGATCTCGGAGGCCGAAGCCCAGCTTGACCCCGGACTGTTCGTCCGTGTGCACCGCAGCCACATCGTGGCGATGGCGCACGTCACCTTCGTCCGCAAGGAAGGCGATGGCGCCATCATCGAACTCGACGGCCCATCACCGCATCGGGTGCCGGTGAGCCGGGCCAAGATCGCCGAGGTGAAAGCCCGGCTCGGGCTGACACGGCGTCACGCCTAGCTGCTCATCGTCCGTTAGGTCGTAGAACCTGACGCATTTCGTGCGCGGCTTTCCGCACTTCGTGCGAATCTTCTCGGCCTGTGCCGCCGTGATTGCTTCGAAAAATACGAGGACACACCTTCGCTTCCAACGTCAGCGCCTTCTGCGCGAAGGACGAGTTGGAGGAGACGATGATCCCTGGCCCATTCAGCTACCATCGGCCGGCGACCGTGGCCGATGCGGTGAAATTGCTCTCGAATCTGGGGGACGAAGCCCGTCCGCTGGCTGGCGGCCACAGCCTGGTTCCAATGATGAAGCTCAGGCTCGCCACGCCGGAGCACCTGGTCGATCTGCATGGCATCGCAGGCCTCAAGGGCATCCGGCGCGACGGCAACACAATCGTGATCGGCGCGATGGCCACCCAGCACGAATTGCTGGCGTCCGACGAGATCGGCAGGTCCTTGCCCATTCTGGACGAAACCGCGCTCCTGATCGCCGATCCGCAGGTGCGCTATCGCGGCACCATCGGCGGCAACCTCGCCAATGGCGATCCCGGCAACGACATGCCGGCGCTGATGATGACCTTGGGCGCAAGCTATCGCCTCGAAGGGACGTCCGGCGCACGCGAGGTCGCCGCCAGCGAGTTCTACCAAGGGGCCTATTTCACCGCGCTCGAACCCGGTGAACTCCTGACCTCGGTCGCCATTCCGGTACCCGCCGCCGGTCACGGCTACGCTTATGAAAAGCTCAAGCGCAAGGTGGGCGATTACGCCACTGCCGCTGCCGCGGTCGTGCTGACGATGGCGGGCGGCAAGGTGGCCACTTGCAAGATTGGGCTAACGAACCTTTCGGAAACGCCGCTACTTGCCGAGGACGCCGCCAAGGCGGTGATCGGCACCAGCCTCGATCCGGCCACGCTGAAGAAGGCTGCCGCCGCCGCGGAAGCCATCATGTCGCCGGCCGCGGACGCCCGCGGGCCGGTCGAATACCGCAAGCATGTCGGCGGCATCATGGTGATGCGCGCGCTGCAGCGCGCCGCCGGCCGCGCAAGTTGAGAGGGGATCACAAAATGGCAAAAACCCACATCACCATGAAGGTGAATGGCGCCGAGGTCGAAGGCCTCGCCGAGCCGCGCACGCTGCTGGTGCACTTCATCCGCGAAAACCTGCAGATGACCGGCACCCATATCGGCTGCGAAACCACCCATTGCGGCGCCTGCACCGTCGATATCGATGGCATGTCGGTGAAGTCCTGCACCATGTTCGCGGTGCAGGCCCAGGGTTCCGACATCACCACCATCGAAGGCATGGCCAATGCCGACGGCTCGCTGTCGGCGCTGCAGGAAGGTTTTCGCATGATGCACGGGCTGCAATGCGGCTTCTGCACGCCCGGCATGATCATGCGCGCGCACCGCCTGCTCAAGGAGAATCCGTCACCGACGGAAACGGAAATCCGCATGGGTATCTCCGGCAACATCTGTCGCTGCACCGGCTACCAGAACATCGTCAAGGCGATCCAGTACGCCGCCGCCAAGATCAATGGCGTGGAATTCAGGGAGGCCGCGGAATGAACGACATGACTCCCACGCGGGAACAACGCGAAGCCAAACTCGAAGGCATGGGCTGCAAGCGCAAGCGGGTCGAGGACATCCGCTTCACCCAGGGCAAGGGCAACTATGTCGACGACGTCAAACTGCCGGGCATGCTGCACGGCGATTTTGTCAGATCGCCGCATGCGCATGCGCGCGTCAAGAAGATCGACGACACCGAGGCGCTGAAGGTGCCGGGTGTACTGGCAGTCATCACCGCCGAGACGCTGAAGACGGTGAACCTCGCCTGGATGCCGACGCTGGCCGGCGACGTGCAGATGGTGCTGGCCGACGGCAAGGTCCTGTTCCAGAATCAGGAGGTCGCCTTCGTCGTCGCTACCGACCGCTACGCGGCCGACGACGGCATCAACAAGGTCGTGGTCGAATATGAACCATTGCCGCCGCTGATCGATCCGTTCAAGGCGATGGCGCCGGATGCGCCGGTGCTGCGCGAGGATCTCGCCGGCAAGACCACGGGCGCGCATGGTCCGCGCAAGCATCACAACCACATCTTCGAGTGGACTGTCGGCGACAAGGACCTGACCGACGCCGCCTTCCGCAAGGCCGAGGTGACGATCAAGGAGATGATCTCCTACCATCGCACCCATCCGTCGCCGCTGGAGACTTGCCAGTGCGTCTGCTCCTTCGACAAGATCAAGGGCGAGTTGACGATCTGGGGCACCTTCCAGGCCCCGCACGTCATCCGCACCGTGGTGTCGCTGATCGCAAAACTGCCGGAACAGAAGATCCATGTGATCTCGCCGGACATCGGCGGCGGCTTCGGCAACAAGGTCGGCGCCTATCCCGGCTATATCTGTGCCGCGGTCGCTTCGATCGTCACCGGCAAGCCGGTGAAATGGGTCGAGGACCGCATCGAGAATCTGACGGCCACGTCGTTTGCGCGCGACTACCACATGACGACCGAGATCGCCTCCACGAAGGAGGGCAAGGTCACCGGCCTCCGCGTCCATGTGCTGGCCGATCACGGCGCATTCGACGCCTGCGCCGACCCGTCGAAGTGGCCGGCCGGGTTCTTCAACATCGTCACCGGGTCGTACGATTTCCCGACCGCGCATTTGTCGGTCGACGGCATCTACACCAACAAGGCGCCGGGTGGCGTCGCCTACCGCTGTTCGTTCCGCGTCACCGAGGCAGCCTATTGCATCGAGCGTGCGATGGACATTCTGGCGCAAAAGCTCGGAATGGATCCGGCAGAGCTGCGGCTGAAGAACTTCATCAAGCCGGAGCAATTCCCGTATCACTCCGCGCTGGGCTGGGAATATGATTCCGGCGACTACGCCACCGCCATGCGAAAGGCGATGGAGACGGTGAAGTACGCCGAACTTCGCAAAGAGCAGGCTGCGCTACGTGAAGCGTTCAAGCGCGGCGAGACGCGCGAGATCATGGGTGTCGGCGTGTCGTTCTTCACCGAGATCGTCGGCGCCGGTCCCTCGAAGAACTGCGACATTCTCGGCATCGCGATGTTCGACTCCTGCGAAATCCGCCTGCATCCCACGGGAGCAGGCATCGCGCGGATGGGCACCAAGAGCCAGGGCCAGGGCCACGAGACCACTTGGGCGCAGATCATCGCGACCGAGATCGGCATTCCCGCCGACAACATCATGGTGGAGGAAGGTAACACCGACACCGCGCCTTACGGGCTCGGCACCTACGGCTCGCGCTCGACGCCGGTCGCGGGCGCCGCGATTGCGATGGCGGCGCGCAAGATCAAGGCCAAGGCGCAAATGATCGCGGCCTACAAGCTCGAGGTGCACGAAGACGACCTCGAATGGGATATCGACGGCTTCCGCGTCAAGGGTCTGCCGGAGAAGACGATGTCGATGAAGGACATCTGCTGGGCGGCCTACAATTCGGTTCCTCCCGGCATGGAGCCGGGCCTTGAGGCGGTAAGCTACTACGATCCGCCCAACATGACCTATCCGTTCGGCGCCTACATCTGCGTGATGAACATCGACGTCGATACCGGGGTCTACAAGGTCAGGCGCTTCTACGCGCTGGACGACTGCGGCACCCGCATCAATCCGATGATCATCGAGGGCCAGGTCCATGGCGGCCTCACCGAGGCGTTCGCAATCGCGATGGGTCAGGAAATCCGGTACGATGCCGACGGCAACGTGGTCACCGGCTCGTTCATGGATTTCTTCATGCCGACCGCGGTCGAGACCCCGCATTGGGAAACCGACTTCACCGTCACGCCGTCGCCGCATCACCCGATCGGCGCCAAGGGCGTTGGCGAGAGTCCGAATGTCGGCGGCGTGCCTGCATTCTCCAACGCCGTCAACGACGCCTTCTCGTTCCTTGGCTCCACCCATATCCAGATGCCGCACGATTACTGGCGTAACTGGAAGGCGGCGAAGGATCTGGGGGCTGTTGCCTAGAGACGCTGAAATGAAGGATCGCAAAGAGATCGCGGAACGACTGGCCGCCTCGGGCTACATCGCTGATGCGGAACTCGCGACCGCGATCTCGCTGATGCTTATGCTGAAGCGCCCGCTGTTGCTGGAAGGCGAGGCGGGCGTCGGCAAGACCGAGGTGGCGAAGGCGCTGGCATCGGTGCACACGACCGAGCTGATCCGCCTGCAGTGCTACGAGGGGCTGGATCAATCGGCCGCGCTCTATGAGTGGAACTACCAGCGGCAGTTGCTGTCGATCCAGGCGCACCGCGGCGATGACCCCGATGCGGTCGAAGATCAGATCTTCTCGCAAAAATATCTGCTGGAGCGGCCGCTGCTGGCCGCCATCAGGCGCGACAGGCCGCCGGTGCTGCTGATCGACGAGATCGATCGCGCCGACGACGAGTTCGAGGCGTTCCTGCTTGAACTGTTGTCGGACTTTCAGGTCTCGATCCCCGAACTCGGTACGATCAAGGCAACCGCGATCCCGCATGTGGTGCTGACCTCGAACGGGACGCGCGAACTCTCTGACGCGCTGCGTCGCCGCTGCCTCTATCACTACGTCGATTATCCCGATGTCGATCGCGAAGCACGCATCATCATGGCGCGGATCGATGGCGCCGGCGCATCGCTCGCGCTGCAGATTGCGCGCATGGTGGAGGGCGTTCGCAAGGAAGAGTTGCGCAAGGTGCCGGGCGTCGCGGAGACGCTGGATTGGGCGGCGGCACTGGTCGGGCTCGGCGTCCGCGATCTCCATGACGCGCCCGAGACGGTCCACGAGACCCTGATGTGCCTGCTCAAGACCCATGAGGACAAGTCGCGTGTCACGCGCGAAGTCAGCGAACGCCTGCTGGGGAAAGTCGCATGAGCTGCTGCGGCACCAATCCCGGTTACGAAGAGCTCGACGAGGTCTCGCGCCTTGTCTCGTCAAGGCTCGCTGCGTTTCTGAAAACCCTGCGCGACAGCGGATTCGCTGTTGGCCTTGCCGAGGGCCAGGATGCGGCGGAACTGATGACGGCTGGCTACGCGGCCAAACCGGGCCTGCTGCGTTCGGCGTTCAAGCACCTGTTCTCGGCGCGGAAATCCGACTGGGAAAAATTCGACGGCATCTTTGACGCGTTCTGGCTCGGCAGGCGCGTGCGGTCGCGGTCGATGACGACAGGCTCGTCGAAGGCTGCGAACAATCCGTCGCTGAAGACATTGGCTGACGGCCAGCGCTCCGGGAGCGAGACCGCGATGGATCAGGTTCCATCCACTGACGATGCCGGCGCCGATCGCGTCGGCGAGGGCCGCATGGAAGGGGCCTCGCGCGCTGACAATCTGGCCGAGGTGGATTTTCGTAAACTGGCCGATCCCGCGCAAATCGGGCAGGCGCATGAAGCGGCCGCGCGGCTCGCGCGCGCCATGCGCACCCGGTTGAGCCGTCGCGACCTCGCTCGGAGGCGCGGCTACCGGCTCGATCTGCGACGCACCATTCACGGCAATATCAGCCATGGCGGCGTGCCGATCGACCTCGTCAGGCGCCAGCGCAAGACCAAGCCGCTGCGGCTCGTCATGCTGCTCGATGCCTCGGGTTCGATGAGCATGTACACCGGCGTCTTCCTGCGCTTCATCCACGGCGTGCTTGACCAGTTTCGCGAAGCCGAAGCGTTCCTGTTCCACACGCGGCTGGCGCACGTCTCCGACGCGATGAAGGAAAAGGACGCCGCACGCGCACTCGATCGGCTCTCGATCCTGGCGCAGGGCGCCGGCGGCGGCACCAAAATCGGCGAGAGCCTGCAGACGTTCAATCGCTGGCATGCGGCGCGCGTGATCCACTCGCGCACCGTCGTGATGATCGTGTCCGACGGCTACGAGACCGGGGACGCCGCGCTATTGGGCCGCGAGATGGCGGCGCTCGGCCGCCGCTGCCGCCGCATCGTCTGGCTCAATCCGATGATGGCGTGGGAGGGCTACGCACCCGAGGCGGCAGGCATCAAGGCGGCGCTGCCACATGTCGATCTCTACGCGCCGGCCAATACGCTCAACAGCCTGGCCGCGCTCGAACCTTATTTGGCTAAACTGTAGATGAGATAACCGATGAGCGCGCATGTCGAAGTGATGGATCTGGTCGCGCAGATGAAATCCGCCGAGCAGCCGTTCGTGCTGGCGACGGTGGTGCGTACGGTATCGGTCACAGCTGCGAAAGCCGGCGCGAAGGCGATCATTCGCCCTGATGGCACCATCGTCGCAGGCTGGATCGGCGGCGGCTGCGCGCGCGGCGCGGTGCTGAAGGCCGCACGCGAAGCGCTGCTGGACGGGAAACCGCGCATGGTATCGGTACAGCCCGAAAATCTCCTCGCCGAACTCGGCGTCAAGCCGGGCGACGATCGCGAGGGCATCCGCTTTGCCAGCAACCTGTGTCCGAGCAGGGGGACGATGGATATCTTCGTCGAGCCGGTATTGCCGCATCCCTCGCTGGTGATCCTCGGCGCAAGCCCGGTCGCGATGTCGCTGGCTGCCCAGGCGCGCCAGCTCGGCTATCACGTTACGCTGGCCGCGCCGGCGGCGGATATCGCCGCCGAGCCCGATGCCGATGTCATCATCGACGGGTTCACGCCCAGCTACCTCAATGACACCAGGCGTTTCGTCGTGGTTTCGACCCAGGGCAAGGGCGACGAGGTCGCCTTGCGCGCCGCGCTCGCCATCAAGGCCGAGTATCACGCCTTCGTCGGCAGCCGCCGCAAGATGGCGGCGCTGCGCAAAAAGCTCGTGGCCGGCGGATCGGAGGCGGCCGCGGTCGACTGCGTCAAGGCGCCGGCCGGGCTCGATCTCGGCGCGATCACGCCGGAGGAGATCGCGATGTCGATCCTCGCTGAAATCACCGTCGAACGCCGGCGCGGCCAGCGCACGGCCAATCCCTCGAGGAGCTAAGGACTGACCATGCAGATGAACGACAGCCAGCGCATCCCGGCCTCGAAGGAAGAGGTCTGGGCGGCGCTCAACGATCCCGAGATTCTGAAGCAATGCATCCCGGGCTGTCAGTCCCTCGACATGTCCTCGCCTACCGAGATGACCGCGACCGTCGTCTTCAAGGTCGGACCCGTGAAGGCGACCTTTGGCGGCAAGGTGACTTTGTCCGATCTCGATCCGCCCAACAGCTACCGCATTTCGGGCGAGGGCTCCGGTGGAGTGGCCGGATTCGCCAAGGGCGGCGCGCTCGTGCGCCTCGAATCCGGGGCGCCTGACATCACGGTGCTGCACTACGAGGTCGACGCGCAGATCGGCGGCAAGCTCGCCCAGCTCGGCGCGCGCCTGATCGATTCCACCGCAAGAAAGCTTGCGGCGGAATTTTTCAAATCGTTCGGCGAGGTGGTCGGAAAGAACGTCGCGGCCGGCGTCTAGCGCCGGAATCATCTCTCGATACGGACCCGCTTTCAGCTATGCTGCCGCCAGTCGTGTCACTGGATGGGAGCGTGCGGACGTCATGGCCGAACAAAAATCTTCCGATTGGCTCGGCCTGTCAGGCCGCGTCTGCGTGGTGACGGGCGGGGGCGGCGGCATCGGCCGCGCCGTCGCGCTAAGTCTTGCCCAGGCCGGCGCCCGCGTTGCCGCCATCGATCTCGATGAACGCGGTCTCGAGGTGACGCGCGCCGAACTCGGCAAGCTTGGTGCTGATCATGCCATCGCCCGCTGCGATACGTCTGATGTCGCGAGCGTGACCGCCGCGTCCGCTACGATCGAAAAATCGCTGGGGCCGTGCGGTGTGCTGGTCAACACTGCCGCCGTGCTGCGGCCCGGCGCACTCGACGCCCTGACGCTTGCCGAATGGAACGCTGTTCTCTCCGTCAACCTGACCGGCTACTTTCTCTGCGCGCAGGTGTTCGGCCGGCAGATGCGCGCGCATGGCCGCGGCAGCCTGGTGCACGTGGCCTCGATCGCCGGTAGCAATGCGCAGGGGCAGAGCGGAGCCTACAGCGTCAGCAAGGCCGGCGTGATCATGCTGTCGCGCCAGCTCGCCAATGAGTGGGGGCCGCACGGCATCCGCAGCAACGTCGTAAGTCCCGGCATGGTGATCACGCCGATGAGCCAGGCATTCTACGATACGCCAGGGGTGACCGAGCGGCGCTCGGCCGTAGTGCCGTTGCGCCGGGTCGGGATGCCGCAGGACATGGCCGATGCCATTCTGTTCCTCGCCAGCGACCGGGCGTCCTACATCAACGGCGAGGAGATCATGGTCGATGGCGGCTACGCCAATATGCTGATGAACCTGGTACCGCGACCAGGGTTTGAATGAGATGCTGTAGGGTGGGCAAAGCGCAGCGTGCCCACCATTCAAGACCTTGCTCGTGGAGAGATGGTGGGCACGGCGCTATCGCGCCTTTGCCCACCCTACGGGCCTTGCCCTAATCGAACAGGCTGGACACCGATTCTTCGGCCGCGGTGCGGCTGATCGCTTCCGCGATCAGCGGCGCGATCGGGAGCGTGCGGATGTTGGGCGCCTTGGTGACGGCCTCGGTCGGCAGGATCGAATCGGTGATGACGAGTTCTTTCAGCTTCGAGCCGGCGATGCGCGCCGCGGCGCCGCCGGACAGCACGCCGTGCGAGATATAGGCGTAGACGTCCTTGGCGCCGTTGGCGAGCAGCGCGTCGGCGGCGTTCACCAGCGTGCCGCCGGAATCGACGATGTCGTCGATCAGGATGCAGGTGAATCCGGCGACATCGCCGATCACGTTCATGACCTCGGATTCGCCGGCGCGCTCGCGGCGCTTGTCGATGATGGCGAGCGAAGTGTTGATGCGCTTCGCCAGCCCGCGCGCGCGCACCACGCCGCCGACGTCGGGCGAAACCACCATGACGTTGGCGAGGTCGAAGCGCTCCTTGATGTCGCGCACCATCACCGGCGAGGCATAGAGATTGTCGGTCGGAATGTCGAAGAAGCCCTGGATCTGACCGGCATGCAGGTCGAGCGTCATGACGCGGTCGACGCCGGCATGGGTGATCAGGTTGGCAACCAGCTTGGCTGATATGGGCGCGCGCGAGCCGACCTTGCGGTCTTGCCGGGCGTAGCCGAAATAGGGAATCACCGCGGTGATGCGGCGCGCGGACGAGCGGCGCAGCGCATCGGTGATGATCAGCAATTCCATCAGGTGGTCGTTGGCTGGAAACGACGTCGACTGGATGATGTAGACATCCGAGCCGCGCACGTTCTCCAAAACCTCAACGAAAATCTCGTTGTCGGCAAACCGGCGGACGCTGGCTTTGGTCAGCGGCAAATGCAGCCAGTTGGCGATTTCCTGGGCCAGCGCGGGGTTGGAATTGCCGGCGACCAGCTTGATCGAGCCGTTCTTGGCCGCCATTGACACTTCTCCTCGCGCCTTGCTGGATACGACGTTCAGCATAGAAATCCTCGGGAACCGGCGCGTTTTGGTGAGCGAGGAGATATCAGGCAGGTGGCTCGGCTGGCAACCCGTCGCCCCGGTTTTCCCGGCGAAAAATAGGCCGTTACCGGACTATTCCGGGGCCAATTATTGGGCGCTGTATCCCAGCGCCATGGCGCCCACGGCACCCTGGGCGGGTACGGTCTCTTCCACACTCGCTACCGCGGGACCGCGGCGCTCTGGGGCAGGCGCAGGCGCCGTATCGGGGGTTCCGTTAACCATGCCGGCGAGACCGCTGAAGCCAGCCTGTGCAATCTTGCGCAAGACCAGGTCGTCGGCCGCCGCCCAGGCGTCGCGGTTGGCCTTGCCGGTGGCTTCTTCGCCGGAAAGCCGCAGCGCACGCTGCTGGTTGTTGTCGTAGACGTCCCAGACCCAGGCGATCACGGTCTTGCCGCGAACCACCTGCGCCGAGAGATAGCTGCGCACGCGGTAGGATGCGCCGCCCTCGCGGGAGACGATCGACAGGTTGCGCAGCTTCGATTCGCTGTCGAGCACGCTGACCATCCGGTCGAACACCTGCGGAGGCGGACCGTCGATCGATTCGAACGCCACGGTGGGCCCGCCACCCGCGCTCGTTGCCATCGCGTAGGACCCGCTGGCCGCGCCGCCGCCGGCACAGCCGCCGAGCGTGGAGGCGACAATAAGCAGCACTGCCGCGATCATGGCGCGCGGGGCTTGCAGGCACGAAGCGGTCAGGGAGTTCCTCATGGTTCCCTGCGATATCGTTAAAATGTGTTAAGGTCTAGGGCAGCGGACACACCGGCTCACCAAAAAGATTAATTCGCGCTCGACTCGCTTCACCTTGTTGTTGCCAGAATTCTTCGACCCACAGGATCGATCCATGCGAGCCTTTGTTCTCGACGGCTATGGTGCGGTCGCCGATCACGTCCGCCTTGCCGAACTCGCCGATCCAGTCCCGGGCCCTGGCGACGTTCTGATCGAAATTCATGCCGCCAGCCTCAATCCGATCGACTTCAAGATGGTGCATGGCGATCTGAAGCGGGTCTCGAAATATCAACTGCCGCGCCCGTTCGGCTTCGATGCCAGCGGTGTCGTGACCTCGGTGGGGAGCAGGGCGTCGAAATTCAAACCGGGCGATGCGGTCTATGTGCGCGCGTCGCGCGACACGATTGGCACATTTGCTGAGCAAATCGCCCTTGGCGAGAATCTCGTCGCGCTGAAGCCGGCCACAATTTCACACCCAGAAGCGGCTTCGCTGCCGCTCGTCGGGCTGACCACGGTGCAGATGTTCGGGCGTGCCGGTGCGAAGTCCGGGCAGCGGATCCTGATCCACGCCGGCTCCGGCGGCGTCGGCACCTTCGCAGTTCAATACGCGAAGCATCTCGGCCTTCACGTGACGTCGACGACAAGTTCGAAAAACGCGGATTTCGTCGCTTCACTCGGAGCTGACCGCGTCATCGCCTACGACCGCGAGAACTATCTTCAGCAGGATGGCAATTACGATATCGTCTACGACACGCTCGGTGGCGCATTCACCGTCGATGCCTTCAAGGTGGTGAAGCGCGGCGGCGTGGTGATCTCGCTCAGCGGGCCACCGGACCGGGATTTCGCCCGGCGCGAAGGCGCCGGGCTGCTCGTGGGTATCGTCGTCTGGCTGATGGGCCGGAAGGTTTACGCCGCCAGCGCGGCCGCCGGGGCGCGATACGAATGGTCCTTCACGGAATCCAACGGCGACCAGTTGCGCGACATCGCTGCCCTGGTAGACGGCGGCGCGATCAGGCCGGTGGTCGATCGCAAATTTGACTTCGAGCAGTTGCCGGCGGCGCTGACCTATCTCGAAGCAGGGCGCGCGCGAGGCAAGGTGGTGTTGAAGGTGCGGTAGACGAATGACTCGCCCGCCGGCGTTCTATTCGGCGAGATGGTGCGTCATGGCCGCGGCAATCCACAACCATTCCCGATTCGGGCTGCTGCTGGGCGATTGGCCGCGCAGGATCGCGACCAGCTCCCAATAGCGGGCCGCGCGGGCGTCATGCTGCTCATATTTGGCGCGCAGCCAGATGCGGAAATCCGCGTCAGGCCTCCGTCCGGTGAGCCGGGCCGAGGTTTCCAGCCACTCACTTGCCAGCGCGTTGCCGGTTTCCGAAGCAGGCTCCAGACCGCGCGCGATGGCGTCCCTGGCCTTTACCAGCATGGCGTCGCCTTCGGTCTGCCAGGCCTTGGGGTCGAAGGTGGCGTCGTCCCAGATGTCCTTGGCGTTGTTTCGCATGTTGGCAGCAAAGCCGGGATCGTTGAGCATGCCGGAGAGTTCGATCCAGGCGTCGCATTGCGCGGGCGTCGGATCTTCGGGCAGTTCGGGCACGCTGTCTTCGATCATCTGGCGCATCCATTTGGGATCGATGTTCACGCCGTCAGAGACCCGTTCGTAAAACGCCTCGACGACGCTGCGTCGTTCATCGCGTGACAATTTGGTCATGGTCCAGATTCTCCTCAAGTCGGCTTCGGTGAGTTCGGGCGAACGAAGCGCTGTACGCAGCGCCGCCGCGATCCGGCGTTGGGCTGCGATCTCGGCCTCGATCGCCCGAAGGCGAAGCGTCAGTGCCTCGGTCAGTGAAAGTTCCTTCGACAACACCTCCCGAATGGCATCGAGGCCGAGACCGGCGTCACGCAGGCAGCTGATAAGATCGAGGCGGACGAGTTCGCTATCGGTGAATACGCGATAGCCGCTCTCCGTCCGTCCTGCCGGCGGCAGCAGTCCCTGGTCGGAGTAGAAGCGCAATCGCCGCACGGAAACTCCGCTGAGGCGCGACGCTTCGCCGATGCTGTAGGTTCGGTGTGTCATGCGGGCGTTGTGCAGCCTCCACCGGGTGGAGAGTCAAGGCTGCAAGCGACCGAAATACGAAATCAGCTTTCCAGCGCGATCGCGTGGACGTGGCGGCCGTAGTCCGGCTCTTTCCGGTGCACCGAGCGGCGGTAGCTGTAGAAGCGCTCGTCAGAATAGGTGTCGACGCCGATATCGTCGATCATCAGGATGCCGGCATTCTCCAGCCGCATGCGGATGAATCCGGCGAGGTCGAACATGGCGTGGCCCGATCGAGCCGAGGGAATGAAGAACACGCCGTTCTCCGCGTCGGCATCCATGAAGCGCTCGACGAATTCGCTGCCGACTTCATAGGACTGCTGGCGGATCAGCGGACCGATGGCAGCGACGATGCCGGAGCGGTCGGCGCCGAGCTTTTCCATCGCCTCGATGGTGGATTCCAGCACGCCGGTCAGCGCGCCCTTCCAGCCGGCATGGGCCGCGCCGATCACGCGAGCGCTGGCGTCGGCAAACAGGATCGGCCCGCAATCCGCAGCGGTAACGCCGATCGCGATGCCTTCGGTGCGGGTGACGAGCGCGTCGGCGCGCGGCTTGTCGCCTTGCCATGGTCCGGTCGCCACCACGACATCGGGCGAGTGGATCTGGTGCACGCTGAGGAGGCGCTCGGGCGCAACGCCCATCTGCTCGGCCATCCGACGGCGATTTTCCGCGACATGAGCCGGATCGTCGTTCGAGCCGAGGCCGCCATTGAGGCCCTCATAAATTCCGCTCGATACCCCGCCCTCGCGGGTGAAGAAGGCGTGGCGCAGCCCGGGAATGGCAGAGAGCAGCGATGATCCGAACGTCATTCCGTTTCTTCTCCGGGCGCCGGCGGTTCGTCGCTGAGACCTGCGACCGAGGTGAGATTGGGCTCGGTGACCGCAAGCACCTTGAACATCGATCCCATGCCGCCGCGGCCGCTGTCGGTCAGGCGCTTCAGCGCGGCGGAAATATCGGCGGAAACTTCCGCGGTGGTTTTTCCCATCAGTGTGACCGCCCGGGTTTCGATGCCGAGCCGCTTGAGGAAGTCACCCTGCGTCGCCGGGCCGTGAACGCGCGCACCGACGTCTTCCGCCGCGCGCGCCAGCGCCTGGAAATCGACATGGGCGGTGACGTCGGCCTGTCCCGGATTTTTCAGGGGATCGGCAAAGCTGTGGCGGGCGATCGCCTGGAAAGTATCCCCGGCGTCGCTGCGCACATGGCCGTAATCGATGATCAGCGCCGCGCCGTCCTGGTCGCGCACCCGTGTCGCGATCTTCATCATCTCGTGGTCCGGCCGCCATTCGAACACGGCGCCGATCGGAGCCACGCGCACCAGCGGCGGCAGCAGCACCTCAAAGCGTGGTATCGGATCGTCCGCGGCTGCGAATATCAGCTTGCCATCGGCGTCGAGCTCGACGACGCGCTCGTGCCAGCCGGTCTCGCGCTTCACCACCTGATGGATCGGCAACACGTCGAAATATTCGTTGGCGAGGATGACCGCGGGACCCTCGGGCACGTCGTCGATGTTGTCATGCCAGGTGATGTTGCGCACGCCGGATAGCGTCGCCCGCTGCTTCTCGCGCAGCACGGGATTGACCTCGACGAGGTCGACGTGGAGCGATTGATAGAGCGGCGGCAGCACCCGGACCGCGCGCAGCACGTCCGCCATCATGGTGCCGCGGCCGGGACCAAGCTCGACCAGCCGCAGCGCAGGCGGCGAGCCGATCGCCTTCCAGACCGAGGCCGCCCACAGGCCGAGCAGTTCGCCGAACATCTGGCTGACTTCGGGCGCGGTGGTGAAATCGCCCTCGCGGCCCAACGGATCGCGCGACACGTAATAGCCGTGCTCGGGATGCATCAGGCACAGCTCCATGTACCGCCAGACCGGCATCGGTCCTGACGATCGGATCAGCTTGTGGATCTCCGCCTGCAACGGTGAAAATTCGGTCACGGCCTGCCTTAAATCGACTTCTCTATATGCTGCGGCGTTCCGCGGCGCCATGCCACCATGATCAGGATGCCCCCGGCAATGACCATCGGCACCGATAACAGCATACCCATGGTCAGCTCGCCCCACAAAAATCCGAGCTGGGGATCGGGTTCGCGGAAAAACTCGCTCGCAATGCGCGCAAGCGCGTAGATTGCAATGAAGCTGCCGAGGATCAGGCCGGGCCGCTTCAGCGCGCCCATCCGGACCATGACAGCCAGAACCGCAAACAGCAGGATGCCCTCGAGCCCGGCCTCGTAGAGCTGGCTCGGGTGACGCGGCAGCGGCCCGCCATCGGGAAACACCATGGCCCAGGGCACGCTGGCATCCGCCGGCCGTCCCCACAACTCGCCCTTGATGAAGTTGGCGAGCCGCCCGAGGAATATTCCGATCGGAGCGACGGCGGTCGTGATGTCGCCAAGCGACAGGATGGAGATGTTGTTCTTGATCGCAAACAGCATCACCGCCGCGACGCAGCCGAGAAACCCGCCATGGAAGGACATGCCGCCTTCCCATAGTTTGAGAATGGCGGCAGGATTCTGGATGAAGAAGGCCGGGTTATAGAACAGCACATAGCCGGTGCGGCCGCCGATGATGATGCCGAGCGTGACCCAGAGAATGAAGTCGTCGAGTTGCACCGGCGCGATCGGCGCCGGCCCGCCCCACAATTTCTCGCTTCTGATCAGCACGCGCGCATAGATCCATCCGAGCACGATGCCGCAGATATAGGCCAGCGCATACCATCGGATCGCGAACGGTCCGATCGAAATGGCGACCGGATCGATTTCCGGAAAGGCGATGGTGAGGAAGGACATCGGGCGGTGGTCTACTGCGCGAGGTTGCGGTGATAGAGCGCCAACAGCCGCTCCCAGTGCCGCTCGGCGGCGTCGCGGTGATAGACCGGCCGCTTCGGGAAAGCGAAGCCGTGATGGGTATCGGGAAAGATCTCGACCTCGTTCTTGGTTCCCTGCATCGCCTGCTTCAGCTTGTCGATGATTTCCTGCGGCGCATAGATATCGGTCTCGGCACAGGCGAAATACAACTCAGCCTTGGTCTTCGATGCAGCCAGATGCGGGCTGTCGGCCTGGTCGGTCGCCAGATGCGTGCCGTAGATGGAAGCCGCCGCCTTCACGCGATCCGGAAACTGCGTCGCCGCGTTGACGGCATAGCGGCCGCTCATGCAGTAGCCGACGGTGCCGACGATCTTCGTGTTTGCCGCAGGCTGAGTCTCTGCATAAGCGAGCAGGGCCTTGGTGTCGTCCATCACCATGGGAATGTTGATGGAGTTCATGAAGCCGAACATCCGCTTGCGCTCGGGCGCCTCCGGATCCGGCGGGATCGGCCCCAGCTCCATGACGCCCGAACGGTAATACAGGTTTGGCAGCATCACGTAATAGCCCGACGTGCCGAGGCGACGCGCCATGTCGCGCAATTCCTCGCGGATCGCCGGCGCATCCATGTAGAAGATGATGACCGGGAAGGGCCCGCCGCGCTCGGGATGGGTGATGAAGGTCGTGGTCTTGCCGTCCTTGGTCGCAATATCGATTTGGTGGTCGATCATGGGCGTTTCTTTTTGCTTGTGATTCTGGGGGCTGGCTTAAGTGTTCGATACGATTGCAAGGAAACCGCAGCATGACAAGGCGAGCAGCGGTCACGTCGGGCCCTGAACCGCGCTCTTGAACGTTTCTCCCGGGATTGCCATTGTCTTGTGACGATCAATTTGCAGCGACCGGAGCGTTTTGAGATGACCCAGACCAGCAATCGGTTTTTCGACGAGATCGGCCGTTTGATGAACGACGCCGCCGGCGCCGCGCAGGGCGTCAAGCGCGAGGTCGATACGGTCATGCGCAACCAGGCCGAACGCATCCTGCGCGACCTCGATCTCGTCAAGCGCGAGGAGTTCGACGCGGTCAAGGACATGGCCCGCTTGGCGCGCGAGGAAAACGAGGCGCTCAAGAGCCGGATCGCGGCGCTGGAAGCCAAGCTCGGCATTTCGCCGGCCGCCCCGGATGCCGGCACCACGAAGGCGGACGGGTAGGGGATTTCATCACCCATCGTCATGGCCGGCTACATTCCCGGCCATCCACGCTCTTCGTCGCGGCGGCAAGAACGTGGATGCCCGGTCCAACGCCGGGCATGACGGCTTTTGGGGCCTTCATCGGCCCCTAAAGCTGCAGAAAAATCCCTTCATTTCCTTGTCATTTCGCCCCTTTGGGGCTAAAAGCCCGCCACGTCCGCAGCCCCCGCACCCCTGGAGGCTTGCTGTAGGACGCCAACGGGCCGCGATGCGGCCTTTAACTTTTTAGAAAACAAGGACTTAGCACGATGGCGACCGTCAAGGAATTGAAGGCGACCGCGCGTCCGCAGAGCGGCAAGGGGGCCGCCCGGGCAGAGCGTCGCGCCGGGAGAGTGCCCGGAGTGATCTACGGCAACAACCAGCCCCCCGTGACCATTTCGGTCGACGACAAGGAACTGCGCCAGCGCATCCTGGCGGGCCGGTTCCTGACCACGCTGTTCGACATCGATCTCGAGGGCAAGAAGCACCGCGTGATTCCGCGCGACTTCCACCTCGATCCGGTGAAGGACTTCCCGCTCCATGTCGACTTCCTGCGGCTGGGCGAAGGCGCCACCATCCGCGTCAGCGTTCCCTTGCACGTCGTCAACGGCGAAACCTCGCCCGGCGTCAAGCGCGGCGGCACGGTCAACATCGTCACCCATACCGTCGATCTCGAGTGCTCGGTCGATAACATCCCGCAGTACCTCGAAGCCGACGTTGGCGCGCTGGAAATCAGCTACTCGCTGCATCTCTCCGACATCAAGCTGCCGGCCGGCGTGAAGGCGCTGTCGCGTGAGGATGCGACGCTCGTCACCATCGTGCCGCCGTCCGGCTACGCCGAAGAACAGAAGGCTGCAGCGGCTGCCGCGGCTGCAGGCACTGCTGCTCCGGCGGCGGGTGCCGCTCCGGCCGCTGCTGCCGCGCCTGCGGCAGGTGCTGCAGCT
>NZ_LLYB01000036.1 GCF_001440475.1 Bradyrhizobium lablabi | reverse complement strand
CGGTGCGGGAGCCGGAGCCATCATCTGCGGCGCAGCCGTCGGTTCGAGCTTCTGGGCGCGCTCGGCCAGACGCGCATTGTCAGCGCGCAGGCGAGCGGTCAGTTCGGCCAGCCGGTTGTCCGGCGAAGCCGGGGTGGCGACGGCCGGGGCAGCAGCTGCAGCGGCGGCAGGCGTGCCGGCGTTGCGCGCGATCTGCGACTGGTCGATGCCGGTCGCGACCACGGACACGCGGATGATGCCGTCGAGCGATTCGTCGAAGGTGGCGCCGACGATGATGTTGGCGTCCTGATCGACTTCCTCGCGAATCCGGGTGGCGGCTTCGTCGACCTCGAACAGGGTCAGGTCCTTGCCGCCGGTGATCGAGATCAAGAGGCCGCGCGCACCCTTCATCGAGGAATCGTCGATCAGCGGGTTGGCGATCGCAGCTTCGGCTGCGGTCAGCGCACGCTTCTCGCCGGTCGCCTCGCCGGTGCCCATCATCGCCTTGCCCATTTCCCTCATCACCGCCCTCACGTCGGCGAAGTCGAGGTTGATCAGGCCTTCCTTGACCATCAGGTCGGTGATGCAGGCGACGCCGGAATAGAGCACCTGGTCGGCCATCGCGAAGGCGTCGGCGAAGGTGGTCTTTTCGTTGGCGACCCGGAACAGGTTCTGGTTCGGGATGATCAGCAGCGTGTCGACCACCTTGTGCAGTTCGGCGATGCCGGACTCGGCGGTGCGCATGCGGCGCTGGCCTTCGAAATGGAAGGGCTTGGTGACGACGCCGACGGTGAGGATGCCCATGTCGCGCGCGGTCTTGGCAATGACGGGAGCAGCGCCGGTGCCGGTGCCGCCGCCCATGCCGGCGGTGACGAACACCATGTTCGCGCCCGTGAGATGGTCGCGCAGCTCGTCGATGACTTCCTGCGCCGCCGCCGCGCCGACATCAGGCTGGGACCCCGCGCCGAGGCCCTGCGTCACCTGGGTGCCCATCTGCACGATGCGCTGGGCCTTCGACATGGTCAGCGCCTGCGCGTCGGTGTTGGCGACGACGAAATCGACCCCCTGCAACCCGGCGGTGATCATGTTATTGACGGCATTGCCGCCTGCTCCACCGACGCCGAAGACGGTAATCCGCGGTTTCAGCTCGCTGATGTCAGGGGGTGTCAGATTGAGTGCCATGGTTGCCTCTCTTACGACGCGCGCTTTGGTTCGCCCGGGCCGGCGGCCGCGGGATTTGGTGAAAATCGTTTGGTTACTGGACCGGTCATCAGAAGCCCTCGCGAAGCCATCGTCCGACCTTTCCGAAATAGCCGTCAGTCCCTGTTTTGAGCTGCCGCGTATGCCGCGGTTCGACGTGTTCCAGATGAGCGTATTGCGGATAGACCAGGAGGCCTGCGGGCACCGCGAACGAGGCGCTCTTGGCCTCGTTGGGCAGCCGGCCGAAACCGAGCGGACGGCCGATCCGGACCGGCCGGTTGAGAATACGGGTGGCGAGTTCCACGGTGCCGGTGAGCTGGGAGGCGCCGCCGCTCAACACGACCCGCGCCCTTGGCTCTGCCGCAAAGGGGGAATCCGCGAGCCGGTCCCGGACCATTTCAAAAATCTCCTCGGCGCGATGCCGGACGATGTTGGCAATCGTGGCGCGCGAAACGATCTGCGGCGTATCGTGTTCCTCGCCCGCAGTCGGTACAGACATCAGCTCGCGCGCGTCAGACCCGCCGGTCAGCACGGTGCCATATAACGTCTTGATTCGCTCGGCATCTGCAATGCATGCGCCGACGCCGCGTGCAAGATCCATTGTGACGTGCTGGCCGCCGAGTGCAAAACCGCTGGCATGCACGAAACGGCCGCCGGAATACGTCGCGATCGTGGTCGAACCTGCGCCCATTTCGACCACAGCGGCGCCGAGATCGGCTTCGTCGTCGGTCAATACGGAAAGACCTGCGACATAAGGACTCGCCGCCATGGCCTCGACGTTCAGATGGCAGCGCTCGACCACCAGCATCAGATTGCGGGCAACGGTGGCATCCACCGTCACCACCTGCATGTCGACGCCGAACTGCCGGGCCACCATGCCGCGGGGATCACGGATGCCCTTGACGCCGTCGAGCGCGTAGCCGACGGGGAGTGCGTGCAGCACCGTGCGGCCCTCGCCGGTGGCGTGGCGCATGCCGGTGGACGTCACGCGGGTGACATCTTCAGCGGAGACCGCGCCGCCCCTGATATCGGCGGCTGCTTCAACAAGCTGGCCCTGCAGCCGGCCACCGGAAACCGACAGCAATACCGATTCGACGCGGACCTTGGCCATCCGCTCGGCCAGCGCCACCGCCTGGCGCACCGCCTGCTCGCATTCGGCGAGATCGACCACCGCGCCGGCCTTGACGCCGCGCGACTGGATCTGGCTGTAGCCGATCAATTCCACCGCATGGCTGCGCCCGCGCAGCGCCTCGCTCGGCGGCGACGGCTTCAGCCGCGCGATCATGCAGGCGATCTTGCTGGTGCCAATATCGAGCGAAGCCACCAGCGCCGTGCGCTTGTGGTCGACGGGCCGCGTCTTCGGGGTCTGGTTGCGATCGAGGCCGGTCATGCTGAATCACCCGGCTTCTTCTTGGTCGGCTTTTTCTCCTTGAACAGCTCTTCGCGGGCCTTCGCCGCGTCTTCCGACAATTGCACCGTGAGCCTGTCCGGCAGGCGCATGTCGACGGCGACGATGTCGCGCGAGAACAGCCGGTCTTCCTTGTCGAGCTTGCTGAGGGTAGCCAGCGCATTGCCGACGTCGTTTTCCGGCAGGCGGATGTCGAGGCCGTCCTTCAGCCGCAAATTCCAGCGCCGCTCGCCGACCAGGATCGCGGCCTTGGTGACGCTGCGGACCTGCGGGTAGCGGTCGAGCAGCGCGAGGAAATCGCGGGCCTTGAGGTCGGCGCCCTTGCCCACCACCAGCGGCAGCGTCACGAAGCGGCGCGACACGTAGGGCTCCAGCACCGCGCCGTCCTCGGAGATCACGGCGAGCCGGCCGCCCTGCTGCCACAGCGCGAACGCCGAGCGCTCGACGAGGTCGATCTGCAACTGGCCGGGATAGAGCTTCAGGATAGTCGCATCTGATATCCACGGATTGGCCTTGAGCTTGTCGCGCAGGGTGGCGGCGTCGAGGAACAGCAGCGACGAGCGGCCATTGACGCCGCCGATCGCGAGTACCTCGTCCTGGCTCAATTGCTTGCGGCCGTTGATGACGACTTCGGTAATGCGGAATCCGGCCGAGTTGGCCAGCGCGTTGCGGGTGTCGCTGAGCGCGGTCGTGAATGCGTCGAGGTGACCGCCCTTGACGATGCCAAAGCCGGCACTGCCGAGCAGCATCAGGACGGTCAAGGCCACGCCCAGGCGATTCGGCAGATAGCGCTCGACCAGACGGACCAGGCGATTCGACGGCTCGCGATCAATCACGGGTTTGGCCGGGATACGGGCGCGGGCACGACGGCCCAGCCACTCGCGCAGCAGCACGGCCGCTCCAATAGCGGCTGCTTTCAGGTCAGCCTGGGGCCCCACCGATCTCACCGACCGCGTGAGGCGTCCTGCACCATCCATTGCACGAGCCTGTCCAAGTGTTGTTCCCGCAAGCTTTTTTGCGGGCCTTCGCGAGTATTGGCTCAGATGACGTCTCGGCCGTGCCGGACCTAAGTGCTGACCTGACGTCGGAACAGCGCACACCCCGGCAGCCAAGCGCCACATGCGCCGCCAGCGTTAACCTTCGGACTTACTGGTAAACAAAGTGTAAAAACGTGGGGGTGCGGGTACGTTTTGATACGTCTTTTGAGTAGTTTGCCGCTCAACTGTTAGGATTTTGAAACAATTTTAGGGGTCGCCCCCGGGTTCCCCGTTAACTCCCGGCCAGGCCGGTCAAGCCCGGCCGCGGCTGCGCCGTTCGGCCAGGGCGATCTGATCGCGCAAGAAATCCGGAAATTCGATCCCCTGGGCCTTCAGCGCCTTCGGATAGAGCGAGGCCGCCGTCAGGCCCGGCAGGGTATTGGTTTCCAGATAGACCAGCCCCTTCTCCGAGACGATGAAGTCGGTCCGGGAATAGCCGGTGCAGGACAGCGCCTTGTGCGCGCGGAGCGCCTGATCCTGCAGTTGGGCGGTGATTTCAGGCGAGAAGCGGCCCGGGCAGATCTCCTGAGTCGATTTCAGAAGATATTTCGCCGTGTAATCGAAGGCGCCCTCCCCCGGAACGATCTCGATCGGCGGCAGCGACATGATCGTCCCATCCGATTGCTCCAGCACGCCGCAGGTGGCTTCCACCCCCGCGATGTACGCCTCGATCAGATATTCTTCAGTCTTGGCAGCGTTGCGGACCGCGACGAGGTCCTGCTTGGCGTTGACGAAGATCAGGCCGTAGCTCGAACCGTCGCGCGCCGGTTTTGCGATCAGCCTGCCGTAATCGGCAAACGCCGCATCAAGGTTTTCCAGGTCAACGCCGGGCGGCGTTGCGACGCCTGCGATCGCCGCAAACCGTTTCGCCGCGGTCTTGTCGAAGGCAAGATTCGACGACGCCGACCCGGAGCCAGTGAAGGGAATGCCGCGGATCTCGCACATCGCCTGCAGTTCGCCGTTCTCGGCCCGGCCGCCGTGCAGCCCGAGCACCAGCACGCGATCCTCGGCCTTCGCCTTGTCCAGCGCCGCCTCAAGCGCGATGCCGCGGTTGCCCGGATTGAACTCATCCTCGAAGGGACGCGAATGCCCGAGCAGCGTCTTCGAGTCGACCTCATGAACGGTATCCGCCACGTGCCAGAACCAGAGATCGGCTTCCGGCAAGGCGCGGTGCAGCGCCTGCGCACTCGCCACCGAAACCAGGCGCTCTTTATTGGTGCCGCCGAAGAGAATGGTCGTCCGCATCAGCTCTGCTCGATCCCGATCCGCTTGATTTCCCAGTGCAGTTCGATTCCAGAATTCGCTTTAACCCGCTCGCGCACAGTTTCGCCCAGCGTTTCAATATCATGGCCGGTGGCGTTGCCGGTGTTGATGAGGAAATTGCAGTGCATTTCCGAGACCTGCGCCCCGCCGACACGCAGGCCCCGGCAGCCGGCGGCGTCGATCAGCTTCCAGGCGCTGTTGCCGGGCGGATTCTTGAAGGTCGAGCCCCCGGTCTTTTCGCGAATCGGCTGAGCGGTTTCGCGGTGATTCTGCACCTCGTTCATCCGCGCGCGAATGGTCTCAGTGTCGGTGATCTTCCCGCGGAAACGCGCGGAGGTGAAAATGATCGACGGGTCGACGCCGCTGTTGCGATAGACGAACTTCATGTCGGCATTGGAGAAGACGTGCCTGGTGCCGTCGCGGCCGATGCCGACGGCGTCGAGCAGCACGTCCTTGGTCTCGCTGCCATTGGCGCCGGCATTCATCCGCAGCGCGCCGCCGATGGTGCCGGGAATGCCGAAGAAGAATTCCATGCCGCCGATGTTGGCGCTTGCCGCGGTTTCCGCCACGCGCTTGTCGAGCGCGGCCGTGCCGGCGCTGACGATGTCGCCCTCCGCTCTGGTCTCGCCGAACGCCCGCGGCGACAGGCGGATCACCACGCCTTCCATGCCGCCGTCGCGCACGATCAGGTTGGAGCCGACGCCGACGACATAGACCGGCAACTCGTTCGGAAGCAGCTTCAGGAAGTAGGCGAGATCGTCTTCATCCGCCGGCGTAAACAGCACCTGCGCCGGCCCGCCGACGCGAAACCAGGTCAACTCGGCGAGCGACTGATTCGCGAGCAGCCGCCCGCGCAGTTGCGGCATCGCGGCTTTCAGGTCAGGCGTGATGTCGGGAAATGCCACTGTTACCCCAACGTCTTCAATTCGCCGGGCAACGCGTAGGCCCATTGCGTGATGTTGCCGGCGCCGAGACACACGACGAGGTCGCCGGGGCCTGCGAGGCCGTGAACGATTTTTGCCAGTTCCGCCGAACCCGGCAGCGGGATCACCTCGCGATGGCCGTGGGCGCGCAAGCCCGTGACGAAATGGTCGCGGTCGATGCCTTCGATCGGCGCTTCGCCGGCCGGATAAACCTCGGCGACAACGACCGCATCGGCGTCGTTGAAACAGGTGCAGAATTCCTCGAACAGCGACTGCAGCCGGGTATAGCGGTGCGGCTGCACCACGGCGACGACCTTGCCGTTGGTGGATTCACGTGCCGCTTTAAGAACGGCCGCGATCTCGACCGGGTGATGGCCGTAATCGTCGATCACGGTGACGCCGTTCCACTCGCCGGTCCGGGTGAAGCGCCGCTTGACGCCGCCGAAGCCGGCGATCGCCTTCCGGATCGCGTCGTCGGACATGCCGAGCTCGTGCGCCACGGCAATCGCCGCCGTCGCGTTCGAAGCGTTGTGGCGCCCCGGCATCGGCAGCGTGATATCAGCGATCTCGTGCGTGGCGTCGGTCTTGCGGTTGCGGAACACCACCTTGAATGTCGAACCGCCGCCCATTGGGGTGAGATCCACCAGCCGCACGTCAGCCTGCGGGTTCTCGCCATAGGTGATGATGCGGCGGTCCTCGATCTTGCCGACCAGGCTCTGCACCACGGGATGATCGGTGCACATCACCGCAAAGCCGTAGAACGGCACGTTCTCGACGAAATTGCGGAACGCATCCTGGATCGCCTCGAATGTCTTGAAGTGATCGAGATGTTCGGGATCGATGTTGGTGACGATCACGACATCGGACGGCAGCTTCAGGAAGGTGCCGTCGCTTTCGTCCGCCTCGACCACCATCCAGTCGCCGGCCCCGAGCCGCGCGTTGGAGCCGTAGGCATTGATGATGCCGCCGTTGATGACGGTCGGATCGAGACCGCCGGCATCGAGCAGGGTCGCGACCATCGTGGTCGTCGTGGTCTTGCCGTGGGTGCCGGCGATCGCGACACAGCTTTTCAGCCGCATCAGTTCAGCCAGCATTTCGGCGCGGCGCACCACCGGAATACGCTGGGCCCGTGCCGCCATCAATTCGGGATTGTCGCGCTTTATCGCGGTCGAGACCACGACCACGTCGGCGCCGTCGACGTTCTCGGCCTTGTGGCCGACCGAGACCTTGACGCCCTTCTCCCGCAGCCGCGCGACATTGCCGCTTTCGGAGGCGTCCGAGCCCTGCACGGTGTAGCCGAGATTGACCAGCACCTCGGCGATGCCGCTCATGCCGATGCCGCCGATCCCGACGAAGTGAATGGGTCCGATCTCGCGCGGCAGTCTCATGGGTATGTCCTTGGCCGTCATCGCCCGCCTTGTGGGCAATTGCGCACAGAAAGGGGCGATCCACTATTCCGCGAAGCCGAGGTTCAAATCAGCCGCGCAGAGTACTGGATGCCCCGCTTTCGAAGGCGCTGACAAGGGGCAATTTTGCGGACAACCGCCTAGATTCCGGCGGTTTTCATCACCAGATCGGCCAGCCGCTCGGCGGCGTCGAGGCGGCCGACCTGGCGGGCGGCGGTGGCCATCGTGGTCAGCCGTGCCGGCTCGGCGGCAAAGGCGGAGATTTCGGCCGCGAGCCGGTCGGGCGTGAATTCGGCCTGGGGGATCCGGACGGCGCCCTCCACCTTGGCCAGCACGCCGGCATTGGCGAACTGATCCTGGTCGATCGCGCCCGGCAGCGGCACCAGGATCGAGGGCCGGCCGATCGCGGCGAGTTCCGCCACGGTGCCGGCGCCGGAACGCGAGACCACGAGATGGCTGGACGCCAGCCGCGCCGGCAAATCAGAAAAGAACGGCGCAAGTTCGGCCTTGATCTTGAGCCGGTCATAGATCGCACGCACCCGCGCCATGTCTTCCTCGCGCACCTGCTGGGTCAGGACCAGGCGGCCCCACAGCACCGGCTCGAGCCGTTCGACCGCTGGCGGCACGATGTCGCTCATCACCCGCGCGCCCTGGCTGCCGCCGACCACCAGCAGGCGCAGCGGCCCGTTCGGTTCAGGTGACGCAAACGGCTCCGCGGCGGCGGCAAGGATCGCGGGACGCATCGGCGTGCCGACCGTCGTGGCTTTTCCTGCAAGCGAGGGATCGCGATCGAGCACGCCGGGCAAGGAGGTCGCGATCGCGTTGACGCGGCCGGCGAGAAAGCGGTTGGCGCGGCCGAGCACGGCATTGGCGTCGTGAATGACGCTGGGCACGCCGAGCAGCCGCGCGGCGATCAGGGGCGGCAGCGTCGGATAGCCGCCGAAGCCGACCACCGCCGCGGGCTTCAGCCGGCGCACGAGGTTGATTGCGACGCCCGTTCCGTAGCCGAGCGTGATGACGGTGCGCGCCAGCGACAGCGGATTACGGCCGCGCACGGTCTCGCTCGGGACCACGTCGATATTGTCCCGCGCGAACAGGCCGCTGTAGCGCAATGCACGGGCATCGGTGGCAAGCCGCACGCGCAAACCCCGCTTGATGAGCTCAACGCCGAGTGCTTCGGCCGGAAACAGATGGCCGCCGGTGCCGCCGGCGGCCAGCAGAATGAGAGGCGTGTTGTCCATGGCTTCAAATAGCCGACGCCGCGGCGCTAGTCACGCCCTCAAGCGTATCCGCGCGCCACGCCGGCCGCATTCATCGATTCCACCTCGGTGCGCGGGCGCTGCCGCGTCAGTGCCAGCATCATGCCTACGCCAAAGGCCAGCGAGATGATCGAGGAGCCGCCATAGGAGATGAAGGGCAGCGTCATGCCCTTGGCCGGGATCAGTTGCAGGTTCACGGCCATGTTGATCGCGGCCTGCACGCCGAACAGGATCGCTAAGCCCGACGCCGCAAAGCGCGAGAACATGTCCTCGCTGGCATAGGCGCGCGTCAGCGTGCGGATCACGATGAAGGCGAACAGCCCGACCAGCGCCAGGCAGAGGATGATGCCGAATTCTTCGGCGGCCACCGCGAACACGAAATCGGTATGGCTGTCCGGCAGGCTGCGTTTGGCAATGCCCTCGCCCGGCCCGAGCCCGAACCAGCCGCCGTTCCAGAACGCTTCCATCGCCATGTCGACCTGAAACGTGTCGCCGGAGGCCGGGTTCATGAACCGCTTGATGCGGCCAGCGACGTGCGGAACCAAGAGATAGGCGCTGAACAATCCGGCCGCCGCGGCGCCGGCAAGGCCGGCCACCCAGATCATCCGCATGCCGGCGATGAAGAACAGCGCGCCCCACACCATCAGGATCAGCATGGTCTGGCCGAAATCCGGCTCCATCACCAGGAGCGACACCAGCGTCAACAGCAGCACCATCGCCATCGAGGTCGCCGGCATTTCCGGCCGCCTGGTCGATTCCGCAAACAGCCACGCCGCCATCACCACAAATGCCGGCTTGGCGGATTCGGAAGCCTGGATATTGACGCCGAGCAGCGTGATCCAGCGCCGCGATCCCTTTACTTCCGCCCCGAAGACAAGCGTCGCCACGATGAGGATGATGCTCACCACGAACACCAGCAGCGCGAGACGGCGGATCTGCTTGGGCGACAGGAACGACACCCCGATCAGCACCAGCAGGGACGGCAGCAGGAACAGCATGTGCCGGCTGAAGAAGTGGAAGGGATCGAGCCCGATCCGGGTCGCCACCGGCGGGCTCGCCGCCAGCGACAGGATCACGCCGCCCAGCATCAGCGCCATGATCGCGCCGAGCAGCAGCTTATCCACGGTCCACCACCAGTCCGAAAACGGGGTGCGTTGGTCACGGTGGAGCATGGGCGTCCCCAAAATGGCATAGGTAACGCCCATTGGTGGAGCAGGATGGTTTATGGGGAGTTAATGAAGAGCGTAACTTTTGAGAGATCGGGCGCGCCTTCGTAGGATGGGTAGAGCGCAGCGAAACCCATCGTCGTTTGCGGCCACCATCACTGATGGGTTTCGCTGCGCCCTACCCATCCTACGGTCTGAGTCAAAGACAGGATCGTGTGGATCAGTACGTGGGACGGTACATCGAGATGGGCGGCAGAAACGAGCACGTGATCTGGCTTCGGACGATAGCCCTGAAACTGCACGTCCAGCCGAAACGGATTCTGCCAATGCTTCACCGGCTCGCGAAGCTGCAGAATGACGCCATCGATGCCGCTGTTGGCAATCCTGGCGCACTGCACCGACGACCAGGGCACCGACAGGCCGGAGCGATAGTCGCGCAGGCCATCGGCGGTGATCTCGAGGGCGGGACCATTCCGCGCGGCGTCCCGGAAGCAGGTCAGCGCCGCGACCGTGCAGCCCACGCCCCACCGCACGGCTAAGATCAGCATTGGCACGAGCACAAGGAGGAGGAGAACCTCCCAGATCGACATGCCCACGTTCACCGCGCGACGCCAAAATACAAATACCGGCATGCCAATGAGCACGCCGCACAAAAGGGCGAACATGCCGCCTGCAAGGAAGAACAACCCGAGCAAGCAATTCTTGAGCTCCGCCGACCGCGCGACGATCGGCAGCGACACGACGACGGATGGAGCGGCCGGATTTTTCAACGCGAGTTCGCTGGGGATTACGACCGTCTCGATTGCAGGCTCGCTTTCGCTCAAATCCCTTCTCCCCTGTCCGCAACAACGCGCGCTACAATATGCACCGTACAGGATGGGTGGAGCGACTTGCCCGCCGTAGCTCAACGAGCGAAGGCGGAATCGATCCCCTTCAATTGCGGTCGCCAGGATGATGGGTTTCGCTGCGCTCTACACATCCTACGGCAAACCTACTTTATTTCCGTCTTCGCCGTGATTAGCTCTTTGCCTTCCACAGTCGTGATCGTCAGCCGCACCTGCTCGCCGCTGCCGCCGGCAGGAATCGGTGTAGAAATACGGTTTCCGCTTTTTGGGTCCGCCGTCACGGCGTCGTCGAACAATGACGCGTCGCCGCGTTTCAACGTCACGCGCAACGATGTGGCCGGTTCGATACTGAAGAACTGGAGATTCACATTGGAAGCCGCTGCCGAGAAATTGATCAGGATATTCTCGTTCGCATGCGTTACATTGCTCATGCCGACGGTCGGGCTATAGGTTTCCGGAATCGATATCTCGCCGCGCGAGGGAAGCGTAGCGCGGTGGAAGAACTGGTCTGACACGCCCGCCCACAATTCGACGTAGGGCCGCGCTTCATTCGGGTCGTTGCGCGCGTCGGTCTCATTCGTGAACGACGGATATCCCCACGTCCACATCTTCAGGCCCCGAGTGACGCTGTTGTCGGCGATGCGGATGATCCCCTCCTCGTTGTCGTGGTTGATCACGCCCCAAAAATTGCCGCCCTGCATGTCGGGCGCCGCGTAGGCGATGCCCATCGTCGGCCAGTTCTTGAAGTAGCGCAATTTTTCGAAACGGCTACTGCCCGCGCCTGCGCTTTCGTCGCCATCGGACAGATTCTTCGACCAGGCGGGCGTGCTATAGGCCGCTATCGGCGCGATGATTTCGGCGCCGCCGGTCGTCCTGGGATTGTTCGGATCCGATCCCGGCGCGAGCGTCGTGCACGTCCAGTACTCGTAGTCGACCGTATTGGCTTGCGGGTTTTTCAGCACCACGCGTGTATCGAGCGCGGCGCGATCGGCTTTCAGCGTGACATAGTAAGTCGCTTCGATGCCCGTCGAACCCTTGAGGAACTGTTTTGGCGCCGCGGAATACGCGATATCATCCTTCAGCGACATCGACACGGTCACTTCACCGGCGCTCTCCTTCACCACCTTGAAGTTCCACGGCTTCAGCCACGCCTTGCCGTGCTCGGCATCCGGGAACGTCGGGAAGATGCCGCCATACACCATCAGCCAGTCGTAATAAAAATTGCCGGCGTTCATCCCGTAAGGCACGCCCACTTCCGTGCGATAAAGTTGTTCGTGGCCGGTCGGCTTGTAAATGATGGAAAGAATGCGCCCGCCAAATTCGGGGACGAGCGTCACCCTCAGATAACGATTCTCGAGCACATGGCTCTTGAACGTTCGATCGACGATAGTGTTCTTGTCGAGCGAGCCATTGACGAATCCATTCTCTGCGGAGGTCACGTACTTGACGGTGCTCCACGTGATCGTCGACTCGCTCAAGGACACTCCGTCCGACGCTAGCGTCGCATCTACGACAGCATTAAATGCCAGGGTCGCCGAGAGCGCACCAAACGTGAAACGAACAAAGGTGCGTGAGAGAGCATGAGTTGCCATTTGCGACGCCCTCGAAATGAAGAAGGATGCAGGATGGGTAGAGCGAAGCGAAACCCATCAATCCGGTCCCGCAGCGATGGGTTTCGCTGCACTCGACCCATCCTACGCGATCCTCAATATCACACCACCGGCTTCACACCCGGCATCGCCGTGACCAGATCGCGGAACGCGGCGCCGCGGATTTCGAAATTGCGGTACTGGTCGAACGAGGCACAGGCGGGCGACAGCAAGACCACCGGATCGAAAATCCCCGACGCATCCGCGTCGCGCGCCGCGCTCGCCACCGCGACATCGAGCGTCTCAGATATCTCGTGCGGCACGCGCTCGCCCAATGTACCCGCAAATTCCTGCGCGGCCTCGCCGATCAGATAGGCCTTGCGGATGCGCGGGAAATATTCGGTGAGACTTGTGATGCCGCCCTGCTTCGGCTTGCCGCCGGCGATCCAGAAGATATCGGCAAACGACGACAGCGCGTGCGCGGCGGCGTCGGCGTTGGTGCCCTTGGAGTCGTTGACGAACAGGACGTTGCCGCGGCGGCCGACCTGCTCCATGCGGTGCGCGAGGCCGGGAAAGCTGCGCAGGCCGTCTTGCAGCGTGTCGGTCGAGATGCCCATCGCCAGCGCACAAGCCGACGCACACGCCGCGTTCTGCGCATTGTGCAGGCCGCGCAACGAACCGATGCCGCCCAGCCGCGCGACCTCGCGGCGGGCGCCGCCGGAGGCCTGCACGATGGTTTCGCGCTCGACATAGACGCCGTCGGGTAGCGGGTTCTTCACGGAGATGCGCACCACGCGCTTGCCGGTCTGGTCGAGCCGGTCGGCGATGTTGCGGCACCAGCCGTCATCGACACCGACGATGGACGTGCCCTGCGGCTGCACGCCGGCGACGAGCCGCGCCTTCACGGCGGCGTAATGCTCCAGCGTGCCGTGGCGGTCGATATGGTCTTCGCTGACATTGAGCAGAATGCCGACGGACGGATCGAGCGAGGGCGCGAGGTCGATCTGGTAGGACGACATCTCGACCACATGCACCCGCCCCATCCGCGGCGGCTCCAGCGACAGGATCGCGGTGCCGATATTGCCGCCCATCTGGGTGTCGTAGCCGGCGACCTTCATCAGATGCGCAATCAGCGCCGTGGTGGTCGATTTGCCGTTGGTGCCGGTGATGGCGACGAACGGCGCGTCCGGCGCGTGGCGGCGGCGCTCGCGGCAGAACAATTCGACGTCGCCGATCACCTCGACGCCGGCCTGACGGGCCATCAGCACCGACCAATGAGGCGCCGGATGCGTCAGCGGCGCGCCGGGGGTGAGGATCAGCGCCGAGAAATTCGACCACGACACCGTGCGCAGATCGGCCGTGGTGAAGCCGGCCTGCGCCGCCTTGGCGACATTGTCGGCGCTGTCGTCGGCCGCGATCACTTCGGCGCCGCCGGCCTTCAGCGCATGGCAGCACGCAAGGCCGGAACCGCCGAGGCCGAACACGGCGACCGTCTTGCCTGCGAATGACGTGACGGGGATCATCGCGTACGGCTCACCGCAGCTTCAGCGTGGAGAGGCCGGCAAGCGCCAGCATCACCGAGATGATCCAGAACCGGATCACGATCTGCGGCTCGGTCCAGCCCTTCTGCTCGAAATGATGGTGCAGCGGCGCCATCCGGAACACGCGTTTGCCGGTCAGCTTGAACGAGGCCACCTGCACGATCACGGAGACGGCTTCCAGCACAAACAGGCCGCCAATCACGGCCAGCACGATCTCGTGCTTCACCGCGACCGCGGTCGCGCCGAGCATGCCGCCGAGCGCGAGCGAGCCGGTATCGCCCATGAAGATCGAGGCCGGCGGCGCGTTGAACCAGAGGAACCCGAGGCCGGCGCCAAGCACCGCGCCGCACAGCACGGCAAGCTCGCCGGTGCCGGCGACATACCGGATCTGCAGATAGTCGGAGAAGACGGCATTACCGGTCAGATACGAGATCATGCCGAAGCTGGCGGCGGCGATCATGACCGGCACGATGGCAAGCCCGTCGAGGCCGTCGGTCAGGTTCACCGCATTGCCGGCGCCGACGATGACGAAGGCGCCGAAGATCACGAAGAACCAGCCGAAATTGATCACCACGTCCTTCAGGAAGGGAATCGCAAGCGAGGTCGATGTGACATCGCGGCCAAGCCGAACCAGCGCGTAGCAGGCGACAAGCGCAATGATGCCCTCGATCAGAAGCCGCAGCTTGCCGGCAAAACCGCTGTGCGACTGCTTCGTGACCTTCAGATAGTCGTCGTAGAAACCGACGAAGCCGAAGCCGAGCGTCACCGCCAGCACGATCCAGACATAGGGGTTGAGCGGGTTGGCCCACAGCAGCGTCGAGACCACCAGGCCCGAGAGGATCATCAGCCCGCCCATCGTCGGCGTGCCCTTCTTGGAGATCAGGTGGGATGCCGGGCCGTCGGTGCGGATCGGCTGGCCCTTGCCTTGCCGGAGCCGCAGATGATCGATGATCCAGGGGCCGAACAGGAACACGAACAGTGCCCCCGTCACCATCGCCCCGCCGGTGCGGAAGGTGATGTAGCGAAATACGTTCAGCGCGCCGCGGAAGATGCCAAAACCGGGAACGGTGTTGGAAAGTTCGATCAGCCAGTAAAACATTCAAAAGGCCCTATCACGCGGCTTGGTTGCGCCGTCTTTGGCGGGAAGCGCTTTGGCAACGCCTTGATAATCGTTTTCATCCTCAAACCAAGCAAATCTTGGTCATGCCTGGGGTATTGACGAATCACGTCTCGCGGAAAAGGCGGGCCGCCTGATACGGCCAGTCTACGCCTTTGCCTGCAGCGCGGCCAGCAGCCTCGGCACAAACTTGTTCACCCAGAACATCTTTTTGCTGCCCTTGACCACCACCACGTCCCCGTCCCGCAGCAATGCGGCGATTTGTTGGGGATCGAGCGTGGCCGGATCTTCATGCCAGCCGAGCGCCCGCTCCGCCGGAACGAGATCGTACAAATGGCGCATCAAGGGGCCGACGCAGTAGACGCCGTCGATATCAGGCAGGTCCGCCGCGAGCTTCACGTGATAGGCGGGCGCGTCAGCACCCAATTCCAGCATGTCGCCGAGAATGGCGATGCGTCGACCTGATTTCACCGGCCGCGCCTTCAGGCTGCCGAGCGCGGCCACCATGCTGGCCGGATTGCCGTTGAAACTGTCGTCGATCACCGTGACGCCATGGGCCGCCTGTTCCACACCGCGGCCGGTCATGATGCCGACATGGCCGAGTTCTTTCGCCAGCGCCGCCGGATCGAGCCCGGCGGCATGGATCGACGCCAGCGCAGCGAGCGCATTCTGCAGGCGATGCGGCGCGCCCGGCGTCAGGCCGAATTCGATTTGCTCGCCATTCACCTGAGCGGCGACGTTCCAGCTCTCGCCCTCGGGCGTGTGCTTCAGTTCCCGCACCTCGGAGGCTGCACCGAAGCGAACGACCTTGCCGTTCCATTCCGGCGCCGCGACATCGTCAGGCAACACCAGCACGCCGTCTTTCGGCAGGCCCTGCGCGATGCTCACCTTCTCGCGCCGGATCGCCTCCAGGCTGCCGAGCTTTTCCAGATGTACCGGCTGCACGTTCACGACCAGCGCGACCGTCGGCTTCGTCAATTCGCTCAGCCGCGCGATTTCGCCGGTCTGGTTCATGCCCATCTCGACGACCCAGACGCTCGCGCCCGGGCTCGCATTGCACAGCGTCAGCGGCACGCCCCAGAAATTGTTGAAGCTGCTCGGGCTGGCATAGGCGTTCGGATACGCGGCGAGGAATTCCTTGGTGCTGGTCTTGCCCGCGCTGCCGGTCAGGCCGATCACCGGCCCGGCAAAGCGCGCCCGCGCGGCGCGTGCGAGCGTCCAAAGCCCGTCAATCAACGTATCCTTCACGACCAGTTGAGGAACGCTCACGCCGGCAATTCGATGCGGAACGATCATCGCCACCGCGCCGGCCGCCTCCGCCTTGTCGGCGAATTCCCAGCCGTCGCGTGCGCTGGCAAAACTCGAAATGAAACCGCCACTCGGCGTGCCGCTCAGCGCCACGAACAGGCATCCCGGTTTCACCAGCCGGCTGTCCTGCGTGACGAAATCGATCGGCGTGCCCGGGAATTCGCCAGGAAGCCCCAGCGCGCGCGCAACTTCGGCAACCGTCCACAACGCGCTCATACTACCCTCGCTGCGAGCGCGGCCGCCACCGCCTCATGATCACTGAACGGCAAGACCTTGTCGCCGACGATCTGGCCGGTCTCATGGCCCTTGCCGGCGATCAACAGCGCATCGCCGGGCTGCAGCGCCGCGATCCCCGCCCTGATCGCCTCGGTGCGATCGCCGATATCGGTTGCGCCCTTCGTCGCCGCCAGGATGGCCGCGCGGATCGCAGCCGGATTTTCGCTGCGCGGATTGTCGTCGGTGACGATGACCTGATCGGCATTCTCGGCCGCGATCGCGCCCATGATCGGGCGTTTTCCGGCGTCGCGATCGCCGCCGGCGCCGAAGATGACGATCAGCTTGCGTTTCGCATAAGGCCGCAGCGCCTGCAGCGACTTCGCCAGCGCGTCCGGCTTGTGCGCGTAATCGACGAAAATCGGCGCGCCATTGTGTTCACCGACCCACTCCAGCCGCCCCTTGGCGCCTTCGAGATGTTTGAGCGCGGCGAACACCGCTGAGGGATCGCTGCCGGTGCCGATCGCGAGCCCCGCAGCCACCAGCGCATTCTCGATCTGGAATTCGCCGACCAGCGGCAGCCTGATCGTGTAATTCCGCCCGCGATGCTCCAGCGCGAGGTTCTGCGCAAATCCCTCGACGCTGGCACCGACGAGGCGGATCCCTTCGCCGTCACCATCGGCATTGCCGCCGACGGCGACGATGCGCAAGCCCCGCGCCTGCGCCGCCTCGATCACTTGCGGCGAGCAAGCATGATCGGCCGAAATCACGGCCGCGCCGTCAGGCGCGATCAGGTCGCGGAACAGCCGCAGCTTGGCAGCAAGGTAATGCGCCTCGTCGGGATGGTAGTCCATATGGTCGCGCGACAGGTTGGTGAAGCCGCCGGCGGCGACGCGCACGCCGTCGAGCCGGAACTGGTCGAGCCCGTGCGAGGATCCCTCGAAGGCCAGATGCGTGACGCCGTCACCGGTTATCTCGTCGAGCTGCCTGTGCAGCGCGATCGGATCCGGCGTCGTCAGCGAGCCGTAGACGGTGCGTTTTGGCGACACCAGACCGATGGTGCCGATGCTGGCGGAAGCGTGGCCCAGCCGCTCCCAGATCTGCCGCGTGAACGCCGCCACCGAAGTCTTGCCGCTGGTGCCGGTCACCGCCGCAATGGTCGCGGGCTGCCGCGGATAGAACTTTGCCGCCGCCAGTGCCAGCGCGCGGCGGGGATTTGCGGCGACGACGAACGGCACGCGGAGGTCCGGCGGCGCATGGTCGCCGGCTACCGCGACCGCACCTGCCGCGATTGCCGCATCGATGAAGCGCGCGCCGTCGGTCTTGCTGCCGGAGAGCGCAAAAAACAAATCGCCCGGCTTCACCGCACGGCTGTCGACCGCGAGGCCCTTCACATCGACAGCTTCCGCCTGCGGCTCGATCGCCGCGTCATCGCTGAAGAGGTCGCGAAGTTTCATGGTGTTCCAGTCCGGCCCGGCGCAGCACTGCGCTTGTGGCTACGCCTTACTGGGTTGTCCTCGATGCCGCAAGAATAAGGCGGTCGGACGGCGGCAGGTCGAACCGCGGCTCGACACCCAGCAGCGGGCCGATGCGGGCAATCACCTTGCCGCCGGTCGGCACCGCGTTCCAGCCCGAGGTGATGAAGCCATAGGTTTCCGGCAATGCCTTTGGCTCGTCCAGCATGACCAGGAGCTGATACTGCGGGTTGTCGGCCGGGATGATCGCCGTGAAGGAGTTGAGCACCTGTTTCTTGGAATAGCGGCCGTTGACCACCTTTTCCGAGGTGCCGGTCTTGCCGCCGATATAGTAGCCCTTGACGTCGGCCTTCTTGGCGGTTCCGATCTCGGCGTTCAGCCGCATCAGATAGCGCATCTTGTCGGAGGTTTCGGTCCGCAGCACCTTCTTGGCGATGGCCCTCGCCTCCTCTTCCGACCGCTTGAGGAAGGTTGGGGGAATCAGGAAGCCGCCATTGATGCAGGCGTTGATGCCCATCACCGCCTGCAGCGGCGCCACCGCGATGCCGTGACCGAAGGACGCCGTGATCGTGTTGAGCTCGGTCCAGCGCTTCGGCACGATCGGGGAAGCGCTTTCCGGCAGTTCGGTGCGCAGCCGATCCATCTGGCCGAGCTTTTTCAGGAATGCCTTGTGCGCCTCGACGCCTTGCGACAACGCGATCTTGGCTGCACCGACGTTGGACGAGAAGGTGAACACTTCCGCCAGCGTGATGTTGCGGCCGACCGGATGGGTGTCGTGAATGGTGAACTTGCCGAACTTCAGCGCGCCACGCCCGTCATAGAGCGTGTTGAGGTTGGCCTTGCCGGAATCCAGCGCCATCGCCAGCGTCAGCGCCTTGAAGGTCGAGCCCATTTCGAACACGCCGGTGGTCAGGCGGTTGATGCGGTCGGGATCGTGCGCTTCCTTCGGATTGTTCGGATCGAAATCCGGCAGCGATACCAGGGCGACGATCTCGCCGGTCCTGACGTTGGAGACGAGGCCGGAGGCCGCCTTGGCCTTGTATTTTTCCTTCGCCTTCAGGAGTTCGTCGCGCAGCGCGTGTTCGACGCGCAGGTCGATCGACAGTTCCACCGGCTTCTGCAGGCGATCGGTGGCGAAGCCGGCGCGGTGCAGGTCGGCCAGACCGTTATTGTCCAGCCACTTCTCCATCCCGGCGATGCCCTGGTTGTCGATGTTGACGAGGCCGATCAGATGCGCGACCGACGCGCCGGTCGGGTAGACGCGCTTGTTTTCACGCAGGAAACCGATGCCGGGAATGCCGAGCTTGTGGATGTCATGCTGCTGCTTCGGCGAAATCTCGCGCTTCAGCCAGACAAAGCCCTTGCGCGACGACAGGCGCGCGCGCGCCTCCGCGGTATCGAGGTCCGGCAGCGCGGCGGTCAAGAGTTCGATCGCCTCGTCCTTGTCGATGATACGGCGCGGCTCGCCGAACAGGCTCGGCGCCTTGACGTCGGTCGCCAGCACCTCGCCGTTGCGATCGACGATGTCGGGCCGCGCGGTCGCAATCGCGTCCTGCGAGCCGGCGCGGCGCGCGCCGTGGCCGTCGGCGCCGACCGCGAACATGACAAGACGTCCGGCCAGCACCGCATAAACCGCCGCGAACAGCAGGATCGCAAGGCCGACACGCGCCCGCGCCTTGGCGGCGCGATCGACATTGCGCCCGTAAAGCAGGCTGCGGATCAGCCGCTGCCGCCACGGCTCGGCGAGCTTTCTCGTCGTATGGGTCAGCGCCCGGCCGGTCATTGCTGATCTCCCGGTGCGGGCACGGAGCCGGTCGTGGATGGCGCCTCGGCCGTAGCCTCGATGGTGTTGATCATCGCGCCGATCGGATCGGGCGCGCCGGGCCGCGCAAAGGCCGGCGGCCGTTCCGGCAAATTCTTCAACTGGTCATATTGCGTGGCGACCAGCGGCTTCAGCCCGAGATGGCGCTCGGCCAATCCCTGCAGCCGCAACGGCGCATCGAGCTTGGCCCATTCCGCGCGCAGCGCCGCGATGGCGTCGCGCTGCTCGCGAATTTCCGCATTCAGCCGCAGCACGCGCTCGACGCGCGAGGTCGATTCCATCTTGATCCGGTAGACATAGGCCGCCGCGAACACCAGCACGCCGATGACGAGGAAGTGGATGATCCGCATCGGTCAGCCTCCCCTCATCACGTCGACGAGAACAGGCCATGCGGGCAAGCGATCAGCCGCATGCGCGGGCGCGGCGGTGCGCTCAGCCGCCCGCAGCTTGGCGGACCGCGCGCGCGGATTGGCGGCCACTTCGGCGTCCGTTGGCGTCACCGGACGCTTGGTCAGGATCTGAAAGCTCGGCGCCGCCTGTGCCACTTCGGGCAAATGGCGCGAGCCGCCACCGGTCTTGCCGCGTGCGTTGAAGAAATCCTTGACGATGCGGTCTTCCAGCGAATGGAACGACACCACCACCAGCCGCCCGCCGGGCTTCAGCACGCGTTCGGCCGCGGAAAGCGCCAGGTGCAGTTCGTCGAGTTCGGCGTTGACGAAGATCCGCAAGCCCTGGAACGTGCGCGTCGCCGGATGAATCTCGTTCGGCTTGGAGCGCACCACTCGGCCTACGATATCGGCCAGCGCCTGCGTGGTCGTGATCGGCGCCTCTTTTCGCGCCGCCACGATGGCCCGCGCAACGGCGCGCGAGTGACGTTCTTCGCCGAAGATGTAGATGATCTTGGCGAGATCGGCCTCCGAGGCCTTCGCCACGACATCCGCCGCCGTCGGTCCGTCATGGCCCATCCGCATGTCGAGCGGGCCGCCGAGCCGGAACGAGAAGCCGCGCTCGGCCTGATCGAGCTGCATCGAGGAAACGCCGACGTCCATCACGACGCCGTCCACTGCGGCCGCCCCCTGGCCTGCGCAGACTTCCGCCAGGTTGGAGAACCGATCCTCGACCAGGGTCAGCCGCCCCTCGGACTCTTCCACCAGATCGAACCCGCCGGTAATCGCTGACCGGTCGCGGTCGATGCCGATGACCTGTGTTCCCGCCACAGCGAGGACGGCGCGGCTGTAACCGCCGGCGCCGAAGGTGGCGTCGACATAGACGCCGCCATCCCTGGGATTGAGCATCTCGACCGCCTCGCGGCCGAGCACCGAGATATGGCGCGGCGCAGCCGAAATCATGCGCCGTCCCCTGGCGTTTTCCAGTCTGCGATATGAAAACTGGACGCGAACCGGCCCATTGCGCCTCGAATCTCTGCGCTTCGCCGGGCTTTTCCGACCATAAGGCCGCGCCCCCGCGCGACTGCCGCTTCTCGCCCGGCCTCGCACCCGCTCATTTCCAGACGGAATTTGCTGGGTTGCCATGGCATTTCGAGCGTGAAACAGGGCCTCGGCCGTCCCCAACCCGGTTCGGCTCTTCACCACTTAGTAACGGCACTTAGCGTTAAGAAAGCGTTGATGATCCCCGACGGGTTTTGCGTGTTTTCCATAGCGTTTTCGAGCGAAGCGGGTACCGGTTCGCGTGAAGAAAACGCGTCAAAACAACAATCTAGAGCTTCGGTTCTGATACAATCAGAACCGAAGCTCCAAGCGGTGGAAAATGGTGATGCGCCTCGCACACATCTGGTCAAAAAGCGTGTGGAACTCGGCCGACCGATTGCGCCCGTCTAACGTAAATGAATAGTAAATGATATTGCCGCTCGAACACGATGTTGCCGCCCTGCCGCCCCGTTTGGGTTTAAAAAATGACTACTGGTTCGTTCGCATCTGCTGGTAATGATTCGAGGCGTCAACGCGCCCTTCCCGTGCCCAGGGCCAACGCCGACATGAAGACCTTTACCCCCGATTCCTCAATCGCTTCCGACGTCATCCCCTCGCCGAACCACGGCGACCGCAACAACGGCCGCGTCGCCGACATGATCCTGCTGCACTACACCGGCATGCCGGATGTGGAAGGCGCGATCGCCCAGCTCTGCACCCCCGGCACCGACGTCTCGGCGCATTACATCGTGCTCGAGGACGGCCGCATCGTGCAGTCCGTGCCGGAGGCCAAGCGCGCCTGGCATGCCGGCGTCTCCTCCTGGGCCGGCGAGGACGACATCAATTCCTGCTCGATCGGCGTCGAGATCATCAATCGCGGGCATGACTGGGGCTATCCGGATTTCCCGTCACGCCAGATCGCCGCCGTGATCGCGCTGTGCCGCGGCATCATGCTCCGACGCAAGATCGCTGCGCATCGCGTGCTCGCGCATTCCGACGTCGCTCCCGCGCGCAAGAAGGACCCCGGCGAAAAATTCCCGTGGCACTTGCTGGCCAATTCCGGCGTCGGCCATTGGGTACAGCCGGCGCCGATCGTGCGCGGCGAAACGCTCAAGCTCGGCTTGATCAGCGACGACGTCGCCAACATGCAGGCGGCGCTCGCCAAATACGGCTACAACGTCCCGATCCACGGCAAGTTCGACGGCCCGACCATGGAGGTGGTCACCGCTTTCCAGCGCCACTTCCGCCCCGCGCGCGTCGACGGCATCGCCGACCACTCGACCATGAGCACGCTGCACGCGCTGCTGGCGAGCCTGCCGGCGGACGCGATGACGACGGTAACCGCAGCGAAGTAGTTAGCTCCTCCGATCTTTAACCTCTCGTCATGACCGGGCTTGTCCCGGCCATGCACGTCCCCGCGGCGACGGTGTTAACCATCCGTTAACCATAGCTTTTCATGATGCTGCTCGTGTGTCTGTGTGTGCGTGTGTTCGCGACGGGGTTTGAATTATGGCGCAGCGTAATTTCAGAGCGTCAGCTGGAGAGGACGAGAACGTCCTGAACTTTCCCCCAGCGTCGGCACCCGACAAGGGAGCAACAGCCCTCGATATGGTTTATCAAGCGGCCGCTGTCTTCCGCAGTATGGAAGAGCATGCTCGCGAGACCGAAGCCCACGCCCAATCGCTTTGCAGCAGCGCCTTGGAAAGATTGCAGCTGGCCGAAATGCGAGCTGAGGCCGCCGAGCGGGCGCAACGTGAACTCATCATCACCGCCGAACATAAGCTGCAATATGCGTGCAAAGCACTAGAACAGGCCCGGTCGTGTATTGAAGCCCAAAAGGATAAGCTGACGGCTGTACAACTTCGTGCCGAAGTGGCTGAAGCCGAAGCGCGACAAGCCAAGGAAGCGCTCGCGCTTGTGGAAGAGGCCATTCGCAAGCGTCTGCTTTGCGCAAACCCAGATGTCGATAGTAGGTTGACAGCAGTAGCTTGATACATTGCGACCGTCTTTGGCTCAAGCCGAAGAGGAAGACGGGGATGCCCGGGACAAGCCCGGGTATGACGGTTACGAATCCATCTCCGCAATCCGCAGCGCATAGTACCGTCGCAACGGCTCAAGCTGCGTTGACGCCGTTGCCGCCAGATAGGCTTCGCGCGCCGCGTCGCGCCGATTCAAACGTCGTAACAAATCAGCGCGCACGGCCGGCAGCAATTCATAGCCTTTCAGTCCTCCCCGCGCCTCCAGCGCATCGACCAGGTCGAGCGCGCGCGCCGGCCCGTCGACCATCGCTAGCGCAGCGGCGTGGTTGAGTTCGATTACTGGCGATGGGCTGATCCGCAGCAGCACTTCATAGAGACCGGCGATCTGTGGCCAGTCGGCATCTTCATAACTGGTCGCACGTGCATGCAGCGCGGCGATCGCCGCCTGCACCGCGTAAGGCTGCGGCCGCCCCGGGATCCGCAACGCGTCCTCCACCAGCATCAAGCCCTCGGCGATCTGTCGCTGGTCCCACAGGCTGCGGTCCTGCTCTTCCAGCAGCACGATGTCGCCACCGGCGGTCTGGCGGGCGGCGCGGCGGGCATCGTGCAACAGCATCAGGGCCAATAGTCCCTTGATCTCGCCACGCGCGGGCATCAGCGCATCGAGCAATCGCGCCAGCCGGATCGCCTCGCGCGCCAGATCCGGCCGCATCAGTTCCTCGCCGGAAGTTGCGGCGTAGCCTTCGGTGAAAACGAGATAGATCACCGCAAGCACACCGCGCAGGCGCGGCTCCAGCGCTTCGCGTTCCGGGACCTCATAGGGAATGCCGGCGAGACGGATCTTCTGCTTGGCGCGCAGCAGGCGCTGCGCCATCGCCTCTTCGCTTGCGAGAAATGCGCGCGCGATCTCGGCCGTGGTGAGGCCGCACACCGTTCGCAGCGTCAGCGCTACCTGCACTTCGGCGGCAAAGGAAGGGTGACAGCACGTAAAAATCAGCCGCAACATGTCATCGTCGAAACCGCCGTCGGACGGCTCGCACGGCCCGGACGCATCCAGCAACAACTCATGCATCAATTCCTGCTGCTTGCCGCGAAACGCGATGTTGCGCCTGACACGATCGACCGCCTTGTTGCGGCCGACATTGACAAGCCACGCACGCGGACTGGTCGGCACGCCAGCGACGGGCCAACGTTCCAGCGCCGCAGCAAACGCATCCTGCAAGACATCCTCGGCCAAATCAAAATCGCCGACGAGGCGGATGAGCGTAGACAGCGCCCGCCCCGCCTCGTCGCGGAATATTTTTTCGATCTCGCCTGGTGTCATGCCATCGCTGGATGTCAATCATACACCATGATAGGCCTGACCTCGATCGAACCAACCTTGGCCGTGGGAATTCTGGCGGCAATGCCCAGCGCCTCATCGAGATCCTTGGCCTCGACCAGATAATAGCCGCCGAGCTGTTCGCGCGTCTCTGCAAACGGACCGTCGGTCGTCAGAATCTTGCCGTCGCGAACCCGCACGGTGGTTGCCGTCGTTGACGGCTGCAAGCCGTCACCGGCCTTGAAATGGCCGCTCTGGATGATGGACTGGGTGAACGCACCATATTCCCCCGTCAACTTCTTGCGGTCGTCCGCGGTCATGCGGTCGTATTCCGCATCACTCCGGTAGATCAACAACAAATACTGCATCTCAAATTCTCCTCTTGATCGGCTGGATCGCCGACATCCAGTCGAACGGGCTCCCCACAAAACGACATCGCCAGGATAATTTATTTTGGGCCGGGCGGGATCGCCCTGAATCCGCGCGGGAAGCGAGCCTTCAGGAGCGCCCGCCAGCCCCGGCGAGCCGCCGCTTCAATTCCCTCATCTCCTCAAAGCGCTTGGTCACATCGCGCATGACAGCCACGGTGCCCGTGACCTCCTGCGCCTCGTTTCGCAGCAGCACGATGGTGAATTCGACCGAGATTCGGCGGCCGTCCCTGGCAAGGCCCGGCACCGACAGCAGATCGCCGTGGCCGTACCGGCTCGTCCCGGTTTCAATCGTATGGCGAAAGCCCGCCCAATGCCGCGCGCGCAGATTTTCGGGAATGATCAGATCGAGCGACTGGCCGATGGCGTCGTCGGCGGTGAAGCCGAATATCCGCTCCGCGCCGGGATTCCAGAACGTGATGCGGCCCTCGTGATCGGTTGCAATGATCGCGTCGGAAGCGCTTTGCAGCAGGGCTTCACCAAGACCGGGAGGAATTTTCATCGCGGCTCATCTCATATCGATGAAGCCGCTATCAAATGCCCCTATCTTGCTCATGTCAAAATGAGGCGCCCGGAACCCGATTAACCATCGCTTTCCCTTGACGGAGGCCATCGAAGTCCCCATTCGTAAGCCGTCAGTCGGCCGGACGGCCGCTCCCGCTATGGTCGAAAGGCTGCGGGGGAGGAAAGTCCGGGCTCCATCGACATACGGTGCCGGATAACGTCCGGCGGGGGCAACCCCAGGGAAAGTGCCACAGAGAACGAACCGCCAGCCTTTGCCTTTCGGGGCTTCGGCGGGCAAGGGTGAAAAGGTGCGGTAAGAGCGCACCGCGTATCCGGCAACGGAAACGGCATGGCAAACCACACCGGGAGCAAAACCGAATAGGGACGGCAACGCGGTAAGTTCGCCGCAAGGCGATAACACCGCAGGGCGATGTCAGGCCCGCCGTCCGGGTAGGTTGCTCGAGGCCATGCGCAAGCATGGTCCCAGAGGAATGGCCGTCACGTACCGTTCGAAAGAACGGTGCCCTACAGAACCCGGCTTACAGGCTGGCTGATATCTGATGAACGAGGGGCTCGGCGAAACACGCCGGGCCCCTCACCATTTTCAGGACCGTAGCCCGCATCTCAATCGCGTCCCGCCTCCGCAATCGCCTGCGCCAGCCGCGCCGGGTTGCTGAAGAACATCTCATGGCTGCCGTCGCATTCGACCAGGCGGAACAGGCCGAGCCGCTCCGACAATCGCGGATGCCATGGCAGGCCGTGCGGCAAGGCGATGTCCTGCCGGCAATTGACGTAGGATTTGCCGACCGGCAGTTCCGCCAGCGGACGCTTCAGCGCGATTTTGTCGGTGAAGGTCTTGTATGGATGCAGGTTGAGCTTGGCGTAAGCGGACTTCGCCAGTTCGAGATCGGCGTCGTTGATGAAGGCATCCCGCCAGATTTCGAACGGCAGCATCACAGCGCCATTGTTGGCGGCGGCCACCGCATCGAACAGGCCGACATAGTGCGGCGGCACCATGTCGTTGAGGCACTCCCCGTCCAGCGGCACGAAGGCGTTGACGTAGACGAGCCGCTTGATTCGATCCGTCAGACGGTCGGCGACGCCCGAGATCACCATCCCGCCGTAGGAGTGGCCGACCAATCTGACGTCGCGCAGATTGTTCGCCTCGATGTAGGCGACGATCGAGGAGATCGCCTGCTCCAGCCCCGTTGTGCTGCGGTCGTCATTGCTGTTGTTGCCGGCGATCGTCGGGCAATGCACGACGTGGCCGCTCTTTCGTAAGTAGTCGGCCACCGCTTCCATCTCGGCGCCGGTGTGCCAGGCGCCGTGAACCAGTACGTAGGTGTCTGCCATTGCCGTCTCCCCTGATTTTGGAACCAGACATTGATAGGGACGACTTTGCCCGGATGGCCGGATTCGGCCACCGCCATCGCCGGATTACGCCAGACCGCTAAAGCGTGATGACTTTTCTTCGAATCGTCATCCCGCTCTANTTGTTTGAGCATGATCTCCGCGCAAACGCGTTCGCGTTTGTCGCGAGGGAAGACCGCTACACACTTTTCCGGATCATGCACTAGCGCTGCCGCCGGAAAGCGCCCGGGGTCATGCCGAAAGATCGGCGGCATTGCCGGATGAAGTGGGACGGATCTGATAGCCCGACCCGCAGCCCGATTCCGCCGACGCTGATGCGATCGAACCTCGGCTCGCTCAGCATTCTGCGCGCCGCCGCCATCCGGCAATCATTAAGTAGTCCGCTGAACGTGAGGCCTGCATTGTTGAGACAGCGGTGCAGGGTTCGCTCGGAGACATGCAGATGCTCGGCGATGATCGCCGCCGTCAATCCCGGTTCGGCATAGCGCAGCCGGATGGCGCAGCCGATCCGCCCGAGAAGGTCAGCGGAGTCGCGCCGCTCCGAATGCGTCGCCGGAATCTCGCTGCCGAAACCGAGCGCCAGCAGCGCACCGAGCTGATCGGTCAGGACCTGCGCCGGCAGCGGCCGCTCGATCGCCAGTTGCGGCGTCAACTGGCAGGCAAACGCGCTGAGCGCGGCGCCCCAACCGGCGCGCCCGTCGATGCGCTGCCCGATCCGCCGCTCCGGGTCAGTAATCCACGACTCGACCCACGCAATCGGTAGTTCCAGCGACAGCGTGTTCGAGGTCACCGGAAAGTTGAACTCGTAGCAGCGACGGGAATCCAGCAGCACAAGGTCGCCGGGCCGCAGGCGCGAGGCGTGGCCGTTCTGCATCACGGTCCAGTCATGATCGGCCTTGCACAGCAGGTAATAGAAGTTCGACGTGCTGCGCGCGAGACTGGCTTTTCGACGGTAGACGTGCTGCGCCGAGCCCTCGACGCGGTTGATGCCGATCGTATCGAGTTGGCCGCGCGCGAGGGAGCAATCGAAGCCGGAGCGGACCTGCGTCGTGATGTCCATCTCGAGAAAGGCTTCGCAGACGGCGCCGATCCAGTAGTCGAGGCGCCGCTCCGGCTCGACCAGGCCAGTCGACCATGTCTCGATCACCGAAGCCGTTCTGGCCGCCATGGCCCTGCCCTCCGCGGAGGCCTACCTTGTTGAGGGGGCGACGGAGAGTCAATCCTCGCAGAGATCCCGTAGCCCGGATGGAGCGCAGCGCAGTCCGGGATACTCGAGCCGCGGCGCGCAGACCCCGGGTTACGCTGCGCTTCACCCGGGCTACGGACTACCCCGCAATCTTCTGCAGCAACGCCATCAGCGCTTCCGGCGCCGTGACATTCGGCGAATGGCTGGCGTCGATCTCGTAATAGCTCCAGGCCGCATCCGCCTTCGTCATTCTGGCAAACGGCCCGAACGTGTCGGCCGGCGTAATGCGGGTGGCGTAGATATAGCTGCGCGGCAAGGTCAGCGGCCCGCCCTGCAGCTCAAGCTTGGTTTCAAAGCACTTGATCGGCATGTCGACGCGGCGCGCGCTGAGCCATTCGACATCGGCGGGCGCGGTGTCCGGTGGCGTCGGGTTCGGCGGCACGCGCCAGCCATCGCCGCTCTTCGCGAGCTCCTGCATCCGCGCCCGCGCCGCCTCGTTCAGGTCGAGCAGCGACTGCCCGCCCTCGGGCACGAAGGCGTCGATATAGATGAGCTGTTTGACCTTGTCGCGGGCGCGGTCAGCCACGCCGGTCGCGACCATGCCGCCATAGCTGTGACCGATCAGCACGAAGTCGCGCAGATCTTCATACCTGATGACAGCAAGCATGTCCTCGATATGGGAATTGAGATCGATCGCTGGATGGGCCAAATGCGCGCGCTCGCCAAGGCCGGTGTAGCTCGGTGTGATCAAGCGATGCCCGGCGGCCTGCATCAGCGGATGCATCTTCTTCCAGGCCCAGCCCGCGGACCACGCGCCGTGACAGACGAGGAAGGTTTTCGAGGAGGTCGAACTCATTGGGCCGTTTCCATGATGTTATTGTTGAAGGCGTCGATTGCGATAGTACCTGCCCGGTGCGTCGTGTAAACGTGGGCGCGAATTTCTAGCGTCGTCATTCCGGGATGGTCCGAAGGACCGGACCCGGAATCTCGAGATTCTCAGGTGCGCAGTTGCGCACCATAGTTCGATGCTGCGCATGCCCCGGAATGACGGAAGGAAAGAGAAGAGTGGACGTTACCACCTATGCAATCCTGCTTGCCGGCGCACTCGCCGGCGGTTTTGTCTCCGGACTCTCCGGCTTCGGCACGGCGCTGATGGCGCTGGGGATCTGGCTCTATATCCTGCCGCCGGCCATTGCCGTGCCGCTGGTGCTGATCTGCTCGGTCAGTTCGCAGATCTCGACATTGCCGTCGATGTGGAAGGTGATCGACTTCAAGCTGGCCCTGCCCTTTGTCGCCGGCGGTCTCATCGGCATGCCGATCGGGGCGCTGCTGGTGGCGCGCGCCGATCCGCAAGTCTTCAAGCTGAGCGTCGGCGTCATGCTGCTGGTGTTTCCCGCGGCCCTCTATTTTATCCGCAAGCCGATGGCGTTCCACTTTGGCGGTCGCATCGCCGATGTATGTGTTGGATTTGCCGGCGGCATTCTCGGCGGCCTTGCCGGCCTGTCGGGCCCGCTGCCAACCCTGTGGGCCAGCATCCGCGGCTGGACCAAGGACCAGCGCCGCGGCGTTTTTCAGATCTTCAATGGCAGCGTGCTCGGCGCCGCGCTGATCCTGCAAATTGCCAGCGGTTTCGTGAAATTGGATGTGCTCTGGCTGGCGATGCTGGCGTTACCCGGCACGCTGATCGGCGCCCAACTCGGCATGCGAACCTACCACGCGCTGAACGACCGCAATTTCTACGATGTCGTGCTGGCGCTGCTGTTTATGTCCGGCGTCGTATTGGTGTGGAGCAGCATTGCTCCGAGATGAAGGGCGCATAGCCGCCATGTGCTCCGAGTAGATTGCTGTACGCTCACCGGCAAAGCGGCTAACCAGTCGCATCATGAGCTCCCCTGCTTCGCGCGAGCGTCTCGGCCTGGTGCTGGGCTTCATCGGCATGGCGATCTTCGGCGGCACGCTGCCGGCGACGCGGATTGCCGTTGCGGAAATTGATCCGATTGCACTGACCTCGCTGCGCACCGCAATCGCCGGCCTGTGCTCGCTGGTGCTCCTTCTGGTGTTGCGCCGCCCGCTGCCGTCCCGCGCGCTGTGGGGGCAACTCGTGATCGCCATGCTCTGCGTCGCCGTGCTGTTTCCGCTGCTGATGTCGATGGGAATGCAGCGGGTCGACGCCTCGCATGGCGGCGTGGTGCTCGGCGTGTTACCGATCGCCACCGCGCTGGTCGCCGTCGCCGTCACCCATGAGCGGCCGAGGCCGCTGTTCTGGATCGCTTCCGTGGCGGGCGCCGCGCTGGTGATCGCGTTTGCACTGCGGCAAGGCGGCGGCGCCCTCGTCGCCGGTGATTTGTTCCTGTTCGCTTCCGTCGCTGTCGCTGCGATCGGCTACGCGTTTTCCGGCAGGCTCACCGCGCAGATGCCGGGCTGGGAGGTCATCAGCTGGATTCTGGTCATCGCACTGCCGCTGTCGATCCCGGCGGCCGCGTTGACCATGCCTGCCGATGTCAGCCAGATCGCCCTGAAGCCGTGGCTCGGCTTGCTATACGTCGCGCTGTTCTCGCAATGGATCGGCTTCTTCGCATGGAACGCCGGCCTTGCGCTGGGCGGAATCGCGCGGGTGTCACAGGTCCAGTTGCTGCAGCCCTTCGTGACCTTCGCGCTGGCTGCGTTCTTCAACGACGAGACCATCACGCTGCAGATCCTGCTGTTTGCCGCAGCCGTCGTGGTGACGGTCGCGATCTCGACGCGCACGCGCGGCAAGGCCGCGCCCGCAGCGCCACAGCGGGACCACGAACCGCCTCAGCTCGCGGCGTCCTGATCCCTGAGCACCGGATGATCGGCCATCAGTTCGGCCCGGGTCCTTTCCGAATGGATGGCCCGAACCAGCACGCGCGCGGTCTTCAGATGGTCAACCTTCACGCATAGCCTGATGATCTGGCCGAGCGAGACGTCACGCATGGCGTCGTCGGAGATTTTCATGGCGATTTCGAGCGCGTATTTGATCGCCGCCTGATATCGCGCGGCGTCGACAGCCCGGTCCTTCTCGGCATCGCGGCCACCGGCCGCCATCTTTTCCGCGATGGCGCCGGCGGCAGCGCAGATGTCGCGAATCCTGTGGGCCGCGGCGATATCGTCCAGCGGCTCATCGCCGGCAATTTCCCAGATATCCGGCTGCGAATCTTTTCGAAACCAGCCCATCGCGCGAGCCCTCTCGATGCCGGAAATATATTCCGGCATCGAGCAGCTCCGCAACAGATACGCCCTCTTGCCTGGCCGCCGGGATGCAGGCGAACCCGGTAGCCTGCCGCCATCGGCTCGCCGAGACGTTGCTATTCGTCTTCCCGTATCAGCAAATCGAATTCCTCAGGCTTCAATCGCTTCAGGGCCTTCTCGACGTCGCGACTATAGCGGCGGTCGTTTGGCTCAACGCCCCGTTGAGCTTTTCGACCATATTGCTGCAGGAATACGCTCACCGTCGCGGCCTGTAGAGCACGCTTCCGCGAGGCGTTGAGGCGGCGGCGCGGCCGCATGTCCGGCTTGATCATGCGAGACATTACTTCTGACAAATGTCCACCGCGCTTGGAAACCTCACTCGGCCGCGGTGATGCGGCCGAACTCGGTGGCCTGCAGCTCGAACAGGCCGCGATAGATGCCGCCGGGGCGCGTCGTCAGCACGGCATGGGTGCCCTGCTCGACGATCTCGCCGCGGTCGAACACCAGGATGCGGTCGAGGCTGCGCACCGTCGACAGGCGGTGCGCAATCACGATCGAGGTGCGGCCTTTCATCAGCCGCTCCATCGCCTGCTGGATCAAGCCTTCCGATTCCGAATCCAGGCTCGAAGTCGCCTCGTCCAGGATAAGGACCGGCGCATCCGCCAGGAACGCGCGCGCCAGCGCGACGCGCTGCCGCTCGCCGCCCGACAGTTTGACGCCGCGTTCGCCGACCAGCGTGCCGTAGCCTTTCGGCAGCCGCAGGATGAACTCATGCGCATTGGCGAGCCGCGCCGCCTGCTCGATCGCCGCCATGCTAGCGCCCGGCCTGCCGTAGGCGATGTTTTCCGCCAGCGTGCGGTGAAACAGGATCGGCTCCTGCTGCACGATCGCGATCTGGCTGCGCAGCGAATGCTGCGTCGCCAGCGCGATGTCCTGGCCGTCGATCAGGATTTTTCCGCCGCTGACGTCATAGAGGCGCTGCACCAGCTTGACGAAGGTGGTCTTGCCGGAGCCGGAACGTCCGACCAGGCCGACCCGCTCGCCGGCGCGGATCTCCACCGACAGGCCGTCATACAGCGGCGCGATATGGCCTCCGTAATGGAACGTCACGTCGTCGAACACGATGCGGCCGCCCTGGATGTCGATCGGCTTGGCATCCGGCGCATCGGCAATGCCGATCGGCTCGCCATGGATCGCAACCAGTTCCTCCATGTCGTTGACCGAACGCTGCAGATTGTTGATGTGCATGCCGACGTCCCGCAAATAAGCGTGAATGATGTAGTAGCTGGTCAGCACATAGGTGACATCGCCCGGCGTGGCGCGGCCGGCGATCCACAGCAGGATCGCCCCGCCGATCACGGAGGCGCGGAAGCACAGCAGCACCGCGAGTTGCGCCGTGCTCGTATAGTTGTAGCGGTACCATGTCCTGCGCACGCGCGTGCGCCACCGGCTGATGACGCCGGCCAGCCGCGCGTCCTCGCGCGCTTCCGCACCGAAGGACTTTACCACCGCGTTGCAGGTCAAGGCGTCGGCCAGCGTGCCGCCGACCTTGGTGTCCCATGCATTGGAGACGCGCGCGGCCGGCGCGATGTAGTTCACCGAGAACGCCATCGTCATCGAGACATAGATCACGGTGCCGACCGCAATCACCGCGCCCAACACCGGCCAGTGCAGCCCGAGCAGGATCATCGAGCCGACCAGCACCAGCAGCGACGGCAGCAGCGCCATCAAAAGCGTGTCATTCAGCAGATCGAGCGCCCACATGCCGCGCGTGATCTTGCGCACGGTCGAGCCGGCAAACGAGTTGGCGTGCCAGTCGGTCGAGAAGCGCTGTACGCGGGCGAAAGCGTCGCGCGACACGTCCGACATCGTCTTCAGCGTGAACGGCACGATCGCCTGCAGCCCGGTCAGCCGCAGGATCATCGACATCAGGCCCAGCGCGACGATGCCGCCGAAGGCAACGAACGCAGCATGGCGCGCCGCCGGGTCCGAAGTACCCAAGGTCAGCGCATCGACCAGGCGGCCGGAGAAGATCGGCATGAACAGGTCGGCCGCGGTCGCGCCGAGCAGGCCGCCGGAGACCATGGCGGCGCGGCCGGGCTGCTGCAGCCAGTGGCGGAAGACGAACGGGATGACCACGCGAACCGCGGCGGGACGCTTGTCTTGATGAACGGTCATGGCGTCATCCGGCTGCGCGCAGGGCACACGCCGGCTCCATCTGAAATGACGGCGCGACGGCCAGAGGCCAGACGCATGCGTCGTTGAAAACTGTCGTTAAGTCGTTGGGAAGCTTGGAAAGATCGGGCGTCAGTCCCGATCAGCGCCGGCGGAGATCGCGCTCAGCAACGCGACCGAAAAACCAGCACGAGCATCGGACGCGAGGACGCGATCTGCGAATACATCGAAATCATGCAAATCTCCCCGGTTCGAGCGACAATGCGCAGCTTATAAATGCATCACGGGTGATTTGCAACATGACATCCGCGTGATCGCGCGTGGTTGCATCTTCGCTCAATGCGCGTCGCCGCCGATCACGGTGGCGGAAGGCCTCTTGAGCGTGAGGACGAGCACGCTCAGGCCGAAATAGAACACGGTCAGCATGAAGAAAGCGTCACCATAGCCCATCACCACGGCCTGGCGGTGCACGATCTGCGACAATTGCTTCATCGCCATCAGCGCGGAATCGCCCATGCCCTGCAGGCGCTGGGTGAACATGTTGAGGGTCTCGACCGCGGTGGCATTGCCCCAGGTGACGCGATCGTGCAGGCGGGCAATGTGCAGGTCGGTGCGCTCGTTCAGCACCTGGTTGATGACGGCCAGGCCCACCGCGCCGCCGAGGTTGCGCGTCAGGTTGAAGAGGCCGGAGGCGTTCTTCACCCGCTCCGGCGCCAGCGTGCCGAGCGCGATCGTATTGGTCGGCACCATCGCCAGCATCATGCCCATGCCGCGCAGGATCTGCGGGATCAGCAATTCGTAGAAATCATATTCCTTGGTGATCCAGGTCATCTGGTAGGAGCCGAGCGCGAACAGCACCAGGCCGATCGCGATCAGATAGCGCATGTCGTACTTCGCCATCAGCCGCCCGACGATCGGCGCAGTGAAGAACATGGCAATCCCTGAGACGAACATGGTCTCGCCGATCATCAGCGGGCTGTAGCCGCGCACTTCGGCGAGATAGCGAGGATACATGTAGGTAAGGCCGTAAAGCCCGATGCCGACGCAGAACGAGATCAGGCAGCCGACGCCGAAATTACGGTCAGTAAAGGTCCTGATGTCGACGATCGGCTCGCGCGCGGTCAGCACGCGCCAAAAAAAGGCGATGGCCGAGACCGCACAGATCGCCGCGCATACCGCCACCGAGGTGTCTTCCAGCCATTGCGACTGCGGTCCTTCCTCCAGCACATATTCGAGCGTGCCGAGGAAGCCCGCCATGAACAAGAGGCCCCACCAGTCGAAATGCTCGAGCAGCGCAAAATTCGGCCTGTCGAAATCACACAGCAGCCACACGCCGATGGTGATGCCGATGCCGGGAACGATGTTGATGAAGAACAGCCAGTGCCACGACATCATGTCGGTGATGAAGCCGCCGACCGTCGGCCCGATGGTCGGCGCCAGCGTCGCGACCAGCCCGATGATGGGACCGACAATGTGAAACTTGGAGCGCGGAAACACCGTGTAGGCGGATGCGAACACGGTGGGGATCATGCCCGCGCCCAAAAATCCCTGGATCGCGCGCCACAGGATCATCTGCTCGATGGTAGAGGCAAAGCCGCAGAAGAAGCTGGCAACGGTGAAGCCGGAGGCGGAAATCGCAAACAACAGACGCGTGCCGAAGGCGCGCGACAGGAAGCCGGAAAGCGGGATCGCGATCACCTCCGCGATCAGATAGGACGTCTGCACCCACGACACTTCGCTGGAGCTGGCGGAAAGACCGGCCTGAATCTGCTGCAGCGACGCCGAGACGACCTGGATGTCCAGTATAGACATGAACATCCCGAACACCATGATCAGAAACGTAAACAGCCGCCGTGGCGGGATGTGGTCATCGGCCGCGGCATTCGTCGTCGAAGGCGATGCGGTGGTGGCGTCGGCCATGGTCAACTCGCGGGCAAGCTCCGAACTCGCGATCGGAGCTTCAGGAAAAGTTACTTCGGCTGGACCGTCCCGGGCGCGTCGAGGTCCGCGTCGCTGTCGGCGTCGGCCGCGCCCTCGCGGGTATCGACGGTGGTGTAGACCGACATGCCGGCGCGCAGCAGGTTCTGTTTGGCGACGTCCTTCGGCACGCGAATGCGAACCGGCAGCCGCTGCACGATCTTGGTGAAATTGCCGGTGGCGTTGTCCGGCGGCAGCAGCGTGAACACCGAGCCCGCCGCGGGCGAAATGCTGTCGACGACGCCGGCGAACTTGCGATGACCATAGGCATCAACCGAGATAGTCACGGGCTGGCCCGGACGGATGCGCTTGAGCTGGGTTTCCTTGTAGTTGGCATCGATGAAGACGTCGTTGAGCGGCACGATATTGGCGAGCCGCTGCCCGGCCTGGATGAAATCGCCGGCATTGACGAGGCGATTGGAGAAAGTGCCGTCGACCGGCGCGCGCACCGAGGTGAAGGCGAGATCGCGCTCCGCCTTGGCCAGCTGGGTCTGCAATTCCGCGAGCTGCGCGCGGGCCTCGGCCTGCTGCGCCTTCGTCACCTCGACATTGTCGCGCGCGGCGTCAAAAGCGGCCTGCGCGGACCTCACCGCAGCAGCGCCCTGATCGCGACTGGCTTCGGAGACCTCAAAGGCGGCGCGCGAGGCAAAACCCTTGGTGCTCAGCGTCTGCTGGCGGTCGAAATCGAGACCGGCGCGCTTCATCGCGGCTTCCGCGGAAGCGAGCTGCGCCTTGGTCTGCTCGACGGCGCTTTCGAGCGCGGTTACCTGACGGCCGATGCGGTCGATCGCCGCCTCCTGCGTCGCGATCCTGCTGCGCGCGGCTTCCACCGCGATGCGATAGTCGCCGTCATCGATCCTGAAAATCACGTCGCCGGCGCGAACCAGCGAATTGTCGCGCGGCAGGATCGCCGCGACATGACCCGATACCCGGGCGCCGAGCGTGGTGTTGTTGGCGCGCACATAGGCATCGTCGGTCGAGATGTAGAAGCGGCCGACGAGAACGAAGTAGACGCCGTAAGCGGCGGCCGCGAGCGCGAGCAAGCCGAGCACACCCATCATGACGAATTTGCGCTTGCCCGGTTTCGCCGCTGGAGCCGCGGAGGTGCCGGCCGGCGATGCAACGGGCTGTTCGGTTGCCGGCGCGCCGGGCGCCTCCGCAGAGCGGCGCCTTGCCTCTTCAGCGGCAACGGCGCGCAGCTGGGCCGCAACCTCGGCCTCTTCCTCCGCCGTTTCAGGTCCGGTGCGAACAACGCGCGCGGCCTGATCTCTCGCACCGGCCATCACCGGCCTCCCCATACTAGTGACGCGGCGCCGGCGCGCTCTCGCGACGGCACCATCGAGACAAAATGTAGCATTGACCGAACGGTTCGGTCAAGATAACCAATCAGGAGTATTGACCGTAAAGCGAAACCAGCCGCCGGCCTGCATCACGGGTTGAATTCTTTCGCGAGAAGATAAACCAATGGTTGCATCCACATCAAACCCCATTCATCTCCTGGGCGAGGAGGAAAGCGCCAAGCGCCGCCAGATTTTGGACGGGGCGCGAAAGGTGTTCATGGATCTGGGCTTCGATGGGGCCAGCATGAATGAGATTGCCCGCGCCGCCGGCGTTTCCAAGGGCACGCTCTACGTCTACTTCGCCGACAAAAGCCGGCTGTTCGAAGCCATCGTCGAGGACGAAGCGCTCGAAAAGGGCAAGATTGCCTACAATGTCGATCCCAAACGCGATGTCGAAACCACGCTGCGGGAATTCGGCCAGGCCTATATCGGGTCGATATGCCGCCCGGGCGGCGGATCGTCGATCCGCACGGTGATGGCGATCGCCGAACGGATGCCCGATGTCGGGCGCCAGTTCTATGAGAACGTGCTGGCGAAGACGATCAACCGTCTTGCCGGTTATCTGCAGGCGCATGTCCGGCCGGACGATCTGGCCATCGACGACTGCCAGCTTGCGGCCGCGCAGTTCCTGCAAATGTGCCAGGCGACGCTGTTCCTGCCGTTCGTGTTCCAGGCCGAGCCTGCGCCATCGGCGGAGCGCATCGCGCGCGTCGTCGACAGCGCGACGCGGATCTTCCTGCAGACGTATCGGGCGAAGCCGCGGTAGAAGCGTCCTCCCCTTTTTCCGATCATTGTCCTAAAGCCTGCGCACTTCCCAGACGCTATGGCGCCTGGGAACCAAAGTCCCGATCGACCGTTATGCCGCGCGCGGGAGGTTGGGATCATGTCTTTAAAAAGCGTACTTCTTTGGCTGGTCGGAATTCCGTTGCCGATCATTCTCCTGCTCGCACTCTTCCTGCATCCCGGCTGACGCGTTCATTTTGCAAACGCGGCGCATCCCGGGACGGTGTCGTGTGCCGTTAACGGGCTAACAGCCCCTCACCTCGCCGCAAACCGTGTCAGCGCATCGCGGTCGATCTCGATGCCGAGCCCGGGGCTGTCAGGCACGGCGACGAGACCGCCCGAATGTTCGATCGGCCTCGTGAGGATCGCCTGGCGGATCGGATGCTCGGTGCGGTCAAACTCCAGGATCGGCTCGAGCGGCGCCAGCGACCGCGGCGTGTGCGATGGCAGCACCGCAAGGAGTTGCAGCGACGCGGCGATCGCGATCCCCGTCCCCCAGACGTGCGGGTTGTACCGGACGCCGAATGTCTCGGCCATATCGGCGATCTTCCTGCATTCGGAAAGTCCGCCCGCCGCGCAGGTGTCGGGCTGGATGATATCAATCGCGCGTGACACCAGCACATCGCGGAAGCCGAACCGCGTGAATTCGCATTCGCCGCCCGCGACCGGAATCGAGATCGCGGCTTTCACCTCGCGGTATCCTGCGAGATCCTCGGGCGGTACCGGCTCCTCGAACCATCCGATGTCGTAGCGCTCGATCATCCGGCCGAGACGGATCGCCGCTGTCGCATCATAGGCGTGGTTGGCATCGACCATCAGCGCAATGCCGGACCCGATCGCCTCCCGCACGGCGCGCGTTACCGCGACATCCTCCTCCACGCCGAAACCCACTTTCAGTTTCACCGCCTTGAAGCCCTCCGCGACGTAGCCCGCGGCCTCATCCGGCAGATAACGCATCGGATCGCCGGACTTGCGCCGGTAGAGTCCCGTCGCATAGGCCTGCACCTCGTTCCGGCTCGCACCGCCGAGCAGTTGATGGACGGGGACGTCGAAAAATTTTCCCTTGATATCCCAGAGCGCGATATCGATGCCGCTCAGCGCCTCGATGACCACACCCTTCTGGCCGTGATCGCGCAGCGCGGAATAGACTTTCCGCCACAGAAAATCGGTTCGCAGCGGATCCTCGCCGATCAGTAACGGCGCGATGCCCGCGACCGCGGCCGCGGTGATCCGCGCCGGCCCGTAGCATTCGCCCCAACCGATCAGGCCGTCCTCGGTCTCGACTTCGACCACCATGGCGGCACGCGTGTCGTACCAGGCGCGGGAGTAGGCAAAGGGCTGCGAGAGGGCCGCTTCAAGGACATGGGCGCGAACGTTCCTGATTTTCATGACCCGGCTCTCCACCGCGGGATTTTGGATGCAGCCCGCTTGGCCGCAACGATAGGCGGACCGGCCGAAGACGAAAACCCCCGATGACGCAACGGTCTCTCTTTCAGATAGGTGCCGCCGGGATCGCGAAAGCCAGCAGTTGGCGCTTGTTGTCTCGCCGGTCAGGGTGCAGACTTCTGCGTCCCCGATGCTGGTGCAAGAAACGAAGTGACCCGTCTCGCTTTCATGCTCGCGCTGCTTTTCACCGCCCATTGGGAGGAAGCCGAGATCGTTGACGTCAAGGGCCGCGGCCCGATCGATCTTGCGCCGTTCACCTGTCAGGAAGTCACCCGCAGCAGCGTCATCAGCCGGGTGTGCTACGACGCCGAGAGCCGGCGCATGCTGGTCCAGCGCTACGCGGCCTACCAGCAATATTGCGATGTGCCGAAGGAGACGATCGATGCGCTGCTGAACGCGCCATCGATGGGCCAGTACTTCAATGCCAACATCAACGCGGCCGGCCACGACGGCAACGGACCTTACGGCTGCCGGATGCACAAAGCGCCGTCATATCAGTGACATCGCATCCTCGCTTCGACGTGATTTGACATTTCGTCTTCTTTTGTCAAAATCGTCAAATGGGCCCGCGTACCCGCATTCTCGATGCCGCGATGCTGGTGTTTCGCCGGCACGGTTTTCGGCGCTCGTCGATCGAGCAGACGGCCGAGGCTGCCGGCCTGACGCGGCAGGCGCTCTATCATCATTTCAAATCCAAGGAAGCGCTGTTCCGCGCCGTGATCGAGCGGCTGCATGAGGACGCGCTCGCCGCCGAGATCGCGGCGGCCGCAGCGGCGGAAAAGGCCGGCGGCAGCCTCGCCGATATTCTCGTCGCGTCCGTCTCCGCCAAGCTCGGGCAGTTGGCTGCTTCGCTCGACGGCTCGCCGCATGTTGAAGAGCTGTTCTCCGAGCATCTCCTGCAGGCGCGCGACCTCTATCAGAAATATGCCACCGCCTATGCCGATCAGATCGCCGCGACGATCACCCGGGTCTGTCGCAAGCGGGGCCTCGTTCTCAACGCCGGCATGACGCCGCGCGAGCTTGCGCGATGCGTCGAGATGGCCGTCAACGGCACGAAATCCGCCTACCCCGCAATGCAGCCGGCTGACGCCTTCCTGAAGGATCTGGAAATCATGCTGCGCACGCTGATCGCCGGCGCCCTTGGCCCGGCGAGACCGCGCGCGACCAAACCGAAGCCCGACAAAAAATCCTCCCGCAAACCTGGAGATCGCAGATGAGCACCATGACGATCAACGGCAGGCTCGCGCCCCTCCCCGACGATCCCGATGCGCTGCTGGTGGACGTCGTGCGCGACGCGCTAGACCTCACCGGCACCAAGCTCGTCTGCGGGGCCGGCGTCTGCGGCGCCTGCACGGTGCTGGTGGATGGCGCGCCTGCCGTGAGCTGCCTGATGCCGGCGCGATCAGCCGCGAACAGGAACGTGACCACGGTCGAAGGCATCGGCGCGGCAAAACTGCATCCGGTGCAGAAGGCTTTCATGGCGCACGACGCGTTGCAATGCGGCTTCTGCACGCCGGGCTTCATCGTCGAGGCTGTCGCGTTTCACGACCGCTGGCGCGCGACAAAGGGAACGGCCGTGCCTTCGCGCGAGGAAATCGGCGGGGCGTTGTCCGGGCATCTTTGCCGCTGCGGCGCCTATGACGGCATCTTCCGTGCGGTGGCCGATGCCTGCGCCGGCCGCTTCGACGGCAGCGACATCCTGCCGCCGCGCATGGAGGCGCGCGACAAGGTGACGGGATCGGCGAAGTACACCGTCGACATCCATCATGACGGCCAGCTCGAAGGCGTGATCCTGCGCTCGCCGTTCGCGCATGCGCGCATCAACGAACTCGATCTCGCCCCCGCGCGCGCCGTGGCCGGCGTGAGCGCCGCAATCCCGCTGCTCGGCGACGACCGCATCGTCCGCTATGTCGGCGAGCCCATCGCAGCCGTCGCGGCCAGGGATCGCAGAACGGCGCTGGCCGCGATCGCCGCAATCAAATTCAAGGGTGAGCCCCTGCCATCCGCGGTCGGGCTCGATGAAGCGCGCAAGGCCGATGCCCCCGTCGTGTTCGAAAAATCCGCGCGCAAGAAGGCCGGCAATGTCTCCGAAGGCGGCGGTGCGCCCGCGGCGTGGAAGGGCAATGTCCGCGGACCGTCGGCGGCATTTTCCAAAAAGCCAAAGAAGGTGCGGAGCTGGGTCGACGGCGCGCGCGCCGCGAACAATCCGCTGCTGGTGGAAGGGATCTTCCGCACCGGCACGCAACAGCATGCCTGCCTCGAGCCACATGCGGCGGTGGCGCGCTTCGACGGCGACCGGCTCACCGTGCATGTGTCGACGCAGGCGGTATTTCACGTGATGGAGATGATCGCCAAACGCTACAAGTTCGGCCACGACAAGGTGCGGGTGATCGCCGACCATGTCGGCGGCGGCTTCGGGTCGAAGGCTTCGCTCGGCGTGGAAACGACCACCGCGATCGAACTGGCGCGCGAAGCCAAGGCGCCGGTGCGCGTCGCCTATGACCGGCACGAGGAGCTTTCGGTCACCGGCTATCGGCCGGCGACCGAGATGAAGATTGCGTTGCTGCCGTCCGAGCAAGGCGAACTGAAAGCACTTTCGCTGACCGCCTACGCCGATACGGGAGCCGCGACCAATTCGACCATCGCCGCGCTGGCGCGCCTGATCTATCCGGCGGAAGCAAAGGAGCTCGCCGATTTCGACGTCATCAGCAATTTGCCGGCCGGCGCACCCTTCCGCGGTCCCGGCGGGCCGCCGATGGCGTTTGCGCTGGAACAGGCGATCGACGAAGCGGCGCTGCGCATGAAGCTCGACCCGATCGCGCTGCGCAAGCGTTGGGATCCCGATCCCAACCGCCAGCGACTGTATGATTGGGCCTCGAGCCTTGACGTCTGGCGCAACCGCAAACCGGTCGCCGCGCAAAGCGGCCGCTATCGCCGCGGTGTCGGCGTCGCCACCGGCTACTGGCTTTATCTGTGGCAGCCCGGCTCGAAGGTCGAGGTGGCGGTGAAGGGCGGGCGCCTCGTCGCCAGCACCGCGACGCAGGATATCGGCACCGGCACCCGCACCGTGATCGCCAATACGCTGGCGCGCGAATTCGGGCTGGAGCCGCATGAGGTCGAGGTCAGGATCGGCGATTCAAGATTGCCGGAAGGTCCGGGCTCCGGCGGCAGCCGGGTCACGGCGTCGGTGATCCCGCCGATGCTGCTGGCGATCGAACAGTTGAAGACCGCGATCCAGCAAAGCACAAAACGGCAGCCGGTCCCTGGCTCCAATGCGCCCTGGCGGGAAATGCTCGCCGCTTCGCCCGACCTCGCCGTTTCCAGCGTACGGCCGGAAGATTCCAGGCGCATGGCGCCGGGAATTGAGTCACCGCTCAAGCAGGTCGGCTTGCTGGGCTGGATCTTCGGCTGGATGATGCGGCGCTTCTCCAACCTTGCGATCGGCGCCGGCGTGCCGAGTTCAGTGCAGGTCGTCGAAGTCGAAGTCGACACCTGGCTCGGCCATGTCCGCGTCGTCAGCGTGCACACCGGCATTGCGGTCGGCAAGGTGGTAGCGCCCGCGCTGGCGCACAGCCAGGCGGCCGGCGCGGTCATCCAGGGCATCGGCTACGCACTCTATGAAGCACGCGAAGTCGATTCCCGCACCGGCGACGTGCTCAGCGGCGGCATGGAGGACTATCGCATTCCCGGAATCGCGGACACGCCCATGATCGACGTGCATTTCGACCAGGGCGGATTCGATCACGTGCTCGGCGGCAGCGTCGGAATCGGCGAGGTCGCGACCGTGCCGACCTCGCCGGCGGTTGCCAACGCCATTTGCAACGCCACCGGCGTTCGGCTGACCGAGCTGCCGCTCCGTCCCGACCGTCTCGTCGCCGCACTCAAAGGGAGGGCCGCCGCATGACACCGACAGCCGTGACCGCCATGCAGCCGAGCGAATTCCGCGCCGCCGGCACCGACCTCTCCGAGCGTCGCCGCAGCGGCGTCTCGACCGGACCCTTGATCGACATATCAGCCGCATCCGACACGATCGGAATGCATTGGGACGCCGACGGCAGGGCGCGCCTCGGTGCTTTCACCACCATTGCCGCGATCGCTTCCGACGTGCGCCTCGCCGCGGCCTATCCCGGCATCGCGGTCTCCGCGCAAGGCCTGGCGACGCCGCAGATCCGTCACCTCGCGACGCTGGGCGGCAATCTCGCGCAACGTTCGCGCTGCTGGTATTTCCGCAATCCGCATATCGCCTGCCTGAAGAAAGGCGGTTCGGATTGTCCGGCGCGATCGGGCAATCATCTCTACCATGTCGCCTTCGATCTCGGCCCCTGCGTGGCGCCGCATCCCTCGACCATGGCGGCAGCGCTGCTGGCCTATGAGGCAACGGTGACGACGAACCAGAGAAGTTCGCTGACGATCGGCGACCTCCTCGGCGACGGCTCCAACGGCGGCGCTGACAACGCGTTGCAGCCGGGCGAGATGATCAAGAGCGTCGAGCTTCCCTCCCCGCTGCAGGGCGAGCGCGCCCTCTACAAACGCGCGATCAGCCGCACGCATGCCGAATGGCCGTTGGTCGAAGTCTGCGCCCGCGCGGTGGTGAAGGACGGCACGTTCCAGTTCGTGCGCCTCGCCGCCGGCGGCATCGCTCCGGTGCCACTGCGGCTGCATGCGGTGGAAGCCGCCTTGCAGGACAGGAAAGCCACGGCGGCTGCGCTCGCCAATGCCGCCGGGCAAGCGACATCAGGCGCAAAGCCGCTGCCGATGACCGGCTACAAGCTCGATCTGCTGAAGGGCGTCGTGCACGATTTGCTGGAGGGGCTGGCGCCGTGAGAAGCGTAGGGCGGATTAGCGAAGCGTAATCCGCCATCTGTTGCTCGAATACACCGGCATCGTGCTACGCTGCACGCCATGCCTAATTATCGTCGCGCGTTCGTTCCCGGCGGGGGCTGGTTCTTCACCGTCAACCTGCTGGACCGTCGTCAAACCCTGCTCGTCGATCACCTCTCAACTCGGTTCGTGTAATGCGTAACGAGCGGGGTATCTGGCAACGACGATTCTGGGAGCATCTGATACGCGACGAAGCGGATTATGCTCGCCACGTCGAGTATTGTTATATCAACCCGCTAAAGCACGGTTTTGCAACACGCGTGCGCGACTGGCCATACTCATCGTTTCATCGGGACGTTCGCGCACGAATATTCCCACTTGATTGGGCAGGTGACGGTGAAGCAAGCGGGGATTTCGGCGAACGACGGTAACCGCGGCCGGGGCGGCGAATTTACGCTTCGCTAATCTGCCCTACGAGTTGGAACCACGCAGATGAGGCCGGAACACCTTGGGCGGGATCCGTGTTGCCCCCTTGCGGATTTCTGCCGTTGCGGTCCAGGCNCACACCGGGCGGCACCCTCGCCATTGACTTACATCAATGTGGTTTACGGACANCCCTGCAACAGCCTGCGGTAATTGGAGGCGTCAACAAGAGGAGCACAGCTATGGCCTTGGAGTTCTTGGAAACCAAGCCTCGCGACTTCAGTCCCACGTCGGTTTCTGGGCTTACGAAAGAGGCGCGCGACGGCGTCAACGCGGCGCTGAAGTCTTTGTCGGACTGGCGCAACGAGCTTGCCGACACCAACACAAAGAACGGCAAACGCGTCCTCGAACAGATGGCTGCGGCTGCCTCGGCACTCGGATGGCCGGAACAGGTGGTCGGTGCCGCTCGCACACAGTTGCTCAGCATCGCCGAAATTCAAATCAAAACGATGGATCAACTGATGGACGCCTGGGAGGAGCAGATCAAACTGCCAAATCCCATGTCCGCTTCACCATCGGCGATGTTGTCAAAGCTACAGTCCATGCCGGGCCTTGGCTCAACGCAGGCACCTGCGAATCCCATCCAGCTGTGGATGCAATTCGCGGAACAGTGGCAACGAACATGGACTGACGCAATTGGCGCCTGGGGCAAGCGCCATTGAGTCGGTTTGCAGGATGGGTGGAGCGCAGCGATACCCATCCTGCAAGCTTCAATGCCAAGCTTACTTCCCCGCGGGCAGTTTGACCGGGATATGGGGCGAGGTACTTACCACGCGGGGGCTCCCGTCGGGGTGGCTGTGGCTCTTGATCGTTTCCAGGAGCAAAATAAATTTTTCGGCAAGCATGTGCATCGCCTCACAAGCATGTGCATCGCCTCAATGGATGAATGGTCCTTATAGTTAGGTCGGAACCATTGCTCAGGAAATTCAATCAACTATTTGAGAGCGCGGCCGCTCATATGATCGTTGGTCGATTGTGCGCGATCCGAGGGATGGGTGGAGCGCAGCGAAACCCATCACCTCACGAACGGGATTGATGGATACCGCTTCGCTCCAACCATCCTACGCACTGACGAAAGGCGGCGTGCATGCTGGAGCGGCTGGCTGGGTAACTGCGCGTGCACTCATTAGCAGCGGATTGAGGAGTCTCAGGCATTGAAGTCTGTAGACCCGCCGGAGGATTCGTGGGGAGTTGAATAGCCCGCATACCGCTGCGCGATGGCGGTCTGTCGTTCCGCCATCATTGCTTCGAAGGCTGCGTCCAGTTGCGCGCGGGTATAATCTGTCGAAATCGTCTGACGTGGTTTCCATTCAGACTGCGTGATCGCCGTGGGCGCCTTCTCGACCGTACCGCCGACAGCTTTCGCGAAAAGCTCCGCACGCCATTGCGCCAGATCGGGGCCGAGCAGGCCGGGAGGGTCTTGCCAGTCTCCGACCTTTCCTGCGGCATCGTTCGTCATCGCGGAAGAGCCGGCGTTGTAAAGGGTCGCAACGACCTTGCCGTTGACCTTGACGGTCGCATAGATATTTTGCGGCGCATTATCGGGCACATCAGTGGCGGCGGCTGAGTTAGCGGCTTGCATCCTCAACCAATTCGACGCCATCAGGTCGCGAAGCTCGGGGTTGTCCCTGACCGACATGATCTTCAAACCGGACATGTCGAGTGCCTTGACGGCTGAAACTGGAATTCCCGGCTTCGCATTTCCTGTTGCCGCGGTTGCATCTGCATCTGCCACCGGCAACGCATCCGCCGGCGTCAATGTCGTCTTCGATGGAAATGCTTGCGTGGAACGCAAATAGCTCCCGGCGCCGGCCATACTCGTAATCATGGACACACCCTTCCTCAGCAACTTAAGGGTGGAAGCAATCGCCATGCCAGCGCGGAAATGATTGATAAGGCTGGTGTCCTCATTCTCGACAAGGGCAGCGTGCCGGAAAATCTTGCCGACGGCGGCAGGACTTTCCATTCCTGGGGGTGTCCGTAGGTGGGTTGAGCCCTAGCGAAACCCATCGCTTCACGAACGGGATTGATGGGTATCGCTTCGCCTCACCCATCCTACGAATCCGACCGGCTCTAATGATCCTCGAACTCGTCTTCGTCGTTGACCTTGCTGCTGCGGCCGCCGAACCAGCGCGACACGGATTTTTTGAGCGATCCTGTCGAATAGGGATCGCGTGACGCATAGGGGTTACGCTGGGCGCGCGCGGCGACCTGTTCGCCCGACACCGCGGCCGGCTGGCAGATGGTGCGGCGCGAGGCACGGCGCATCAGGTCGACGTGAATGTGATCCTCATGGTGCGAGTTGGAGCCCGGCGCCAGCACGGTGTTGAATTGCTGGCAGGCGGTCGCCTGCACGTCGCGCAGGAAGCCCTGCTCTTCCGGCATGCCGCGCCAGCCGCCCTTGACCGTGATGCGGCGGCCGTCGGCGAGCGTAAAGGCCGCGATGTCGAGTGCGTTGCCGAAAGCGTGCTCGGAAATATGCGCATGCGGATTGCCGTTCATGCCGCGGCAGGAATAGGCCGAGATCTGCTTGATCTCGACGACGCGCGCGCCGAACCAGCGCATCGACGCCGGCTGCACGGAATCGGTGAGCCAGCGGTCGAGCGCGGAGACGATCGGGCACGCCAGCGTCGCCGCCGGCTTCATCGAGACCTGGCCGAAGGCGCTGACCGGATTGCCTTGCGCGGGCCCAAGCCGCGGCGCGGCCGGTGATGGCGGATAGGATGGTTGCGAATACGGCGCGGAAGAAGGCGCGGTGTAACGGCCCTGCGGCGGATAGGATGGCTGCGCCGCATAACCACCGCTACGCGATGACGGCGTGCCCTCCGGCGGCAGGTCGATGTCGTCCTCCTGCATGGCGACGCCCGGCGCGGAAAGCGAGATCGGGCCGTTCGACGGCGCGGCATAGTTCGGCTGGCGCGGCGCCGGTTCCGGATAGCTGCCCGGATAATTTCCCGAATAATTCTGCTGGGGTGGAGCTGCCGCCGGCGCACGGTTGATCGGCCAGCGCGGCTGATGGCCGATATTGCCGGGAGGCCGCAGGCTTTCGTCGGCAAAGCCGAAAGAGGTGATGTTTTCGCCGAGCGCCGCCACTTTCAGCGGGTATTCCGCACCGCACACGCCGGGACCGGAAATCGGGTCGATCCGGACCACTTCCGCGCTCTCCTTGACCGCGCCGGACTTCAGGCAAGCGACTTCAGCCTCGGCACGCCACGGTTCGCGCTCGGCGGACTGAAAAAATCCGCGGCCACAACCCGCTAGCGAGACGAGGACGAAGGAGCCGACGAGATACAAACGAACTCCGCGCGTCATCGCGCGCACGTTCAACTAATTTATTTAAAGACTCTTCAACATGTTGATTTTACGAATTTTTTACCATGTTTTTGGAGCTGCCGGCGGCTCAGAGCAGGCGGATGGACAGTAGCGCTGACTTTTTTAGGCCGGGAACGCTTTGCTAGCCTTAAGTGTTATGTGCGGGCACGACGTGAACCCAGGGAGCGTTCCCAATGGATTTCGTAAGTCCTCTCGTTAGCAGACTTGGCGTTGTAACTGCGTATGTTGCATTTGCCTTCGTCGCCGCGATTGTGCTTGGCGTGTTCTAGAACTACCCGTCCAGACAAATGGACCCGAACGCCCGGTGGCCTCCGCCATCGGGCGTTTTCGTGCGCATGGCAAACGCGTCAAAAAAGAGAGCCTTATGAGCGCGGCTCGGCAGACACCATCACCAGACTATCGGCACGGCGCATCACGCGGCTCCAATTGTTGCCGGAGCAGTAGAAGCGGAGAAGCGCGCAGGCTTCGACGCGAAGCGTGTTGATCCCCTTGATCGACATCGTGCCGTAATAGGTCTCGCGACTGTCCTGGCTGTAGACACTGCCGGTCCATTGCCGCTCGGTCTTCGGCTTCATGTTGATCAGGATCGCCTCGCCCTTCTCGGACGAAGCACTGAGCGCATAGCCGCACAGTGCATTGCCGCATTTTGTGATTCGCACCATTCCCTTGCCTTCGGTCTGCCAGTCCCCGATCGGCGAATCCGAGGACTCGTCCTCGGCCTGATGCGCAACGTGTTCAATCTGCAATGCAGGCTGCACGACCTCGACCGGCTTCGCAACCGGCGGAAGCGGCGGCAATGGAATCGAAGCCTGCTGGGCCGGCGGGAGAGTTCGCGGTGGCGCTTCGACGGTCTGAGTTGTCGATGCCGCCGTGGTGTAGACAGCCGGCGGCGGTGCGGTGACGATGGTCTTGGCCGGCGGCGTGGTCACCGGCGGCGCGGGCGGCGAAACCGTCTGTGGTACAGGCGGCACTGGCCTCGCCGGCACCACGCCCACATCGCGATCGTCGCCATAGCGGTCGCGCTTGTGACGCCAGTTGAGGCTTCGGGAGACTGACATCGATGCGCACGACACCGAGCGGCAATGCCTGGAGGCTTCGATGTACACCCTATGACCGCCGATGCTGAATGAAATCGAGCGGCCGGCGTGGGCCGAAGAACTGAGCAGCATCAGCACAGCGAGAAACCAAAACCATTCATCGAAGCCTCCCGCAGGTGATCGCGGAAAACTAGTCGCGGGGAACTTCAACCTGATGTGATTTGAATCACCGAGCCGGACCCTGCTGCTGCCGGGTGTCACGTGATGTGCATCACAGAACGCATCCTCGCTCCCGCATAGGGTCGACCCACATTCAACGTTAGCGCTCACAGGCCACTCAGGGAGGCCCTCATGAAGAAGCTCTACATCCTCGCCGCATTGTTGATGGCCAGCACCTCGGCGCAGGCCGGCGGCATCACCTTCCAGGTCAATGGCGAGCGCATTCGTGTCGACGCGCCGCGCAACTGCAACGCTCTGTCCTGCATCAAGATCACCGCGCCCGGCTACAACGGCACGCTTGGCAATATCGACCTCAAGGGCATGGGCTCGAAGAGCAAGGACGACGATGACGTCGCGCCGGCCGCGCTGGCAAAACCGGCGGCTCCGGCTCCGGTCCAGGCGACCGCACCGCAGCCCGCGGCTCCTGCTGCGCCGGCGCCTGCGCAGACAACCGTAGCGGCCGC
>NZ_LLYB01000035.1:52052-70096 GCF_001440475.1 Bradyrhizobium lablabi | reverse complement strand
CAGTACTCCTACGGCTTCGACTCGCAGAACGGCGAATACGGCAACCTGGTCACCAAGGGCATCATCGACCCGACCAAGGTGGTCCGCACCGCGATCCAGAATGCGGCATCCGTCGCGGCTCTCTTAATCACCACCGAAGCCATGGTGGCCGAAGTGCCGAGGAAGAACGCAGGCGGCGGCATGCCTGCAAGTGGCGGTNGCATGGGCGGCATGGGTGGTATGGATTTCTAAGTCCAACCGTTCAGCGCTCGAAGAAGAAAGAAAGGCCCGGCAGCGATGCTGGGCCTTCTGCATTTTCGTGCGTTTGGCCTCGGTTGCCCCGCAATTTGCCACAGGCCGTAATACTGCCACGTCAGTCCATGATTCGGATCGACCTTCAGCGCGAACTCATACAGACCTGCGAGAATTGTAGTCGTCGGGCCTGCGGTGGGAATAGCCGACCAGATTGCCCACGTTCGCGTGATCGTCGTCGCCAACTGCCTTAACTGCTCGCCTGCGTCTGGAACTGGGTTGAATTGCAGTAACGCTGCTTGCTTCGCCATGCCAACCAGCGCCAGGCGCCATCGTCGCGCAGTTTCGCGGCCGTTCACGATGGCCACGAACGATCCGAATTTGGCAGAATATAAGCATCACGATGGCCGAACCGGCGATGGCGGTTGTGCGCGACCAAGTCATAGATCGCGTCTCGGATCATCCGTGGGATGAATTGGAAGATCCATGTCCACTGTAGAGTCCGGAACGAAAGTATCTGCTACAAAGTTTTTATCCACCGAACCAAACCGGATAATGNGTGTGCGTATAAATCCAGCCACCCGGCNACTCTGAAACGAAATATGGTTTCGTCATACTGACCGGAGACATGATCTTTATAGACTTCTTCGTGGATGTGAAGCTTTTGCTTAGGCATGAACATCTTTCGAGTGCCGCTAGCGATAGCTAGATCAACTGACTCGCCAGGCTCAACAATGACGCAACGAAGTCGCCGCCAACCGAACGAGCTCGCAGCAAGCAGAATGCGCCCACCGAATGCGAGCGGTAGCTTGCCAACGTGATGGGTTCACACCAATGCTGCCCTCATACGGCCGGTGCGTCGGGGTTGCCGGAGAGAAGTTCATGAAGCTCGACGGCATTCCGAAGGATCGCCTCGGTGCGTTCATCCCCCGTCGGCATCTCGCGAGCCTCGTCCAGGGCGATCACCGCCATGGCGTCCAGATCGCGGGCGAGCGCAGATCGGGCTTGTTTAATCGGAGATAGCCCGCCCTGCGGTGTAACCGCGCTACGCTGAATCACCATTGAATAACCATCGCAGCGGCGACCAGCAGCACAAGAAATATCGGCATCAATACCGGGGGTACCAGCCACTCACGAAGATTGAATGTGGGGAGTTTTGGCATATGAGCGCCCTTTTCGGTTGAGGCGGGAGCGCAACGCTCTCAGTCACCGATATCAGCCCGGGACGCGCGGTGATTTCCTGAACATAGTGACTATCCGCCGAATAGCGAGGGAGAATCGCAATTTGTTTTTGGGAGCTGGCCTGGCAAGGCTTGTAATACGGCATTGAGTAGCCATCTGAATCCCAGCGCCATCGTATTGCTTCAGCATCGCCCCTTACCGTAGCGCGAAGCTTAGCCACGCCAAATCTTGTCAACTATACTGACCAACCGCACATCGCTTCGATGGGCGCGTCCTGAGGCCATTGAACCAGGTCTCGACACTGGTCGCGAAAGCCGGCACGCGCGTGGTTCGCCGGCGAGAACTTGATGGGCGCTCATCCATGATCGAGTTTCCAAATCATAGCCGTTCATATGACCAAACCCGGCGAGCCGTGCGATTTTGGGGACACGACAGCGCGCTGGAAGCGTCATTCTTCATCGACGAAAGCGCATTGAGGCGAATTCAACCAGATGCCCGCCCCGACGAGTCCGGCTTACTGAACGCGTTCGATTGTAACCGTGATGTGATATGCGCCGCGGCTGCGAAGCTTTACGTGCGTGGCAGCCGCGGTTCTTACGATCTGGTCGCCGCAAATTTCTGAAGCGCTCCTGATCTGATCATGCGAGACGACGTGGGCAGACCGGGCGCAGGTGCTCTTTTGTCGCGCGCAACTGCAAACGATTAGCCTCTGGAGATTTCATGGAGAGTTCAGTGCCGACTTTCCTGGCCTGCGGCGCATTTTTTGCTCTCGCGTTCGTTGCGATATTCACCTTTTGGTTGGCGGAACGGCTGCGGGGAACAAACGCCCCTCACTTGTGAGAATCGGACAAGTTGCGCGCCGCATGTCGAAGTGCAGCCTCGCTGGCTGCTGATCTGTTGGGCGCAGCCTGTTTCAACCTGCAGCGACCCAACCTGATTTGGGATTGTCCTACTTTGATCAGCGCAAAAGTCAGAATTGGAATAGTTAATGATTCTTAACTCGACTGCCGAACGTAAGAGGGGTCTAGTATCGCGATCACCGCCCGGCTCCTGGCATTTATCGGTGACTGAGAGTGTTGCGCTCCCGCATTCTGCAAACAGAGGAGGCAGCGCTATGCAGCGACGCCACATCAAACATGTCCTGTCGTTCCCGGTTCGCCTTGAGCAAGAAGCCAAGTCGTTGACATATCGCGCTCACAAGCTACAGCCCGGCAGAGAGCGCGATAAGATGTTGAGTAAGGCCCGCCAGCTCGAGGTCGCCGTCGATATCAACGAATGGCTTTCATCTCCAGGTCTGCAAGCGCCGAAGTGATGGCCGAATACTCACCTATGTGCTCGCAAGCACGAAGAAGCCAACTTTGCTTCGCAAACGATTGGCAACTGAGGCCGATTCGGCAATGACGGCGGGGCTAACCCACCTTTTGGAAAAAGCGACGAAACGAAGCGCCATCGCCATCCAGAAGGAAATAGACAAATGCGATGCTTAGCCGGAGGTAAGGCCGCCTCATTTGGAATTGCGTGGCCTTTTGAACCTAACCGCACCTGGTGCCGACATACGATTACTGGAGGATTGCAATTTCCAGTTCCAGCGCGCCGCCACCAAGCATTATTCGGCTTGGTGGCGATGTCGTTTTTCGCGGCTCAATATTGCCAACAACAGTAACAAGAATGTTTTCGACGGATGAAATTAGCGGGGAACGAAGTTGAAGCCCAATTTCTGCTGCAACTCTCTAGTAGTTGGAAGAGGCTCGCCGGCCAGATCGATCGGTATCGTTCAAGCGCGAACAAGTGTCCGCGACAAGTCCTGCCGCTCGCCCGCCGCAAGGGACTGACACGTCCAGTGTCATTGTCATTCTCGCGACCGTGTCCTCGACCAAAGCAACGGCCTCAGCGCGGGTTGCATCTGAGGCCGCTTGAAGCCTTCCGCCGGGCATTGGGGCAAAATGTCGACCGTTCAGTAGGCTTGACTTTCGGAGATGATATCACCGATCGCTTGAGGACCAAAAACTTCCGAGATCAATCGTTCCTCCAATCTGAGAGTATTCAGCGTCCTAACTGGGACAGGACCGAATATCGAAACGCCAATCGCCTGCCCGCCTATGCCAGGCCTGTCAAATGAAAAAGGGGCCGCCAACTGAGCCGGCCTGCTACTCGTCCTTGTCGCTATGATGGAGGTTGAAAGCTCGATCGTACCTGTCGCGGGCTTCGGTACCCACGCCGTATGGACCAGGCCACCATCCATGCGGAGGATTGTAGTTGTCGTTCTCAGCGTCTTGCTTGGCCTGTTGTTCTAGCTTCTCAGGCGTCCAAAACGACATTGATGTATCGTTGCTCACACCTCTGTCCTCCAAGTGCCAAAGCTAATTGGCCTCTTGGCCAATTCAAGTTAGGAGACCTGACCTTAAAGATTGGCCTTTTGTTGGGGGGCAGAGCGGACATTCCTCAGATCGCTGGTATGTCTGAAGCGCCAAACGACCATACCATTGCTGCGGCTGATAGATCCCGGCGGTAAAGTGAGGGTGGCCCGCTGCCGCCCGTCCATGCCGCATCGAAGGTGATGCGGTCATCCATGATGTGCCTTCACCACTCGATCATCGTTGGCTCGCTGCGGCGCGGGCCACCGAGTAGGCACATTCGTGCAAATTACCCAAAGCCTGGCTTGCCCGATGCGTGCCAGAACTTGATGATCTCGCTATCGATCAATGCGCGGCCCTTCGTTCGGCGCCCGACCCTCTGCGCACAGGCTTCTTTGGGCGCGCGTAGCTGGCGAGCACGTTGTGCTCCACGTAACCTTCGCCGACACACCATTCGAGGAGTGTGTGCGTGGACTTGCGCAAATCCTTGCCGCGCCGCCCTTACCGTCTTGGCGATCTTGTCCCTGCCGCCATGATTTGCCGCGCCGGCGCGCGACTATATTGAACGCCGGCTCCAAGAAGAGCGGGCCGCGATGGAAGCTCTTTCAAAAGCAACCTTTCCATTTGCGCTGCTAGTTGGACGGGTTTCGCCTGGTGAACTAACCTCGGGGAATCGCCATACTAACAGGGAGGCGGTCGGGCTAAAGGCTGCGTTCGCGCAAAGCGCGGGGTTGAAGCAAGCGCACGGATTAGCAAATCGTTGCGCATTCATCGAGCATACGCATCGACCTGCTATCAAGCCTCCGGGTAGCCGTCGCTTAGCTGACGTGCCATCGTGCATCAACGACGAACCGCCGGATCAGTTCGATCTGCCTCCTTGTGTGTCGCCGGGTCCGCCTCGAACGCTTTCTTCCCCTTTGCGGACCATAGCGCTCGCGCCCGTTCGCCTTGATCGCTTTGGAGCTTGTCGGTCATCCAGAGCAGCGCGCCGAGAATGATGGCGCGATCGTCGCCGGTCAGGTCCACGACCCCAGCTTTCACGACGAGGCCGCCGAGTTCGATAAGGTGCCGCGTTCGCTTGCGGCGGGTCGACCTGCCATGTGCGCATATCATGTCGCGCCCTTGCGGCCTGATACCGGTGGCGCGCCGCCCGGTGGCGCCGGAGCGCTGTCCATGTAGCGGTCAGTTGCCGGCACATTTCGCTGCGATCGTCCCTGAAAGAACGCGGCCCCGCGCCTGGCCCATGCCTCCCTCTTTCCGGCCTCTTTCGTATCAGTCAGCGCGATCAGTGCGCCCGCCAGTTCATTCGCGGTGAGTGTGTCAGCCCCAGTGGCGATGACCAGCTCGCCGAGCTGCCGCACCTTGCGGGCTTTCACCGCGCGCGCCTTGTCTTCGAGCGCTTTCAGCTCCGCGTCAAAGTCCCGTGGCTTGCGCATCATATCCTCCGTAATCCGTCGATGGAGCGATGATAGTCCAGCAGCCTGCAGAATGCTGTAAGGCTGCCGGGACGGCTTGGGACGGGGTAGTCCCGCCCGAGAATTTTTCGAGGGAGGGCGCGCTTATACGTCGTTCCGACGTGCGCTCTGCCGTGCCACTGATCTGGTCGCGATGGCGATCTATCATCTTCACGTCAAGGTCATTGGCCGGAAGTCCGGCTCGAGCGCGGTGGCGTCAGCCGCCTACCGGTCGGGCTCGCGGCTGCGCGACGAGCGGCTTGATCGTAGCCACGATTTTTCCGCCAAGCGCGGCGTCGTCCATTCCGAGGTGATGATGTCAGAGAATGCGCCGGAGGCATGGAGCGACCGCGAACGGCTCTGGAACGATGTCGAGGCATTCGAGGTCCGCAAGGACGCGCAGCTTGCCCGCGAGGTGGAGTTCGCCATTCCACGCGAGATGACAGAGGCTCAGGGGATTGAGCTTGCCCGCGACTTCGTTCGGGGCGAATTCGTGGATCGAGGCATGATCGCCGATCTCAACGTGCATTGGGACATCGGTGAAGACGGCATGCCCAAACCCCATGCCCATGTCATGCTGACCATGCGGTCAATCAAAGAAGACGGTTTTGGCCCAAAAGTGCGGGAGTGGAACCGCACGGAGATGGTGGAGCGTTGGCGTGAGCGCTGGGCGGAGTTGGCCAATGAACGTCTAGCCGAACTCGATATCGACGCGCGCATCGATCATCGCAGTCTTGAGGCGCAGGGCATCGGACTGGAGCCGCAAAGCCAGATCGGCGCCTCCGCGCAGCGCATCGAAAATGAAGGCGTGGAAGCCGTCGACCGCGCGGAAATGCACCGTGAGATCGCGCGCGGCAATGGCGAGCGCATCATTGTCGATCCTGTGGTGGGGCTGGACGCCATCACCCAGCAGCAATCGACCTTCACGCGTCGCGACATGGCAAGGTTTGCGCACCGGCACAGTGACGGGATCGACCAGTTCAACGAGGTGATGGGCGCGATGGGCAGCGCGTCCGATCTGGTCCAACTCGGCAAGGACGGACGCGGCGAGGACCGTTTCACCACCCGGCAGATGATCGAGTCCGAACGGCGCTTGCACCGCGCTGCGGAATCGATGGACGGACGGGAACGCCATCAGGTGAATGACAGGCACCGCGAGGCCGCCCTGGTCCATACCGAACAGCGCGGCCTTGTCCTGTCCGGCGAGCAGGTAGACGCGCTGGCGCATGTCACGGATGGCCGCGATCTAGGCGTCGTGGTCGGCCATGCCGGAACGGGAAAGAGCGATGCTGGGCGTGGCGCGGGAGGCCTGGGAAGCGGCCGGTTATGAGGTCCGGGGCGCGGCGCTGTCCGGCATTGCGGCCGAGAATCTGGAAGCGGGATCGGGCATCGCGTCCCGCACCATCGCCAGCCTTGAACATGGCTTGGGTCAGGGCCGCGACCTGCTCACGTCGCGCGATGTCCTGGTCATCGACGAGGCCGGCATGGTCGGTACGCGCCAGTTGGAACGGGTATTGTCCCACGCGGCAGAGGCCGGGGCCAAGGTCGTGCTGGTCGGCGATATCTGCCAGTTGCAATCCATCGAGGCCGGTGCGGCGTTCCGGTCGATCCACGATCGCCATGGCGGTGCGGAAATCGGCGACATTCTCCGCCAGCACGAGGACTGGCAGCGGGACGCCACGCGGGATCTGGCGACCGGCAGAACCGGCAATGCGCTGCGAGCCTATCGCTCCCGTGGCAGCGTGCATGAGGCTCAAACTCGCGAGCAGGCACGTGGCGATCTGATCGATCGCTGGGACCGCGACCGGCAGGCGGCGCCGGAGCGCAGCCGGATCGTTCTCACCCACACCAACGGTGAGGTGCGTGCCCTCAATGAGGCCGCGCGCGAACGGATGCGGGCCGCGGGCGATCTCGGCGATGAGGTGCGTGTGACGGTCGAGCGCGGTGCGAGAAGCTTCGCCAGCGGGGACCGCGTCATGTTCCTGCAGAATGAGCGCGGACTTGGGGTCAAGAACGGCACACTCGGAACCATCGAACAGGTCAGCACACGTCCATGTCCGTGCGTACCGATGACGGGCGGAATGTCGCCTTCGACTTCAAGGACTACAATCGGATCGACCACGGCTATGCTGCGACCGTTCACAAGGCGCAGGGCATGACGGTAGACCGCGCCCATGTTCTGGCCACACCAGGCATGGACGCCCATGGCAGCTATGTCGCCTTGTCGCGGCACCGCGATGGCATCGACCTGCATTACGGCCGCGACGATTTTGCCAGTCAGGACCGGCTCACCCGCACCCTGTCGCGCGACCGGTCCAAGGACATGGCGTCGGATTACGAGCGTGCCGATCCAGCCCAGAACTATGCCGAGCGGCGAGGCATCACCTTTCGCGAGCGCGTGGCCGAGATCCAGCGCAAGGTCGTGCCGGAGGTACGGGGCATGTTTGACGGCCTGCGGCCGTCCGCTGAAGGTGTGCCTGGCCCGGACGACGTGCGGAGACCGGAACGGGAAGCGCCGGAAAGGAAGGTGGTGGAAGACCCGGACGCGGCGCTGCGCAAGGCCCGCACCGATGCCTTGAAACGTCATGCACGCGCCGTGGATGCGATCTTCGGTGTGCAGGAGCGTGGTGGCAAGGCCAGCCCGACGCAGGTGAGGGAATTGCAGGAGGCCCGCAAGGTCTTCGAGGCCGTGCGGCCCCATGGCTCGCACGACGCCGAAGCCGCCTACAAGAGGAACCCGGAACTCGCCCACGAGGCGGCCGGCGGCCACGTCAATCGTGCCATCCGCGCACTCCAGCTCAAAACCGAAATCCGAACCGATCCGAACCGTCGCGCCGACCGCTTCGTGGAGCGCTGGCAGAAACTCGACCAGACCAGTCAGCGTCAGTATCAGGCGGGCGACATGGCCAGCTATAAATCCACGCGCTCGGCGATGGGCGACATGGCCAAGAGCCTGGAGCGCGATCCGCAGTTGGAATCCCTGCTCGCCAATCGAAAGCGCGAACTCGGCATCGGCGGCAATTTTGGCTCAGGCCGCCGTCTGGGCGACGAACTCGCTTTCACACATGGTATCGACCTGGGCAGAAGCCGCGGCCTCGGACTCTGAACCCGCCGATTTGCCGCGACCTCTACGCCACAGCGCTATGCCGCGCCGAACGCTGTTGCATGCCCCTGAATGCCTGGTCCTGTTTGCTCCCACTAGCCGTCAGAAACAGTCAGCGGGAGGCAGGCCAGCCGTGCGAGAACCAGACCGTATCATCCGCTTGAGAACCGTGCTTTCCCGGACCGGGCTGTCCCGGTCCACCATCTACCGCAAGATCGCCGAGGGCACGTTCCCGCCGCAGATCAAGATCAGCATTAACGGGAGCGGCTGGCATGAGTCCGATATCAACCACTGGATCGCCGATCCCGTCGCATGGCGCCCGAAGCACGAGCTCGATGCGGCCAGATGACGTCAGCGGTCGGCTTGCTGCTGGCGACAGTGAACCGGACCGGCGTCAGGCCGTAAAGGCTGGCGCTATCGCGCCCCCGCTTCGCGGCTTCGGCCTTGACGGCCTGACGCCGCCCCGGTTTGGGCTCTCCAAGCAGACAAGGGCGGATTGGGAGCGGTCACGCTTCCAATCCGGCCCGCTACGCCTGCACCAACCATGTGCTTGACAACTGCTGCGACAACGCCCGCGCCATGGACCGCAAGGCCGCTTTAAGCCGCGTGCTGACCGGGCTACGCGAGCGCACGATGACGCCGGAGATGGCCGTCGACACCATGCGCCCATACCGCCCAGCGTCGAAGCTCATCGGAACTCACCCGCCGCGAGTTTGCCGAAGCCGCTATTGCCATCGCGGAGATCGTGCGCGTCATCGGCAAGGCGGTTGGCATCGCGCCCCCTGTCCGACCGGCTGACCGAGCTTGAGGCCAAACAGAACAGTCTCGCCACCCACGGAGGGGACGCCATAGCGTAGCACGGCGCAGACTCGGGCTGTTCATTTACACCAAGACGCGTGACACAATGCGTACGATGGCTCACCCTCGCAAATCCCATGAACACGTTTCGACGAACAAGGCAGTGTCGAGTGTTGACACCGATAAGAGCACCGGAGTTGATCCGATCGACCCTTCGGCCCTCGGTCTTAGGAAGGTAGCGTACGCGGTCGACGAGACACTTGAGTTGCTCAGCATCGGCCGCACTGCACTGTACGCAGCAGTCAAACGGGGTGACCTCAAACGCGTCAAGTTCGGCAAGAAGACGTTGTTTTACGCTGCCGACCTTGCCGCGTTTCTGACACGGCTCCGGCACCTGAGCCGATTGGACGAGAGCCAGATCGATCGCGGGCCTTGCTAGTAGGCGAATGCAGCATCGCCAGAATTTCACTTACATGCATGCGGATCGTCAATAGCGGGTAACCGGCCAACGCGAGCTTCACGACAGACGTAACAGGAAGCGATGCGGACCTTTCCTCCAATCACGAGCCAATTTTTGACGACCTGCTAGAGTCCGCCGCGGCACGGACAATCGACCGGCTCGTGCCGAACTAACTTCAAAAATACTTTCCGACCGATAGCGATCGAGCTGTCTTCATAGTTCGATCGGACGCGAAGGACGACCAGAGCGCGGCTGGTGACTGCGCTCTGGCCGACCGATCTCCTTCCCCTTGGCAACTTTGTTGGCATTTTTGTTGGTACTCGTGGAATCAACACCTTGATAAAGCCCAGAAATCTCTCAAGAAACGCAGCTTCATATGATCGCTGCCGGGCCCACCAGCCTTCGCTCGCGAAGCGAGCACCGGCTCGGCAAGCCGACATCTCCCGAAAGACCGACGTCGCCAAGGCTCCCCCAAAAATATCGAAAACAACCCCATGCAAAGTAGAAATGGCGACCGCCGGCGAGGGTGACGGTGACATCGGACCATTTGACACGTCGGGCAAATCACAGGCACTAAACCACCGTCGGGCTGCGCCCTGATTCAGTGCCCGGCGCTAGTGCTCTTTCGTCCGGCTGACCATGGCCTCTACCACTCGATCGCAATTTCGTCGGCCATTTCGCGCAAAACAGCCTAACGATATCACAACATGATGATTGCTCCGACTTGCGTCGAACAGCCTTGATCCCCTCATGAGTCAGCGCATTGGAGGGGCGTATTGGAGGCCACCCTCGGTCCATAACCGATTGAGCCCGCGCGGGATGGCGAGCTTGGAGTCCCTCCCCAGGTTGCGTTCATAGACTTCGCCGTAATTGCCGACGTGGTGAATAATGCGCGCGACCCAATCATTGGAGAGGCCGAGCGCTTCGCCAAGCGCTGCATAGCTTCCGAGCAGGCGTTTGGTCTTGGCTCTTTCCGAATTCAGCTCCGCAGACAACGTCTTTTGGCTCACGCCCAGTTCTTCTGCATCGACCATGGCGAAATGTGCCCATTTGACAACGGTAAGCCATTGGTCGTCGCCATTACGCACCGCAGGACCGAGCGGCTCCTTCGCGATGACATCCGGCAGAATGACGTGCTCGTCAGGCGCCTTCAACTCCAGCCGCTCGGAATGAAGCCGCGAGATATCGCTGGTGACAACATCGCAGCGGCCTTCATCATATGCCGCGGCGACCTCCACCTCGCTTGGCAGCGCGACTTCTTCATAATTGAGCGCGTTGGCGCGGAAGTAGTCGGCGAGATTGAGCGCGCTCGTGCTTTGGCGCTGGACGCAAACCCTGGTGCCGCCGAGATCGCGTGCTGAGACGACCCCACGGCTCTTGCGCACCATGAAGCCTTGACCATCATAATAGTTCACATAGGCAAACTGGATCCCCAGTCCCGCTTCGCGGGCAAGCGTCCAGGTGTTGGCCCGCGCCAGCACGTCGATCGTGCCGGATACGAGTGGCGCGAAGCCGGTCTCCACGGTGAGCGGTGTATACACGACCTTCGAGGGGTCGTCGAAGATTGCTGCCGCGAGGGATCGGCAAACATCGACACTGAACCCCGTCCGCGCACCATTGGCATCCTTCGCGGAAAAGCCCGGCAAATGATCGCTGACGCCGCAGCGGACATTGCCGCGCTGCTTGATCGCGTCCAGTGTCGTGCGTGAAAGAGCTGACTGCGCGTGGGCTGGTAATCCTGCCGTCGCTAACAGGACGCAGCTCAGCACAGACAGGGAACTCCCGCGAGTAACGGCAGCGATAAGGAACTTCAGTGTAGCCGCCAGGGTCATGATGATCCTCCCATGTGGCTTGCGTTTGACGCGGTTCCCGCGCCGACAATGCCCGCTGCTGGTCTTTGCGGAGAATTGTTCCCCTCACGTGGGCCGCGTGATCGTTCTCGCTTCAAACATGAAAGAAGCTCGGTTTGACGAGAGCAGTATTCTTCGTTAATTGTAGTCTAATACTTATACACGCGGAGATATAGGCCTAAGAGTTAGACCGCTACATTAGGCACTATGATGTTGATGCAGCCCTCGTACTTGAAAGTTCGAGGAGGCTCCAACAATGCTCAGTCAGGTGGCAGACGCCAAGCCAACCAGTGTGACCGTGCTGAGCACGGCAGCCTCGGTCTGTGCGCACCTTCTTTCCTTGGCCGTTCCTCTCGCACTGTTGCAGACCTACGACCGCATTCTTCCGAATCAGGCTTATTCCACGACATTCGTTCTGGCACTCGGCGTGTCAATCGCGATCGTGCTTGAAGCGCTTTTGCGTTATGGGCGCGCCGTTCTGTTCGCCTATGTCGGCGAAACCTTTGAAGGCCGCGTAACGCTGCTTGAGCTCGATCACCTCATGCGCGCCAACGGCAGGGCCGTTCAGGAGTATGGCGTGCCGGCTCTGTCGGACGCCGTCCGCGCGGCCGGCCAGATGCGTGACTTCTGGTCCGGCAATGCCGCTGTGGCGCTGCACGAGCTGCCGTTCCTCGTGATCTATTTCGTTTTGATCGCATATATCGGCTCATGGCTCGTCCTGATTCCGATCGCGCTCACGATCCTTGCGCTCATTGCGGCACTGCTCGTCATGCGCGCGACAAGGGGCACAATACGTGACCTTGAAACGGCGGAAGCTGCGCGGCGAAATCTTGCCTGGGGCATTTTTGGGGGTCTCATCGAAGTAAAGGCAATGGCTGCCGAGCCGATGCTCACCCGGCGTTATCGCGACGTGGTCGCGCGGGTGATGACGGCGGAAGCGCGCATGGAAAACCAATTGGCGTTGATCCGCGAGAATGGTGCGTTGCTGTCGCAGATCTCGACCGTAGCAGTGGTGACCCTCGGTGCGTTCATGGTCGTTGCCGGTCAGCTGACAGTTGGCGGATTGGCGGCTTGCATACTGCTGGCCGGTCGCTCCGTCGGCCCTGCGATGGGCGCGTTCGTGTATCTCACCCGCCTGAACTATCGGCGGGAGGCCGATCTCAAGATCCAAAGCGTGTTGTCGCTCCCGGAGGCCCCTCTCTGGAAAAGCAGCGGCGACCGAATATTCCGCGGCGGTGAGATCAGATTATCGGGAACCGCGCTGCGGGATGGACCGGTCGCGATTCCACAGGGGAACGTCGTTCGTGTCGACGCTAACGATCCTCTCGCGGCTACGGCGCTGCTCGAAGCCGTGGCGCGGCTGGACGACTCCCTGGATGTCCATATCACCTATGATGGACTGCCAGGAACGGCCTTCGAGAGCCGCAGTCTCAGGGAAGCCATTGCCGTAGTGAGCTGTCGCGCGAACATGATCAGCGGCACGCTGCTGGACAACATGACGCTGTTCAGCCCGCAACATAGTGCCGATGCGATCCGGCTCATGCAGCGTTTGGGACTCAACACGTTCGTCGATGGTCTCAAGCAGGGCCTCATGACGGTGGTTGGGCCCGCCGGCGCGGAAATCGTAAGCCCCGGTATCGCCGTGCGCATCGGTCTGATCCGCGCCCTTGTGAGACGGCCGGTCGTTCTTTGCCTTGATGAGGTCGGCGGCGCTCTCGATCTCGACGGCAAGCGCCGGCTCGTCGAGAGCCTTAAGGAGATCAAGGGGCAAACCACGATCTTCCTGGTGTCGCAGGATCCCTCCCTCCTGCAGATCGTCAATCAGACGATCCGGCTGCGCGCAGGGGAGAAGCTGACATGAACCAGATTCTGCCGGCAACCGCCACGCCTCAACCGGCGTCGCCCCAGCGTCCGGCGAACTGGAACGAGGCCGCCTGGCTTGAGCGCCTCGAGGCTGTCGTAGGCCCACAACGCAGAGCCAATTCGCCGGTGGCCGCCGCGCTGCCGTCGCTGCTGGTAACACTCGGCTGGCCGGGGGCCGTGCGAAGACTCGCCGCACTCCTGCCGCCGCCGGAAGTGCCTTTGTCGATGGAAGGACTCGAGCGGCTCCTGTCCGATTTGGGCTTTCGCGTCCGTCAGGTCTCGGCCGTTGGGGCCGCATCCGACACCAGACACCTGCGCGCCGGCAGCGTGGTTCAACGTTCCGACACTGTCGCGATTTATCTCGGGCGGCCCAGCGGAAAGGATAGCTGGCTGGTCGGCAACCGCGTGCAGGATACATTCGCGCCGGTGATTGGCGATACGATCGCAACGATCGAGCCGGACCTTGATTTTCATCCTGTCGATGAGCCCCGGCCAAGGTGGTTCCGCGGCCTGTTCGAGCGGGTGCGCGACGAGCTGTTTGCGCTCTTTGCCATGAGCACCTTCATCAACGTGGCGGCTCTGACGGTGTCGCTTTACACGATGGTGGTCTACAGCGTCGTGATCCCGTCGGGCGCCGCCGGTTCAGTTTGGTGGATCGCGGCGTTTGCCGTGGTCGTCATCCTCGGCGGTTGGGCACTCAGGATCGGACGTCAGATCGTCACGTCGCGCATGAGCAGCTGGGTAGGTACCCGGATCGCGGAAGCGGCCATGCGCAAGATGCTCAGCCTCCCGCTCGAGATCTCGGCAAAGTTCGGCGTGCAAAACAACGTTATCCGCATGCGCAGCTTCGAAAGCGCGCGGCAGTTCCTGAGCAGCATGGGTGGCGCCAACCTGATCGACTATCCGTTTGTGGCGATCTTCGTGCTCGTAATCGCACTGATGGGAGGTTGGCTCGTCGTCGTGCCGATTGTCGCATTGGCGATTTACGCGCTGCTTGCACTGCCGACCGCTGACTATGTCTCCAGCAAATCCAGCGCCGCGGCCGTGGCGTCGGCGCGGCTCGAGGAAATGGCGGGCTCCGCGCTTATCGGCATCAACGCTTTTCACCATAAAGGAAGTGGCAGCCAGTGGCTCAACCGGTTTGCCGATGCTGCCCGCGAAGCGGCGGCGCGCAACCGCGACTATGCGATCGCCGTGGCTCGCGCCCAGGCCATCGGACAGGCGCTCACGGAGTTCACCGTGCTTGCGACCTTGTGCGTCGGCATCGTGCTGGTGCTCGACGGACTGATGCACGCAGGCGGGCTTGTGGCAGCGATGATGCTGATCTGGCGAATTACAACGCCCGCGCAACAGGCCTTCGGGTCACTGGTGCGTCTGCGTCAAGTCCGCAATTCGGTCGCACAACTCGATCAACTGATGGTGACCCCGGCTGAGCGCCCGGGCGTGGATATTGCCAGTCCCTGCGGCATCGCCAGCGTCACGCTGACTGTCGAGCGTCTTTACTACCGGCCGGATACCGATCAGGAAGCGGCTCTCAATGGCGTCTCCTTCACCGTGCCGGCGGGTGCGCGCGTAGCCGTGGTTGGGCCAAACGCCAGCGGCAAGACCGCGCTGCTGGAATGCCTTGCCGGCTTGCGCCGGCCGCAATCCGGCCGCGTCCTGGTGAATGGCCGGGATATCCGTCAATTCGATGCAACTGAATATCGGGCATGGATTGGCTATGTCCCCCAAGTGGTTCCGGCGTTGCCGATGTCGGTGCGCGACTATCTGCGTCTGCGCGTACCGACATTGACGGATCGGGAAGCCCTGGACGCTTTTCGGCAGGTTCTCGGTCACGACTGGACCGATATTCCGGCTTTTGCATGCTCCGCTGACAGCGTGCTTGATCGGCAGCTCAATCCCTTCAACGAGGATCATGGCGAACTGAAGCTTCGCTACGTTGTCGCTTTCGTTGCGGCGACCCTCGGCAATCCCGCGGTTCTGTTGCTCGACGGCACGGGTGTCACCGGAGACCCGCTGTGGGACAAGAGGATCGAGAGTTATCTCGATTCGATCCGCGGCCGGATCACCGTGATCTGGTCTCCTTATTCCACCGCGCAAATTCAGAGCAGCGATCAGATCGTGATCATCGAGCGCGGCTCCGTGCTGCACGCGGGACCGGCGGCTCGACCGGCGGCAAAGCAGCCGCTGGCCAGGATCGGATAGGAGAAATCGCGTGGACGCGCAGACTGGCAAAGACATCGTCCAATCGGTTGCTCGGGAGCAACGGCCCGCGGGGCAGGTCGGAGGCGATATCGACTATTCAAAGGTCACGCGCGGTGTTCGCGTGCTGCTTATCGGCGTCGTCGCATTGGTGGCGACCGTCATCGGGCTGTCACTGGTTATTCCCGTCGAGGAAGTGGCGCGGGCACGCGGCGAGTTCGTCCCTCTGCGACGCGTCCAGGTGATCCAGGCGTCGGACGGCGGTGCGCTTGCCGCGGTGCTGGTGCACAATGATGAAAAGGTGACGAAGGGACAGTTGATCGCCAAATTCCGCGCCGAGAATCTTCTGCGCGATCTGGCGCGTTCCGAGGTTCGCATGGCCTATCTTGCCGTGCAAACCGAACGGCTGGACGCTTTCGCCATGAACCGTCCACCGGTCTTCGACGCGTTCCGCGCCCAGTATCCCTACATGGTGAAAGAAGCCACGTCTCTGTCCGACCAGCAGCAACGTGAGCTCGCGCGTAACCTTGAAGGAAAGGACAAGCAGATCGAAGCGGAAAAATCGGCGCTGGATGCGGCCGAACGCGAAATACCCGCGGCCAAGACCAGCCTCGATGCGACACAGGAATTGCTGGAGCGCATGCGCGAAGGCGTGAGAATTGGCGTCATTCCCGCCAATCGACTTGCCCAGGCACAGGAACAGGCGGCGCAGTCCGAGCGGATTCATACCCAGCTCGTTGCCTCGCTTGATCAGCATGGCGCGCGCATCAAGCAGCTTCAGGCCGAGCGTGACGCGGTCATCGCAAGGTCGGCCGCCGACGCGCGCAACCAGCGATCCGAGCTTATGGTTCAAATGGACGAGCTGAAGGCCACCCAAGCCGCCTATCAGAGCCGATCCGCGGATATCGAGGTCAGAGCCCCGGTCGACGGCGCCGTGCAGAAGATTTCGGAAACGCCGATCGGCACCGTGATTCCACCGGGCGGCACGGTTTGTGAAATCGTGCCGGCAGGAGCCGTATTGATACAAGCGCGCGTGTCGCCACGCGACATAGGCTTTGTGCGGATTGATCAGAAAGCAATCGTGAAGTCGGACGCGTTCGACTACAGCCGTTATGGATCGATCGCGGGCAAGGTCGTTCGCATTGCGCCATCGAGCGCTGTCGACGGACCAGGTCAGACGCCCTATTTCCAGGTCGAGATCGAGCTGGACCGGCCTCACGTCGGAGCCAACGAACAGCACGTGGTGACGCCCGGCATGACCGGTGAGGCAACGATTCTCACCGGCGAGAAGACGATCTTTCAGTATCTGCTGAAGCCGATCTACACCACATTGGATACCGCGATGCGCGAACGCTGAGGAGGTCTGTCATGACCAAGTCCGCGAAGGTTTTGGAAACCATCACGAAGTTGTTTTCGGCGCAGGGCCTCAAGAAGGCGGTCGACAGGCCCATCGGTCAGCCCGAACCGGCCCGCGAGGACGTACCGGTCGGCTGGATGGTTGATCCTGACGGCGATCTAGCGCCTGCGGATCGCGGCGGTGGACAGGGTGGTCCGCCTGCCGACACCGATTCGTTGCAACCACTTTCCGAAAAGCCGCCGGCGGCAGGTCACGAGGTCGGCGGGGCCATGCGTCATGACACGAACTTTTCTGTTGGCGGGAGTGACCGCTCCGATTCCACAGCCGATGTCCCCCCGTCATCGCATCCGCAAACGACCGAGCCGGTGCACGCGGGATCGGGCGGCTTGGTCGCTTCCAGCGCAGCAACTCCAGGCCCCACTTCGTTCCAACAGTCCGAAGCGGCTCCCGCGGCTGTCCATGCCGGAGGCGGCGGCGGTGGTGGTGGCGACAGGAGTGCTGGCGATGGCGCAGCCAAGGGAGCGAGCGTTGTCGATGACGGCGTGACGGACGGAGCGACCGCCACGGACGACGCGAAGGGCAGCGGCACCGGCACCGTTGATGTGGGCCCCGCCCCCGGCGGCGATGGCGAGACGGGTCAGCAGACCGCTGGCGGCGGCGGTGACGGGAAAGATAATCAGGGCGGTGACAGCAGCGCCGGCAGCGCGGGACCGGGCACCGGCTCCAGCGGTGATGGCGANAACCGGTCAACACACCGCCGGCGGCGGCAACGGTGACGGTCAAGGCAATCAGGGTGGTGACAGCAACACCGGCAGCGCGGGACCGGGTACCGGCTCCGGCGGTGATNCGAGACCGGTCAACACACCGCCGGCGGCGGCAACGGTGACGGTCAAGGCAACCAAGGCAATCAGGGTGGTGGCAGCAACACCGACGGTGCGGGTCAGGGCACCGGCTCCGGCGGTGACNACCGGTCAACACACCGCCGGCGGCGGCAACGGTGACGGTCAAGGCAATCAAGGCAATCAGGGTGGTGGCAGCAACACCGACGGTGCGGGTCCGGGCACCGGCTCCGGCGGCGACGGCGAGACCGGTCAGCACACTGCCGGAGGCGGCAACGGTGACGGTCAGGGCAATCAAGGTAACCAAGGCAGCGGCGCCGTCGATCACGGCAACAATGGCGACAATGGACT
>NZ_LLYB01000035.1:0-51600 GCF_001440475.1 Bradyrhizobium lablabi | reverse complement strand
CCAGGACAAGGGCGATCCCGGCAACCAAGGCGACAACGGACTCCACCTTGGTCAAGACAAAGCCGATCACGGCAACCAAGACGACAACGGACTCCACCTTGGTCAGGACAAAGCNCGATCACGGCGACCAAGGCGACAACGGACTGCATCTTGGCCAGGACCATGATGGTCAAGGAACCCACGACGATAGCGGGCTGCATCTTGGCCAGGGGCACGCCGATTTTTCAGACCCCGATCCTGCGCAGCCCTATCAGGACCTTGTCGCGCAATCTCAGTCGGCTGATCACCACGACGGCTCTCCTGCAGACACCGGAGCAGGCGGAACGATCTCACTCGGCGAGGCGCATGATCTAACCAATGCTGATCCTGGCGGGGATCATCACGGCGAAGTTACGGCACCATCACCGGCGAGCGAATATCTCGCGTTGGCTCAGCCCCATGCTGATGATGCCGGACAAGTCGTTCATGGCGGTGGCCATGATCAAACAGCATCGGACTACACGCAGATGGCGGGAAACGTCACGCCGCCGGAGGATCATCAGCAGCCTGTCGAGCCTGATCAGCTTCTCGCAGAGATCGGCGCGGCGCATGGAACGCCGGACGTGGACCATGGTCTGCTATCGGTGCAACACGACGATGCCGCCGCGGCCCCCGCGCCGGCAGTGGAGATGCCAATCGAGACAGAGCACGGCCACGGGTAGCCATAAAGGCTTTCTCATCCACCGCACCAGTTTCGCACCAGCAACGGCGTGAACGAAACGCGACGAACGCGATCAAATCCGAACAAAAACGCAAGAAAATCAACGAGCCTGTCCTCTATCCCGTNNNNCGCTCATAACGGTCTGGTTGCAGGTTCGAGTCCNNNTGCCGGGCCCACCAGCCTTCGCTGGCTACGCCAGCTTCGGCTCGGCAAGCCACATCGCAGCGAAGGCTGCCGCGCCGAAGCCCATCGGGCGAAGGCGGGCTTCCGGGCTGCGAGCTACCGCCGGGCCAGCCAGCCCAACCAAAATATCGAAAACAACCCCATGCAAAGTAGCCGCATGGTCGATACTTTGAGCGATTGCGTCAAAAGCATTTTGACACGTCGGGCAAATCAGCGGCACGATTCCACCATCGCTCATTGCTCTGCTTCAACGGCCACCAAGTACCGCTCCACATCCGATCTGGATACGGTTTCTCCACTCGATCGCAGATTCGGCGGCTTTATCGGAAGATAAGGCCCAACAGCCTGACGCGCTTCGACGATCAAACGGCCCATTTGCTCCGAAATCGAAAGCGCATCGTCAACTTCGATGCCGAGGCAACGAGCCGTGCCGGAGAGACCGGCCCGCCAGAAGCTGGTCTGCATGAAGCCCTTGATGAGGCATTCGCGATCATCGATCGCTGGAGATCGCTGTCCGTTCGGCACAAAAAAGATGCCGTGCCCGAAGGACACGGCAAGTTTCAGGGAGGGTAACCGGAAAACTCCCGGTGCATGCGTGAGACTCCGGCCGATCGTCGGCCAAGGCGCAATCTGAAAATCAGCGACCGCTCGCCGCAGCGATCACCATTTCAATGCGGCCGTGCGCACGCGATGGTCCCAGAGCGCGGTCGTCTCAGTGTCGAGCAGGCTCACGGTGAGCGAGCAGCCGGCCATATCCAGCGAGGTGACGAAGCTGCCGACCAGCGAGCGGGCGATGCGCAAGCCCCGTTTCTCGAGCATCCGGCGCGCCGCATTGTACATCAGATAGAGCTCGATCGCAGGCGTGCCGCCAAATCCGTTGACGAGCAGGAGGGCCTCGGCCCCGTCTCGCGCGTCGAGATCCTGCGCGATGGCCGTCGTCATCTCGTCCGCAATCGCGTCGGCTCGCTCCAGCTTGACGCGGCGACGTCCCGGCTCGCCGTGAATGCCAACCCCCATCTCCATCTCGTCCTCGCCGAGCGAGAAGGTCGGCGTGCCCGCGGCCGGGACCGTGCAGCTCGTCAGCGCCACGCCCATCGAGCGCGTGCGTGCGTTAACGCGCTCGCCGAGCGCAACGCAGCCCGCCAGATCAGCGCCCTTCTCGGCGGCCGCGCCGACAATCTTCTCGACGATGAGCGTACCGGCGACGCCGCGGCGCCCGATGCTGTGGGTCGAGTTCTCGACCGCGACGTCATCATCGGTCACGATGGTCGCCGTGCGGCCCTCGGCGATCTCGGCTGCCATCTCGAAGTTCATGCGGTCACCCGCATAATTCTTCACGATGAACAGCACGCCGGCCTCACCGGAAACAGCCTGCGCGGCCTCAACGATCTGGTCCGGCGTCGGTGATGTGAAGACCTGCCCCGGACAGGCGGCGTCGAGCATGCCATAGCCGACGAAGCCTGCATGCAGCGGCTCATGCCCGCTGCCGCCGCCCGAAACGAGTGCGACCTTCTTCGGGTTCAGTTCACGGCGCCGCACGAATTTGCGCCCCTCGCCAAGCGCGACGAGATCGGCATGCGCGGCTGCAAGCCCGTCGAGGCTCTCCGCAAGCACACTATCGACCGAGTTGATGAACTTCTTCATTGTCTCCTCCCCGCTTCCTCGCCTTTTCCTTCCCTTGGCTTCACGCCTTATTTTTCCCGCATGATCGCAATCAAGCGCCGCGCAAATTCCTGGAGCAGCGCATCGAGCTCGGCGTTCCGTTTCGCACTGCCGAGATCCGGCAAATGCAGCGTCAAGGTCCGCTCGTGCGATCCTTCGGTCAGTCGGCCGATTCGGCGCGGATGCGCGCGGGCATAGGCGCGGAGAAAGGCCGCTTTCGTCTGCGGTGGGAAGTGGCAGACATCGAAAATCGTGTTGAGATGCTGCACGGGTATCGGCACTGGATAGGCGGGATTGCTGATCTGGCTCACGAAGCTGCGGTTCTTCCCCATGGCATGCGCCAGACGCAGCCGCATGCCCGACGGACGGCTGTCCAGCACCTCCTTGAAGATGCGCTTGTAAACCGCAACAGCACCGGCTTCGGCCGGTTCATCGATCGCCGTGTCAGCCAACGCCGCCTCCGCTGCTCAGCCGGTCGATCGTCTGCTTGATCTGCGCAAGCGCCGACGCGTTCACGGAAAGCTCGCGCAAGCCGCAGTTCAGCAATGCGGGGAGACAGCGCGGATCGCCCGCCATGTCGCCGCACAGGCTCACGCTGATCCCGGCGCGCCGCCCGTGCTCGGCGGTCCGCGCGATCAGTTCGAGCACTGCCGGATGCAGCGGGTCCATCAACGGGGCGAGCGCTCCATTGGAACGATCGCAGGCAAGCACATATTGCGCGAGATCGTTCGAGCCGATCGAGAAGAAGGAGGCCTTGAAGCTCGCAATCGCCAGGGCCGCCGCCGGGACTTCGACCATGATTCCCAGCTCGGGGAGCATTGCGGCGATGCCGTCCGCCTGCAAGCGCTGCACGATTTCGGCGAACAGCCTCCGCCCCGCCTCAAGCTCGTCCGCCGATGTGACCATCGGAAACATGACTTTGAGGTTTCCACGCACCGCGGCACGGGCCAGCGCGCGGAGCTGAATGGCAAAGATCTCGGGCCGGGCCAGGCAAAGCCGCAAGCCCCGAACCCCGAGGAACGGATTGGCTTCGCCGTCCAGCGTGAAGCCGGCGACAGGCTTGTCGCCGCCCGCGTCAAATGTGCGAATGGTGACCGGGCGCCGGTCGGCCCAACGCAATACCGCATCGTATGCCCCGAACTGCGTCTCCTCGTCGGGCAGGCCGCCCCGCTCCGTCAGCAGAAACTCGGTGCGCATCAGGCCGATGCCATCGGCATATTGCGCGTCGGCGTGCTCGAGATCGTCGACTCGCTGGATATTGATGAACAGCTTGATCCGCTCGCCGCGCCACGACGCCGTCGGCCGTCGCAGAATCGCGCGGGCGGATGCCCTGCTCTTGCGATGGCTTTCCCGCCGCTTCTCGAACAGGCGGACCTGCTCGGCGCCGGGATCAAGTTCGAGCGTCGCGCCTTCGCCGTCGAGCAGTGCGGTGGCTCCGATGTCCGGAATCGCGCCGAGTTGCACGACCATGGGGATGCCCCGCGCGCGCGCCAGCATCGCGACGTGGCTCGTGGGACTGCCACGTAACAGCGCCAGACCGCCACCGCCGGACCAATCGATCTCCAGGAATCGCGAAGGCGGCAGATCGTCGGCACACACGACGGCGCCGCTCGGAATCTCCAGCGCCTGGCCGCCACCGCCCCGCAGAATGTTGATCACGCGGTCGCGCAGGTCCGCAAGGTCCGAGGAGCGTGCCTTCAAATATTCATCCGCCGCCGAATTGTAATCCGCGATCTGCGCATCGAGCGCCGAACGCCATGCGACGTCAGCCGCATCCCCCTCTCCGATCGACGCGAAGATATCCTCGATGAAATCCTCGTCCTCCAGGAGCGCGACCTGGAATTCGAGAATTTGCGCGGCCTCGCCGCCGGCGATCCCGGCCAAATCCGCGATCTGCCCGCTTGCCGTGTCAATCGCAGCACGAAGGGCAAGCGCTTCTTCAGCGAGGTTACCCGCGACGCGCTCGCCGTTCGTATCGGCGTCGACCCGGACGAACGGACCATGGGCAAAGCCGATCGAGGCGGTTCTGCCGCGGTAGGCCAGTCCTGTCGCGCCACCCTGCATGCTCTAGGCCCCGTCCGGGAAATCGGTTGCAATCAGATCGACCAGCGCCGCAACCGCGGCTTCCGCGTCAGTGCCGGACGCCTTGATCTCGATCGTGCTGCCGTGCGCCGCACGCATCGCCATGATCTTGGCGACGCTCTTGGCGTTGATCCATTCGGCCGCGCCTGCGACCCGAACGGAAACCTGCGCCTGGAACTTCTTGGCAAGCTTGGTCAGCTTGACCGCCGGGCGCGCGTGCATGCCCACGGCGTGCACCAGCCGCACATTGCCGGTGAAGATTTGTCCGTCCGCTTTGTCCAGCATGCTTATATTCCATCTTCGCTTCGCCGACGTCTCAGTCGGCAGAGAGTTCCTCGGCCACGGCCTTCACTTGGGCCAATGAGCTGCCGCCTGCAGCCTCGGTCGCCGCCATCACGGCCCCCTCGACGATCGGCGCGTTGCATACGACAACGCGATCGCGCCGCGCGGGCTCCAGCATCTCGACCGCCATTTCGCTGTTGGTTTCGGCACCGCCGAGGTCGACGAGGATCGCGACGCCCTTGGCGGACCAGGCATCATTGATGGCATCGATGATCAGGGGGACGCTGGTGCCCAGTCCGCCGTCGGGATTGCCGCCGCAGAATGCCACCTTGACCTCGCTGCCGACCATCTGCCGCACCATGTCGGCGGTACCCTTGGCGATGTCCTTCGAATGCGAGACGATCACGATACCCACAGTGTCGGTCATTGCTGTCCCTCCAGGCTCGCACACACCGCGTGCACGAGAACGCAGCTCGAGCGCGCGCCGGGATCGATATGCCCGACGCTGCGCGGCCCGAGGAAAGACGCCCGCCCCTTGGTGGCCTGCATCGGCGCGGTCCGCTCGACCGCTTCGGCGGCAGTGGCCCGGACCCGCCCGATCAGGTCCGGCTGGCCGGCCGACGCTCTCAGCGTCTCCAGAACGGGAACAAGCACGTCGAGCATCGTCTTCTCACCGGCCTGCGAGCGGCCGCGCGCACTGACCGCGTTCACGCCGCTGCCGAAGACGTCAGCGAGATCGTCCGGCAAATGTCTGTCATGCGAGAGCGCTTCGCCGGCGGCGAGAAAGAAACTGCCGTAAAGCGGCCCCGACGCGCCGCCGACCGTCATCACCAGAGTCTTGCCGATCATCTTCAGCGCCTCGTCGAGCGGTTGCGTGGAGATGGCGTCGAGCTTGCCGAGCACGGCTTCGAACCCGCGCTTCATGTTTATTCCGTGGTCGCCGTCGCCAATCGCCTGATCCAGGCTTGTAAGCTCCGGCGCGCTGGCGATGACCTGCTCTGCGGCCACCTTGACCAACGACTTGAACGTCTCGGGTTGCAGCGACATCGAGTTGATCCTTTAGTGCATCATCGCCGGGATACGTTGCCCCGCGCGATCGAAACAGAGCGGATGAACCAGGCGCAATTCGACCTCCTGACCGGCCTTCAACGGCTGCTGATGGGGATCCGCCAGCGTCACCAGCATCTCACCCTTATAGTCCAGGTGAACGTGATTCTGCTCGCCAAGATGCTCGACGCGGTGCACGCGACCGACCATCTGCCCGCCATTGCACGCGGCAACCTTCAGATGCTCGGTGCGAATGCCGACGGTCTCGGTTCCGGGCGGCACTGCTACGTCGGACAACAGGCGGGCCGGAAGGAAGTTGATCTGGGGCGTCCCGAGCCGCGAAGCGACATAGCTGCTGGACGGGCTTTCGTAAATCTCCCGCGGCGTGCCGAGCTGAAGAAGCTGGCCGTCCTTGATCACGCCGATCCGGGAAGCCATGGTCATGGCCTCGACCTGATCGTGAGTCACGTAGAGGATGGTCGCACCGAGCTCGAGCTGAATCCGCTTGAGTTCGAGACGAAGCTCGGTGCGAAGCTTCGCATCCAGCGACGAAAGCGGCTCGTCCATCAAGTAGATCGAGGGATCGCGAACCAGCGCGCGGCCGATAGCCACGCGCTGCATCTCGCCGCCAGACAGACGGGTGGCACGATTGTTCAGCTTGCTTGCGATATGCAACAGCTCCGCCGTCTGCTCGACACGCCTGCGGATGATGGGCTCCGGCACGCGCCGCGCGGGCGAGCGTAGCGGGAATGCCAGATTGTCGTAGACCGTGAGGTGTGGATACAGCGAATATTGCTGGAACACAAAAGCGATATCGCGCGATCCCGGTGGATCATGCGTCACTTCGCGGCCGTTGATCATGACCGAGCCGGCGTCGGGGCTCTCGAGCCCGGTGATCAACCGCAGCGTCGTGGTCTTTCCGGCGCCGCTCGGCCCGAGCAGGACCATGAATTCTCCGTCATTCACCGCCAGCGAGAGCTCGCGCACCGCCTCGACCGTGCCGAAACGCTTGCTGATGTTGCGCAGGATGACGTCAGCCATGGCGCGCGCCTCCCTCATTGGCGGTCCGAATAGCCAAACCGCTGCCGACATCGAACAGCGCCAGCCGTTCGGAGTGGAATTCAAGACCCACCGTCTCGCCGATCCGCACTGGCGCGCTGGAGGGCAGCCGCGCGGCGACACGTCCATGCGCCGTGTCGACGGTGACGATCTGCGTGGTGCCGAGATATTCGGCGCCGAACACCGCGCCGCGGACGGGTGCCGCGTCGGTGAAGCGAATGTGCTCCGGACGTATCCCGAGCGCCAGCGGGGCGCTCGCGCGATCCTCTCGGATCTCCGGGATCGCTATCCTGGCGTCATGGATGGCAATGGCTCGATCGCCGGATCTCAGGCCGCCCTCAAAGCGCAAAAAGTTCATGGGCGGCGAGCCGATGAAGTCAGCCACAAACATGCTCGCGGGGCGGTCATAGATCTCCTGTGGCGAACCGATCTGCTCGATGCATCCCTTGTTCATCACGGCGATCTGATCCGCCATCGACATCGCCTCGAGCTGGTCGTGCGTCACGTAGACGGTGGTCGCGCCGATGCGATCGTGCAGATCGCGAAGCTCGCCGCACATCAGATGACGAAACTCGGCGTCGAGCGCGCCCAGCGGCTCGTCCATCAGAAAGGCCTTCGGCCGCCTCACCATGGCGCGCCCCAGCGCGACCCGCTGCCGGTCGCCACCCGAAAGTTTCGAGGTCTTGCTCGACAAGAGATGCTCGATCCGCAGGAGCCGCGCCGTCTCCTGCACCTGCTGGCGAACCTCGCGCCGGCGCATGCCCTGGCACTTCAAGGGGAAGCCGATATTGTCAGCGACATTCATGTGCGGATAGAGCGCGAAGAGCTGGAAGACGAAAGCGATATCGCGGGCCGCGGCACGGCGGAAGGTCACGTCCTCGCCGTCGAGCAGGATCTTGCCTTCGGTCGGCAGCTCAAGGCCCGCAATCATGCGCAGCGTCGTCGTCTTGCCGCAGCCGGACGGCCCCAGCATCGCAAAGAAGGTGCCGTCGTCGATCGTGAAGTTTGAGCCCTGCACGGCCGTGAACTGATCGAACGATTTGCGCAGGTTCTCGATGCGGATCTGTGCCATGTCTGCCGCCCTATTCCGGAAAATGGCTTACGATGACGTATCCGACCGTACCGGCCAGGATCGTCACGAAGGAATAGCTGTACAGATCGATCGACCAGGGCTGCACCAGCATGACGATGCCGCCTCCGATCAAGGTCATCGCGCCGGCCTCCCAGGGCCCACGACGGAACCAGCGAGACACTCCACCCTTGGTAACAACAGCGCCGCTCATTTGCGCACAGCTCCGAAGGTAATGCCGCGCAGCAGGTGCTTGCGCAACAGCACGGTGAACAGGACGATCGGGACGACGAACAGCGTGGTCGCGGCGGCCACGGCCGGCCAATCCTGTCCGCCCTCGCCGATGATGAAGGGGATGAAGGGCGGCATGGTCTGCGCCTCGCCGCTCGTCAGGAGCACCGCGAAGGCGTATTCGTTCCACGAGAAGATCAGGCAGAAGATCGCGGTGGCCGCAATTCCGGTGACGGCCTGCGGCAATACCACCTTGCGCAGGGCCTGGAGCCGCGTGTAGCCGTCGACGAGGGCGGCCTCCTCATATTCGCGCGGGATCTCGTCGATGAATCCCTTAAGCAGCCACACCGCGAGCGAGACGTTCACGGCGGTATAGAGCAGGATCATTCCGAGCCTGGTGTCGGTCAGGTTGAGCTGCCGGTACATCAGATAGATCGGGATCGCGACCGCGACCGGTGGCATTATTCGCGTCGAAAGGATGAAGAACAGGAGATCATCGGCCAGCGGAATGCGGAAGCGCGAGAAGGCGTAGGCCGCAAGCGTACCGAGAAAGACGGCCAGAAACGTCGAGCCGAATCCGATGATCAGCGAGTTGACAAAACGCGGCACGACCTTCGACGGCCCGGCGATGACCATGTCGCGCTGGCGCACGAGCTTGTCATACCAGGTCTCCGGCGGTGGCAGCTTGGCGATGAAGTCCGGCGTCTGGCGGGTGCGCACGGTGAACAGGTTCACATAGCCTTCGAGGGTCGGCTCGAAGATCACCTTGGGTGGATAGGCGATGGCGTCGCTCTGCGACTTGAAGGCGGTGGCGACGATCCAGAGCAGCGGCAGGATCGTGATCACGGCATAGAGAATGACGAGGCCACTGGCCACGGCCTTTGCGCGCGGCGAGGCTTCGACGATGGAGTGTGCGGTGGACTTGGCCGGGACGGATTTGGCGACGGCAGCGGTCATCGTTGCTTCACCTTGTTGAGCGCTTTGACGTAGATGTTGGCGGCACCGAACACGGTCACAAACAGGATGATGGCGAGCGCGGAGGAATAGCCGGTGCGCCACTTCTCGAACGCCGCACGCTTCAGCGTGATCGACACCAGTTCGGTGGTCGAGCCCGGTCCTCCCGACGTCAGGAGGTTCACCATGTCGAACATCTTGAAGTTCTCGATCGCGCGGAACAGCACCGCGAGCATCAGGAACGGCACAGTCATCGGCAGCGTGATCGACCAGAATTGCCGCCAGGGCGAGGCGCGATCGACTTCGGCCGCCTCGTAGATGTAATCGGGAATGGAGCGCAGCCCGGCGAGGCAGATCAGCATCACGTAAGGCGCCCACATCCAGGTGTCGACGATCACGATGGTCCACGGTGCGAGCGCGACCTGTCCGGTCATGCTGAACGAGCTCGGCGGCACCCCCGTGAACAGGCTGATCACGTAGTTGAACGGACCGATCTGGGGCTGCAAGAGCAGCGTCCAGAAATTGCCGACCACCGCCGGCGACAGCATCATCGGCAGCAGGATGATCGTGGTCCAGAAGCTGTGACCGCGAAACTGGCGGTTGATCAACAGCGCCAGGCCATACCCGATGACCACCTGTAGTGCCACCGACCAGATCACGAATTGCGCCGTGGTCTGAAGCCGGAACCAGACGTCCTCGTCGGTGAGGATGTCGCGGAAATTATCGAGCCCGACGAACCGCAGCGGCAGATAGGACATGCTGAGGTTGAGGCTGGTGAAGGATAGCCGGATCATCCACACCAGCGGAAAGATGTTGATCGCCAGCAACAGCGCGATCGTCGGCGCAACGAACAGCCAGGCGATGGCCCGGTCCGACAGGCCGCGGACGCGCCGCGTGGCACGAGATCTGGCGGGCTCACTCATACCTGCAATCGTAGCATCATCGGGTTGAAGGATCGTCGTCATCTGGTCCATCGGCTGGCTGGTTCGGCTTCCCCGAGGCGCGCCCCCCGGGGAAACCTGTTCAGTTGATGCGATTGCCGTGTCTAAAGCGCGATGAACGCGCTTTAGCTTTATTGTTTGAGCATGATCTCCGCGCAAACGCTCCGCGTTTGTCGCGAGGGAGGACCGCTGCACACTTTTCCGGATCAGGCGCTATTGCGAGGCGACCTGCTTGCCCTGCTCCTTGAAGACCTTGGTCCAGTCCTTGACCAGAAGATCGAGCGCCTGCTGGGCCGTGCCCTTGTCGGCGACGACGTAGTCATGCACGCGCTTCTGCATGTCGAGCAGCAGTTGCGCATAGGACGGCTCGGCCCAGAAGTCCTTGACGATGCCCATCGACTCCAGGAATTGCGGTGCGAACGCCGCGCTCTTCGGAAAGTCGGGTGCATCGACGACGGCCTTCAGGGCCGAGTAGCCGCCGATCTGCCACCACTTCTGCTGCACGGCGGGCTGCGCAAACCACTTGATGTAGGCGAGCGCATCGTTCTTGCGGTCGGAGGTCGCGACGACCGAGATGCCCTGACCGCCGAGTTGGGTGAAGTGTGCGTTCGGGCCGGCCGGATTGACGAAGAAGCCGATCTTGTCGCCGCCGACATTCGGATCCTTGTAGAGGCCCGGGAAGAAGGCGAACCAGTTCATCTGCATCGCCACCTGGCCGGACTTGAAGGCATCGAGCCCCTCCTGCATGTAGGCGTTGGTCATGCCGGGCGCCGTGCAGCACTTGTAGAGCTCCTTGTAGAACTCCAGCCCCTTGGCCGCGTCGGATGAATTGACGATCCCCTGCATCTGGTATGGCTTCTTCGGATTGTCGTAGCTGAAGCCGTAATTATAGAGCGCGTTGGTCACGCCCATGGTGATGCCCTCCGAGCCGCGCTCGGTGAAGATGTAGGCGCCATAGACCTTCTTGCCGTCGATCTCGCGGCCCTGGAAGAACTCCGCGATCTGCTTCAGCTCGTCATAGGTTTTCGGCGGCGCCAGGTCGCGGCCGTGTTTGGCCTTGAATGCGGATTGAATTTCCGGCCGCGAGAACCAGTCCTTGCGATAGGTCCAGCCCACCGCGTCTGCCATGGCCGGCAGCGCCCAATAGTTCGGCGAGTTCTTCGGCCACTGCGAATAGCCGACGACCGTCGCCGGAACGAAGTCGTCCATCGATATCTTCTCCTTGTCGAAGAAATCGTTGAGCTTGACGTACCACTTGTTCTCGGCAGCCCCGCCGATCCACTGGCTGTCGCCGATGATCAGGTCGCAGAGCTTGCCATGGGAATTGAGCTCGTTGAGAAAGCGATCGGCATAGCTCGTCCATGGGACGAACTCGTATTTCATCTCGATGCCGGATTGCTTGGTGAAGTCCTTGCCGAGCTCGACCAGCGCATTGGCGGGATCCCATGCCGCCCAGCACAGCGTGAGCTGCTTGCTCTGTGCTGCGGCTTCGCCTCCGCCAAACATCCCCAGCAGCGCCGCCCCGAGGACCGTGGCGGCCGCCGAGCTTCCTAAACAATTGAATGTCCGCATATCCGTTTCCTCTCTCGTTGAAGCATCTAACCCGCTCGGCGCTCCCTGTCGGAACGACGCCAAGACCCTGAAACCGAGTTTGAGGAGCGATGAGTGAAGGACGAGACGGACCATTTCCGGAAACGGGTCCAGAAGGCTTGGGCTCCTCCCACACATCCACTCGATGCGTGATGTTTAGTTTTTTTATAACACTAAACGTATTACTAAATTTTGGAGGCCGTCAAGCCGGTTTCTCGCGAGCCTGGCGAAAAGATTTGCGACATTCGCGCGCGCGGCCGGATGTTCGCAGCGCAGCAAAATACCCGAAGATTGTTAGGAACACGATTGCCGATCTGGTCCGACGGAGATAGTTCGGCCTATCTGGATAACAGGAGCGCCAGAAGGTTGGTCATGGTCAGCATGTTTAGCAAACCACTTTACTGAACGTTCAACAAAGCGTTGAGAGCGCGAGCAGCCTCCTCGTCGGGCGAAATCTTCCATTGCCGGGGACCGCGCCGGCTTCGCACCGGAAACGACCTCGCCAAAGCGCAACGAACGCGATCGAACTCAAGCAATGGTGCAGCAAAATCAACGAAGCGACACGATATCCCCCGCTCATAACGGTCTGGTTGCAGGTTCGAGTCCTGCTGCGCGCACGAGATATCATCCGCGTCAGAGCCATCGTATTGTTATCTCGAAAATTCGAGGCGCGCTTCCAATCCGCCGCCGTCGCGGTTGGCGAGCGTGAGCGTGCCGCGAAGCGCGCTGACGAGTTGCTGGGCGATGGCAAGGCCAAGCCCGGTGCCACCGGTCTCGCGATTGCGCGAAGCCTCGACCCGGTAAAACGGCAGGAATACCGACTTCAGATGCTCATCGGGAATACCGGGGCCACGGTCGGATACGGTGATCGCGATGCGGTTCGACGGTTGCGTGTCGATGGCGACTTCGACATCCTCGCCGAATTTCAGCCCGTTATCGATCAAGTTGATCAGGATGCGGCGCAAGCCCTGCGGGTGCGTGAGAATCGTTACCCCGCGTTCTCCGGAAAAGCGAAGCGGTTTTCCGGCGTCGGAATAGTCGCAGACGATACTGTCGATAAGGGCATGCAGGTCGGTCTGGCACCGCTGCTTGCCGATCTCGTCGCGTCCGCGGGCCAGGGTGAGCCCCTCCTTAACGAGCGTCTGCATTTCCTGCAGGTCGCCCTGCAGCTTTTCCCTGACATCGCGGTCACCGAGAAAATCCGCGCGCAGGCGCATGCGCGTAATCGGAGTCTGAAGGCGGCGCGAGATCCCCGCCAGAATCTGAATCCGTTCCACCGCCTGCTCGGCAATGCGTCGCTGCATGGCATTGAATGCGGCAGCGGCGCGCGCCACTTCCTTCGGACCATCCTCCGGGAGCGGCTCACGCCGCAGATCCGAACCCAGGCTGTTGGCCGCGCGCTCGAGGCGCGCCAGCGGTTGCGTCGCGAGCTTCACGGCAACCCAGGTGAAGAATGCGAGAAGACAGAGTTGGACGGCGAGCGCCGTCGGCAACCAGGGCGAACTCACCGTCCTCCGCGCGGTGAATTCGAGCATCAGTGGGGTGCCGTCCTTCAGATGAAGGAGCCAGCCCAGTCGCCGCCGATTCAGTGGATCGAGATAGAAGACGGTTTTCGCGTCGTGGCCCTCCCCGACCATGGCCCGCAAACGCGCGAGGTTCTCTTGTCGTCGTTTGGGTGGCGCCGTTTCGATCTCTCCTCCGTCTCTGATAACGTACCGATAGGTAGGTCGACCGAGGCGATCGAGCCATGCGGGTCTTTCTTCGGGCTTGACCCGGTCGAGGATAGCGACCGCCGTCGCGATATATCGCATGAAATAGTCATCCGATGACTCGTTGCTGGGGCCGAAGACATTGAGGGCGACCAGACCAAAGGATAGCACATGTGCAGCCAAGAGGCCGGCGAACAGGATGATCGCCAGCCGGCGGAACAGTGAGTCCGGCCAAACACGCGCCACCATGCGCCGAAAACGAACCCTCATGACGGCTCCGGCGATGCTTCGACGGCGACATGCGCTGACGTCGGCGGGCCAATGTCGTCGTACTCCCGTGCCAGGGCAAGACCCTGCTTGACGAGCGTCTGCATTTCCTGCAGGTCGCCCTGCAGCTTTTCCTTGGCGTCGCTGTCACCCAGGAAATCAGCGCGCAGCCGCATGCGCGTGATCGGGGTCTGGAGATCGTGCGAGATCGCTGCCAGAATCTGGATCCGTTCCGCGACCTGCTCGGCAATGCGTCGCTGCATGGCGTTGAACGCGGCAGCGACGCGCGCAACTTCCTTAGGACCATCCTCCGGCAGCGGCTCACCGCGCGAATCCGAGCCCGGGCCGTTGGCCGCCTGCTCGAGGCGAGCCAGCGGTTGCGTTGCGAGCTTTACGGCCAGCCAGACGAAGAATGCAATGATACAGAGTTGAACGGCGAGTGCCGTTGGCAACCATGGTGAAATGCTTGCCCCCTGCCAATAGATCTCGAGCGTCAGCGGGCTGCCGTCCCTCAGGTGCATAAGTATGGCACGCCGCGCCGGTGGATCGGGGTAGACAAAGTTCGCGTCGTGGTCGGGCCCCAGCAGGGCCCGCAAACGCGCGATGTTCGCTTGCCGTCGTTTGGGTAGCTCCGCTTCCAGCTCTCCCCCATCTCTGAGAAAGTATCGATAGTGGAGTCGAGAGAGGCGGTCGAGCCAGGCTGGTCTTTCCTGGGGCTTGACGTAGTCGAGGATAGCGACCGCTTCCGCGACGTCCACCGCAGCAAATTTATTCCCCACTTCGTCTTCGATCGCCATGTGGTCGAGGACAATCCAAACGAAGGCCAGAACATGCGCGGCCACAAGGCCGGAGAACAGGATCATCGCCAGCCGGCCGAACAGGGAGCCCGGCCAAAGACGCGCCGCCATACGCCGAAAACGGGCGCTCATGACGGCTCCGGCAATGCGTCGACGGAGGCAGCGAACACGTAGCCTTCGCTGCGCACCGTCTTGATGTAGGACGGCTCCCGCGCGTCGTCGCGCAATCGCTGGCGAAGACGGCTGACAAGAAGGTCTATCGACCGGTCGAAGACTTCGGCCTCACGGCCTTGCGTCAGGTTGAGCAGTTGATCGCGATTGAGGACATGTTGGGGGTGATCGAGAAACACGCGCAACAGCCGATATTCGGCGCCGCTCAACGAGACCACGGTCTCGTCGGCGTCGACCAGGAAACGCCCGACCGTATCGAGCTTCCATTCGCCGAACCGAAACAGACGGGCTTTCTCCGATGCCGCAAGGTTGCGGGGCAGCATCTCGGCCCTGCGCAATACCGAGCGGATGCGGGCGAGCAGTTCGCGCGGGGCAAACGGCTTCGTAAGATAGTCGTCCGCCCCCATCTCGAGGCCGACGATGCGGTCTGCCTCGTCGCCCCGCGCCGTCAGCATCAGGATCGGAATGTCATAGGCTTGATTCGCGCGCAAGTTGCGACAGAGCATGAGGCCGTCGTCCCCCGGCAGCATGAGGTCGAGCACGATCAGATCGACCCGGTGGTTGGCGAGAACCTCGCGCATCTGCCGGCCGTTGGCCACCGTCGTGACCCGATAGCCGTTGCCGACAAAGTATCGGTCCAACAGCTCGCGCAAACCCAGGTCATCGTCGACGACGAGAATGTGGTCCGGATTGCCCATACACGCCAGAGTACCCAACCGCCGGGGCAAGTGACATCCCATTTTGTAACGTAATGTATCGCCCTGCCGGCCCGACATAGAAAATTTCAAAACCGGCACACGCGGAAATTCGCGAGATACATCGGACACTTCCAGTGATGCTGGTCTTCCTTTTAGGAGAAAGCGATGTCGCTGGACCCGGACAATGGCATGCTCGCGTTGCCAGCCGAGGCCAAATTGGGCGGGCCAAAAATGCCGTCCGCACCGCCCTGCTACAGCGGCGCAGGATGGCTGCAATGCCCCGACGATGCTCGCTTGGAAACCCATGGAAGTCTGGTGGCATTGCTCCAGCCTGGCCTTTAACAAGTAGAGAATAGCGGCGCCTCGAATGGCGAGAACTGTGGCGTCCTCTGTCGATTTGGCCCTGCCGATACCGAGCCTCGAAAACTCACATCCGACAGCCAGCCAAGTCGGTCTGGGAGAGCAGTCGCGTGGAGATGACCTTGCGCAATGTGGTTGGCTCGTCGAGCTACGCTTGGCGGAACTGGAAGCTGATCCCAGATTCTTTGCGGTTGGAACGCTTGAAGCAGGTGAGGCGGAAGAGGCTATCCTGCGCTATCCGGGTATCGTTCGGGATGACAAGAGGACCGCCTTGCGCCCCCTTTCCGACAAGGAGATCGCGTGCCTCGGACTGAGAATGGATAGCGTGAGGCCGTATATTCTGCACCCTATATGATGCCGCAAGCTCGTTCTCGATCGACATTGCCAGTCCGGCCGATAGGAGCGGGCTAGAAGGTTGAGCATCACTGCTCGATAGATTCCGGGAAATGACACACCCCGAGGTGGCGCCTCGGGTCAGAAAGCCGCAGGCTCGGCCATGTCTTCTATGGGCCACTCCAGACATTGGCCAATAGCGTCGTCCAACCCATCGGATTGGCCATACGCGCCCGAGTACCCAACCGCCGAGGCAAGTGACATCTTGTAACGCAATGTATCGTCCTCCCGGTCCGACATGGAAAATTACAAAAACGGGCACACGCGGAAATTCGCGAGACACATCGAACACTTCCAGTGATGCTTTGTCTTCCCTTTGGGAGGAAGCGATGTCGATGGACCCGGACAAGGATATGCTCGCGTTGCCGGCCGAGGCCAAATTGGGCGGGCCAAAAATGCCGTCCCCGCCGCCCCGCTACGGCGACGCGGGATGGCTGCAATGGCCCGACGACGAGGCTTACTCGTTTCAGTTCATGCGGATGCTCGGTGCGGCACAGGAGGGCGCAAGCACCATCTCGGAATGTTTTTTCGCCGCAAGGCTGATTACGCCTGGCGACGACGAGAGTTGGTATGAAGCCTGGAAAAGCGCAGCCGATATCAACCGTGCCCGCGGTGATGAAGCACATGCCCGGGGCGGCTTCAATGCGGCGACCAGCAACTGGCTGCGGGCATCGAACTATTACCGCTGCGCCGAGCTATTCATGGATGAGAAGGATCCGAGGCGCGAGTTTCTGTTGCGAAGCATGAGACGGTGCTCGCGCCTCTATCTCGAACATACCTGCCCGAGGGGCGACGTCGTCAGAATTCCATACCAAGGCGGCTGCTCCCTGGAAGGATATTTCATCAGCGCTCCGGGCGCTCCCCCGTTGATGCCGGTCGTGGTCTGTCTCGGCGGGGTCGACCTCTGCAAGGATGAACTACTTTACACGATGCGTAGGAGCGCGGCTGGAAATGGCCTATCGCTTCTGCTGATCGATCTGCCGGACTACGAAGCCACGGACGAAGACATCGAGGCTTCGGCCGGTCGCTGGGTGGACTATCTGCTCGCGCGCGGCGACATCGATCCCTCCAGGATCGCGCTTTACGGTGACGGCTTGGGCAGCTCTCTCGCGACCGGGATCGCAAGCCGCGATCATCGATTTGCCGCTGCGGTTTGTGACGGGGGACTTTGGGAACGCCACGAACTCATTTTTGCGATAGGTCGGATCGGCTGCGATCAAGCAGCGCCCGGCGAGCGGGTCTGGATGGCGGGAGTCGTGCATTCCGCGGCGATGCTAAAATGCCCTTCGCTGATGACGATCGGACAACACGATCATATCGCCGTCGAGAATGCAATCGATGTCCACGAATCCTGCAAACGGTCGGGCGCGCCGCTTGATTTGAAGGTCTTTTCGACGGAAGAAACCGCGGCATCTCCCGGCCATATCGACAATCCGACCCTTGCAAAGGAGTACGTATTCGATTGGCTGCGGCGAAAACTCGGCACGACCGTACGCATTGTCGCGAGCGTGGGAGATGCGTGTGACTGCGCCGGAGCATGATGCCGATCGAACGGAACGGCTGGTTGGGTACGTGAGACGGTGTCCGCACCGGGACGGCGTTTATTTCCGGATTTGGGAGAACGGGTCATGAGAATGTCATCAAGCCTTGTCGCGCCGTCAGCTGTCGCGATCCTGTCAACCGCATTGCTGAGCGCCCTCGGCGGCACCGCCGCGTCGCAAACCACATCAGGCTCCACGCTTCCGAGCATCACAGTCGAAGCGCCGAAGCAAACGGCGAGGCCGCCACAGACGCAGCAGCGGGCGGCAAACACCGGTGCAGGTTTCCGGAGAGGACCGGCCGCCCGGACGACGGCTCAAACAGCGGGAGGGACGCCGTCGGCTGCGCAGGGTCCTGTCATGGCGAAGCTTGCCCGCCTCGAGAGAGAGGCCAGCAGTTGCAACGATGGTTGCGAAACAAGCTTGAAACGCGGCAAGGACCCTTGGGTTGGATGCAGCGAATCGGCGGGGTGGAATTCAGTTTTCTCAGCAACCTGCAAAGACACGCTCACTCACAGGGACTACGTGCAATGCGTAGAAACCAAAATGTTCCTGGGCTGGAACCACCAACGATCCTGGTGGTATTGCAACGGCATGCTGGCTGGAGGAAAATTTCGGGTTACCGCGGAGAATCGAAACAGGTAGCGCAATCCGACCCGGGGACGGCATTTGGGGAGAACGAGTTGTGAGAATGTCATCGAGCCTTGTCGCGCCCTCAGCTATCGCTGTCCTGTCAACCGTATTGCTGAGCGGCACGGCAGCCTCGCAAACCGCAACAGGCCCCACCAACCAGCTTCCCAGCATCACGGTTCAGGCGCCGCAGCAGGTGGCAAGGCCGCCGGTAGTAAGATCACAGAGGCAGGCGCCGCCGGTGGCAAACACGGTTGCAGCTCGCCCGACATCGCCAGCCCCTCAAACGCCACCGACATCAGCTCAAAAGCCAGTGACCGGTTCAGTGATGGCGAGGATTGCCGCGCTTGAGAAGACCTCCAGCAGTTGCACCGACGGTTGCCAAACAAGCTTCAAATACGGCAATCAGCCGTGGAACGGATGCTCCGTGTCATCAGGGGATTTTACTTTATCGACAACGTGCAGAAACGTACGCAACTTCAAAACCTACGAGGAGTGCAGGGAGACCGGACTGTTTTTGGGCGCGAGACAATATGAAATCTGGTGGTATTGCAGCAGCCTGCACGCCGCGGGGAAGTTGGCCGGGGAGAAGCAGCCCCAAGTCGCCGAACTCAAGCGATCAGGACGTCGCTAGTGGCCTCGATGCTCGCAAGCGCCTTGTTCGCCACCTGGCGCGAGAGCCCGGCCAGAAGTGCAAGCTCCTCGTGCGTAATCTCGATGAGCACGCGGGTGCTCGGATAGAGGATCGGGTTGAACAGCCACGCCAAATGGCGCGCTACGCGTGCCGCAGGATCGTGAAGGCGATCCGATTCCATGGCGGCAATGAATTGACCCATCCGCTCGTTGAGCTGCTGCGCCAGGGACTGCGTGAACCGGGGACAATTTTCAAACAGCCATATGAACGTACTCCGGTTCAACATTTCTTCTCGCTCGGTTCGTTGCCGACAGGGCCGCAGCGGCTCGACAAGCGTGCGCCCGATGCTCTCGTCTCTGCTCGCGTAGGCGAATGGCTGGTCGGTCCGGACGACGTAGTCGCGTGTGATGCAGATGGGGCGATTTTTCTTCCGCGTGAGCGCCTTGCGGAGGTTGTCCAAGCGGCGGAAGCAATCAGGTCAACGGAGCACCGGCAGGCCAGCGAAATGCGAGCGGGACGTAGCTTCAGGGATCAAGCTGCTTTTGCGCAATATCTCGCACGTCGTCTGGAGCATCCGGCGTTTGGCTTTCGAGAGCACCTGAGAATGATCGGCGGAGCTATCGAGGAGTAGCGTCTCATGTTGTGCGCCCCAATTGTCTGAGCTTGCGTCGCCACGAAACTAGCCTCAAGAAGGAGCGCACCTGCCCGGCTACGATCGCGATTGATTCAGCGTCCATGGAAGGGCCCTGGCTCCCGCTTCTCAAGATGGGCATTAACCGCCTCTCGGAAATCTTCGGTAAGGTAAAGCTTCATCGGATCCGTCTGGGCTGCAATCTCCTTCTCGAACAAATCCATGAAATAGCGCCGCGAGCGGACGGTAGATCGAACGCTGAGCGGCGGATTGCTGGCTATGCTCTGCGCGATCCGGTGCGCCACGCCGAGGTGTTCACCCTTGGGACACACGCGCGCAATCAAACCAGCCCCTTGAGCTTCCTCAGCCGAGAAGAATCTTCCGGTGAGAGCTACCTCCGCGGCGAAGGCCGCGGCGCCGCAGAAGTGCGCCAGCCCCCAATACCTCGCACCGCCGAGCCCCCTTGGTGTCTCCGTGATCTGGAACTTCGTTTCAGCTTCGGAAACGACGATGTCGCACTCGAGCACGATGCCGACCGCAAGTCCCATGACATAACCATGGGGAGCGGCAATCACCGGCTTCCACTTCACCGCGCGCGTCAATAGATCGCCGGAATGAGCATCGGGCTCCTGCGGGCCACCGAACCGCTCGAATTCCTCTCTGCTCCGGCATTGTCTTGCCTTCACATCGGCACCGCTCGAAAACGCCTTGCCGGCCCCTCTCAGGATCGCAACCCGTGCGACCTCATCCTCGTCAAACCGTCGCAGCTTGCCGGCAAGAGCCCGCACAAGGTCCGCATCGAAGGCGTTGAGCTTGTCGGGCCTGTTCAGGGTTATCGTTGCGATATGCCCCTCGAGGCGATATTCGACCAGATCGGTCATCGCGGGCTCTCTCAGAGATAGTAACTCTTGTGGATGATCTTCCACTCTCCCCTGCAGAAGGCGAGATTGAAGATATCTTCGCCTTCGAGAGTATTCGGTCCCATGACGAAACCAAACGGAACGCGGACACTGGCAAGAGGACCGACCAGGCGAACGTCGATCGCCCTTGCGACCTCCTCCGCGTTGTCAAACTTGTCGTGAAGCGATCGGATCACGTTGACGAACCCCTCGACGTCGTTCGCGCGCACGGTATCGCCCTTGACATAGTAATGGGAGATATTGGCCGACGGCTCGAACGTCGAGCGCAGCGCCTCCACATCGCAGTGCTTTACTGCGACCAGGTATCTGTTAATGAGCGCCTCGACGCCCTTGGCATCGGGAGCATGATCCGCAGGTACGCCGGCAGGTGCGGATGCTGTTGCATTCATTTCGATATCTCCGTGAGTGGTGACGGTGCCGGCACGCTCGGCCCGGCTCTGGATAAAACAAGGCTCGCCTGCATGCGCACCGTCGGGTTACGAATCATGTCCTTCAATGACAAGTCCACACCGGGGCGTTGCCGAAGGTCGTCTCGAACACGCTGCGCCCGAATCGGATCGCCTCCATGAACGAATAGATTATCGGTGACTCCAAGACCCGACGCGTCGGTTGCGCGCGCCCAGGCTTCGAGGATCGCACCTTCAAGCTCCGAATGCGCCGCCACGCCTTTCAGCGCAAACTCACCTGCGAATGCGGGACGCATCGCCCGGCGCGCCGACTTGCCCGTGGCGTTTTTCGGAATCTCTCCGACACGAATGATAGCAGCGGGAATCTTGTACGTGCTGATCTTGCCCTCGAGGAAATGGCGGATATCATTTCCATCGATCGCGCTGCCGGCACGCGGGACAAATGCCGCCACCAATTCTTCGCCCAGGGTCGGATGCTCCAGGGAAAAAGTGATGGCCTCCGTCACCTCCGGATGCGACAGGATCGCGCTGTCGACTTCCAGCGGATACACCGAGTGCCCGCCGCGCTTGATCAATTCCTTGGTCCGGCCGCGAATGAACAGACATCCGTCCTCGTCGATCTTGCCGACATCTCCCGTGCGCAGCCAGCCGTCGATGAAGTGATCGCGGCCGGATTCGCCCGATGCATACCGGGTGATGACGCTGGGCCCCCGCAGCAGCACCTCTCCTTCCGAACCGACACCGAGTTCGAGACCTAAAGCATCCACGATACGGATTTCCGCTCCGATCGGACGCCCCACCGACCCCCGTGTCCGCAACCCGGGCGCGAGCAGATTCGAGCACACCGTCGAGGCAGTCTCCGTCATTCCGTAGTTTTCCAGCAATGGCACCCCGAACATCTGTTCGTATTGCGCGATGGCCGAGGCGAGCCGAAGACGATCGCATGAACCGCAAGCGTTCCGTCCTCGGAGCATGGCCGGAAGCATTGAAGTGATCCAGGAGTCCGAGGTGGAAGGCGGGCGAGCCGGTGAACCATGTGGGATCAAGTAACTCCATGGCCTTGTCGAAGGCTGCAGGCGCGAACGACGGCAAGCAATATTGAGACGCGCCGGCGAGCAAGGACGACGTCCCCGCGCTTATCAGGCCATGGACGTGATGATGCGGCATGGGATTGATGCACAAGTCGGACGGGCCGATGGCATAACTTGTCACGATCGCCCTGGCGGCAGCAAGAATGTTTGAGTGCGTGAGAGCGACGTGCTTCGGCTTCGAGGTCGTTCCCGAGGTCTGCAACAGCAGCGCGATATCGTCCGCATCGGTTCGGCCAATTCGATGCTTTTGTGGCAGCCCCGAAGCATGCTCGGAGACTCGCAGCCTCCGGATGTCGACCTTCAGACTTTCGGCGATCGACGCAATGCGCGGCTCTCCGGTTCCGTCGACAATCGCTACCACCTTGAGATCCCGGATTGCATCGGCCAATTCATCGTCGAGCAAGCGCGGGTCGAGCGGACAGCAGATCGCGTAAGACGACGCGGCCAGAAAACCAAGCAGCCCGTCTTTTCCTCTCGGCATGATCAGCGCCACCCGCGCTGACCGCGAGAACGCTGGAAGACCCGCCTGCTCCGCGAGATCGACCAGCAAAGGACCGATGTCGCCGTAGCGGATCGGTCGGCGCTGCTCATCGATATCGACGAACGCGATCGCTTCCGGATCGTTGCGCAGAATTTCCGTAGCTGTGTTCATGAACTCTAGTTATCTGCCGGGCATTTCCAGCGCAAACTGGAAAAATCGAAGCGTCGTTTAGGAAAGCCCAAATCGTCAACGGCAAGGCGGCGCATGGCTCCATCATTGCAACATCGCTCATATTCGTGCTCTGCTTCCCTGCCTCGCGACTGCTATCACGTTCGGCCCCTGCAAAAGCTTTCAACGACCGGGCACGGAGTAAGCTGAATGAGATTCGATCTCTCCGACCTACGCTTGTTCATCAACGTCGCTGAGCGCGCAAGCATCAGCTTGGGCGCGAACGCAATCCGGATAAGCGCCGGAGCAGCGAGCGAACGGATCAAGCATATGGAATTGGAGCTCGGCACCGCTCTCCTTGTTCGCGAAAAAACAGGCGTACGTCCGACCGCCGCCGGCTCCGCTCTGTTGAAACACGCCCGAATTATCCTGGCTCAAAGCGAGAGCATGAAGGGCGATCTGGCGGAATTCTCCCAAGGCGTGAGGGGGCGGATCAGATTGCTGTCGAATACCGCGGGGCTATCCGAACTGCTGCCACACCTGGTGGCAAAATACCTTATCCAGAACCCCAACGTCGATCTCGACGTCGAGGAGCGGCAGAGTCACGAAATCATAGACGCAATTCGGCATGGCGAGCGGGACGCCGGCATTATTGCGGATTTCACGCCCGCGGGCGACCTTGAACTGGTGCCCCTCGCTGTTGATCAGCTTGTGCTCGTTGTGCCCAATGACCACCGGTTCGCATCCCGTCGGGAGATCGAGTTCTCCTGCGCCATCTCCAGCGAACTGGTTGGCCTTCTCAACTCCAACGCACTCACGGAGCATCTGGAGATGCAGTCGGCAAGATCAGGGACACCGATACGCTGGCGCGTTCGAGTCCCCAACTTCATCGCTGTTTGCGGCATGGTTTCCATGGGGGTTGCACCGGGCATCGTATCGGAAAGCGCAGCCCGAAGAGCAAGCAAGGCGATGCCGTTGAAGATCGTCAAGCTCGTCGATCCCTGGGCAAAGCGGGTATTGAATCTTTGCATGCGTCGAAATACCGACAGACCCTTGTACCTAAAGCGTTTTGTCTCGCATGTCAGCGAAGAGGCCAGGCGCTGCAGAAAATGAGTTCGTGGCTTGGGGCTTGGTGACGTCAAACCCACGAATGGACCGCGCTGAGCTTGCGACACCGCCGGTCGGCAGGCTCTGCCGCCTGTCAAAGCTACGCTTGCTGGACAAGCGAATGCAACGCCTTGACCGCGGCCTCCCGTTTCTCCACCGGGACGAACAGGCTGACCGAATTCGGCGACATCACATACTTGTCGGGGACAATCCCGTGATGCGCGAGAACCTGCAGCGCCGAGAGCGGCAATTCCGGCGAAACGGCGCCGAAGCAAGTGAGGCTGACCGAGCTTGAAGCCTCGCGCGGCTTGCGCAGATCCTGGCTCTGCTCCAGCGTGCGCGACAGGGCATCCAGCCATTCTGAATCGCAGGCCACCGTCATGCTGGTTTTTCCCGCGGCGAAGCCGGAGTCGAGGAGCTGCGGCCAGGACAGGCTGTTTTGCTTGAGATGCTGCGCGAATTTCTCGAAACCGTGATTGAGATCCCTGGAATCGATTTCCACATGCTCGATGCGCGCGATCGAATTGACGGCCAGAGCTTTTCCGTTTTCCATGCCTGCAACCTCTTTCATCACCTGCGTGCTGTGTTCAACGCCGCCCCATTGCTTGAGGACCAGCGGCATATCCTGACTTTGCGCCAGCTCTACGCTGCGAAAATGCAGGACCTTGGCACCCCAGAAGCACATCTCCGACAGGGATGCGAAGTCCACTTGCCGCAGCGGCTTTGCATCCGGCACAACGCGCGGGTCGGCCGAACAAATTCCGTCGACCTCCTTGATGATTTCACAGCGTTCGGCCTTCAACGCTGCGGCCATCGCAACGGCCGTGGTGTCGCTGCCGCCCCGGCCGAGCGTGGTGATTTCCCGGGTCGCCGGGTTCACGCCCTGAAATCCCGCCAGCACCACGACGCGCCCACGATCAAGTTCCTCACGCACGCGAATGGGCCGTACATCCAGGATGCGCGCGGAGGAATGAGAGTCGTCGGTCATCACGCCGGCCTGGCTGCCGGTGAAGCTGATCGCGGGGACGCCGAGATCGGCAAGCGCCATGCTCATCAGCGACATGCTGATGCGTTCGCCGGTCGTAAGCAGCATGTCGAGTTCACGGCGATTGGGCGCAGGGCTGACCTGATAGGCCATCTGGATCAATTGATCGGTGGTCTTGCCCATGGCCGAGACGATCGCCACGACACGATGACCACGGCCATGCAGGTCGGCGAGACTGCGCGCGACGCTGCGAATTTTCGCCGGCGTTTCAAGGCAGACACCGCCATATTTCTGCACGATGATGGGATGGTTGCGCATCTAGCCTCCCTGGAGAGCCTCGCTCGCCTCGTCCATCGAACCGACACCGCCTATCCATGTGCCGACGACTTCAAAGCCCGGATTGAAGGCGACGAGATCGGCGCGGTATCCGCGTGCGATCCGTCCAAGCTCGGACTCAAGACCCAGGAATGCCGCCGGCGTCCTGGAAGCCATGATGAGGGCATCGACAAGGGAGATTCCAAGCAGCGCAACAGCGTTGCGCACCGCCTCGATCATGGTGAGGTGGGCGCCCGCCAGCGTGCCATCAGGGCCAGTCAGGCGATTTTCGCGCAACGTGATCTGCCTTCCCTGCAGCATGAATTGCCGGTCGTTGGTGCCCACCAATGGCATGGCATCGGTGACCAGCATCAATCGGTCGCGTCCCTTGCAGCGGAAGGCGACACGCAACGCGGCGCGGTCAACGTGGATGCCGTCGCAGATGATCCCCGCAAACAGCCGGTCATCGTCAAGCGCGGCGCCCACCAGGCCCGGTGCCCTTGCGCTCAACTGCGACATCGCATTGAACAGATGGGTCACCCCCGTAATACCGTGATTAACCGCCTGCCCGGTTTCGGCGGCGGTGGCGTCGCTGTGGCCGGCCGCGATACGCAAGCCGGCGCCGATCAATTCATCGATCATGGACGCAGGTACGCATTCCGGGGCCAGGGTCACCATGGAATGGCCGCGGCCCCCGAAACTCTTGATCGCGGCGAGATCGCGCCGATCGGGCACGCGTATCTCGGCTTCCGGGTGAATGCCCTTGCGAGACCGGTTGAGGGCCGGTCCTTCCAGATGAAAGCCGAGAACGCCGGGAATCCTCAGACCAGCCTCGGCGACTGCAGCCAGGCGCTCGATGACCTCGATGCGATCGGTGATGAGGGTCGGCAAGCAGCCCGTGGTCCCCGCCTTGCGGTGCGCCTCAATGATGCGTCGAACGCCAGCCTCCGTTGGCTGGTCGTTGAGAAGAACGCCGCCGCCTCCGTTCACCTGGATGTCGATGAAGCCGGGGGCAAGGATCGCATCCGCGGGAAGCTGGATTGAGGCCCGCGCCGCCGCCTCGCCAAAGGTGATGCTTTCAATCCGCCCCTGTGAGATCCTGACCGAACCCGGCCCGCGCATGTCGGCGCCATCAAAGATGCGCTGCGCGGCAATCGTGAGGGAGGAAGAACCGGCGTGGCCCATCAGCATTGATCCGAGAATGGCAGTCACGGACTCGTGAGGTGAGTCCCGTGCAGGACTTCATATGTACTCCGAAGAACCTTGAAGAGGACCCGGAGCGAAACCTTCGCGTTAGCGTTCCATGGTAACAAAAGGTACCACGTATCTCGGCATTGATGGCGGTGGAACCCGCTGCCGCGCCCGGATCGAAGACGAAAACGGCAGGGTACTCGGAACAGCGAGCTCCGGACCTGCGACGACGCGGATTGGCTTTGAGAAGGCCTGGCGGTCGATCATGGAGGCCACCGAGGCGGCAGCCGCGCAGGCCGGACTGGCGCGCGAGGATTTCGCGCAGATGCGCGCCGGCATTGGCCTTGCCGGTCTTGGTCGGCGGGGCGCGGAAGCGGCGCTCAACACCATTGCGCATCCCTTTGCTTCCGTTATCTTCATCAGCGACGGCCTGGCGGCCTGCCTCGGCGCCCATAGCGGCGCGGACGGGGCCATCGTGGTCGCCGGCACAGGCTCGGTGGGCGTCGGCCTGATCGACGGCCGCGAAATCCGCATCGCCGGTTACGGTTTTCCGGTGTCGGACGAAGGCAGCGGCGCCGATATCGGCCTCCAGGTCGTTCGACTGGCGCTCCGTGCCGCAGATCGCCGCGGCGAGCTGACCCCATTGCTGTCAGAGGTGCTGGGCGCATTCGACCATGATCCCTATCAGGCGGTGGCCTGGTCTGAAGAAGCCAGGGCCACAGATTACGCGGCGTTCGCGCCGATCGTGATGCGACACGCCAATCAGGGCGATCCGGTCGGCCGTCGCATTGTCGAGCGCGCGGCCGATGCCATTGGCGATCTGCTCGATCTGTTCCTGGCGAAAGGAATTGACCGGCTCTCGCTGGTGGGCGGGCTTGCGGAAGTCATGACGCCCTGGCTGACACCTGACCTGCGCGCCCGCCTGAGGCCTCCCGATGCCGACGCGGCGGCCGGCGCGCTGCTGCTGGCGCGAGGGCGGCTTGATCTGCCCAAGAGAGAAATGGACGGAGAGATGGACAGAGAAACTGACCATGAACAGGCTTCGAAGTTCCGCGTTTGACGGCGTTTGGATCAACAACATGGCCACCGAAGAAGTCGATCCCCGCTTTGCCGATCTTGATGCGTGGTCGCTGACGTCAGCGATGGAGGCGATGTGGGAGGGCCAGCTCGCGGCCGTCGCGGCGATTGGTCACGCCCTTCCCGCGATCACCGCGGCGACTGAAGCGGCCAAGGCGGCGCTGGGCGATCGCGGGCGCATCGTATATGTCGGCGCCGGCACCTCGGGCCGCGTGGCGGTCCAGGACGGGGCCGAACTGACGCCGACCTTCGCCTGGCCCAGGGAGCGCGTCCGCTTCATCGTTGCGGGGGGCGACAGCGCGTTCGTCACCAGCATCGAGGGCGCGGAGGACGATGTCGATGACGCCGTCGCGCAGATCGACGCCGCGCGGCTCACACCGCACGACGTGGTGATCGCCGTGGCCGCCAGCGGGACCACGCCATTCACGGTCGCGGCGCTGCAGCAGGGAGGCGCCAGCGGTGCCGTGACGATCGGTGTCGCCAACAATCCCGGCACCGCATTGCTGGAATCGGCAAAGTTTCCGATCCTGATCGAGACCGGCCGCGAGCTGATCGCGGGCTCCACGCGGATGAAGGCAGGCACCGCGCAGAAGGTTGTGCTCAACCTGATCTCCTCGGGGATCATGCTGCGCCTTGGCCGGGTGTATCGCGGCATGATGGTGAACATGCCGCCGACCAATGCCAAGCTGAAGCGGCGCGCCGAGGCCATGGTGGCGCAAATCGCGCACTGCGATCCGTCGCAGGCGGCACGCTCGCTCGAGCAGGCCGAGGGAGACATCAAGACGGCAAGCCTTCTGGCGCTGGGTGTCGACAGGGTTGATGCCGAGACCATTCTGAAAAACTGTGACGGCAACCTTCGGCGCGTGTTTGCCGAGCTGACCAAGGATCAGGACCGGCATCCCAAGGAAGCGGCGGCTCGCAAGCAGGGCGGAGCGGTCGAGCCGTGACATCATCCGCAATGGCGAGCGAAATCGGCGAAAGCCCGGATGTTGTCGCCAACATAGTTCGTAACCGCCCCGCCACGCGCGAGATCGCGCAGCGAATTGGGATTGGGTCCGCCCCCCTGTGTGTCGTGTGCGGCCGGGGAAGCTCCGGGCATGCCGGGGTTTTCCTGAGATACCTCGTCGAGACGCGGCTTCGCCTTCCCGTCTCAGCCAGCGCCCCTTCGGTGATCACGGCATTTCGCACGCCCTTGATGCTGCGCGATGCGCTGTTCATCGTGATCTCGCAATCCGGACGCAGCCCGGATCTTGTCGCGGCGACCCGGTCGGCGCGCGCCGCGGGCGCCCGCACGATCGCCATCGTCAATGCAACGTCATCGCCGGTGGCTGACGAAGCGGAGTTCGTTGTTCCGATCGAAGCAGGCACAGAGCACTCCGTGGCGGCGACCAAGACCGTGATCGGCTCGATGGCCGCCAGCGCCGAACTCGTTGCCGAGCTGGCGGAAGATCGGGCGCTGCGGTCAGCCCTCGACAGGCTGCCCGAGCGCCTGCACCGCGCGCTGGCGCTCGACTGGTCCGAAATTGCCGATGATCTCGCCAGGGCGTCAGCCGTGTTTGTGGCGGCGCGGGGCCTCGGCCTCGGCCCGGCGCGGGAGATCGCGCTCAAGCTTTCGGAAATCCTGCGCCTGCCTTCCATCGGTCTGAGCGCTGCCGAGCTGCAGCATGGGCCGCGCGCCGCGCTATCATCGCGCACGCCGGTCGTCATGATGCGCCTCATGGACGAAACGGCCGCCACGGTGGACGCGCTGGCGGAAGAATTGCGCGAGCAGAAGATCGCGGTGCATCTATGCGGGGGGCCGCATGGCTCGCTGCCCTGGCTGGCCGAGGATGAGCCGGCCACCGACCCGATCACCATGCTCGTTCCAGCCTATCGGATGATCGAGCAGGCAGCGCGCGCCTGCGGATTTGACCCCGATCGTCCGCCTCGCCTGAGCAAGATTACCGAGACGTTTTGACGGCTGGCTGACGCAAGCTGGCGCACCAGACACGGCGCACATCCGAGCACACGCACTTCGACCGTCAAGCAGCGACCGGCTTTCGCCCACGTTCAAAGACGAAGTCGCGATACCCGTTTTGTATGGCGGCCGCGCAATACTCCCGGTATTTGGGAAACCCGCCCGTGAACAGCGTCAGTCCCTGAGCCTTGTCCTTGACGTTGGTGCCGACGTACCAGGTCTTCGCCTTGGACAGGAGCGAACGCTGCGCGAGCTTGAACACGAGCGCCATCCAGTCGTCTTCCGCCTTCCTGGTCGGCTCGATGGTATCGAGGCCATGGTCGGCCATATGCGTGATGGCATTGGCGATCCAGTCGACGTCGTTCTCGCTGATCCTGACGATGTTGGCCAGCGCTGCCGGGCCGTTAGGCCCGGTGGTCATGAAGAGATTCGGAAATCCCTCCATCATGAGGCCGAGATGCGACCGGGCCCCCTCCTTCCACTTCTCATTGACCGTGCGGCCGTTACGACCGACGACGTCGAAGGCCGTCAGCGCACCTGTCAGCCCGTCATAGCCGGTTGCGAAGATGAGCACGTCGAGCTCGGTCTCGCCCGACTGCGTGCGCATGCCACGCTCCGTGATCTCCACGATCGGGTCGGTGACGCAGTCGATCAGCTGAACATTCGGCTGGTTGAACGTTTCATAATAGCCGGTGTCGAGGCACGGACGGCGGGCGAAGATCGGGTAACCGCGCGGCTTCAGCTTTTCCGCGGTAGCGGAATCCGTGACGACATCGTTGATCTTGTCCCGCACGAACTCGGCAACGTGCTCATTGGCCTCCTCGTTGCTCAGGAGATCAGTGAAAGTCCCGAGCATGGTCAGTCCGCCGGACTTCCAGGCATCTTCCAGGAGTTCGCGGCGACGCGACGGCGTCACGCTGAAGAACGCACGGGTCGTCCACGGCCGCACGCCGCCATTCGGGCTGTTGCGCGCCGCCTCGCGAATACCGGCGTAGTTGCGTTTGACATCCGCCACGTAGTCGGGATCGAGCTTCTGGTTGCGCATGGGCATGGTGAAGCTCGGCGTGCGCTGAAAAACGAACAGCTCATCGGCCTGCCGGCCGACCTCCTGCACGATCTGGATGCCAGTCGATCCCGTGCCGATCACGCCAACGCGCTTGCCGGTGAAGTCAACGGGATGATGCGGCCATTTGCCGGCCCGCAACAGCTGGCCCTTGTAGGCATCGATACCGGGAATCTCGGGATCTCGTGGAATCGAGAGGGGGCCGGTCGCCATCACGCAGTAGGTCGCCTCGATCGTCTCGCCACGATCGGTCGTCACCTGCCAAAGCTTGCGCGCCTCATCCCAGACGGCACGCGTGACCCGCGTGTTGAACTGGTAGTGCTTGCGCAAGTCGAGCCGATCGGCGACAAAATTGAAGTAGGCCAGCAGCTCCGGCTGCGACGCGAACTCTTCCGACCACGTCCACTCCTGCTCGATCTCGGGTGAAAAGGAATAGCTGTAGTCGATGCTCGGAAGATCGACGCGCGCACCGGGGTAACGATTCCAATACCACACACCGCCGACATCGCCGCCGGCCTCGAAGGCCGCGATCCTGAGGCCCATTTCGCGGAACTTGTAGACGGCGTACAGGCCGCCGAATCCAGCGCCGACGACGACCACGTCCAGCCGTTGTCCCCTCGCATCAGCGTTGTTCATGCCGGCATTCCCTCGATCTGGTGCTCGGATTCTTGGAGGCCGCGCCCGCTACCGCGGACGCAGAAGACCGTAGATGGGATCGTCGGGAAACCGTCTGCCCAATGGCAGCCGCGGCCCGAAGCGAGTCGCTTCGGGCTCGGTTGCGGCGACCTGCTCGTCCACCCAGTCGTAGACGACCACGCGTCGGAAGACCCGCCATTCGCCGTCCCGCTGCTGAAAGACGTCGCAATAGCGGCCGGCGATCAGAAACTGGCGAACGACGCCATCCCGTCCCGGCCCGCGCTGCAGCGCGAGGAAATAGGTTTCGACAACGGCCTCGTTGGGCGCGGTGAACTCGATCAGAATGTTGCCGACCATATGGACGTTGCGGGCACCGCTTTCGAAGATTCCACTCGCCCATTGAAAGAACCCTTCGACCGGACCCGAATACGGGCCGTGCTCGTCCGTTGCATCCGGCCAGTAGGCGCCACGCAGCGCCGCTTCATCGGCGCGATCAACGCCGCGGCAATAGCGGTAGATGCAATCGCGGATCGCCTCGCGGTCGAGCAGTTCGGCAATCCTCGCTTGAGCTATGGTCATATCAGAGCCCATCCGTCTTCGGCTTGATGCGCACCCGCGCATCGGCCCTCCCTTGACGACGGCAACCATCTCATGTGCAGTGGAGGCAACCAACAAAACTTCATATGTGAAGCTGACTTTCACATTCTTGAATTTGCTCCGGCCAAGGGAGGGGCAATGTGGCATCGCAACTGACGACATCCGCCTCCATTTCCGCGGCCGGATCCACGGTGAAGTCCGCGTTGCGCGCCATTGAAATCCTGGAGTTCTTCACGCGCGTTCGGCAGCCGCGCGCCATGTCGGAGATCGGCGCGGCGCTGGGTTATCCTGCGTCCAGCACCACCGTTCTGCTCAAGACGCTGGTCGGCCTCGGCTACCTCAATTTCGATCGCAAGACGCGGGTGTATTTCCCGACGCCGAAGGTGACTTCACTGGGTGACTGGATTCCGAGCGCCCTGTTCGGCAGCAGCCGCCTGCTCGAGGCGATGCGCGACGTTCATGCCGCAACGGGCGAAGCCGTTGCGATCGGCACCACCAACGACGTCTATCTGCAGTACGTCAAGATCGTCCAATCCATTCATCCGCTCCGCTTTCATGTCGACGAGGGCACGCTCAGGCCGCTGACGCTGTCCGCGCTCGGCTGGCTGCTGATGTCGACGATGCCGGATGAGAAAGTCGACAACATCGTCCGCCGCGCCAACATCGCCACGCCAAACGCGCACGACAGGGTCAAGCTCCCGGAGATGATGAAACGCATCCGCCAGATCCGCGGCAAGGGCTATTGCTCCGCGGAGAACGTTCCGATTCTGGGCGGGGCCACGATTTGCGTGCTGCTGCCGGCCACCATTCAGAATCAACCCGTTGCCCTGGGACTCGGCGGTGCCGCCGAGCGGATCAGGCAAAATTCCAGCCGCTACCTGAGCGTTCTGCAGCAGGCGGCCCGATCGGTCAAAGCCAACGACGCCTCAACCGATAGCGGCCTGTGATATCGCACCAGACGGGCAGATGCTGAACCGCCGTTACTCCTGCAGCGCCTCCTCGCGCCGCGCGCGGATCGCAGGCAGCGTGATCAAAATGATGGCCACGGCGGCTGCAGCCAGAAGGCCGGCCGACAATGGCGAGGTCAGAAACACGCTCGCGTCGCCGCGCGAGAGCACCATCGCACGGCGGAAATTCTCCTCGATTGCCGGCCCCAAGACCAGTCCGAGCAACAGCGGCGCGGCCGGCAGCTGCAGCTTGATCAGGACGTAGCCGAACACGCAAAAGGCGGCCGCTTCATAGATCTCGAAGGTGCCGCCGTTGATCGAATAGACGCCGATCGAACAGAACACCATGATCGCCGGAAACAGATAGCGATAGGGAATGGTCAGAAGCTTGACCCACAATCCGACCAGCGGAAGGTTGAGAACCAGCAGCATCAGATTGCCGACCCACATCGAGGCAATCAGCCCCCAGAACAGGGTTGGATTCTTGGTCATGACTTCCGGGCCGGGCTGAATGTTGTGAATGTTCATGGCGCCGACCATCAGCGCCATCACGACGTTGGACGGCACGCCGAGCGTCAGAAGCGGAATGAAGGAGGTTTGCGCTCCGGCGTTGTTGGCCGATTCCGGACCCGCGATGCCTTCGATCGCGCCTTTGCCGAATTGCTCCGGATGTTTCGACAGCTTCTTTTCCAGCGTATAGGAGGCGAACGACGAGAGCACCGCGCCACCGCCCGGCAGCACACCGAGCAGCGTGCCGAGCGTGGTGCCGCGAAGCATCGCCGGGATCATGCGCCGGAAATCCTCGCGCGTCGGAAACAGGTTGGCGATCTTCTGCGTCACCAGCGACAGCTTGTCGTCCTGCTCGAGGTTCTTCACGATCTCGGCAAAGCCGAAGATGCCCATCGCGAGCGGCACGAAATCGAGACCGTCAAAGAGTTGCGGGACGCCGAAGGCGAAGCGCTGCGTTCCGCTGCTGAGGTCGGTGCCCACGAGGCTCAACAGCATGCCGAGCACGACCATTCCGACGCCTTCGATGAAGGGACCGCTCGACAGCACCGAAGCAAGGATGAGGCCGAGGATCATCAGGGCAAAGAATTCCTTGGGGCCAAACAGCAGGGCCGCCGCCGTCAGCGGCCCTGCCAGGGCCGCAAGCGCCAGCGTGGCGACGCAGCCCGCAAAAAAGGAACCCATCGCCGCCGTTGAAAGCGCGACACCGGCCCGGCCCTGCTTTGCCATCTGATAGCCGTCAATCGTGGTGACAACGGACGAGGACTCCCCGGGCAGGTTGACCACGATGGCCGTGGTCGAGCCGCCATATTGCGCGCCGTAATAGATACCCGCCAGCATGATCAGCGCCGAGTCCGGCTGCAGCGCGTAAGTGATGGGTAGCAGCATCGCAATGGTGGCGAGCGGACCGAGGCCCGGCAGTACGCCGATCAAGGTACCCAGCAGGCATCCAAAGAAAGCGTAGAGCAGATTGGCCGGTTGGGCCGCGGTGGAGAAGCCGATCGCCAGGTTGTGAAAGAGATCCATCAGGCTCCGCCTTCAATTGAAGAGCGCCGGCCGCACCGGCAGTTGCAGCCCGAGGCCGTAGACGAACACCAGCAGACACAGCACGATCAGGATCGCCGCATTTGCCAGCGCCCCCTTCCAGGTGAACTCATGGCTGGCCCTGCTCGACACCACGATCAGGACGAAGAGTGAGCCCACTAGGCCGAGCGGAAACAGCAGAAGGGCAAACAGGACCACCGAACCCGTGACCCAGGCGAGACCTTTCACGTCCCATCTGTGCAAGGCCTGCCGCTCGGCCGTTCCCCTCACCGCCCGCAGCATCACCGTGAGTCCAATGGCAGCAAGCACGATCGCAAGCAGCCGGGGAAAATAGCCCGGCCCCATCCGCGCCGCCGTCCCCGCCGGATAGTTCAGCGCCATCACGAAGAAGAAGATCGCAAAGCCAAGAAACAACGCGCCCGAAACAAAGGCGCGCTGATCGCGGATGGCCGGCCCTGTCATCCCTGACCTCCTGCTGTTACGTCTGCGCGTGTCGTCTGATCGATCGCGTCCATCAGGATCGGCACGCCAATAGCGCAGGCATGCACGCCCAGATGGGCCGTCATCTGCAGCACCTGAAGGATCTCACGCCTGTCGATCCCGAGCCGCAAGGCTCGCCTGATCTGCAAGCGCAGCCCTTGCGGATTGAGCGCGGTGAAGCAGGCGTTCAAGGCCAGCGAGATCAGGCAGCGCGACGGCTCGTCGAGACCGCCCGCCTGGCGCCCCAACGTCAACAAGTCCAGCATCGCGGCGAAATAACCGGGATCGGCCCGCAGCCACAGTTCGCAGAAGTCCGGCCAGTCTCCGAATTGCGCGACATAGGCGTCGCGAAGCGCCGTCTGCTCGTTCGTAAGCGCCGCTTGGCGTGAATCGAGCCCGGCAAGAGCAAGCTCCTCGGCGAGAATGCCGACTCCAAGATTGCTGCCATCGAGTCCTTGCGCCGTGGCCAGCCGCAACACATCGACGATCTCCTGAGCGGTGGCGCCTTGTTCAAGTGCCAGCTGCACGTGCAACGCGAGCCCGGAGCGGAACAGATGCGTCGCCGATCCATCCAGCGCGACATAGATCAATTCACACATCTTGCGCGACAACGGGCCGGTTTCGGCGGGATAGCCGCCATAGCGGGCATAGGTTGCGAGAAAAGCCGGATCGAGCCGCAGCAGGCCCTCCGTCCATGGCCGCCAGTAACCGCGGGCGCGAATGAAAGCTTCCTTCAGTACCTGTTCCTCGGAAGTGAGATTCATGAGTCGTATCCTGCAATGGCACGATCGGGACCCGCATAGACGCTGAGCCCACCATCGACTGCGATCACGCTGCCGGTGACAAAGCCGGCGTCGGGGCCGAGCAGAAACGCCGCGGTCTCGGCAATATCCTGCGCCGATGCTGCGCGCTCCAGCGGCATCCGGCTAGCAGCGCTCGACGCCGTCCCCTCGATCGGTCCCGCGGCGATTGCATTGACGCGAATGCCGTGCCCGCTCCATTCACACGCCAGCGTCCGCGTGAGCATCGCGACCGCCCCGGCGCTGGCCGCGACCTCGACATCTTCGCCGAACGCGACGTCCCCGCCGATCGATGTCAGGTTGAGCAGCGTGCCAAAGCCCTGTTGCTGCAGCACCGGTCCAACCGCTTTCGCGACGCGGAGCGCTCCCGTCAGATGAACCGCCAGCGAGTCACCGCCGGCATCGGCAGAAGGAGCGGTTCGATGGGCCGTGGTCACTGCATCCGCACCAACCCCATTTACGACCCCATCGACGCGACCGAAACGGCGCGCGATACTGGCGATCGCCTCCGCCATGGCATGCTCGTTCGAAATTTCGACCGGAAGCGCGTGGCATTCGGCAACCCCAGCGGCGAACGCCGTCAATTGATTGCCGTCGGCATCGAGCGCCACGACCCTCGCATCTTCATCGGAGAGCCTCCGGACCATCGCCTGGCCGAGCGAACTGCAGGCACCGACGACGACGTAGGTCGGCCTCCCCGGCGGCGGAGCGCTGCGGTTGGCTTCTTCCGCGTGGCCATGACCACCGAGCAGCGATCCACCGTCGACGAGAAAAGTGGAACCCGTGATGGACGATACCCGAGGCGAGGCCAGAAATGCGATGGCCGCGGCGATTTCCTCGGGCGCCGCCATGCGACCGAGCGGAATTCGTCTGGCCACCGCGACGGGATCGATGCGGCCGCGCGCGATCAGCGCTTCGACGAGCTCGGTACGCGTATAGCCCGGAGCGATTGCGTTGACCCTGATTCCATCGCGCGCAAATGCGCAGGCATGATGGCGCGTCATCGCAAGCACGCCCGCCTTGGAGGCGCTGTAGCCGTTTCGAAACGGCACCGGCCGCAAGGCCGCTCCGGAAGCGATATTGACGATGACACCTCCGCCGGAGCGCCGCATCACCGCTGCAGCCTGCTCCGCGGCGACAAGGCTGCCGCGCAAATTGACCGCCACGAGATTTTCGAAGACGGAAACCGGCTGATCCACCACGCCAACCCCGTCCGTGTCGGTACGACCGGCATTGTTGACAAGCACATCGAGGCCACCGAGGCGGCGGACGCAATACTGCACCATCTCGGCAACCTGCTCCGGCCGCGCCATATCCACGCCGAAATATCCATGCGCTGCACCAAGCTCGTCGGCACGGATTGCGGCCTTGTCCGCATCGATGTCGGCGATCAGCACCCGGGCGCCCTGGGCTGCAAAGCGCCGCGCTGCTGCCCAACCGATCCCGGCAGCCGCCCCCGTGATCAGGACGACACGTCCGCTCAGTTCAGCTTCCCGTTCGGCTCGCGTCACAACCGGTCCCCGATGCTCCTATGCGTCTTCTGCGCTAGGCGATGTTTGTGAGGACAATCCCGCCGTCGACCGTCAGCACCTGCGCCGATATGAAGCTGCTGTCGTCGCCGGCCAGGAAGGCGATGGTGTTGGCGATATCGTCGACCGTGCCGAGCCGTCCGAGCGGCGTCCGCGCGATCCGGCGCGCGTCGAGCTCCGCATTGCGGTTTCGCATCGTCCCTTCGGTCGGAATCGCCGATGGCGCCACCGCGTTCACCCTGATCTTGCGCTCGCCGAGCTCCGCCGCCGCGGCCCGCGTAATGCCCATCACGCCGGCCTTGATGCCGCTATAGACGAGGCTGTTTTTCGCGGAGATCAATCCCGCAACCGAGGCCACGTTGATGATCGCGCCGCCGCGCTCGCCATCCATCGCCTCGGCCGCCGCCTGGATGCCCCAGATGATCGCCTTGAAGCCGATATTGAGCATGCGATCCACGGTCTCGGGGGCGATGTCGGGCACCGACTGGTAGCGGACCCAGGCGGCATTGTTGACGAGGATATCGAGGCGTCCCTGCTTCTCAGCGAGGCCCAGGACGGCGGCGCGCATTCCGTCGCGGGTCGAGACGTCCTGCGTGACAGCAACCGCGCTGCCGCCGGCCGCCTTGATCGCTTCCACCGTCGAACTGACGAACTCCGGCTTGAGGTCATTGACGCCGATGGTGGCGCCGCGTGACGCCAGAAGCAGCGCGGTCGCGCGTCCGATCCCGTTCCCGGCGCCGCTCACGAACGCGACACGATTTGCAAGGGGCTTGTCCTTGGTTTCCGTCATTGCGGTATTCCTTCCCTATCGTGACGCGGTGACATCGGAAGCCGGCGCGATCGCACCAACATAGCGGCGACCAAGCGCGGCCAGGACCCCGCTGGCATCACCCTGCGCCTGCAAGGCGCGGACACGGCGCAAGTGCCGGTGCACCGGCACGTCCCAGGTGAATCCCATGCCGCCATGAATCTGGAGCGCGCCCTCGCTGATCGCGCTGCCATAGACGCCGGCGGCGAGAAACGCCGCATCACGCTGCAGCGCGCCGGCCTCGTCACCGACGCTGCGTGTGATGGCGTGTCGTATGCCTTCCAGCCCGAGTTTCTGGCGGGCCAGGGCATGTCGTATCGCCTGGTTATAGGATAGCGCGCGGCCAAACTGGCGGCGCGTGGAGGCGTGCTCCTGCGCCAACGTCAGGCACGTCTCGGCAGAGCCCAGGATGGCAGCGGCGCGCAGGACGTTGGCGTCCGAGCACAGAACATTCCAGCTGTTTTCGGGCAGAATGTTTGCCGCCGATATGGTGACGCTCTCCAGGTGGACAGCGTGTTCGGGCACCGTCAGATCCAGCCCCGTCGCGTCTTCGACGACGATCCCATTGCTGTTGGTCGAAACCAGAGCCGCCCCGCTCGTGCCGATGCGGACCAGAAGGTAGTCAGCCTCGCGCGCGCAAGCGGCCCGGGCAACCCAGCCGTCGAGCACAACCGATTCGCCTTCACGGGCGGCACTGACGCTGCCCTGCCAGGCGATCGTCGCAAGCATTTCGCCCGACACGACGGCTTCGGCCGTCCGCGGTTGCGATTCTTGCAGCGCGCGGCCAAGGAGCAGCGCCTCCATCAAGGGAAAGCCGAGCAGGCCCGAGCCGGCCGCAGCAACCACCGGGACTGCAAAAGCCAGCGGCAAATCCAGCCCGCCGACGTCGTGAGCCGCGATCACCCCGAGCAGGCCGTCATTGGCCAAATGCTTTGCCTGCTCGCGCAAACTCAAATCCGCACAATCGGCAACCGCGCGCGCCGCGGTGACGGCGAACTCGCTCGGCTGCAACGCTTCGCCGGTCAATGTCATCACTTGCCTTTCGAAAGCTGCAAGATCCTGTCGGCAATGATGCCGAGCTGAATTTCGGTGGTGCCGGCATAGATGGTCTCGGCGCGTGCCTGCAGATAGATCGCCTCGAAGCGGCGGCGCGCGACCTGCACGGCCGGATGCAGCGGCAACGATGCCTGCGCCAGCAGCTCCAGTGCGAGCGCCGCAAAGCGCTGATGCGCTTCGCTCCAATGCAGCTTCGCCAGGCTACCGCGCGCGCCGATCCGGTCGCCATTCACCAGCGCGTCCACGGCCGTCTCGACATGCGCTTTCAACACCTCGATATCGACGACAATCTCACCTAGCCTGACTTCGTAGTGACGCTCTGCGACCAGTTGCGCCAATGTGGGGTCGGCCTTGCAAGCCGAGATCAGGTGACGCAGCTCGTTCTCGAAGCGCCAGGCCCGATACATGCGGTTGGTCGCCCGCTCGATCTCGAGCACCCGGATCGCGGCGGCCCACCCTTCATCCGGTGCGCCGAGCGCATCGGACTGCAGCACCTCGACGTCGTCGAAGAATACCTCGCAAAAACTCTCGCGTCCGTCGATCGATTTGATCGGCCGCACGCGCACACCCTTGGCGTCGAGCCGCACGGCAAACATCGCTAGCCCACGATGCCGGTCCTCCAGCGGGCCCGTTCGCGCCAGCACCAGGCAGCGCTGGGCGCGGTACGCCCCGCTGGTCCAGATCTTCTGACCGTTGATCCGCCAGGTGTCGCCGCTGCGCGTGGCACGCGTCCGCAGGCCCGCGAGATCCGACCCCGCTTCGGGCTCGGAAAAGCCCTGGCACCAGATGTCCCGCATCTCCAGGATCGCCGGCAGAAAGCGGCGCTTCTGCTCCTCGGTGCCGACCGCGAGAATGATCGGGCCCGCAAGCTCCTTGCCGATCGAATTGACGCTTTCCGGCATCGCCAGCGCGCCGATTTCCTGGTTCGCGATCAGGTGTTCGCGCAAGGTCCGGCCGTGCCCGCCATACGCCTGCGGCCAAATGATGCCGGCGAGCCCGGCGCGATACATCGCCGCCTCCCACGCAATCGATTGCGGCAAGGTCGGCGGCGAGAATGCCGCGCTGTCGCTGCGAAAGCTCGCCGGCAGATTGGCCCGCAGCCAGCGACGCATCGCGACCCGATAGGCCTCACCGGATAGATCACCGGTTGCTGTGGCCGCAGGCGGCTCCGTTTCAATGACTGTCATGTCGATTTCCCGCATTCTGAACCTCGGGCCACCACCGGCCGTGTGTCGGCCGGCTTCGCCCCGCTTCTTCCGATCATGGCGACTTGAGCAGATCGCACGCGCTTTCCGAGGCCGGGCGCCACGCCTCCTCGGCGGGAATGGTCCCGGTGATTTCGTAGTAGTCGTAGGCGTATTTCGACTCGGCCGGCGTCTTGATGCGTGCAACGTAGAGCGGACGCATCACCTGCCCGTCGGCGCGGATGCTGACATTCTTCATCGCGAAATCGTTGACCGGCGTACTCTTCATCTGCCGCGTCACCGCGTCGCCCTCGTCGGTACCGGCAGCCGCAACCGCCTTGAGGTAGTGCGTGATGGCACTGTAGGTGGCAGACTTTGCCTCGTTCAGGATCTGGCCGTTAGACGCCTCGGCAAAGCGCTTGGCGAAGGCGCGGGTTTCGACAGCGAGGTCCCAGTAGAACGGCGTGGTCAAGCGGACGTTCTGCAGGTCGCGCAGACCGATCCCGTGCGCCTGATTGATCATCAAGCCCAGCGGCACCAGCAACTGCTTCTGCGGCAATCCGAACTCCTGCGCCTGCTTGATGGCATTGCCGAAATCCGCTCCCGAATTGGCGAGCGCAATCGCCTTGGCGCCGCTCGCCTGCGCCGTCAGCAGGAAGGAGGAGAAATCCGATGAGTTCAGCGGATGCAGCACCGAGCCCACGACCTTGCCGCCGCCCGCCTTGATGAAGTTCGTGGTGTCGGCCTGCCATCCCTTGCCGAAGGCGTAGTCGACGGTCAGGAAGAACCATGTGTCCACGCCCTGCCCCAGCAAGGCCTTCACCGTGGCCTTCGGCTGCGCATAGGTGTCCACCATCCATTGCGTGGTCATGGGCGAGCACTTGTCGTTGGTGAAGAACGATCCCGCCGTCCCCGCCAGAAGGTACGGCTTCTTCCGCGCCTTCATGATGTCCTGCACGGCGAGCGCGATCGAGGAAGCCGAGCAGCCAACGATGGCGTCGACGCCCTCATTGTCGAGCCAGCGCAGCGCGAGGGCGACCCCGATGTCGGGCTTGTTCTGGTCGTCGGCCACGACGAGTTCGATCTTCTTGCCGTTGACGGCGCCGCCGAAATCGGAGATCGCGAGCTTCGCCGAGGCAACGGCGCCCGGTCCGCAATTGTCGGCATACGGACCGTTCTGGTCGTTCATGATCCCGATCGCGATCACGTCGCCGGAAATGCCTTGGGCGCGGAGCGGTGCGGTCAGGACCAACATCGCTCCCAGCACAACGAGAAAACGGATGCTCAGTTTCATCAAGAGTTCCTCCCTGCAGTGATTGAGCCGGCTTCGCGGTTCTTGTTGTTTGGCGTCTTCAGTGTTGCTGCGGACCGCTTGTGCGCGGAACGATGAGCGCGTCGAGCGCGACCGCGCCTTCCGCCTTCAGGAGCAGTGGATTGATGTCGACTTCGGACACCGATTCCGCATGCGCGACGGCAAAGCGCGACAACGCGGCGATGGCCTGCACCGCCGCCTCGAGATCAGCGCGCCGCCGGCCCCGCGCCCCGTTGAGGACCGCGAATGCCCTGAGCGATGTCAGCATCGCCATGGCCTGCGTCTCGCTCACGGGCGCCATCTGCACGGCGGTATCCTGGAAGATTTCGGCGAAGATGCCGCCGAGGCCGACCATGACGACCGGCCCGAACACCGGATCGATCCGGCTGCCGAGGATGAGCTCGGACAGGCCTTGCGCCATCGGGGCAACGATCACGCCATCGATCGCTGCATGCGGTGCCTTCGCAGCGACCCGCGAGAGCATCTCGGCATGGGTCTGTCGCACCTCGGCTTCGGACCGAAGCCCGATAGCGACACCTCCGACTTCTGTCTTGTGCGGCAGATCGGGCGAGGCGATTTTCAAGACGACCGGAAAGCCCATCTCGCTGGCGGCGTGTGCCGCGGCGTCGGCATTCGAGACCAACTGCTCGGCGAGCACCGGAAGGCCGGCGTCCGCAAGCGCGCGCTTGGCGCCGAGTTCATGGCGGAACGCCTCAGCGGAAAGCGGCAAGGCTTTCGCAATGGCTGATGGGCTTGCATCCTTCGGGGCTTTCGCCGCCGCCTGCAGTCGCGCCAGCGCCGCGACCACCGCGCAGCAGCCGTCAAAGCTCGCAATCGTCGGATAGCCCATGGCATGCAGTTCGGCGAGCGCATCGGGCGGGCCGTCGACACAGAGAATGACGGGACGGTCGGGATAGTGCGCGCGGATGTGGCGCAGGGCCTCCATGTAGACCGAACGCAGGCGCGGCATATGCAGCGAAAACGGAAGCGGCAGTACGATCACGTCGCTGCGGTCGTCGGCCACGACTGCCGACAGTATCTTCTGCAACAGATCGGGCCGGCTCGACATCTGCGCGGTGGCGTCCACCGGATTGCGCGCGGACGCAAACGGGACGAGTTCGAGGATCGTGCGCTGCGTCGCCTCGCTCAGCTCCGGCAACGACAAACCGACGGCCTGCGCGGCATCCGCCAGCAGGACGCCGAACCCGCCTGACGCGGTCACAACCGCCAGACGCGGCCCCTTCGGCAGCCGGTCCGGCAGCAGGATCGATGCGGCATGGCCAAGCTCGATCAGTTCCTCGATGCTGCGTACCCGAACCGCGCCATGACGCGCGAGCAAGGCGTCAAACACCGCGTCCGATCCTGCCAGGGCGCCGGTGTGGGAGGCAGCCGCCGCCTGCCCCGCCGCCGATGTACCGATCTTCAGCACAAGGACCGGCTTTCCGGCATCGCGCGCCTCGGTCAGCGCCGCAATCAGTCGACCCGCATCCCGGCAAGCTTCCACACAGCACAAGATGACCTTGGTGGCGGGATCACGGGCAAGCCAGGCAATTCCGTCGGCAATGTCGATGTCGCATTCATTGCCGGTCGTCATGAAGCGGCTGACGCCGACGCCGCGGTCGCTCGCCATGCGCATGGTGAAGCTGCCGAGATTGCCGCTTTGCGAGACGATGCCGAGCGAACCGGCGGCCGGCAGACTATGCTCGAGCACGATCGAGAAAGTGGCGATGGCCCGATCGGCGACACTAACGGCGCCGAGGCAATTCGGTCCCAGCAGCCGCATGCCGGTCCGGCGCGCGGCCACGCGCAGCCGATCCTGCATAGCGCGCCCCTTCTCGCCCAGCTCTGCAAAGCCCGAGGAGAACACGACGACGCTGCGGACACCGCGCCCGGCGCATTGCTCCACCGCTTCGGGCGCCTTCTCGGCATCGACCGCAATGATGGCAAGATCAGGCGCTTCCGGCAGTTCGTCGAGCGATGCATAGGCCTGAAGCCCCTGCACCACCGGGGCCTTCGGATTGACCGGATAGATCTGCCCCGCATAGCTGTAGCGGCGCAGCAGATCCACCGGCCGTCCGCCGATCTTGGTCGCATCCTGCGATGCGCCGATGATGGCGATCGAGCGCGGCGCCATCAGCGCGTCGAGACCTTCTCCCGGCCGCATGGTCAGCGCCCCTTGAACACCGGCGCGCGCTTCTCCAGGAACGCCATGCGCGCTTCCTTGGCGTCTTCGGTCTTCGACAGCGCCATGGTGATGTTCTGCTCGAAGCGATAGGCATCGCGCGGCGGCATCAGCTCGACCATGTTGGTCGCCTGCTTGGCATACTCGATCGCGACCGGGCTCTTCTCGGCGATCTCGCGCGCGATCTTCATTGCTTCCGGAATCAGGTTTTCGCGGGTGGTGCAGGCTTCGATGATACCGAGCCGATAGAGCTCGGCGGCGGGCACCCGGTAGCCCGTGAAGAACATGCGGCGCATCAGGGAACGGCCGAACAGTGTGTTCAGCATCGCGGCGCCGCCGGCGAGGCCGACATTGATCTCGGGCATGCCGAACACGGCCTCTTCGGAAGCAAAGAAGATATCGCAGGACGCCATCAGGCCGAGGCCGGCGCCGAGCGCGACGCCGTTGATCGCGGCAATCACCGGCTTGGAGCACTCGCGGATACAGTTACCGGTTTCGCGGGTGATGCGGTTGTGGTCGTGAAACGCACCGACCTTCGTCGGATCCGGACGATCCTTCAGATCGGCGCCGCTGCAAAACACCTTTCCGGCCCCGGTGAGAATCGCAACGCGGACATCGCTGCGCTCGGATATCTCGTCGAACACGCTGACGATGCGATCCCGCATCGCGCGATTGAGCGCATTCACCGGCGGGCGGTTCAACGTCACCAATGCAATGTGATCGGATACTTCGAGCGTGATGATGTCGCCGGACATGGCTTCCTCCTGATTTGCTTGATCTTTGACGTCGCGACCCTCGACGCCGGCGTAGGCACAGGCGCCTGACCGATCGGTCAGTTTTTTGCCAGATAGCACCAAGGCTCCCCGCTTGCAATAGCTTACTTGACGTATCAGTTGACTGACCGATCGGTCAGGACGTAGATTGCAAGCCAACCGACAACAAAATCCCGGGAGAATTCGCCATGGCAAAAATCAGCCGACGTCAGGCCGCGACGCTAGTGGCCGGCGCCATCATCGCGCCGCTTGCCGCGCCTGCGATCGTCAGGGCACGCTCGTCACAGACCATCTTCATCATCGTGCCCTATGCAAGCGGCGGCTCGATCGACAGCCTGATGCGCGCGATCGCCAAGGGAATGTCGGAAACGCTCGATCAGCCGGTTCTGGTCGACAACAAGCCCGGCGCCAACGGCATCGTCGGATCGCAATACGTGGCGCGGGCGGCCAAGGACGGCACCGTCCTGCTCGCCGGCGGCACCGGCCCGATCTCGCTGAACGTCCTGTTACGCAAGAACCTGCCCTACAAGCTTGCGGATTTCGCGTCCGTCGCCATGCTCTGCAACGGACCTCTGTCGCTGACCGTGAACGCCAAGATGCCGGTCACCGATGTGAACAGTTTCGTCACCTACGCCAAGGGCCGCGACAAGCCGCTGTTCTACGCCACCCTCGGTCCCGGCAGCGTGACGCATCTGTTCGGGATCATGATGGGAAAATCGATGGGATTCGCCGTCACCGACGTCGCCTATCGCAACAATCCGCTTTCGATCATGGAGCTGCTGTCGGGCACGTGCGACCTCAATTTCGCAACGCCCGCCGCCGTGGCCGAGCACGCCAGGACCGGGCAGTTGCGCATTCTCGCGGTTTCCTCCGACAAGCGCATGGCGAACATCCCCGATGTCCCGACGCTCGCCGAGTCAGGCTATCCGGAGCTCTCGGCATCGTTCTGGACCGCGCTGCACGCGCCCGCCGGCACCCCGCGCGACGTGATTGAACGGCTGAACGCGGCGGCCAACGCCGCGATGCAGAAGCCGGAGATCGCAAAGCAACTGGAAACCGACGGATTGCAAGTCGATATCGGCGCACCGCAATTGCTCGATTCCCAACTGGGCAAGGACGCGGCCCTCTGGGGACCGGTGATCACGGCGCAAAATATTTCGCTCGAATGAACCGGGCCTTCGCCCGGCCGTTCGATCGTCAGGATCGCGGCGTCTGACGCGCTTTTCGCCGGGAGGATTTGAGTGTCTCTGCCGGCGGCGATCCCGCAGCATCACCGCTGCGAAGGCCGTTAAACACCATGTCGAAGAAGATGTCGGCGATCTGCTCCGGCGTCGCGCTCTTGTTGGGATTGTACCACCGATGCATCCAGTTGAGCGACGACAGGATCAGCCGCCCGGTCATGGGAACATCGACCTTTCGAATTTCACCGGCGTCGATCGCTTCCTGGATCAGGCCGCGCAGGAAGTTTTCGAACCGGTCGCGGCGCGTGAGCCTTTCCTTCTGCCGGTGGCGATCCGGATCGTTCCAGAACGCGGTCGTCGATGCGATCCAGGCCCAGCGATAACGCCGGAAATACTCGGCGGTCGCGACCATGAAGGCGCGGATCTTCTGCGACGGCGGCCCGTCCGGAACCCGGTCGCGCACGAACAGGTACAATTCGAGCGTGGAGCCGACGGCCACGCGTGCGTAGATCTCGTCCTTGTTCGAGAAATGGTGATACAGCAGCGACTTCGAGATGCCGCACGCGACGGCAATGTCGCGCATCGACGTTCCGTCATATCCCTTGGTGGCGAACAGCCGACCGGCTTCCGAGAGAATCTGCAGGACGCGGTCGGACGCTTCCGCCTGATTGGGGATTCCGTCCTTTGTCGTCGATAATTCAACCATCGAACCCGCAATCTGCCTTGGCGCGTCCGAACCTGAGCCGCAGTGACCGCCATTCCAGAACGACCGTAGATTTTCACCGACCGGCCGGTCAAGCCCGCTCAGCCCTTGCAGCCAAACAAGGTACACCGCGATGAATAAAACCCCGCGCATCACCCGTATCGGCGGAACCAAAGACCAGCTCGGCGAGAGCCCGGTGTGGGACGAGCGCACGCAATCGCTGTACTGGATCGATTCCCTTGCGGGAGCGATCCGCAAATTGTCTCCCGCAAGCGGTGCGATCGAGGAATTCCAGGCTCCGGCCCCGATCGGGTCACTTGCCCTGACGCAAGGTGGCGGCGCGGTGCTGGCGCTGCACCATGGTTTTGCGCAATACGATTTCAACACGCGCGGATTGACCATGGGCCCCTCCATCGACGTCGACCACCCCATGGTGCGGCTGAACGACGGCAAGGCGGATCCTTTCGGACGCTTCGTGGCCGGGACCCTGCATGGCGGCCGGGCAGAGAATGAAAGGCCGCTTGGCGGCCTGTATCGCATCGACGCGTCAGGCGCGATCGAACTGATCGAGGACGATCTCGCCGTGACCAACGGCCCGTGCTTCAGTCCGGACGGCAGGACGTTCTATCTCGCGGACTCGGCGCGGCACGTGACCTGGGCCTATGACTATCGCCGCGAGGGCCCGCTTGTGAACAAGCGCATCTTCGTCAACACGGACGCGCTGGGCTCGGGTGCCGATGGCGCGACGGTCGATGCGGAAGGTTATTTGTGGACCGTGCTGGTGCGCATCGGCGCGATTGCACGGTTCGCGCCGGATGGAACGATGGAGCGGCTTGTCGAGATGCCGGCCCGCCATCCGACCAGCGTGGCGTTCGGCGGCCCCGGCCTCGATGTGCTCTATGTGACGTCAATTTCGCGGAGCACGAACCTCGCGGACGACAGTCCGGATGCCGGAGGATTGTTTGCCGTCGAGGATCTCGGCGTGAAGGGACTGCCGGCTGAGAGGTTCGGCTGACGCTAAAGCGGGATGACGCTTCTTCGAATCGTCATCCCGCTTCATCTTTTTGTTTGAGCATGATCTCCGCGCAAACGCGCTTCGCGTTTGTCGCGAGGGAAAACCGCTACACACTTTTCCGGATCATGCTAGGCGGATCGCTTGATCTGCCGCGGCACGCTCTCCGCCATGTAATCGACAAACACCCTGATCTTTTCCGGCAGATAGCTGCTCTGCTGGAACGTGGCGTAGATGCCCTCGTCGAAGGTCGAGTTGGTGACGCGGAAGCCCGGCAGCAGGCGCATCAGCCGTCCGCTCTTCAACTCGTCCGCGACCGTGTAGTCGTCGAGCAAGGCAATGCCGTGCCCCTGCGCGGCGAGATCGCACAGGATGATGCCGTTGTTGCTGCTGAACGAGGACGGCACAACGATTTCGCGAAGCCGGTTCTTGCGCATGAACTTCCAGACCACATCCTCAGTTCCCATCCAGTAGGTCAGGCAGTTGTGCCCCGCCAGATCTTCCGGGCCGCGCAGCTTTGGCATTCGCCTGGCATAGTCCGGCGATGCCACCAGAATGCGTTCGCTCCTCACCAGTCTGCGCTGCATCAGGCCCGGATCCTTCGGCGCGGCGATCTGGAAATCGATGTCGAATTCCTCCTCGCGAAGCTGGACGCGCCGTTCCGACAGACGAAGCTCGACCTTCAGCTCAGGATATAGCTTCTGAAACTGCGGGATCAGCGGCGAAAGCACCTTGATGCCGAACAGCGTTCGCGAATGAACCCGGAGCGTTCCTCGCGGCGTACTTTGCAAGGCAAGCGCCGCGGCCTCGGCATCCTCGATGCCATGCAGCACCTGCTCGGTGCGCTGGAAGAAGATCTTGCCGGCCTCGGTTAGTCCTAGATGACGGGTGCTGCGATTGACCAATTGCACCCCGAGCTGGGCCTCGAGCTCGCCGACATAGCGCGACACCGACGCCGGAGACAGCCCCGCTTTTCGGCCAGCCGCGGAAAAGCTGCCCTCGCGGACGGTGCTGACGAACAATTCCATGGCCTGGAGGCGATTCATCGATCTTTTCAGATTCTGCAAAAGACATGCTCAGATTACGCCAATTGTTCGAAAAACCACAAGGCCATAACTTTGCCTGAAGCGGCCGCACGGGGCCGAAACACAAATGGTGAGGAACGCATCCGATGGAATTCGGCGTATTCATTTTGGCTCAACAGCGCGGCTATCACCAAACCTCGCAGCAGGTCATCAATAATGCCGTCGAACAGACCGTCACCGCCGAAGCGGCGGGCTTCGATACGGCCTGGTACGCCGAGCATCATTTCAACAATTACAGCCTGTGTCCTTCGCCGCTGATGATGGTGTCGCATTGCGCCGGCCTGACCAAGCGGATCCGGCTCGGCTCCGCCGTCTGCGTGCTGCCGCTTTACAATCCGGCGCGGCTGTTGGGCGAGATCGGCTTTGCCGATACGGTCTCGAACGGCCGGCTCGATCTTGGCATCGGCTCGGGCTACCAGCAGTTCGAGTTCGACCGCTTCGGCGTCGACCTGAAGAACTCGCATTCCCTGTTCGCAGAGTTCTACGACGTCCTTCAGGCGGGGATGCAGGAGCGGATATTCTCTTACTCCGGCAAGCACCTTCAGATGCCGCCGACGGCTATCGCCGTTCGTACGATACAGAAGCCGATGCCGCCGATCTGGGTGACATCAGGGCATCCGGAAACGCTCGGCCGCGCTATCAGCGACAATCACAACCTGTTCGTGACCGCCCTTCTCAATGGTCTCGACGCCATCAAGGCGCTGCGCGAACGACTCGAAGGCATTGCATCCAAGGACGGACGCTCGATCGACGACACGCATTTCGGCTTCCTGCGCTGCGCCTATGCCAGCGACAATGAGAATGAAATTCACTCCTACCTCGACAATGCCCGCTTCCAGCGCCGGCTGTCGGAAAGCCTGAAATTCCGGCGCGCCCAAAGCGACGACGGTTACCTGATCAAGGAGGAAGCCGGACCGAATGACATGAGCCTGGAGACGATGCGCAGCAATCTGCCGGTTGGCAGCGTCAACCAGGTGATCGATCGCATGCTGGAGGAGATAAGCATTTTGAAGCCGTCCCATATCGCGCTCCAGACCCAGCTCGGCGATTTCGACCAGCGCACGATGCTCCGTCAGATCGATCTGTGGGGCAGCAAGATCATTCCGGCGATCCGGCGCGAACTCCGCTCAAGCCGATCCGACGACAGCAAGATCGCCGGGGAAGCAGCCCCGGCATAGAGCAGTCGTCAGGATCGGGCGATCTGGAGGACCACATGGGCTGTCAGTTTTTTCCGATGAGCGACGTCCGCTCCGTCGAGGCGGCGGAGTTTCGCGAGGCCATGCGGAATCTGGCGAGCGGCGTTGCCGTCGTGGCGACCGGAACGGAGACCGAGCGGCGTGGCCTGACGGTGAGTTCGGTCACCTCGCTATGCATAGATCCACCCTGCCTGCTGGTGGGTGTCAACCTGACGTCGGAAACGCATGATGCGATCCTCGCCTCCGGCCGTTTCGGCGTGAGCCTGCTTGGCGACGGACAACAGGATCTGGCCATGCGTTTTGCCGGCCGGGATGGTGTCAAAGGTGTCCAGCGCTTCGAGACGGCGGCCTGGCAGCAAGGCATCCTCGACGTGCCGCTGTTGCGATCCGCCATCGGCGCGCTGGAGTGCGTGCTGCATCACCACCACGTGGTCGGCACCCACGGCCTGTTCGTCGGAAGGATCGCGGCCACCCGGGGAGGTACCGGCGACCCTTTGGTCAATTTTCAAGGCGCGCTACGGACATTGCCCCAGCGCTAGTCCCAGATCCGGAACGGACCGACGCATGATCGTCGAATGCTCGTCGGAAGGTGAAATCCAGCTAACAGAGCCGTTTGATTTCCGCAGGTTCAAGCTCGTGCTGAAAGGCGGAGCAAGTGCCGAGTCGCGCGCGTGGCAGGGGATCACTTTTGTCGATGACCGCAATGCCCTCGTTCCCATCCAGCTGGTGCCGACGTTGAACGGCTGTCCCGACGACGAGAGCTGGGAACGGGCCTTTGCCGAGATGGTCGCGAAAGCGCGTGAGCATGGTTGGATCGAGGCAGAAACAAATGCAATCCGCGCCCACGTCGAACGACAGCCTTGATCGCATCACCTAGTTGGAGGATGTATCGACCTTCTTCCAGGTCTGGTCGGGGTTGAACCGCGCGATACGCAGGGCGAGCAAGGCGGTGCGGGCGCCGAGGTCCTTCTGGTAAACCACGCCATTGTGGTTGACCAGGAAGGTCATCACGCCCGAATTGCCGTATTCGGCAGGCCAGGCAAGCAGCGCGAAGCCGCCGATCATCTTTCCCTTCACGACGTAGTTGAGTTCACCGCCCGGCGCATTCGCCCCCTGCTGCGTCAGGATCTTGAAGTAATAGCCGTGATAGGGAGTGGCCTCCTCTCCGGCCTTGTATCCCTCGGCGGACGCCTTCGCGGCGAGCTCGCCAAGCGGGCTGTCGTCGCCCGGCCAGTAGAGCCCATCCTTCTTGCCGGATGTGCTGACGATGCGCTGCGCGTAGACGCCAACGCCCGCGCCGCGATCCTTCTCCGCATATTCGTTCTGCGCATCGACAACAGCGAGAGCGGTCTGGATCGCATCGAGCTCGTTGCGGCCGATGCGGCGGTACAGGACTTCGAGGCGCCCCGCCGCGGTGTCGAATTCCCACCCGGCCTTGTTCTTCACCAGCGGAATCGGGAACGGGAAATCGTCATTGCCAACGATTATCGTCGCCTTGTTGTCGCCCTCGCTCTTGATCGAGTGCTTCGCGGTCCAGGCCGTGGTGAAGCGGTCGAGCGTTTCCTTGTCGGCGACGTCATCGCCGGAGGAGACGATGTCCGCTCCATCAGGGCCAAGTACCTGCAGGATGCTTTTCTCGGCCCCCGACTTGACGGCATCTGCCAGCGCAGCCGCCGCTTCATCGGGAGTCTTGAAGGCCTGTTGCGCGCCGGCCGGAAACGACAGCAGACACAGCATGACCGCAGCAGCCGGAATGAAAGACCGGGTACGAATGGAGCCGACGGAATGGCGGATCGTCATGGTCACATCCTCGATTGCGTCGGAATCTGTGCGCCTGACGCGACCCAGTCGCGGTAGGTCCGGAATTTCAGTCCGAGTCTGTCGTAGTGAACGCGCAGATAGCCGTCGCCGCCGCGGGTCACTGCGTCCGGCTTCACCATCTGCACTTCCTGCGCCATCACGCCGACATAGGACTTGGTGCTGCCGAGATAGCTGAAGCGGTAATAGCCGAGACCGTTACGGAGATGACCGAGCAGCGTGATGTCGTGCTTCAGCTCAATGTCGGAGCGCCGCCCGCCGCCGCCCCGGAAGCCGCCGCCGCCACCGCCGCGGAAGCCGCCACCACCTCCCATCGCCGCTCGACCGCCGAAACCTCCGCCCCTTCCGGCGAAGGCCATG
>NZ_LLYB01000034.1:224691-301202 GCF_001440475.1 Bradyrhizobium lablabi | reverse complement strand
CATCATCGGCCCTTCGAAGGTCGACATGCCGTAGAAGGCGACCGACACGACAAGCATGCGCAGCACGGGATCGGTGCGAAGCTTGTCCCAGGCACCCGACAGCGTCATCAGGCCGTTGATCATGCCGCCCCATGAGGGCATCCACAGCATGATCGAGAACGTCATGCCGAGTGTCTGCGCCCAGTCCGGCAGTGCCGTGTAATGCAGGNGGCCCAGATGTAGAGGAAGATCAGCGACCAGAAATGGATGATCGACAGGCGGTAGGAATAGATCGGCCGCTCGGCGCGCTTCGGAATGAAGTAATACATGATGGCGAGGAAGCCGGCGGTCAGGAAGAAGCCGACCGCGTTATGCCCGTACCACCACTGGAACATGGCGTCCTGGACACCGGCCCAGGCCACGTAGGACTTCGAGCCGAATATCGACACCGGCACGGCAGGATTGTTGCCGAGATGCAGTACGGCGATGGTGACGATGAAGGCGAGGNGAACCAGTTGGCGACGAAGATATGCGGTTCTTTTCGCTTGATGATGGTCCCTAGGAACACCAGCAGGTACACCACCCAGACGATCGTCAGCCAGAGATCCGCATACCATTCCGGCTCGGCATATTCCTTAGACTGGGTGACGCCGAGCAGATAGCCGGTGCCGGCAACGAGAATGAAATAGTTGTAGCCGATGACGACGAACCAGGGGGCGAGATCGCCCGCCAGGCGCACGCGGCAGGTCTTCTGCACGACATAGAGTGAGCTTGCGATCAGCACGTTGCCGCCGAAGGCGAAGATGACGGCCGACGTATGCAGCGGCCGCAAGCGGCCGAAGCTGGTCCACGGCAGATCGAAATTAAGGGAGGGCCAGGCGAGCTGGGACGCGATCAACAAGCCAACCGCAAATCCGGCGATGCCCCAGAACATCGCCATGAAGGAAGCAAACTTGATCGGACCGAGATTGTAGTTCGGCTTGCCGTTAATTTCCTGGGGCGGCAGCGAGACGGGACGATCGAGATACCGGTTCATGATCGTGAACGACGCAGCGCCGCTTGCCACTGCAGCGAGCGAAGCATGGAACGCGAACGGCGCGTCCAGCGCCATGGCTGCTGCGAACACGCAAACGAAAGCTGCCATCGAGAAGAATAGCATCAGCCCCGCTTCACCGTGAGTCATCCATGTCGCGGATTGAACTTGCTGCATGTGCAATTCTCTTTGCATGGGCGTCTGCCCCGTCAGCCCGGTTCGCTGTGTTGTCTTTGATTGGGATCAGCCCGATGAGCTACCCGCACGATCGGCGGGCGTGTTGCACCAGCTCCAGCGACTTCACTAGGAATCAGAATGGACGACGCTTGCGCTCTCCCGGTGCCGCCTGATGCGACCCCGGTGATTGGACACTGGCCCAAGCAAGAACAGCGGCGATAATCACAAAGACCGAGATGACAGCGGCGGAAACCAAGAGCGCAGCGGACATGACGAACTCCATTAAAGTCGATGCGAATATATCGCGGTTTCAAGGGATGCGTCTTTGACCTTGATCAAAAGAGGTAAAAGAACCCAACTCGACGCGCTTCAACTTACGCCCGCAGACAACGATTCGACGCGCGCGGCATCTAACAGGACGACGCCACCAGCAAAGATCTGGATCACACCACCACGTTCGAGCTTCGAGAAGGTACGGCTCACCGTCTCGATGGTGAGCCCCAGATGATCCGCGATGTCCAGCCGTTTCATCGGCAGCGTCAGAATTTCTCCATCACGTCCAATTCCATTCAGTCGGTCGCGCCAGCCGATCAGGAAGCTGGCTATCTTCTCTTCGGCGGATCGCCGTCCGAGCAAGACGATATGTTCCTGTGCCCGGGCCAGCTCGCGGCCCGCCAATTCCATCATACGGCACAGCAACCGCGGCCGGTTCTCGGAGAATGTCGCGAACGACTCTTTGGCGACCTGGCACAACGCGACGCGGCCGATCGCGTCAGCGGAGAACTCGTGCCGCGGCAAGGTGGAGAGCCCGAGGAAATCACCCGGCAATGCAAAACTGACAATCTGGCGCCGGCTGTCCGGCAGCAGCTTGTAGATACGCAGAATCCCCTTATGCACGCTGAAAAATGACGTGGCTATGTTTGCCTGTGCGAATACAGTGGCGCCGGATTCGAAACGAACATGCCGCGACAGCTGGGCCAATTCGCGCAATTCGGTGTTGTTGAGCGCTGCGCAGATGGCAAAGCCCCTCGCTGTGCAATCGTGACACGATTGCCAATGTGTTCCTTCCCTCGAACCCGAAATCTTCACACGTTCCTCCGATCGCAGCCCGCAGACGCCTCATGCGCGCGTTTTCCCGCGGCTGATGCAGTGTAGCGTCCGTAGGTATGAAGTGGTTGATGCAGATCATCGCCGGAGATGCCGTGGGCTATGCCGTTCGGCGGCCCCGCGGACGTCGTTGAGGAGGCGAGCCCGAGCTTTCAATGAGATCCAAGGCTTCTAGATCGCTCCAGATCGAGGCGCGCGCCCGGCTATCGCAGTCTCTGGCCTGCTGCACAACCTCGTGAACAGACGGTCACCCCGCTCCGGCCGCTCGTCAGCATAATTATCACGGGCCTGATAAAGCCCGCAGCAGCTCCCACCACCAATCAAGCTGGCTTTGAACAGAGCAGGATCGCCACGAACAACCTTTTTCTGAAGCCGATTCTGCCATCGCACTTTTCTCGTAAGAGCCGGGCTCTCCCCAAACGCGGCGCGGGTACCTGCCATATGATCGTTGCGCCCCTGGTTCAGGATCGACGCCGCGCTCGGCGGGCCCGCGGCGAAGCGCGTCGCATCGCAAAACTGCGGCCGGACGAGGAAAACTAAGGAGGTGGCTGGGTGTTACACTAATTCCTCACTCTGCCAGGATGCGATTTGATTTTATGTCTCGATGGGCGGGCTAATCGGTTCGCCGCCCTGCGCGTGGTCCGCGACGGAACAACGGAAGCGGAAGCGCGGTTCCACCTCACCAATCCGAACTCTGGAACATTGCGTTCGTTTGGACCTCGTCCAGATCAATCCAACTTCGACCATCATGTTGGAGAGACGATTGACGATTAGGCAACGACTGGAACGAATCGCGCCTACCACGCCACGGGATTATCGTTCGCATATCTATTGCTGAGATCGAAGATTGAAGGTGCATCAAGGCAGTCGCCTAGGAGATCGGGCGAGAAACAGCATCCGCCGTGGCGCAATCCTGCAGCGCTCGCATTACGTCCTTCCTCGAAATGATGCCGACAAGCCGCTGCTCGCTGTCGAGCACCGGCATGCTGCGAACGCGGTGGTTGATCATCAGCTCCAGCACGCGGGTCAACCTCGTTGACGGCGCGACATAAATAAATTCCGCCCTCATCAGATCGACGGTCGTCCGCTGCATCAGGTCGGGGTAGCGCGGGAGGATGCGCGCCGGGCTGAAAACGAAGCAGGACAGGTAGTCAAGCTTGGACATGATGCCGACCACATGCGATCCGTCCATGNACCGGATAGGCATTGAAATCTTCCTTCTCGAAAAGGTTGCCAAGTTCGCACANCCGTCATATCGCGCCAAACCGTCCGAGGCTCTCGCGTCATGTAATGGGCAACCGTCTGTTCGAGAAAATTGTACAAGGCGAGCCCTCGCTGTCGATTAGGCTATTCAAGCACGCGAGGTTAGCTGGTCACATTGAGCGAGCTCAAGTCGAACGAATTCAGGTTGGCCGATGTGAATAAGCAGGCGCTCCGACCCCGACGCATTCCGGCAAGTTGACGAAGATCAATCAATGTCAGTCGGGAAACTAAACCTGGCGGTTCATTCTGGACGGGTAAAGCAAGATCATATGTATGTCGCGCATTATCGCTCGATTTTATAAGAATGTCCTCGGCGAGAACGGCCAAGTAGTGTGACATCTGTGAGGGCATAGTGGACTTGGATGTCTTAGACAATGCGCAGGCTATAGATCTCGCCAAACGAAAGTTTTTGCGAGATGCACGGCGTTCGCGATTACACGTTGCATGCCAACCGACTCGAGATAGCGCCTGCCGACTTTATCGTAAACTGGAGNTACGAGGTATGCCGCAAGCTTGGTCGAGTGCGTGATTCTCGCGCTGTCGGGTNGTTGGCCACTCCGGTAGCATAGTGCAGCAAGTTCTGTTCGCAGACCAATATCGTGTCGGAGAAGCGAAAGGCGCTCTGACGCCCTCGCTAATAAGCCTTCGTATGGGCCGGGATGAATCTGCCCAAGTCTCTATGATCAATCGATCACGACCTTTTCGGCTCGACCACGTCCCGTCCTGTGGTCTACAGCGGTTTCATAGCTGACGCGGTCGCCTTGCTTGAGCGTTACACCGGGCGATAAGCTGCTCACGTGGAAGAAGAGGTCTTCACCACCGCTGTCAGGCCCTATAAAGCCGTAACCCTTATCCTCCTTAAACAGCCTCACCTTGCCTTTGGGCATGTTCTTCTCTCCGAATCACTTCAATCAAATCGCGTATCAGATCATTTAAACTCGACGCACCTGCTCGCCTCAAGTGATTTGTGATTTCCGGAACTGTGATTAGCGTTAGTGCGCTAGCGCCGCGCCTTCCGTCTGGAAATCAGGCGAACAGGATAGAAGGCGCAGAACGAACAACGGCCTGGTGCTGTTCACGCCTTCAGAAGGCAGGAAGAGCTTTGGAAGCGCATCACGACAAGGACGCTCCGCTACGGAGCAATATTTTTGCCTACTTTGCGATTAGCAATAGACTCTGGTTCATCGGGTTTGCGACCTTACGCCAAAGTTTTCTCCGATGCCGTTTTCGCCCTGGCTGTCGGATTTGCTCTGTTGGGTGGGGGATAGCGACGGAGGTGGCGTGGAGCGCCGTGGGTAGCAGCAGTGCAGCCAGTAATCTCTCGCGACGCCTTCGACAATGGCACCTACTGATGAGCCCAGCGATCTTCCAGCGCGAAAAGGTCGCCTTGTCTCAGGCGAACGAAGACGATTGGTTCGCCCGCGAGACGAGGAAGCGAAAGCGCCCTCCGGCCTGACCTCACATGACCGGGCAAGACGATACGAATGGTCCGGATCCGCGTCGACCATTCGCAAATCGTCCGACGCTTCGCCGTTCCGGTTCCCAAAGTCGGCAAACACTCAACTCAATAACTCAACCCTCCAGCAGTACCGAGATGGATCGAGAGCATTTCGTTCCCCTCGATCGTTTGAGCCTTGCTTCCGACCAACTTCAGGATCGTTTTCTCGCCACCACGCTACATCGCTCCCACCAGCGATAAATCACGCAACAGGGCTCCTCCTTTCCAAAGCGGGAGGCATTTGATTTAGAAAACGCATCGGCGCCCCCTGTGAAAAAAGACGTCGGAGATCGGCAACTGGGATCAGGACGCCGCCCGCAATTCACGGGCAGCCGCGACCATATTGGTTAGCGCGGGACGCACCTCCTCCCATCGGCGCGTTTTCAAGCCGCAATCGGGATTGATCCAGAGCTGCGCATCGGAAAGCCGCTGCCGCGCCAGCGCAATGAGATTTTTCATCTCGGCTGCATCCGGGACGCGCGGCGAATGGATGTCGTAAACGCCCGGTCCGATCTCGTTTGGATATTTGTAGCTCTTGAAGGCATCAAGCAGCTGCATTTTTGACCGTGACGTCTCGATCGAGATGACATCGGCATCCATTGCCGCGATCGCATCGATGATGTCGTTGAACTCTGAATAACACATATGGGTGTGGATCTGGGTCTCGTCGGCCACCCCAGCCGAGCAGATGCGGAAGCTGTCTACTGCCCAGCCGAGGTAGGTCTTCCATTGTGACTTGCGCAGCGGCAATCCTTCTCGGAGCGCAGCCTCGTCAATCTGGATCATCATCGCGCCGGACCTCTCCAGATCGATCACCTCGTCACGTATCGCGAGCGCGATCTGATGGCATGCTTCGCTCCGTGGAATATCATCACGGACGAATGACCAGTTCAGGATCGTCACCGGCCCAGTCAGCATCGCCTTCAGTGGCTTCTTGGTCAGCGATTGCGCGAAGCGCCACCACTCCATCGCCATCGGCGTCGGCCGGGAGACGTCGCCAAACAGGATGGGCGGCCGGACATATCGCGAGCCGTAGGACTGAACCCAACCATGCTTGGTGAATGCGAAGCCGGACAGCCGCTCACCGAAATACTGCACCATGTCATTGCGCTCGAACTCTCCATGCACGAGAACGTCGAGACCAATGTCTTCCTGCCAGCGCACCGCACGCGCCGTCTCCTCCTTGAGAAACTGCTCGTATTGTGCGTCGCTCATTGTTCCCCGGGAATGGGCTGCGCGGGCGTTGCGAACCTCCAGCGTCTGCGGGAACGATCCGATCGTCGTCGTTGGAAATGTCGGCAATCGGAACCGCGCGCGCTGAACCTCGGCGCGCCGGGCGAAAGGACTGTGACGACGCCGCATGCTGCCATCGATTGCAGCCATTCGCTTGGCGACGTTCGCATTGTGAACGTTGGGTGACGTTTCGCGCGCGACGGCCGCGGCCTCCGAAGCCTCAAGTACATCCGCCGCTTCCTCCCATCCTTTAGCCAGCACGCGGCCCAGCGTTGCGAGTTCTCCGATCTTCTGGACGGAGAAAGCAAGCCAGCTTTTCACATCGAGATCGAGATCGGTCTCTAGTTCGAGATCGATCGGGACATGAAGCAGCGAGCATGAGGGTGCAATCTGCACGCGGTCCTTGCCGAGCCTTGCGATGGCAGGTTCGAGCCGGTCGAGCACCGCTGGAAGGTTCGAACGCCAGACATTGCGGCCATCGACGACTCCGAGGGAAATGACAAGATCCCTTCGAGCGTCGGCGACAATCACGTCCAACTGCTCCGGGGCGCGGACCAGGTCGATGTGAAGGCCCGCAACCGGCAACGTCAAAGCGGCTTCCAGGTTATCGCCGATCGTTCCAAAATAGGTAGCGAGCATGATCTTCACGTCGGGAACCTTTTTCGCCAGATAGGTGTAGGTCCGGCGCAGCGCGTCGCGTGTGGCAGCATCGAGGTCCAGGACCAAACATGGCTCGTCCAGTTGCACCCACTCGGCGCCCCTTAAGGTGAGTTCGCGGAGAACGTCTACATAGACCGGCAGCAGCCTATCGAGAAGCAACAGCGTATCGAATGCAGGATCGGCGCTCTTGCCGAGCTTGAGAAAGGTGACCGGACCAACAAGCACCGGGCGCGTCTGATAACCCAGGTTTTTCGCTTCTTCGTACTCCTCGATCGGCTTGCGAGAGGAAAGCGTGAAGGTCTGATCCTTGTGATATTCCGGCACTATGTAGTGATAATTGGTGTCGAACCATTTGGTCATCTCCTGCGCTGCCGCGCTGTGCTCGGCGTGACCGCAATTCGCGTCATGGTCATCGCGCTGCACGCCCCGTGCCATCGCAAAGTAGGTTTTGAGCGAAACAGGGCCTGCACTCCAACCGTAAATTTCCGGAATGGCACCGACCATCACGCTGGTATCGAGCACATGGTCATAAAGCGAGAAGTCGTTTGAAGGAATAACGGTTACGCCGAGCGATTTCTGCCGCGCCCAGTTGGCGGCGCGAAGCGCAGCCGCGGCCTCAAGAAGCTGCGTTTCGTCAGATTTTCCGGCCCAATAGCTCTCGAGCGCGAGTTTGAGTTCGCGGCGCGGACCGATGCGCGGCGTACCGAGGGTAGCGACAGGAATCGAGAGAAGAGACATAGCTTCAACCCCATGTTGGGAGCAAAGGCCATGGCGGACGCGCGCAGAAAAGCCGCGGAAAGCGGCAACTGCTTGGCGCACCACCGGGACACCCCGCCCGTGGACGAATATATTGTCGGGCCAGGTCTCCTGGCTCGCGGGTCGTCGCCGCTATCCGACCTTCCCAAAGCCGCGTGGCTTCAGTGGCTTCTATTGGACAGCGGCTCGCCGCTTACAGTTGCGGGGCAGCGCCGGCATCGCACCGGCTTCCCTCTTAGCTCCGGATCCATCCGGAGAACCTCGACATCTCCGATTACCTGCAAGAGGACTGTTCCGTCAACCTCTCGATAATTCTTTGTGCGGTTCGGAGCGATTGTCTGGAGAACGGAGGCATCTAGCCTCGTCGTCGTGTGGCCCGATCGCGGCATAGAGTTGGGCGCACGTCTGGATTCGATCGACAATCATGTGGGTGCGGCGGTTGCGCGATCCCAGCTTACACATCTTCCTGCGCCTTATTCGCCACCCGCAGCGCCGACACGAGCCAGATCACCATTGATTAGTTATTTCGAATTCTGCCGCCGCAAGAAACGGCGTCTTGCCGAAGGCGGTCACGTTGGCGAGCAGCGGCACGCCCGGCATCCGCTCGGCAAAGGTCCGAACATTTCCGCGGTGGTGAGCGCCGCAGGAAAATCGGTAGGCGACCGCCTCCAACTCTGCACGCGCCTACATGCTATATCGCGAGGCACACCCATATCTTGCCGAAACTTACTGTCGCATCGCCGTACCCATGCGCTGACGTAGCCATTGACCGAAGGTTGCCCACCTCCGCGCATCTCTATCGCCTGCATCGGCTCAGCGACCACCTTGGCCAAAAAAAAGCGGCCCGTTCAGGCACGACTGCCGCATCACCTTCCTGGCCCGTGCTTGAAAGTTACGGGCACCCCCGATCTCGTGGCCTTCGAGCGGCATGTCATCCATTCTGTCGTCTGCGGACTCGAACCGTCCACCGTCGCACTCCGAAACGACCATTTTGGCCGCGCCATATCCGCGTGATGCTTCGCTTTTGCAGGCCATAGAGCAGACATCGGCAGCGCTTGCGGCTTGCCAGTCGGCTTCGGACCAGCTCGGTCCGGCGGACGCCGACGAGCCATCGATGCGCTACGTTGACATTCCCATAGGTCTGTAGCTTCTCACGATTCTGAACTCGCAGCGCACGTCACGTACAGGCTTGTAATAGATCACCGAAACCCGTGATGAGTGTCGCCGAAACGACATCCCGCCTGAACAAAGAAGGGAACGGTGACCTCCTTAGGTATCCGGGCTTATCGCGGTAGACCGACCGATACGTCGAGCTGAACGATGCGTCCAGCTGATCATCTTTGCACAAAAGATGCGAGACATGTACAAAAATTACCGCCAAACCGCGCAAGAACTCAAGTATTCGATCACTTCGCGCGACTAGAGACGAATAAAAAAGCATCTCGTAACACTGATGCTCTCACAGCTTGGAGTTCTCGGTGAGTGATCGATCTACTCATCTCGATGCTCCTTCAGCCGCCCCTTGGGGCGTTCCTCCCTGACTTGGCCGCGCGTAACATTCGCGCGGCCTTTTTTCTGCATCCGGCAAGAGATTGATTTGCAGGATCTCAATGGCTTTGACCGCAAAAACGCATGGTGCGAGCAGGTTCTCGCGCAGATACAGGTCATTAGCCTCGGCGAACAGTTGTTCGTAAATGCCGGCGTACGGTCACCCATCCTAATTTCGAGAAGAGGACGCCTCCGCAAGACGGGCGATTGACGTCCTCGTAATGTAATAAGCCGCCTCCGCGTCTTCAGGCGCGAGCGGCTCTGAAGAAAACGTGCGGTCGGGTCCCTTCAGGCGGACTCCAGAGCGTCGCTCATGGATGTCGACCACGAAATCGGCCACGTGCAATCAATGGTGAGTCGCCTGATCGGTCGGAACAGTTCCACGACCAACTAGTTTCGCCGCGCTTTGTCATCTGAGACCGTCGGTCTTATACGTCTATCATACCGTTCCGCTAGGTCCAGCAGCCTTTTTCTAGTGAAAGGGTCTGCCTTGTCCGCTAGATCGCGAATGATCTGGGCCCGGTCCTTTAAAAACTGCTCATCCACGAAAACACCTATTCAGTGCAAGTCTACGTATATCTTAGCACACTCCCGTTTGGTCGGCTTTCATTCCCAGCACCTCGGATCTACGCATGACATTAACACTCCGGGGGTGAGACCGAGATGGTCCTCCGGCGTTCCGCCAGAAGCAAAGCATGGGTTTGCCTGTCTGCGCAGCAGCCGCATCTAAGGGATAATTCCCTAGGCCATGCTGACAGACGCTGTCTTGCCGAATCCCAGGCCGACATTGCCAACACTATCTCCGACCAGGATACTTCGACGATGGATCGGCCATGCGTGCCGTATCATGTGTACGCGGCGGCCCAGGCGACACGACGTCCCTCCACCATTCACCGCTGCAGCATTGGAATCGCGACACGTTCAAGGAGGCTGCTCTTAACTTTGACTTATTATAGATCTCGATCGATCGCTTGCCTCGTATCCCTGCAGTCAGTGCTTCCTATGGAAGTCGAGAGAAAACTGTCAATGCTGGCAAGAACGATCTCGTCTCCAAAATTGGGAACCCACGCACAAACGTTAACAGTCGCGCATCCATCTCCGTCACTAGTTCCCCGCGCCGCGTCCGGGGACTGCTCACGAAGGCTCCTGTTCCGACACGGACGGATCCAGCAAACCAAACGGGATCCAGGCCAGAAACGGCCAGAAGAGATACAAGGATGCGACCGCTGGATATGGCGCAGTCAACCAAATTACGTCGCGCGACAGGTCAGCCGCGGCACGCTTGTTCATCCTGTAAGCTGTAAAGTCGATGATTGTTGCCGACGTCTCTGTCACTTGATACTTCCATGTTACTCTTTAATGCGTCACACCGAATTCTAATGACAAGTTTCTCAACTCCGCTAATGCGCTTCTGCCCCGACCCCGTCTCCCGCGGCGTCTCGGTGCCACCTATTAAGCCGCTCGCAACCAGCGAAGCCATTTGTGGTCGGCCTCCCGCCGCGCCTTGAGGCGGTCGACGCATTTCATGGAACAAAGGGCCGTTCGCCAGCAGTAGTGGCGGATCAGCCCGAACTTTCCGCCGCATATCGCACAGCACCTCACTGGACCGTGGTAGGGAATATGGGAGCTGTTGCGCATCTCGCCTCCTGTCGGAGTTAGGTGGATACCCCCTGCACTTTCTTCGCCTCAGCATCACGCCCGCACGTGAAATGCCGCGCCGGCGATGCCAAGTCTCCCCATTAGCGTACGGGCAATGCGCGCAAGAGTTTGACCCTGATGTGCGCCGCCTTGGTGAAAGCGACCGCTCAATCGAAGTGCTTCGCTGAGATTTCCAATTTGTAACGAATGTATTCATCTTGATTAATGCAATGAGCGGCGCGTCGGCGGTTAAATCCCGCGATCGCACGCCTTTCTTCGACCGATTTCAACTAGCTGGGCTGATGGGGTGCGTGTGACAGCACTCACCCGATCTCGTCGCTGGCTTTTGCGCTGTCAGAGGGCAGCATCCGGTTTTACCTCCAGCTGCTCGAAATGCATGTTCACTGTGGGCTGGGTAAGATGTAGATTTTGCGGCTGCCTTGGCGAAGCCGAGGTGTTCGCGTTCCTCATAAGAACGTGCGGAGACGTTTTTGACCGCGGACCATCAAAGAAGAACTTCTCAGCTGCGCTTTCCTCATGGGGAGCGTCTTTGGGTCGCGCTGCCGTAGCGCTATCAGCAATATTAGCGAATTCACGCCATCTACGGGCGCGTTTGGTATCTGGTGTATCAGCAACACTCTCTCAGATCGGTTCTAAAGTTTGCTGTAGATTGATATTCAGGTAGATAACTATNCGCCTAAGCGCCGAAAAGGTCAAATGCTCCTAATGCTACACGCACCAAGGCANCCCTCAAGCCATCGCATCAGCAGAATCCCTGATGGCGGCATAGATTTGGTCAAGATCTGTCGCCGTGACGCAATAAGGCGGCATCACATAGATCGTATTGCCGAGCGGGCGCAGCAACAGATTTCGGTCTTTAAAGAAGGCCTGAAGCTTCGGTCCGATGCTAGCGAGATAGCCGGCATCGCTCGTTTGCAGATCGAGTGCTGTGATGGTGCCCGCCCGACGGACGTTTGCAAAGCGCGGGTCGGTGCGGAATGGCTCAACGGCCTGCTCTTGCATGGTGGCAACCGACGCCACGCGCTGGCGGTATTCCTGACTTTGCCAGAGATCCAGGTTAGCCTTTGCGGCGGCGCAGGCCACTGGATTAGCGGTATATGAACTCGAATGAAAGAAGGTACGCGTACGGTCTTTCGAATAATGCGCTTGAAAAATATCCGCGCGGCAGAGTGTTACCGCGAGCGGAAGCGCTCCTCCCGTGAGGCCCTTCGAATAGCAGGCAATATCGGGCGTCACATTGGCCTGCTCGCAGGCGAATAAGGTTCCGGTACGGCCCCAGCCCGTCATGACCTCATCGGCTATGAACAGAACCTCGGATGCTTCGCAGATTCGCTTCATCTCTTTTAGCACCCACGCTGGGTACATCAGCATTCCGCCCGCACCCAATATCAGAGGCTCCACGATAAAGGCGGCCGGAATTTCGTTTCGACAAACGGACTCGAGCGCATCAAGCGTCACCTGCTCACGACCTGCCGCGGGGAACGGGATTGAGGTAACCTCGAATAGAAGGGGCCCGTACGCCGCGTTGAACACGCTTCTAGCACCTACCGACATCGCCCCAACCGTGTCGCCGTGATAGGAATGTTGCATCACGACAATGCGTATTCGCTGCTTGCCGATGTTATGCCAATAACCGAGTGCCATTTTTAAAGCTACTTCCACACTGGCTGAGCCACTGTCGGAAAAGAAGACATGGTCGAGGCCACGGGGCGCGAGTTTCAAAAGTAGCGCAGCAACCTCTTCAGCTGGATCATGGGTGTAGCCGGCGAAGATCATCTGGTTGAGCTTGCCTGCCTGCTTCTGAATCGCGCGCACGATATGTGGATGACAATGACCATGGGTCACGACCCACCAAGATGAGATTGCATCTATGATACGGCGACCGTCCGCGGTGTGGAGATAAGCGCCGTCACCACGCACGATCTTGATCATCTCATCCTGAAGCGCGTGTTGCGTGAACGGATGCCAGATCGGCGACTTCGTCTTGATCATGGTTTGAAGTCCCAAGGGAGAAACGAGTCTTTGAAGACCGCCTGCAGCGCGTTTGCCGTTAAAGGAGAAAGCCAAGGCAATCGCCCCAACCAACGCACGCGTCCGATTTCGCAAATTGCCCTCTCAGGCTCAAAATTGCGTTCGCCAATGAATGCAATTCCGAGAATGCGGATCTGGCGCTTTCGCAGAGCTTCTATCGACAGCAGCGCGTGATTGATGGTGCCAAGTCGCGTGCTTGCGCAAAGCACGACGGGAAGCCGCCAGCGTTCGAAGACGTCGACAAAAAGTGTGCCGCCACTCAGCGGGACCATTAGCCCGCCGGCGCCCTCGATCACGAGCGGACGATCCCCGCTGTCCGGCACATCGATCGCATCTGTGTCGATGCGAACTCCGTCGACTTCGGCTGAGTAATGGGGCGAAGCGGGCGTTCGAAGCCGGTAAAGCTCCGGCACGATGCGATCGGGTGAGAGACTGCCCAGCCGCGCCACGAGCTCGCTATCGGTCTCTCCTTCAAGGCCGGCCTGAATCGGTTTCCAATAGTTCGCGCCGAGGAGATTGGCGAGCCCTGCGGAAAAGACCGATTTCCCAATCCCGGTATCTGTGCCTGTCACCACGATCCGCTGAGTCATCGCGAATCGCCCCACGTCTCTTCGACCAACGCATCAAGCATGTCGGATACATCACCTTCCCTGACGTTAAGCGTGAGTGAAATTCGCAATCGTGCCGTTCCCGCCGGCACGGTTGGCGGCCGGATTCCGCGAACGTCGAAGCCGCGCTCCTGCAGTGCAGAGGCGAGCCGCATTGTATGGGCGTTGCCGCCAATGATGTGGGGCACGATCTGCGAGTCCGAAGGACTGCGCAGACCGCGCAAACTAATCTCCCGATGGGTGAAGGCGACCAGCTTGGCCAGACACTGCTGACGCTCAGGTTCCTCCTGCAAAATTGAGAGTGCCTCCCGCACGGCGACCGCCGTCAACGGTGGCGGTGCGGTGGCGAAGATAAACGGGCGACAACGATTGACCAAGAAGTCGCGCAGCACGCGTGTGCAAGTGACGAGCGCACCGACAGCGCCCAACGCTTTGCCGCAGGTATGAACGACCACGAGATTTTCGCTCCCCTCGTACGGCGCCGTGAGCCCCCGTCCCTGCCTGCCGTAAACGCCTGTGGCATGGGCCTCATCAACGATTAGGAATGCGTCGTGGCGGTCCGCGAGCGCGACCAGATCTTCAAGTGGTGCGAAATCGCCATCCATGCTGTAGAGACTTTCGGCCACGATCCAGACCCGGCCCGTTCCGCCCTTGACCCGCCAGTCACGAATTTTGTCTTCGACCGACTGGGCGTCGTTATGATCGCTTATCCGAAACTCCGCCCGGCCAGCGCGCGCGCCTTCATGAATACTCGCGTGCACAAGAGAAGCGAGAACGAGCAGATCGCCCCGCTGCGGCAGCGTTGTCAGGACGGCAAAATTTGCAAGGTAGCCGCCGCTAAAGAAAAGCGCGGTTTTCGCCCCAAAGAACTGAGCTGCTTCTGCTTCGAGACTTTCGTGTTCCTCGCAATTGCCGCGCAGGAGCCGCGAGCCGCCGGCTCCAACTGGTGTGCCGGCTTCGAGCGCGGCCACGACGGCCATCTTCATACGAGGCGCGCTCGCCAGCGCAAGATAATCGTTCGAAGAAAAGTCGACGCCAGCGCGCGGCTTGAGGCAGCGCAGCCGGTCGTCTTCTTTTAAGGCATGCAGGGCCGTGGCATAATTTCTCATTTTGGCCGCATGGGTCGAGCTCATCCTTCACTCCCAGGTCGCATTTACGCGCAGAATTCCATTGGCAGCCAAGAACAAGGCTTCATCCATCGGCCTTCATGTTTTCAACCCGGTAAGATGCGATTTTCTTGATCAACCAGCACAACGCGTGGTCTAAAGATTTTCGCTTCCGCCTCTTCGAAGGAGGCATATGCGACGATGATGATCTTCTCTCCGGGCATCGCGACTCGAGCGGCCGCACCGTTGAGGCTTATCGTGCTAGAGCCCTTGGGCGCCTCGATCACATAGGTAGCAAAGCGCGCTCCGGTTTCGATATTATAGATTTCAACACGCTCGTTTATCAAAAATCCCGCCGCATCCAGCAGCGTACGATCGATCGATATCGAGCCGTCATAGTGCAGATCGGCTTCGGTTACCGAGGCGCGATGGATTTTACCTTTCATCAAAGTAATCTGCATTGTTCACCTAGACTGAAAATTCCGTGGGAGGTGTTCGCCGCTGGTCTGCTTTACTCAGGCAAGCCCGGACGTGATACCGAGCCGGTTCAGCAAATCGGCATCCCGGTCGGATTTCGGGTTTTCGGTCGTCAACAGCACATCACCGATGAAGATTGAATTCGCGCCGGCCAAAAAACACAACGCCTGTAGTTCATCGGTTATGTATTGCCGTCCGGCGGACAACCGCACCACGCTCTTGGGCATCATGATCCGGGCCGTCGCCACCAGGCGCACCTGCGCGATCGGATCAGGGCGCTCGGCGGTGGCGTAGACCGGTACGCCCTTGACCTCGTTCCAGAGGTTGATCGGCACGCTTTCCGGATGCTTTCGGAGATTAGCGAGCAGCACGAGCATGCCGAGTCGGTCCTCGGCACGCTCGCCCATGCCGATAATGCCGCCGCTGCACACCTTGATGCCAGCCTCGCGCACGTGCGCAAGTGTATCGATGCGGTCTTGTAAGGTGCGAGTGGTGATGACTCTGCCGTAGAACTCCGGCGAGGTGTCGACATTGTGATTGTAGAAGTCGAGCCCGGCCTCAGCGAGCCGTGCGGCCTGCCCCAAGGTCAGCATGCCGAGAGTGACGCAGGTTTCCATGCCCAGAGCCTTGACCGCGCTGACCATCTCGCAGACCTGATCGAGATCGCGGTCCTTTGGATTGCGCCAGGCGGCGGCCATGCAAAAGCGGCTCGCGCCGGCGTCCTTGGCGCGCTGCGCGGTGGCGACCACATCAGTGCGAGCCATTAGGCGGCTGGCTTTCAGGCCGGTGTCGTAATACGCGCTCTGGGCGCAGTAGCCGCAGTCTTCGGGACAGCCGCCGGTCTTGATGCTGAGTAGACTTGCGGTTTCGATGTGATTTGGATCGAAGCTCTCGCGATGAACGCTCTGCGCCCTAAACATCAGGTCGGCAAAAGGCAGGCCATAAAGTGCTTCGGCCTCGGCGCGCTCCCAGTCACTGCGAACCGTCGCGCTGTTGCCGTTTTCGTTCCTTTGCACTCCCACGCCATGAACCATTTAGACTTGCTTTCCTATTAGCGCTTACCGTAGATAATTGAAGATATAATCTACAACATTTGCTCACGGCAACAGTACTTGAACATTGAGGAGATGATCTTCGGCGCAGCTTGCAGGCGTCCAGCTGAGCGCTCAAGGCAAAGATGTAAAGTGGTGTTGGCGCCTAAGGACCGCGAAATAAGCCTAGATTTGGAGAAATGCCGCAAAATCAGGGCACCTAATACGACTTTGACGCCTGGTCGTTGTGCATGGCCAGGCACTCGCCTGCTTCCCGAGTGCAAACGTTTATGATAGATAATCTATAATGACTGAGAATACGACGACCGCGGAGCGCATTGCAGAGGCAATCGGCGAGCGCATCATCAGCGGCGAGCTGCTGCCGGACGCCCCGCTCCGGCAGGACCACATCGCGCGAGAATTCAATTCCAGCCACGTCCCGGTGCGCGAGGCCTTTCGGCAACTTCAGGCCCGACATCTTGTCGTTGCCGTGCCCCGTCACGGTGTGCGAGTTGCCCCACTTAATATCAATTCCGTGAAGGAGATCGCCGAGATGCGCGCCGCGCTCGAAGTGGTCGCGTTGCGCAATGCGGCGCCAAAGCTCACCTCGAGCCATTTGGCACGGATCGAGCTCGCCCTGATTGAAGGTGACACCGCCCAGACCATTCAGGAGTTTGAAATGGCCAACCGCGCTTTCCACCACGCGCTGGTGGCGCCCTGCGCGATGCCGCGCCTGCTCGCGAGCCTTGACGGACTACAGCTTGCAAATTCACGACTCGTGTTCGCGATGGCGCGCAGTAGCGGCTGGCGACCGCGGTCCAATCAGGATCACCGCCTGATTTTGCAAGCCCTGCGGGCGCGCAACGTCGATCAAGCCTGCAGTCTGCTCGCGCGCCACATTCAAACCATTGAGCGCCTTGCCCTTCCCTCGTCATGACCGCGAACGAGATCTGGCGAGGTCCGTTGCAAACCCCGGGCAAAGCGCAAGCGCGCCAAACCTCCGACCTTTTTGCCGCACGACGCGGCTTGCGGGTGCGCCCCCGTTGCAGCGGGCTCGATCCCAAGATAGTAAAGCGACCTCCTTGCGACATCACTCCTTAAGGCCACCCATGATTCGTCACATCGTCTTGTTCAGCGCCAAGGATCAGGCCCATATCGAGCAAATCATCGAAGGCTTATCGGTTCTCACCACAATCCCGCATGCACGTCGGCTCGAGATTGCGCGCAATTGCAAGACCGACCAGCTTGGTAACGAGATCGACGTGGTGGTGTATGGTGAGTTCGACAACGAGACGGAGCTGGCAGCGTACAAAGCGCATGATCTGTATCAGGAATCGATCAGGCGGGTACGACCCCTTAGGGAGCTACGGTTCGCGGCCGACTATAATGTATCAGCCGATGCGCGGTTCACTCGACGGTAGCGATAAGCGAAGTTAATGAGCGCTTCGGGTCAACTGGCGGGGGTTAATCTGGCAATCGGTCTCAAAAGCTTGTGGGTGCCAGACGACGGTGGGATTCGCAATCGGAGCGCGTCCCACCAGCCGCCCGTTGTCGGTGACTGACAAGGCGATGCACGTCCGTGAACTGCGGTGGATTGAGCCTGTCACCGCGATGCGCTGTCTCGCGCATCGACCGCACCTGACGTTTCTCGACAGCGCGGCAACGCATGAACTGCTTGGGCGCTATTCCTATCTGAGCTGCGAGCCGTTCAGCACCTATACGGTCACGGACGGACAGGCGAGTTACAACACAGAGGCTCTCGCGGGCGAACCGTGGCGAGCGCTTCGCAGCCTGCTCGCGAGGTGCCCAGAAGAGCATCGTCCCGATCTGCCGCCATTCCAGGGCGGTGCGGCCGGCTTCTTTGCTTATGATCTGAACAGGACACTGGAGCGACTGCCCGCGCCGGCAATCTCCGGTCAGAGGTTGCCGCAATCCATCCTGCATTTCTATGACGTGGTCATCAGCTTCGACCACCGTGACAACAGATGCTGGATCGTCTCGACCGGCTGGCCGGAGCAGGATCCCGCACGACGGCGCGAGCGTGCGCGTCGTCGGACCGATGAGTTTGCAGCGCTGCTCGACCGCCCAAGGACGCCGCGGAATGACTTCCCCGCCACAGCGGGCGCATGGCATTCTAACTTCAGCCGTGAGGGCTATATGGCGGCGGTGCAGTGCGTCATCGACTTGATTCTGGCTGGCGACGTCTTCCAAGCGAACATTGCGCAGCGCTTCAGCGCTCGCTTATCGAGCTCATTTGATCCGCTGGCCTTCTATTGTCGGCTACGGTCATTGAACCCGGCTCCCTTTGCAGCCCTCCTGCGGTACGGCAAGCTGACCATTGCCTCGAGCTCGCCGGAACGATTCCTCAAGCTTGATGGACGGCAGGTCGAAACGCGCCCCATCAAGGGCACGACCGCGCGCTCCGCTGATTCCAAAGACGACCGGCGCCGCGCTGAACTCCTCCTCGCGTCCGAAAAGGACCGTGCCGAGAACACGATGATCGTCGACCTCCTGCGCAACGATCTGTCACGCGTTTGTACGCCGCAGTCGGTCGAGGTTCCAGCGCTGTGTGCCCTGGAATCCTATGCCTCAGTGCATCACCTCGTGTCGACCGTGACGGGTGAACTTGCCGTAGATGAAGACGCCGTCACCTTATTGCGAGCTTGCTTTCCCGGCGGCTCCATCACCGGGGCGCCCAAGGTGCGATCGATGGAGATCATTGCAGAGATCGAGCGGGTGGCGCGAGAGGTCTATTGCGGGGCGATCGGCTTTATCGGCTTCAACGGGCACATGGATACAAATATCGCGATCCGCACGGTCACGATCGACGATGACTTGGCTCTATTTCATGCAGGAGGCGGGATCACGGCCATGTCGGATCCAGAGGCCGAATACGAGGAGACGCTCGCCAAGGCGCAGCGAATATTTGACGCGTTTCGTGCTGACACACCTGGTGCATCTTGATTGTCATCATCGACAACTACGACTCCTTTGTCTTCAACATTGCCCGCTATTTTCGCCAGCTGGGAGCCGCAACGGCAGTGATCCGGAATGACGTCGTCAGCGTCAGCGATCTTGCCTGCCTCAAGCCGCACGCGCTGGTCCTCTCCCCCGGTCCCTGCACCCCAATGGAGGCCGGACTGTCGACAACCGTAATCCGCGAGCTGTCAGGTCATCTCCCAATTCTCGGCATCTGCCTCGGACACCAGTGTATTGGGAGCGTGTTCGGCGGACGCGTCGCGCGTGCCCGTCGTCCGATGCACGGCCGGTCCTCATACGTCACCCATGACGGCCGCGGACTGTTCAAGAACCTCCCGTCCCCACTTTGCGTTGGCCGCTACCATTCTCTTGTTGTTGAGCTCGATGAGTCATGCGCAATGCAACTAACGGTGACAGCGCGTTCGGATGAAGGCGAGATCATGGCCCTCGCACATCGCTCTCATCCGACCTATGGCGTACAGTTCCACCCGGAATCGATACTTACCCAACAAGGGCAGGTGCTACTGATGAACTTCTTGCGACTCGCAGAGACTTGCCAATCGTGAGGATATCGGAGAGCGTGTCGCACACTTGCCAGCTCAACGCACGGAAGCGAATCGTCACCTTCTACGAGACTGATAGATACTACGCAGATCGCTTAGGGCAGGGAATGGCAGCAAGTTAAATCAACGTGAAATCGGCGCCGCGATCACCCGACGAAGCTTTGGCGGGCACTAAGCAGCGGTTCCGCCTTGAGCCAAATGCGCCCTTGCGCGGGTGTTACGGACGTTGGTGCCCAGTGGCCCGCGGCCCGGCGTCGGGTCGCGCAACCCCGCCACGTCGCAGGGCGACGGACGATAAGATGTTAATCATAGTCTTGGTCTCCGACTGTTAACGTCGCAGCGAAAAGTGCGTGTGCCGTTCTAAGCCCCCCAGCAAACGGCCTAGCCTACCCCCGAGCTCGCGGCCTCTCTTCATAGCGGCGTGGAAGTCGTCGGTTTGGCGCCAGGTCCGCTCGCCGCGACCGCAAGGGCCGACGGTCTGAGACCATTCGAACCAAGCAGATTGAAATGGCAGAAAGATGCAGCTTGCCAACGTACCGCTGTTTTGAGGACGTGGCTACATCCTTCTGTATTATGAAGTGCCAAGATCTGCGACGGGACCGCTCGTTCCGAAAAATGAGCTAAACCTACCTACGTGTGCGACACCACCATCTTTCATCAGGGCACGCGCCAAGGGTGTTATCGCGCCTCATTGCTATGAACACTACGGACCAATGCGGATCGAGCAAGAGACAGTTCGGGCCCTTCGAAATCAGGCAACCTAGTCGTTGGTCCGGACGCTGGCGGAACACGCGGTCCGTTTGGTCGTGCAGTCCGGTCTAACTCGCTAAAGTAGATGAGGCCGGTGGAGGCGATATACAGGCCATTGCAGCCCATGAACGACTCGGAATTCGGTGACCGAGTAACGTGTGGATTGTGCCGCGACCAGCATAAGCTCCACGAGCCCATTCATGCAGTCGGCGACCAGAATGCGGCCATCAGCGCAATTCAACCCGTTCGGCCAACCTCAATTCGATGGTCAAGGACCAGAAGCCATCGGGTGCAATCCTGAAGATGCGGCTGAAGGGAATATTGACCAGATAAAGATTTCCAGACGCATCGAACGACGGCCCCTCGATGAAGCAGTCAGCCGGGGCTTGCCTACGCGGTTTGCGTCCGTCCAATCGGAGCGGACTCCGGGCCGGCGAAATTTGGCGTGCACGGCCGAAAAGACGCGCATTTGGATGAGCTGCGGCAGTCCCTCAAGGTACATCATGGCGCTTCTTTCAGGCCGCGCTTTGGGTGCCCCTGATATTTGTAGGCGAACTGCTTGGGCATTGGCCCTTTATTACGGTCCTTGCGTCCGGTCTGCTCCCATGCATGCGCCAGGATGCCAACCGCGCGTGACAAGCAGAAGATGCCGCGGGCTAGGGGTGGAGCAAAGCCCAGCTCCGCGTAGATGACTGCAGTGGCTCCATCGACGTTCATCGGGATGAGCTTGCCTTTGCGCTCGCGCATGACGCGCTCGATCGCGCGCGCAGCGCTGGCGTAGCGACCGCTGACGGCAGCATCACTGACCGCAGCATCGACTAGTGCGAGCAGCGGGTCAGCGCGCGGGTCGACGGGATGAAACCGGTGACCGAAGCCGGGCAGATATTTGCTGCGCGTGGCGGTGAAATGATCGATTGCCTCAGCGGCAGCCTCATCCATATTCTTGGTCTCGCTGCGTCGTAGGACCTCGTCGTAGAGCTCGATCGCCTGCTCCCCCGCTCCGCCATGCAGGTCGCCGAGCGTGTTGATCGCGGAAGCCATCGCGCCATTGAGCGGAAGCCCACAACTGACAGCCATCTGCGCGATGGCGATAGAAGGTGCATGCGGGCCATGATCCACTGATGCGACCAGTGCAGCCTGCAACAGCCGCTCCTGCGCCGGTGTGGGTAGCTCGCCGCGCAGCATCAACCAGATCATTGCCGGGAAGGAAATATGATCAATCAATTCCTCGATGGTGTATCCGCGGTAGGCGATCCGCCCGGGCGCAATGTCGCATATGGAGGTCCGCCACCAATGGGCGGCCTGCTCTCGCAGCTGCGCTTCGCTCATTCTGTTCTCCGATCTCGTCAGCCTATGTCCGGCCGAAGCTTGCTTGCGCGCAACGCCCTGCCCGTCACGCTGCTCCACCCATCGCCGGGCGGCCCCGCGGAGCTCCTCCTTGACGTCGCGTTCCGGCGGCACCGCTTGCGATAAGGTGCTCAATTTCCGGATGGGTATAACCGAGCCGAGCCAGCCATCGCTCTGTGTCCGCACCGAGCGACGGAGGGAGTGCGGGGACAGGAAACGCCTCATCCAGCCGAAAACCAGGGCGCGTAATGCGTAATGGTAGTTCGCCAGCCCTGCCCAGCGGCAGCGCCTCGATAAAGCCGCGCTCCAGCAACTGCGGCTCGCGCAAAATTTGCGGAACGGTCAGCACACAGCCGGCGGGGACGCCGGCGGCATTCAACAGTACCTCCCACTCCTCCGCAGGCCTGCAGCTCAAGGCCGCATTCAACTCATCGCTAAGCGCCCCGCGGTTCAGTTTACGTGCTTCGCGCTTAGCGAAGCGCGGATCTGTCTTCAGATCCGGCCGGCCGATCAGATCGCAAAGGATCCGGTAGTGTTTCTGCTCATTGGCGGCTATATTCAGCGGGCCGGTTGCGGTACGGAACGTGCCGGAGGGTGCGGCCGTGAAATTCTCGTTCCCCATCGGCCGCGGCTCGACTCCGCCGTTCAGGTGATTGGAAACCACCCATCCCATAGCTGCGATTGTCGCTTCGAGCAGCGACACGTCGATGAACCGGCCCCTGCCCATTTGCTGCTGCTCGACGAGTGCCGCGGAGATGGCAAAGGCGGCCGTTAGCCCGGCGATGGTGTCAGAGATCGGGAAGCCGGTCCGCAGCGGAGCCGTGGCTGCATCACCGGTAATACTCATCGCGCCGGAAAGGCCCTGGACGATCTGGTCGTAGGCCGGGCGGGCGGACCAAGGACCGTTTTGCCCAAAGCCTGAGATCGCACAATATATGAGCCGTGGGTTGCGCTTGCACAACGCGTCAAAACCTAGACCAAGTCGCTCCATGACCTTGGGCCGGAAGTTTTCGAGAAGGACGTCGGCCTTGGACACCAGCCTGAAAAACACTTCTCTTCCCGCTTCTGACTTCAGATCGAGCGCCACCGACTGCTTACCGGCGTTCACGGCGACGAAGGAGAGGCCCTGAAGGCGCTCTGCCCTTTGCGGATCGGCGCCAAGGCGCCGCGCGAGATCGCCTCCATTGGAGTTTTCGATCTTGATGACCTCCGAGCCGAGGCGCGCGAGATGGTAGCCGCAGAACGGGCCTGCCAATACGTTCGACAGGTCGAGGACACGGATACCGGTGAGCGGCAGGGACATCTGACGAAGCCTTCTTTGCGGTATCTTCGGCCGCTGCGGTTGCTACTGCAGTTGCTGGGTCGCACGCTCGGCGAAGCGATTGGTGAAGTTTTTGGCTGAAGTCGATAGGATCGTCTCGACCAGCGTTATTCCAACATCGCCCCGGAAATTCGGCGTCGACGTCCACTCCCTCATCCTGCCGACGACAAGGGTCGACGGCCCCGGAAACAAGAAGGCGTCGATGATGCCTGATCGCACCCCGAGCTCCGAGATCGGGACAAGAGCGACAAATATGGCGCCTTGCGCGACAACGAGTTTAGTTCGGCCGGCATAGCTCTTCTCCACTTTAGCGCCAGGTAGCGAGCAGATTTCGAGATAGAGCGCGACGAACTCGTCCGTGGTCTGCAGCGCGGAGACGTCCCGGCGATCAGGCAGCGCCTTCCTGAGCTCGCCGACCATCCCGCTTGCAGGCCCCGCGGACATCACGCCGACTTGGTCAGCCTGCGTGATCGCCTCATCGAGATCATGGGTGATGAAGATCAACGAGCGGCGCCCGGCCTGCCGGAGCAGGATGCGGTGCATCAGCCGGCGCGTGTGAACGTCGAGGGCCGAGAAGCGCTCGTCCAGAAGAAATACTCTCGGCTCCGTGATGAGCGTCTGCATCGCCGCGCGCTTGCGTTGCCCGCCTGATAGCTGATGCGGATAACGCTGCTCAAACCCCGTCACGCCGAACCGAGCCTCGGCGCGCGCCTCCTTGACTGACTTGCCCTGAAGGACGAGCCGGAGCCCAATGTTGTCCTGCGCGATCTTCCACGGCATTAGGCCCGCCTGTTGGAGCATGTAGCCGGGCTGATCATTCAGTTTCGTGAGCGGCTTGCGGAAGATCTGAACGTCTCCGAGGCGTGTTTGAAGAGGCCTGTGACAGTGTTCAGGATGGTGGACTTGCCGCAATGGGTTGGACCCACCACCGCAACGAACTCCGCGTCGCCTACCTGGACGTTCATGCTTTTGACTGCGATGAATGCGCCGAAGCGGATCATTACCTCGCGCAAGTCAACGGCCAGCGTTGGTGGCGTTCCATTGTCTCGCATTTCAGAACTCGTTCTGTTATGTGCACTCATAGTCCTGCGTGTGAAAAAGGTCAATCTGTTCTGGCAAACAGAACTATCTTCCTCCAAATTTGATAGCCTCTAGCACCTCAATTTTACGGTGGTTCTACTGTTCAGAACTTGGAGTAAGGATGAGCAAGATAGGAGTTGACGCCGTCAGGAGAGCGCTCGCGATTCTGAAAAGTTTCGACCCGGAGCAGTCTGCGATGACGCTGACGCAGATTGCCGAGATGACAGACCTCTACAAGAGCACAGTGCTCCGATTGGCCTCTTCCTTGGAAGCTGATGGCTTTCTCGTCCGCGGCGCGGACCGGTTGTTTCGACCAGGACCGGAATTGTGGCGTCTTGGGGCGCTCTATCAGCGCGGTCTGGATCTTGGCGAAGTCATCCGGCCATCCCTTCGGCGTCTGGTTGAGGCAACGGGAGAAACTGGATCGTTTTATGTTGCAGATGGCGACGAACGCATCTGTCTTTACCGCGTCAATTCTCCACGTTCAGTTCGACATCATCTCGAAGAAGGCCAGCGATTGCCAATTGATTGCGGCGCCGCCGGTCGAATTCTCACTGCATTCCGCGAGCCAACGAACGTAGAAGGGAAGAAGATCCGCGATAGAGGCTTTTATGTTTCGATCGGAGAGCGGGATCCGGAGGCCGCCGCGGCGGCCGTGCCGTTGATGGACGTACACGGCAACCTGAGGGGTGCCCTTTCGCTATCAGCGATCAAGACGCGCTTCGATGCCAAAGCCCGCAAGGTGGCAATCGGGGCTCTCAAATCGGAAGCCAAGGCCTTAGCGGGGTTACTGCCCGCAAGCGAATACTGATCTTTGAGGGCATCTGCTTCGCGCCATTTTGTAAAGAAGCAGACGCGGCTTCGGCAAAGGCTGGCAATGTCTTATGGCGCAGCATGAGGCAATTAGGCATTTCCCGACTGTTCAGAGGCGGAGCAGCCACATTGAACGATCGACAACAGAGATGATGGAGGCGAATGGCATTCACATGCGATTCGATGCGCCCGCCACGCTTCGCAAATGGCCCTCCATAAACAACAAACGACGTGCAGACAGAAGCTCCTATCAGCTGGCGGAAGGCACGCTGGACGACTGCATACGAGAGTTTATGACGAAGCCTGAGGACACACGTCATCTTTACGAGATCCACACAGCGCCACAGCCTCCGCTCGTAACGGAAATCTTGTTAGCCGATCACATCACGGAACTCGCCAGATTCCGAAGCTTTCTCTGATCGGGATGTTCCTGTCGGCACGTCTGGACCAGGCGAAGGTCAGCCTCAAATCGGTGAGTCTCAGATCAGGGACAACAATTCCGCTTCGCCCTCGAAAGCAGAGCTGTACGTCAGTGCCGCCTTCGTCCTTGAGACCGGCTAGCCGGAGCACTGGCTCTTATTCAAAGCACATGCAGCTGCCCGCTGGGCGTCTTGTGCCGACGTCCCAGCCACGAACTGTCCCGTCCGCGCGGTGGGCCCTCTGAGTGCCGTCTTCCCATCGCCATGATGGTGGTGCCCATCGCGAGGAGCTGAGGGTGATGATGACGCCGTAGAGGCCTTGCCATGCCTGCTGAGTCCGCCCGATTGATCAACCGAATCGAACGCTCGGCGACCTCCAGTGCCGTCAGCTTAGTCAGCGGCTTGAGCCAAATCGCGCTGGTCGTTCGCAACTGGAGTGAGATCGCGCGATCTGCCAAAGGGCGACGTTGCGCCTGGGATCTTCGTCATCAAATCAGCGTTGTTGCGCCAAAGGGCGATGCGCAAACCACCGACGTTCGGCCAACCAAAACGTCACGCCACGCGCAAGTTCTACAAAGCGGCGATCGACAGTAAGCTCGCTCGGTAATAGCAGGCAGTTCCTGACAATGATGTCGCCACAAATCATAAAGGCGATAAAGCAGGCCGCTTTGGAGGACGACCGCGCCGCGTGGGATGTAATGGAGGAAGCCGTGACACAACAGCTGGAGCGACGAAAGTCCAAATAAGGGGCGCTTGCGAGCGACCGCAAATGTCTCTCCCACGCTTGAATAGTTAGAGCCCGTCTTTCATAGCGGTTTCATTCCAGTTTCGAGTCCTGCCTGGATCGCCCTTGCGGTTTAGGTTGTTGGTCCAAGTTAAGAACGACTCGCTCGGGCTATAATAGCGATTTGATTCAGGGCTTTAAGAACGAGTCGATTTCGTAAATTCGATGCCTATCAGGGGAAATCGGCGGCCGGGCTCGGAGCCAAACATTAACGCCGCTAAGATTTTGCCGTAAGGCAGATAATAGGTTTCGCGGTGATCGCAAGCGATCGATGACCGCAGGCTGTTAACAATTGTCAGCACCACGATCGGCGCTGCTGCTGGTGCTGACGATGATGATGCCGGTGGCGATGATCGTCTCATGCTCGCTCTGTGTCGATCAACACGCCGATGAGCAGCGGCATCATGCTGATCATCGGCGTAGCGTCGGCCGATGATCGGCGCTTCTTATGCTACTTTGAGCCTTGTGCTGCCGGAGCCCGCGCCTTACGACGACAGATCTGAAGGGAAGCTGCAGGGTCGACTAGACGCTCGACTGCCCACTTTCGCTCCCGACCGGAGTTCCGATCCAATTGATGGATCAGGCGCTACTGATCGCCGGCGGCGCCACCGATGATGATGATCGTCTGGTGCCGGCCACCATGATCGTAATGCCAGCATCTCGATCGTGCCGGTGATGATCGTCAGCCTGCCATCTTACGGGCTATTAACCACCAACCGCAGGGAAGATCGACTGCCTGGTCCTCGAATGTAACGCGGATCACGGCCCTTTTGGGCCGGCCGAAACTGCGTCCGGATCAATCTGGTCCGGATCGACCTCGGCAAAGATAGGCTCTTCGCCGAACGGGCGGTTGATGATAGCGAGAGCTTCGGGAGCGCCGTAGATTCGATTGCGCGCGTATCCGGTCCTCTCTTGCAGAATGCCGGCTTCTTGCAATTGCGCGATGCCCTGATTTATCTGTGCAGGCGAGATATCGAGCAGTTGGCCGAGCCGCTTCGCAGTCACGACCGGATAGTTATGAAGCTCATCCAAGGCTCGCATGGCCGCAGATCCCTTTCGGAATTTTCGGCGCTGCCTCCAGCGCTCGGACAATTCCGAAAGTGCCGTCCGGGTTCGGATGAGTTCTTCGACGGTACCGGTCACGGCGTCGGCCATGAAGGTGATGATGGGCTCCCAGTCGAGCCGTTGTTGAGCATCCTTAAGCGAAGCGTAGTACGCACTCTTTTTGCTTTCGATGTAAGGCGAAAGGTACAGAGGCACATGCTTCTCCGCCGCCATCATGAGTGGAAGTAGAAGGCGACCGACACGTCCGTTGCCGTCGCGAAAGGGGTGCACTGCCTCGAAATGGGTGTGCGCGATCGCCATGCGCGTGATGAATCCTTGCGTCATCTGCTGCATCCCCTCGTTCCGTAGGTAATCGACCGTTTGGGCGAGGCAGGCGGGGACGTCGGCAGGAGGGGGAGGATTCAAACTAGAATATGCGATGTCTTTGTTTCCGCCGATCCACACAACGCGCGTGCGGAGGTCGCCGGGAACGTCCTGGTAGTCGGGGTCATCCTTCATCACGGCGTGATGGAGATCCTTGATCAGGTCCATCGTGAAGACGCTGTAGCCGTCCTTGGCGGCTCTCGGGATGAATCCGTCCAAGGCAACGGCGTAGTTGCGGACTTGGCGCGCTTCGTCCCGGGCGCCGTCGTCACCCGACTCTTCGACGGAAAGCAGTTCGTCAAGAGTACTCTGGGTGCCCTCAATCGACGAGGAACTGACTGCCTCGCGTCTGGTAAGGACCCGACTGACGATGTAGGGGTCCTTCATCTGGGCCGCGATGGCATCGACCTTGCCGAAGGCCGCTTGAGCGGCGTCCAAGGCCTTCGTCGCTCCTCCAACGAAGACGCCGTCCTCCGGGGGGGCAGGCGGGACGATCCCGTAATGGGAGTCGTAGGGCGGCGGTAGCCTTTTAAGGCTCTCGCGGATTCGGCCGGGCTATGTTCCCTATATGTTCCATTAACGAAGGCTATTGCAAGCGGCAACGTGCCTGCCGTCCCCCTCAGTGCTCCAGGATCCTACCCATCGCTGGGGTGCAGCACCCCTTCGCACCTCGGCCGTCCTGAAGGCCACCTGCAAGCTGGCCATGGTCATGACGTGCACGTCAGGTTCGTTGCGACGCGCGGCATGTACCCGTACGATGACCGGCGAGAGACGTATGAACGACCACCCTTCTGCGCACTTGCATCTGCCGACGAAAAGCCCCGCCTTTGGTGCGCCTCGAGTTGACAGTATTTTGGCGCAGCCTGAGTCCTTGAAAGGCGCGGAATGCTCTCACCGGTTGAACTCTTCGGCAACTATTCGCCCGATCAAGAAGGCGCCGGCTCGACGCCGTGATCGGTAAAACATGCCGCTCGAAATCCGAAAAACCAGTCCTACCATTTTACCGCGGCCTCCGCGGGGATTCGATCTTCTTTGCCGGAGCTACACACGCGTCTGGTGAGGATCGGCGGATGGTCAGCGCAAAGTCTTAGCGATTGCCGTGGCCGTGCCAACGAACTGCCCGTTCTGAAGTGCCCACTGCTTCTGAGCGAGCGCCTCCGGTACGAAGTCCTGAAACTTGCCTGAGCGAACGTTCTTCACGAAAGCTGCGACGTCCATAGGGTCGAGCGCGGACATGCAGCCGAATTTCTCCAGAATGGGCACCATCTGCGCCGGCGTGGTCTCGGGCACGGTCACTCCCAAATCGTGGACACCGCACTCCAAGCCGGCCATTCCGAGCGCAGCGCTGAAGACGGCCGTGGTCTGCGAGCCCCTCCAGACGAAGAGGTGGAGGTCGCGCTCTTCCTGAATGAGGGAGCGCCGATCGAGGTCGAGCGCCCGAAAGGTATCGCGCCCTTCGGCCAACAGTTCTTGGGCTGCCTTGTCCAGGTATTCCGGAACATCGTTGTCGAGGTAGACCGCCCTCATCTCGGCCAACAATCGGTCGTGCGCGGCCTCACCGTGAGACGGCTCGAACCGCGGCACCATGCCTCCCGGATGCGGAGCGACCGACAGGACCTTTCCGGCCTCGTCGACCTCGAGAACGATCCACCGTTGCCCGGCGAAGACCACCAGGCTGTCCTTGTGAACCGGGAACGAGATCGGGAGAGTGCCGAGCGTGCGCCCGGCCGCGGTGAGCCGCCATTCCTCCGAAGTCTCGAACACAGCGAAGAAATCGCGCGACTGCACGATCTTCTCGCCCTCCGAACCGAGCATCAGGACGCCGTCTGGCGCCTGTTCGATCATCCGGACCTCACCGGATCCCAGATGACGCAGCAGCTGCGCGAAGTCCGCCCTATCGATCGAGTTGAACGGTCCCGGCCCGCACAGCAGATCGAACAACGGCTTCGGACGGATGCCGCCCCGTTCGGCGATGACGGACAGAACTTGATGGATCAGCGTGGAGGTCGTTTCGGGGCTGGGCGCAGCAGGCTCGACGAACCCAGCCAGCAGCAAGCGGACGACAGCCACTGACCGGATAGTATTCGGACGCAATTGGTCGAGGATCCCCGACTTGACGTCGACGTAGGGCTCGCGAACGTACACGCGTAGGATCGACGGGGTCCCGCGCCGCCGACCAGTTCGGCCGAGACGCTGTCGCAGCGACGAAAGAGAGCGAGGCGCGCCGACCTGGGCGACCGATTTGACGGAGCCGATGTCGACGCCAAGCTCGAGGGTGGACGTACATACCGCCGTCGTCGGCAGACTGCCGTCCTTCAGCCGAATCTCGAGATCCTCTCGGAGAACCTTCGAAAGACTGCCGTGATGAGGATAGAACTCATTCGAAACGCCCGCTTTCTCGCATCGACGCCTAAGACGGTCGGCGGCCGACTCCACGGTTCGCCGAGACCCGCCGAAGACCAGATTGTTCGTGCCGCGCAAGGTCGAAAATAGATGGTCACAGATCGCGTCCAGCGCGATGCGCTTAGGCGCTTGAGCGTCTTGGCTGGCTCCTTCCGCATGATCGGGATCGTCGAGATCCGGCGGCTCGACGTAGCCACGTATCTGGAGCCGCAACTCCGGAGAATCCGCCTTCGCGACCAGAAGGTCGACATTTTGCGGAGCCGACGGACGAAGCCAGGCCGTAGCTTGGGTCAGATCACCGATGGTAGCCGACAATCCGACTCTGCGGGCTGGCTTCTGAGCCATCGCGTCGATGCGCTTCAGGAGGCTGGCCACATGCAGTCCGCGCGGACCCTGCAGGAATGCGTGGAGTTCGTCGACCACGATAAAGTCTGCCGACGCAAAAAGGCGATGCGCATCGCCCGGGCGCCGCGTCAACATCGCCTCGATCGATTCAGGCGTAATCAGCGCGATACCCGAAGGCTTCGCGATGGCCTTCCGCTTTTCCGCCTGAGAGGCGTCCCCATGCCATTTGACGACAGGGATCTCCATCGCTTCGCAGAGTTCATCCAGCCGCCGGAATTGGTCGTTGATCAACGCCTTCAGAGGGCTGACGTAGATTGCAGAGAATCCGCCACCCTTCCTATCCGTGATCAAAGTCAGGATGGGCAGGAACGCCGCCTCCGTCTTTCCGGCGGCGGTCGCAGCAGCGATTACGACGTCCCCCGCCCCGTCGAGAATGGTGCCGATGGAGCGTGCCTGGATTTCGCGAAGTTCATCCCAGCCTTGGTCGCGTATCCAACGTCTGATCTTTGGATGAAGCCGATCGAAGGCCCCTTCAGTTGCCGATACGGAGACTGGTGAGCTCATCGCCCTCCCCTCCCGCGGACTGCGTCGTTTCCTCCGTGACGGCGATATCGGGCGCATCGGGCGCAATCTGGATCCCGCCGATCAGGTCCTGCCAGCGTGCGCCTGGGTTCTGTTCAAGAACGGCGAGCATCTGCACGAACGCGCGGACGGTGGTGCGTGGCGTCCGGAAATACGCCTCTCCGATGCGGCGATTGCAGTGATCCATGAACGCGGTCAAGGCCTCGTCCGGCACCAGGAACTTCGCGGAGTCACCGCTAGCAAAGACGTTCCTGATGTTGGAGAGAAGCACGAGGAGATCTTCCGGCGTGAGGCTCTGCAGTCGGATGACCGGACCGCTATAGTCGACCAGCCCGTTCACCGCGAAGCGGTTTTCGGACAAACGCGATTGAAGCGCTTCGTAACTGTACAGGCCGCGCCGCGTGTCGAGGAGGAATTCCGGCGTCCCGCACATCATGAAGCCGATGCCGGTGGTATTGCCCTGCAGGGCGTCGTTCACGATGCGAAGGATTTCCTCGAAGTTCTGATTGCGGGCCTGGGAATTCTGCAGCTTGTAGATGTTGACCATCTCGTCGAACATCACGATCAGGCCGGCATATCCTGCCAACCGCGTCAGACAGGCGAGGGATTTCAGCGAGTCGTAGACGTTATCATCGTCGATGATGGTCCGCACCCCAAGCGCCTGGCGGGCTTCCGTCTTGGTCGAGAACTCCCCGCGGAGCCACCTCAGGGCCGAAGTTTTCAACGACTCGTCGGAATGTTCGCTGCCGCGCCAATAAGCCTTCAGCACGACGGCGAAATCGTATCCCCCGACGAAATCCTGAATGGGAGCGAGCTTCTGATCGATCACGGTCTCCACCGAAAGCTGCCGATCGGCGGCCTCCTTAACGGAGTCCGTGACCAGCCTTTCTATTAGCGCACCCAGCGCGCCGCCGTCCGGCTTCGTGCGAGTGGCCATATTGCGAATAGCCTCTGAGTACAGCGCCCGCGCCTGTCCGCCGCCCGCGTGGATGCGTCTATCCGGTGCAAGATCGGCGTGGACGGTGACGCACTTCCGCTCCAACGCGATGAGACGGATCAGGTTCGCGAAGAACGTCTTGCCGGCACCGTATTCGCCGATAATGAAGCGAACGCCCGCGCCGCCGTCGGAGATTCGTTCGATGTCGCGAACCAGCGCGGTGATCTCCGCCGCGCGGCCGACCTGGATGTGCGGCAGCCCTATGCGTGGCACCACGCCGGCGGCGAGCGCCTGGATGATGGTGTCCCGATCCTTCGCTTTGATCGGGCGTGCAGTGGATGGATTCATGCCGCTTCTCTCAGTTCAGCCAGCCTGTTGCGCAGGTGCTCTACCATGACGACGTACTCGCCGTCCTCGATGATTGCCTCTTCGAATCGGTCAAAGGCCCAATCGTTGATCCGTTCGATGGCCCCGTCCGGCAGCAGCTTGAGGTCCTTCGCGCGCTGCTCGAACTCCGCCCTCGGCAGAGATCCCTTAATTTCGAGGAGCTCGACCAATTCGGCATGTGCGGCGTCGAGCCCATCGAGCGAGCCGGTCGTGCCGGAGACGGCAGGGGATGGTTCGGGCGGCGATGGCGCGTCTTCTTCGAAAATATTCGCTAGGAGCGCCGAAACCGTTTGGGTCTCGCGTTGCGTACGTGCAAGCCGGGCGGCATCTATGCGGATCGTCGATGCCGCCGCCGACTCCGCCTGCGCCTTGGCCATCTCGGCCGGAATGAGCGCCTTCTCCGAGACGGGGATCGGTACCTCCTCGGCACCGACTTCTTGTGAGATGGCGACGGGCTCGTCGGCAGGCTGGGTTGGACTTGCGCGATGCAAGGCGGAATACACCCGTTCGTTCGGAAGACCGAGCGCCTTATGGAGCCGCTCCAGAAAGCGCACTGCGCTCGGATCCACGTTCTCGTTGCCAGCGATGATCGCTAGTGCGGCATCGGCGATGATCGTGCGCTCCTCTGGGCTGCGCTCGCCCAGCTTGCGCATTACCCGCTCCTGCTTGGGCGGACTGTTGAACACAGTCGCTGCATAGGCGATCAGCCGTGCCTGCTCGATCGGGGACAGATCCGAGGCGTCTCGAACTCCTGCGACCACGCGCTTCAACTCGTCGGCCGAGGCATCGCCGTCAGCGGCCGCGGCCAACACGGCCACCTCGACCTGAGCCTTCACGGCTCTGTAGCTGGATCGCTCGGAATCGACCTTTCCGCCTCCATCGGCTTTGAAGATGATGACCTGATCCTCGAGTTGAGGGACGCCGCTCCCATAGCGGCGATCCGGCTCTATCGCGATGTCGATGCGGTCCAGAGCCGCGCCGAGCTGGTCGGCAAGCGTAGGCGTGACTTTCCCGTTCGCCGGCATGTCGAAGCCCGCCGCCTCCAGCATGTTGCGCATCTTCGTGCTGGCGCGTTTGTGTTCGCCCATCGAGCGGTGCATCTTCTGGCCAAAGAGGTGAATGCGGCCATCCGCAGGGTCTCGTTGCAGCGGCTCCGGCAACAAAAGTGCGGCCTGCATAGACTCGCGGGAGTCGGGACGCCGTCCGACGAAGCGACTGAAGCTGTCGAGTTCGTCCGTGCACTCCTGAACGATCCTCTTCAGATCGGCCCGCCCCCTTTCCGAAGTCTGGCAAATATCCGGATATCTCTCGTGACTACCCGGTACGGGAACTTCGAACGCGCCGCTCGCGGCCTTATAGCTGAGGCGGATGCTGCCCGTTGCTCGAAGCGCAAGTCCGCTGGGATAGCGCTCGTTGAACCGATAGCGGAAGAGCCGCTCGAATTCCTCGAAGCACCGGAATGCAGGCGTCCGAAGATAGACGTCCGGATTTGCAAGCGCCCACAGGAAGGCGTCGTGGGGGCCGAGCGCTCCATTCTGCTGAAGCGCCCGCCCGAGGTGCAGCCGGATCGCGACATCCACTTCCGAGGAGACTGTCCGCTCCGGGGAAGGAGTTGGCGGCGAGATCGGAATCCCGGCGGCTATTCTGGCATAGCTCAAAAAGCGCGTGGCGTAGCCACGGAAGGAGTTGTTGTCCGCGTAGACAGTCAGCAGCCGCTCCACTTCCTGAATGAGAGCAGGCAACGACGCAGGATTCGTCTCGATGAAGGCGCGGTGCTCCAGACCGTAGAAAAAAAGGAAAACATGCCCCACGCCGTAAGCTCGGCTGCTGCGCCCTTCGGCCATCCAGTTCAGGAAGGCGCGGCGGGCGGCAGGAGTGATGGCGGCATAGGACGGCCAATAGGGCATCGAACTTCCTTCGACGTCAGGCCGAGTTGCGCTCGCGGAGAGCTTCGGATTGATCGCGTACTGATCCGTCGAGCGCCGGTCGTCCAACTTCACGAAATCGCCCAGATAGAACAACCCGCCCGGGATCTGCGCGCCCTGCACGACCACAGTTTCCGAAGGATCAACCCACCGCGCTAGAGCCCGCTTTGCTGCCTGCCGGTTCATCTGCGCGGCGACTGAACCGTGGTCGCTCTGCGCGGGCAACGGCGGGGGAGCTTTGCCCGAAGACAGCGCCCGCGCCCCTATGGACCAGATCAGGAGTATTACCCCCACAACAATTGCAAACCCTGCGATAGCAGCGCCATTTTGCAGGACGAAGTGGTACGCCGCGCTCAGGGCCCAAAAAACGAGACCCAAAACGATCAATAGGCCCATTCCCGCCGAATTATTGCTGCGTCGCCCCATCGCTCAGCTTCGTGATAAATGCAGGCACCGATCCAATGGGCGCCGTTATTACAAGACCGTCCCATGGAGATGCCGATTGTCGCAAGCGCAATCGAGAAACTCCATTGCCGTTTCCACCTGTTTGAAGGCCTATGCGTTGTATGACTTTGACTTCATAAGAAGATTAGGCGCGAACGATCGGCCGTCCTACCCCAAAACCGCTTCATTTCCATCTGCACCCTGCTCCCCCTGCGCCTGTTTTCCTGACGATCAGCCTAGGCCGTGATCGGCAGCTGGCACGACGGACCGCGGCTCCAGCGCCTCCTGCTCCAGGTGGCGCACATCGGATCCAAACGCCAGCCAGTCAGCCAAATTGCGGATAGCGCTTTCGGATCTCGCGATCGACGCTAGGCTCGGTTCCGGATTGGCCGGCTGCCCGGCCTTCTCGGCCAGCTCCTTGGTCATCAGATGCGGCCGCGGCCCACGAGGCAAGTTTTCCTCCAAATGCCTGAAAATCCGCAGACCACCGGCATCCACATCGCCCCAGTGAAGGAACGGGACCTCGGCCGGCACGGTCACCAGAACCTTCGACAGGAGCTCGGTGACTCCCGCCGCCGGGAAACCGCCGGTGTATACGACCAGGCTGCCATCCTCGATCTCGCGGACTTGCCGGTTAAAGCTTGCGTAGTTCTCGATCGTCAGGATTGCCGTCGGCTGCTCAAAGACCGATAGTTGCGAGAGCATCTCCGGATGAATTGAGGCGAAGGGCTTCGCGCGACCGTCGGCCAAACGACCGCTTGCCCCTTCCACGGCAACGGGCCCCCTCAGATAAATAGGGTGACTGAAACGCTCCAGTCCGATGTGCGTCCAGACCACGTCCGCGGCTGCGCCAGGCTGGCCGATCCGAACGGCTATGATGGCGGCAAGCCGCGAAGCGTGGCGATCGAAGGCTTTTGTGTCATCCGTTGCCTTGAGGGAGAAGGTTCGCGCGTCCAGTCCGCGAGCCTCCTCCCGCGAGATGGACGCCAATAGCGTGAAGAACTCCTTGGCGGCATCGGCCTGAGCGGCCGTCAGACGATAAGCGGCCTCTCCGCGTGCCCACCGGACGGCCATCTCGTCTAACAGTGTGGCGACCCACGGCTCTCCTGTCGCTGCCACTCGTTGCAATTCTTGTCTAACGCGCTGCGCTGTCGCCGACGCAGTCGGGCGACCGAGATGCCTGGCGAGCAGTTCGGGATTTAGGACTCGGACCCGCTCGATCAGGTGGCTGCGGTCCCTCTTGCCCCGCTGCACTTCGACGGCGCCGAACCTCTCCGCCGCGGACATCAGATCGTGGAACCGGCTCACCTGCTGTGCGGTCGAAAGCAGGTCGTACTCCGGAGCCGCGGAAGCTGGCCGTGAGCGATCAGGGTTGCGTTCGCTCCGCTCCAGCAGTCGCTCCAAGAATTCGACGCCGGCATCCGTTGTACGAACGTCGGTCATTCAGCGGCCTGATCCCGAGGGATAACCTCAGCCTTCTCAGCCGCGATCAGCTCAGATTTGAACACGTCGAAGCCCTTGCGGTACGGATCGATCGCAACGATCGCGTCGCGGGCCTTCTCGGTCAGGAATTCGGTATCGATCATCACCTGGTTGCCAAGCCGGTTCACGTTAACGACGGTGTCGACCACTTCCATGAACACATGGCGCTTTTCGTCGGGTGTGGCCAGCATGACCTGGAGCCCGAGATCCCGCATGAATTCCGAGCACTGACCGATCGCCTTCGTGTCCAATCGATTGAAAGCCTCGTCGAAGATGGCGAGCGACAGTCCGCTCTCGCCGGTGCGCCGGTTCTGGTACGTGGCGGCCAACGAGGCACCGATGGCGATGTAGAACGGCAACTGGCCTTCACCACCGGATCCCGTGCCCGCACGGCTCGTCAGCGATGATCGGATCTTGCCTTCGGCATCCTGGATGTAGAGTTCGAAGTTGAAATACTTGCGCGGATCCTCGATTTCCTCGGTCCGAGCCTCCGGATTCGACAGGATCTCCTCGATCTGACGGACGGCGCGCATCATCGGCGTGTTCGCATCCTCGGAGCGATCGCCGAAGAGCGGTAGATTGAACTCCGGCTTCCTGGATTCCTCAACGAGCTCGATCATGTCGACATGGGTCGGGGCCTCCAGCGCTTTGAAGGAGTAGTAGTCTCGCCCGTGGAACTGACGATCCTTCAGGTGACGGTTGAGCTCGTTCAAAGTGGCCTTGATGCCGGTGAAGGCATCGTCGAGGCGATGAAGGAGATCGTCGCGGAAGGCCGATGTCATCTCGGTCGCGGCGTTCCGGCACTGCTCCTCATACTGGACCAGTTCGTGCCCATCGAGGCGCTCCTTTTCGGCCGCGGCCCACTGCTCGACGGCCGTCGGCGTCGCCTCTTCGGCGGTGAATGGCGGCACGACATGGAATTCCTGGCCATGTTTGTTCATCGCCCCGGTCATTTCGCGCATGAGACTCGAGCGGCGATCCGTCGAGCGGCGATCCCGATCCGCGACGAAGCCGGCGATGAGGTTCTGTATGGATTCGGTGGTGATCGCAGGGACCTGCCCCTGGTACTCACGCATGGCCGGCGATTGCGGGAAGCTTCCCCGCATCTGGCGCGCGCGGTCGCGCCGCGCGGCCGACCAGGCTTCACGGTTTTTTTTCAAATAGTCCTCGTACGCGCCATCGGCCTTATCTCGAGCACTTTTTGCAGTATCGAAGGCCTTCTGCGTCTCCGACTTCTTACGGCCGGCCGTCTCGACTTCGCCGGCGAGGCGCTCCAGATCGGCGACGAGCTTGGGATCGCGATTTCGCTTGGCATCCTCGATGTTTTTCCCGATCTCGGCGAGCTTGCGGTCGAAAGCGGCTAGGTCGGCACCGCATCCGGAGCAGGTCAGACCAGCTTGATCATCTTCTCGAAGCGGGCGAACATGTCCTCGAACAACCGCGCTTCATCCTCCAGCCGGCCAACCTCGCGCGCCCGCTCGGCGAGCTGCTGCTCAAGTTCTTTTCGCTCGGCCTCAAGTTGCTGACGCATTTGGCCCTGCGTGGCGCGCCCGAGCTTGAGGTGCTCAGGCCTGGGTAACCGTCGGACCGTCCGCCCGCCCTGCATCATCCGGTCGGGGGTGATGGCGTTCTCGGCGGCGACCATCCTGTCCATGGTCTCCACCATCATCAGCCGGCCGAGCCGATAGTTGAGGAAGGCCCGAGCGTGCCGGTTTTCCGTGCTGATGATCTGCGCCAACGAGCCCTTCTCGGCGGGTCGTGTACTGTCGGTCTTGGTCGTGTTGATGACCTCGGCGTGTTGGAATGAATACTCGCCTCCTTCCCGGTAGATCTCCAGGGCGCGGACGGCCCGACCAGGCTCGACGATCAACGCCTCACGGGAGCGACCCAGGACGGCCTCGGCCGCCATTCGCCATTTGTCGTCGCGGATTTCCACCAGATCGCACAGCGGCTCGGCTTCGATACCGTGCGAATGAAGCTGATCGATCAGATCCCGGGTGCCGCGCTCGATAGGACTGAGCCCTTGGTCCATCCGCTTCAGATTGCTGTCGATCTGATCGATGCGATCTTGAAGATCCTTTGTCGCGACGCGGGCAGTGAAATGGGCATCCGAGAACGTCCTGCGGACCGCCGCAAGCCGCTCCTGGTCGACGGCGACAAGCGCCGCGTCGAGGTGCGAGGCGCTATCCTTCCAGTCGTCCGGGAGTATCTTGTCCCATTCGGAAAGTGGCGCCCTTCCTCGCGCGACGACGACCGCGCTGAGCAGCGCATGCAGCAGGTCATCACGACGAACCAGCAGATTGAGTTCGACGGCCTTCTTGACCGAAGCGATGAGACCATCGATGTCCTTGACTGGCGCCATGGCGTTGGCGCGCTGGCTCAGCGTTGCGGTCTTGTCCGACTCGTACATCTGGGCGAGCTGCTCGGCGTCGCTGGTCCTGATCGAGAGTTCGATTGTCTTGTGCTCGGCGACGAGCGTGGCGTGTCTGGCCGCAGCCGCGGTCGCTTCGACTTCGGCCTTGCCTGCGGCGCTCCGGAGCTGCGCGAGAGCTTCTTCCTGTCGCCTGGCCTCCCGGCGAAACCTCTCCCATTCCAGGCGGGCGATCTGCCAGCTAGTAGTTGCGATAACACGCTCGTTTTCGACCGCGCGGCCGACGATGCGCAAGATTCCCGCCAGGCTCGCGCTTTGCGCCTTCAATTCCTCGATGCGGCGCGTCAGAGAACGCCAATGTTCGATACCGCGCCGAAGCCTCTCGACCTGGATGGGCTGAACGTCGAGAACGTAGTTCCGAACGAAATCCGTGGGATTGTCGACCGGCTTCAGCAGGAGGGCATTCCGGAAGGCCCTCTGGAAGCGCCTCGGATCGAGCGGGAAGCCCGCCGGCGACAAGGCCCTGAGCGATTCAGCCACGAAGTCGGTTGCACTCGAGAACGCGTCGTCGACTTCGATTTTGCGAGCGCGCAGAGCGTTGCGCACGGCATGCCACTGCAGCGTCTCGACCTCGTCGTCGCCAACCGCAGCGAGGATGTCGTCCTTCGTCAGCGCGCCCTTCGCAATGAAGCGCGCCTCGCAGGACTCGTCGCTTCTCGATGCCGATGCCGAAAAGGCCACGCCCAGGCTCACCGCCGAGCCGTCGTCGAGATCCTCGAAGACCAGGATGATGTACGTGTAGGCGTGCCGGCGCGTCGGCTCCGACCGCTCGCCCTTCTCGTCGAGCGAGACCACGCCGAGGCAGTAGTCGCGCAGCGTCCGCTTGCTCCTGACGTTGCTCTGGGCACTCGGGTTGAAGCGGATGCTGGCCATACTCGCACCAGAGAGCACGGTCTGCACTGCGTCGATGATCGCCGATTTCCCCGCGCCGTTCGGGCCGATGATGGCGGTCATGCCGCGCATATCGACCTGCTGCGCTCGGAACAGGTACCAATCGACCAGGATGATGCGACGGAGTTCGATCACGCCTGCACCTCGCTCGCGGCGTCGGTCTTTGCCGTCGCCGCGGTCGAGCGCGAGACGAACTCTTCGAGGGAGCCGAGCGTGTCCTTGGAGACCACCATCGGCAAGGCAGGCCGCAGGAACAAGGTGAAGTTTCTGTCGTCCCTATCCTCGATCCGGACGAGCCCGCGCTGCCTGAAGCCGGCCAGGATTTCCTTTACGCGCCCGAAGTTGGGTCGCTCCCGATGGGTCCGGTCCTCGTAGATCTGTAGAATCTGCTCGCTCTCGACCTCGACCTCGCCGAATTCCTTGGCCTCGAACCGCGTGAACGCCTCCTCGTAGTGCAGCCGCAGCACCAGCAGGAGCAGGCTCTCGTCGAGTTTCATGCTTTGACGCTGAGGCAGCTCGTTCGCCACCAGGCCGACGTAGCCGTCGTTCGGCCTGCCCACGACGCGGTAACCGAGCGCATCGAACAGGTTCTCGAAGTAGCCCGTGTAGCGGCGGAGCAGCTCGTAGGAGGTCTTCACGCCCCAATCGTTCTCGTAGATGAACTGGGCGCGCCAGAGCGTCTGGGCGGCCTGACGCAGTTCCTTCTGCAACTGGTCGCCGTACTGCCCTTCGGAGTCCGCGTCGTCGATGATTTTGGAAAGATCACGCAGCATCGGCCGTGGTCCTCGTTCTATCGATCCGGAAGGCGGTCACGTCGATCCAGTCGTTGGTGGTGCGCCCCTCCTCGAGCGTGATCGTGAATTCGCCCAGCCGCACAGAGCGACCGACCGCAGCCAGATTCGGGATGGCCCGATAGGCGAAGAGATCGGGAATGCTCTCGATCTCGATCTCAGATGATGACACGGCGTCGCGGCCTTGCATGTGCCGGCGAGCGAACTCGAGCAGCTTCTGGTCGGACACGCGCACCATCCGGTCGAACTCGGTAGTGGCCTGGACGTAGGCGCGCAGATAAGGATCCTGTTTCGGGACCTTGAAGCGCGTCCGCTCGGGCGGCGCCTTCGGAGGAGGCGGCGTGTACAGCGCGAGCGACGTGATCGGCAGACCCACATCCGGCGACCTCAGGCGGATCTCCACCTCGTCGGTGCCGATTTTCGAGAGTTGCTCGATCAACCGGACGATCCGCTCGGCCGCCCCCTCTCCCATGACATCCATGTAGTGGACGGTGGTGCGGATGCGGCGTTCGAGGCGATCGCGGAAGTCCTCGATCTTGTCCATGAAGGGACCGACGTCCTCGAACACGCTCTTGATCTTCTCGAGCTCCGCGATGACGCGTTCTTCGGCCGTCGCGACCGTGGCGCCCGGGGCCATGACGCCCTGCTCGATGTAGGCGCGCGCGATCTTGCCGATGCGCTCGGCGTCCGCGAGCATATCGCCCGCAAGCGATGCGATCGTGCGGCGATGACGGTAGGGGTTGTTAGACGTCTTGAGCTGCTTGTAGTCGGCGATCAGCAGCCCGTCGACAAAGTCCTGGAAGAAAGTGCGGAGGATGGCCGCTGCGTTCGGATTGCCCAGAATGCGGTCCTCAATCTCGCGCATGCCGGCGAGGATCCGGCGCATGCTGCGGGCGAACCGCAAGGCGGTGTCGTGCGCGTTGGCCAGACCTTGGGCCATGGTTTCCGGCTCGCGGTTCGCGGCCTCAAGGTTGTTTTTGACGTCGACAACGGCGCCGGCGACGCGCACCCGGCTGTTGCCGAAATCGGTGATCGCGCCCAGGACCATGAACGCGTCCGGATTCATGTCGACGTAGGTGCGCCACTTCTCGGTCTCTTCCGTGAGCCAACCGGTATCGCGCAGTCGATAATAGGCGAGGTAATGAGCTTGGCTCGTGGTCTGATCTTCTTCAGGGTCGCCCTCGGAAAGCTCGCCCGTCGATCTTATGGCAAACTCCGAGAGACCGATTTCGATCTGCTTCACGACCTCTTCCCTAAGCGGCGTCTCGAGGATCCGTGCCGAATAGAGCCTCTCGTAGAGACGCATCAGCAGGCGCGCGTAGACGTGCTTCTTCGGCCCCGACAGAGGCTTGAAGAGGGTCTCCGGAAGATAACCAAACAGCTTCATTTATCGGTCCTTCAGCCGATAGATTGAACCGTTACGCACCTTCAACCGCAAGGAAAAACATTAGAGTTTCAGGGCGTTCTCCTTGCTTTCCTCCGATTCCGAAACTCCCTCGCAGCCTGCTCCATGATATCCCAGGCTGCCCGATGCTCGTAGTTGGCCGCCTGCTTGATGTCTGCGATGACGTCCTTGTCCATCATCGCAATAAACGTAACCCGATCCCCGATGGGGGTTCGTTTGCCCCTTTTCGGCGCCCTCTTCCTTCCCACCATTGACCCATCCGCTGCGAGAAACCTTTCGTTAACCAGAAGGGGCCGCGCTAGCGCTCGCGCCCCTTCTTATTTCCTTCTTATATAAGAAGGACGCGCTAAGCGCCTGACCGAGCTGACTTTCCTGATTTTTAATGTTTTTGTTTCGTTCTCACGTTATCAAGTCGTATTCGAGGTCGGTCACATGTCGGGCGTCGTTGGAAATTGGAGGGTCGAGCTCATCGAACGCCACCGCGACCTCTTCCAACCGCCGGCGCCCCTGAGCAAGGCTCGCGCGAGTGCGGGCCCGGGTGGCAGGATCTCATCGACCGTGCTGCGTCGAGATCCGGACGGCGGTCGAAGCCGACGGAGGCACCTTCCAGTTGACGCAGATCAAAGAGGAATACGGCTCGATCCGCGCTGCGACCGGCACGCCGAGGGCCGGCCCCTGCCGAGGTCCGTCCCGGCTTCGAGAACATCCACATCGTCCGGTACGGCATCGGCGATTAGCGACGGATCACCTGCCGCCGCTACGACCGGGAGAACGACGCGTTCGTGGACGTCGATCCCGCCTCCCCCTGAATCGAGGCGATTTCGTCTACGACCCGAAGCGGCACGAGTGCCCGCGCTGCGGCTCGCGCGAGGTGCAGTTCGCGCTCGGCGTCGAAGAAATGCCGGACCAGCTCGCCGACGAGATCATCGAAAGCCCGGCAATCACCAAGCCTACTGCACCGACCTGGGAAGAACGCTTGAGAAGGCCAGGGCTGCGGCTGCCGGAATGCACGTGCACGTTTTGGAGAACGAGACCGTCCGCGTCGGCGATGTCACGTTCGCGGTGCGACGCTCTGGGCGGACGTCGGCCTCAACGGCGACGACGCGCATCGCGCGATGATGACCACCGGCGTCGGACGAACGACTTCAAGAAGATCCGGATTTCGAACTATGAGCCGCGCTTCCTGCCACGTCACGCCCTCACGAGGCGTTTCAAGTCTGGGGCGTTTCTGGAGGCCGTAATGCGCAAGCCGCGCGGCGGGACCGCTTGGTCGTCATCACGCACCAAGCGCCGGTGCGCCAGATGCCGCCCGCAGCGCGGCGTCCGGAGAGCGACCTCACCTTCGACCCCGCCTACCGCAGCGATCTAAGCCGACTGATAGTCTCTGCGCCTGACGACGGACGGGGCGCTCTGGCTCTACGGCCACACGCACGAGTCCTTCGACGCCACGATCGGCGAAACCCGGGTGGTGTCCAACGCGAAGGAATATGGGCTGTGGGCACCCTCCGAGCGCACCTGGACGCCCCCCTCAACGAACGCCTCACAAGGACGGCGAGATTCCGAATGCTCGGTAGTTTATCCATCTGATCCTGGCGGCGATCTAGAATGTCTATGGGGACCCGTGGCATTCCGAACCCAAGTCCAAGCCCATTCAAAGAAGCGATTCGCAATTGTTGGTTTCAAGGCTTGAATCGACTCATATTTTTTTGGTTTTCAGACTCACGATTTTTTTGGACTAGACCAAAAATCAAGATCTTAGCCGGCTCGCATTGATTGGTCCCGACATGACCGCCACCAATCGCTAAGACCGGCGATGCGGGAAATGGGCGACAGGCCGCACACCGGCCCGTCGCCTATAGGTTAAGCGCGCGTTGATAATGAAACGCCTAGCTTTGCTGCCATCACAGTGGTGGCACCTGGAGTCCGCCTTAGCGCCTTTGCGATCCTGGCGACGCCTAACTTTGCTTTTGCCATCGTCTTCATTTTTCGAACATCGTCTTTTGTCCACGCGCGGCGAACTACTTTCTTTGCTTTTGCCATTCTTTCTCCGAATCGGATTGGGACAGAGCCGGGCTTCTATCATGACAGTCTGCGTAGACGACAATGAACAAGCTTCTATTGCGAGAATGTGAATGCGACTTCGCTGCCTGAGATCTGAATTACTGTTGTCGGGCGCAAAAACGAGCATGTACCTCTCATGTCAAGGGGGGACCTGCATGGGGCGAGCGATTATATATGGATAGAGCGCGCCTCGTTCGGGCGCTTGCGGAAGAGACAGACCCTTTGTTAAGAAACGGCTTCTGGGCCTTACGAACAATGACGACGGCATGCGAGCGCAGACACCGAGCGGTCACGTGAAAAAGAAGCCCGCGCAAAGTTCTAAATTCGAAAGCCGGGTCGCAAATTGGCCGACCCTTTTGCTCTGTAGCGTTTTTTTCGGGGCATCGAGCGGCGGGTCGAATATTCCTACCCGCAAAATGGGCGACTCGACCTGCCTCAACAAAAGGCAAGACTTCCGGCGGCATGTATCCAGATTCTCGATTTTCAGCGCTGCGCTCCCAGTCACCGTTCATGTCGATCGTTAAATAAGCCAATTTGCGACGCGGCATAGTTTGTTCTTACCTGCACTTTCTTGCCGTCTAGCCCGAACGCGTCATAACCGTTAGTGCTGCGCCCGGCGGGCCATCTGGTCCCTTACGATCAGCCTTACATGTGACCAATCCAAATAGCACTCGGCGGGACAATTACGGCACCTCTAGCAACTTGGAGCACTGGCTTCCCAAACACGCCGTTGACGAATTCTGCCCATTAATCACAACGCGCAATTTTTGACGATCTCTCCGCATCACATCGTCACTTCACGTGATCCGATAGCAGCCAGTTAGGGCAACCGTCGGCCTGTCCAGTCCATCATGGCCAAAATTGCGCGAGCTAAAGCAACGAAGGCGACGGCTTGATGCGCGTTCAGCAAACTTGGCCACACCCAAAAATGAAGTCACCGGAAAATGATCGCTGTGTTCTTCTCCCGATCTCACCGGCTCTCAATGATCCTCGGCTCTTTCAGCTGTCCCGTAATACTCGAAACTTTCTTAGCTTTCACTGGAGAGAGGAGCGAACGCCGTGATTGAATGGATCGACGCCGAGCTTTCTTCCCTGCCACTCGTTTTATATTGCGGTGACCAACCTGGTCTCGAGAACCATACTTACAAAGGCGGACGTCAGGCGCGCGCTGTTCCGAACGCGCGGACGTTAGCAGCACCAGACCGCCGATGTTGATTCAATTGCGGGCGGGGAGAAGAATGAACAACCGAGCACGGGAGCGATCGATGGCGATTACGGATGAGCCCCGTCAAAAAAGGAACCTGATTCCGTTGAAAAAGGCGTTGGAGCGGGGTGGTTTTGGCCGGACCAAGGCTTACAAGCTCATCAGGAAGGGAAAGATCATCGCCTACAAGATGGAGGGCCAGACCATGGTCGATGCCGATTCCATCGACGCCTATCATATGACCCTCCCTCGCATTCAGCCGAGGACGTGAAGAAAGGCGCTCTAGCTAGTTGGCGCAGCTTTCAAGGATTGCCTTGATCGGCACAATCTTTTTTGGATAGGCAAAGCTATCGATCCGGTCAGCCCAATGCTGCATCAGCTTGGTGCGCGAGCCGATCAGGGCCAGCGGTCCATGCCGTTTGTAGATCGCCTTTACCGAGTCACTTTCGAGATGCGCAAGTTGCAACTCGATGACGTCGCCATCCCATGCCTTGGCTTCCTTGATCTCCTCATGGTGACAAAGGGTCGAGAACGTAGTGCGGAAGCCATGGGCGCAATGTTCGGTTTTGGTGTCGATGCCGAGCGCGCGCAGCCGAGAACAGAGCGTTCTACCGGACAAGGGTGCATCTTCGGCACAAGCGAACACGTATCGCCGATTGCCGGTGATTTTCCGCACGCGTCGCAGGATAGCGACGGCTTGTCGCGACAGGGGCACGACATGATCCCAGCCGGTCTTCATCTTAGCAGCAGGGATAGTCCATCGTTCGCTATCCCAGTCGACTTCTGACCACTCCATGTTGTTGATCATGCCGGGGCGCGGGATCGTAAGTGCATCGAGCCGAAGGGCATCACCGACGACATCGCTAAATCTGGCCTTCGCCCATGTCGGCATGATCAGCCTGAACAGGCGAATGACATCCTGCGGATCAGTGACGCCGGGCCGCGGCGTCGAGACGTTGACAATAAGCTGCTTCTTGCAGGCACGAAACGGATTGTAGCCATCCCCTTCGAGGTCAGCGTAGTCACAAACTTGCGAACCGATACTGTGAACTCGGTCACGAGTCTCTAGTCTGCCTTCAGCCTGCATCGTCCGAAAGAAAGCGAGGACGTCGGGGCGCTTGATGTCTTTTCGATAGAGCTTGCCGAAACGACCCTTCAAATAACCAGCCCACCTTTCGAGCAGCGCGATGGTTTCAGGACTGCGAACTGTGACAAGTCTGCCGCGTTTGATCTTCTCGATCTTCTTCTCTGCGAGCCATTCATCGATCCACACGCTGAGAGGGCGTTCGGTCGCCTGACGATGTCTTTCGAATTGCTTTTCGACGGAGGGATCGACTGGTGGGTCTTTGGCGAGCAGCGCCTTTGCCGCGTCGCGCTTCTGACGTGCAGTGGCGAGTGAGAAGGTGCCGTCGTTGCCATCGCCGTAAGCCCCAATGGAGTAGGTCTTCTGTCGGCCGTGAAAGCGATAGGCCATCTGCCAGAGCTTGGAGGCGGCTTTGCCCGGCCTGCTCAGGTCCGGCTTGATGAAGAGATAGAGACCGCCGCCTGTCACGTCAGAAATCTTGGTGGCCGTCCAAGCGCCGTTCTCGAGTTTCGGTTTGGCGGCGCGACAGTCGACGTCGGTCCTGATCTGCTCGGGGTTCGCGTGCTCGCCAACTTGACTGCGTGCCATCTGCTTCGATTCCCGCGTGTTGGAAGACCGGAAGTATGCCGCGACGTCTGTTCTTCCGATACCAACAAAAATACCAACAAAGTCGGCGGCTGGGCGCGAATGGGAACAAACAGTGACGAACATGAATGTACGCAGAAACCCCTATTTTTCAAGCGTTTCTGAGCGTCTGCGAACACCATCGAACATCTTAGGACGTCTCCGAACAGTCAGCGTTCTTACGTGATGTTTACGGTGCTGATGATCGTCACCTACGTGCCGTGGCTGTCACTGGCGCTGCCGAGGGCGTTCGGGTTCTAGATCAGGCGCCGCAGTTTGCGGCCAGAGGAGACTCCGCGTGAAGATCGTCGACCTCAGCCGAGAGCTTTATCACCGTACGCCGAGTTATCCCGGCCACCCGCCCGTGATGCACGGCGTCTGGAAGACCCACGAGGAATCCTTTGCCGAATCCGGCAATGTGCACGGGCTGGCCTCGATGTTCATCTCCATGGTGGACCACGCTGGCACCCACATCGACGCGCCCCGGCATTTCGGAAAGAGCGGCATTTCGATCGATCAGTATCCGCTGGAGAAATGCATCGTGCCGGGCATCTGCATCGACCTGCGCCACATCGCGCCCCGTGCCGAGATTACACCCGCCGATCTCGAGGCTGCGGTGGCAAAGGCCGGCGTGCCGGTGCCGAAGGGCGGCACCGTTCTGCTTTGCACCGGTCACCACGAACGGACATTCCCCCGCAAGGAATATTCCAGCGACAATTCAGGCGTGAACGTCGCCGCGACCGAATGGCTGGCGCAGCAAGGCGTCGTGCATTTCGGCATCGATTCGATGCGGCCGGGCCCCGAGGGCAAGGTGAATGCCCTCGTCCACAAGGCCTGCCTCGACCTCGACATCACCCATATCGAGAGCCTGTGCAATCTCGAAGCGCTGCTCGGCCGCGGCCAGTTCACCTTCATCGGCCTGCCGATGAAGTGGCGCGGCGGGACGGCTTCGCCGATCCGCGCAGTCGCGGTATTTGATATGTGAGGAAGCCGGCTGCCGAACTGGCGGCATAGCGTCGCCAAAGGCGGCATCAGGCCGCTACCCTTCTAAACCTCGCGCGTATGGACGCGCCGGAAAAGCTTGCCTAAACTCATCCCAATGAAAACCGACGCCTGATTAAAGGTGCGGACGATCGGGCGGGCACACCCGCCGACATCAGGGAGGAGTTCATGGATCATTTTCGGCGCGCTAACCGCGCACTCATTGTTGCATCCGTCGCCGCGATGTCGCTCCCCATGGCGATACCGGCATCTGCGCAAGAAACCTTCAAGCTCGGTATCGTAACGTTTCTCTCCGGTCCGGCAGCCGACAGCTTCGGCGTTCCTGCACGCAACGGCGCGCAGTTCGTCATCGACCAACTGAATAAAGGTTCGGTTCCCTCACCTTACGAAAAGGTCGGATTTGGCGGCATGAAGGTAGAGCCCGTCATCATCGATGAGAATGGTGGCGCCACCAAGCAGGTGCAGGAGCTGCGCAACCTCTACCAGCGCGACAATGTCGACGTCGTCCTCGGCTACATCAGCTCAGGCGACTGCCTGGCAGTGGCACCAATCGCCGAAGAATTGAAGAAGATGCTGGTGCTGATGGATTGCGGCACGCCGCGTATCTTCGAGGAAGCCAAATACAACTACGTCTTCCGCACTGCCGCTCATGCCACGATGGATAACGTCGGCCTCGTCAGGTACATGAAGGCCAAGAACATCAAGATGGACACGCTCTCGGCGATCAATCAGGATTACGCTTGGGGCCAGGACAGCCGGGCCGACTTCGTTGCCGCTGCCCAGCAGCTCTACCCTAACGTCAAGGTTCAGACCGACCTGTTGCCCAAGTTCGGTGCAGGCCAGTACGGTACCGAAATTTCCGCCCTCGTAGGCGCTGGCTCCGACGTGGTCTATTCGAGCTTGTGGGGTGGCGACTTGCAGGCCTTCGTTCTGCAGTCAGCTCCCCGCGGGCTGCCCAAGCGTAGCCAGCTCGTCTTCAGCGCCGCCGATCATGTGCTGCCGCCGCTTGGCGACAAGATGCCCGACGGCACCATCATCGGCGCGCGGGGCTCCTATGGCCTGATGTCGCAGAAATCCCCGCTGAACGATTGGCTCTTTAGGGGGTACGAGGCAGCCAATGGCGTCTACCCCGTTCAGGCCGCCTATCGCATTACGCAATCAATTCTCGGATTGAAGGCCGCGGTCGAAAAGGCCATGAGCAAGAACGGCGGAAAGAAGCCTTCGACCGATGAAATGGTCGCGGCAATGACCGGCCTGGAGTGGCTGTCGCCTGGCGGACTCATCCAGATGAAGCTCGCCGACGGCCATCAGGCGATTCAGCCGATCGCCTTCAGCCGCACCAAATATAATCCGGATCTCAAGCGGGTCGATCTGATTGATATCCAGTACTTTGCCGCCGAATGCGTCAACCCGCCCCCAGGCGTGAAGTCGATCGAGTGGATCAAGGGCGGCATGCAAGGCGCCAAGTGCAATTAGGCCGCACCGGCATCCAGTGATGCACACCGGCGGCGCATGATCGTGCGCCGCGCCGCCCTTCTCTGTCCACCGACGACCCGCGCGACGCCACCGCCATGAATTTCTTTTTGACGATCGTTCTCGATGGCCTGATTCAGGCCTCGTGGCTGTTCATCGTGGCCCTTGGGCTGACGCTGGTATTCGGTGTATTGAAAATCCTCAACATCGCCCACGGCAGCTTCTACGCCCTCGGCGCCTACATCGCCGCAACCGTAGTAACCATGGTGGCCGCGCGCAGCCTTCCCCCAAGCGTTGGGTTCGTCGCCATGCTGCTCTCGGTGGCGTTGATCGCGTCCGCCGTCGGACTTCTGCTGGAACGCGGCCTCCTGAAAATGTTTTATGGCCGGGACGAAGTAGTGCTGCTGCTCGTGACCTACGCCGTGTTTCTGATCCTTGAAGACGTCACCAAGCTGATCTGGGGTGTCAATCCGATCTATGCGACGCAGCCATACGAACTGTTCGGCAATATCGAGTTCGCCGGACTTTATTACGTCGGCTACGATCTGGTGCTGATACCGATTTCAGCCCTGATCGGCTTTGCGATCTGGTTCGGCCTCAATCGCACCGTGATCGGAAAAATCGTGCTCGCCGTCATACATAACGAGGAAATGAGCGTGAGCATGGGCGTTCGCGTCAACCGCGTCTATGCGGTCGCCTTTGCGTTCGGCGTCCTGCTCGCCGCCCTCGCCGGCGCCCTGACCGCGCCGAAAATATCGATGCAGCCTGGCCTCAGTTCGGACGTTATCATCCTGAGCTTCGCAATCGTCGTAATCGGAGGGCTGGGCAGCGTCGAGGGGGCGGCAGTCGGCGCGATTCTGGTTGGGCTGGCGCGCGCTGCTTCGGTGCATCTTATGCCGCAGGCCGAACTGTTCATGATCTATTTGATCATGGCGGCAGTGCTGATGTTTCGCCCTGAGGGCCTGTTCAAGCGCGAAACGGCAAGGCGGATTTGATGAGGAAAGGCCTGCATCCCCTGGTCATGATCGCCCTCATCGCCATGGTGACGCTGGCCGGCCGCGCGCTACCGACTTGGACCCTGTCGCTGGCGACGATTGCTGCCTCCAATGCGCTGATCGCCCTCGGCATCGTCGTGCTGGCACGAACCGGCAACGTGTCGTTCGGCCAAGGCCTGTTCTTTGCTGCCGGCGGCTATGGCGTGGCGCTGATCGCCAATACCTGGGGTCTCACCGACGCGATGGCACAGGTGATCGTCGGCGCGGCTTGCGGCGGCCTGCTCGGTCTGGTCATCGGGCCGTTGATCGCGCGCTACAGCGGAATCTTCTTCGGCATGCTGACATTGGCGCTGTCGATGGTGTTTTACGGCGCATTGGTGAAATCGACCGCACTTGGCGGCTCCGACGGATTCAATGTTGGACGGCCAAGCCTGTTTGGAATGAGCTTCACCGATCCGCGCGAGGCCGACTTCATGCTGTATGCCGTCTCAGTCATCGTGACTGGGTTTGCCGGCATTGCCGCGACCATCCTATTCCGGTCCGAATTCGGTCTCGCCAGTCTTGCGGTGCGCGAAAACAATCTGCGAGTGGAATATCTCGGGCTCTCGGCCAACCGGATCATATCGATCAACTTCCTGATCGCCGCGATCTTCGCCGGCGCCAGCGGCGCCTTTGCGCTGATGGCGCAGCGGCATATCGATCCGCAATTCGCATACTGGACCACATCGGGCGAATTCGTCTTCGTGGCGGTGCTTGCCGGCAACCAGAGCGTGGCCGCCGTCTTCGTCGCCTCGATGGCGCTGGAACTGGTCCGTTCGTTCTCGAATCTCTATCTGCCCAACACCTGGCAGCTCGTGCTCGGCGTCTTCCTCCTGGGCGTCATTCTGTTTCTGCCGCGCGGCATCGGCTCGCTCTGGATCAGGGACCGGCGCAAGCGGCGTATCCCGGCTGCGGCTACCCTCACCGCCGAACGAGGAGCCGCACCGTGACCCCGGTTCTTTCGGTGCGCCAGCTCGAGAAGCGCTTTGGCGCGGTGGTTGCGGCCGATGCGCTCACCCTCGATATTCCGGCCGGCCAGAAGATCAGCCTGATCGGCGCCAACGGTGCCGGCAAAACCACCTTCGTCAACATGGTCACCGGCTATCTCAAACCCGACAGCGGGACGATCCTGCTCGACGGAATCGACATCGGTAGGCGCTCGCCGCGCAGCGTAGCCCGGCTTGGCATCTCCCGCTCCTTCCAGATTCCGCAGCTGTTTGTCGAGCTCACCGCCGCCGAAAATCTCACTGTGGCGATTTCTGGTATCGGCAAGCGGATGTCACTCCGGGCGCCGGCGGAGGCCCAAGGCCGCCGCGACAAGGCCGTCGAGTTGCTGGAGCGCTTTGGCCTTGCCGATCTGGCCGATCGCCCGATCTCGGAGCTTGCAGGCGGCGTGCGCAAGCTGATTGATATCGCCATGGCCCTGGTGCGTCGTCCAAGGCTACTGCTGCTGGATGAACCGACGTCCGGCGTATCGGCCGAAGAGAAATTCGTGACCATGGATCGCGTTATCCACGCCGTCGCGCCTGACGCAGCGACCATCGTATTCGTCGAGCACGACATGGAAATCGTCAGCCGTTATGCCGATCGCGTCGTGGCATTCTACCAGGGCCGGATTCTCGCCGACGGGGAGCCCGCCGAGGTCCTGAATAATCAGGAAGTCCGCCGCTACGTCACGGGGGGCGTGCGATGAATGACGCAGCGCCCTTGCTCGCAATCGACAATCTTGTCGTCGAGATCCAGTCGATGCCGGCATTGCGCGGCTTCACGATGCACGTCGCGAAAGGCGCGATGGTCAGTCTGGTGGGTCGCAACGGCGCGGGTAAGACGACGCTGATGCGTTCGATCATGGGGCACCTCACGCCGGCCAGGGGCACGGTACGGTTCGAAGGCGGCGACCTGTCGTCCCGTCCGCGCCATGCGCGCGCGGCACTCGGAATCGGCTATATGCCGGAAGACCGCTGCCTGGTGCCGCAGTTGACGGTCGAGGAAAACATCATGTTGCCGCTGTGGGTCGCGGGGCATCTCGACCGCAAGGCCCGGCTCGACTTCGTTTATGAGGTGATCGGCGAACTCACCGAGATGCGACAGCGCAAGGCGCTATTGCTGAGCGGCGGACAGCAAAAGCTGGTCGCGCTCGGCCGAGCGCTTGCCATTGGCACTAAATGCCTGCTGCTTGACGAGCCGTTCGAAGGCATCGCACCGGCGCTTTCGGAACGGCTGTCGGAGGTGCTTGCATCTCTCAAGGGCAAGGATCTGACCTTGCTGATGTCGCAATCGGACCTGAATCACTCGCGAGAATTGATTGACATGGAATTCACGATCGAACGTGGCGCCAATCCCGTACCTTAGTGAGCCCTGAACGTACGGACCTCGCTGGCCAGCTTCGCGACGCGGTCATTCGCCGTCGTGTCCGGCCCCCGCTTCGGCGAGGTCATGAAGCTTCTCGGCATTCAACACAACGATGGCACCATGCTCGAGGCGGACCCAGTCGCGGCTTGCCCAGGCGCGCAATTGCTTGTTGATGCTCTCCCGGGTCATGCCGACCATCTCGCTGATCTCCTGCTGGGTGATCGCGATGGTGCGGCCCTGCGGCTCCGATTTGTGCTTTTCGGACAGGCGAAGCAGCGCGCTGGCCAGCCGTCCCGGCAGATTCTGCAGGATGATCTGCTCGACCTGATCGCTGGTCGATCGCAAACGGTCGCAGAGCAATTCGATGAACTTCATCGCCAGCGCCGGTTGCCCCTTCACAAACGGGATGAATTCGCGCCGGTCGATGACGAAGAGTTCGCAATTACTGTTTGCAATGGCGTCGGCAGAGCGGGCTCTTCCGTCGAGCAGTGCGATTTCGCCGAAAATTTCGCCAGGCCCAACGATATTGAGAATGGCATTGCGTCCATCCGGTGAAGAAATGCTCATCTTCACCGTGCCCGAAATGACAGCATAGAGGCTGTTGCCGGGGTCTCCCTTGGAGAACAGGGTGGTTCCCCGCTTCAGCGCGGTGTGTTTGGCGTAACGGCACAGCTGTTCGAAAGCCTCAGGCTCGAGGTCGGCAAAAGCCCGGTACTTGCGCAAAACCGACAGTTTGCTGCTCGAGAATCCGTGAGCTTCACCCGTCCTTTGTTGAGGCACGCCAGTCAAACTCCAGGGGAAACACGGGATTACAGTCCTTCCGTAATCAACGCAGGCAGGGTTTTCAACCGGAAAGCGCACCGCCGCGTCGATTTGGCGGCCACCAGACGGCCCCCGCCTTGGCGGCCGAACCACGGCTGGACCGCCGGCCGTTCCGGCGGGCGGGATATTTGTAGCAAAAAGCCAGCAAAACCAAATGGTCTTGCTGGCTAACTCCAGTTCTACGCGATGAGGCTATTTCAGCGAAGAGTTTGGGCAAAGCATGTGAAGCCCGATATGCATGTGGCCATTATGGGCAAAAATCCGAACCTTCAGGTCATGCGTACCATCGACGTTCTCGCCAACCTTCAGCACGAGCGGCATCGGATTGGGCGATCTGAGATTGGTCGCAATGACTTCGGTAATCTTGTCGCGGACCGCCTTTGGAATTGCTCCAGAGTGCTTTTCCCACTTGTCATGCCCCTCGGTCGATCCGGATTCGCCGGCCCAGTTTTCCTTCTTCGGCACCAGGAATTTCGTGAATTTACCGAACGCGTAAGGACCGTTCTTCTTCTCGTACTCTTTGAATTTCTTCGCGGTTTTGTTGATATTCTGCGGGCTATACAATTCATTGATGTGTTCTTCAAATTTTCCGCTGTAGACTAATCCACCCATTTCTTGCTCCTTGAATAGCGGCGTTAATCGCCGTGGCCACAACGTGGCCACAATATGTCAAATATCAGAGAAATTGGAGAGTTCGGCCTTAGCACGTTCTAGATGCACAGTCATTTTTGATTGGTCGAAGAGCGTGATCGCCTGGACCAGCTCTTCCCTCGCTTCGTCTGTCCGCCCCGAGGCCGCCAGGAGCCGGCTCAGCAGCCCTCTTGCCGCTCCCAAGAAGGGTAGCGCTCCGAGTTTGGCGGTGAATTCGATTGTCCGTTGCAGGCAGCCCATGGCCTCCTCAAGCATGTGCTCGCCCTGGGACGCCAGAATATTCGCCTCCGCACTCACCGCCAGCGCTTCGATACCCGCATATCCCTTCTGTCTCGCGCTGGCCTGGCAGGCGCGCAAGAGAGACAATGCGTGCTGGACTTCCCCCAGCTGGCCATAGGCAGCACCGAGATACGCCGAGACGGCGACTTTGCTGGTTTCGTGACCAAGCTTGTCGGCTTCATCCTTCGCCTGCAACAGGATCTCTGTCGCGCGCACGGCATATCCCTGCTGCGAGTAAAGGCTTCCCAGCGCGCTCATGATGAGAGGCTGAAATAGACGCGCCTCGCTTTCGCGCGAAACACGAAGCGCCTGATCGAGGGCGCTTTCTGCCTCTTCAAAATCGCCGCGCATCAGTTGCACGACCCCGCGCCCGTAGTCGGCTGCGATCATGTCATAAGGGCGGTCGTTCGTTTCCGCCAGGATACTCGCCTCTTCGGAGCAATGCTCGGCCTCGTCGAATTCGCCGAGCCACGCATGAACGATGGCGCTCATCATGCGGCAGAGCACCAGAAGGCTGGATCCCGTTGTCCCCGGCGGGACGTTATTCGGCGCACTCGCAAGCAATGCAGTTGCCTTTGCGAGATGCCGCTGTGCATCCCGAAATCGTCCGGCCAAAAAATACGATTGGCCCAGGCCATATTCGACGAAGCAAAGCCAGGGGGTGTTGGTCATCTGGTTGGCGAGCGCGACAGCTTCTTCCGCCACCGCAATTGCTTCATAGGGGGTCCCGTAAAAATTGAGCGCCGCCGCCCTGATCGCGATAGAGGCGAGCCGGCGTTTTTCATCGCCGATCTTCCTGGACCGCGCCTCGCCGTCCTGACCAAGGCTGAACCATTCCTCGATGCTTCCAAAGGACACGAACGAGAGCCGCGCCTCGATGCGCAGATCGATCGCCCGTTGTTCACGGGCCGTCGATTCCGGCTGCTTGTCCACCGCATCCATGGCGGCCTTGAAATATTCCGTAGCGTCGCGGAACGCCGATCTGACAAACGCCTTCCTGGCGGCCAAATGGCCATATCGGTCAACCTTGCTCCAGTCCTGCGCCTTGATCGCGTGATGGCAAAGCGCTTCCGCAACATCTTCCTCGCGTCCGGCCGAAGCTGCTTCCAGAGCCGTTAAAATCCGGCGATGCAGCACTTCCCGCTGCGAGCGGAGGATAGATTCGTAGGCGACCTCGCGAATAAGGTCGTGGGCAAACACGTACTCGACCGACGGGACCGACCGCACCTCCTCGAGAAAGTCCAGAACCTCCAGCGACCAAAGCCGGCTTTGCAATTGCGCCGCCGGCATATCGGTGACGGCGGTGAGCAGATGTGGTGATACGCGTGGTCCGAGGACCGAAGCGAGTTGCAGAATCGCCTTGTCGTCTTTCGGCAAACGATCAATGCGTGACGCGATCACGCCCTGCACGGTGGGAGGAATTTCGAGAGCGTCCCAGGACGCGTTGGCGCCGCCAGCACTGCGTCGACTGATGAACTGCCGAGCAACCTCCTCGATGAAGAGCGGGATCTGTCCGGTGTGGCGGAGGATACGGGCCTTGAGCGCATCGAGATCGGGAGCAGTTCCCAGCAAATTGTCGAGCAACACGTTCGCCGCGGCGGCGTCGAGCGAGCGAAGCCAGATCCGCAGCACATCGAGGTTCTCAAGCCATTCCGGCGTATATTCGGTCCGCCACGTCAGCAGCACCAGCAACGGGCGGGTTGCCGCAAGCGACATCAGAGCTTCAACGACGGTCTCGCTTTGGCCGTCGATCCAATGCAAATCCTCCAACAACAGCACCGTGGGCCGCGACGAGATCACCCGATCCAGCATATTGCGAACGGCATCGATAATTACGCGCCGTCGCAGCAGCGGCTCAAGATCGCGCCAGCGCGGATCCGCGACGGGCTGATCGAGAACAGAATTGAGTGCCGCCGGCCAAAGCTCAGCGTCAGCCGACGCAAGGACCTCGCTTGAGCCTGCCTGATCGGCGACGACGAGATTCTCTGGCTGCAGCGCGCTTTGAAGAAGCTTCTTCAGCAGGGCATAGGGAACCGCTTGTTCGAGCGGATTGCCCTCGGCTTCGATCACCTGCCAATCACGTTGCCGCAACGCATCCACGAATTCGTGGACCACACGGGACTTCCCTATTCCGGCCGTTCCAACGACGGCAGCGATCTTCCCGGAAGGGCCAACCAGCTGTGCCGCGCGCTCCAATTGCGAAATCTGCTCGTTCCGGCCAACGAAGGATGAAAGACCACTCGTCGACCGGGCTCGCCAGCGGCTGAGACCACTGATCTCGACGACCTCGTAACAAGGTACCGGTGCGGGAAATCCCTCCAGCCGTTTCGGCGGCAGGGCCTTGAAGGCCACTATTCCGGTCGCCAGACTCTGGCAGGACTCCGAAGCAAGGATCTGTCCGGCATTCGCCGCGCTCTCGAACCGCTTCACCAGATGGACCGCCGGTCCGCCCGCTTCATAGATTGACGAGAAATCCGCTTCGATCACATGCGCGACGACATAGCCGGAATGGACGCCGACCCGGACGTGAAGCTCCGGATCGTTCAGCAGCTTGATACGCCTGACGAGCTCGAGGGCTGCATGACAGGCCAGGACGGCGTGATTGTCGTCCGCGTGCGGTGCGCCGAACAAGGCAATCAGCCCGTCACCACCCTCTTTGCTGACGATGCCGCGGCTGCGCCGAACCGCTGTGCGCATGGCGATCAGGGCCGGCTCGAGACGAGAAATCGCTTCTTCAGGGTCGAGCTCCGAAATCAAATCGGTCGAACGCTGCAGGTCGGAGCAAAGTACCGTGAGGAATTTCCGCTCGCCGGCAATTCGGCCACGCGCTTCGGAAACAGACGGGCTCACTGGATGGTTGGGCGCGGCCGCGCCGCATGCAGAGCAAAACAGATCGCCAGCTCTCAGCGTCGACGAACAGACCTGGCAAGACACCCTCAGCTTCCTCCATCCACCTTGTTCAGACTAGCGAAAGATCGTGGGCGAACAAGCCTTTACGTCGGCAGTCGGGATCGGTGGGCGTTTGGACGGGCAAGCCATGGTGCACTGGATCTCGGAGGGATCTGAAGACAATTGATTCAAACATAACCGGGATTCTCCTAGCAGATAACATGCCATGCAACTAGGGGATGCCGGACAACCCGCCATGCCGCGCATGGCTTCGTGAACCTTTCCTCCATGCGCGGCACTAACGGCTCAGATTGACCGTTACCCCCACCCGCGCACGGGACCGAATTGGCTTGAGCCGGCGCCCCCTTGATCTGTCTTTTAAGGAGAATATCCATGATGAAATTCGCGTTGCTGGGCGTGGCCGCCCTCCTTTCCGCTGCGGTCGCAGCGCCGGCCGCCGCGCAGGAAGTCGTCTACAATCCCGGCTATTGCGCGCAGTTCTATCCGAACGCGAACTGCCAGAACAAGGGAGCCAACAGCCCCTATACCGGCGACTACCAGCGGCGTAACCAGATTCACGGAGCTTATGCGTGGGGGGTTAGTCCCTGTGCGATGGGCGCTGACTTCTATGTCGGCCGCGGCGGGCGCCGTTACGCCTGCTACTGATTACGAGACTCGCTGCTGGCGCCTGTCGCACCATGCGCCCAGCGGCTATTCCTTGGCGATTCCCGTTTCCTTGATCACGCGCTCATACTTCGCGAGCTGATCACGCGTCATGGCGCGCAGCTCCTCGGCTGAACTGCCGCGCACCGCGAATCCCAGCTCTTCGAGTTTCCGGCGCACATCCTGATCACCGACGGCCTTCAGCACCTCGGCGTTCAGCCGGGCAATAATGTCCTTCGGGGTGCCAGCAGGGGCAAGAATCGCGAACCATGAATTGAAGAAGAAGCCGGGCAAACCAGATTCCGAGACGGTCGGCACGTCGGGGAATTGCGCCAATCTCTTTTCGGTGGTTACCCCGATCAGCTTGAGCTGGCCGCCGCGCACCAGCGTTGCGACGGTGCCCAGTCCCTGGAAACCGACGGGAATCTGGCCTGCGGCAATGTCGGTTGCAGCCTGGGTGGCCCCTTTATAGGGCACATGCGTCAACGAGATGCCGGCAGCCGACGCGAACATCGCCATCGCCAGATGCTGCGGGCTTCCCGGTCCGCCGGAGCCATAATCGATCTTGCCGGGCACCGCCTTCGCAGCCGAGATCAGATCCGCTGCGCTCTTAAAGCTGGACTGATTGTTGGCAATCAGCCCCCACTCCACCGTCGCGACCAGCGACACCGGTTCAAAGTCCTTCAGAATATCCCAGCGCATCTTGGATTGAAGGTTCGGCACCATGGTCATGATGCTGTCGTTGAACCCGCCGATCGTATAGCCATCCGGCTCAGCCCGGGCAACGGCCTCTGCGCCAATTGACCCTGATGCTCCAGGCTGATTCAGGATCACGATTTGCTGACCCATATTGTCAGCCATCTTCTGAGCCACGATCCGAGCAGCGACATCGACCGCGCTCGCGGCGGCCAGCGGCACGATCATCTTGATGGGGCGGTCCGGATAGTTCGCTTGCGCGATCGCCTGGTGGCTTGAAAGCAGCGCGAGCGCTGGAATCAGAAAATGGATCAAGCGCATTTGTGTCCCCCAAACCTTGTTCGCGGCGAATTTGCATAATCGAGGCCGCTATTTTCTTGGGGAAAGTGTGCGCGCCAACGCCTCGTTTTGCAATCGGCCGGAAGCGAAATGGCCCGGCCGGTCAATCAATTTCGCCAGGCCTGCGGCACGGCGCGGTGGCTAAAGCAACTTTCCATCCGGCCCAAAAAACGGATGCGGACCGTCGAAACTCCCGATCGGAACCTGGTGGGTGACGATGGTGCCGCCGCCCTCACCGGGAAACCAGCTGTGGAGGTGGAAAGCCGGCGGCTCGACCTTGAAGGAGGGCTCGCGCAGGGCGGCTAGGTCAAGATCGACCGCATGATTCGGAGCCGGACAGATTGTGGTCGGCACGCCCGCAAACATGGTCAGCGCCGCGCGGTGCACATGCCCGACTGCGATCAATTGCACGCGTGGATGACGGCACACGATCGGCGCTAGGTCGCTTGCGTTGAGGAGATTCTGGCGGTCCATGTGCCAGATGCCCGCCTTGAACGGCGGGTGATGCAGAAACAGCAGGGCCGGCCGGTCGGGCGACGAAGCCAGCGTCGCGTCAAGCCATTGCAGCGAGACCTCTTCGAGTTCACCGTGCGGCTTCCGATCCACGCTCGAGTCGAGCAACAGCAGATCGAGCCCCGCCACTTCGATCTTCTGGTTGAGTGGACCGGATACGAAGGCGTACGCAGCGGAAGGAAACGCGGCGCGCATTAACTCGCGCGAATCGTGATTGCCGGGGATAGCGGCGAACGGAAGTTTCAACGGCGCCAGCAGCCGCTTGAGATACTGATATTCCTCTGCCGTCGGCGTGTCCGCCAGATCCCCGGAAATCACCACAAAATCTGGCACGGGCGCGAACTCGTTCAGGGCGGCCACACAACGTTCGAGCGCCTTGGCCGTATCCACTCTGCCATAGGCGAGTGATCCCGGCGGCTTGATATGCAGGTCGGAAATCTGGGCGATATGAATCGGCTTTGGCAACATCGGCCTTCTCAGTTCTCGGGCGGCAGCAGACGGACAGCATCCGGCGAGATCGATAAACCGATCCGTTCGCCCGGCCTCGCTTGAACCGTATTCGGTGCGTCGACCGTGAGCAACCTGCTGGACGCGCCACTGACGACCAGCCTTTGCCTGTCACCGATGAAGCTGACACTGTCGATGGTGCCCGAAAGCGACGCACTTCTGGCCGCCGCCACGTGGATGGTTTCCGGGCGGATCATCGCAACGGCCGCCGGCATGTCACCATCGCAGTGAATGGGCTGCCGCCCACCCGGTAACACGAGATGACCGTCCTCAACGGCCGCTTCGACGATATTCGCGGCACCGATGAATTCGGCGACAAAGCGACTTCGCGGCGTGAAGTAGATCTCGCGCGGCGTGCCGATCTGGGCAATTGCACCCTTCTGCATGACGACAATGCGATCACCGAGCTCCATCGCCTCGGACTGATCATGCGTCACGTAAATCGTGGTGATGCCGAGCGCGCGCAGCAGACGATTCAGCTCGCCGCGCAGCCGGTCGCGCAACGCGGCATCGAGTGCTGTCAGCGGCTCGTCGAGCAGCAGGATGCCCGGCCGGATCGCGACCGCGCGCGCCAGCGCCACGCGCTGACGCTGGCCACCGGAAAGCTGGTCGATGCGTCGGTTCTCGAGGCCGGAGATGTTGGTCAACGTCACCAGTTCGGCAACGCGTGCCGCCCGCTCCTTGTCGGGCATCCCGCGAATCTTCAGGCCATAGCCGATATTGTCCGCGACGGTCATGTTGGGGAAAAGCGCGTAGGATTGAAACACCATGCCGACGTTGCGCCGCTCGATCGGCACCGCCGTCATGTCCTTGCCGTCGAACAGCACCCTGCCGCCGGCATCGGGCGCTTCGAGCCCCGCGATGATACGCAGCATGGTGGTCTTGCCGCAGCCGGATGGGCCGAGCAGCACCAGGGTCTCGCCACTGGCAATGTCGAGCGTCGCAGGTTCGAGCGCGTGCGTTCCGTCGGCAAAGGTCTTGCCGCAGGCCTCGATACGCACCGAGGCGCCGTGTCCGGCCTCCGCACTCATTTCTTCAATTCCTTCTCGGCGAACAGTTGCATGGCAACCAGCAGCGGAATGATCATCACGAAGAAGATCAGCGTGTAGGCGGAAGCGACCTCCAGCCGCATCGAGGCGTAGCTGTCGGCGAGCCCGATCGGCAACGTCTTGGTCAACGGCGTATGCAGCATCCAGGTCAGGTTGAATTCACCGAGCGACAGCGTCACCACCATCAGGCTGCCCGCCAATATTCCGGGCAGCGCATTGGGCACGATCACATCGCGGAAACGCCGCCACGGCGATGCGCCGAGCGATGCCGCACCCTCGTCCAGCGTTTTGATGTCGACGGTCGCGAATACCGCCATGACCGATCGCACCATGAACGGCATCGTGAAGATGACGTGTCCCACAAGAATGAACAGCCAGGAGCGGCGAAAGTCGCCGAAGCCGCCGTAGGTCAGGAGAAGTGCCAGCGCAATAGCGAGGCCCGGAATCGCCAACGGCAAGGTGATGATTTCCTCGACGATCCGTGACAGCCGGCCGCCCCGCACATGCAAGGCATAGGCGGCCGGAACGCCTGCGGCGAGCGTCACGGCAAGGGTCGCAAAGGCGACCAGAAATGACAGCAGGATGGTGCCGGCATAGAGCTCCCAAACCTGCACGACCCATTGCAGGGTGACGCCGGACTGGATGCCGCGAAAGTAGTTCACCGTGACGCCGGCCGAGATCGACAAGATCGCCGGCACCACCAGGAAGGAGGCGACCAGTAGCGTGAAGATAAGTTGGCCGGTGAAGATCAGGCGATCGCGCATGGTCTCATCCGGCAGCCGCGACGGCGCTTCCGCTGAAGGAGCGGGCAAGCGCAAGAATGAACCAGGTGATGATGCCAAGACCGACGGACAGCGCCGCTGAAATCGACAAATTCGCAGCCAGCGTGAACTCGGTATAGATCAGCATCGGCAGCACGTCGATATTGGTCGCCAGCGTAAACGCCGTGCCGAACGCCCCCATCGCGGTCGCAAACGCAATCGCACCGGAGGCGACGAAGGCCGGCGCCAGCGCCGGCAGAACGACGTCGCGCTGCACCGCCCATGGGCCCGCGCCCAGCGAACGCGCGGCTTCTTCCAGGCCGACGTCGAGCTTCTGTACCGCCGCCATGACCGTGAGGATGACACGGGGGATGGAGAAATAGAGATAACCGAGAAACAGGCCGTAGATCGAATAGGCAAAGACCAGCTTCTCACCAAACAGGCGGTTGGAGAAATCGCCGATTAGGCCCTGGCGGCCGGCGAGGAGAATAATCATGAAGCCGACCACAACGCCGGGAAACGCGAGCGGAAAGGTCAGCATCGCAATCAGAACGGCTCGGCCGGGGAAACGGTGCCGCTGCAGGAACATCCCGGCGATCGTCGCCACGATCAGGGTTACGATGGTGGTCGCGGCGGCGAGCAGAACCGTGTTGATGAGGGTCACACGGTAACGCGGCTCGACCAGGATCGCGAGATATCCCGCAAGCCCCTGCGGTCCCCCTGCCCCGGTTACGACCAGCCGCGCCATCGGCAACAGGAAAAATGCCGCTGTCACTACCGCAAGCGGCAGCAGGCATAACCAGACAAAGGACCTGTGTGACATCGGAGGTTAGCGCCCCGGCGAGAGGCGCCATATTGCCTTAGCGGACCTCGGCGAGATAGCGGTCGACGAAGCCTTTTTGCATGTTTTCCATCTGCCCCCAGTCGACATTCTTCGCGCGCGCGTAATCGCTGTCAGGCAGGAACTTCTTCTTTACGGCTTCGGGCAGCTCGATCGGCCGCGCCGGGCGGAGATAGGCATTGGTCCAGATCGCCTGGCCCTTGTCGGACAAGAGATAGTCCAGCACCTTCTTGGCCTTCTCCTTGTCAGGCGCGTTCTTGACGAGGCCGACGACGTAGGGAAACACCACCGATCCCTCGCAGGGGATCACGAACTCAAAGTTTCCCTTCTCCGAGTATTTCGCGCGATAGGCGTTGAAATCATAGTCGAACAGGATCGGCATCTCGCCGGAGACGACGCGGGCATAGGAAGTCTGCTTGGGAACGATCGGATCGTTCTTGCGCAGATCCTTGAAGAAGTTGATGGCAGGATCGAAGTTTGCTTCGGAACCGCCGAGCGCCAGATTGATCGCGACCGCTCCGACATAGCCGACCGCCGCCGACGACGGATCGAGATAACCGACCATGCCCTTGTAGTCGGGCTTCAGAAGATCCTTCCAGCAGGCCGGCACCGGCTTGCCGCCCAGCGCGTCCTTGTTCACGAACAGGCCCAGCGTGCCGGAATGAATCGTGGTCCAATAACCGTCAGCATCCTTCAGGCCGGCGGGGACCTGATCCCATTTGGCCGGCTTGTAGGGCTCAAGTGCGTCCTGCGCCTTGGCCTTCATGCCGAAGGTGACACCGAAATAGCCGATGTCGCCGACGGGATTGTTTTTCTCCGCGAGAATCTGCGCAAGCGCCTGGCCGGAATTCTTGTTGTCGTGTGGAATATCGTAGTTGAGATCGGCCTTGATCGCCTTGAGCATAGAAGCCCAGTCCGCCCATTCCGGCGGGCAATTGTAGCAAATGACGTCGGCCGCTTTGGCCGATTGCCAGGGCGCGATCAGCGTTAGCGCCAGCAAGGCAAGAGCAAAACGGGCGGTCTTCATGGGTCACTCCGGCTTCAAAAATGGTAGTTGAGGATTTCAACACCAACCGGGGAGCAAGTATAGGCCGCGTATGAAGGTTTTGCGACGAAGCGTTTTGCTATGCAGCAAACGTGGCACCACGTTGTCGCGATCCGGCGATTTCGCTGGCCGGCGATTTCCGGTAGCATCCGGTGCGAGAGGAGACGCTTATGTATCAACCTTCAGGCGTAACGACCTCACCGGAGCTTCCCATTCCTGATCGAATGAAGGCCTGGGTGCTGGGCGATCCGGATCAACTTGAACTGCGGGAAAAGCCGGTACCCGTTCCCGCACGCGCCGAAGTGCTGGTCCGGATTGATGCCGTTGCTATCTGTGCCACCGATCTCGAAATCATTCATTCAGGCTCGCCGGCCAGCATCCAGGGTGGTCTGCCTTTCAACAAGAATTTCACGCCTGGGCATGAGTACATGGGGACCGTTGCAGCGCTCGGGCCCGATGTCGACGAATTCCAGATCGGAGAACGGATCAGCGTCGAGATCCACGCCGGCTGCGGCCAGTGCAAGCGCTGCCGCCAGGGCATGTACACGTCATGCCTGAACTACGGGAAGCCGGACAAGGGCCATCGCGCAAACGGCTTCACGACGGATGGCGGTTTTGCCGAATACGCCGTCAATCACATCAACACGCTGGCGCGGGTGCCCGACACCATGAGCGATGCCGAGGCAACGCTCGTGGTTACCGCAGGCACCTCGATGTATGGGCTGACAGAGTTGGGGGGATTGGTTGCCGGCGAGAGCGTCGTGGTGATCGGCCCGGGGCCGATCGGACTACTCGCAGTGGCCGTCGCAAAGGCGCTGGGCGCCAGCCCGGTCATCCTGACCGGAACGCGCGATAAACGGCTCGCGATCGGCCGGGAACTCGGGGCCGACCGCGTTATCAATATCAACGGCGAAGACGCGGTTGCGGTCGTCAAACAGCTCACCGGCGGCATCGGCGCGGACTATGTGGTCGAATGTGCCGGAAACGAGGCGACAATCAACCAGGCCATTCACATGACCAATCGCGGCGGGAAGATATGTCTCGCCGCATTTCCACACGATCCAGTCGTGATGGATCTCGCACATCTCGTGAAGAACAATATCTATGCCTACGGAATCCGCGGCGAAGGCCGCAGCGCCACCCGCCGCGCCATGGCACTGATGGCGGAGAAGCGCTTCGACGCGACGAAGATCCACACCCACACATTTCCGCTGGCCGACCTGCCGACCGCGCTGCGATATGCCCGCGAGCGCGTCGAAGATGCGATCAAGGTGGTCGTCACCAACCGGAAGGCGGACGCGATCACGAGGACGGCGGCCGAATAGCACGGAGCGGCAGCACTCACCGTCCTTCGAACTTCGGTTCTCGCTTTTCCATGAACGCCTTGATGCCTTCCTGCATGTCCTGCGTCTTGAACAGCGGCAGGAGTTGCAGATAGACATGGTGCACATGATCGGGGAACGTTTCGTTGAGCCCCATTCGCATCATCCGCTTGGCGGCCTGAACCGCCAGCGGAGCGTTAGCCGCGATCTCGCGTGCTATCTCGCGCGCCCGTCCCATCAGCACAATGTCCGGCACGACCTCATTGGCAAGGCCCCATTCGAGTGATTCCCGTGCCGAGAGGGTGCGGCCGGTAAAAATCAGTTCCGACGCCTTGGCCCAGCCGATCATCCGCGGCAGAAACCAGGTGCCTCCCGATTCCGGCACCACACCGCGTTTAACGAATGCCGCAGCCAGCTTGGCCGATTCGGCCATGATGCGAATGTCGCAGCCGAGTGCCGTGTCCATGCCGTAGCCCGCGGCGCCACCGTTCATGGCGCAAATCGTCGGCTTGTCCATCGCCTGCAGAACGGTCGGCGGCGTGTTGCGCAAATCCAGCGAAGTCGCGGAGGAAGCCGCGCTAAGGCCATCACCGCTGCGCTCCCTCCGTAAATCCAGACCGGCGCAAAAGGCCCGCCCATTGCCGGTGAGAATGACACAGCGGACGTCGCGGTCCTCGTTTGCCCTGACGAGCAACCGCGTCAGATCATTCAGCATGGGACCCGAAATCGTGTTCATACGCTCCGGAGCATTGAGCGTGATGACGGCGATATGATCGGCGACCTCATAGAGGACTTCGTTGGATTCGGTCTGCGTGGTGCGTTGGGTTTGATCCATGCGGCTTCTCGTTCCGTTTGATCGATCCTATTGCCGTCTTATTATATTCGTCCCAGGGCAGTCAGGATAACTTGAGGCGTCAGCGGGATTTCCGTGATGATCGTTCCGAACGGCTTGAGTGCATCGTTGACCGCATTGGTTACTGCGGCGGCCGCACCCGCCGTGCCGGCCTCGCCTGCGCCCTTTGCACCCAACTCCGATTCCAAGGTCGGCGAAACCACATGCCCGACATCGATATCCGGCATCTCACCGGACATTGGAACGAGATAGTCGGCCATATTGGCGTTGGTGAGCTGGCCGCGTTCGTCATAGACGCACTTTTCGAACAGCGCCGCGCCAAGCCCCTGCACAACGCCGCCCCTGATCTGCTCATCGACCAGTTGTGGATTGATGATGGTGCCGCAATCCTCGACCACCCAGTGCTTCAGCAGCTTCACAAAACCTGTTTCGATATCGACCTCGAGCCACGAGGCCTGAACGCCGTTGGTGAAGGCGAAGGGATATTCGCGCGGGACAAAGTGCCTGGTCGCCATCAGCTCGGGCTGAATGCCCGGCGGCAGCGTGTCCGGGCGGAAATAGACGATGCGGGCGAGCTCGCTCAACTCGATCCGCGGCGCGCCATCGGCCACCGTCACCACAGCGTTGTTGACGATGTCGAGTTCAACCGCCGTAGACTGGAGGATGGCGGCTGCGACGTCGAGTATGTTTCTGCGCAGTACCTTGGTGGCCTGCAGCGCAGCCTCGCCGCCGATACCGGCACCACGCGAGGCCCAGGTGCCCCCGCCATACGGCGTATTGTCGGTGTCGCCCAAAATCACCCGAACGCGATCCATCGAGACGCCGAGTACGCTGCCGACGATCTGTGCCGTGAGCGATTCCGACCCCTGTCCCTGCTCGGTGATACTGGTCTGGCAGATCACCGAACCCTGAGCGTCGAGCCGCACCGCGACGCCATCCTGAGAGGATATTTTCGCGCCTCCGACACCATAGAACGCCGCGCTGGGATTGGTGACCTCGATAAAGCTCGCGATGCCGATACCCCGATGGATGTTTCTTGCCCGCATGGACGACTGCTCGGCGCGTAACGCCTCATAGTCCATCATCCGAACAAGTTTGGTCAGAGCCGCGTGGTGCGACAACTGCTCGAAGCGCAGGCCCGACGGCGAGGCGCAGGGATATGCATCATCCGCAATCAGATTGCGGCGGCGGATCTCGACCGGATCCACGCCGATCTTCATGGCCGCCAGATCGACCAATCCTTCCGTTACCGAGCAGGCGATCGGATGGCCGACGGCGCGATACTGGCACATCACGTTCTTGTTCTGGAACACGACACGTGCACGGGCACGGTAGTTTCTGGTCACATAGGGCCCACCGACGAGATTGACGACCTGATTGGCTTCGATCGCGCTGGTGCGGGGATACATCGAATAGGGTCCGATCCCCGTAAGGTCGTCGATCTCGAAAGCCGTGATGGTGCCGTCGCGCTTGACGCCGATCTTTCCCTTGCAGCGATGATCGCGGGCATGAATGTCGGTGTTGAAGCTCTCGACCCGGTCGGCCACGAACTTGACCGGACGCCGCAACAGCTTGGACAGCGCGTAGGTCGCCATCTCATCGGCATAGATATGGACCTTGATGCCGAAGGAACCGCCAACGTCCTTGCAGACGACACGCACCTGCGATTCCTTCAGACCAAGATGCAGCGCCGCGATATTTTGCACCATGTGCGGCGCCTGCGTGCCCTGATAGATGGTCAGCCTGGCTTCCGCGGGGTTCCAGTCTGCCACCACCGCACGTGGCTCCAGTGTCACGCCGGTGTGCCGCCCGAAGATGAACTCCGCCTCGATCACCTCGTCGGATTCGGCAAAGGCCTGGTCAACTGCTCCCGCATCATGATTGCGCTCGAAAGCCAGATTGTCGCCAAGCGAAGCATGGATCACGGCTGATGCCGGACTGAGCGCGGCGCGCATGTCCGTGACGGCATCGAGCTCCTGATATTCGACCGAGACACGTTCCGCGGCGTCCTCGGCCTGAGCACGGCTATTCGCCACGACGGCCGCAACCGCTTCGCCCTGCCAGCACGCCCGGTCAATCGCGATCGCATTTTGCGGAGCGGATTTGAGGCCTTTCAAATGCGATAGCACGCCAACCCACGGCGTGATGACGGTCGAGAGCTCCCTGCCTGAGACGACGGCGATCACGCCCGGCATCTGCCTGGCCGTCGAAACGTCGATACCATTGATTGTCGCATGCGCGTGCGGCGAGCGTACGAACACGACATGCGCCATCCGCGGCAGCTCGATATCGCTGACATAGAGCCCACGCCCCTGCATCAGCCGGTCGAGATTCGGCCGCGGCACCGTCTTGCCAATATAGGAGTTCGGACGATCCAGCGCCGAAAGCGCTTCCGGAATTGGCTGTACTGATGTCATGGCAGACGTCCGGCGCGTACCCGCGCTGTGGTCTCGACGGCATCGACGATCGCCTGGTAGCCTGTGCAGCGGCAATAATTGCCGGAAAGATGCGCGCGGATCTCCTCTCGATCCGGGGTTGGCGATTGCTGCAGCAGATCCTGCGCCGCCATCAGCATTCCCGGCGTGCAGAAGCCGCATTGCAGCGCATTACGCTCCCGAAATGCGGACTGCAAATCGGCGATCTCTCCACTGTCGGATACCCCCTCGATCGTCTCGACCTTTGCATTGTGCGTCTGCACCGCAAGCATGAGGCAGGAACGGACGATGTCGCCATCGACGCGGACCGTGCAGGCGCCGCACACGCCGTGCTCGCATCCGATATGCGTGCCGGTCAGCTTCAGATGCTCACGGAGAAAATCCGCCAGGTTCAGACGCGGCAGCACACTCGCTTCAATCCGCTCGCCATTGACACTCAGCGAAATCGCAACCGCAGCCGTCACGCGGATACTCCCGCACAGAGATCGGTCCGGGCGAGCAGCGAGGATACGCAACGTGTGAGCAGGACCCTCGCCAGATGGCGGCGCATGGCGGGCGTCGCCTGTTGATCCCCAAGCGAACTAAGCTCCTCATCCAGCGCGGAGGACACCTCGGACAAGACTGCAGGCGTGACGGCCACGTCAAGCAGTTTCCCGGCAGACCTGGCCAATAGCGGGCGATCGCCCACTGCAAAGAAACCAAGGCGAAGGTCCGCAAACCGCCCATCCCTTACCAAAGCCTGCGCGGCCAGACCGACGATCGCGTAGTCGCCATGCCGGCGGGAGAACTCCTGAAAGTAATGCATCGAGTCTTTTGGCTGCGCCGGCAATTCAACGGCGACCAGCAGCTCCTGCGGCGTAAGCGCCGTTTCGTAGATCCCGGCGAAGAACTCATCAGCCGCAATTCTCCGCTCACCGCCCGGCCCGCGCGCAATAATGGTGGCACCAAGCGCGAGCATACAGGCCGGCAGCTCCGACGCCGGATCGGCCTGGGCAAGGCTTCCCCCAATGGTGCCGCGGTTGCGGATCGCGGGATGGGCGACATGCGCGACCGCGTCCATCAACAAGGGAGCATGGACTGCTATTTCCGGAGATTTCTGGAGATCGGCATGACGCGTCAGCGCGCCTATGGTGAGGACGCCACCCCTCGCCGCCACTCCACGCAACTCATCCAGCTCGCCAATGTCTATAATGAGTTCCGGTGCGATCAGGCGCAGGTTCATCGCCGGCAACAAACTCTGACCACCCGCCAACACCCTAGCCCTTTCGCCATGCGCGGTAAGCAATTCCAGCGCATTTGCGACGCTGGTCGCGCGAGCGTAATCGAAAGCCGAGGCTTTCATTTTTAGCGTGACCTCCCCGGCCAACTATCGGCATTTTCACGGGATTAGACGGCTCGGACCAGCAAAGGTCAAGTTATCGGGCGATTATTTTCGAGTTTGCGCTTGTTTTCGAGCGGCGAACGACGCACGCTCTGTGCAAACAAAAGCTTGCCCTTGGGGAAGAGCAGATCATGAAGCTTGGCTTCTTTACGATGCCCATCCATCCCGTCGACAAGGATTGGCGGCTTTCGCTCAAAGAGGATCGTGAGGCCTTCCTGTTGGCCGATGAACTCGGATACACCGAGGGTTATGTCGGCGAGCACACCACCGATAGAGCCGAGAACATCACGTCCTGCATCGCGTTCATCGCATGGCTTGCGGCGGTAACCAGGCAGATCAAGCTCGGGACCGGCACCGTCAACATGCCGAATGCCCATCCTGCGGCGATTGCAGCCGAGATAGCGATGCTCGATCATATGCTCGACGGGCGCCTGATCTTCGGCATTAGCCCCGGCGGCCTGCTCTCGGACGCCGAAGTATTCGGCAATCTCGAAGCGGACAGGAATGCCATGTTCCTGGAGGCGATCAATCAGGTGCTACAGATCTGGGCCAGTGAGCCTCCCTACAATCTTCGAGGCAAGTACTGGAACATATCGATTCAGAAGACTCTGATCGAGGACATCGGCCAGGGCTTCATTCCGCGTCCCCTGCAACGGCCGCACCCGCCGATCGTGGTGACCGCAGTGGCGCCGTTCTCAAAAGGCGTGACGGAAGCCGCTGCTCGTGGCTGGGATCCGATCTCGGCAAACTTCCTGATGCCGGCCTGGGTGAAAAGCCATTGGCCGAAATATGTCGAAGGCTGCGAACGTGCTGGACGTCCAGCGGATCCGGCGAATTGGCGCGTTGCCAAGAGTGTGTTCGTCGCCAAGGACGCAGCTACGGCAAAAGCCTATGCCACCGATCCGGACGGCCCCTATGTCTACTATTATCGCTCGCTGTTCACCAAGCTGAAGCGCGGTGGTCGCATCGAACTGTTCAAGACGCGTCGCGATCAACCCGACGACGAAGTGACACTGGAATCGATCTGCGACAAGCTGATCATTCATGGAACGCCGGAGAGCGTGGCGGATCAGTTGCTGGCTTTTCAGGAAGAGACCGGGCCCTTCGGCACATTGCTCTATGCCGGCAAGGACTGGAAAGATCGCGAACTGGGACGTCAGTCGATGATCCTGATGGCCGAGAAGGTCATGCCGATGATCAATGTCGGCGCGTCCAGCGGCTCCAAAGCTGCCGAATGATCGCCGAAGGATTCTTGCCGTGGCACTGAGCGATCGCATTCCCTATCAGGCACAGATCGACCGGCCGAAGCTGACGCTGCCCGGCGGCAAGAAGCTCGCGGTATGGGTCATCCTCAATGTCGAGGAATGGCGGATCGAGAACGCGATGCCTCGCACGGTGCTGAGCCCACCGATGGGCCAGCCGCTGTTGCCCGACGTGCCGAACTGGTCCTGGCATGAATACGGGATGCGCGCCGGCTTCTGGCGACAGTTCAAGGCACTGACCGACCGCAGAATGCCCGTGACATTGGCGCTCAACGCCAACGTCTGCAACACCTACCCGCGCGTTGCCTCGGCTGCGCTCGAAGCTGGATTTGAATTCATGGGCCACGGCTACGTTCAGGGGCCGATGCACAAGGTCGAAAACCAGGCGGATGCCATCAAGCGATCGGTCGAGATAATTTCCAGGTTTGCCGGGAAGCCGCCCCGCTCATGGGAAAGCCCTGGCCTCACGGAGACCGAGGAAACGCTCGATCTGCTGCGCCTCAACGGCATCGAGTATGTCGCGGACTGGGTGATTGACGATCTGCCGCAGGACATCGCCACGCCCCACGGCACCATCACGACGATCCCCTACTCGGTAGAAACCAACGACATCGTCATCCATGCGCTGCAGCATCTGCCTTCGGAGCAATTCCTGAAACGCTGCACCGATCAGTTCGACCGGCTTTATCTCGAAGGCGCATCGAATGCGCGGATCATGGCGATCTCGATTCATCCCTATATTACGGGCGTGCCGCACCGCATCAGGTATCTGGAGGCACTGCTCGACTATGTCCTTGGTCACGACGGCGTGGCGCTGATGACCGCAAGTGAGATTGGCGACTGGTACCGCGCAGAGATGACGAAGACCTAGAGTTACGCCCGAGCGCGCGGCCGAGAAAGCTCCACCGAGAGGTCGGCTTCCGCTTAAGGGGATTTCTTGCCATCTCCGGCAAGAAACCGGCCGAAGCCGCCGCGCGCGAATAGTAGAGGCTCCTGTCGATTATAGGCGTAGGATTCGACTGCTCCGAGGAAGATGATGTGATCGCCGCCATAATACCGGTTGGCCGCGCGGCATTGGAAATTCGCGACGCTGTTGGTCAACACCGGCGCGTTGCCAAGCCCCGGTGTCCAGCTCACACCGGCGAACTTGTCCTCCGACGATTTTGCAAACTGCGACGCCAGCGCCTGCTGCGAAGCTCCGAGAACATTGACCGTGAAATGACTGGCGTTCTGGAAGATCGTAAGCCCTTGCGAAAACATCCCCAGGCTCCACAACACCAGCGGCGGATTGAGCGAGACCGAAGCAAAGGAGTTGCAGGTCACGCCATAGGGCCTTCCATCCGCGGCCATTGCGGTGACGATGGTGACGCCCGTGGCGAACGTGCCGAGCGCATTGCGAAAATCGCGTGGGTCGATCGCCGAGTTGTCGCTGGCAAGCTCGTTGGCGGGATCGGCCGGATGTTTGGGTGCGTCAGACATCCACCAGGCCTCAGAGCGTCAGATTTTCGGACGGCAGGCCAAGCGCCACGCGTCCATAGTTGGTTCCCGCCGCATCGAAATTGAATGCGAGGTGAGAATTCACCGCGTGCGCGTCGCGGAACTGCCGCTGCAGCGCGCCAGACGTGAACAGGCTGCGCGCGCCGCTTGCCGCAAACAGCAGCGAGACCGCTTCGGTGCAGAGGTTCACCGCGAAGGCGCCATCCCGCCGCAGCGTCGTCTTGCCCGCCAGATCGGGGATATAGCCCCGCCTCGCGTCAGCCATCGCATCGATGCAGTTCGTGCGCATGACGAGACGGGCCGCGTCGATCTTGGCGGACGCCTCCGCGATCTTGATTTGGGTCGTCTGCAAATCGCTGAGCTTGGCTCGATTGTAAGTCGACGCCCGATGTCGTGCGAGTTCGACATAGTCATTCAGACAGGCCTGGGCATTGCCCAAACCCACACCCGACAACACATAAGGAAAGAGAGAGAAGACCGGCAGCGCATACAGCGCGTTTGGATTGACCGCACTTCCCGGCGTCGGCCCGCCAGTCAGATCGCTGATTGCGACCGTCATGTTCTCTGCGACGAAGGCATCCTCGACCCAAACGTCGTTCGATCCGGTGCCGCACAGGCCCGTCGCATTCCAGGTGTCGTTGATCCTGTACTGGTTCCTGTTGAGCAGGAATAGCCGATATTCGATGCCGTCGGCCTCATCGTCGGACGCAACGACGCCGGCAAGCATGTTCCAGTCGCAGGACTCGACACCCGACGAGAACGGCCAATGACCGCGCAGCACGTATCCTCCCTCGGCCTTCCTCGCCCGACCGGCCGGAAAGATGAAGGACGACGCGATCAATGCATCTGCATTCCTGTCCCAGACCGCGTCCTGCGCCTGCTTGTCAAACATGCCGAGCATCCAGTGATGGCTGGCAAGATTGGCGAAATTCCACGATACGGAAGCATCCGCCTGCCCCAGTGCATCGGCGCAATCGACCAGAGCAACATAGTCAAGCTCCGCGCCCCCGACGCGTTTAGGCTGCACGATCCGGAACAGGCCGGCATCATGCAGGTCGCGTTCGGTCTCCGGCGGCAAGCGCCGGAGCTCTTCCGTTTTTGAAGCACGATCACGCAGCTCTGGAATCAGGGCCTTGGCTCGCGCGACCATAGCGGCATAGCCGGCCGTACCCGGTGCTCCGGGCAAACCTGCATCGGGCCTGACGCTGTGTTCCGCCATATCTTTCCTCGCCCGCTTTAAGCCGTCCGAGCTCTGCTAGTCTACCGGCTGATCGCCAATGATCAAGGCGCGGCGAGCATGGCTATTTCGCCATAAAGCACTACCCCCAAACGCAAAAAAGGCCCGGTGGCTGATGAGCCACCGGGCCTTTGATCCATTGGAGCACGGAAGGCCAGAGCTGCTATTTCATGTCCTTACGCCAATAGAGCGTATTCGGCCAGGCCCAGGGCTGCGTCGGAATGAACAGGCAGTAGCCCGCGCGAATGAAGTTGTTGGCTGATGGAATATTGTCCGTGGTGTCGGACACGATCGAAAACCACCCGTTCAGACGTGCACGCGCCTCCATGGCTCGCATCAGGCGTAGCTGAAGCCGATGCCCGCAATGCTTGCCCACGACACCAACACGGCAAAAATAGCCCGCGTTGACAACGTGCGTCGACGCAACGATGCCGGCGAAGCCGACCGGCTTGGTCCCGTGAAGCGCAAGCCACCAGTGTCCTTGATCAAACTGCGGCACGGGCGCGGTATCAAGGAAGGTCGATTGATGCAGGTCCGCCAAGGTATCCGCAATGCCATCGTCATTTCCGTCAACTTCGCGAATTCGATACATTGCGCGTGCCCGGTTCGAGTTTGTCGTCGGTATCCAGCCAGTCAGCAGATCATTTGCCGAGCGTCGCTCTGATGCCGAGCCAAACGGCACCGACGAATCCCGTTACAATCATCGTGACAACTGCCTTGAAGGTATAACTCTGCGCCTGCTCGACGCTCCTGCGCCAGCGCCGCAGGTGCTGAAAATCGGCGCGAAGCTCCCGCCGATCGTCCTCGTCTATCCCGAACGAAGTCAGTGTCGTTGCGACGGCTTTGAGAACCACCGCGTCGATATCGTCATGACGAATCCTCTGCTGCTCGGCCAGCGTCTCGATGACGATGGCCCGGACGTCCGAAGCCTGCATCTCCGTCATCGCCTGATAATCCGCGCCACGTTTTCGAAACCTCGCTTGGCGAAATAGAAGGAAACCACGAGGTTGGACGTGATCGCGGCGAAGCCCGCGAGCGGGTCAGTCGTGCCAAGGCCGAAACCTTGTCCCAGATCAACAATTTCCCGAAATAGATCGCCACGAAATACCCGATCAGCTTGTCCGGCTCGTACCAATGCCCGAGCTCGGCGATTCGGTATTGCATGATGGCGTTGGTTTCGGAGACCTGTGCAGCGATCTCGGCCGATGCCGTTTCGCTCGCAATCTTTTCCGAGGTATTGCCGGCCGCGAGCTTTGCCTTGTAGCCGTCGATCAGACCCTTGATGACCGGGCCGCCGATGAAGCTGATGATGGTCATCCACATTTGCGCGCCTCCAGCGTCATCCATACCGCGAACACGACGAGAAGCCCCTCGGCACCGAGCACGCCCGGTCGAACCTGAAAGAGCTGGCTCGCCGCCCAGATCAGCCATCCGCCGGCCAGCGCGGCCGCCCATGCCAGCAGAGCGAGAGCGGTTTTCATGTCAGAGCGTCCGGCGGCGACAGGCTTCGGTAACCACGCCGGCCAACGCTGCAAAGGCCAGCATCTTGAATGCGGACCTGGCATCCAGACTCGATAGCTGCGTGAAGTCGTATCCCGAGAAGGCCGCGATGAGGCCGGCACCGATGATGCCGACAATGTACTGGATACGCGCCCAGACTATCGTCACCGAATCCTTGAACCATGCCTTGATCTTGTTCCAAGTACTGATCATGCTTTCCTCCTGAAAACGGCGTTGAAGATGTTGGTGATGAATGCGCCGATAGATCCCTTCGCTGGGTTGGCAATGGACGGCGTGGCAGGCTTTTTGGACATCGCAGGCGTGATGGTCGCGCCCGTAAACGTGATGGTGGGATCAAGCGCCATCATCGCCATCAGCAGGCCAGCGCAGCCAGGCTGCCTATCGACGACGTTCGGATCGTAGACGCCGTCGCGGACATACTTGCCGGATCGATACTGGTCGGTGCCGGACCAGATGTAGGGCGAAGGCCTTCCGCGCGCGGCATAGCCGAGCCCGTTGTATTGCTCGAGCTTGGCCAACATCCGGCCGATGCTCCAGTCCCTGTTGCGCGCCGCATAGGGCGCGCAATTGACCAGCGCGTCGATTGCGGCCTCCTCCCAGGATCTGAATGGCCCGCGGCCCGTTGGCACGTGGACGGACACCCTATTCCAGGGATCCCCCTGCGCCAGCGACCCGGTCCAGTCCTGCGAGCACTCGCGTTCATGGATGACGGCAATGACCGCCCATGGCACGCCGGTCTTGGCCGAAACCGCCTGGTATCTGGCCTTGGCATCCGGGGCAGCCAGACGGCGGGCAACAGGCGTGAAATTTCGTGTCAGTTTGGCTTCAACCCAGCGCTGCGCATTCGCCGCGGTGAGGGCGTTAAGGTCGGTCATTGATGTTCTCGGGGTGGTTGTGGTATGGGCGAACACACAGGCTTTTGGGGGCGCAGTGTCAGAATATCTAGCCGGCGGCGCGCAGCCGCGACCAGCGGAAGGCAGGCTTGCAGGACTCCAGTTGGCAAGAGCGTTAGCGGCGCTGAGTGTCGCTTATTTTCACTCGTATATCGCGCTGCGCATCTATCCCGAGAGCGCTCAATATCCACTCACCTTTCTAAGGGATTGGGGATATCTCGGTGTCAACTTCTTCTTCGCGATCAGCGGATATGTGATCTGCCTAGTGACGGAAAAGAAAAGCTTCACCGTCCGGTCGTTCGTCATTAAGCGCCTTTTCCGCCTGTACCCCATGTACTGGACTGCAATGGGCGCGATTGCCATCATGATTCTGATCGGCAGATATCCCGTTCAGTCGATCGATCATTTTCTCTACTCGATGACGCTGCTGCCGCAGCATGGTCCGTCAGCATATGACGTAAGCTGGACCCTAGAGCGCGAGCTGGTTTTCTACTCTGTCGCAGCCGTCACTGTGCCGTTAACCGGCATTTACGGCCTCGCGGCGGTAC
>NZ_LLYB01000034.1:161240-224613 GCF_001440475.1 Bradyrhizobium lablabi | reverse complement strand
ATTTTTGATCCATCGGTACATCAAACTTAATATGGCGCTTTCGGTCGGCGCTATTATCGCTGGCTCACTGTTGCTTTGGTTTACCCGATCCCATGATTTTGCCTTCGCAGCTACATTGTCGCTTGGAATCGTGCTTCTCGGAATGGTGAACCTGCGCCTCCCATGGGAACACTTTTCGTTGCGCTGGATCGTGAGGCTTGGTGACGCATCTTACTCCATCTATCTATGGCACTATATTGCCTTTGCGATCTCCTTCATTATGTCGTTCAAGATCACGACGCATCCTGCTTGGATGTGCGAGCCGTGGCGTTTCTCAGCTATTGCTCTTTGCTGCTGGTTTTCCTGCCTGACATGGCGCAAGATCGAGAAGCCTTTCATTGCCATGGCCGATAGGATTACAAGCGCGCGGTCAAATAATCCGCATGATATAATTGCAGATGATAGTCGGCTGCACAGTTCTAACTGGCATACTGGTGCCGCCCTGCGCCGTGCCCGTAAACGTTCCTGTGCCGGTTGACGTTATTATTGAACTGTTTTTCTGCGCGTAGTCGGTCGCGCCGCCCGCCAAATTGGCGGAGGCGGTCCCTCCGATATTGTTCTGAACATTGGCGGATGTAGATGTCACCGTGACAGAAACAGAGCCGGCCGGCGTGTAGGCGGGAAGATTTGCAGTAACGAGGGTTTGGCTTTGAGAGCCGCCGGCTGCCCCCAGCGTGTCGCCAGCAAAACCGGCAACAGCACTTGTGAGGCGGAGGGCAGACGAGCCACCCATATCATCATCGGCTGCCGATACACGCCCGCGTTTGTCCGGAAGGTTGAATGTAGTAGAACCGTTCCCGGAGCCATAGGTCGTGCCCACGATCGCGAATAGACTTGCATATGTCGTGCGGTCGAGTTCTTGCCCGGCGGGAAACGCAAACGCACTATTTGGCGCGGTAACGCCCCAAAAATCCATACCAGCCGCCAACGGTACATTGTAGGGGTTGCCGTAGAATCCGTGCAAATAGAACGCAGCATCCGAGTGGTTATAGAGTGCCAGATACGGCGTCCCCTGGATCAATGTTCCTGCCATCAACTCCGTCGCTGGCGCCGATCGCAGCGGCTTAGGCCCAAGCGAGTCAACATTGAGCGTCACCGTCCCCCCGTTCGTCGCATGCGGTGTAAACGCGATGATCTGCCCGTTGAGGCGAACTAGCGTGTCAAACGCCTCATAGGACGTAACCGTGTACGCCGTCGCGGTCCCGCCGGTGACGATCGCGCCCGCAATATCGTCGCGATGTTTCGCGATCGAAGCCATCATCGCTCGCCCGGAGTCATTCACACTGGAAGGCGCCTGGCCCTCCTGCCAGTTGATCGAAGAGTCGGCCGTCGCGTTATTTTCTGCGGTTTGCGACCATTTGTAGAGAGTCATGTTCTATCCTTCCGTTTCCGGCCAACCGCCAGCTATGCCTTGTTGTCGAGTTCGAGATACTGCGCGCAGGGGCACGCCGGCGCGCGGGCCGTCAGGAGATTGCGGATCACGCCGGGCGGAACGCCGGGACTTTCCTTTGCCACGGCTTCCACGCGTGAGGCGATGATGGCTTCAATGTCGGCCCTCACCTGCTTGATGCGATCTTCAAGCGATGGGGTTCGCGTCGCTTTCATCGGATCTTCCTTTCTCTTTTGGGCTATGTTCCTTCGGTGGGTATGCTGCCAACTTCCGCCTGGCGCTGGCCGCTTCGTTTTGCGCCCGGCGCAACACTCTCTCGCGCCGCGCTTCGTGCGCCGAGACATAAACCTGCAGATCATACGGCAGGGATTTGAAACGCTGCTTCTGATCGGCCGGCCAGCAGCGCGGCGGATCGATTTTGGCGAGGTCGCTGATGGCCGCCGCTGCCGCGCCTCCGAGCGTCGGGTCGGCCAGGCCTACCGAGACGTGCATCCGCGATATCTCCTGAACCGCGAGCCACAACCGCTCGATGCCGAGCGGAGCGCAATCGACAACGAACCGCGCGACCTGCGCCGGCGCCGCGGGACAAGGCGAGAGACCGTGCAGTTCGCACCATTTCGCGAACATCGGCGCGGCCTGCATCCGGGCTCGCGCCAGGACGGCGAGCACCGGGTTTGCGGTTGAACGCATCGAGCGTTCTAGCGCCTGGCCTTGCGCAGCGCTTCGTGGACGCCACCCATTTTCTTGCGCAGCGCCATCAACTGCACGCGACGGCGCAGGCTATGGGGACTGGAGTCGATCTCGCCACGCAGCTCGTTGTCGAACCGTTCGAGAGCCTCGGCACGCTTCTGCAATCCGTAAAGCGCGAAGTTCTTCGCAATCTCTTCACTTGTCATCGACTCACTATGGAGCTTTTCGGCGGCGGATTCAGCGCGGTCGATAAAGTCGCGGGTGTCCTGCATCGGTACTATTCCCTTGAAACAACGCAGCCATTTCCAGCAATGGCGCGAAGATGTGAAAGAACGCTGCCGGCACAACGGCTCCGCGCACGGAAGCGGCGCGGCCGGCAGCCACGCTCGTAGACATCACGAAAGACTTGACGGAATGGAGGTGACCAGTGCGCCTATCGCGAACCGAAGAAGACCCAGGGCGGAAGGAGTCTTTGTGTCGATGAATTGCCGCCGATAGGTGCTCCCGGCTGCGGCTGCGTCGGATTCCCAGGATCAACGACCGCAAGAGAGACTATCCAGTCGCCAACATCGTTGGGAAGCGTGGCAAGGGAAGCGGAGCCGGCAGCGGGCCCACCGGCATTCGACGCGGTTCCCTGCGCCCGTTTGCCACCAGCTTGATCCAGATATTGAAGATGTTCGTTCGTTAGCTTGACTTCATTCCCGGACATCGGCTGCTTGCCTCCTAACCGGCGTAGATGCTTGACTCAGTGAAAATGTAACTCCCGCAGTTTGAGAGCATTAAGAAACACATTTCTGGCGAAAGATTTTCTTCATGCTGACCTCGGTCGCAGGAAGAGCCAATTCTGCGGCTGCCGCTGGGATTGTTCGTGAACAGCGCCCGGACTTTGCGCGCATAATTCCAGGATTCTTTGTGCAGATCCCAAGCCGCTCCTGCCGGCGCGACGTTTTCAGCGCCTACCCGACTTTCGTGCGTGATAGAGCGCTACCGCGTCCTTGATATCGCCCGTGCTCGATAGCCTGGCGTTGAGGGTCCGCAGATCGGCCTGCTGGCGCTCCGCCGGAGTGCGCGACATGCCGGGGCGCAGCACCGGTGGCAATGGCCTTGCAACAGCCTCGTCCCTTGCCTTCATCATCAGACGGTATTTTCCGGCGTCATACTGAAGTCCACGGAAGATGATGAGGCCGTCACCGGGCGTCTCGATCTTGTCGCTATAGAGCTTGAAGCCGTTGCCGACACCGAGCGAGGCAATCTTGCTTTCGATCAGCCGCTTGCTCGATTGCGCCAGCGTCCGCTGCGCCTCCCGAATGCAGACCGCCAGCGTGCCGCGCTCGGCCTGGCAGGTCTCGACCAGCAGCTCGCCGAAGAAATGCGACTTACCAGAGCCGCGGCCGCCGTAAACTCCTTTGTAGCGTGCGGGCGCAAGCAGCGGTTCGAAGACTTTGGCTGTGGGGATTTTCAGGACAGACAACGGCGCGACCTATTCGATGATTTCAAATTTGCTATCAGGTCGATATCTCGATGCCAGGAATCTGATTGCAGCAAACGCCCCTATCTTCTGAGGCGGAGCAAGCCGAAAAGAAAGTCGTCCAGCGTTTCCTCGCGCGCCGATGGACTCTTCGAAGAACTCAAGGTCGGCAGCGGGAAGGCAAATCGGGCTCCGGCTTGCCGGGGACGATACCGGGTGGTGCTTCCGCTGGTGCTGGCGCAAGCGAATATGTCGGTCTCGGCGCACTGACCGGAGGTGAGAAAGTCCAGTTTCCGAAGCGGTCAGGAAGTGCATTGGAACGAGGAGATGAGGAATTCTCATCGGACGGGATGGAGGGCACCGCTGGAGCGCCCACGTCGAATGCTGATATTTCGGGTTGGCCTGCAACGCGGCGAGCTAGATATCGCTCGGGCTGAGCGCCAGTGACACCGCGAGTTCCAGTCGGCGGCAGCCAAGCAGATCGACCGCCGTTTTCAGCGCGTTGAAGCGAGGGATCAGAGTTCTCGAACCGCTTACCGAACGAGGCATGTCCCTCGTCTGCTGGAGACGAATTCGTTGGGACGAACGGTACTGCGTCAAGAGGCGGCACGGCCATGTTGAGTGGATTTGTCAGGCGCTGGTCAAAGCCCGGGACACGGACGGCATGTGCTCTGCCGTTTGCCGGGTCGGCTGCGATGAGCCGGTCAAAGATTTCAGGAAGCACAGTGCCTGGCCTGACAAAGCCTGCCTGTTTCAAGGCTCCGGCTGCAAAGGAATTGCTGTTTTGGGACTTTGGACGATACTCGTAACCAGTGGCGTTCACGCCGGCACCGAATTTCTTCATTTGATCCCATTGCGAACTGAGATCATCACCACTGGCAATCATCGTATGCGGCTTGTTCAGCGCGTCGGGGCCGACACCTTGACCTTCCTTCGCCTTCAACCGCCGAAGCCGCGAATCTGTGTTAATTATGCCGCCATTTGGTCGACCTTCCTCAAGAGAAAACGCGATCAGCTTTTCGACGTTGTGATTGAACTTCCGTTCCGGTACCCCCTCAAGAGTATGGTGCTTGCCATTGGCTTCGATGTAGTTCAACACCACATGATGCGCGACGACCGCTCCGTGATAAGGTACCGCGGTCGCATTAGTGTAGGTGAGAAAAATTCTTTCACGCGTTGAATACCTCGCTATCCGTTTGATGAATGCTGTACGACGCCAAGTCTTCCACACTCGAAGCAACGATCGAAGGGCCGGCGTCCTATTGCTCGGGTGGAAGTGACGTGCGGGTTAGCCCCGATTATTGAGCGGCCAAGGATCCTGCATCAGGAGTCATCATGGCGATGCCCACTGCGATGACGCGTTACCGTCAGTTGCCAACCACTCGACGCGATGATCATGGGGATCAACGGAGTCGCTGCAATGAGCCAAGCGCCCGGGATGCAGCAAGCATCCTGCAGGCCAAGAAGGTCGAGACGACTGCGTCGCTACTTGTTCACCCATCCAGCGCTGTGAGTTTCGGACTTTTTCTCCAGGGGGATGTACGCGAACTCAACCTTGACGTCCTCGCTCCAGAAGCGAACCAGATATACCTTCCCATATGGATTGTAGAGTATTGGCTGGCAAAACCGTGAGTTTGTAGCTTCCTGCAACAGGAGATCAGTGTCGCAACCCTCAAGAGGAGAATATCGCTCATTGAGTTCGACAAAAGGCATGATCCAGTTTTTTTCTTTTAACAGCAACTGATCGATTTCAGCGAAATAGGATTTTGCTTTTTCCAGACACGTAACGGAATCGGCGTGGGCGGCCGAAGGTTGGGCAAGCAGCAATGAGAAAGTAATCAGCGAGAAAGTCATCGAACGTACTAGCGACGTTATCACGTTCCGATCAGCCATTTTGAGAGCCACTCATGATGCACGGGTTCAACCAATCTATCGGCAAGATGACCCTATCGATCGTATGAGGATTTCTCGTGCATCATCCTCCCGGTAGCATCCAATAGTGTCAGGATTTTTTGTGCAGATGCGCCGGAGCGCAGCGCCCGTAAGTGACAGCTTGTCCTTCTCACTTCTGTCGGTCCCTTGACGCGGCCGATCAAGGCAAGAAATCGTCTCGCTGAAGCAAGCGATCGAGCCTCAAGCGCTCTCACCGCTCTCCTTCAGGATGAACAATGACACGCTCGATCCGATGGATGAGCTCAAGCGCACCGTCGCCACCGTTTTCGAGTGGTTGCGCGGCCCTGCCCCAGCCGCGATCGAGAATGGCGTTGGCGGCCGAAACGCGGGCCGCAGGAGTTGCATCCTTGCACCGCATGATGCCGACGAGAACGCGGATCGCGGTTCTGGTGTGGCTCCGTGCCAGGGAGCGAATTTCAAGAAGAGCCTTGGCCTTGCCCATCAGGCTTCCCGCCGGGCCGGCCCGGTGCGCTTGTCCGGCGTAGCATCGACAGGATCCTGCCGCGCGGAGCGGAAGGCAATTGCCGGAAAATCCGTCTGTGCGTCATCGTGTTTGGGACGCGGGATGAACTGAATGATGTCTGTGCTCATGAGAATTCCTCCGATACGGCGATGACGACGAGGCCAACGAGCGCGAGCGAGATCCGATAGGCGGTCATCGGCTTCTCTCCAGAAAGAAACGTGCGGCATGATCGCGGGGTGCAGGAGCTGATCATTTGGGGCGCGAACCTTATCCCCGTCGGGAGGCCGCATGCGGCGCGTGACGATTTCGCGCCGCGGACCGGCATGTTCGCGCATGCCGGCCAAATGGTTTGATGGAAGGCTCGGACGGCGGCGCGCTCGCGACGCCCGGGCGGGGGGCGTTGGGAGTTGCGGCGTCGATGTGCGGCCGCCGTCCGATTCGAGAATTCAAAACAAAAAGCCCGCGGCGGATTTCTCCGCGCGGGCTTTGCAGTTTTTGCGATGATGGCGTTATGCCGGTGATTTGCCCGACATGTCAAATCCTTTTCGAGCGGTCAACGAATTGCGGAAAATTCGACAGAACAGTTTCGAAAAATTGAAACTGCTTTGTCAGACGCTGATGAAATGAAAAACCCGCTGCCGTTTCCGGCGCGGGCTTACGATATCGGCGATGCTGTCAATGTGCATCTGATTTGCCCGACGCGTCAAGGGGCCGAGCAAAACAGATTCAGAAAGCTGGCAATATCGAAACGAAATTATTGGGCCGTGGATGGCGCAACCTACGGCCCTGCAGAGCGCAAGGAGGCCATCAGATGTTTTTCGTTGCTGCCGTGCTCGCAATTCTATCCGGCTTGTTCTACGCGGCTGGCCGTCATGAGATCGGCTCGCTGGGTGTCGCGATGTGCCAATACGGCGGTCCGTTCTGCGATAATCCGCTTCTTGTGCTGGTGGCTGCAGGATTGGCTGCGTGCTGGGGCGCATTCGTCAGCGTGCGCTAACGCGCTCATTGAAGAGCCCTGAAAACTTTCGCGATGACGCCGTTGTGCCGGTGATTTGCCCGACGGGTCAACCGGCGCCGCCTACTGCGGCGACGGGTTCACCGGGTGAAGGGGCTTTGGCACAGGTGGACTAGGCTCGACCTGCAGCTTCGGCTCGGTCGGAATGACATCCGCGCCGGCGGCTCGGGCAGCCTCGCCAGTGGTGCTGTAGTTGGCAATCACGGGGTGCTGCACCTTCGGCTTGTTCCATGGCCCATGGTCGAAGATCAGCATGCCGAGCACGCCGAGAACTGCGACCGCAATCGCAACCTTCAGCGGTGCGCCGCCGCGCCGGGTCGTTTGATCCTCGGTCAATTCCCTCGTCATCGGAAAATCCATGTTGTTCTCCTCTGACGAAATCAAACCCTGGCGACGACGAAGGTTCCGCCTGATCCATCAAGGAGGCGACAATCTACAGGAACAAACGTCTTGTCCGCGCATTGTCGGGACATTAGCCACCGCTCGGCAAATGTCGGGCGAATCGAGTGAGTTGATCACGTGGAAATCGAAAACTCAGGGCCATCGCAACCCGGGATGGCAGAACGCGCCATCGACACCGCGACCGATGTGTCACGCACGCTGACGGAAGTATCCGCCGCGCTGCAAACTGCGGTCGGGCGTCTCAGCGACGCGATCACCGCGGCACGGAAGCCCGGAATGCCGCTCGCGACCATCAGCGCAATTACCCGCGAAGCGCCGCTGGCCAGCCTGTTCGTCGCCTTTCTGTTCGGCGTCGCGATCGCGCGCCGCCGCTAGCGAGCTTTCTCAGAACTTGCCTTTCGCCGAGTCCTTTGCGGCCGACATAACGCCGCCGGTGATCTGTCGCATATGTTCACCGGCGTTGGTGAACTGGCTGCGCAGGAATTCGGACTGGATCCGCATCGCCTCCTGAAGGTCGGTCGCGTGGACCAGCTTCCGGGCATGCTCGAACGCAGCCTTCATGTTCTGCTCGGTAAACGACAGCGCCTGCCTGGAAATTTCCGTACCCGCGCCGGGCATCGATGTCATGGACTTGCCGGCGGCGTCGAAGAACATGCCGAACGCCTTTTCCGCCTGATCGATGGTTTTCTCGGCCAGGTCACGCAGCTCGGCCGGGACTTCGAGTTTCGGTTCAGTCATGGTCGCTCCTCCAGTGTCGGCCTTGGCAGGTTAGCACAATTCCCGCCTGCGTCTGCGCCGTATTGACCGGCCTTTCGCCCCGGCATGGACTTTCGCGGCCGGCATCAAGCCCACCCGATCCCAGGAAATAGTCCGTAACCGTACGGACGTGACGCGTGATTCCAATGGTGGCAACAGTGTGGCATAGTGATTCGGGTTCGGTGGCGTTGCGTCTCTGGTTTTTAGGTCTCTCTTGGGACATGGGGATACGATGCTGCAAGCGCTTCGACCGACACCTACCTGCACGCGGTTTCAGACCAGCATAGAAATGCCCTGCATGAAATGCGGTGCGCAGATGCGGCTGGCCACGATCGAGCCGCGCGACCAGCAGTACGACGTGTTGACCTACCGTTGCACGCCTTGCGATTCCGGCGAGAGTTTCCTGAAGGCGCGCTGACTACGACCCGTTCACGACGGCCGTTCCGGCCGGCGTCAGCACAAGTCCCTCCTCCCGCGCTTCGACCAGACCGAGGTCTGTCAAAGTTCTCACATCTTCGTCGCTGACCGGCGACAGTTTCAGTCGGCGCGCCTGAATATCCCGCAACGTCCAGCGGAGACCGATCGCCTTCTCGAGGCTGAATTGAGCGAAAGGATTTTCTGCCATTCGCTTGCGGCTATAGGATCATGGGGATCAGACTTATGCTCACGGCGCAACCTTCGGCGCCCAGATAATGCAGAGATCCCCCGCCAGGTTCCCTGGCGAGGAGCGCCCCCTGAAATAACAGGGCCGTTCAGGTGAAAGAGCGGGCGCAGCCGCCCTTCTCAGTAGCGATAGGGCTCGATGTCCAGCAGTGGGAAAGCGCTGAACACGCTCGGCGGATTGGTCGCGGTCGCCGCATGCAGATAGGATTTATCGAGCTCCGCCAAACGGGTGACGCCGAGCAATCCAAGGCACCGGATGACCTCGTCTTCGAGAAGCTCCAGCATCCGCACGATGCCGACCTCGCCCGCGGCCGCAAGCGCCCAGCATTGCAGCCGGCCGATGCCGACCAGATCGGCACCGGACGCGATTGCCTTCACGATGTCGGTGCCGCGGCAGAACGAGCCATCGACCATGATCCTGGCGCGGCCGGCAACGGCGTCGACGATTTCCGGCAGGACGTGCATTGCGCCGCGTCCATGGTCGAGCTGGCGACCGCCGTGGTTCGACACATAGATCCACTCCACGCCATGATCGAGCGCGATCGCGGCGTCTTCCGCCGTGGCAATGCCCTTGATCACCAGCGGAATTTTGTACTTGTCCTTGATCAGCTTCACCGTGCGCCAATCCAGCCCCTTCTGGAAGTCGCCGCCGGTGGCCCGGATGCGGCTTTCGCGGACATACCGCTTGGCGATATCGCGCTCGCGCCGGCTGTAATGCGCCGTGTCAACGGTCAGGCAGAACGCGGTGTAACCATTGTCGATGCTGCGGCTGACAACATCCTCGACGAAGGCATCATCGCCGCGAACATAGAGCTGATAGATGCGTAGCGCGTCGGGCGCAGCCTTGGCGGTCGCCTCAAGCCCCGGTTCGGACACCGAGCTCAGCATGTGAGCGGCGCCGAACTGCCCGGCGCCGCGCGCGACGGCGGCACCTGAATTGGGGTCGAAAATCTCGAGCGCGCCAACCGGCGCAATCATGACGGGCAAACGCAGGCGGCGGCCGAATACCTCGGTCGAAGCGTCGACCTCCGCGACATTGCGCAGCACCCGCGGCCGGAAGGCGATCTCGTCGAGCGCCATGCGGTTGCGGCGCATCGTGGTCTCCGTCTCGGAGGCGCCGACGATATAGTCCCATGCATTCTGGTTCAGTCGGGAGCGCGCCTTCCGGATGAATTCGTGGAGGTTCTGGAATTCCTCGCCGCTGGCGCCGAGTTCGACATTCCTCGCCGGACGCGTGGGGGTGCCGTCATTCATGCTGTTTCTCTCCCATCATCTTGGCTGCACCTTAGCCGCAGATAAACGGAAAAAGCTACCGCTTTGAACAGGTTAGGCGTCATGCAAAAAGCAGGGACGCCGTTCGTCCACGAGATGCGGTAGTGCGGAAGGCCAGCACCGCTCAGGCCATACTGCCGACCTTCCCGAAAGCCCCGGCCTCGGCCAGATCAGCGATACGTCGCTCATCATAGCCGAGGGTCTTTTGGAGCACTTCCCTGGTATGCTCGCCGAGCAGCGGCGCCGCCACCGGATCGATGGTTGGCGTCAAGCTCATCTGCAGCGGCGTTTCAATATTGGGGACCGCGCCCGCGGTCGGATGCGGAATCCGGCTGAGGCGATGGCGGTCGCGCACTTCCGGCGCGTTGAAGCCTTCCTCCACGGTACGCAGATAGCCGACCGGTATGTTGGCCTTCTTCATCTTCGCCATCCAGTGCTCCAGGCTGTCGCTGGCAAAAACGCTGGCGATGATGGCGCGCAACTTTTCCTTGTTGGCGGTTCGATCCTTCCGGTGTGCGAACCGGGGATCGGTGACGAGGTCCGGCCGGTCGAGCACATTCACCACCAGCCGGCGGTACAGGCGGTCGTTGGCGCAGGCCATGTAGAGCGGCCCATCGGACGCCTGGTAGACGCCGACCGTGGGCGAGCCGTTCGGCGAATTTCCGAAGCGGCCCGGATTCGCGCCGCTGATCAGATAGGCCATGCCGTAAAAGCCGGTCATCGAAACGGCGGTATCGATCAGCGCGACCTCGACCTGCTGGCCGCGGCCCAGCCGGTCTCGGGCGATCAGCGCCAGCAGGATCGCGTTGCATGCCGACATACCCGTCGCCATGTCGACGATCGGCGGCCCGGTCCGCACCGGCTCGCCGTCCGGAAACCCGTTCAGCGACATGAAGCCGCTTTCGGCCTGTGTGATCGGATCGAAGCCCGGACGCAGGGCGAACTCGCCCTTGCGGCCATAGGCGGAGATCGAGCAATAGATCAGCCGAGGATTGGTCGGCGCGACGGACGCATAATCGAGACCGAACTTCTTCATCACGCCGCCGGAGAAATTCTCCACCACGACATCCGCTTTCGCGATCAGCTCGCGGGCGACTTCGAGCGCCGCCGGATTGTTGAAATCGAGCGCAATGCCACGCTTGTTGCGATTGAGGCTGAGAAAGGCCGCGCTCTCGCCGCCGATTTCGGCGTGCTCATAGTGGCGGGTATCGTCGCCTCCGTCGGGGTTTTCGATCTTGATTACTTCGGCGCCGAAATCGGCCAGCGTCTGCGTGCAGGCCGGACCGGCCACGACCCGGGTGAAGTCGACGACCAATAGACCATCCAGGGCAGTCGGCTCTCCCTTGGCGCGCGGCGTTCGCTCCGGCAATTGCGGCTTGGCAGTCATTTCCGGCGTTTCCCCTTGTTATTCTGCCTGGCGAAACAAAGGCTTTTCGCCGCGACTTCAAGGCTTTTCTACCGGAACCGGGTGGGCAACGCCAAACCCCTATTTTGCAGGGCGGGACCTTCCGCTGACATAGCTCTCATGACGGTGCACGAGCCCGCAGCATTGCCCTCGCGGCCATGCTGCAGGGGCGGGACCGGACCGTGGCGATTGATTCCAAAGGACCACCGCCCGACCCCGGTTGATCCAGGAGTCGAGCGGCGGCTGGCGAGGAACGCGCTGCGAGCGGCATTCGCCGCGTCGTTACCTCAGTGGAGGCCGGTTTTTCCTATTCGGTAATCATCTCACCGGAGCCACCAAGCTCGGCAGGAAAGTCCTTGAGCTTGGGCAACCCATCGCGCATCGGCAGCACCGTCTCGGCGTAGTTGACGTGCACGCCGGGCGTGAAAGGAAGTGTCGGGAGAGTTGCGGCGAACACGTCGACCAGCCCAAGCGTCGGATGATTGGTCATCAGGTGACCACCGCACTCCTTGCAGTACTTGCGCTGACTCATCGGAGTCTTCTCGAAGGTTGCAACGTGTTGCGCCCCTGCCGTGACTCGCACGGCCTCCGGCTTCCAAAGGGTGAACGCGTTCACCGGCCCGCCGGACCACGAACGGCAGGAACGGCAATGGCAATAACCCATTCCTTCCGGCGCGCCGGTGACCTGGACCTCGACCGCACCGCAAAAGCAGCTTCCAGTGTGTTTCATGATTCTTCCCTCTCCTTGCAGACAATAACGAAGTGATCAGGTTAGCTTGCGCCAGGGAAACAACATCGAAACGCGCTCCCGGTAACGCCGATACTCGTCGCCGAACATGTCAACGAGATCGCGCTCCTCCAGCATGATGCCGATGAAGATGTAGGCCGTGGTTACAACGGCGAACAGTAGATGCCCCGCGCTCATCGCCGGCGCCGCCCAGAAGGCGATGATGAAACCGAGATAGATCGGATGCCGGACAAAGCGGTAGAAAAACGGCGTCCGGAAAACCGGCGCCGGCATCTCGCGACCTGCGAGATTGTTGGCGACCTGGTGCAATCCGAACAGCTCGAAATGATTGATCAGGAAGGTGCTCGTGAACACGATCACCCAACCGACGAACGACAATGTCGCGATCACCACGGCCATGTCGGGCTCCTGGACGCTCCAGACCACGGCTGGCATTGGACGCCATTGCCAGAACAGCAACAACAGCGTCAGGCTTGCGCAAAGCACATAGGTGCTGCGCTCCACCGACTGCGGAATAAACTGCGTCCACCAGTGTTTGAATGATTTACGCGCCATCCCGCTATGTTGGATGGCAAATAACGACATCAGCGCAAGATTGACGACAATTGCCTCGAATGCCCCCGATTTCGCGCCGGTGTCGATCGCCTTCGGCACGGCAAAGCCCGATATGAACCCGATGGCGTACATAATCGTGAACAGAAATGTGAGATAGGCCACACCTCCGAACAGAAATGCAGTGAATCTTAGCCCTCGATTGCCCGGCATCGCCGGGCGGATGGCTTGAGTTACCGTCATGAAATTGGCTCCGCTGCAGGCAATGGGATTGCAACTCCTGATTCTCTCAGGATGCCGCGAAAGCGGCCACGAAACTTTGCCTTATGCTTCAGCTCTTCATTAGACGGACTTGATTGTTTCTTTAGGAAAGATGATGGGGCAAGTGAAATTCAACTTCGATAATCACATCCTCGACACCGATCGTCGCGAGCTGCGCCGTGGCAGCGATCTGGTTGCAATGCAGCCTCAGGTATTCGACTTGCTGGTTCACCTGCTGAAGCACCGCGATCGCGTGGTCAGCCGGGATGATCTCATTGCGCTGGTGTGGGGTGGACGGATCGTCTCGGACTCCACGCTGGACAGCCGGATCAACGCCGCCCGCAACGCAATCGGCGACAATGGCAAGGATCAGAGGCTGATCCGGACCATTCCGCGCAAGGGACTTCGCTTCGTCGGCGACGTGAAGAGCCCATGCGACGTGCGTTCCGCATCGGCGGCAGAAGCAGAACAACCGCGTGCGGCGCTCGCGCTTCCCGACCGGCCAGCGATAGCCGTGCTGCCGTTCGACAACATGAGCGGTGACCGGGAGCAGGAGTATTTCTCCGACGGAATCAGCGAAGACATCATCACCGCGCTGTCAAAACTGCGCTGGTTCTTCGTGATCGCGCGCAATTCGTCATTCACCTACAAGGGCAAGCCGGTACACATGAGGCAGGTCGCCGCCGAGCTTGGCGTGCGCTACGTGCTCGAAGGCAGCGTGCGAAGGAGCGGCGATCGCGTCCGCATCACGGCACAACTCAACGACACCGCGACTGGAAGTCACATCTGGGCGGAGCATTACGATCGCGAGCTGACGGATGTATTCGCCGTGCAGGACGAAATCACCGACGCCATCGTCACCGCGATCGAGCCGCAGATCTATGCCGCTGAGAATTTTCGCAGCCGGCGCAAGCCCCCCAACAGCGTGGATGCATGGGACCTGGTGATGCGGGCGCTGTCCCACCATTGGCGGGTGACGCGGCCCGACAGTCTCGCCGCCGAAGCGCTGTTGGAAAGAGCAATTGAGATCGATCCCAACTACGGTCAGGCGCTAGCCCTGTTCGCGACCAACCACATGTTCGGCGTGCATCTGGGCTGGAGGGATATTGCAGCAGCGGCGCCCGTTGCGGAGCAAGCGGCATTGGCGGCGATTGCCGCCGACAGTGAGGATGCCTGGGCGCATACCGCCCTCGGCAGCGTGTATTTCTCCACGCGCCGTCTCGATCATTCGCTGGCCGAGTTCGAGCTGGCGCTACAGCTCAACCCGAACTTCTCCCTGGCGCAGGGATACTATGCCCTGGCCTTGTCCTATATCGGACGGTGGGAGGATGCCTTCGCGGCGACGCAACGCGCGATCCGCCAGAGTCCTCGAGACCCCTCTTCCGCCATCTATTATGGTGTTGGGGCCTACGCCCAGTTCGTCGGAAGAAACTATGAGGCAGCGATCGCGCTGGCGCGCGAGGCAACCCGTCAGCGCGGCGATCTCACCGGCGCCTACCGGGTGCTGACGGTCGCCGCCGGCATGACCGGCCAGATCGAACTCGCGCGCACCGCGCTTCAGGAATTGCGCCGGACCCAGCCGAATATTTCGCTCGCCTGGATCGCGACGCAGTTACCCTGGAAACACGACGCCGATCGCGAGCACTATCTCGAAGGCTTTCGCCGCGCCGGACTGGAATAAGCTCCGGCGGCTGGTCCCGGGTTACTGCTGCTTTTCCCAGAACGACAGCAGACCCTGTGAGGCCGAGCCTCCGATCACGCAGGGAATGCCAACCGCGACCTGCCCCAGCGCCGCAGCTGAGACGCATCCGAGCGCGACCGCGCCGACGCCGACCTGGCCCCAGAAGCTGAGGTCGCGACGGCTATCGGAGCCCTTGGTCTTGAGCTCATCAACGGCCGCCAGCGCATCCTTGCGCAGCGCTGCGATCTGCACCGTGTCCGCTGCCTCGACGACTTCGGCGAGCGGCGCCTTGACCGCCGCCGGCTGCCTTGCAAGCTCGCTGCGGAGATATTCGCGCAAACCGGCATCGCGGATCGCATAGCTCGCGAGCGTATAGCGCGCCATGCTTCCGACCGTCAGCTTGTCGATCGTGTCGCGGCTCTTGCTCCATGGCAGCATCAGCACGATGCGCTGGATCGGTGCATGCGAGCCGGTCGCAAAATAGTAGCCCCACAGCGTATCAAGCAAATCCTGGTTGCTGGCAAACGTAAGGGTCGTGTTCAGCTTGCGCTCGTCCTTGGCGAAGGGATTCTTGGTGAAGGCTCCGCGCATCTTCTCCATCATGCCGGGCTTTACTTCTTCCAGCGGGATGTCGGTCAAGGTCGGCAGCTTGCCGGCCAGGTAGCTGTCGATCATGACCCGCCGGCCCGGCATTCGCGGCGCGACCCGGCGCAGCGCGTTTCTCCAGTCAGGCAGTCCCGAATAGGCGATGGCGCGGACGATCACCCATTCGTCTTCCGGTCGCACAGGGAAGAAACTGGCAATGAGCTGCTCGGCCTTGGCCGGGTTAGAGCCGATCGCACCGGCGATAAAGCCGAGATAGATGCCGGCATTCTCCGGCTCCTTGAACGTCTGCGAGTGAAACAACACGCGCACGGCAGCCGGGACATGGGCGTAGTCCGGCTTGGCCCGATAGTTATAGATCCATTGCTGGACGACCCCGAGCGAGGCGCGCGGATCGATTTCCGGCGCCTTCTCTGCATGCGCGGGCTGGATCAGCATGAGCGCAGCGGCAATGAGGACGGCAAATCGCATGTGATGCTCCTGCGAGTGCAGACGCATGCCACGGTTCCGGCACATGCGTCCCAGGCGCTCTCGATGAGAAAGCATGAAGCGCGCATTGCGACAATTCTGAGAAAACCGACCTTAACAAAAGGCGTCGAAATTGTGGCGCGCTTTGAAAAACCCGCCTGCAACTCACCTTATCCCAGACATTTTTTTGCCCCGCGCGAGCAATTCGATCTCAGGCGATCAACGGGAGCCCCGCGGGACGTGGGGATCAGAGCGATTAGACGCATCACGCAACACAACCGATCGTCCCGATCGGGGCTGGTCGCTTGTCGAATTGCCGGCGCCGTCGGGTTGATTTTCGCGACACCAGTCGTCGCCGAAACCGCGCCGCCGCAAGGATCGATCATCGTCGAAGGCAACCGCCGCGTCGATGCCGAGACCGTACGCTCTTACTTCAAGGCAAATCCCGACGGGCATTTCGACGAGGCAGCACGCGACGCGGCGTTGAAAGCGCTGATTGCAACGGGACTGTTCGAAAAGGTTTCCATCGAACGCGCCGGCGAGCGGCTTGTGGTGCATCTGTCCGAAGCGCCCGTGCTCGACCGCGTCGCGTTCGAAGGCAACAAGAAGGTCAAGGACGCCGACCTTGCCGCCGCCGTTGAATCCAAGGCGCGCGGCTCGCTGCAGCGCGCCACCGTGCAGTCCGACGTCAGCCGTATCATCGAGGCTTACCGGCGTGCCGGCCGTACCGAGGTCCACGTCGATCCGCAAATCATCGACCGCGGCAATGGCCGGGTCGACCTCGTCTACGCCATAACGGAGGGCGCAAAGACTCCGGTGCGGCAAATCGACTTCACCGGCAACAAGGCTTTTGGCAAACGGCAGCTCAGCGCGGTGATCAAGACTTCCGCCACCCATATGCTGAGCTTCCTGACCGGCGGCAACATCTACGATCCCGACCGCGTCGCGCAAGACCAGGAACAGCTCCGGCGTTACTACCGCAGCAAGGGTTATGCCGATGTCAGCATCCCCTCGGCGAAGGCCGAGTATGATCCGGCGGCAAAGGGCTTCACGCTGAACTTCGCGATCGATGAAGGTCCGCTCTATCACTTCCGGGAAGTCACCGTCACCTGCAACATTCCCGGCATGGATTGCGACCGGCTTCGCGCCCTTCCCACCGCCCGCGCGGGCGCGGTGTTCGACGGTAATGCCCTGGACAAGACCACCGAGCTACTGGCCATCGAAATGGCAAAGCTCGGCTATCCCTTTGCCGAGGCGACCCCTCGCCTCACCCGCGATGCCGCCACGCAACGCATCGACGTTGCCTTCGTGATCGAACAGGGGCCGCGCGCCTATATCGAGCGGATCGAAATTCGTGGCAACACGCGCACCCGCGATTACGTGATCCGGCGCGAATTCGACATCGCGGAAGGCGATCCCTACAACAAGACGCTGATAGACCGGGCCGAACGGCGCCTGAAGAATTTGAACTACTTCAAGACGGTGAAAGTATCGAACCGGCCAGGCTCGGCGCCGGATCATGTCATCCTCGATGTCGAGGCGGTCGACCAGGCCACTGGCGATTTCAACATCGCCGGCGGTTACTCGACCGTCGACGGCGCGCTGGTCGAGGTCAAACTGGGCGAGCGCAATTTCTACGGCACGGGCAAGAACCTGCAGTCCGTTTTCACTTACGGCCAGTATGCGCGCGGGATCAACCTGGCGGCGTCCGAACCCTATTTTCTCGGCACCAAGGTCGCGGCCGGAATCGAACTGTTCGGCCGCCAGACCGACGCCAACAGCTACCAGTCCTACGGCAGCACCACTTATGGCGCGAGGCTGCAACTGGGCACGCCGATTACCGAGGAAATTGGCGTGCAATGGCGCTATGCGATCTACAATCAGGACATCACGCTATCGCCGAACAGCTCCGGCCTGACGCCTTCGCTGGCCGTCCGGCAGGCAGCGGCCGCCGGACCGACGTGGGTCTCCGCCCCCGGCAGTGTGACGACGTACAGCACGCTCGATGACGCAAAGAGCCCGACCAGTGGAATCAGGTCGCAGCTAAGCCAGGATCTGGCTGGCCTTGGCGGCGACGTGAAATTCCTGAAAACGACGGAAGACGTGCGCTACTACAAGTCGCTGAACAGCGATCTGGTCGGCATGGTGCGCGCGCAGGGCGGTTACGTCACCGGCTGGGGTGGCCAGCAGGTGCCGCTGATGAACAATTTCTTCGGCGGCCCGACCATGGTGCGCGGCTTTGCTCCGAACGGATTCGGCCCGCGCGACCTGACGCCCGGCACCACGATGGATAATGTCGGCGGCAGCGCCTATTGGGCAACGACCGCCGAATTGCAGAGCGCGATCCCCGGCATACCCAACGAATACGGCCTCAGGGCCACGGCCTTCGTCGATGCCGGTAGCGTATTCCGCTACAGTGGCTCGACGGCAGGGCTTCAGGTCGCCAACAAGAACGTCGTGCGCTCGTCGGTCGGCGCCGGCCTGACCTGGGCCTCGCCATTCGGCGCCCTAACCGTCGACTATGCCGTACCGCTGACCAAGGCGGCCTATGACGTGGTGCAGCCGCTGCGATTCAGCGCTGGAGGCTTTTGACGGGAACGGGATGCTCCGTCGCGAACCCGTACAATAGCGCCAGCCGGTCGAGGCACTCGCGGAATCGCTTTGAAAAATAGTCCTTCCAGCGTCCAGTATGCAGGCCTCTGCGCTGGCCGATCTGCTCCATGGTCATTCCGTGGACCAGGACGTCATGCACCAGCGCCGAACCATCAGCACCAAGCTCGCGTTCGGCCCGGTTCAACCGCAGCACAGCCTTGCGCTGGCCCTCGGTGATCGGCTCGCGCCGCTGCCCGCCATCGACGTAGTCGCGGCTCGGATCGACCGCACGCGGTCCCCGCTCGGCCTTCTCCCAGTCGCTCTGGAACGCACGCCCTGCCTGATACTGCGCCTCGTCGATCTGGCGATGGGAATGCAGGCGAGCGAGTGGATCGTTGCGGATCGAACGCAGCGCAACAATCTTCTCGCCCGGCTCCAGCGCCAGGGGATTATCGACCTCCACGGTTGCGACTTCGGCGTTGCGTAACACGTCACGGGATCTCCGGTCATGCGCCCTGGCAGGATCGTACGGCTTTCGGCGTTTGGCTCTCGGCATCTGATGGACTCCTTGAAAGAGTGGAATTCAGGTTTTGATCGGAAGATCTATTCGATTGGTACGCCCGACAGCTCGTCGCTTAGCAATTCGAACAGTACGTGCCGGCGGTCGCCGCCTTCCGGCTCAAGTCCGATCAGCGCGCGCAGATGCGCGATCCGATGCCGGCGCGGCAGCCGCTTCAGTCTGCCCGCCACGCCTGCGACATCGGCACTCTCCATCCCGCCTCCAACCACACGCAGCAGGGCGGTGCTCACCGCGCGTTCGGCCGGCTCGACCGGATTTCGACTCAAATGAAAATGGGGCGTGCAGTAAGCCGAACCCGAGCGACGCGGATGTCCACAGAAGGTGATAGCTTCGTTCTCTTCATCGCCGCCGTAGGGGTAGCGGCAGTCACCCTTCTCGAGTTCGATCACAGAGAGATGCCGCGGTTCGACGGCCACGCAGCGCAGCTTGAGCGGCTTGACCTCCTTGAATAGCGGCACCGGCCAGACCAGCGCAGACATCCCGGCCTCACGGACAGGCGGCTCCGCGACGTCGCGCAGCTCTGCCGGCTTGGTCGGCATCGACGGTTGCCGACGATCATCAGCCCCCAGCCCCAGGCGTCGGGCGCGGCCGAGCGCAGCATTGCGAGAGTAGGACGTATTGAATCGTGAGTTGATCGCCTGCGCGGCCTCCGAAAAGCTCAAGCCCTTGGCAATAAATTCCCGCAGCGCGTCCGAGTGCTCGGGCGCCCAGTTCGACAGTTCCATTTGTTGTCCTTGCTCTTGTCAACGCCGCCCGACGCCGACCACCAATTTCTGATATTCCGAAATGAAAGTCAAGCTTGATTTCGGATAATCGGAACTGCTATGGTTTCTGAAATTCGGAAGGATTCGACCATGCTGGATGTGAGATTGATCGAACGGGGACTGGAGAAGCCGGGCAAGACCAAGGGCGGACTGGCGGCCGCAATGGGCGTTCGCCCTGGCGCCGTCTCCGAGATCCTGTCCGGGATACGCCTGATCAAGGCGTCCGAGATCGCCTTAATCATCGAGTATCTCGAACTGAACTCGGTGCCGATCATGGGCCGCGTCGGCGCCGGTGCTACGATCGAGCCGGAACACGAGCAGGTGCCGCCGGAAGGCCTCGGCGACGTCGAACTGCCCTTCCCCATCGCCGAAGAAACCATCGCCTTCGAGGTATCAGGCGATTCCATGCTGCCGAAGTACGAGAATGGCGATATCATCGTGGTCTATCGCGAGCAGCAACATCCGGTGTCGAGCTTCTACGGCGAAGAGGCCGCCGTACGCCTCAAGACCGGCGAACGCTATCTGAAGACGATCGAGCGCGGAAAGTCTCCGACCACGGTCAACCTCACGAGCTTCAATGCCAAACCGATCACCGGCGTGAAGGTGGAATGGATCGGCGAGATCTGCGTCACGCTGCCCAGGGGCCAGATCGAGCGGCTGCGCAGCAAGGCAGCCGCCCGGGCACGCAAGGCAGCAAGGGCGGCGGGCCGCGCGCCGGAAAAATAGCTACCGCGGCTCGCGATTTCCGAATCAACCGCTTCTGTCGCGGAAGTCACCGCCGCGACGCACGATTTCTGTTTTTCCGAATTTTATCTTGACAAACTTCCGATTTTCCGAAATACTGCCCCTCGATTTCAGGGCATGGATTGAGGTCGGATCGCCAGCATGCAGTATTTCGTCGTGATGATCGACTACGGCCGGCGCGGCCGCGAGGCCATCGTCGATCCGGAAATCACCAGGCGCGAGGTCATCTCCCGGGTGGCGTCGGGTGAGTACAGGAATATCAGCTTCATTCATGAAATCGCCGATTGCACGGTCGAGGATATCACCGCCGAGATCCTCGGCGAAGCGTCCCTGCCCGGCATCGCCGCGACCGGCGCCGATCTCCAAGCCAGCCACTTCGATCACCTCCGCGACTTGCGCAAGCATGAGCGCGCGTGAGCCTCGCTATTCCGTCAAAACATTGTGATCGCTGAACCGCTTCAATCGCCGACGGCTTGCTTAAATATTCTTCACGCAAAGTCTATTCCGACGGTGCGGACAGTCGCGCTATTGTCGCGATTCGATTCCTCCGACTTGCAAAGTTCTTAGTTCACAATGTCTCCGTCAATGAAGACTGAGCTCGCTGCGCGCGACGGCGATCTCCGACTCTATCTCCTGCTCGGTATCGCGGCCTGGTTTCTCTTTCTGGATCACGTTCCTCATAATGCGGTCAGCCTGCTGACCATGCGCAATTTCGGCTTCAGCGGCGCCACCGACCTGTTCGTGTTCGTCGGCGGCTATACTGCCGCGATCCTTTATGGAAGGATGATGCTGGAGCGCGGCTTCGTCGTAACGGCTACCCGCATCTTCAAGCGGCTGTGGCAGCTCTATGCCGCCTATATCGTCCTGTTTGTGATCTATATAGATCTGATCGGATACGTCGCGCGCAAGTCCCGGGCATCCGAACTCATCGGCGATTTCAATGTCACGGGAATCGTCGACCATACGATCCGGACACTGATTCATGGCCTGCTGCTGCAGGCCAAGCCGCTCAACCTCGATGTGCTCCAACTGTTGATCGTGCTGATGGCGATCTTCCCGATCGTTCTGTTCGGCCTGGTCCGCCGGCCGAACGTCACGATGGCGGGGTCGATCGGGCTCTACGCGGCAGCCCGCCAGCTCGACTGGAATCTGTCTTCGTTTCCCGATGGAAAGTGGTACCTCAACCCGTTCTGCTGGCAACTCCTGTTTGTGCTCGGCGCCTGGTTTGCCCTGAGCGGCGCGAATCAAATACGCACCCTGCGTACGCTTCAGGAATTCGCGATCCTGCGCGCCGCTGCGTGGCTGTATCTGGTCCTTGCCCTTGTGATGACGGTGGCGGCGAAGTTTCCGCAGGCTGGGCTTGTCCCGGACCTCCTTCGCGACGTCCTTCTGCCCCGTGACAGGGAAACTCTCGCCCCGCACAGGGTGATTCACTTCCTCGCGCTCGCCTTTCTCTTTGCCTATTTGGTGCCGCGGGACTGGGCCGGATTCAAATGGCTGGCGTTGCAGCCAGTCATCACGTGCGGCCAGGAATGGCTGGCGGTGTTCTGCGCCGGGGTTTTTCTTTCATTTGCCGGGCACTTCGTCCTGATCACGGGTCCCGACTCGCTCGTCATGCACGCCCTGGTCAGCTTTGCCGGAATCTCGATCATGACGGGCGTGGCCTATTATGTGTCGTGGTCCAAGCGGCAGGATCAAAAGCCGGCATTTCGAGCTCAGGCAATGGCGCGACTATCGGAGGAAGGCCGGTTCGCGAAGTAATTCGCGCGCCGGCTTGCTTCAATCCACCGGGAATGCCGCCTTCAACCGCGTCTCGCTATCGCGCAGCATGGCGGCATCGAGCCTTCCCTCGGCCGACGCCGCCATGGCGCAGGTGAAGATGCGATAGAACTGCGCCCCGTCGAACGCGACCAGCAAAAGATCGACACCGGCGTTGAGCGCCTCGACCACCGCTGTACAGACGTTGCGCTGATAGATTGCCCCCATCACGAGGTCGTCGGTTATGACGACGCCCTGATGGTTCCATTTCTTGCGAATGATGCCGTCGACAACCCGCTTGGAATGCGACGCGGGGCGGTCCGGATCGACCGAAGTCAGTGCCACATGCCCGATCATCAATTGCGCTTTCGAGCCGGCCAGCACCTTCCTGAACGGGATCCAGTCCGATGCTTCAAGCTCCTCGATAGGCGTATCCAGGTCGGCGCTGAAATGATGGGTATCGGTCCGTACGCGGCCAAGCCCCGGAAAATGCTTGACGGTCGCGCCGACGCCGGACGCTTCGAGACCGCCCACATAAGCGCTCGCGATATCGGCGACGATCGCCGGATCGCCGGAAATCGCGCGGCGGCCGATCAGCGTGTTGAAGTCGAATCGGTTGCGCTTCACTTCGGGCCGCAAATCCAGCACCGGCGCGAAATTGACGGTGACGCCGAGCGCCGCCAGCTCCTGACCGTGAGTACGCCCGAACGCCTGGGCCTTCTCGGCGCGAGCTTCCGGCGCAAGGTCCGCAAGCGTCGATAGCGCCGGCAATTTGGTCAAGGGCGGCGCCAGATGCGATACGATGCCGCCTTCCTGGTCGGCCGCAACGATCAGGGGTGGCAGGCTGGCGGCCCGCCGTTTCTCCTGTAGCGCCGAGATCTCTTCCTTCAGACGCGCCGCGGTAGAGCCCACGATGTTGTGCCTGGTGATGTAGACGCCGGCAATCAGACCCTTTTCGGCCAGGACGGCCACCTCGGCAAATGACGAGTATCCAACGATAAAGTGGCGCGCAAGGCTTCTTGCCTGCGCGGCATCGGCTTGCAGAACGCGCTGCTTGCGCCATTCAAACGAAGCATGCGCGCCGAGCATCGACAGCGACGGCAGGCACCACAGCAGAATGAGCGCCCTACCCGCGACACCCCTCCTCCAGTATCCGCCGCGGATAAGGATGACGGCAACAGCGACGCTCGCGACCGCCAGAACAATGTTTCCCGGCCCCCGCAGCGAAATCAGATAGGGATCGTTCTTGTTGGCTGCAGCGAAAACAAAGACAGCTCCGACGAGCCAGAGCAGGATGAGGCCAATACGCTTGAGAATTTTCATGAGAATCGATAGCGGCTTGCGCGAGAAGATCGAAGGAGACCATTGCCCGTATCAAACTTGCTTCATCGGCGCGAGCGCATAACGGCACCTGCACGGAAACTGCAAAAAAATCCTGAAGTCTTGCAGACGACACTCCAGGCAACTGCACAACAGCGCCGGATAGTGCGTCCTGCAAACCAGCAGGCGATCATCGAATGCCTATTCCGACAAGACTAGCGAATGACGGATGGTGGCTATGCGAGCGCCCCACGACCGCGCCGGTTTGCAGTTTTCCCCTCAAGGCAGGTAACGTAACGATGGCAGATTTCACCGCCCCGGCATCCAATGCCGGCTCCGTTCGGGAAGGCACTTTTCCCGTCAAGGCAACAGTTGCTCTCGCTCTCGCTGCACTGGCCGACTGGCTTTTCTACGGACATGGCATTGGAATATCGGCCGCCATCTTTGCGGTCGCCGTAGCCTGCGGCTCGCTGCTCGCCAACCTCGCAACTCTGAACCGAAAGCAGGTGCTGCTGGCCGGCGTTCTCCTGCTGGTCGCCCTTGTGCCCGCCATCGAGGAATTCAACGTCGCGTCGCTCACCTTCACGGTGCTGGCCCTCGGCATAGGTCTGCTGCTGACGACAAACCGCGACCGACATCGTCTCGGCGAGCGAACGGCTGCATTATGCGATCTTTATCTGGTCGGCCCGTTCAGATTCTTCCGCGATGCTATTGGTGCGTTTAATCTGCCGGCACTGAAGACCGGATTTGCCGTGTGGTTCATTCCCATAGTTCTCAGCAGCATCTTCGTGTTTCTGCTGGTGTCGGCCAATCCATTGCTTGAGAAGTGGATCAGCCTGCTGAACCCGGGTAACACGGCTTCGTATCTGAGCCTCGGGCGCATACTGTTCTGGACGGTGGCGCTGTCGATCGTATGGCCCTTTATCCACGTCCGGTGGAACCGCAAGCGGGAGATGCCGGCAGCTTTAGCCGAAGCGGCAGCCCTGGCGCAGGGGATACCATCGGGCCAAAACCACTTCTTCGGTGTTGCGACGATCCTGCGTTCGCTGGTCCTGTTCAACTTGCTGTTCGCCGTTCAGACTATCCTCGACGCGATCTATCTCTGGGGCAACGTGGCTCTACCTTCCGATATCAGCTACGCTTCATATGCTCATCGAGGCGCTTATCCGCTCATTGTAACGGCGCTATTGGCTGCCGGCTTCGTCCTTGCCGCAATGAGGCCCGGTGGGCCGGCCGAGCAATCGAAAGTGATCCGGCCGTTGGTCTATCTTTGGGTTGCGCAAAACGTGCTGCTGGTGATGTCGTCGATCCTGCGCCTCGATCTCTATGTTCAAATCTATCTGCTGACCTGGTGGCGTGTCGCAGCTTTCATCTGGATGATACTGGTCGCATTGGGGCTCGTGCTTATCGTTGCCCGCATCGTTCTGAATCGCTCGAATGACTGGCTGATCCGCGCCAACCTCATTACCCTGACGGCAACGCTCTACATCTGCTCGCTGATGAACTTTGCCGCTATCATCGCCGACTATAATGTCAGCCATAGCCGCGAAGCCGGTGGCAAAGGGGTGTGGATCGACATGAACTATCTGTTGTCCCTGGGGCCGCAGGCATTGCCCTCCATCGACCGGGCCATTGCCCTTCGCGGGTTCGATCCGACCCTTGTTTCCCGCCGTAGTTGCCTTGTAGAACAGCAAAAGAAAGAAACGGCTTCCTGGCGCTCCTGGGGTTTGCGGAACTGGCGCCTCCAACGCGCCCTGGATGCCCGACCAAAGAGTTCGACCACAGGCTAGTTCGACTGCAAGCCGATTGCGCCGGGAGAGACGTTTGACGCACCGCATTCTCATCGTTGACGACGATCTTCACATCCGCGAGGTCATTCGCGTCGCACTGAAGAAGGCCGGAATGGCCATCTTCGAGGCGCGCGACGGCAAGGAAGCCTTGACCCGCTTTGCCGCGGACAAACCCGATCTGATCATTCTGGATATCGGCATGCCGGAATTCGACGGCCTGGACGTCTGCCGGGAAATTCGAAAAGCCTCTGACGTGCCGATCCTGTTCCTCTCCGCGCGCGACGACGAGATCGATCGGGTACTGGGCCTGGAGATCGGCGGCGACGATTACGTCACCAAACCTTTCAGCCCGCGCGAACTCGTCGCGCGCGTAAATGTTATCCTGCGCCGCATCGCCTCGCGCGGGCAGGATGCGAAGGCGTCCCAGGCTGCGCTTTCGCAGGGCAGGCTGTCCGTCGATCCCGACCAGCATCTCGCCGAGTTTGCGGGCACCCCGCTTCGGCTGACGGCTATCGAGTTCGGAATCCTCAGGGCCTTCCTGACGCGGCCGACGCTCGTCTTCAGCCGCGAGCAGATCATGAGCGCAGCCTATCAGCTCAACATCCAGGTGTCGGATCGCACCATCGACAGCCACATCCGCAACATCCGCGCCAAGCTGTCCGCCGTGAATTGCGACAATGTCATCGAAACCATTCACGGCGTCGGCTTCAAGCTCGGACGATGCGAGCCGCAGGCATGACATCCCGCGCACGCGAGAAATGGCGCCCATCGTTGGGACTGGTCATTTTCGCCATGCTCGCCTCCGTGGCGATGCTGCCGTTGGTCGGATTATTTTTCTTCCGCCTCTACGACAACCAGCTCATCCATCAAACCCAGGCTGAGCTGATCGCCCAGAGCCGCGTGCTGGCCGCCGTCTATGCGCGCGAGGTGGAAGCCCAACTCACGGCCGGAATAACGCTCGGCGCTGAAATTCCGCCCGAGGCGCGCCCTGATCGGGACGATCAGCTGACGCCGATCCGCCCCGCGCTCGATCTCGCCGCTGGCCGCGATCTGCTCCGGCGGCGGCCGAATGCCCTTCCGGCAAACGCACCCGCCTCGCCTGCCTATGTCGAAATCGGCACACGGCTGACGCCGATCATGCTGGAAACGCAGAAGGTCACGCTGGCCGGCTTCCGCATTCTCGATCCTCGCGGGGTCGTGATCGCCGGCCGCGACGAGGTCGGCCAATCCCTCGCCCATATCGAAGAAGTAGCGACGGCGCTACGGGGACTATACCGGGCGGCCTTGCGAATTCGCAAACCCGACAAGCCTCCGCCTCCCATCTACTCGATCAGCCGCGGCGTCGGCGTTCATGTGTTTTCGGCAATGCCCGTCATCGTCAACAACCGCGTGGCGGGTGTCGTCTATACGTCGAGAACGCCGAGCAACATCTTCGACCACTTCTATCAGGAACGCCGCAAATTCATTCTGGCAGGCCTGACGGTCGTTCTGGCGACCATCGTCATCGGCCTGATTTTCTCCCGGACCATCACCCGCCCGATGCGCGAGCTCGTCGATCGCGCCAAGCGGATCGGCCGCGGGGATCGCGATGCATTCCAGCCGCTCGCCCATTACGGCACGCGCGAGTTCGCCCAATTGTCCGACAGCTTCCTCGACATGGCCGAACAATTGTCGCGGCGGTCGGAGTACATCGCGACGTTTTCGTCACACCTTACCCACGAATTGAAGTCGCCGCTGACGTCGATCAAGGGCGCCGCCGAGTTGCTGCTGGATTCGCTACAGAGCAAGTCGGATACGCTTACTCGGATGGAGCAGAAGAACTTCATATCGAACATTCTGGGCGACACCGGCCGCCTGGAAGCCATGACCCAGCGCTTACGCGAACTGGCGCGCGCCGAAACCGCACCGCAGAACGAGCAAACCGAATTGTCAGCGGTGGTCGGCGGATTGAAGAGCCGGTTCCCGACACGAGCGATCGAGGCCACCGGCGACCTCGAGCGCTCGATCGGCATGTCCAGCGAAAAGGCGCTGATCGTGTTGTCGCATCTGACCGACAATGCCATTCGCCACAATGCGAAGAGCGTACGGCTCGAAGCCGCCGCGGAAGAAGGCTCCGTCAGGATGACCGTCAGCAATGACGGCGATCCGATAAGCGAAGCGAACCGGGAGAAGATCTTCGACGCCTTCTTCACCACGCGCCGCGATACCGGCGGCACGGGAATGGGGCTCTCGATCGTCCAGGCGATCATGACCAGCCACGGCGGGTCGATCCGGCTTTTGCCGTCCAACCACGGCGTGACGTTCGAGTTGCAGTTTCCGGCGGTCTAGCGCCCTGCTCAAACCCGCTCGATGATGATGGCCGGCGCCATGCCGCCGGCCGCGCACATCGTCACCAGCCCGCGCTTGAGATCGCGCCGCTCTAGTTCGTCGAGCACGGTACCGATCAGGATCGAGCCGGTCGCACCGATGGGATGGCCAAGCGCGATCGAACCGCCATTGACGTTGACCTTCTCGCGATCGAGCTTGAGGTCACGGATGAACTTTTCGGCGACGACGGCAAAGGCTTCGTTGATCTCGAACAGGTCGATATCGTCGAGCGTGAGACCGGCTTTGGCCAGCACCTTGCGGGCGGCAGGCACCGGCGCATTCAGCATCAGGGTCGGGGAATCTCCCATATTCGCCATCGCGACGACGCGGGCCCTCGGCTTCAGGCCATGAGCCTTGGCGTAGCTCGGCGACGCCAGCAGGATGGCCGCCGAGCCGTCCACGACGCCGGACGAGTTGCCGGCGTGATGCACGAAGTTGATGTCGAGATCGGGATATTTGTCGAGGATGAGCTTGCGATAGGTGGTGCCCTTATCGTCGAGCGGATAGTCCGCTACGGCGGGAAAGGCGGGCTTCAATCCGGCCAGCCCTTCGAGCGTGGTTTGCGGCCGCGGATATTCCTCGCGATCGAGCGCGAGGCTGCTGTCCTCGCGATACACCGGCACGAGGCTCTTGTCGAAATGTCCACCCTTGATCGCGGCTGCCGCCCGCTTCTGGCTTTCGAGGCCGAACTCATCGACGTCCTGCCGCGTGATGCCTTCGAGCGTCGCCACCGCATCGGCGCAGACGCCCTGATGCGATTGCGGATGCCGGGCACGCAGGCGGAGATTGCCGTTATCCATCATGAACGGCCCCTCGCCGCGACGGCCTTCCATCGACATCATTTCGGTGCCGCCGGCGATCACGAGATCCTCAGAGCCGGACATGATCGAGTTGGCCGCCATGTTGACGCTGGTGATGCCGGACCCGCAGAACCGATCCAGCGTCACCGCGCTGGCGCGGACGTCATAGCCGGCATCGAGCGCCGACATCCGGCCGAGATCGCCGCTCTGCTGGCCGCGTTGCGAGCTGGTGCCCCAGACGATGTCGTCGACATCGGCGGTATTGATGCCGGTCCGATCGGCCAGCGCGCGCAAAACCGTTGCGCCGAGCTGCTGCGGATGGATGCCCGACAAGGCGCCCTTGCCGGCCTTGCCGATGCCGCGCGGCGTCCTGCATGCGTCGATGATCAGCGCGTCAACCATGGTGTTTTCCTTCTTGTTGCTTTGCCGCATTTGTCGCTGACCAAGCTGCAAAGTCAATCGCAGCGCCCATCCGGGCGATATGATTACTGCGCTACCGCCCCCGCAGCGCCAGAATCTTCTCCGCGGCGCGCAGATGCGGCTTGTCGATCATCTTGCCGTCGATCTTCACGACACCTGACGTGGGATTGTCGTTGAAGGCCTTAACCACCTTCTCCGACCACGCGATTTCCTCATCCGTCGGCATGAAGGCGGCATTGACGACGTCGACATGCTTGGGATGGATCACCGCCTTCGCCAGGAACCCATCCTGCCGCGCGGCAATGGATTCTTCCCGCAGCGCGTCCAGATCATTGATATCGGTCGCGATGGTATCGATCGCAACGACGCCGGCCGCGGCAGCGCTGATCAGGCAGAGATCGCGCGCCAGCAGGAACGGCCCGTGAAAGCGCCCCTCCGTCCGATTTCGCGACGCGCCGAGCGATGCCGCAAGATCCTCGGCGCCCCACATCATGCCCCACAACCGCGGGCTCATATTCTCGAAATCGAGCAGCTTGAGGACTGCCCTCGCCGTCTCCGTCGCCACCGTGACGATTCGCGTGGAGCCGTGTTCGATTTCGGCGGCGGCCTCGAAGGCATCGAGATACAGCGAGAGGCGATTGACGTCGGCGGCGCCGGCGCATTTCGGCAGCACGATCCCATCCGGCCGGCCCGGCATGACGGCCGCGAGGTCGCCAAGCGTCATCCCGGTATCGAGCGCGTTGACGCGGACATACATCTTCTGGCCCGGCATCCGTGTATCGAGCATCTCGCGCACCGTGCGCCGCGCACCGACCTTCTCGTCCGGCGCGATCGAGTCCTCAAGGTCGAGGATCAGCGCATCGGCTGCGGTCTTCTTCGCGCTTTCGAACTTGCGCTGGCTGTCACCGGGAACGAACAGGAACGAACGCATCGATTTTACGCCTTCGGCTTGCAGTGCATCAGACCGGTGCGGCGGCAGCTTGCCACCACCTCGCCGCGCTGATTGGTCATGGTGTGCTCGAATTCCACGATGCCCTGGTTCGGCCGCGACTTGCTCTCACGCTTGGCAATGATCCTGGTGTGCGCCTTCAGCGTATCGCCGTGGAATACCGGCTTTGGAAACTTGACGTCGGTCATGCCGAGATTACCGATCGTGGTGCCGAGCGTCGTATCGTAGACGCTCATGCCGATCATGATGCCGAGCGTATAGATACTGTTGAACAGCCGTTGGCCGAACTCGGTACCTTCGGAAAAATGCGCGTCGATATGCAGCGGCTGCGGGTTCATGGTCAGCAGGCTGAACATGGTGTTGTCCATCTCGGTCACGGTGCGGCTGAACTCATGATGGAATTCCCGGCCGACCTCGAATTCCTCGAAATACAATCCGGCCATCAGCGTCCCCTGTAGTTCGGCGTCCGCTTCTCGACGAACGCATTCAGCCCTTCCTGACAGTCCTCGGTCGTTGCGACAAGCGCAAAGCTCTCGGCTGCATTTTCTACCGAGCGACGGAAATCGGCGTCGACCGCCCGCATGAAGGCATCGCGCCCGATCTTCATGACGATGGGCGATTTGGCAGCGAGCTTGCGCGCAATCTCCCGCGCGCGCTCGAGCGCCGTCCCCTTCGGCACCACTTCGCTGAGCAGACCCATGCGAAAGGCGGTCGCGGCATCGAAGGGTTCGCCGAGAAACAGCGGACCGAAAGCCTGGTGCTTGCCGACCAGCCGCGGCAATTGCACGAAGTGGATGGCCGGGATCAGGCCCACGTCGATCTCGGGATAACCAAAGGTACAGGCGTCGCCGGCGATGATCATGTCGCAGGAGATCGCAATCGTCATGCCGCCAGCGCGCACCGCGCCGTCCACGGCGGCGATGGTCGGCTTGCCCATGCGATACTGCGTATCGTTGAGCGCGAAATACAGCCGTTCAAGGAACTTCTTGGTCTCGATGCCGGGCTTGCCGCGAACGATGTCCAGATCAAGCCCGGCGCAAAACACCTTGTGCGCGCTGCCGATGACAACCGCTCGCACCGCCTCGTCGTCCCTCGCCTTGGCCAGCGCCGCCAGCAGCGCATCGATCAGGTCCATGCTGAGCGCATTGACCGGCGGACGATCGAGCATGATCTCGGCAATATTGCTCGTGACGGAATAACGAACGAGATCGGTACTCATGCGGCGTCTCCCTTGGCCTGGCGCACTGCGCCGGCCTTAACCAGATCGTCGATGTCGCCGCGCGCGAAACCCGCTTCGAGCAGCACCTCGTAACTGTCCTGGCCTATATCAGGTGCGGGGCGCAAGTCATCCTCGGAAAGGCTCGCAATGCCCGGCGTTCGCGGCGAGTAAACCGGCCCAACGCCGGGCGTCTGCTGGCAGACCGCCGCCCTGGTCGCCTCGACATGGACGTTGCGCAGCCATTCTCCGGGGTCAAGGATCCGTTCGGCAATGAGATCGGCGGCATGTAGCCGGGCAAGCCAGGCGTCCGTCGGCTGCGTCAGAAACACCTCCCGCAACTGCGGGATCAGCGCATCTACGGCGTCGGCACGTCGCGCAAAATCGGCAAAGCGCGGATCATTGGCGAGGTCGTCCCGCCCGATTGCCGCGCACAGCCGCTTGTATTGCGGTTCGTTTACCAGCGTGACCATCATCCAGCCGTCGGTGGTCTGATAAGACCCCGCCGGAACGTTGAGCGCGCGCGGTGCCCCGCCCTCCAGAATGTGTTCGGCGACCTTGTGGCCAAGCAGCGCGGAGGTCGATTGGCACAGGTTAACGTCGATCCACCGGCCGGTGCCGACGGTTGCACGCGCAAACAGTGTCGTCGCTACCGCCTGGAAGGCATAGACGCCGGTGACGACGTCGGAGATCGTGGTGCCGGCCCGATGCGGGGTCCCGTCGTTGCCGACATTGATCGATACGAAGCCGGAGAACGCCTGTGCCACGGAATCGGAGCCCGGCCGTTTCGAATAGGGACCGCTCTGCCCGAATGCGCTGACCGAGAGATAGATCAGCCCCGGATTGTCGCGCGACAAATCCTCGTAACCGATCCCGAGCCGCGCGGCGACGCCCGGCCGAAAGCCTTCGATCAGCACGTCGCAGTCCCTCGCCAGCCTTCTGGCGATGGCAATCCCATCCTTGTGCTTCATGTCGAGGCAAAGGCTGCGCTTGCCGCGGTTATAGACCGCCGACAGCGTGGTATGGCTTCCATAGGTCGTGCCGAGAAACCGCGACCAGTCTCCCTCCGGCGGCTCGACCTTGATGACGTCGGCCCCGTACACGCCGAGCAGCATCGCGCAATAGGGCGAGGCGATGCCCTGCCCGAAATCCAGCACGCGCAGGCCGCGATATGGCGCCTCATGCGTCGGCGATAGCTTGCGTTCGATGGTCATTTCGTCCCCCGGGTCGGGCCGAAAGCTACAGCGCGAGGTAGCGCTGACGAATGTTTTCGTTGGCTTTCAGCTCTTCGATCCCGGAGGTGTAGACGATCTGGCCCTTGTCGATAACCGTCGCGTGGCTCGCAAGGCCAAGGCAAAAATGCATGTTCTGCTCGGCGATCAGCACGGTGGCGCCGGCGCCCCGGAGCTGCCGCAGCAATTCGCCGATCCGCTGCACGATGATCGGCGCCAGTCCTTCGCTCGGCTCGTCCAGTAACAGCAGCGCCGGATTGCCCATCAGCGTGCGCGCAATCGCCAGCATCTGCTGTTCGCCGCCGGACAACCGCCCCGCGATGCGGTGACGCAACGGCTCCAGAAGCGGAAATACGTCATAGATGCGCCGGATCGGCCATTCGTCCTCGCCGTTCGGCCCCTTCTTGGCCCCGATGACCAGATTGTCTTCAACCGTGTGTTCAGGGAAGATCTGGCGATCCTCGGGCACGAAACCGAGGCCGGCTCGCGCGATGCGATGCGGTTTCAGGCCGGAGACAACCCTGCCCTGCAAGGTAACCGTGCCCCGGCGGGCCGGAGCGAGACCCATGATCGCCTTCATGGTGGTCGACTTGCCGGCGCCGTTGCGGCCGAGCAGCGCCATGGTCTCGCCCTGCCGCACCGACAAGCCGACGCCGAACAGGATCTGGCTGGTGCCGTAATAAACGTCGAGGTCTTCGACCTGCACCACCGGCTGCGTGCTCATACGGCAGCCCCCGCGTGATGCTCGGTACCGAGATAGGCCTCGATCACGGCCTCGTTGCGCCGGATCGCATCCGGCGCGCCGGTTGCGAGAATTCGCCCGTAGCAAAGCACGACGATCTCGGGCGCGATCTTGAACACGATATCCATGTCATGTTCGATGAACACCACCGTGATTTTCTGCTTCTCCCAGAGCTCCCTCACCTTGTCGATCATCCGCCAGCGCTCCTCGGTGCCCATGCCGGCGGTGGGCTCGTCGAGCAGCAGCACCTTCGGATCGAGCACGAGCGCCAGCGCGATATCGAGCAGCTTCTGGTCGCCATGCGACAACGTCGCCGCAGTCCGGTTCCGCTTGCTGGCCAGACCCAACAACTCCATCGCATGCTCGGCGCGGTCGCGCGTCTCGGCCAAAGGAAAGCGACGATGCAGGACGCTCGCCTTGCGCTGATCGGCGCACACCGCTGCCAGCATCGTCTCCTGCACCGTAAGCGATGGAAAGATGCTCGCTACCTGGAATGCGCGGCCGATGCCGTGGCGCACGATCTCAGGCGGCGTGCGCCCGGCCAAATCGACGCCATTGAGCAGGATCTGGCCAGCGTCCGGCGTCAGCGCACCCGTGATCAGGTTGAAGAACGTGCTCTTGCCGGCGCCGTTGGGGCCGATCACAGCGGTGAGCGAACCGTCAGCGAAGTCGAGCGTGACATTGTCCGTCGCCTTGACGCCGCCGAACGATTTGGAAAGGGAGCGTATCTCCAGCATGGCTACTTCCCGCGACGGTCGCGGCGTTGCGCGTACCATTCGATAACGAAATCCATCAGGCCCTTCCGCAGGCCGATCGCGAAGAACAGGATCACGATTCCCAGCACGAGCCCATGATATTCAGTCAGACGGGTGACGGTGTCGTTGAGAATCAGAAGCAGCACGGTGCCGACCATCGGCCCCAGGAATGTGGTCACCCCGCCGAGCATGTTGATGAAGATGCCCTCGCCCGAAATGGTCCAATAGGCGAATTCCGGATAGGCCCCCGAGACAAACAACGCCATGATGACGCCGCCGGTCGAGGCGAACAGCGCCGCGAGCACAAAGATCGTCAACTTGGCACGCCAGACATCGATGCCGATGAAGCTCGCACGCGTGGCGTTGTCGCGGATCATGCGCAACGTATAGCCGAACGGCGACTGCGCGATCTGATGCATCAGGAACAGTCCGATCACCAGCAATGCGCAACTCGTGACGTAGAGATGCAAATGGTTCGATAGATCAATGCCCCAGAATGGCGGCCGCGGAATGCCGCCGCGCAATCCCTGATCGCCGCCCGTCAGCGATACCCAGGACAGGATGGTCGAGTGGATCAGCATCTGGAACGCCAGCGTCACGAAGGCGAAATAGATTTCCTTCAGCCGCACGCAGATGGCGCCAATCACGAGGGCCGTGACAAACGTGATTGCGAGCGTAGCAACGAATGCCACCGGGACGGAAACGCCGGTCTTCTGCATCATCAACCCGAAGCCGTAGGCGCCGAGGCCGAAGAACATGCCATGGCCAAACGAAGTCAGGCCGGTGTAACCGATCAGAAGGTTAAGAGACGTCGCGAACAGGCCGTAGGCCGCGCAGCGGATCACGAAATCGAGCAGAAATTTGCTGCTGAAGACCATCGGCAACAATGCAAGGACGACAAAGGCCGCCAACGCAATCAGGACATCCCGATTGCGCCGCGTCTTTACGTGGGGCTGCGGGACGTCGAGTGCCTGCGCGCCCTGATCGGCCGGCAGCTCGGTCATGCAACCTCCTTGCCGAACAGCCCGGTCGGCCGCGACACCAGGACGATCACCATGAACAGGTACATCAGCCCTTCCGTGAACAGCGGGAAGCCGAGCGATCCGAATGAGCGGATCATGCCGATCAGCAGCGCTCCGATCAGCGCGCCGAGGATCGAGCCCATGCCGCCGATCACGGTAACGATGAAGGATTCGATCAGGACCGAAAATCCCATGCCCGGCGTCAGCGAACGCACCGGCGCGGCGAGCGCCCCGGCAAGGCCCGCCAGCATCCCGCCGAGCGCAAACACGCCGCCATAAATCAGCCCGGTGTTGATGCCGAGCGCGGACACCATGCCCGGATTATGCGCGGCCGCCCGGATCACCTTGCCAATTCGCGTACGCGCCAATCCGAGCCCGAGTATAGCCGCAGCCGCCAGCGCGACACCGATCAGCAGCAGATAATATGGCGGCACCACCCCGCCGGCGATGAACAGTGGCGCCACCTGGAACGCCGCGGGCATGCCCATCGATTTGAACTCGGGGCCCCAGATCATCCGCACGACGTCGTCGAAGATCAGCACGAAGGCGTAGCAGACGAGCAGCTGCATCAGCACGTCGGCACCGTAGACGCGGCTCATGAAACCACGCTCGAAGACCAGGCCAAGGATGGCCGTGCCGGCCGCGCCGCACAGCATCGCCAGCGCAAAACTGCCAGTAAGCTGATAGGCCGTCATCGCGAAATAGGCGCCGAACATATAGAAGGCGCCGTGGCTGAAATTGACGACCTTGAGCACGCCGAAGATCAGCGTCAGCCCAACGGCGACGAGAAACAGCAACATGCCGATGATGAAGCCGCTGGTGGTTTGCGTCACCAGACAGGCGGAGCTGGCGAGACAGCCGGTAAGCGCATCGATATCCAAGGGAAGCATCCATTACGGCGTGCCGGAACGAACGGCGCGCGAGAAAAACTCCGCAACAAACAGAGGCGGCTCACGCCGCCTCCGTGATCGCCGACCGATCAGGCGTAACCCTTGCTCTTCTTCCACTCGGCTTCGAGTTCGAAGATCGTCTTCCAGTCGCCTGCCTGAACCTGCGGCACGTAGGGCTCCTGCGGGATCGTCGTTCCCCAGCCGATCGCGTAACCGACCAGCGTCTGGTCCTCGGCGCGCATGGTGACGGTGCCGTCGGCGCCGAACGGCGACTTGATCTTCAGGCCGCGCAGCGCCTCCGCAATCTTCTTGCCGTCGGCGGAGTTCGCCTTCTTCGACGCTTCCGCGAGCAGCATGATCGCGGTGGCATTCTCCCACGACCAGTTGGTGGGATATTCGTTGTACTTCGCCTTGTAGGCATCGCCCCACGCGGCATTCTCCGTCGTTGCCGGATAGGTCTTGATGTAGCGGTTGCCGGAGTGAATGCCCTTCGGCAGGTTCTTCACCACGGTCAGCGCGGTGTAGTCGGCCATGTTGACGGCGAAAACTTCCATCTGGCTGAACAGCGCGTAGATGTTGGCCTGATCGATATAGGACGTCAGGTCACCGCCCCAAAGGCAGGAATAAAGCGCTTGCGGCTTGGCTTGCAGGATCTTCGTCACCACCTCGGTGTAATCGGGCTGGAACAGCTTCGGCCAGGACTCGCTGATGATCTCGACGTCGGGTGCAAAACGCTTCAGATACGTCACGTATTCGCCGGTGGTGTCGCGGCCATAGGCATAGTCGGGCGAGCAGGTCGCCCATTTCTTCAGCCCCTTGGCCTTGGCGATCGCCGCGGCATAGCTGCCGCCGACGATCGAGTCGTGCACGCCCTGCCGCGCGGTGCGGAACGCATTGGGAATGTGCTGCTTCGGATCGGCGGTGAGCGACGACGTCTCCGAATTGGTGTGAATGCAGAGCACGCCGAGATCGCGCGCCACTTCATGCACCGCGAACGCACCCGATGACGCTTCGGCATCGATCAGAATTTCGCATCCGTCGGTATTGACGAGTTCGCGGGCGACGCGGGCGGCTTCCTGCGGCTGCCCCTTGGAATCGCGGATCACCATCTCGATCTGACGTCCGGCCAGACCGCCGGCGGCATTGACCTTCTCGACTTCCAGCACCACCGCGTTGCGCGAGGAGGTGCCAAGCTGCGCGACGCGTCCGGAGAGAATGGTCGGCATGCCGACCTTGATCGTCTTGGCTTGCGCGCGCGCCACCCAGGGCGTCGCGAATGTCACGGCACCGGCGCCCATCATCGCCAACGTCGCACGTCGGCTTACGCCCGGTTTGCGGGTTCTCGTCATTGCTTCCTCCTGTGGGGTTTGCGTTCCCAAATCCCGGCCGGAGATCGTGTCGTCTCCGTATGGCCCAAGAATTTCAGAGCAAAGGGGGTGACGTCAAGCCAAATATGAATTACGAGTCAGAATTCATATTTGGAGAAGCAACCCGGGCAACCAGCCGTTCGAGCTGATAATGATCAATCTTTCCAGCTTCATCGCATTCCACGCCCGGCGAACGCCGGACCGCTGTGCGCTGAAATATCGCGGCGAGGATGTTTCCTATGCCGAATTCGACGCCCGTATCCGCCGCGTCGGCGGATGGCTCGCGGCGCGCGGGATCAAGCCCGGCGACGTCGTTGCGGCACTGATGAAGAACAGCACGGCGTTTCTTGAGCTGGTGTTTGCGACCAGCCATATCGGTGCGGTGTTTCTGCCGATCAACTACCGCCTGTCCGCCGACGAGGTCGGTTACGTCGTGGTCAATTCCGGCGCGCGCATCCTGATTGCGGATGAGGAGCTTGAGGGCATCACGGCCGGCGGCGCGCCAGTGGTGCTGCTGGATGAAGCTGCGCAATCCAACGCAACACGTCTTGCGCCCGATATCGCCCCTGCCCCAGTTCATGTGAAACCGCCGCGCGACCTGATGCGGCTGATGTACACATCAGGCACGACCGACCGCCCCAAGGGCGTGATGCTGACTTACGAGAATCTGTATTGGAAGTCGGCCGACCAGACGCTCGTGCTTGGATTGAACGCGGACACGCGCTTGCTGGTGGTCGGTCCGCTCTACCACGTCGGCGCTCTCGACCTGCCCGGTATCGCGGTGCTCTGGCATGGCGGCATGCTTTCCATCCTCCGCAACTTCGAGCCCGAGCAGGCGCTTGCTGCGATCGAAGCGGAGAAGCTCAACGCCGCTTGGTTCGCGCCTGTCATGACGACCGCGATCCTCACCTGCCCGACCCGCGACCGTTACGATGTATCGAGCCTGCGCTGGGCGATCGGCGGCGGCGAGAAAACGCCGGAAGCGCGCATCCGCGCCTTCTCCGAATATTTCAGGAATGCCCGCTACATCGACGCCTATGGCCTGACCGAAACGTGTGGCGGCGACACCTTCATGGAAGCCGGCCGCGAGATCGAAAAGATCGGCTCGACCGGCCGCGCCATCGCCCATGTCGAGATCGAGATCCGCGACGATGCCGGCAACAGGCTGCCATCAGGCGAGAACGGCGAAATCTGCCTGCGTGGGCCCAAAGTGACACAAGGCTACTGGAAGGATCCCGAAAAGACCGCCGCGGCCTTCTTCGGCGACTGGTTTCGCACTGGCGACGTCGGCTATCTCGACAAAGACGGCTTCCTCTATCTGACCGACCGCAAGAAGGACATGATCATTTCCGGCGGCGAGAACATCGCCTCCTCCGAAGTCGAGCGCGTCACGAACTGCCGCAGGTGCGCGAAGTCGCCGTCGTCGGCATGCCGGATCAACGCTGGGGCGAGAAGCCGGTCGCGGTTGTGGTACTCGGAGACGGCGCCACGCTGGAATTACCCGACCTCGCTGAACACTGCCGCGCGCGCCTTGCCGGCTTCAAGGTACCGAAGCAATTGATCATCCGCGACAGCCTGCCGCGCAATCCTTCCGGCAAGGTTCTCAAGCGCGTGCTACGCACTGAGCTGGAATCCCACGCATGACGCAAACTTCACCAAGCAAGATCACAAAACTCAACCGCGTCGAGCGCAACGCCTGGACCAAGCGCAAGATATTCGACGCCGCCACCAAGATCGTCGGCAAGTATGGTTATGCCGAAGCGTCCGTCGCCCGCATCACCGAGGAAGCCGGCGTCGCGCAAGGCACGTTCTACAATCACTTCGAGAACCGTCAGGAGCTGCTCGACCAGTTGCTGCCGAAGATCGGCATCGACATGGTTCATTTTATCCGCGAGCGCACCGGCACGGCGCACGCTGCACGACAGGAGATCGAGCGCTTCAGCGCCTTCTTCGACTTCATCCGCGAAGTGCCGGAATTTTTGCGCATCCTCAACGAGGCCGAATATTTTGCGCCGATCGGCTACCAGAAGCATCTCGACAATATCGCCACCGCCTATGTCCGCATTCTCCGGCGCGCCCGTCACGCCGGCGCAATCATCGACTATAACGACGAAGAGTTCGAAGCCATCGTTCACATGCTGATGGGTGCACGCGGCTATTTGAGCCGCCGCTACTCCTACGTTGGCGGCAACGTCACGGCAGCACCCGAGCACGTCATCTCCGCCTACCAGAAACTGGTCACGCGCGGTCTGTTCGTACCTGAGAGGAAGAACGGCCGTGACCGCTGAAGGGATCGTCCTCGTCACCGGCGGTAGCCGTGGCATTGGCGCGGCAACCGCCACGCTTCTGGCCGAACAAGGCCGCAAGGTCGTTGTTGTCGACATCTCACCGGAACCGCTCGCGGACACGCAAACGATTTTGTGGCCGGCTCCGTTCGATGTCGCGAACGAAAGCGCCGTCGTCAGCGGCATCGCCGATATCGAAGCCGCACATGGCCCGATCGCCGGCCTCGTCAACGCCGCGGGCGTGTTCGGCAAGATGCACAGAATTGAGCGCGTGCGAATGGATCAATGGGACCGCGAGGTCAATATCGATCTGCGCGGCACCTTTCTGGTCGCCCGCAGCGTCGGCGTGAAGATGGCCGAGCGCCGGCATGGCGCGATCGTCAATGTCGCCTCCGTTGCCGGCATGACCTCGGGGCCGATCCATGCCTATACCGCCGCGAAGGCTGGTGTCATTCAGATCACGCAGACGTTGGCCGCCGAATGGGGCCGCAGCGGCGTCCGCGTCAATGCGGTGTCGCCCGGCTTCACACGCACCGTCGCGCTGGAGGCCGGCATCGCCTCGGGCGCGCTGAACAAGAAATGGCTTGAAAGCCCAACCGCGATGAACCGGCTGGTCGAGCCGATCGAGGTCGCACAGGCCATCGCGTGGCTGCTTTCGCCAATGAGCAGCGGCGTCACCGGAATCAACCTTCCCGTCGATGCCGGCTATGTCGCCGGCACCACCTGGGCCGCCTATGGCGGCCTGCCGGAAGCATCAGGCGCGTAAACGAGGACATCAGCATGAATATCGAGCTGCCGCGCAAGAAACTCGATCTGTCATCGGCCATCGCCGAGGGCGATATCCGTGTGCTGCTGATGGTGCTGGTGCATATGACCGGCGACGAACGCTGGCTGGAGCCGCCCTACAAGCCCAAGCGCGACGTCCGCCTGATTCCGGATCCGCACGCCGGCGTGCCGGAGGAGATCCAGGCCGAGATCCGCGCGGCCGTGTTGAAGCTGTTTGCAAACGGCGAACCGAAGCCTGCCATCACCGATCCCGGCAATGAACTGATGCTGAAGATGATGCGCGCGACGCTGGGCGAGAACGTGGCCCCGGAATACGCGCCGCTGATGCGCGAGGAAATGGGCTTCATCCCCCGGGAGGCGCGCTGGACCAAGGCACCATCGAACGAGAAGCTGGCGCAGCAGCATGTGCTGATCGTCGGCGCCGGTGTCTGCGCCATCGCGCTGAGTGTCGCGCTGGGCCGGCTCGGCATCCCCTACACCATCGTCGAGAAGAACGACGAACTCGGCGGCACCTGGTATGTCAACCGCTACCCCGGTTGCGGCGTCGATACACCGAACCATTCCTATTCCTTTTCGTTCGGAAAGAGGAACCCATGGACGCGCTATTTCGCCCAGCGCCAGGAATTGCTCGACTACCTCAAGAAAGTCGCGCTCGAACACGACATCCGGAAGCATCTGCGCCTCAACACCGAATTGACGTCGTCGCGCTGGGACGAGAACAAGCGGCGCTGGATTTCGACGCTGAAGACCCCCAAGGGCGAGGAAACCTTTGAATCGACCACGCTGGTCAGCGCGATCGGTCAGCTCAACGATCCTCACCCGGCACATTTCAAGGGCGAAGAGGATTTCAAGGGAGTGACGCTGCACTCCGCCCTGTGGTCCGATGACATCAATCTCGACGGCAAGCGCGTTGCCGTGATCGGCACCGGCGCGACCGCCATGCAACTGGTGCCGTCGATCGCGGACCGCGTCGCGTCGGTTACGGTTTACCAGCGCACCGCACAGTGGGCGCGGCCGGTGGCAGGTTATTCCGATCCCATCACCGAGGGCGCGCAGTGGCTGCTCGCACACCTGCCGTTCTATGTGCAGTGGTATCGCTTCAACATGTTCTGGCGCTATGGCGACGGCCTGCTGCCGTTCCTGCGCAAGGATCCGGCGTGGCCGCATCCAGACCGCGCCGTCAACAACGGCAACGACCGGCATCGTGAAGAATTGACGGATTTCATCCTGTCGGAACTGAAGGACCGTCCAGATCTGATCGAAAAATGCGTCCCGACCTATCCGCCCTACGGCAAGCGCATCCTGCTCGACAACAACTGGTTCAAGACGTTGACGAAACCGAATGTCGAACTGGTCACCGACACGATCGACCATTTTGCCCCCGACGGCATCGTCGCCGCCGACGGCAAGTTGCGGCCCGCCGATATCATCGTCATCTCCACCGGCTTCAAGGTCACGGAGATGGCCGCTCGCCTCAACATCACGGGACGCGATAGGAAAAATCTGAAGGCGAGCTGGGCCAACGACAACCCGACCGCCTATCTCGGGCTCACCGTGCCGGACTTTCCAAATCTCTTCGTGATGCTCGGCCCCAATTCAGGCCCCGCGCATGGCGGCAGCGTGATCTTCCAGTCGGAATGCCAGAGCCGCTACATCTCGGCCTGCCTCGTCGAAATGATCGAGCAAGGCATCGCTGCGATCGATGTTCGTCGGGAAGCGCACGATCGATACATCAGACAAGTAGATGCCGAGCATGAGCAATTGATCTGGACGCATCCCGGCATGACGACCTATTACCGCAACAAGCAAGGCCGGGTTTTCTCGGCGATGCCATGGCGGTTCGTGGACTACTGGGCGATGACCCACGATCCTGATTTACGTGATTACCGCCACACAAAGGCCTGAAATACCAGCGGGCACGGGAACCCGGACGATCAACAAACCTACGTTTACTTGACACGTGCCTTTATCTGCCGCAGCATTTCCACGACTGCACCTGCGGGNAGTCACGGAGCGTCAGCTCCCCGCTTCGCAGGCACTGGCGCCCCGGTTACGTNGATCGAGACGACACGCAGCGGAAGCGGACATACAGTCCGTTGGCCAACTCTTGGAGAGGAGCATGACGCCACCGGGTCAGCCGGTGACCTTGCTCAGCGCAAGGTCCAGGCGTGGTTGAGGTGATAAGCAGCTGCCAGCCTCATTGCGCCTTTCGACAATTCGAGCACATACGCGGGACTGGAGCGCCAAGGCCACGCGCTGCCGGATCCTGAGATAAATACTGGTGTCTACCAGAAATCCTTCGCCTAAAACGAAGATGTCGGGCCCCGCGATGCTCTGATGCACCGGGGCCCATTCGTTTTTGCGGCATCAGAATCGCATCGCCTGGTTCCACGCTCGGTTCGGATCGAGGATAATGACCTCAATCGAACAGAGACATCCGAATGGAAAAGCCCCGGGTACGAATTTACACCGATTACAAAAGCCCCTACGCGTTCGTCGCCAACAAGCGGCTGTTCGAACTCGAAGAAACTTGCGGTGTCGAACTCGAATGGCTGCCATACACGCTGCGCATTCCCGAATTCATGGGAACGGTGGAGGAGCGCACGCCGCATTTCTGGCGCAAGGTGCGCTACGCTTATATGGACGCGCGCCGTTACGCCAATGCGCAGGGCCTCACCATGAAAGGGCCGCGGCGCATCTATGACGCCTTCTATGCCAGCGCCGGCATGCTGTTCGCTCAGCGCCATGGCCTGTTCCGGCCCTATCACGACACGGTGTTCCGGCGGTTCTGGAGCCATGATCTCGAAATTGACGAGTTGTCGGCAATCTCGGGCGTGATCGCGTCGATCGGCGGTTCGTCGGATCAATTCGAGGCTTACGTCCACGGCCCGGCGCGGGCCGAGCACGACCGCATCATCGACGAGGCGGAGGCGCTCGGCGTTTTCGGTGTACCGACCATGGTCTTCAACGGTGAACTGTTCTGGGGCGGCGATCGCATCGACATGCTGATCGAGCGCATCCAAAATCCGGAATCGATCGTGACAGCGCTGGGCAGCCGCTATCGGACGTGAGGCCGCGAGCTGAGCGCTAGCCGGTGGTCAAATGCTGCCAACACCCGGTGCGCTCCAGCACCGGCCGCAACGCAGTCCTGCTGTCGGCATCGAGCGCTGAAAACTTGTCGCGAAGCAGCGAGAGGCACTTCACCTGATATTTGAACGGCGCCAGCGCGCAAGGCAGGCCCCAGACATTCATCTCCAGCCGCTCAAGGCCTTTTGCGAACGCCTCGGCGTTAGCAACCAGGAACGGCAAATAGAGTTCGCCTGATATCTTCAACAGCGCCTCGGTCATGCCACTGAGCGCCCGTTCGCCCGGATACCAGTCCCCCTCCACGCCCGAGGCATCGTCCAGTCGTCGCACCCAATGATCGGTAAACGGCGCGTTCGCGCGCATGATCCGCATCGGGGTCGGATCGGTCGCCATTTCGCTGAGCTGCCCGAACCAGGCGAAGTCGGCGAGCGAGGGCCGGCTGCCGAACAGATAATTGGTCATCCCGACATGCGGCTCGAATGCCGCCAGTATTCGCAGGTAGCTCTCTTCCAGCAGCGGCTTGTTCTCCGCGGTGGCGCCGAGAATGACCATCCGCGAAATCTGCCGCTGCCGGAACTGCTCGATTTCCTCCGCGCTGCCGTTTGCGGCCTCCGAGACCGACCACTCCTCGCCGGCCCAGCGCGAGACATAGGCCTGGTCTTCCGCATCCCACCAGCGATAGAGAAACAGCGGCTTGACCGCCCATTCGTCGGCGAGGTCTTCCAGGAGATCGCAGACGAACGCGACCGCCTTGTCGCCGGGAATGACGGAGCGGTCCTTGTGACGGCGCTCGAGGTCGTAGGCCAGCGTCGTGGTTTCGCCGCGGTAGGTACCATCTGGATATTGCAGCACCGGAATCAGATTGGGTCGCAAGTGCTCGGTCGCCTTGCGCAGCGCCTTGGTCATGATGACCCAGTCGAAGGGAATTCGCCGGTAGCGCAGCAGCGCCCGCAGCTTGATGGCGTAGGGCGACGCGGTCGATCCGATCAGCCGGTAGCGTCCTTCGGTCATGGTACCCACCTCGCCTCCTGCCATAGCGCATTCGATTTTCACCCGCCAGACCTGCAATAACGCCTGCGGTACTCGCCTTGCCGCGCACCGAAATGCAGCTATCCTGCGGAACAATGATCGGCCCAGCGGGCCGGATAATTCCTCTCCGCGGAGAAACGTCCATGAATCCTCCTGTCAGCTCACCCGCCGTCAAGGTCGTGAAATCCGTTCGCGAACAGGTGAGCGCGGAGGAATGGCAGGCGCGAGTCGATCTTGCGGCCTGCTACCGCCTCACAGCGATGTATGGCATGACCGAGATGATCGCCAATCACATCTCATGCCGCGTACCGGGGACGACCGATCAGTTCCTGATCAATCCTTACGGGATGCTCTACGAGGAAATCGACGCATCCAGCCTGATCAAGGTCGACGTCGAGGGCAACACGCTGTTCAACGCCTCCGACTATGGCGTCAACGTCGCGGGATTCGTCATTCATAGCGCGATCCACATGGCCAAGCACGACATGGACTGTGTCGCACATACGCACACGCCGGCCGGCATGGCGGTCTCGGCGATGGAATGCGGATTGCTGCCGCTGGCGCAGACCTCGATGCGATTTCTCCACATCGCCTATCACGACTTCGAGGGCATCGCCGACGATGTCGACGAGCGCGCGCGGCTGGTCAGGGACCTCGGTGATCACGAAGCCATGATCCTGCGCAACCACGGTCTGCTCGTTGTCGCCCGCACCGTGCCGGCGGCCTTCAACGTGCTGTTCCGCCTCGAGCGTGCCTGCCAGGTGCAGGTCATGGCGCTGTCCTGCAACACCAAGCTGATCTACCCGCCACAGAACGTGCTGGAAGAAACCTACGACAAGATGCGGCCGCGGACCGACCGGCCCGCGCGGAACGGCGAGCTCGCCTGGCCGGCGCTGCTGCGCAAGCTTGACCGCACCGATCCATCCTATCGGAACTGAGCCGCTCGGCACGCCGGAACTCCGCACGATCTTTGGGCGGAGCCTGCCTGTAATTTGATCGCACCTGTCGCCGCTAAATCGCCGATGCTGCTGTCAGGCGTGGTGGCAGGTGCGTCCGATGAAGACATTCATTCGCGTGGTTGAATTGTGGGTGCCCGACCGAACCCGCACCCGCCTGGAGTTCGGCGGCTGTCTTTGCAGCGACGAATATTCGGAGTTCAAGGCCGTCAGCGAGAACGCGCTGTTCGCCTATGATGAAGGGCTACCCGGCAAGGCCTGGGCCGCTGGCCATCCCGTCATCCTGACAGAGTTCGCAAACTCCTACTTCAAGCGCACGGACGAGGCGGTCGAAGCCGGATTGACCTGCGGCGTGGCGCTGCCGGTCTTTGCCGGCGAATTCCTGATGGCGGTGATGGTGCTGTTCTGTGGCGACGATGAAAAGCACGTCGGCGCCATCGAGCTCTGGCACAACGATCCCGAGAAGTCCCATGAGATGGGCCTGGTCGACGGCTATTACGGCACAGCCGATATGTTCGAGTTCAACTCGCGGCACACCAAATTCCCGCGCGGCTTCGGCCTGCCCGGTCGCGCCTGGAAAGCCGGCATGCCGCTGATCATCAAGGATCTGCACAACGCCAAGAGCTTCCTGCGCTGGGAGGAAGCGAGCGAAATCGGAATCAATTGCGGCGTCGGTATTCCCTATACGACCTCTCCGGATCAGACCTGGGTCATGACCTTCCTGTCCGCGCAGGCAACGCCGATCGCCAGACGTTTTGAGATCTGGGTGCCGGACCCGTCGCGAACGGAACTGGTGTTTCAGTCCGGCGATTGCAGCAAGAATGCCGATCTCGCCTCGCTTTATGCGTCAAAGACGATCCGCAAGGGCGAAGGCTCAATCGGCGGCGCCTGGGCGACGGGCATGCCCGCCATCAACGAGCATTTGAAGGTCGATGAATCGATTGCGGCGCAGCTCGCGCGCGCAGCCGGCATGAACCAGATCGTCGTTCTTCCCGTGATCGAAAACGCGATGCTCAAGGCGGTGCTGGCCTGGTACCTCTAACCAATGGGTGCGGCAGGTCAGCCCGCCTTGCGGCCATGATGACTATGCAGTTGCGAGGACAGAAGGCGCCGCCACTCGTTGAACTCCGGACTTGCAATATCGCGCGGCCTTGGAAGGTCGATAGAGTATTCATTGTCGATGCGGCCCGGCCCTGGTGACATGACCACGACCCGATCGGCCAAGAAGATCGCTTCCTCGATCGAGTGGGTAACGAAAATGACGGTCAGGCCGGTTCGCGACCAGATCTCGACCAGCTCGTCCTGCAGCCGCTCGCGGGTCATCGCGTCGAGCGCGCCGAACGGTTCGTCCATCAGCACGATTTCGGCATCATTGGCGAGCACGCGGGCAATGGCAACGCGCTGCTTCATGCCTCCGGAAAGCTGATGCGGATAGATGTCGGCGAAGTTCTGCAGGCCGACGAGTTCGATAAAACGATCCGTCGTCTCGCGGATTTCCGCCCTTGTCCGCCCCCTGGACTTCGGGCCGAAGCCGATATTGTCGCGGACATTGAGCCAGGGAAACAAACCATAGTCCTGAAAGACCATGCCACGGCTGGGCCCGGGCCCTGTTATCGGCATTCCCCACATCAAGACATCGCCCTGCGTGGCAGCCTCGAACCCGGCGGCCATGCGTAGCAGCGTCGATTTTCCGCACCCCGACGCGCCGATCAGACAGACGAATTCGCTTTTTTTCACGCGCAGGCTGGCGCCGCGCAGCGCCTCGATGGCGCGGCCATTTTGCGAATAGGTCTTGCCGGCGTTCTTCATTTCGAGAATGGGGATCGCACCTTCAGCCATGCGATGGGCTCCAGGCCAGGAGACGCCGCCCAATCAGCATGACCAATTGATCGGAAAGAAAACCGAAGGCGCCGATGACGATCATCCCGGAAATCACGATCTCGGTGCGCGAAAGCTGGCGGGCTTCCATGATGATGGCCCCCAGCCCTGTCTGGACGCCGGTCATCTCGCCGACCACGATCACGACCCACGCAAAGCCCAAGCCGAGGCGCGTGCCGGTAAAAATAGACGGTAGCGCCGCGGGCAGCACCACGCGAAAGAACTGCGCCGAGCCGCTGCAGCCGAGCATCGAGGCTGCCTCGAACAGCCGCGGCTCGACCGAACGCACGCCAAAGATGGTGTTCACGAGGATCGGATAGAACGCGCCAAGGAAGACGAGAAAGAACGCGGATCGCGGTCCGAGCCCGAAGATGATCATCGCAAGCGGCAGCCATGCAGTGACCGGAACCGGCCGCAGTATCTGGATGGTCGGGTCGAGTAACTGCCGGATGAGCGGCACCCGCCCGATCAGCATGCCAAGGGGCAGCGCGACAATGAGTGCCAGCGCGAATCCGCCATAGACGCGGCTAATCGAAGCCAGCAGATGAATATGCAGGGTCTTGCTGTAGGCATCGTCATTGATTCCGCCGAAGGCAAGATCCCGGAGTTCGAGCCAAACCTCGTAAGGCGGCGGGATCAGGCTGCCCGGCCGCCCGATCGTGGCAAAATGCCAGATCGCCAGCATCGCCGCGGGAAAAGCCGCTGCCAGCAGCAGGGGCCTCAGGCGTGGCCACCATGTCGCCACCCCCGAGGCCTTGCGCTCCGCGACCGCGCCATCCCCGCTATCGGACGCGAGCGTGGTCACGGTCAGGTCGGCTTCACCGCATCGACAAAGCTGGTGTCGATGAAGGTCGAGAAATCCGGCAGCCGCTTGATCTGCTTCAGCGCCAGCATGTGATCGGCATAGATTTTCGACTGCTCGATCTGCTTTGCTTCAAGCTTCCATGTCAGTTCGACATTGGGGACGGAAGCCTCGATCGCCTCCTTTTTCTGGCCGAGCTTGCTGGACGCCATCGCGACCATCGCGTCCTTGTTCTTCGACGCGAAATCCGTTGCTCTCTGGTGAATGCCGAGCATCACCCGGACGAGGTCGGGCTTTTCGGCGATCACGTCGCGATGGGTACCGAACACCATGTTCAGCGAACCCATCGCCGTCGAGTACGGATATTCCACCAGCGTTCCGATCCCGCTGGACAGCGATACGCCGGGACCCGGCTCTGCGCCGACATACGCATCGATGTCGCCGCGCGACAAAGCGATATGCATTTCGCTGAAGGAGACGCGGACCGGCTCAACGTCCTTGATCGTCATGCCTTCCATCCGCAGCCGTTCCAGGAAGAATACTTCCTGTGTGGTCCCGGGAAAAACGGCGACGCGCTTGCCCTTCAGATCCTTGATTGCGGCGATCCCTGCGTCCTTTTTCGCAATGATGGCCATGCCGCGGTTACAGGTCGAGGCAATCACCACGACCGGCTCGCCGGCCGCGGCACCGAGCAGTGCGGCGGCGATGCCGAACGCGCCGAAATCGACCGACTTGGTGACGACGGCGTTCTTGCATTCGGTCGGCGTTTCGAACGGCAACACCTCGATCTTGTAACCCGCCGGCACGAACTGCTCGTAGAAATAAGGCGCGATGGAGTGGATGAGTTTTAGAGCACCAGCCCTGATGACGACGGGTTGACCTTGAGCGCGTACGATAGCCGGGCTGGCGATGAGACCGGCACCAATGCCGGCAATGAATTCACGTCGGCGGATGCCGTATGTCATCGTGCACTCCCTTTTTTGACCAAGGGAAATGCAACAAACATGCCGAATGAGCGGCTTTGCCATTAACTCGCCCTGCGCCCGACCGCCGTGTATTCGGTGCGCAGCGGCGCTTCAGGTACGGTCCCGGTTTGCCGGGATGCGTCGAAAATGGGCATAGGGGAGCCGAACTGATCAGGAAACAGGCGGTTTGCGCACGGTCTTGAAGAAATCTCGCACCTCCTGCACGAACAGATCCGGCTGCTCGAACGCCGCGAAGTGACCGCCCTTCGGCATTTCGCTCCAGTGCTGGATGTTCGTGTAGCTCGCCTCCATCCACTTTCGCACCGGCGTGACGATCTCCTTGGGGAAGACGGCGACGCCAGTCGGCACTACCACCTTGTGAGCCGTGCGTCGCTTCGGCCCAAAGCTTTCCCAGTACAGGCGCGCCGATGAGGCGGCCGTCGCTGTCACCCAATAAAGCATGACATTGTCGAGCAGCTCGTCGCGGCCGACGATGTTTTCGGGATGTCCGTCGCAATCGGTCCAGGACCAGAACTTTTCCAGGATCCACGCCGCCTGCCCGCTCGGCGAATCCGTCAAGCCGTAACCAAGCGTTTGCGGCCGGGTGGACTGTTGCTTGGAATAACCGGAATCCCAATCGGCGTAATACTGGATGCCCTTCAAGGCGCGCGCTTCCTCGGGCGTCGGCTGTCCTTCCACATTGGGACGCGTCGACATCGCCAGCGTGATGTGGATGCCGGCGCAATGTTCCGGGTCCTGCGCACCGAGCGCGGTGGTGATTGCCGATCCCCAATCGCCGCCCTGCGCGCCGTATCGCGCATATCCGAGGCGATCCATCAGCGCCGCCCAGCTTGACGCAATGCGATCGATGCCCCAGCCGGTTGTCTTCGGCTTCTCTGAAAAGCCGAAGCCCGGCAGCGACGGGCAAACGACGTGAAACGCGTCGGCGGCGCTGCCGCCATGCGCGGTCGGATCAGCCAGCGGTTCGATCACCTTGTGAAATTCGACCACCGAGCCCGGCCAGCCATGCGTGATGACCAGCGGCATCGCATCCGGGTGCGGCGAACGCACATGCAGGAAATGAATATCGAGCCCACCGATTTCGGTGGTGAACTGCGCAAAGCGATTGAGCCGCGCCTCGCGCCGGCGCCAATCGTACTCCTCGGCCCAGTAGCGGCAGATGTCCTTGATCCATTTCAGCGGCGCGCCCTGGCTCCAGTCGTCGACCGGTTCGGCCTCCGGCCAGCGCGTGTTGCGCAGCCGCGACTTGAGGTCGTGGAGGACGTCGTCGCCAATCGAAATGCGATAGGGCTTGATTTCAGCGCTCATGAAGGCCCCCGTTTTCTTATCCCGGTGAAGCCGCCGGGACGGGCTCCCCGCGGAAATCATCGTCGCACACGCGGCCGATATCAAGGGTGGCCGCCGGGGCGCGCCGATTTCACACGAACGTCGAGACTGTCAGCAGATGCAGCAGGCGATCAATCCGCTCAGATACCGCTCTATTGCTTGCGCGATTGCGCGGTCGTCGTCCTCGCATCCCTGAAATGGAGGAAAAGCTTGAAGCCGCAAAAAACGCTCATCAGCGCCGGCGGAAACATGATCGCGGCAAGCAGCAAAGGCGACATGTTCGATGAAGGGTCAATCCATCTTTCAAACAGCCAAACCAGCGCAAGGTCGACGGAAACGACCAGCAAAGCGAGACCCAGCAACGGCAGAATGAGCCCGGCGAACATCGAAGGCCAGCCAGGTGCAGCAGCCGACCAATCGATGCCATCGAATTCCGGTTCGTGCGGTACGGCCTTGGAGATATCAGCCAGGTCGGGCTTGTCGCTTAACCCGACGTTTCGAGGACGCTGAGTCCACGCAACCACATCGTTCATTTTAACGACCATGATAATTAAACAGCGTGATTATCTTAAAAACCGGGAATCGCATGTTTGATTGGCCGCCAGTATCGGCAGCGTTGCGCGATCCTATAGCAGCGATTTGATAGGGTTTATAGGGCGAAGCCGGCTTTATTTGGGTTCCACGGCAATCCGCATGTGGAGATATAATTGCAACTTGCGGCAAAGGTTCGCTCGCGATGACCGCGACCATGAATGGCAGCGCCACATTATGTGAGAACAACTTCCAGGCTGCGCTTCGCCTCCCTCGGGGCCAAGCAAAACGAGCCTTCGCGCTCCGCGACGATGAACAAATTCGAATCTAGAGCGTTATGCCTGACCGATTAGCGATCTGCAGTCGGTCGGGAGCGTGGGGGATGATTCGTATCCTGTTCGTTTCATGGGCCGTTTTGATGCTGGCATCGCAGCTCATTTGCGGCTGCGCCACGTTCCTGCATTGGCTTTCGGCAGGCTAACGGCCGACGCAGCTACGGCGTCTGGCAGATCTTCGTCTGCCAGATCTTGGGCCCGTGATCAGTACCAGGGCCACCAGTTATAGCGATAACGCGGATTGCCGTAGTAACCAGGTCCAGCGTACGGCCCATAGAAATTCTTGTCGCCATAAACCCACCGAGCGACCGGGCGGCGCCGATCCGGTCGGTAGCAATTGCCCGCCTCGTCGCAGATCACCTTCGCAGCCGTGATGAGCGAATCCGGAGCAGGCTGCATATGGCTCAGCAGCGGCGCCGCACTGGCATTGGAAGCAATCAAGAAACTGGCCGCCAGCACCGACGCAAAGATCGTTTGCATGTCTCGTCTCCCCCTCGCGAATTAACTAGCTGCTGCTCCGAAAATGCGAAGCCCATACAGACAAACAAAAACTGGTTCCTTGCCGGACCCTATCCGCTTGGCCGGATGCTGACTAGGCCTCCTGCCTGATTTTCCAGGAACAGCCGGAATTCGCATGACAATCGGCGCCCGCGGGTTCGGCGACTATGCGACCATTGCCCCGGCCGCTTCCGCTACACCGGATGCCGGATGCCCGCCTGAACTGACGTGTCGCGCAGCGCTTGAAGCGTTCCTCTTGGAGAGCCGCACCGGCCGCATTTCAGAATGGAGCATGGATCCGGCTGGGCCTCGACCGGCAACGCAACCGTCAGGCTCCCGCATTGCGCGCAAACCAGCTTGAATGTTTGCCTGTTCATCAGGTCCACGTTCGCCTCGATATCCATACTAAAAACCATCAATCGAACTTCGACAAGCTGAAATAATGAACGATTGAAAAAGCCTCAATGGAATGCCGGCCAAGGCCGCCGCCCGGAACCTACAAATTCAGATTCTTGCCGATCTCTGCAACGGGCGAACGCATTTAACCCTAATAATCCCGGGGTTTTACGGGTGGACGTTTACTATTCGACCGGTTCTTGATCGCATTAAATTTCCGAATCCGCCCTGAGATGATATGACCCCTCCGTTGCAGCGTAGCAGCCACCCGCGGGCTGCCGATTAACATTTAACGCTGGCGAAAAGCGCTTTATTTCGGAGTTTGATTTGTCTCGCCGGCCCAACCTGCAGCCGCCTTCCATCGCCCGGCATCTTTGCCTGCGTTGGTCGTCCGCAATTGCGGTGTGCTGGCTGGCGATCAGTCCGGCCTTCGCGCAGGAAATCGGAAAGCTCTACGCCACCCGACCTCCCCCCGGATCGGCATTCATTCGCGTCGCTTCCATCGGCGACATCAAGGCCGACACGCGGCTGCACATCAACGCCCGCGACCTGTCGATCGTCGACAACGACGCCGCCAGCCGATACCGGGCGGTGCGCGCCGACGCACCGGTCAGGCTGTCGATCGATGGGGCCGCCGTCGGGAAAAACATCACCTTTCTACCGGACCGCTTCTATACGGTCGTGGTTGCGCGCGAGGGCGCGAACTGGAGCGCTCACGCCATCGACGAAGGCCCGGGCGGCAACGCCAGCGACCTGAAAGCCCAGCTTCGTTTTTTCAATCTCATGCCGGGCTGCGAGGCAACGCTGCGAATTGCCGAAGGTCCCACCGTTTTCGATGCGGTCGCTTTCACGACCGTCAAATCGCGCGCCATCAATCCGGTGGAAGCCCTGCTCGAGGCCACCTGCGGCAGCAGCAATGTCTCATTGAAGCTCCCCCCGCTCCGCTCGGGCGATCACTATAGCCTGTTTCTCACCCAGGCCGGCGGCAAGAGCGTGCTCTCAGGCCAATTTGACGAAACCGAACCGTATCGGGACCGGTAGGCGATCGCTGCATGGTTTTCGTCAGCGACTCCTTCGTCTTCGTTTTCCTGCCGCTGTTCCTGATTGCCTATGCGGGCGTCCCCGCCTTCCTGCGAAATTCGACCATCCTGTTCTTCAGCCTGGTTTTCTATGGCTGGTGGCGCTTCGATTTTCTGCCGCTGCTTGTCGCGATCGCCTGCTGGTCGTGGTTGACCGGCTTGTGGATTGCGAGGGCGTCGGGAGCAGAGCGGCGTTGGGCCTTGCTCGCAGGGATCGTGCCGCCGCTCGTCAGCCTGATCTATTTCAAATACGTCAACCTGTTCGTCGACAGCATGAACAGTCTCGGCGCGCCAGTTAAGGACTGGTCGCCCATTCCGCTGCCGATCGGACTGTCGTTCTTCGTATTCGGTGCCATATCCTATTCGGTCGACGTCTTCCGAAAGACGGTCCCCGCCGAGCCCAGCCTGATCAACTATTCGACCTATCAGGCGATGTTCGGTCATCTCGTGGCAGGCCCGGTCGTCCGCTACCAGTCGGTCGCGGAACGACTGAAATCCCGCGTGTTCCATTCCGCGGAATTTGCCGAAGGCCTGCGGCGGTTCATGCTGGGCTTTGCGCAAAAAGTGCTGATCGGCGACACGCTCGCGCCGCTCGTCGATGCCGGCTATGCGCTGCCGGCGCCATCAACCTGCGACACGGTCATCACGGTCGTCGCCTATACGCTGCATCTGTATTTCGACTTCGCCGGCTACAGCAGCATGGCCATCGGCCTGGGCTTGATGGTCGGCTTGAAGTTTCCCGAAAATTTCGACAATCCGTATCTGAGCACGTCGCTCGCGGAATTCTGGCGGCGATGGCATATCAGCCTGTCGAGCTGGCTGCGCGATTATCTGTACATCCCCCTCGGCGGCAACCGGGCCGGCCGCGTTCGATCCTATGTCAACCTGATGGTGACGATGGCGCTGGGCGGACTGTGGCACGGTGCGAGCTGGACCTTCATGATCTGGGGCATCTGGCACGGCATCGGGCTGGTGGTGGGCCGCGCCTGGAACGCGATGCGAATGCCGGCCCTGCCCGCACCCGTCGGGCATGTCGTCACGCTGGTTTTCGTCATGATCGGCTGGACGCTGTTCCGCGCACAGGACTGGCAAACGGCGGCGACGATGTTCAGTGGCCTGGCAGGTCAGCACGGTTTTGCGATGACAAACGGCTTCGCCGCCGCGATGAGACCGATTGAAGTCGTGACGCTCTTTGTCGGAATTGCGATGGTGTATCTGCCTGCGTTGAGCAAGTCATCGCCATGGTTGACGTCGGCCATTGCCCGGCCGCCCTTTCTGCTCGCTGCAGTTCTGTGGCTGTGGTCGCTATGGGTAATACAAAGCCGAACGGTCATTCCGTTCCTCTACTTCCAGTTCTGAGCGAGCGCCGGCATGATAAAAATCCTGACCGTTCTGGCGATCATCTTCTCAGGCTTCCTGTCCGTCCTCATTCGCGGCGGCGATTCCCTCTACGACATCCTCAAGGCTGCGCCGTTGCAGGACTACATGTCCGGAAGCCTCTCCGGCAAGATCGATCGCGCCGTTTTCGATGCCATTCCCCGAAGCGCCGGCTTGAACGGTTTTTCGGGCGGGCTGCTCTACAAGGGATTGCGCGATGCCGGGCCGCAGGTGTGGGCCGGCTGCAACGACTGGCTCTATTCCGCCGAAGAATTGCGCGTCGATGATCGGGATGCCGAACCTATGGCGGCGCGCCTTCGCTTATTGCCGCACCTGGTGCAGGCTTTTGCCGAGCGCAAGATTCTGCTCATCGTCGTTCCCGTCCCGGACAAGGCCGAGCAGGTCGAGGAGCAGCTCTGCGGAATTTCCGCCGACGCGTCACGCGTTCGCGCAAATGCGTGGGCGCACGCGGCGAGCGCCACGAAACTTCACCAGGTCAACTTGCGGGATCAATGGCCCCGGCCCGGCTATTGGCGCACCGACACGCACTGGGACAGCGCTGGTGCGCATTTCGCGGCCGAAGCCGTCGCCAAACTTGTCAACGGCGCAATGGGAGCGGGAACCGAACGCATCAGCCTGACACGCGGCGTCAGGCATGAGCGCCCCGGTGATCTCACGCGCCTGGCGGGATTGCAGGATGGGCCAAAGTGGCTGGCGCCGGCTGCGGAATATGCCGAGGATGCGCGGACCGCCATCCAGCGGTCCGGCGGGCTGCTGGACGACGCAGCGGCACCGTCGGTCCTGCTCGCCGGCTCGTCATTTTCGCAAAACTCCGGTTTCATCGAATATCTGCAGGCCGCACTTGCGCGCGAGGTCGCGCAGGTCAGCGAGGCCGGTGGCGGCTTTGCAGGCGCCCTGCTCAAACTGCTGCAACAGAAACCGGAGATGTTGGCGGGCGCGAAGGTTGTGATATGGGAGTGGCCGATGCGTTCGCTCGTCGCGCCGCTGAGCGATGCCGAGCGGCAGATGCTGCGGCAAATCGAAGGTCATTGATCGTGCGTCGGCCCCTTGCAAATCTCATTGCGGCGACAGCCGTGTTCTTCGCGACAACGACTGTTTCAGTGGCGCGCGATGCCGTCCTCGAGGGCAAGCAGAACTGGCTGTTTGCCGGATGGGAAAGCCTGACGATCACAAAGCCCGCCGCTGAAAAATCATCGATCGGCCTGATCGCCGGCGCGAGCCGCCAGTTCACGAAAAAGAACATCAAGCTGATCGTCCTGATCGTGCCGCTGAAGCCACGATATTATGAGCCGTTGTTGCCCGACGGTGCCGCGATGTCGGACGATATCCGCAAGCGCTACGACATGCTGTTGACCGAGCTCCGCGCCAGCGGCGTCACCGCGATCGACGTCAGGGATGCGTTCAAGACCGTGGTCGCCGGCAAGCAGGAAGTGTTTTACCGCGCCGACTTCCACTGGACGACATTTGCCGCGGAGGCGAGCGCCGATGAGGTGGCGGCGCTGATCCTCTCATCGGGCCCGCTGCCGGGAAAAGCCGGAACCGGAATGAAACTCGGCGATTGGATCAACGATCGCCATCTCGGCGACCTCGCCGCCAACTTCCTTTCGCCGGAACGGAAGCGCGAGATCGGTCCGGAAGCCTACGTCATCCGCCAGGCTCCCAAGGTTGCCGCGGGATTGCTGGACAGCGATCCGGCACCGGTGGCCGTGGTCGGGAATAGTTTTGTGCAGCCCTATTTCGGATTTTCTCAGCGGCTGTCGAACAAGATCGACCGGCCCGTCTCGCTCAAGTGGAATCCTGGTGATGTTGGCCCGTGGGCCACCTTACTGCAATACCTCAAATCATCGGAATTCGCGGGACATCCACCCCAGTTCGTGGTCTGGCAATTTAATGAGGCCCAGCTTCAAAATGGACCTGACGCGGTCGGGGAATGGGCTGCTCAAAGCATTACTAGCCCTGCCGATTGGAACGCACGCCTGCAGGAGGCGCTGCGCAACTAGGAAAACTGGTTAACGCGCGCTGGCGTTCGCGTCGGGCCGCAGCAAAAACATCACAGCCCCCAAAAAAGTGAGAAAAATTAATAACATCAAGGCCTGCCGCGCCACCAAAACGCGGTTTATCAGTTCCGCTGAATCGCCGCCTCGGTTAGAGTTTGGCGTTAAAATTTAACGGGATTGGCGTAACGCTGGTTACATGGGGAATTGGGGCGGGAAATACCTGAACCGGACGATTTGTCGGGCGGCGCTGGCTGCGCTTTTGCTCGGGGCTGTGCTGTGTTCCGGTGCCGTCGCCCAGATCGCGGATAGCGGCCCCCCCTTGGAGGGCGAGGCCTATACGGCGACGGAGACCGCCTACAAGGCGTTCGGCCGGGGCGACTACAAGGCTTCCGCGGCAAGCGCCGCAGAGGCTGTGGCGCTCCGTCCTGATCTCCTCCGCCTGCATCTTCTGCTGATCGATTCCCTGGTTGCCGCGGGCGACCTCGCCCAGGCCGAGCAGGCAACCAAGGCCGCCTCGGCGGCGTTTGCGGGCAATCAGGAGCTCGAGGGGCGCCAAGCGAATATTCGGCAGCGCCTCGCCCAGCAGCCGGCCGGCGAGGGCTACAAGGCGCTTGAACGGGGCGATGCCAAGGCAGCGGTCCGGGCGGCTCGCAGCGCGGTCGAATATGCACCCGACTCGATGTCCTACCGCCTGTTGTTGCTGAGCGCCCAGCTCGCGGACGGCAATTTCAACGATGCGGTCGCGACCGCGACCGGTGCAATCAAGCTCGACCCAGGCAATTACGTGCCGCTGGTCTGGCGCGCCTACCTCTACCAGAAGCTGGGCAACCGGGCGCAGGCGGTTAGCGATTTCAATGCGGCCCTTGCCACCCCCAACCTGACCGACATCGAAAAGAAGAACATCCGCCTGATCGCAGCCGATGCGGCGCTTGCCTCGGGCGATTTTCGTACCGTCCAGGAATTGCTGGCGAACTATTCGAAGACCGATCCTGCGGTCGTGACACGTCTGGGCGATGCGGACGCTGCGGCCGAGAAAAAGGCGACGTTGAAGGGCGACGGCAAGCTGATGCTTCCGCCGGTGCAGACCTGTCGCGACACACCCTATGGCTCGGTGTGCAGCCTCGAGGCGCCGCTGGTCCAGAGCATTGCCACCCCGGTCCCTCCCGTCGACAAGGCCGCGGAGAGTTTCGAGGCCGCGGGCAAGGCCTATCAGGCGAGCCGGGCCAGGAACTACTCGCTGGCGATCGAAGAGGCCCGGAAGGCTGTCGAGGCCAGTCCGGAGACGGTCGCCAATCATCTCCTGCTGGTGAACCTGATGATCAGCGCAGGCCGGCCGGCCGACGCGGAAGTCGCCGCCAGCCGGGCCATTGCACAGGGCCACGGCACCGCCGAAATCTACGCCCAGCGCGGCTATGCCCGTAACCTGCAGCATAATCGGCGCGGGGCGATGGCCGATTGGGAGACCGCCCTTCAGCGCGGGCTGCCGCCGGATCAGGCCCGGAACGTCCGGCTGTCGCTGGTGGATGCCGCCCTCGCTGCCAAGGATCCGCAGCGCGCGCTGCGCACCCTTCAAAGGCTGCCGATAACCTACGACACCGCAATCCGCCGAGCCTATGCCCTGCAGGCGCTCGATCGGAAGGAAGAATCCATCGCCGAGTTCCGGACCGCCGAACGACTTGGCCCGACGGCGATCCTGCGCGACGAAGCCTTGCGCGCCCAGATCAACACCCTCCTGGAACTGAAGCGCAAACCCGAGGCGCGCGCGATCTTCGATCAAGCCATCGCGCGCGGCCGGCTGAGCACGATGCGGGACGCCGATCTCGCCTACCTCGCGGTCGCCGTCGGCAACGACGAGATCGCACTGAACCGCTTCGATCGCGCGCATGACCGCGGGCAACTTCCGCCACGGGCAACGATCGATGCCGGCTATACGGCCATGCGTCAGTTCCAGAACCCGAAAGCGATCGCCTATCTCATGGAAGGGGTCGACGCCAAGGCCGACGGCCGCATCAACATCGACGATCAGAAACTGTTCGAAACCCGCCGCACGATCTCGGACCTGTCGCGCGTGTGGGGCATCAACAGCTCGATTACCTACGGCAAGGTCGGGTCGGCGCCGAACCCGTTCCTGGTCGTGAACAATCCCGCAAGCACCTACACGTCTCAGCTCGGGACCGAGCTCTATTATCGCCCCCCGGAGTTCGGCAACCGGAACGGTGCGCTGTTCGACGTCTTCGTCCGGCTGTTCGAAACGCTGTACGATCAGGCCGGCGGCCCCACGGGATTGCGGACCACGCAAGGCATGGTCGGCGCGCGCTGGAAGCCGTTCTCGGACCACAACCTCGTTCTCGAGGTGGACAAGCTGATCGCGCTCGGCGATGCGGCCCGGAACGATACGCTGCTGCGGGCGGCCTACTCCTACACGGTCGGTACCGATCTCCGGGCGATCGATACCCACTGGCCGACCTGGTACGTCTATGCCGAGGTCGACAAGTTCCTCGAGAAGAGCCAGCTCGTCGGCATCGCCGAAGGACGCTTCGGGCACAGCTTCCGCCTCGATCCCATCAGCCGCAATCTGGTGTTCTTCCCGCATGCCGTGCTGGCTGCCAGCTACGACGACTCCTTCGCCAACCACGAAGCCTATTCGGCCGGCGCCGGCGGCTCGCTGCGCTACTGGTTCGGCGAAACCAAGTATCTCGCGCCTCCCTCCTACTGGGAGCTGACGCTGCAGTACCGCTTCCGCATTGCCGGCGACAAGCGGGCCGAAGGCATCTTCGCGCAGACGTCGATCAATTATTGAGCGCAGACCCACTCGGCTTTTCGGAATTGAAATGACAACAGCTTACGCGGGTGGCGGTGGACACCTTGTGCGCCCCAGTCATCAACGTCGCCAATCAATTGACCGCGCGACTTTCGCGTTCTTCTTGAGCACAAAAAAACAGAGCCGCCTTGCGGCGGCTCTGCGGTGCTGAATGAAGATTGGCGGATGTTAAGCCATCGCCAAAGCCGGCCTCGCCTTGCGGCGATAGGCCATGAAGCCAAGACCAGCAAAACCGGCAATCATCATGACCCAGGTCGACGGCTCGGGAACGGCGGCCGTCAGGAACTGCACTTCGCTGAGCATGATCCAGGGCTCAAGCCCTGAGTTGGGCTTCAACTCCCCGGTCTGGCCAAGCGCAGCTTCCTTGCGGAAACCGCTGCTGTAGATGCCGTCGTCCGGATCGCAGAAGGTCACGCAATTGGATGAATTGTAGGGATCGGCGGGATTATATCCCTTCACGTGGTCGTTGTAGTAATTGATGCCATCCTGCTGCAACACTCCGCGATTGAGCGTCAAGCCAAACTGCGAACTGGACGAGATCAAACCGAACCCGCTGAGGGTGATCAGCGCCGTGTCGTCATTGATCGACGTCAACGAAAACGTCACGCCGGTCGGAACACCATTGATCGTAAGCTCCACGCTAGCTGGCGCGGCCACGAGGCCGTTGGCATTCCCGAGAATCGGGTTGTAGGCAGCCACGTAAAGCGAAATCGAACTTACGGTCTGGCCTGCGGCGAGATTGAAGATGATGCTCGGGTCCTGGTACTTCCAACCGACATACTGGGAAGGGCCGGAATACATCAAATTCGATACGTTGCCCGTGGGGCTGCTCACCGCCGAGTAGCCGAGTGTCGCGATCACGCCGTCTGTCAGCTTCCCGGTGCCTCCGCTGAGCCAAGCTTCTTTCGGCGCCGCATTGTTGGGAACGAGTTGGTTCGATCCGTTTTGGCTGGCGTTCGCAGTCGGCGAGCCCTCGCCCGTCTTCGTATAGGTCCAATCGAAATAGTTCTGATTACCAGNTTGGCGTTGTGAATTGCGTGGCGCCGTTGCCGTTGTTCATCTCATAACTGGTNGACAGTAACGAGGCCGGCCGATGCAGTCGTAGAACCCAGCAAGACGGTTGAGAGAGCAATGAGCAAACGAGACCGCATATTAAATTCCTCAAGAGGTGCGCAAATAAATCGAACACCGCCATTTGTTGTTACCAAGTTATTACCACGGGCCTTATCTAGTGCAAGCCGCATCTTCTGCGGCAGCGTTTATCGTTAACAGCCCAATCGTGCAGGTTGTTGCCAAAGATCACCGGTGCGCGCATCGGTTGATTTGGGCCGTCAATAAACGCGGCTTTGCTCAGTTTGCTGAGTCCCGTACGTGGTGTGTGTCCCAAAAAGGCACCGAGGTTCAAACCCTCGAAAAGCCGTGATAATCATGCCGCGACGTTGTTCGGCATTTAATACCCTTTCAAAATTAACCTATTTTCATTTAATGTTCAGTTTTGGATCCTGGCCGGGTCGAGGCTGATTCGCTGGCCAGCAGCTTAGTTCGCACGCCGACCGTCCGATCGGTGCTTTGCAGCGGGATTACCCGGCTGGTTTGCCGGCAGGGCCGGATCGGGCACCCTGGCGAACTCGTTCGTCACGCCATCCGCCGCCGGCCCGCGAAAAACAAAAAAGCCCCGATCCGTGACCACGATGTCGCCCTTCTGAAGCAGGGTATCGTTCATGGCCATATCCGAGGCGATCCGCGCGGCCTCCGCGGCAGAGGGTGGCGGCCGCCTGATGCGACCACTCTCCTGTCCGTGCACCGCTGCGCTCAGGATCAAGGCGGCCGGGACGACAAAGGCTTTCCACATGGCTTTCTGGCAGACAGAAGCGGATGGCAAAATCCTATAGCAAGAAGCCTCCTGACCGGCGGCTCTTTTCTGAGACGCGTAATCGCGAGCCCGATGGGCGCCCAGAAGTGGAAAAAATCAATCCACGACGGTTAGCGGCCTGATCAGACCCGTCGATCCACAATATCCCGTAGGCGATTAGCGACCTGGTTTTGGCGGGCAAGACTGAAAATTAAGGAAACTCGGACGATTAGACGTTGGCTCGAATCTTGGCCATCCCCGAGCATACCGTGGCTGCGAACCTGTTTTCCGGGGTCGTTTTCAGTTCGCTGCCCTGCTGATTATCGTCCCGGTCCGATTGACCGCGCAATGCCATTTCGAGCTTCAGCCAATCGCTCTCTTTGATTTCGGTCGATTCATTCAGCGCGGCAAGCAACGCGCTTGTCAGTCTATCCGACACGGCCACAGTCCCCTGCTCCATTGGCACCATCCCGGCTCTCACGCCGGAAGAACGGTGTCGCAACCACCCAAAGCCGCCGATCGAACGCAATGCTGTCTGAGCTAGAAATCCCGACTACGGGACGATTCGCAAGCGTGCCGCCGAATTCGCGTGCGTTTTTCCGACTCTTGATGAACGGCTCTTGAGTTCGCTTGATAGCCTACAAAGGGCGCTGTGGATATGAACGCTTGTTTGGCTGGGCTAATTCTTCTGCGCCGCGGCAGGAATGCAACAGCGCATTATGGCCGGGAGAAAATGCGACGGCAGCGGGAAGCTCCCGGACGATAGGGCCAACCCGCTGGGTAACCATGGTCCGGCTCCGGAGCATGTTTTGTGCGCACGGCACGAGGCGGACTGCCTACACTCCCAAGAGCCATTCTACGCCGGTGAATATCGCCCACAGCCAACCAACCATGGCGATCCCGATTGCCGCCAGATAGAGCGGCGGCGCCAGTCCTTGACGCAACTTGATCATTGTGAACTTCGCAGAGCTTCAGCCTCGGACAGACGTTCGCGAAGGCGTCGCAATTCGAGATATCGTTCGGCGATGGTCTCGGCCGGGCGCTTTTTCAAGATCCTCCGCGGCTTCTTCGGTTTCGGCAGAATGGTCGTGCGACCGTGCGCTTTCATGAGTGCCCCTCCTCCTGCCTGAGAACTCAGGCAAACGGCATGCCAGTTAAATTCGGTGATGCGACTGGGCTCCGTTTAACCTTTGTCGGCGCGTTTTTATGGGAGTTCGATAACGGTTGCGTGACCCGTTTGGGGGACGCCGCGGAAAAAATCGCCGGCAAAAATGGCTAGTTGGGCGTTGATCGGTCGGTCCGTATCCAGTGGGACGCCGTGCCGCCTAACAACATCCGGCCGTAGAACCCGATTTTTTTAAATGCAAAGGAGCCGAATGATAGTGCCTGGTGCGCCGGGAAAACCTCGCGCCCGAATTTAAACCAGGCCAGAAGAACGCACAGGATAAATCCAGCGAGAGTGCCGCCCGCGATCAGGGTGGGCAGCCACGGCCCTCCAAGCAAGGTGACCAATGAAGTCAGGCCCATCATCCCGACGATCATCAACGCAAGGAGAGAGAGCGGCGGCACCGAAAGATCGAGCGCCAGCACAAGAACGTTGGCATCGCCGCGCTTCAAGCCGGCAGCCAGAAGCTGCGGAACGAATCTTCCGATCGTGGCGATATGACCCTGCACCCAGCGCTGACGCTGACTCTCGGTGCCCTTGGCGCTGGTCGGAAATGCGCTGGTAACTTTCACGAACGGGAAGAAATACGGAGCCTTGCCCGCTTGCGCGAGATCGAGCCCCAGCTTCAAATCCTCAACCAGATGACCGCTGGCCAGCGGTGCGGAGCTGATCGCACTCCACGGAAACATCATTCCCGTTCCCATCAACTGAACCGGACCACGAAGGTTTCTCAGTCCAAGGGGACGAATCCAGTTTCTTAAGATCCAGGCGAACTCCGCGAAGCTGTGATTGATGGGCGAATTTTCAGCGCTTCGCATCATGAACAGCGCTTGTACCGGCCGCTGAACCTGCTGACAGACCCGCTTTAGCCCTTCGATCAGGTCGGCCTCGAGCCGGCAATCGGCGTCGACGAAGAGAACAAAATCAGGAGGGTCCTCGGCAAGATGGTTTATGCCCCACCCCATCGCGAATCCCTTGCCGATTCTTTCCCGGTCGTTGCGGACAACAACCTCCGCCCCCGCTTCGGCC
>NZ_LLYB01000034.1:160972-161207 GCF_001440475.1 Bradyrhizobium lablabi | reverse complement strand
CTCCAGCGCGGAGCTGGGGTTTGATATCCTGGATCGTCGGAAGCAGCCCCAGGCTTTCATTGTGCGCGGGAACAATGACTGCGACGCGTTTCTCGCTATTTAATTCCTGGACTTCGAAAGGCTCCAGCCTCGGCGCCTTGAGGGCCGCAATGACTTCAACCAGCAGGACAGCGACGGGAACGCCGAGCAATCCAGCCAGAGCGGCCAAGATCAACATCGCAAAAACCGATCTCGA
>NZ_LLYB01000034.1:152628-160936 GCF_001440475.1 Bradyrhizobium lablabi | reverse complement strand
GTAAATATCCTGTTTCCAGCTCGATTACTACTATATTTCCCAAATAGATAAATAGGCGAGCGGAACAAAAATGGGCACGTTTAACGGGCCTACTTTTGGGATAAAGTCAGGCATGAAGATCGCCTATCTGATTAACCATTATCCGGCAGTCAGCCACAGTTTCATTCGGCGCGAGATCCTGGCGCTCGAACGCCTGGGGTACGAGATCGTGCGGATATCGGTGCGGGGCTGGGACGATGCGCAGCGCGGCGCCGAAGATCAGCTGGAGCAGACTCGCACGCGTTACATCCTGCGCGGCGGCGCGGTGCCGCTGCTGGTTTCATTTTTGCGAGTCCTGGCAACCAACCCCGTCGGACTGTTTCGCGCGTTCGTTCTGACGTTCAAGGTCGGGCTGCGGGCGGAACGCCCCCTCCCCGTTCATCTGATTTATTTGCTCGAAGCATGTCAGGTAGCCCTTTGGTTACGCAGCGAAAACGTGCAGCACCTGCACGTTCATTTCGGAACCAATTCGGCCGAAGTCGCGATGCTTGTCGGCGAATTGGGAGGGCCGCCCTGGAGCTTCACCGCCCACGGTCCCGAGGAATTCGACAAGCCGAAGTTCATCGCGCTACCGGAGAAAATCCGGCGGGCTCGCTTTGTCGTTGCGGTCAGTTCATTCGGGCGTAGTCAGCTCTTTCGGAATGTCCCTCACGCGTATTGGCCGAAGATAAAGGTGGTCCATTGCGGGCTTGAGCCGGCTTTCCATGAAGGCGACTTCACCGCGCCGACGGGCAGCGAACGACGATTGGTTTGCGTGGGGCGCTTGTGTGAACAGAAGGGACAGTTGCTCCTGATCGAGGCAGCACGGCTGCTGGCGGAACGCGGGACAAAACTCGAACTGGTTCTCGCCGGCGACGGCGAAATGCGCAGCGAGATCGAGACGCTCGTCGCAAAATACGGGCTGACGGACACCGTGCGGATAACCGGCTGGATAAGCAGTGACGAGGTTCGGGCCGAAATTCTAGCTGCTCGGGCGCTGGTGTTGCCGAGCTTCGCCGAAGGTCTGCCGGTCGTCATCATGGAAGCCATGGCCTTGCGACGACCGGTCATCAGTACGTTCGTTGCTGGAATCCCCGAACTGGTCGAGCATGGTGAGCATGGCTGGCTGGTTCCTGCCGGCGACCTCGAGAGCCTGGCCGCGGCAATGGGAGAATGTCTCGGTACGGCGCCGGAAGCGATCACGCGAATGGGAGAAAGTGCCCGCCAACGGGTTTTAGAACGCCATGATGTCGACAAGGAAGCGGCTAAGCTGATCGGACTGATTGAAGCCTAGACCGTGCAGTCGGGCCGACAATTGCCGGCGACCCCGGTTGCGGCATACCTCATACTTCCAAGGAAGTGAGATGAGGATATCGCTGTCCCTGTTGGCGGTTGTGACGATGATCGGCTCGCTGCAGCCGGCCATCGGCCAGGTCAACATGCAGTATAGCGGCCGCTATGGCGGACAGTACGCCGGCCAGTATGGCGGGCAATTTAGCGGCCAATACAGCGGACAATATTACGGACGCGGGAGCAGCGACCAGACCGCTTCGCCGAACGCGCTGGACAGAAAGCTTGATATAATTGGCGCTCCGGTCAATTCCGGTTCGTGCGGCGAACTTTACTATCCGTCGCCCGGAACGGACTATGTAATGCACGATCGTCAGGGACGCCGCTGTTACTAGCGTGTCGCGTTTTCCCCGATCGGCTCCTGATCGTGTTAGCGAACAGCAAAAGACCGCCCGTGGGCGGTCTTTGCATTCGTGAACTTACCAAACCCGCTCAGGCCGTCGCGCAGCCGCTTCGGCGCCGGCGATAAGCCAACACGCCGATGCTCGCAAAGCCCAAAATCATCATCGCCCAGGTCGAAGCCTCAGGTACAGCCGGGGTGGCTTGCGTGGCGTCAAAGCTCATCGACGAGAAGTTTCCCTTCGCGTCGACCAGAAGCAGCGTCACGACGCTCGCCAGTTCCGCCGTTCCGAAGAAGAAATTGCTCGAGCTCTCGTTCGGCCCGATGGTCAGAAAACTGACATGGAAGACCGGACGCCCCCTCGAAAATGTCCAATATCCCGGAGCGGTCAGATAGCCGAAACCGGTCTTGGGGTAGAATTGCAACGGCGTCTTGCCTGCGAGCCAGTCGGGCTCCGTTGTCCAGTTGTCGACACTCGAGGCGAGCGGATTGGTGACGGAAAATCCGTAGATGTATTCGGAAGCCGAGTTGTTGATGACAGTGTAATAGCCCGTGTTGCCGGGACCTGCGGTCTCGATGACTTCAAAATCCGAACTCGAAACAACGGCCGCCGTTGCCGAATTGAACGAACAGAAGCCGATCAACAATCCGATCGCAAGCGTCCAAGCCGTGAGCGTGTCAGCTCTTAACGAAAGCATCTAGGTCCCCGTTCTGCCGCGCTCCCGAGTCGGGTCGCGTTACATAAACTTACGCAAACTGCGCCGGCGTCAGGAACCCACAACGCACTTCGCGCTGCAACTGGACGTGTCCGTCACCGTCTCGCAAAAGAACGTCAGCACTGCTGGTTGCTCGGTCGATCTAGATATCCAAGCGACCGCAGAATCGAGCCAAAGGGCCAGCTGAAAAACTAGCCCGCAGCAATTGCGGCGCTTCGGCGCGAACGCCGGTAGCCAGCAAGCCCCAATCCGGCAAAGCCGAGGATCAGCATGGCCCAAGTCGAAACCTCAGGAATTGCCGACACGGCGACACCAAATCTGACATTGTTCAGAGAGAGGCTTTCGGTCCCCGACGTAACCAGGACGCTCGTGAAGGGTGTAGTATCCGTGATGCCGAAGAAGTTACTCGTTGCAAAACCGTTAGCTGTGCTGCTCTTGGTGGCGGTATTTCCGTTGGAAAGAAGAATGGTTACATCGTAGCCATCAAAGGTACCAAAATCGAAAGAGAATGAAGTCACCGGCCCTGCGAGGGTGATCTTGATGTTGACCAGATCAAAACCAACTTGCTGCGCGGTAAGTGCAGCCGGGAGGCTGCTATAGACCGGGCCAACGTTGAAAAAGCCACCATTGTACGTTGTTAGATCTGACGAGAACGTCACGCCGCCATAGCTGACGCTGCCACCCGGAAAGCTATCAAATCCACTGAGCGAAGACGGATTGGGAATAATGATCGTCGTCTTGCTGGCCGTCGCGGCGTTCCATGAAGCGAGATCAGCGTAAGGGACCAAGCCGGCGTCGGCATTGACCGTACCAACAAACAACATCAGCGCCGCCCCTAAGGCAGCCGGGTTCATCTTCATGAACATCAAGGTTCCTGAAATTTTTGTGTGAAAACGAACGCGGCACTGATTCGTGGCTCAATGATAGCGGAAACGGACCGCCACCGAAAAGGAATTAAACCTTAATTAGGAAGTGGTGCGAGAACACGGCACGGACTTTATTCAAAATTCAACGGTTTATTCGGTCCTCCGCAAGTGGGCCGGATTATTCGACTTTGCCACTGGCGGAACGGCGCGGGGCGCATCTCCACGCCAGCGATAGGCCGTCCTATATTTCGCGGNCCGAGTGCTTCCAGGTACTCGCAGGCGCCGCCGGGGTGGTCATCCTCAAATANCCCCGATAACCAGGCGGCCTGTCTTCCAGGCCAGCCCGTCCAGATTGGTCTTGTACTTGCCTGCGATCGGCGCGCGCGCATCGGCGTGGTGACCGTGTACCACGTATCGGCGACCGTGCCCGATGTCGGCATCGCGGGGATAGCGCTTCCACAACAACGTTTCCTCGTTCTGCTGGTCGAGCGGAGCTTTCGGATCGACAGCAGCATGAACGAAAATTCTGTGTCGATCGACATGCATCAGCGGAAGATTGACCATCCAATCAAGGTGATCGGCCGGGATCGCTCGCAGATCGGGAAGCGCCGGGCTTTGGCCATATGACGCCAGCGTCTCGCCTCCCCCGTTCCTGAGCCACCAGTCGAGTTCTGCCCGGTTCTCACAGACCGCACACATCATGGCTTCGTGGTTGCCCTTCAGATTGACGACCTTTGCTTCGTCCGGCCTCCAGTTCATGAGACGCTCGATGACCTGCCTGCTCTGCGGCCCACGGTCGACGTAATCGCCCAGGGTGATGATCGTGGAAGCCGTTCCCTCTGCATGCCGCATAACCGCGTCAATGGCGCGATCGAGGAGATCCAGTCGACCATGAAGGTCGGGTATGGCGTACGTTCGGCTCACGGCAACCTTGGTGCTGGTCCTGAAAGGAAACGAGCTTAGCAAGTGTTGCACAAATCAGCCACCTCACGGAAAGCGCCCGCAAGAGCAAGCGCCCAGCGGCCGATTTTCACGAGGGGCGGTGCGCGTGATCGAGTTTAAGCAGGGGTCGCCGACGCGGCGCGCCCGCGCACACGGCGCACAAGCGCAAAGCACAGACCCAAGAAGGCATCGAACAGGAACAGCAGAACAACCGCGACGACAAACAGGCCGATGCCAGTGAGATCGTGCAGAATTCCATCGAGCATGTCAGGTCCCAGGTAGTACGCGATCAGGACTAGGGCGAAAACGCGAAAAAAATTTGCAATAATGGTAATGGGTATGATCGCCGCGAGAAGTAACAGGCTGCGAATTTTCTCCTGCCAGCGAAACGCATAGGCGTAAAAAACGCCGATCGCGGACAACGCAAAAATCGAATTCATCCCGGAACAGGCATCCTTTACCAGGAGCTGGTAGGTCCCGATCATGATCATGACGCCGTTCTGAGCAACCGGAAAACCCGCCGCATACAGGACATCGGTTACGACGTTCGAAATAAAGACCTTTAGCGGAACCGTAGCGGCGTCGACCAGCCAGTCGGGCATCGGCACGGCAAAGATCAGGAAGCCGATCGGAAACGCGAGTACCCGCAAAGCCGGCCATCCGGCCGAAATCAGAACACATCCGACGATGACGGGAATCAAGGAGAAGGTCTCGAACGTGACCAGCCCCTGCTGGATGCGGGCCAGATAGAGCAGGATCAGGCCAGCCAGGAGAGCAATCCATCCCACGACGGGAGCCGGAGAAATTTCAACAGCCCGCAACCTCTCACGCGACTGCCAAACCAGCCAGAGCGAGGCCGCAATGATCAGCGGTCCGTGCCCCTCCTGCTCCGTCTGCCAGGGCCCATCGATCAAACTGAGAATGGTCTGGGCATAGGCGCCGATTACCGAGGCGCCAAGCAGCGCCGGCCACAGAAAAGGGCCGAGAAAACCTGCCTTCGCCGATGGCATTACCTGCGAATATGTCATTTCAATACCAACGGGTTCCAAAACTCAGTTTACTGATAGCATTAAAAGGAACAAGCCGCTTATCTCCGGGCTATCAAAACCGCGTAACCAGCGCCGGCAAGAATCAGGATCAGCGCAAGGTAGAATGACCCGGCATTTCCGACCTGGTTCGCGACGGCAAACACGATGCCGGCCAGCATAAAGTGCAACAACGTCCGGTTGTCCCGCTCGGTGAACTGGAAGAACGCGATCACCAGGGCCACGAAACAGCTAACCGTCAACACATCAAATAATGTTGTCATTTCACATCGATATCGCGTTGAGAAACTGTTGGGCCAGAAACTCTTGGGCCGTTGCGACCAGATCCCGTGCTCAATTTTTCTTGCCGTCGCCCGGCTGCATGATCTTTGCGTAATCACCTTCATATTTTGCTTCGAGATTCGCTGAATAGGCCGCAATTCCCATTTCGGCCTTGACTGCGTCCGCGCGCATCAATTGCCGCGCCAGATTGGCCGCGGCCTCGCCTTCGAGCGGACGCCGCTCCTCACCCTTGACCTTGAAGAACATTCCGTTCTGGCCAGAGCGAACGAAGAACACATCGTCCGCCTTCTTGGCCTCGATCAATCCGTAAAACTCCGGCGGCAAATCGCCGCTGTTCAGCGCGCCCATTTGTCGGCCGTGGGGAATGCCGGCCGCGGTAAGCTTCTGGTCGATCTCGTCGAGCGATTTGGTATCTTTGTTCGCTTCGACGAAAGACTGAGCGGACGGCCCTATTGGAAATGCGATCTGTTCAACGCTGAGCAGCTTCCTGCCGGCGAATTTCGCGGGATTATTGGCGATGTACCTGTCGATATCCGCCTTGCCGGGCGCCTTGGCCGCCGCCGTTCGCTGCAGATACGCATTCTCAAGAATCTGTTCGCGCGATCTCAGCAAGTCCAGCAGCACGCCCGGTTCGCGATCGAGCTTCGCCGCCATAGCCTGACGCAGCAGATATTTGCGCACGACCAGTTCGCCCAGGACGCGTTTGACGATTTCGGGCTCCTTCTGTTTGTCCGGCGTCACATTCGCCCAGCGAAACTCGTTCTCGAGATCCTGGATGGTCACGACTTCGTCGCCGACACGTGCAACGACCTGTCCTTTGGAAGCGGCCGCCTGATCGCTTTTCTTGCCGCACCCGGCCAAGGCGATCGCGCAACAGGCGAGCAAAACGGCAGGCCGAACGATCTTGATGGACATACCCTTCATCCAGAAAACTCCGTGCAACCAAATAGGCCAAGAATCAAAATACAACGGGGCCAACCGTTCAGATGCCAGTACGACTAACGAGCCTGCCGCTCCGGGTCGAGCCCCTAACGCTTTTCCGCTGCGATTTCCGTTATTTATGTTAATTTCGTTGAGTGAGCCAATTATCTCTTTCTTTTGACTGCAAATAAGCCGGCTGGAGTATATTCTTATCCCAGACAGCTGATCCAATTAACTCTTTAAAGGATTGTGCGTGACTTCAATGAAATACCCTCGAGTTCAGATCATATTGGCATGCGTTGCAATTGTGGGATGTGCGGTGCTTGCCACCGTGCTGGCACCCCGCCAATTGATGGCCCGGACATCGGCCTCCCCCAGCCTTGAAACGGTTATTCCTCGACAGTTCGGAACCTGGACGCTGGTTCCGGAAATCAGCCCGGTCCGGCCGGTAGATCCCGACGCGTACGTTCAGCCGGACCCGCTCGCCGGAAAGATCTACAGCCAGGAAGTTGGTCGAGGCTATACGGACGGACACGGCAATATCGTCATGCTGATGGTCGCATACGGTCCGGTGCAGAACTATAGGCTGAAGTCTCACCGTCCAGAGATTTGCTATACGGCCAACGGGTTCCGGATTTCGGAAAAAGCGGATGGCGCAGTCAGCTATCGCAACGGTGCCCAGCCCATCAAGATGACTCGACTGATAGCAGCAAGGGAATCGCGGTTCGAACCGGTCACTTACTGGTTGCGGGTCGGCAATGACATCGCCAATGGCGTCGTCGATCATCAACTGAGCCGGTTGAAGTATGGCTTGCGCGGAATCATCCCCGATGGCGCCCTGATCAGGGTCTCCACGATCGGTCTGCCGAAAGATGTGTCGTTCAAGCTCCAGGACCAATTTATCCGCGACCTTCTTGCCGCCATTCCGCCTCAAGAACTCAGGTTCTTTACCGGTGCGAGCTGATGGTCGCGGCGCGCAACCCTGGCAGGTGATTTTTGGCGTTCGCTCGACTTACCGCGAAGCTGCTGCGTGCACCATTCTTCCATGGCGCACTTCTTCTGATGACGCTGTGGCAGCCGGCATGCGCACAAGGCGCTGATGATACGCTGTTGCCCTACGCGGTGAGCATCCATCAGACGCCGATGCAGAGCTGGGGACCAGGGGCCGGCATCTATCTCGGAAAAGGCCTGTTCATTACGGCAGCGCATGTCGCAGGCCGGAGCTGGCTGACTCGCCCCAAAATCGCAATTGCCGGATCGGAATATCCCACCCGTGTCATCAAGGAAGGCAGTTTCGAAGGAACGGATCTCACATTGCTGTCGGTCGAGGAAGAGCTTCTTCCAGCACGCTTGCGACTTCGGCGAAACTCGATTTGCACCGATCCGCCCAGCCCCGGACAACAGGTGGTGACGATTGTGCCGGGATCCGCCGTGCGCTCCCACATTCTCGCGCCCGATCGGCTGCCGATCGGAACCCGCGGCCGGTTCAGCACAGTCATCGCCGACGTAGCGCGCACGGGCAATTCCGGATCGGGAGTGTTCGATGTCAAACACAAATGCCTGCTCGGCATCATGAGCCGAAAAATTTCGCAATCATTTTCTCGACCTGGTACCAGAAAGACGGAAACACGTGATATTGCCAAATACTTTGTTCCGGCCTCAGAGATTGCGGCCTTCTTACCCGCCCATTTGCAGCTCTAGTCGCGCCTCCTTCTCGATCGATCGATCGCTCGCGCGTCAGCGCGTTGGAAGAGGGCTGAGGCTGGCATGACGAATGAACATTCACAGCGGCGCGTGGCGCTGATCACCGGCGCGACCGGGCAAGAT
>NZ_LLYB01000034.1:152516-152613 GCF_001440475.1 Bradyrhizobium lablabi | reverse complement strand
CGGGCTCGGCTATGAGGTCCACGGCGTCAAGCGGCGGTCGTCCTCGTTCAACACCGCGCGCATCGATCACCTCTACCAGGATCCGCATTCGCGGAAA
>NZ_LLYB01000034.1:152197-152261 GCF_001440475.1 Bradyrhizobium lablabi | reverse complement strand
CGGCCTGGTCCAGGAAGTGCCGCAGAAGGAGACCACGCCGTTCTACCCGCGATCGCCCTACGGG
>NZ_LLYB01000034.1:151616-151727 GCF_001440475.1 Bradyrhizobium lablabi | reverse complement strand
CCCAGGACGTCGTTTGCCCAACTGGTCAGGGAAATGGTCGCGAGCGATCTCTCAGAAGCGCAGCGGGAGGTCGCCAATGGCAAGCCTGCCGTTTGAACTGAAGGGCAAGAC
>NZ_LLYB01000034.1:151252-151605 GCF_001440475.1 Bradyrhizobium lablabi | reverse complement strand
GGCCATCGCGGCATGGTCGGCGCGGCGCTGGTGCGCCGGCTGGCACAGGAACACGTCGAACTGCTGACCGCGACGCGCAATGAGGTCGATCTGCGCGATCAGGCCGCCGTCAATGCGTGGTTTGCCGCCAAACGCCCGCAGGTGGTGTTTCTGGCCGCGGCCAAGGTCGGCGGCATCGTCGCCAACAACACGCTGCGCGCCGAATTCCTCTACGATAACCTGGCGATTGCGACGAACGTGATCCACGCGGCGCATGTCCATGGCGCCGAGAAGCTGATGTTTTTGGGCTCGTCCTGCATCTACCCGAAACTGGCGCCGCAGCCGCTGCGCGAGGATTCCATGCTGACGGGGCA
>NZ_LLYB01000034.1:151016-151218 GCF_001440475.1 Bradyrhizobium lablabi | reverse complement strand
CAAGATGGTGGAGACCTATCGCAGCCAGTACGGCGCCGACTTCATCAATGTGATGCCGACCAACCTCTATGGAAGCGGCGACAATTATCACCCCGAATACAGCCACGTCGTCGCCGCGCTGATCCGCCGCTTCCATGAGGCCAAGGTTGCCGGCGCCAGGGAGGTCGTGGTCTGGGGCACCGGCACGCCGCGGCGTGAATTT
>NZ_LLYB01000034.1:89985-150970 GCF_001440475.1 Bradyrhizobium lablabi | reverse complement strand
TGGTCAACATCGGCACCGGCGAGGACATCACCATCGCCGAATTCGCCCGCGCGGTCGCGGCGACCATCGGCTATGCCGGTGAAATTAGCTTCGATACGTCGCGCCCAAATGGCACGCCCCGCAAACTGCTCGACGTCAGCCAGCTGGCGAAACTCGGCTGGCGAGCCAGTACCGGGCTCGAGAAGGGCATCAGGCTCGCCTATCAGGCGTTCCTGAGCGAAAGACAACAATAGGCATTCCGAATGACGCGCAATCGAACCTTACGCCGTTTGCGGAATTGCGGTCGGATTTGAAATCAATAGTAGCCGTAATACGAACCGACCGTTTCGGTCGACTTATTCACAACGACGCGGATAACCGGGGTTCGTTGCAAATGCCTTTGGCATTCCTTGATGTCGGCAACAGTCGTGTTTCCGATCCCCGCAACAAGCAATGCGGCATCTATTCGAGGCAGAATCGAAATCACATCATCACCGAGCAGCATCGGCGGGAGATCGAAGATGACGATACGCGACCGGAAGTCTCGCTTGATGGTCTGCAGCATTGCCCCCATCGTCTGCGAAGCCATCCATTCCGAAGAGTTCGACGAGACCCCTCCGGGCAGCACCAGTATGTTGTTGGGACCGACGCTTGCCTGCACAACCGATGATGAAAGCGGCGCACGTCCTTCAAGTACGTCGAGAACACCACCAGTGCCGCTAATGCCCAGGTAATTTCCAACCGCCGGCCGGCGCAGATCGAGGTCGACGAGCAGCACTGACCGCTCCGGCAGCCGGGAAATACTCAGCGCAAGATTGCAGGCGGTAACCGTCTTTCCGCACCCCGCCGTGGGCGAAGTCACGGCCAGGAATTGCCAGCTCTTCTTATCCATCTCCTGCAGCACCTGCGTGCGCAACATGTCGTAGTAGCGGCCGTTCTGACCGGAAGTGCCGTGAGCCACTATTCGGTTGGCTTCGAGATGATCAGCGCGAAGACGGACTTCGTTGAACGGCGACTCTGCAGAGCGCTGCAGCGGCCCTTCGGCCGCTAGGGCAGATCCGCTCAAGGCTCCCGGACGGTGCACCTCCGCAGCTCGCGCGAGTTCGACAGCCTGCTTTATTGAATCCACTGCGTGACTCCGCAAATTATCGAAACAGCCCGACCCTGGCCTTGGCAATCATGAGGTCAAGAGGTGGAAGGAACAGGTAGGCGGCGACCAATAGTCCGATCACAGCCAGTGCAAACACTCCCAGAACAACAAACATCCGTCGCCGCTTCGCACGTAATTCGGCTGCCGTCGAGATGTAGGGAATCGAGACGATCAATTTGCCATCGACCACTGACAGAAGGTCATTGCTTCTGCGGATTCCCTTGTCCAGGAATTCGACCAGGAATGTCAGCCCTGCTCCGCCGCCAAACGCGGCCGCGAACGCCAGCGCAAGGACTTTCAGCCGGTTGGGCCTGACCGGCTCTTGCGGAGCCGTCGGCTGCTCGATGATTTCGAGCTTCTCGGACTGCTGGTCCTTTTCAAGGTTCTCGCCAAGCCGCGCGGCGGCCAGTTTTGCCGAGGCGGCATCGAGGTTCTTCTGCAGGCTTTCCTGCTGAGCAACCATAACTTCGAGACTGGCCGCCGTTGCAGCGTCGTTCGAAGGCGCCGGCGCCGAAGCCACCTTTTCGAGAGCTTCGATCTGTTTCTTCAGGGACACAATTGCAGGGTGCCGCTCTGAATACAGGGCACCCTTTTGGATCAAATCAGCCTTCAGCTGCGTAAGTGTGGTCGGCTGCTCGGAGCCAGTTGACGATGCGGGCTTGCCTTGCGTGAGGCGCAACTGAGCGATCTTGGCATCAAGCGCAGAGTTCTCGGCCTGAAGTCTCTGCACCTCTCGCGCCAGGAACTTCGTCGTATCCGTGGCGCGGCTGGTTCGATCTCGAAGATCCTCGTTCAGGATCCGCGTCATCAACTCGTTGGCGACCTGGGCCGCCACCGCAGCATTGCCGTATTCGAATCCGACCGAGAAAACGATGGTGGGATTTTCCATCGAGGCGCGCGTCCGCTGCTTGAAGTCCAGTTGAAGATCGACCGGCGCGATTTTCGTATGCTTCTTGACTTCCGCGACGAGCTCGGTCGGCGACATCAACGTGCGCTTTTCCGGGAACAGTTTGAATTTGTCGGCGATCGCGATGAGATTATCTCGCGTCATCGTCCGCTGCTGAATGGCCTGGATTCGCTCCTGCGCGGCGCTCGTGACCGTAGGCCGTACCAGTTCGGACGGAATCTGCTGCGACTGAACGAGGATCCGTCCCTCGGAGAGATAGGTCGGCGGCCACAGCAACGCCGCTCCGGCGCCCACGGCCAGGATCGTGACGAACGGCAGTACAAAATAGGCCCAGCGGCGCTTGAACAGTTCCNCAGTAGAAGGCAGGCTGCAACAGATGACTGCGGTCCTCTTGCAGCGGCTGGANNAATCGTCCTCAAATTCAACTTTCTGCAGCATGTCTCGTCCGAGCGTCTGTTTGCGAGCCTGCAAGGTTAACAGTGCCGCGGAATGATCGGCGGATCGCTCCGACGCGCGATCTTAGCATCGATCTTGCAGGGATTTAATGAATAGTTGTTCAGCAAAGGGACTTTTAAATTTCAATCTTAATGGTTCCAACGGCTGCCACGTCCGCAAGTTTACGTAGATCGGAGAAATGGGTCGAGAGTAGCAGGGGGAATCCTGCAAATTGCGCTATAAGAGGTCTGTGGCCGGGCTAAGGAAGTTCAATGTACGAGGCATTTTATCAGCTGCGGGAGAAACCTTTTTCAATTCTTCCCGACCCCGACCTGATTTACTGGGGCAAGATGCATTCCATGGCATTCACGATGCTGGAGTTCGGCGTCATGAACAACGCCGGCTTCACTGTCATTACCGGTGAAATCGGATCCGGCAAGACCACCTTGGTCAGGCATCTGCTCAAGAAAGTCAGCCCGGCGATCACCATCGGCCTGATCTCCAATTCCCCTCAGGGCCGGCAGGAATTGCTGCAATGGATCCTGATGTCGCTCGGGCAATCGTTCGAAGGTGATTATCCAAACCTTTTCAAGAAGTTACAAGATTTTCTGTATGGCCAGTTCGCCAACGGAAGACGAACCATATTGATCATTGACGAGGCGCAGAATCTCGAGCCGGAAGCGCTCGAACATTTGCGCATGATTTCCAATATTAATGCCGACAAGTTCCAGATTTTGCAGCTGATTCTCGTCGGCCAGCCCCAACTGCGCGACTTGCTGCTGGCGCCGAAGCTGCATCAATTCGCACAGCGGATTTCTTCCGATTTCCATCTGCGCCCGCTCGATGACCGGGAGGTCGCCAATTATATCGCATTCCGGCTGCAGGCGGTGGGCGCCCGCCGCCCACTGTTCACCCAGGAGGCCTGTTCGCTGATTGCCTCAGCAAGCGGCGGCATACCTCGGATGATTAATGTTCTGTGTGACACGGCGCTGGTCTACGGCTTTGCCAACGACCAGCGGGTTATTTCGGATCACATTGTGCGGGACGTTATTGCAGACAAGCAACAGTATAGCATTTTTCCGGTAAAAAAGTTCTCGCGGGTTCCCTAAGTCCTTGTATCCCATTAGTTTCCCCCGTGGCTAAATAATGGCCGCGTGTTCGGGAAAAATCCCTTCACGACGGCCTAAATGTCTTTGTTTACGGGCTTTTTTGCCGATGGTTAGGGGGACTGACATGCGAATCCTGCTGGCACTGCTTTTTGTTGCCTTGCTGACCCCGGGGGCAAACGCGCAGACCCTGAAATCAGGCGACAGCCTCAGCATTTCGGTCCTGCAGGACCCGAAGCTCGACCGGACGGTCGTTGTCGACCCCTCAGGCGAAATCGCATTTCCCCTCGCCGGCCATATCCGGGCACGCGGGCTGACGCCGTTGGCGCTCGAAAACATTCTCAAGAACAAGCTGAAGAACAACTACAAGGACGACAATCTCGACGTCACGGTCGCCGTCATCGCCGCGCCCAAGGAGATCCCCGAGGACGACCTCAAGCCGAAAGTTTTCATCACCGGCGAGATCATCAAGCCCGGCTCTTATGTCGTCCGACAGAAGACGACCCTGATGCAGGCGATTGCCCTTGCCGGAGGCATCGGGCCGTTTGCCGCAAAGAATCGCATCCAGGTGAGACGCAAGGGCCCCGGCGGCGACGAAACAATTTTCATGTTTAACTATAGAGCTTACGAAGCTGGTGACGATCTGGAAGGCAATATTACCTTGCGGGCCGGCGACGTCATCATGGTTCCGGAGCGACGCTTGTTTGAGTGACCTGACGTTCGGCGGGGGCGAGAAGCAACGTGAAGAGAGCTGCCATAGCAGTCTCGGTATGCTTTGGCATGGCGCCGTCCGTGGCATTTGCGTTCGACTGGTCGATAAAGGCCAGCGAGACCGAAACGGTCGAGCTGAATAGCAATCAATTCCTGCGTAGCTCGCCGGCGGGATCGCTGGGGTCCTACACGACGCTGAACGCTGACGCGGAGGCGCGTACTCCGACATCAAAGTTCAATTTCGCAGGCGACGGCACCTACAAGAAGTATTGGGGTCCGGGCGCCGCTGGCACCGCATCGGAATTCCTCAACTATGGATTCAGGGCGCGCTACGAGCAGAGGGAAAAGACCAGATTCGATAGGGAGTATGTCGAGGCAAGCTGGCGACAACAGAGCACGGCGCTCGCGATCCTGAACGATCTCGGCGTTTCCGTTCCGACGTCAGGCTTCCTCGATCGACTCACGGCGACCGGCGGTGTCGATCGTTCGATTACCGCAATTGATACGGTGTCGCTGTTTGCGACGTCCAGCCACACGAGCTACGAACCGTCGAGCGGCGGCACGCCGTTTACGGACACACTTGCGCGCGGCAATTGGCGCCGATCGCTAAGCTCGGTCACAGCGATCAACCTGTCCTCCGAATATGAACTGCTTGAATACGGCAATGCGTTCAACACCCAAGTCCAGATTTTTCGTGAGCAGGTCGGGTTCGACGCCACTTTGTCGGCGGTGCTTTCCTTTCGTGCCAATGTGGGCGCTGCCTATCTGGTGACCGATCGAGGGGTTTCGAGTACGGCATTCGGCGGCACGACGTCTGCCACACCCGTATCGAGTTCAGTGGCCGACTGGATCGGCGACGCTGTCCTGACCTATCGAATGCTGAAGAGCACGACCTTGTCCGTCATCGCCAGCCAGTCGGTTGGCCCGAGCGTCGTCGGCTCTCTGTTCAAGCGGGATTCGATCACGGCATCGCTGAGCCACAGCATCAATTCACGATCCACCCTGTCGTTCTCAGCGAGCGGAAACCGGCAGATCTCGAGCACGACGACGGATTTCGCTTCAGCGTCGGCGACCTACAGCTACAACCTGACCCGGGAATGGCTGGCGTCGGCCACCTATCGCTACCTGCACCGGTTCGCAAGCACCGGCACGACCATTTTCGACCCGATTACCGGCACGCCAACGGTTTCCGGCACGGGCCCTGCGGACTCCCACAGCCTGATGTTCGTCGTGACACACAACTGGACTGTGCTGCCTTCCGGCAATTAACGCGTGACGACCTTTACTCGTATCGTCATCCGCTCCATCTTTTTGGGTTGAGTACCATCTCGGGGCAAACATGGTGCGCTTGCCCGGAAGGAAATTGCTGTCACGTTTCCGGAACCTACTCCGGCGAGCCTTCACTTCATCGCTGCGCGGATGCTGTCCTTGAGCGGTGTCCCGTCCGGCTCCAGGGAAAACGCCGCCTTGAACTTCTCGGCCGCCTTTTCATTTTGTCCTGCGGCCGCGTAGCTCATCCCCAGGTGATAATGGATCGCCGCAAGATTCGGCATTGCCACTGCAGCCGCCTCAAGCGTGGCGATCGCTCCGTTGAAGTCGCCGCGCTTGTACTGGGCCCATCCCCACGTGTCCTGGAACTGCGGCGCGTTGGCGTTCTTGAGCTTTTCCGACAGCTCAAACGCACGTTCGAGACTTGGCTTGTCGCTCCGATTGTCCAGCAGCAGGCTGGCGAGGTTGTTGATCGCCACTGTTGAATTCGGCTGGTCCTGCAGAATCGTTTCGTACTGGGATATTGCCGCGTCGTTGTTCCCCCGCTGGATCTGCAATCCCGCCAAGGAGAGACGGAAAGCTACATTGTCGGGCAACTCCGCGAGTCCAGCCTTGAGCACCTTGTCAGCTGCATCAAAGTCCTTGCCTTGAACATAGAGATCAGTCAGCGCAGTGTATCCCGCCGGCTCTTTCGGCTGCTGCTCGACTGCCTTCTTGAAGCTTTGCAGCGCCTCATCGTTTTTCTTTTCGGCCAGTTTGGCCTGTCCGAGAAACACGAGAAGCTGGGCATTGGCCGGAAACTTGTTGCTCATCGCCTGCAGCAGTGCTGAAGCCTTGTCCGGCTTGCCCTGCTTCACATAAGCCGAGGCAAGTGCAAGCACCGGCTGTGGTGCGTCCGGCGCTGCCTTGTGCGCAGCCTCCAGCGCCGCGATGCTTTCCTCGATCTTGTTCTGGCCCGCGAGCGCCGCCGCGCGGATCTGCTCAGCAACCACGCGGCCTTCATCGACGCGTCCGATGGCATCCGCGATCGCCAAGGCTCCCGCCCAGTTCTGCCGGCTCAGTCTGACCTGCCCGAGCGCCGACCAAATCTGGAGATTGCCGGAATTGCGACTGGCAGCTTCCGTCAAAATCTCTTCGGCGCGAGCCGCATCGCCCTTGCGCTGCAGGAACGCGACGTAGCGGAGCACGACATCGGGATTGGAGTTGGACGATTTCAACGCGTCGGCATACTGACGATCGGCCAACTCGGCCTTCCCGCTGCGTTCATACGCCACTGCCATCAACGACAGCAGCTCAACCGACTTCGGCTGATCGTTAAGTGCCTCGCGCAAATCGGAAATGGCACTGTCGAACTGGCCTTTGTCGATGCTCATGGCGGCCCGCAATCGCAACGCACCGGCGTTTCGACGATCCTTCGAGAGGATGTCCGCGATCAACGGCTCCGCTGCCGCCTTGTTGCTCTTGGCGACATGGATCTCTGCTAGCTTTACCTGGGCAGAGAGCTTCTTCTCGGGAGTTGCCGCGGTGTTGGCCAGCTTCTGCAAAGCCTGCACGGCATCGTCCACCCGATTCTGCCCGAGATTCAATTCGGCCAATGCGATCTGGTAGTCGAAATCATCGCCCCCTGCCTTGATCCGAGCTTCCAACTCGGCTCTGCCGGTGTCCGCGCCTTTCGTAGCGATCAAGAAGCGAACAAGGTCGAGCCCGAGCTTGCTATCGGTCGGATTGGCCTCGGCCCTCGCCCGGAACTCCTTTTCCGCCTCGACAAATTTTCGCTGCGCAATGAGAAATTGCAGAAGCTGAGCTTGATATGCGGCCTCTCGAGGATTCTGTGCGATCAGCTTGCGCAACAGCTCTTCCGCCTTTCCCAAATCCTTCTTGCGTGCGTACGTGTCGATCTTCTGCAGTGTAATGCGCGCTTCGTCCTTGTCGGCAGGAACCGAATCCAGAAGCTTCAGTCCGCCATCCAGATCGCCATCCGCGACTTTTTTCGACGCGAGCAACGAGATCGCATCGATGTTTGCCGGGTCGATCTCATAGGCGCGCTGAGCTTCACGGATAGCACCAGGATTGTCGTTGGTTCGCAGGAGAATGATCGCCCGCAAAGCATGGAGTTCCGCATTCGGCTTGTCGCCCTCGTTCGCAGCGTCGACGACCCGGAGCGCGGCCTCAGCGGCCCCTCCGCCCACCATAATTCGGGCAAGCCTCAATCTTGCATTCAGATCGTTCGGGTCCAGTTCGACGATACGGCGCAAATCCAGGAAGAGTGAAGTCGACTTCGTCCGCTCGTCGACACCTGCGAGCGCCCGCCAGACTTCGACCTTGTCGCTCTTGTACTTGATGGCCTTCAGGAGCTCCTTCCGCGCCTCGAGGTCGTCCTTCTTCTCGATGAGAGCCATTCCGCTCTCGTAATATTTTTGCGCGTTCTGCTCGGGCGAGCCACAGCCCGCTAAGCCCGTCACGAGCAGGAGCGCAAGAGCGCTGCGAATGCGAAAGGCCTGACCAACTTGTTGCTTCATCTCTAGCCCTGAGTGCATGTGTCAGACGGCCGAACACCCGACCGGACAATCATTTGTTCCGCTATCACACTTCCTGTGACAGGAGGAATTCGAATCTGTTCAGGCGGAATATTCGTCGCAGGCCGGCGGACGCGCCTTTGAACAGCAGTCTCTGCCCCCGGCTGGCCAATTGCTTTCGAACCATCAGGAACAAGCCGAAAAACCTAGCATCGATGTATTGCGTATTCGAGACGTCGACGATCAGGCGTTTGCCGCTGTCGAGCGCGTCCCGGAGCTGTCCAATCGCGCCGTCGACATGTGCCGCCACCGCGGCCCCGGACAGGGCTAGGGTGACGGAACCGTGATCCTCGCTTCGGGCGATCGACAGCCTGGCCAAGTTCCGCGTCCGCCGCTCACTCAGCATAAGGGGCAGGACGCAGGTCACCAGCATCTCGAGCAGCGCTTTCCCGTCGCTCCAGTAACGCCGCCAGAGATACGGTTCTTCCTTGATGCGCCAAAGCCATTCGAAGCCGGTGCTTCGAAGCATTCGCGGCGCCCGGCGGACGGTTCCGGCTTCGAAATTGATGGTGGCCCCGAACTGGGCGCGAACCGGCGCCCGGAGCCGCCAATGATTGTGCAGCAGCCAGGCCTGTGCTTTCTCGGCGCCGAAAAATACCGCAATTAAATCTGCGTTGGCGGCATTTATTTCATCGATTATTTTTGGCGAGCTCATCTCCTCGATCGCACCGAAACCAGGGTTAAGCACGCCGACGCATTCCAGCCCGCCCTTCTCGGCGTTCAGTTTGGCGCCGACCGCAGCCGCCAGCCCCTCGGCGCCGCCAAGCAGGAAGACCCGCAGACGCCGGCCTGTCCCATTGGACGATTTGAGCCGGCCGAACAGATCGCTGCCGGCGACTCTCTCATGGATCGGAATACGTAAGAGCTTGGCGATCCAGATCAGCGGCATGCCGTCCGCAAGACACAAGTCGCTCAGCAGCATGGACTCGCGGAACGTGTCGTTGATCTGGCTTTTGACGAGAAAATTGACGTTGGGCGTCGAAATCAGAAATGGCACACCGGCATTCGTTGCAAGCTCCATCGAGAGCAGCAGCGATGGAAAATCGAGCGCATCCACTGGAATGCCGAGGAAGCCAAATACATTACGCGAAAGGTCGTCCGGAGAGGCGCATTCCGAACGTACGTTCGCAGATTGCTCGGAAAAGCCGGACGAGGTCGGAGGAGTGCACAGTGTCTTCAACATAAAAGCTCCCACGAACCACAAATTTCGCCCGGCACTCCGGCGGGCCATATCATATGATTAACGAATAGTAAGTGATCTACTACGAAATTGCTGCCTAGTGAATTCGATTTAATATATGTGATTAATACCCACCCCGAATAAAAATACCAATCCCAAAAGGGCGGACGGGTGCGCACGGGGATTATGGTGGGCCGCGGACGATCGATGGGCGATATTTGAAGGCCTGAACACCGGACGGCTTCCAATGCACTGAACCCCTCGCTATTTGATTTTACCTCTAGGACAGGTGCACACAGGTGGATCAGGCTAACGAACAGATCAGTGCCGATATTCCGGACTGGACGCGGGAACGGCCCCGGCAATTCTGGGACCCGGGCCGCAAGCTGTTGCTGGCGGTTCGGCGCTACCAGTTCTGGCAGGCCCGCGGCGGTCCATTCGGGCGGCTTTGCTGCAAGATCATAGCGTTGCGCCATCGCTTCTGGAGCGTGGTGACGGGCGCCGAAATCCCGCTCACCTGCCAGATCGGCGGCGGGCTTCTGGTCCCCCACCCCAACGGCATCGTTATTCATCCGAACGCTAAAATTGGCGTGAACTGCCTGATTTTCCACCAGGTCACATTAGGCAGCCGCGGCCGCGGCGGAGTTCCCGAAGTTGCCGGCCATGTCGACATCGGAGCTGGCGCCAAGATCCTTGGGCCGGTCAAGGTCGGCGCGCATGCGCAGATCGGGGCGAATGCGGTGGTGATTGCCGATGTCGAGCCATATGGGGTGGCGACGGGATACCCCGGAGGAATGGGCAAGAAACCGATCTCGTAAACAGCTCCGATCTCGGGAGCATCGGACCATGGTCCGACCACCCGTCGCCAATTGCATTCGGCAGATAATGGCAGATTCCCTGCTGCCGAAGCCAGGCTTCATCAGACTGCTCAGCACAGCACCCGCCGGTCCGCGTTCATCACTAATCTTAACTAACCTCCCAATTGTGTCGCCGACACCGGCCATCAGAGCGCTCAATGCAACCAAAAGCGGTTCCCGTTCAATCCACCATGGTGGTACAGCATGACTGATTATTTGAACCCCGCAAGTTGGTCGCCTGGGCTGCATTGCAATGTTTGACAATATTCGAGCCGATTTTAACGCCCACGGCCGCGACGCGGGAGCCCAGGGATTTTGGGCCATGGTGGTCTATCGATTTGGTCGATGGCGGTACGGCGTGCGCCCGGCATTGCTGCGCAAGCTGTGTTCGTTCATCTACAAGGTGCTCTACAAGATCATTCAGATCATTACCGGAATTGAGCTGCCCTGCGAGGCGATCGTGGGTCGCAATTTCGTCATCGATCATTTTGGTGGCATTATTGTCAGTGGCTACGCTCGCTTCGGAGACAATTGCCGCATCCGGAATGGCGTGGTTGTCGGACTGCAACGCGTCGAGGAGCCCGTCGCTCCTGTCATCGGCAACAACGTCGACATTGGCGCAGGAGCCAAATTGCTGGGTCCGATTAAAATCGGCGACAATTCAATTATCGGGGCCAACGCCGTCGTGATCGAAGACGTTCCCGAAAACAGCATAGCTATCGGCGTGCCCGCTGTCGTCAAGCCGCGTCGCCAGCAATCGACCGCTGCCTCCAGCTCGTGACGCCTGAACGGCCATACCGCTACGGCGTCGTCGCGATCGGCCGCAATGAAGGCGAGCGGCTGAAGCAATGCCTGACGTCCGCGCAAAGCTCCGATTTGATCGTTTACGTCGATTCCGGCTCGACCGACGACTCGGTCGTTTGGGCCAAAGACCGCGGTGTCGAAGTCGTAGACCTCGACATGAAGACGGGCTTCACCGCCGCACGGGCACGCAATTCTGGCTTTGCCCGCCTGATGGAGCTGCGGCCTGATCTGCAGTACGTGCAATTTATAGACGGAGATTGCGAACTGGCGGAGCAATGGCCCGAACGCTCCATTGCGTTTCTGCATACTCATCAAAAGGTGTGCGCCGTATTCGGCCGACGTCGCGAGCGTCATCCGGACCATTCGCTCTACAACGAACTTTGTGATCGCGAATGGAATGTACCGATCGGAGAGGCTCGCTTCTTCGGCGGCGACGTAATGATGAGGACTGCTGCCCTCACAAGGGCTGGAGGATATCGCGACGAACTGATCGCGGGTGAGGAGCCGGAGTTCAGCGTTCGACTTCGCGCCGCCGGCTGGCTGATCTGGCGAATTGACGAGGAAATGACCCTGCATGACGCCGCGATTGCGCGATTTGAGCAATGGTGGCGTCGGCACGTACGCAGCGGATACGCCTTCGCAAACGGGGCCCATCTCCATGGCTCGCCCCCCGAACGGCTTTGGGTTTGGGAAAGCCGACGCGCCATATTGTGGGGCCTCATGATTCCCCTGATATGGATCGTCCTTGTCGTAGCCTTTGGATTGCCAGGCCTCCTGGCCTTCCTGATCTATCCGCTGCAGCTCGGGCGCAGAATCCTTCGCATTCCGGGAACGTGGCGTGTTCGAGTTCAATTGGCTTTCTTTGAGTTGCTCTCACGATTTCCGGAAAGCATCGGCCAACTCAAGTTCTATCGCGACAACCTCCTGCAATCTCGGCCCCGAATCATTGAGTACAAGTGAAGCATTGGGTGAGACCAGTAGACCAACGACGGATCCGGATCGGAAACCGGATCCTGGCAGAACAGCTCACATGAGGTACGGCATGTCCAAGGGCGCCTTGTTTGAATATTTTGATCGCATCGAGATCATCCATTTGCCTGAACGAACCGACCGCTTGGCGGCACTGCGCGCCGAGCTGGCGCGCGTCGGGCTGGACATCGATGGTCCCAAGGTCCGAANTTCCGAAGGCTCCCATTTCCGAGACCACAAACGGCTTTCCATCCCGGGGGGTNGTACGGCAATTTCCTCAGCCATCTCGATATCATTGAGCGCGCCTATCGGGATGGTCTCGACTCCGTTCTTGTTCTAGAAGACGACGCCTTGTTCAGCCACTCCTTCAATCGTCTTCAGGCCTCCATCGCCGACCATCTACGGAGACGCGATTGGGATGAGCTGTTCCTCGGTCATTCCATCACGAGCGGGCTACCATCATCCAAAACCGGACTCGTGAAGCTTTCCGGAGATTTTCTTTGGGCGCACTGCTATGCGGTACACCGCCGGATCATGCCGAGGATGGTGGAATACTTTCGGGAAACCATCGAACGGCCGGCAGGTCACGCCGATGGCGGGAAACTATTTATCGACGCCGCGCACACGCTGTTCCGGCGGCGCAACCCCGAAATAATCTGCCTCGTAAGCTCCCCGTGCCTGAGCATTCAGAAAGGCTCCCAAAGTAGTCTTAATTCAGCGCCGTGGTATGACCGGTCCGGACCCGCAAGGGCGCTGGCCGCAATGGCCAGAAACGTTCGCGACGAATGTTGGCGCCGGGGGCTAATTAGTGTCGGCCCAAAGGGCGAGGTTTCTTCTACTGTGGTGTCGGCGACACCGTGGCCGGAGGGATGTTGAGAGAGTAGTTTCGATGCTTTGACGGCGATTCGGCTATAGCCAACGCTCCTAGTCGAGCGAAGCCAAGAACTCCGCTAAGCGCAGAGCAAGCTTCACGATCGTGAGCGTGGGATTGCAACCGCCACCGGTAGGAAAAACCGAACTGCCGGCGATATACAAATTATCCACCCCGAAGACCTGACAATTCTCGTTTACAACCCCGAATTCCGGCGCTGTCGCCATGCGTGTCGTACCCATATGGTGGGCATGGGCGCCGACCTCGATATCCAGACTCGGATTCGTTATGAACGGCGCGAGCTGTACGCGCGCAAGATCGAGCTTGGCCATCTCCTCCGCCGTCTTGATGGCAAGTAGACGTATGGTCTTCTTGTCCCGCTCGTTCACATTCCAGTTCAACTGGATCCGACGCAACCCAAATTTGTCGGTGTCGTTGGCTAACGTAACTCGGCTGTCGGGATTCGGCGATTGTTCGATCAACGAGGTGACCAAACCATCACCGGGACAATCGAAGTCCACCACCTGCCTCATGATTTCAGCCATACGTGGCAAGGCACAGCCAGTTTCCCGGGCAAATTGCTTCAGCACACGAAGCCGTCCATAGCTTTGCGGCGACGAATTAGGGCCGAAGGTTACAATCCCGTTACCGATATTGTGTTGTCGCAAGAACTCGACGGTGGGAGACAGCGAAGCTTCCTTTCGCCAGAATTTCGTGTCGGTTACAATGAATCGTCCGATGGGGACGTTCAAATGCTCCATGAAACAGCGACCGACCCAGCCTTTGCCATTGCCAATCCCCTTCGGTATTTGTCGATTGGCGTTGAGCAACATTCGAGCATTCTCGATTGCCCCGAGCGCCACAACATATCTCGGCGCCGAGACCTCTAACTTTTGACCATTGAAATTCTCAACGACAAGACCGCGGACCCGCGACAAGCTATCGGTTAGCTTCACGTCGGTAAGGTTCGCATTGTAAAAGAGATCAATCCGTTCTGATGTACGAATTTCGGCGTCGTATTTCTCCGCAAAACGGGTGGGAGGACTCAAAGCAAATCCGCTCTGCCTGAACAATCGAGACGCAAAACGAGCGTCGTCGAAGGGCGAGAGATCCTTACCTCCGATGTCCACGATTTCCTGAGCCTCTTCCATGCCCTTGATGACCTGATCGTACGAAATCGGCCATCCCGGCATCCCGAAATATTCGCGGGCCTCAAAATCGATTGGATCGAAAACGCTGCACCGCCCGCTCCAATGATTGGACGTACCGCCAAAATATCTAAGCCGGCCGCTCTCAACAAACCAATACTGCCTTCCAATACTCTTGCCATCGTAAAGATGTTGCGACTGATCGCTGTATTCGAGACCCCCACCCTCAAGCAGCAAGACCTTCCTGCCGCGAGACGCAAGCTTCCGGGCAATTGTAATTCCCGCTGGCCCCGCCCCGCAAACGCAAGCGTCGTAATTCCCCTCGGAAACACGAGTCCAAGCTTCGTTAAAGTCAAAGATCATGGGAGGTTCATTCCTCGGCCGCAATGTCTTGGCGGCTCAAAACCCAGCCATTCACGATCGTGAACTCCATCGCCGCGTTATCGATTCCAGGCGATTGCGACATAACCACGGGATCTCGACCGAAGTGAACTCCTACAACAAATGTGGCCGCTGCGCCCGCAAGAGGTCCGAAAAGACTCCGACGACTCAAGGCAGATTTGAACGATTGCAACTGGCCCATCTACTCACCTCCTGCATGCTCGCCAATAGGCGACTTGAATTGCATTACCTATCTCACTAGCCCACCATTCCTCGAGGATCGACTGAACTGCCCGCGCTAAACCTCGCAAACCGTGCAATCGCCACCAACTTCCCTTCGTGCGGCTCGGCGACAGGCATTCTTCAACGCTTCCTCAAACATGGACGCGCTCGATTTCCAGGAGCTTTCCTCGACGGTCGCATAAGCATTCGAAGACAACTTTCTCCAATCGTCTTCGTTTCGTGTAAGCACCCACTCAATTCCATCAGCAAGTCCGGATACGTCATCGATATCCACGAGAACACCGTTCCGCTTTGTTCTAATCGCCTCATCAGGCCATCCGGTTCGCGTGGCCACCACCGGGGTTCGGCAAGCCATCGCTTCCATCGCAGGAAGGTTGAATCCTTCACTTGTGCTCGCAGCAACCCATACATCGCAACGCGCATAGATGTCTCGAATCTGATCTTGGGGTGGTGATAGGATAAACTCTGTATCGGCAGGCAAAGGCAGCTCACTATTCGGATACTCGCTCCCGAAACAGACTATTCTCAAATCTGGCATCTTCTTGCGAACATCACGAAGTGCGGCAAATGACGTACGCACCCCTTTGAATGACGCACTCGAGTACAGCAACCCGACCGTTGCGACTTCCTGCTTTCCGCGCGCAGAAGCAAAGAACTGACTCTTGTCAACGCTGTTTGGAACTAGATCGACGGCATTGTCACCATATTCCTTTTCCATGACTTGCTTGAGCCAGCGGGCAATGACAATTTTGTGCATCGGCAGTCGATACGTGGCCCGACACCGCTCAATGGGCAGATAGAAGAATACCTCATGGTGCTGAATGAAGTACGCCTTAGCTCCCTTTTGAGGGCTGAGCGCGTTAACCCATTCGGCTGTTTCCCACCAGGTCGCGACGACGACATCGGCATCCGGAACGTCAGCGTCATTCACGGGGCGCCATACATCAAGCACATGATGGTCAAGGCTGTCGCCATCAAGATGGGATGGGAGCGCTACTTGATACCTCGGCCAGCCGTCACCCTTTCTCCATGATCTAAACTTTTGTCTCAGCGACAGAGGCTTGGGCGGCGGCGAGACAAGGCAGACACTATGCCCCATTTCCATCAGTTCGCGCGCATAAATGCCAACGACCCTGATACCTCCTGCCATCGAAACTGTCGGCAAAACGAACGTGATGCGCATCAATGCTAACTCGAATGATCCCTCGGGTAGAATGCAGAGGACCCGAGGGTTTTTCACGCAAAGTGACGTTTGTCCGAAATGAGTGTAGAATTCTCTCGAACGAACAAAATATCAATCTGATTGAGCGCCCCATCAAGAGGCCGGCGGTGAAATTCAAGAATATCATAGGTCACGAACCCAAGAAGTTTGAGAAATGCCACCACCTCATCTAGTAGAGGTGCCCCTTCGTTTATCTCAATGATCGCGACCTCAAGCAGGATCGCATCAATTTTCGGCAAGATCCTCTGGGCCCCTTTCAACACTTCCAGTTCGTACCCCTGCGTATCGATCTTAACCAATACGGGCGACTCCAACTCATCGATTACAGTGTCCATCCGACGCAGTTTGCGATTTTCTACAGTTCGATCAAGCGGACTGCGCTCACTCAGGACAGAGGAACCCGATTCCATTACATTGAACGACACCGGTGCGCCGTCGTTGGCTCCCAACAACTCGCAGAAAAGAGACGCACCGAGCGCATCGGCAACGACGGAAACACGTGCTTGTTTCTGAACATTGGGCTCAAACATCACTATCCGGCTTTGAGGCCATATCTCTCGCGCAAGCCTGCTCCAATCTCCTTCAAATGCTCCGACGTCAACGACCGTTCTTGGCGAAAAGCCGCGCTTAGCCATTGCGCTCAAGCCGAACCTCATGTTCGGCGCGAGGCCGTAATCATAGGCAAATCGATCGAACTCGTCCCTGGCTATATTAAAAGACACATGTAGGAGAGACGTCTTGATCCGATTAGGCAAGACGATCTTCAAGGCTTCGATAAAAGCAGTTTTCAGTTTGTTCATTGGAATTCGTACCGCCGCCACGAATGACGGCCCTCGATTTGAAGTGATATTTGGCGCAGCGACAGCGTGGATAATCGCCCAACAACCAAGGCGCCCCCTGATTGATGCGGCTGCTTACCGTACCTACTCATAGAGAATATCCGATTATCAAAGCGGAAATCTTACCGGCCAGAAGGCCAATCGGTATCCAGACAAGAAAATACAGCTCCTTACGAAGATCGAACAGGTCATGCTTGAGACTATAAAAGATGATGATTGGAAGATACGCAAATTGACTGAATACGATCATGGCCAATGCTCCATCGAGGCCAAAGAAGTAGAATCCCAGGGGAGCAAGCACATACAGTGAAGCGAGCCGAACCAGGATAACGTTTGACTGAATCCTCGGCATTCCCAGAGCCAGAAACGCCTGAACTGCGAGACGAAACGGCATCGTTGCCAGGGTTGCGGCAAGAATTGCGAGCATCCAGCCAGCTTCATGATATCGTGGATCGTACAGCAATCGGATCAAGGACGGCCCAAAGGTCATCAGGAATCCCGCTAAGAAATACGAGACCCAAGCGATAATGGCGACGAGCCTGTAGTAATTCCTCTTCAGGTCCATTCCCTTTGTTCGCACGATCTCGCTCAGGGCCGGAAACGCGACATCGGTCATGATCTTCGAGAGAACCCCGTCGGCCGAGATCACAAACAGAGATGCGATTGCGTAGAGGCCAAGCACAGTCGAGTCCACCAGTCCGCCAAGCAACAAACGGTCACCGCTACTCGCAAGAAAGCCGAGGACCGACGACAACAGGATCCACTTGCCGAAATGGATGACTTCGTGCACGGCACGTCTGTCCCACTGCCAGCGATTTGCAACCCCGGGCAGCCACAGATGGCTTACGACGGTCCTGATGAGTGACGAACAGATCGTGCCTGCCACTAAAGCCCATATCGACCTATCGACCAGAACCCAACCAACCATACAGACCAACCCAACCGCCTGAGAAACAATCTCCATGCCGGTTATGCGCCCGAGCAGGATGCTGCGATTGGCTTCCAGCACCTTCGTGGATTCAAAGCCGGCGATCAGCGTTGAGAACGACAAGACGGCAACAACGTATGGCAAGACAGGAGCCGCGTAGACGCTGTTCGCGGGTATGTGCTCTGACCGGCCAAGGATGACAAGAACCGCGCATAAAACGAGCGCAGCCGCCGACAACAGGGCGCCGCGCAAAATCTGGATAGCCCACGCCGTGTTGAGGAACGAAGTTTCGTGACCGCGCTTACTCTGCACGACATTCTGCTTCAACCCTACGTCGGAAAACATTGCGAGACCGACGATCAAGGTTGAAGCGACGGCCATAACTCCAAACATTTCCGGAGCCAGCAGACGGGTCATCAGTAGACTGCTACCCAAGCGGATGGCGAGCGAAAGCGCGAAGCCCCCCAAGCTCCATATGCCCGCTTTCATTACCCGTTGTTTGAGGGAGATTTGCTCGGATAGAGACATTCTAGCACAGCCGTTCAATTTGCCTGGATGGCATCGTACTTTTCGTAGCGCGAAAAGAGCCGGTTGACGGGTTACCGGCTGAACACGCCTCCTGCCCCCAAGCCGCCGTATCGGATCGCAACAGAGGTCTCACTCCCCCGACCTCAAGGATTGCCCACCAAAGCCTGCAGCGCCAACTGGTTTCCGCGGACTACTCGCGACAGCCTTAAGATATTCAGCACGGCCTAATAGCGCTCCTGCGAGAAGCCAATTCCACGAACTCATCGATGAATTGGGTATCTGTTCTATAAGGTTTAGCGCAACAATCAGTGCCAGAACGGCCAGGGAGACCCTGTCGCGTGCCGACCCTACGAACCTAAAGGCCGACATTGCTCGAAAAACGGGCAGAGCGAGCAAGCCAAATTGTGCTGCGAAGCCTATGATCCCAAATTGCCCCAGCACCTGAATCCAGGCGCCATCTGTAATACTTATGTCCTTGCCAAAATTCTCCTCGTAGACTCTGTTGCGCCCATAACGTCCCCAGCCGAACAGAAAACGCTGTGAAGCGTGAGCTAGGAGTTGCTGTTCCTGATCGAAGCGCACTTGCAGAGATTCTGCGCGCTCCCGATTGAACACCATCGCCGTCTCAAGCAAGGCGCTGGTCGGGAAATAGTTGGTCATCCGAAGAACCGGGTAGAAAATTCCGATTGTGACGATCACAACCGCAATCCGCACTTGCGTCTTTGGCTTAGACCACCGCACAAAAAATCCAATGCAACCAGCATAAATGAGGGCACCCGCTGACTTGCAAAGTATGATCACGACGGCCAAGTACGCGGAAACCCCCGCAGGCGGAAACGATCTGATTATGCCTGTCTTGAGACGCCAGAATGCGACCGCTGCCAAGAACGCTGTCATTATGAAAAATGCTGCCGCCAGGCCGTTCTTCATGAACACGACGGGCCTGAATCCGCCATAACGCATTTCAGAAACAAATCCGGACGGAAAATAGTCATATACCCAACTTGAGAGCACAGGACTCATTCGGATCTCGAAAAGCATGAGAACAGAGTACAGCAACCCCGCAATCAACAGAACGCGCAGGATCGCTTCGGTGTCGGCCGATCGCTGAAGCGCGACGCGCCCGACAAAGAATGGCAGACAAAGCAAGAGCTGACCAAGTAGCGCGGAAATTCCATCATAATATCCGACGCCAGGCAGAATCGTCGGTCCATAGACGAGCGTGTCGCCGTTCAACACAGATGTAAAAACGGGCCCGACGATCCAAGCGACCGCAAGGATTTCAGCGACTCCAAGATGCGGCCTTACTACGCGTTGACGTTGAGCCAACGCAAAGCACGCTACCGCGACACAGAGGTTCGGAATCGTATTCTTATCGAACGCCGGGATCATCTCTAACTTGACCGATACGTTCGACGGGAGCAGTAGTAGCGCGCCCAAGATCGTCCAGAGTGTAGCCTCCGAAAATGGCCGCGTCCGATACAGCGCGAATGATACGGCTGGCCACGCGAAAATAACAACTGTGGCAAACCAGTTCGCCGTCATCGAAATTAACTAACTCCAGAAAAGGGCTCTCGCCGGTCGTAGTCTGTCGGCAAGATACCGAAATGGCATCAAACCAGCCATAGGTTTCGTTTTTTTGGCTTAATTTCGCAAGCTATCGGCAGGGCAACTGCTCACGTGATCGGCCCCAATGTCTTATCGGCCGCCTTGGGCGTGCACTTTAAGAACACAACCCCGAGAAACAAGTCAGCGGCAACACTTCGATTTTGCTGTTCGTTCCAAGGNNNCAATATGGACGATCAAATTAACCGCCATAATGGCTGGGACTAGCCGAAAGGTNGCGGTGTCAGGTAGCCTTTGGACATGAATTTTCAGAGTGCAATTGCCGGGCGAAATCTATTCAAAGAGACTGCAAAGCCGGAATATTTTCCGGCATTCGATTATCTTCGAATCGTCATAGCGATCGGCGTATTTATCTCGCATGCTCGGGAATTCGGCAATCTCGGGAACGCCTGCGTTCAAATCTTTTTTGCGCTCAGTGGCTTTCTCATCGGCGGAATACTTCTCCGTTCAAGCAGGGCTGATCTTGCGCGCTTCTATTACAATCGATCTACACGCATCTGGATCCCGTACGGCATTGCTATTGTGCTGCTGTTTGCAGCGACGGCGCTTAGGCAAAGCCTCGCCGATCCCAAAATTTGGGAGTTCTTTTTCTATGACGTGACGTTCGTCTACAATTGGTTTGGGCCACCGCAATTGGCTACTTCGGTACTGCGGATGCCACTGAATGGAACAGGGAATCATTTTTGGTCGATCTGCGTCGAGGAACAGTTTTACCTTTTGGCGCCGTTTTTGTTGCTGTTCGTATCTCATCAGACTTTGATCCTAGCGCTGGTCGCACTATTTGTGGTGAACTTTTTCTACCCACACGACTTTGCTGCAATTGCGCTGGGAGTCTTGCTGGCGATTAGCCGCAAACGATTCGGTGATTGGTATCTGACCCGCAGGGGCCTTACGGCCGTATTGATTGTGGGCGCCCTATCCACCCTTTTAATGGCCTTAGGCCTTGTTGCATACTCCAAGATATTTCCCGTGATAGCAGTTACCATCATCGGATCCTTGGCATTCGAAGGACAAGCCAATCAGGCAGGAAAGACCCTGGGAGGCATGTCTTTTTCATTCTATTTGAATCACTGGATCGGCCTGTTCGTNCGCCCATGGACTACTTAAATCAGCCGGTGCGCTTGTTGCTTGGCCTGTGGGTNCTCGGCGTTGCAATAGTGATGAGTTGGCTCCACTATCGCTATGTCGATCTAGCCATCGCCCGCAATAGAGCCTCCTATTTCAACGACAAGCGGGGGGAGTTGGCGTTAGCCGTTGGCCTTTCCCTGGTGACGGTGGGGTTAATTGTTGGTTTGACCTTCATTCATTGGCCATTGCCCTAGATTGCAACTGAGGACGGAGACACCAAGATTGGGCGGCAACGCCGAAGCGCCGCAACACTTCGTTGGAGACTTCCGCAGCGATTCTGAAACGCACTTCTCAACGCGCTGGCTATCACTTTAATCGATCAAACATGGGGGCTCGCCTTTTGCGCCGGCAGCGGCGCGCGTTGATATCAGTTCAATGACGTTCGTCATTTTGGGGGCTGACCTCGCAATGCGCCTCGAGCCAAAGAAAGTACGAAAGCTACGGCTGGATGATCAAATTGCACAACACTGCCTGGGATCGCATCACTGGTAGTGAATATTCTTCATTTTAGGTTCAGCGCTGGCACCCTACTCGCCAAGAGGCATCCAGCGATGACGCCGACCGGTGAAAAGAAGGTCCTAGCGAGATTGGTTACCCGGTGTATTATTGAGCTTTTTTGAGGGGACGGTTGTGCGAAATTTTCACATCGCGATGAGCGGCGCGAACGATTTTGTCGAGATCGAAAAGCGGGCAGCAAGAATGGAGAGGCCAAGGCATTCGGTACCTATACTGGCACGGCGGCTTGGAGCGAAACTGTACCAAACGAATCTGGATGCCTCCCCATACTCGTCGAGCGATAAATTGCGATCGCGGCTGCTTGGAAGCCCGCAGGGATGGTCGTTAGCGCGGGCGATGGCTCCGCAGTTGGGCCCGAATGACGTCATATTCTGTCTGGACACAGAGGTCGGCGTGCCTATAGCAGCGATGCTCCGAGGCAAGCCTGATCGGCCAAAGCTGGTTGTCTATCTGCATAATCTGGATCGCCCCCGCGGCTGGCTCGGCACGAAGCTTTTCGGCATCGCCGACAGCGTTGACCTTTTCACGTCCTGTTGCTCGAGCCAGCTCGAGTTTGTTCGGGATCGATTCAATGTCGGAGAGGATCGAACGCTGCTCCTGCTTCAACACGTAGATAACAAGTTCTACACACGTGGGCAGCCAACTGCGAGCAAACGGCGTCCCCTGATTGCCTCGGTCGGCCTCGAACGCCGCGATTACGTCACGCTGGCAGCCGCCGTCAAAGACCTCGACGCCGACGTTCGCGTCGATGCATGGTCTCCAAACGCGCGTAAGATGGCCAAGACATTTCCGTCGGTACTCCCGCCCAACATGGAGTATTGCACTGGCACACCTGCAGAACTTGTGCAGCTATACCGCAACGCTGACGTAGTTGTAGTATCGACGTTCCCCAACAAATACGCTGGTCTAACGACTCTAGTAGAGGCACTGGCATGCGCGCGCCCTGTTGTTGCTTCGCGAACCGTCGGCCTTGCAGATTACCCTGCTTCCCAACGAGATTACGACGGTGAAGCCGTGCGACGCCAAGGCCATGCGGGCCGCAATTATCTGGTTGCTCGAAAATCCGGAAAGCGCGATGGTTCAGGCTCGGCGGGGCTATGAATCTGTAGCGCGACGTTACGATTTCGACCACTATATCGAGATGGTCGCCAAGCGTCTTGAAGCTTTCTAGCCACATCCCACGACTCAGGATATCGACCAAACCCGACGCACGCTACGGTGGCGAAAGTAATTCGCGTCAGTCGATCGCCGTTCGGTCCGACCCGAATCACCCCGTATCGCCAAAGTTCGTCGCAAGCTCATCTTGTTAGCGAGGCCAGAATCTCTAGGAAAGTCTCCTTGTCATACCAGTTCGAAGAACCAAGACTGGTTTTGGAACGTCTTTAACCTGACAAACACGACGTGGGAACGAGACGGACGGCATCGGCAATTTAATTTGCAGCGCCTGAGAATAGCGCGCGTGGCATCTTGTCGAATTGCCGACTGAAGATCGCACCATATTCCAGAATCAACACGCGCCTGAGATTACTGGCGTAGGCTTGTTGAATGATTTCGAGACGGCGCAGGAAATTTCCATAGACCGCTCGCCACGAAAAGTCGTTCCCATCACTCGGTTTAGCCGCGACGAGAATTGATAAGGAATGCCGCGTCGCGCCTACCCGAGCCATTCCTCAGGTTAGCTCAATCTATCAGTTCGTTCCGGCAAATGGGTCTATCCAAATGCAGCCAGACAAGGCGCCCGTAGGCGCTTTTGCCGGCATGATAACGGTGTCCGCGACTAAACGCGGTTGAACGCGGCAATGGCATTCCACTGCGGCGGATTGGGCGACTGGTAGATGTCCTCAAGCACAGACCATGCTCCATTAGAAGGCGCTCGTCCTGACAGCTGGAAGCAGGAAGGAAATTCCGCAGTAAACTTGCTATCTGACACCCCAATGAAATTGTTATAATTGGTCGTGGTGAACCCATTCAGAGATATAGAATTCTTGGAAGCAGCACGAAGAATGTCTACGGCGGTCTTTCCGCCGCCAGTGTAGTCGGGGGAGTACCCTCCTTCATACCCGCACATCTTGGTGATACCAAAACCCAGCGCCCAAGCTTTCCAGTTGGTGTACCAGGTGGCCGCCTTAGGAAGCGTAAAGTAGCCCGTGCCGCTATTCACAGTGTTCGCATAAGCGGTTGCGATATCNTACCTGCAAACTCGAATTTCCGGCGGCCGCCGCGTATGCGGCTGCATATACANCTCTCGTCCGCCGTGTTATAGGCAGAAGGTGTAATATACTGGGCGATGCAGACGTGAGTAACCCAGTTGGATGCGGCGCTCTTGGTATACGGAGTTTGTGGGGAAACCGACTGCGCAAGATATTTGGTAGACGCAAGCCTGGCGTTGCTCGACGCAGTACCTGAGGGGGTCGCGCCCGTAGCCGTCTGCACCCCACATAGTACCTGATATCTGGCTCGATTTCCGGCGTAAGCAATGCTTACGATTTGACCAAGCACAGACATGACCTTGCCGTACCAGTTGTGCACGTCGGCACCCCAACCATACGCTGCAGCCTTAGCAAGACCATACTTTGTCGAATAGAAACCGCTGGCGTTATTCCACGTCTCGTTCGGTCCCTCAAAGCGCGGAATCATCCAGGAAGGACCATAGTCCCGGCACAGTGCTGCGAGGCTCGGCATATAGTCGGTCGCGGGATCAATCGCCAACGCTGGGGTCACAAAGTACGGATGTGCGCCGACCTCAGCACAGAGACGCACCATCAGTTCTGGTGGGCAACCGTTGTCGATGCCACAACTCCCACGGGCGGTGTCAGCGCCTTGTTTGATCCACGCATTCAAAGCAGCATCATAGACCAGTGTCGCGAAGCTCTGCCAAGTTCCCCCGATCGGATAAGAACTCGAGTTGAGAGGCTGCGAGTATTCGCTTAGAATATTGATAGGTCCTGTTTCACTCACGTTCAGCGTGCACGGGCCGGCATAGCTTGCGTTGAACTTGACGGTGACAGTTGCTTTGTCGACCAGCTTGAAGTTGGGGAGCGTCGCCACATAAGCCCCGCCGGAATTTGTCGTCAGTCCAGCATAGAGGCTGGGACGGAATTCGTGCGCGGCATAGAACACATACGATACGGGCTTCCGTGTCGCCCAAGTGGTCACGTTGGTGGTGTTTCCGGCCTGCCAATTGAGAAAGCGAATGACNGCCAAAATTGGCTTCAAGCAATCTCTGCTTGAATTTCGTCCCGAAAACCTGANCCCGCCTTTAGTGCAGCCTCGTCGTCGACGTGAAAAACTTGCAGGTTGGTGATGTAAGGATTTCCGATCGCGGCGATACCGACGCTGAATTGGGATGCGGTCGTCGAGAAAACGTATCGTCCGCTGCCACCGGTGCTGGTCTTGCTCCCGCTAACGGCAACATTGCTCATACCGCAGAAAATCGTGCCGTTACCATCCCAGGTAATCACATAGTTCCCTGGCCGCGAAGCCTGGGAAGGAACGTCGAAGACGGTATACACACCACCATTCACGATCTTGATGGGATACCCGTCGGAGTCGAGCGTGTCGGGCGCGGGCCAGCCGCTGTTGTCCCTGAGAGTCCAGTTCTGCGCAGTTTTCATGCAATTCAGAAACGGATAGGCCGCACCGAAAGACAGAAAGTTGAAATTGACCTGGGACCGTCCCCCATTGAATTTCGCCGCGAAGCTGGCGCTTGTGAGCGCGGATCCTCGCGTAGGCCCAACGAGTGGTGCCGCAAGCGTGGCCGCTTCCGTACCAATAGGCAACAGGGAGGAAATGGCGACGATGCTAGTGCCTTGCAGGAATGTTCTACGGTCCATTCTCGACGTCATAGTCAGGTCCAATCATCAGTTAGGATAAAATTCGAGACGATTGACTGCGCGACCGAGTGATTTTACCGCAGGCCGCGTCATTCACGCTAGTCTGTAACTTCAGAGGACTATTTAATTTCATTAACCTCCCCGGAACCCCGGGGCTGCTCCCGCGCTCGCCGACTTTGCCTTGCCGGTTGGCCCCAGCGAATAGACCTCATACTGGCCGTCAGAGATAGCGTACTGATAGGGCCGCCCCCACGGATCAAGCAGGTTCTTCGCCTTCTTGAGATACGGGCCGTTCCAGCGCGGCGCCTCCGGCGGGGCTTCGACCAAGGCTTTCAGGCCGGCGCTGGCACTGGGATAGGTGCCGTTTTCCATATAATATAGCTCGAGCGCTGTCCCGATATTCTCGATCTGCAGCTGCACCGATTGGGTCTTGGCTTTACCGAAATAACCCATCAGTTGCGGCGTCGCGATCGCTGTCAGAACCGCCAGAATACCCATCACGACCAGCAATTCGAGCAGGGTATAACCTGCATTTTTACGGGCGCGGGACCGCAATGCTCCACCCCGGAACGGCTTTCCGACACGGGGTCGTCCCCTGTCCAGTATCTTTGCCAACATCCTGATCGCCCCTGAATTCATCTTCGTGAATTTCCAGGATCGATACTGTTGGCCACCGGTGTTCAAAGGGTTTACGAATGGAACCCACTGGGAAAACGGTCAACGTCAAGTAACGGACATCAGGAAAGCTAATTATATTTGCGGAAGGGCTTATTCAGGGCCGCCGCCATCTGGTAAATACCTTATTAAACGGACACCGGCCGGGTAATAATTAAATTCAGCCCTCAGGCAGGTTCGACAGACTGGAGCACCACATGCGGCGCCCGGCTCCGCCGGCGCCATGGACGACATAGAGTATGGCCTCGATTTCCGAGCCCTTCATCCGCCGGCCGGTTGGGACCACGCTGCTGGCGATCGGGGTCTTCCTGGTCGGCATGGTCGCCTATGTCTTCCTGNCCGGTCTCGGCGATACCCAACGTCGATTTTCCGATGATCCGGGTGTTTGCCANCCCGCCCCGGCGCCGATCCCGCGGTAATGGCGGCGACCGTTGCCGCGCCGCTGGAGCGACGGCTCGGCCAGATCGCGGGGATCGAGCAGATCACTTCGACGAGTTCGCTCGGCTCTACCAGCATCCAGTTGCAATTTGCGATCGGCCGCAACATCGACCGCGCCGCGCGCGACGTGCAGGCGGCGATCAATGCGTCGCTGGTGGATCTGCCGGCCGACCTGCCATCGCTGCCGCGCTTCAAGAAAGCGAATCCGTCGGCGACGCCGATGTTCGTGCTGGCGCTGACATCGAAGACGCTCCCGGCGAGCGCGATGTACGACGTCGCCGACACCGTGATCGCACAGCGCATTTCGCAGGTGCCCGGCGTCGGCGAGGTCACCGTCTCCGGCGCCGACCAGCCGGCAGTGCGGATCGCGCTCAACCCGGTGGCGCTGTCCAACGCCGATATCGCAACCGATGACGTGCGGCTCGCCATCATCAACGCCAATCCGCTCGGCCCCGTCGGCATTTTCGACGGCGGCCGCCAGAGCGAGACGATTTCCACCAACCGGCAGATGCGCGCCGCAGCCGAATTCCGCGACATCATCATCAAGAGCTCGGCCGGCAATTTTGTCCGCCTCTCCGATGTCGCCGAGATCGAGGACTCCGTCCGCAACCACCGCTCAAGNCTGGTTCAACAAGCAGCCGGCGGTGCTGATCCAGATCACCAAGCAGGGCGACGCCAACGTCATCGACACCGTCGACCGCGTAAAGGCCTTGCTGCCGGAGTTGAAGCGATGGCTGCCTGCCGGCCTCGAGATATCGACGCTGGTCGACCGCACCGGTACCATCCGCGCCAGCGTGCTCGACATGCAGTTCACACTGCTGGCGGCTGTCATCCTGGTGATGATGGTGGTGTTCGCCTTTCTGCGGCGGCTGACGCCGACCGTTGCGGCCGGCGTCTCGGTGCCGCTGGCGCTGGCCGGCACCTGCACCGGGATGTGGCTCGCCGGCTTCTCGATCGACAATTTGTCGCTGATGGCGCTCGCCATCTCGGTCGGTTTCGTGGTCGACGATGCCATCGTCATGATCGAGAACATGTATAGCAATCTCGAACGCGGTATGGCGCCCTACCCGGCTGCATTGGAGGGTGCCAGGCAGATCGGCTTTACCGTGCTCGCGATCAGCCTGTCCCTGGTCGCGGCCTTTACGCCACTGATCTTCATGGATGGGATCGCGGGCCGGTTGCTCCGCGAGTTCTCATTGACGTTGACCTTTGCTGTTCTGGTCTCGACCGTGGTCTCGCTGACGATCACTCCGATGATCTGCGCGCACTACATTAAGGAAGCCACGTCGGATCGCGCGACCTGGTTCGACCGCCTGGTCGAGGGCGCGTTGTCGCGCACCGTCGCCCTCTACGCCTGGACCCTGCGGGCTGTGCTGGCTTTCCCGTTTCTTACCCTGCTGGTGTTCTTTGCGACCATCGCACTGACAGTGGTGCTCTATATCAAGATCCCGAAGGGTTACTTCCCGCTCGACGACAGCGGCCTCATCGTCGGTGCTTCGCAGGCTTCATCGGACACCTCGTTCCAGTCGATGACCCGATTTCAGCAACAGCTCGAGGATGCCCTTGAATCGGACAACGCCGTCGCCGGCGTTGGTTCGATCCTCGGCAGCATGACCGCAAACCGGGGACTTTTCTTCATCAGCCTCAAGCCGCCGCAGGAGAGACCCGGACAAAGTACGCAGATCGTGATCGATCGCTTGCGCAAGAAGCTGGAAACGATGCCCGGTGTACGGCTCTACATGTTTCCTGCTCAGGATATTCGGGCAGGCGGACGTCAAAGCAGCTCCTCCGACTACCAGTACACGGTCTCGAGCGTCGACATCGACCTTTTGAAGAAATGGGCGCCAATCGTGGCCAAGCGCATGGAAACCGTCGAGGGCATTACCGACATTTCCACCGATCGCGATGCCGCCGGGCTGCAGCTCACGCTGATGATCGACCGCAATGCGGCCGCCACGCTCGGGGTCCGCGTCAAGGACATCGACGACGCCTTGAACAATGCGTTCGCGCAACGGCAGATTTCGATCGTCTACACCCAGCGCAACCAGTACATGGTGGTGCTGGAGATCGATCCGAAATTCCAGAGCGACCCTGCCAATCTCGATCGCATCTTCGTGGCCGGCGCCAACGACGCCCAGGTGCCGTTGTCTGCCGTCGTCCGCTATGACCGCGGCCTGGCGTCGCTGGCGATCAACCATACCCAGTCGATCCCATCGACAACGGTATCCTTCAATATCGTCTCGAACGTGCCGATCGAGGCCGCGATCTCGAACATTNCAGCGCGCGGTCGAGGAACTGCACATGCCGGAAGGCATCCGCGGCAGTTTTGACGGCAACGCCGGCGATTTCAACAAGACCAGCGGGCGGCAGCCGCTATTGATCCTCGGCGCGCTGGTCGCGATGTATATCGTGCTCGGCGTGCTCTATGAGAGCCTGGCGCATCCGATCACGATCATCTCGACGCTGCCGTCGGCGGGGTTAGGGGCGCTGCTGGCACTGCAGGTGACNCAACACGCCGCTCACCGTGATCGCCTTCGTCGGCATCATTCTCTTGATCGGCATCGTCAAGAAGAACGGTATCATGATGGTCGACTTCGCGCTCGACGCCGAGCGCAACCGCGGCCTGTCCTCGGCGGAGGCGATCTTCGAGGCGTGCCGCGCCCGCTTCCGCCCGATCCTGATGACGACGATGGCGGCGCTGTTTGCCGGCATTCCGCTGGTGATCGCCACCGGTCCTGGAACCGAGCTGCGCCGGCCTCTCGGCATCACCATCATCGGCGGCTTGCTCGTCTCCCAGATTCTGACGCTGTACACGACGCCGGTGATCTATCTGCTGATCGACCGGCTGCGCCAAAAACTGCGATCCCGCGACACGCTTTCGCCGATGTCACCGTCGTCTCCGTCGGCATTGCGATAGGCCTGCACCACGATGCAAGCAGGTCGGTGCGCGCAGCGGGCACAAATGGCCGCTTTTAACGTTTATCCCAATGCATTAAATAAGAGCCCGAAAGACGTCTTTTCTTTTCCGGTCCGCAAGATTAATGATCGCCGATTGTTTGTAACAACTGGTCTCGCACCCGTGAAATTGCTCGTTGTCATTGTTAACTATCGCGTCACCCAGCTTGCGATCGATTGCCTGCACTCGGTCGCAAAGGAAATCAACAGCGTTCCCGGCATCCATGTCGCGATCTGCGAGAACGGATCGGGAGATGGTTCCGCCGGACTCCTCCAGCGCACGATCCAGGACAATGGCTGGTCATCCTGGTGCACGCTCAAGGCGCTCGACGTGAACCTCGGCTTTACCGGCGGCAATAATGCGGTCCTGCGACCGGCGCTGGAATCCGCCGACAAGCCGCAATATTTCCTGCTGCTCAATTCCGATACGATCGTGCGGCCAAACGCCTTCAAGGCGCTTATCGACTTCATGGACAAGAATCCGCAAGTCGGCATCGCCGGCAGCCGGCTCGAGGATCCCGACGGCACGCCGCAACGGTCTGCGTTCCGCTTTCAGTCACCGCTGGGAGAACTTGAAGGCAGTTTGAAAATTGGACCGGTAAGCAGGCTGCTAGACCGCTGGATCGTAGCTCCTCCTGTGGTCGATTGCGCGTTCGAAACTGATTGGGTTGCCGGCGCCAGCATGATCATCCGGCGTGAGACGATGGAAGCGACGGGATTGCTCGACGAAGGCTTCTTCACCTATTTCGACGATATCGACTATTGCTTCAATGCCAGGAAGCAGGGATGGCCGACCTGGTACGTTCCGGCAAGCCGCGTGGTCCACCTTGTCGGTCAATCCACCGGCGTGAACAGCAAACCGAAGCGTTTGCCACCATATCTCCTGGAAGCGCGCAGACGCCACTTCCTGAAGAACTACGGCGCATTCTACGCGGCCATGGTCGACATTTGCAGGATTGCGGGCCTGTCACTCTGGCGGCTGCGGGTCATTCTCACGGGAAAGGAAGATACCACGCCTCCGTGGCACCTTTCCGATTCAATCCGGCACAGCGTGTTTTTCAAAGGCTTCAAGGTGATCGACGTCAAGAATCCAGCCTTGACCTCGTGATTTTCAAACCCGATCCTGGATTTCGTTATGTCCGTCGACGAAGGGATTGATCGAAGCCTTGTGGAGTTTGCCCAAAAGATCGCAGCCATACCGAAGACTATTGCGAACGATGCGCCCACCGAACAGCTACCGCCCGACGCCTCCGATATGGCCTCGTCCGCTGCAGCTGAAATCCGCAAACGGAGCCTGCCGCCCCCGCTTCCCGCCAGCAAGCAACCCGAGCCGGACATCCAGCCCGCCCCGACCGTCAGCACCGATGGTAAACAGATTCGTCATGCGGATGAAATCGCCGGTCTCATCATGAAGTCGCTGAGCACCATCGATGGTTGCCCTGCTCGCGGATTTGCCGTTACGGTCTATGGGTCAAACCCATGGAATGCCATGCTGACGATTCGGCCGGAGGCTGGCCCCCGTATCGATCGCGAGCTCTGGCGTTCCCGGGTGCAAGAGATCGGCGTACGGCTCAGAAACGACTTCGACGTGGCTTATGCGTTCACCGTCTCGACCAGTGGCTCGTCGTAACCATTCCACAGGGTTGCGCCAGCGGAGAACACGTCGAGTATCCCAGATATGGCAATCAATTCGGCCAACAACGTCTTGCCTCCCGGGTTTGGTCCGTCAGCTCAGCCGTTCCGCCTCCTCGGAATCGATCCCGGCGCAACGGCATCGGAAATCCAGTCCGCCTTCGGCCGGGCACGCGAGACGCATATCGCGCCAGGGAAGATTCTGGCGGAGGCGTCTGCAGCTATTCTGGACCCGGCCCAACGGCTGGCGAGCGAGCTCTGCTATCCGCTCGGCAGCACGCCCGATCGCGTCGATCTCTTTTACGCTGAAGGGCGCGTCGATGCTTCCGATGACGACATCCTGCAAACATCGGCCCAGTTTGCTCCACTCTCAATGGCCAACTTCATTGCACGTCACGCGGCCCGGCGTGGCGCCTCCGGCGAACTGCTCCTTGGCCTGATCGACGCGCACAATTCCATCGATGTGATGGAGATCTATCAGACCCTGCAAGCGCTCCGGAATCGGGCCGGTTGGCCTCCGCCCTCCCTGGCGAGCGTGAGGGATGGGCTTGACGATCTCCTGGACGCGCATTGCGTGGCCGTTATCGAGGCCTACGATCCGATTGAAGCAGCCGCAGAACCACTGCTGGAAGCCACACACCAGATCCTCGCAACCCGCGAACCGCGGCTTATCCAAACGCATTCGCCGCTATTGGAAGCCTATCGGCAAGCGACTGCGAAAGTGCGCATCAACGCCGATCAGCGGGTCGACAGCGCTTGCCAGGCGCTGGAACAACAACCGGGCGACGCGTTGTCGGTTGAGAGATTGGCAGAAGCGCTGCACGTCTGGACCTCGCTATGCGAGCCGCTGTTGTTGCTCGACGCACGCCAGGGGTTCAGCGACGGCGAAACGAATGTCACTCCCGATCGCGTCTTCGACTTGCTCGGCGAGCTCAGCAGCCAACGACATTACAGTGCAGCACAGCAGGTTCTGGAACACGCCCTCGTCGCTTTCGGGTCAATTCCGGATGCGGCTGCACGCCTCACCGAAGTCGGGGACATACTGCGCGAAATGCTGCAGGCCGGTTCGACCGCTATCGTGCAGAACCCGGGCCATTCGGTGCCGGTCCGGAGCCGCGGCTTCCCCCATGTCAGAAAGGCCGCGCTCGCAGCCGCGGCGCTGCTGGTCATGCTTGGACTTCTGGTTGCGTATTGGACTTTCGACGGAGAAGCGGCATTCTCCGTCGCCTCAGCACCCAGTCCGTCCGAGGCGAAGGCGGAGCCGGAATTGCTTCCTCCCGTCGGCAAGGGACAGCGCTTCGCGCGGGAATATGTTCGTTACTGCCGGTTCCAGGAAGAACGGCTGCGTGTCGTGAAGCAACAGGTTCGAGGCCCCGAAGACATCCGTGCCTATAACGCGCTCGCAAACGACTACAATTCACGCTGCTCCGATTTCTTCTATCAGGACGAGGATCTGAGAGCGGTGAAGGAGGAAGTCATCGCGAAACAAAAAGTCCTCGAAGCCGACGCCGAGCGTATACTTTCGACCTGGCCCTGGCGTTCGAGCGTCGGCAAAGTGCCGGCGGCGTCGCCCAGATAATCGGGCTTGGAACGTGCCGCAGATTATGGGGCACTGTTCAGGTTAAAGTTCGTCCATTCTGCGCGCCCGTCAGAGCAAAGTTCCCGATTTAACTTTTTCCGCGGCTATCAAGCTTAACGCGCGAGTTGCATTGCGAATGGCCTGCGAAAAACTATGGTTGTTTTCGAGTTACCGTATTCGGCCGAATTGATTGCATCACCTTGCGGGGTATTACGTGAAGCGCCAGCCTTTGAGCAGACCCAAGAACGTCCGGGCATTACCGGCCACGAAGTCGCTGAGAGACCGCTACGCTGAAGTGCTGAGGTTGCGTCGAGCCATTTGCCAGACCCAGGCCGCGCTGCAGGCGCCGGCCACCGTCAATCGGCTCGCCGCGAAGTAACATGCGTTCGACCGCTACCAGGTGCGCCTACCTGTTTGCCATCGCCACAGCCATGATCGCCTGGTCGTGGCTGCTTCTGCATAGCCTCGCCTGGGCGTTTGATTTCTAGGCTGGTCTACGGACGGACGTCGCGCCGCCTCGAGGCCTGCGCTCAGTCGCAGACTCTGACCGCCCGCTGCCGCCAGCCCCTGCTGGTCCAGACACGGCGCAGCACATAGCAGGCAGCCTCGCTGCGATAAGCCCATGGACCGTACTCGGCATATTCGCCATAGCCGAACGGATAGTCGTAGCCATCGTCAAATGGATGACCATAGAGGCGCGCGTAGCCGTAGGCCCCTGGATAGCCAATCCCGCGGAATCCCGGCGTGACGATATACGTGCCACCGGCTGCCGCGACTTCGGGGACGATCGTGAGCGCGAGGCAAAGCGCAAACAAGGCTGAACTTGCTTTACGCATATTCCGGCGTCCTTGCACTACCCTGCGGAGTAGAATGGTCTGATGGAGCCTTGGCCAAATGATCGATAAACTGGGCGCCGAACTCGCATCCGATGCGCCAGGCCAACCGGCACAGGCGGGGACGACCTGTCGAAAGAATCAGCGTGAACTCTTCGGGCACATCGAGATTTTCAGCGATAACCCGCACGCCGCCGTCAGAGATGTCCGTGATCGTGCAATCGCGCGGCAGCGAGCCGACCCCCAACTGAATCTTTGCCGCCCCATGACAGGCGCGACGTTCGCTTTTTCGCCGATCCGCAAACACTCGATCCCATCCATATTCGTTGATTTTGTCTTTCGGCAACCTTATCGAAAATCCATTGGACTTCGCCTAAGCGATCGCCCCGCAGTCGATGGTTTTCCTTATTGGAGCGTTTACCGCTACCGCTAGCCAAGCCAACAAGGCTCGGGCGCCCCCTCTGACTTGTCCGGCCAAAGGTAAGGTTAAAGATTCAATTGCCACGAAAGCAGCCCTGAACCGGATACAAGGGCCCAAATAAGGCGAGCACCGCATTGCGGCGATATTTATCGCGATCGTGCAGATAACCCTACAATCAGAATATCAAACTCGCCAAAAACACAAGACAGATTTACCTATGGATTTGTTTTCAGAAGCGCCTAAAAATGCAGATCTCGCGAAGTTAACCTGCGCAGGAAAGCGTCACACTTTGCATCATCACTTTGCGGTGGGGTTATGAGTTTTCAACGCGTTATTGGCCTTGCGGATTACTATTCTCGCAGCAAAGGCAAGTTTTATCCTTGGGGTTTTGCGATGAACGGCATGACCTCCAGATTGGAAGCCACCCGCCAGATCATTCACGCGCTCGCCATCGAAAGAATTGTCGAGACTGGAACATTTCGCGGCACCACGGCCGAATGGTTTGCTCAATTTGGCTTTCCACTGGAAACCGTAGAACTTACGGAACGCTATTGGGCTTTTTCGCGGGCACGGTTGGCCAAATTCGCGAATGCGAAAATTTACCTGCAGTCCTCAGTCCCGTTTTTGAAGGAACGGATTGCCCGCGACTCAGTGGCGAAGGACGCACGACAATTTTTCTATCTGGATTCTCATTGGGAAAATCACCTCCCCCTGCGGGAAGAACTCGAATTGATTTTCAATCACTATACTAACGCCGTCGTCCTGATCGACGATTTCAAGGTGGAGGACGATGCGGGTTATGGCTTTGATCATTACGCGCCGGACAAGGAACTATCCCTCGCCTATGTTGAAAAGTCCGACCTTCCGGAATTGTCGTCCTTCTACCCCACCACCAGATCAAGGGAAGAAACGGGCGCAAAAAGGGGCTGGGTAGTACTTACCTCAAATCACCAAATGGCGGAACAATTGAGGACAATATCCTTGCTACGAGAATGTCGGGTAGCGAAATAAGATCGGGCAATTTGCCAAGCATGCATCGTTCAAAACAATTATCGAGGCTGATCTGAATGCCAGCACGGACCCAGACTGACCCATTGGGCCTTCCACTTCTGTTGATGAGCGCGCCATAGGTGAGCCATTCGATCTTCAAAGGTCTGCTCGAACAATCTCACTTTTCAAAGCCCAGCATCCATCAATGAAGATATTTTCTCATTCGCTCATATTCGACAGCAAGGGCACGACCGCCGATCGCGCATCTGACGATCGATACTTTCCGGCCATCGACGGATTGAGGGCAATCGCTGTCTTGATGGTTTTGGTGTTCCATTTTGACCTGCTGGAATTAAGCCAAGGTGGATTCACGGGTGTCGACGTCTTTTTCGTAATTTCGGGATTCTTGATCACCTCGATAATCAGCCGGCAAATCAATGCCGACTCATTCAGTCTTGGCAGTTTTTACCTGAATCGCATCCGCCGCCTCGCCCCCGCCCTTCTTGCCACACTCCTCATTGTTTTTCTGGCGGGGCTTGTCTGCCTGTATCCGTCCAATTTGATTGAACTATCGAAGCAGGCAATCGTCGCGCAAACTTACGTTGCTAATATCTACTACTGGAGGACTGTAAACTATTTCGGGCTCGATAGCAGTTCAGCCTTCTTGCTCCACACATGGTCGCTCGCCGTTGAAGAGCAATTCTATCTAATCTATCCGCTCTTTCTAATTTTGATCTACCGATACGCGAGGCGCCATATCTGGCAGATAATACTCGCCATTTTCTTTCTCTCATTTTTCCTGAACGTATTGTTTGTTCAACTCAAGCCGGAGGCCACTTTCTATCTCCTGCCGACACGCGCTTGGGAATTACTGCTGGGAGCATTGATCGTGGGGCTGCGCGCCCGGTTCACCCTTCGACCACTGGCCAGTCAAATTGCAGGGGTCATCGGTATCGGTCTGATCGCTTGGAGCCTGCTAGGCTATCAAAAAGCCTTCTACTTTCCCGGCTATTTTGCTCTGCTGCCAACAATCGGCGCGGCACTCGTGATTCTGGCATCGACCGGTCAAACAACGTATTTCTCAAGCTGCATGAGCAATGCGGCGGCCGCCTATATCGGCAAAATTTCGTACCCACTGTACCTGGTGCACTGGCCGGTCCATATCTTCGCCGCGCGGCTCATGGCGGAAAGCTACAACAAACCGGCCAAATGGTTCGCTTTCGCACTATCGCTGGCGATCGCGTCCGCGATATTCCACATGGTCGAGGAGCCGGTCCGGACAAGCCGCATTTTACGGTCCGCTCGGTCTTTGGGCACTGGCTATCTTGCCGCGCTTGCTGCAACGGCCATCATCTGTTTCTGGATCTACGCAGGGAACGGCCTCCCGCAACGTTATGCTCCCGAGGCAATCAAATTGGCCGGCTTTGCCGCCGACAAAACTGGCGAGCTTCCATGCCAATTCAAGTCGGGCAAAATCGACCTTGCTAGTTTTTGCAAGATTGGAGCGGCCGATACGAAGCCAACCTGGCTGATTTACGGGGACTCGCATGCATGGGCCGCATATGGGGCGTTCGACAAGTGGCTAAATACGAGAGGGGAATCCGCCTTCTTTATCTTTCGACACTCCTGTCCGCCGTTGCAGGGAATTCACCTCGTGCATAATCGGGGCTGCTTTGAATTCAATAATGAAGTGCTTGAGTTTCTCAACAGGTCGCCCGAGATCAAGAATACGTTGCTGGTATCGACGTGGCTGCAGGCGCGAGAAGGATTTCTCACGACCTCGGAAACTGTAAGCTTACCCAAGGAAGAAGCGATCGCGCTATTCAAGCGCCAATTTCCGGCAACGGTCGCCCACCTAAGAAGAATGGGGCTACGAGTCGTGATATGGGAGCCTCTACCGGGAGCAAAGCAAAGCGTTCCTGAGGCGCTAGCCAAGGCTTACCCCAACAAGCCGCTCACCGAATCGTTAGAGTTCACGAGTCAACAATACCGGTCAAAGTTCGATTATTTCTTTGACGTCCTGGAGCAAAGCGAGCCGTCGATAGAGGCCACCGTCTCACCTTCGCGAGCTCTTTGCCGAACAGGCTCCTGTTCGGCAACGATCGAAGGGCGACCGGCCTACTTCGACAATAGCCACTTAGCCGCGTCAACCTCAGAGTTTTGGTCTCAGCTTTTAACTATTTCGGTTTCCCCGCAATAGCGCTTCACGTTCGGAGTTTCCCAGGGCGGCGATCGCAGGGTGAATAACGTTAATTGCGCCTTGAAAAAGGATCGAAATTTTGAATAGTGTGTATTTTGAGATGGGNTTTTTCTCGAAAGATATTAGTCTGCAATCGGCTGGTTGAGTTGAACTGAGGTNGATAAAACACCGAAACTGGCTCCACGTTCAAAAAATGGGCAAAAATGCCTAAAGAACGGATAGGCGAATGATTGGAATTTCATACGCCGCGGTTGACTTGGCTTGAATTCGCAGATATTAATATCTTATTAAATTCCAGGAGAGATAAAATGAATAAGCTGCTCAAATTTACTGGCGCTGCATTAATTGGCGTTCTTCTTCAGAGCGGCGCCTCGCAGGCGAATGTGCTGCTAAATGGCGGATTTGAAACAGGAAATTTCTCGGGCTGGACGGTGAATACCGGCGGTGAGGGCACCTACCCTCAGGTTGTCATTGCCTATAATCAAGGTGGCGCTTATCCCACCGGCGCGTTCGGGGAACCGATCCCCACCGCGCCCAATGGTGGCAATTATGGCGCTTATTTTGTTTCGGACCACACCAACGAGTCGATCTCCCAGGCAATCAGCCTGACGCAGGGTCAGAGCTACCAGGTCAGCTTCGAAGTCTACTCCCCCAACAATGGTCGGCGNTAACGCATTCGATGCCACCCTCCAGTCGAGTGTAGACGGCGTGCTTTCCCCANCTTTTCACTGCCAAGACATTGGCGAGCGGATGGACCGTCTATTCGGCCATTTTCTCGGCTAGCTCCGGACCCTATACTTTCTCGCTGAATTTCCACGGACAGGGCGTGCCCGCGGGAGATTTTGTGGTCGATAACGCGTCGGTGGCGGCTGTCCCCGAGGCGTCGACCTGGGCGATGATGATCATGGGCTTTGTCGGCGTTGGCTTTCTGGCCTATCGTCGCCGTGAAACTTCGAAGAAGATCGGCTTTCGTCTCGCTTGACGATCTCAGCCGTATCTGAGTTGGAAGCCGCCCGATCGGGCGGCTTCTTTTTTGCCCAACAGCCTGGCTGGCGAGGTGAATTTAAATTTCTGATCACGCGCCGCATTTAATTAATCGATATTAAAAATTCCGATTCTAATTGACGCGACAAGGGAACGGCAAAATTCGAGCCGCCCCCTACATTTTCGAATCAGAACCGCCAGCCAGTAAACGCACGGACCCGTTTGGGTGAAAATTACTTGGCGAGCGCAAAGCCCTGTGCACCACCGCATGCTCCGAAGGAACAGCCAGCGTTCCTGCGGTCGAGCGTGGGGCTCGACAGCCGAGACGCGATAAGGTTATGCAGCCCAAATCATTCGCACGAAAGCGATCGCCAATGCGCAAGTCCGGTATGAACCGGAATCTCGTCACCAGGCTAATGCCGGTAGCGGCATGGATCGCGGTCATCGTGATTGCCTACGCCACGCTGACGCATGTCGGCTTTGTCTATTCAATCTATTTCAAGCTCGCGCCGTACCTGATGCGGCCGGCGATGCAGACCTATGCCCATTTCGAGCACGTGATCGCGTTCGCCATCCTCGGCGCCCTGTTCGGGTTCGCCTACCCTCGGCGCCTGATTCTTGTTTGCTGCATCGTGTTCGGCGCCGCGGTGCTGCTCGAGATATTGCAGACCACGACACCGGACCGGCACGGCACGTTGATCGATGCGTTTGAGAAAATAGCAGGCGGCGCGGCTGGTATCCTATTTGCGAGAACTGCTCGGCAGTTATGGCCTGCCAAGGACAAGTCATCCTGAGATTAGCAGCCGGCTTGATTTAATCCCCAAGGCGGCCGACCACATGCCGATTCCGCAATGCGAAACAAGTAGGCCGATTCGCGTGCAACGAAGTGTTATCCCCACCGAAGATTGACTCTAATTAAAATAACGTGTTTAAGGAAAATACAACCAATAATAAATGGGGGGGGTATTATGCGGTTTTCGTCGCTGGGCTTGATCGGTCTGGGGGCCGCGCTGGCGTTGACGTCGTTTGTCAGCTCCGCCTCGGCGGTCGTCACGTTTAATCAGAATCTGGCGTCGGGCTGGACCCAGGGGAGCGGCACCAGCAACGGCCATTTCACAGTCGACAGCGAGGACAATGGGGTGGAGCTCGGATTGCGTGCTTCGCTTCGATTTATCGGTCCGATCACGCCAACCGGAAATCTGTACATCGCCCCAGCGGGTAACTCGTCCGGCAAGGCGCTGTGGAACTTCGAGTTCTCGGTCAATCCCGGCTCGCTGACAGGCACCCATTCGCTGCTGACGATTACCGGTCCCGGAGGATCATTGGCGTTCGATCCTATTATAATCGGGGACAATACGCCGATCGGCGGCCCGCTCTATCAGAACAGCGAGAATCTCGGCTTCGCCTTTCTGGGCGGCCCGATCAATTTCAATCCGAATGTTTCCGGCGTCTACACGTTCGACCTCAAGCTCTTTAGCGCGGAAAACCGGCAACTGGCCGACGTCTCGATACAGGTCAACGCCGTTCCCGAGCCATCGACCTGGGCGATGTTGATCCTGGGCTTCGCCGGCGTCGGCTTCATGGCCTATCGCCGGAAATCGCGGCCGGCCGCGTTGGCCGCCTGATCCCATCTTCCTCAATGAAGCGAAGGGCCGCCTTCGGGCGGCTTTTCTATTGCCCCCACTACGGCTCGATAAAAGACGCCTGGCTCTAAGCGGCCTGCTGTCCCAACACCCAGATCCACCAGAGGCCGATGGCGAGGTGCGGGCCGAACGAGATCGCCTGCTTGCGATCCAGCTCATGCCCTTCCGATCTCAGAATCAGCAAGCTGGCCAACGCAGACACTACCGCGATCAGCAGCAGGCCCGGAATTCCTTCCACGCCGATCCAAAGGGTGCCCGCCGCGACAAATTTCACGTCACCGAAACCCAGGCCGTCATGGCCGCGCAGCCAGCGATAACAGGCGCGGAACAGGGCCGCGGCGGCGAAGACCAGCGTGGCCTCCAACCCACGTGACCAGACGTCTGCCGAGCCCCACAGATAGGTCTGTAGCGCGCCGCCTGCGGCCAGCGCCAGCACCATGCTGTCTGGAATAATGCCGTAGCGGCCGTCTATGGCGCATACAGAGGCCAACAGCACGACAAGGTAGCAGCCGGCCAAGGCCGGCGATGTCCAGCCAGGATCGCCTGCAAGGCCGATGGCGAGCCAGATCGCGCCGGCGATCAGGCCCCATGCCACGACAATGTATTGCCGCCCGGACGGCTGCCACGCCAGCGTGTCGCCGAAAAAGCGGCCGGTACGGTCGCAGGTCTTTCGGAGCGCGCGAATCATCTCCCGCTCGCATTCAGGGGAACGGTCAGCTTCTCGCCCTGCCCCTCCAACACGACCTGCTCCGGTGTAACGGCCGCGACCCGCCAGCCGTCAATTTGCTCATTGACCTGAACCCACACGCCAACCGGGTTTTGCGACGACATCAGGAACGCCTTGGCCACCCCGTCGCTCATGAACACCCCTTTCAGGGTAATTCCGGAATCCAATGCCGCCGCCATCGGCGGTGGCGCGGAGGCCGGCTCCGCCGCCACGAGAACCTGCCGGTTCCGCGAGAACAGCGGGCGCTGCAGGATATTCTCAAAGCCTCCTGCGGAGGCGCGGGCGCCGGCGGCCTTGACGGCCGAGCCGCGGCCGCCAAGCCATGTGGGAGCCGTGACCGTCGAGAGCTCGAGGGAAATCACCGCGCTGAACGTTGCCACCGCGGCCAGCCCGATGAGGGCCGCAAAGCCGATGATGAGGACACGCTTCGCAGGCCGCAGCGCCACCAATTCGCTTCGGCCGGGCAGCTCGGCCCGCCCAAGCATGGCCGCGAGCTGCGAGCTTACGAATTGCCGCGGCGAGCCGCTCATGCCCGCCAGCCGGAGCTGAACCATCTGCGCCAACGACGTCATGGCGTCCGCTCCACCACGGTCGAACGGCGGCCGGCTTGCTGATCCACCGCCCGGTCACCGGGCGGTTGCGAACCGTCCCGGATCGCGCCCTGAACCCTGAGCTCCGCCCTGATCGGACCGTCCTCCCCGTCCGCCAGGCTGCGGAACGAGGCAGAGGAGACAAACAACAGCGGCGTCTGATTCTCGATCGCAAAGATCATGTCCCGAACGGTCTTCAACGGCCCTTCGAGCTCGACGCTGACGGCGATCATGGACAGCGACTGGGCCCGGCCATTCTGCAATCCCCGTATCGCGAGCAGATTGACACCGGCGTTCGCGGCCATCGACTTCAGGCTGGCCTGCAGATCGGCACTGGCAACGCGCTCTTCAGTGCCGGGAAGGAAAGGATCGCCTGTTCGCCCGACGCTGCCGGCCGACTTCTTTGCCGTGCGCGTCACATTCTGGAAATGCGCAAGCTGTGCCGCATGGTCGGAAATCTCTTCGCTCCTGACGGCGAAGTGCCCCAGGATTGGTGCAACGAGGAAGATGAGAACGAAGAGGATCGCGGCGGCGTTGAATGCCAGGAACGGCGTTGCGCGCGTCAGTTTCAGATTCTGAATCATGGCACGGCCCGGGATCTTGCGGCCGGCCGCGCCGCACGGGCGCCACGCAGCTTGAACAGGATGCTGAAGCGATCCTTGCGCTCGTTCGCGTCAGTCGTGATCGCAGACGTCAGCGTCGCGCCGGAAAACAGCGGCGACCGGTCGATGATACGAACCAGACCTGCGGCATCAGCTGAAAAGCCCGAAAGCGTCACCGTGCCGTCGGCGATGCGGGTTTCCGTCAGAAAAGTATGATCGGGCAGAATGCGCGACAGCTCGTCCCACACGGCGAGAACACCGCTGTCGGCTTTCATCGCGAACAGGCGCGCGGCGGGATCCATTCCGTCGCGGCCGCTTTGAGCCGATTGCCGCGCCTCGATGAGCGCCGTCTCCAGCGCGGCGGCAACGCTGGCCTGCCGCCATTCGAAGACGACCAGCCCAAGCAGGACGGCCCCGAGGGCCGCGACCGCCAGCAGCCGGACCGCGCGCTGCGCCCACGCCGGGTCTTCGTCGCTCACAGTGCGGAACGTGATCACGGGAACGGTCTCACCGCCGGCATCCGTCACCGCCAGGCAGTCGACATCCCGCGATGCCAGACCGAGTTCCGACAAGGCGGCCTCAGCGCGATCGCGCCGGATGATCCAATGACACATCGGCACGACGCCGTCCGCTTCCTCTCCAACGGCGGTTGCTGCGTGCCAGATGTCCGCAAGCTGGAACGGGGTTCGCCGCAAGATGTCCTGCTCGAGGATTCTGGGCAGGGCACCGAAAGCGGCCCTGGGCACGCTCAACTCGCGCAGAAAGAAAAGCTCGCGCGAAATCACCGGTGCGACCGTCACGGCATCCCGCGAAACGCCCTGTTCGGTGAGCCACTGTTCGAGTGCGGCCACGCTGAAGTGAGATAAGGGAATCCGGATTTCCGCCGGACCGGCGGCAGACGCCAAGCGGCACGTGACGCCGTCGCCATCCCGCCAAAGCGTCATGATCGGTCTCGCCTCGCCGGCAGCCCATTCGCGCCAGTGCGCGGGAACCGCATCGCGCAGACCCGCCAGCCACCATTGCGCAAAGCTGCTGCCCCACGCCGCGAGGACGTGGAGGCCACCGGCTTGAGGTGCGGGCAGATCGGCGACAGGCATGATCGTCACTTCCCGGATCGGGACATTCGATTCGAATGGACGAAGCCTATTTACTAATTCTTTACGAAGGGTAACGAGCGGCCCTGGAGCATGATGAGATCGGGTCCGGCCCAATGCTGTGTTGACCCGCCCAAACAAAAATATCGAAAACAACCCCATGCAAAGTAGCCGTCAAGGGCCTGGCAGGCGATCGACTGACCTGGTCCTTGGGCCCTAGCCCGGTCGTGTAAGGCTTCGGCCGCACCTCACAGCCCGCTTTAACTGCATTCAGTTATCGGCTCATCTCGTTATTCGGGCACGATGTTCCGAAAAAATCGGTGAGGCATTAGCCCTGACGCAGCGCCACGATGGTGGCGGGCTCATTGCGCCGTTCGTCCTCGAATTCGATCCGGATCGAAACCAGATCCGGCAGCCGCTCGGCGCGAATCCAGTCGGTCCGCCAGGCCGGCTTGACCTTGGCGTCCACGGTACCGAAATATCCCACGCGAATTTCGCGCACGCCGCTGAGCACCACGACGCGGGTTGGGGATGGCTCGGAGCCCTCCTTCGATCGGACTCCGGGAACGGCGACAAAATCAACGACGATATCGCTGCCGCTTCGCCGCAGCACGATCTTGTGCGGCCCACCCCGTAGCGACCGCCCCTCGCTCAATCCGACGAACGAGATCACCTCGCCGCGGCCATCGAACCCGATCGCGTCCTTTGGACCTGCCCCGTCAAACCGGACCGGCAGCGCCGACCCGACCAGCGCCGCCACGGTCTGGATCGCGGCACTGGTTTCGCTTCCGATTTCGCTGGCGCGATCGGCGCCGAAGGCCCGCCGGGCCATCGACAATCCGCCGGCCAGGAAGCCGGTCAAGATCGCCAGAATGGCGAGCGACAGCAGCAGCTCGATCAGCGTCAGCCCCTGCTCACCTCTTCTGCGGGCAGCGACGCGAGAAATCAGCCGGCTATTCACCGCCCGCATCATTGTCTCGCCTCTGCCACAAGCTTCAATGCCGCAAGTTTCGTGGCGGTGCCGTCCGGCGCCTCGACGGCGACTTCAACCCAGAACGACCGCAGTGCGCCATTTGCAGGCGCCGGCCGTGCGCCTTGCGGCGCGCGCGCATAGTCGGCGGAACGAACTTCCGTCACCGTCTGCCGCCACCGGAATTTGTTCGCGACCAGCCCTTCGCGGGTGCCCGCCACGAGCGTCTCGGAAATGCCGGCGGCTTCGAGACGGGACTGCGCAACGCGCAGCGCGGTACGATAGACCTGCGTGCGCGCGTCGGAACGCATCGCCACCACGACGCCGGTCGATATCGCGCCTAGCCCCAGCGCCAGGATGACGAAGGCGACGAGGATTTCGAGCAGCGCAAATCCGCGCTCGCCCTTGCGCTTTGCCAGTATCCGTCTGGATCGCGCGCCCATCACTGGATCAATCGCGGTTCGCCCGTCAGCCAGTTGACGGCGATCCGCGCCGACCGCCCGTCCAGCGTCAGCGCGATCTCGCCGCCGGACGACTGGCCGTCCGGATAGAATCTGATGCCGCCCGTGTCGCCGGAACGTTCCGTCTCGGCAACCACCACCGCGCCAGCCATTCCGCGCGGCAGCGCGTGCATGGAGTTCTGCAAGCCGAACCGGCCGCTCTCGACGTCGATGCGGAACAGCGTTTCGGCATTGCTCGACATCGCCTGCGCGCGGGCGAGCTGAAGCGTCGCCGTGACGGAGCGGGCCGTGACGGCGACACGCGTTGCCGCGGCCTTCGGTTTCGCGGACAGCGTGCCAGCGAGAACAAGGGCGATGATGCCGATGACCACGAGCAGTTCGGCCAGCGTGAACCCGGCTGAGGATGGCGCAGGGCGCTTCATTGGAATGCGAGATTGTTGATCGACAGCACCGCACTCATCACATGCATGATGAGCCCGCCGATGCCGCCGCCGATCAGAAGCGTCAAAGCCGGCGTCAGCAGGCCGACCATGCGTTCGATGCGCCGCTGCAGGTCGGCCTCGATCACGGTGGCCACCTGAATGAGCATGGGGCCGAGCTGACCGGACTCCTCGCCGACAGCAACGAGCCGAAGCGATGCGGGTGGTAACAGGCCGTCACTATCGAAGGCGCGATGCAGCGGCGTGCCTTCCGGAACACGCTTGATGGCATTCCCGTAGAGCGCATTCAGATGCCGGTTGGTGACGAGCGCACGCGCGGTCTGCATCGCCGACATCAACGGCACCCGTGCAACGAGCAGCGTGCCGAGCGCACGCGCAAAGCCGCCGGCCTCTCGGCTTTGCACGATCCGACCAACCACTGGCAGCGAGCATTTCAACCGGTCTGCGCCAAGCATGATCTCGGGGTTTTGTTTCGCCCTGCCCCATGCCACGAAACCCGCCGCGCCGCAAAGCGCGGCCACGAGCAGAACGATCAGCCAATTGTCCTGAACTTCCTCGAAGAAATGCAGGATGCCCGGCAGCGGAAGGCCGGCGTCGGTGAAGATCGGAGAGATGCTGGGTATCAGCACGAAGACGATGACGACGACCGAGACCAGCGACATCAGGATCAGGACCATCGGATAGACCAGCGCCGACGTGATCTTGTTGCGGATCTCAAGCCGGCGCGCCAACAGCTCGGCGATCTGCGTCAACACCTGCCCGGTGCCCCCTCCGGCTTCGCCGGCGGCCAGAATGGCGCGGTAGTCCGAGGGAAACACGTCCGCCCGCTGCGCCATCGCTTCCGAGAGCTGCAATCCGGCCAGCACGTCCTTGAGAAGCCCGTTGGCAAGACGCGCGGTTTTCGGCGCAGCGCCCGGCCCCGCGATGATGCGGAATGCGGCATCGAGCGTCAGTCCGGAATTGATCAGCGAAGCCAGCTCAACCGTAAAGGCCGTCAGTTCCTTCAGGCTGAACCGGTTTGACTGAACGACCTCCCGCTTCCAGACCGACGTTTCCGTCTCTTGCGGCGACGCGGATGGCTGGCTCGCGCGTGCTGGCGCATGGTCGGCGACGCCATGGGTTTCGAACGGCGTAAGCCCCGCGCCATAGAGCGCATCGATCGCCGCATCGACGCCCTCAGCAACGATCGTTCCTGCCGTGATCGCACCTCGCGCCGTGTAAGCCTTGTAGTGAAAGGTCGCCAAGGGCCCGTTCTCCCTTTAGGCTGCGCGGGTGACGCGAAGAACTTCTTCGAGCGAAGTCTCGCCGGCCCCGACCTTCATGAGGCCATCCTCATACAGCGTGTGAAAGCCTGCTTCGCGCGCAAGCTGCTCGACCGTGCGCTGGTCCTGGCTCCTTCTGCCGATGGCTTCGCGAACGCTGTCGTCGATGATCAACAGTTCCGATATCGTGGTACGGCCGCTATAGCCGGTGTTGCCGCAGGCCTCGCAGCCAACCGACTGCCGGCTGTGCGACCAATCCACTTGCGGATGGCCCGCTATCGCCATCTTGAGCTTGCCGTGCGCCCGTTCGCTCTCGCTATGCGGTCGCGAGCACGCCGGACAGAGTTTTCTGACCAGGCGCTGCGCCATCACGCCAGCGATCGTCGAAGCGAGAAGGTAACGCTCCAGGCCGATGTCGATCAGGCGCGTGATCGCGGCGATCGCGCTGTTGGTGTGCAGGGTCGAGAACACCAGATGGCCGGTCAGCGCCGCCTGGATCGCGATGCGCGCGGTTTCGAGGTCGCGGATTTCGCCGATCATGACGATGTCCGGGTCCTGGCGCAGGATCGAGCGAAGCGCGGTCGGGAAGTCGAGACCGATCTGGGGCTGGACCTGAATCTGGTTGATTCCGGAGAGCTGGTATTCGATCGGATCTTCCACCGTGAACAGTTTCAGTTCGGGCCGATTGAGATCCTTCAGCGCGGTATAGAGCGTCGTCGTCTTGCCACTGCCGGTCGGGCCGGTGACCAGAATGATGCCGTTCGGAAGCGCCATCAGGCGCTGGAGAGATCCTTGCGTCTTGCCGTCGAGCCCGAGCTTGGTGAAATCCAGCTCCACCCGGGTGCGGTCGAGGATTCGCATCACGACGCTTTCGCCGAACGCCGTCGGCAAGGTCGAGACACGGATATCGATCTCGACGCCGCGCACCACCGTCTTGATGCGGCCGTCCTGCGGCAGCCGCCGCTCGGCGATATCAAGCTTGGCCATGATCTTCATGCGCGTCGTCAATGCGGCACGCAGCGCCGCCGGCACGACACGCTCCTGCTGCAAGAATCCGTCGATACGGTATCGCACGGCGACGGCATCGCGACCGGGTTCGACATGCACGTCGGAAGCGCCACGTTCGACGGCTCTTGCAATGATCTGATTCACCAGCCGAATGACCGGTGCCTCATTGGCGATATCGCGCAGGCGCTCGACGTCGAATTCGCTGCCGTCATTGCCGGGAAGCGCGATGCCGTCGGTTTCCTCAGGCTGCATCTCGGGCGCCGCGTCCTGATACAGCGTCCGCAAGGCGCGCTCGATTTCCGCCGGCGCGATCACAGCGAGATCGACGCGCACGTCGAGCATGTAGCTGATGGCCTTGACGGACTCATCGACAAAGGGATCGGCGGTGGCGATCAACAGGCGCCGCCCGTCAAACGAGATCGGCAGGATCCGGTTGGTCTTGAGGAAGGCGAGCTGCAGGCGGTCGGCCAGAACCGGCCGTGCCGGCAAATCCGCCGGCCCGATCAGCGGCAGGCCGCAATAGGTGGCGTAGGCCAGACAGAGGTCGGCCTCGGAAATCAGACCGAGCTTGACCAGCACGAGGTCGAAGCGCTCGGAGGCGGCGTCAGCGGCTCGCCGGGACCGGCCGATGGCGGCGGCATCGACCAGATCCTTGCCGACCAGAACATCGGAGAATGCCTGGGCGAAGCCGGCGTCCTTTGGTCCCGGCGGTTCAATGGCCCGGCTCAGGGGCACAGCCGGGCGCAGCAATTCCTGGATATCGAATGACATTCGCGCGCTCGGCAAGTCTCACGGGATTTTCCGTCGTCGCGATTCTAGGAGGTTTTGATTAACCAAAGCTTTGACGCTTTGTTTGCCATTCCTGCGTAAAAATCGGCCGCCATGGCAGACCGGGCACGAACGAACCGATTTTCCGTCCCCGGCCGGCCGGAATGCCCTGCCCTGCGCCGCCGCAAGGCCAGCCAATCGGGCTTCGCGCTGGTCGCGGTGATCTGGACCTTGGGCCTGATCACGCTGCTCGGAATGGCCGTCATCGTCGGTGCCCGTTACCGCACCAAGACCTCGTCGAACTACGCTTCGGTGGCCGCCGCCGAGATGGCCGCGGAAAGCGCCGTCAACCTGGTAATTGCCGCGGCGCTGGCCCCAACGCCCGAGCAAGCCGTTAATTTTCCGCTTCGGTGCCGGCTGCCCGGCGGCGAACGCGCCACCATCACGGTCGAGGAAGAGACCGGGAAGATCGACCTGAACACGGCGAGCCCGGCCGCGCTGACGCGCTTCTTCACCGCACTCACGGGCGATCAGTCGAGAGGCAGCCGCATCGTGTCGCAGATCATCGAATTCCGCAAACCCAAGGCGCAGAGCACGCCAGGCGCGAGACCCAATGAAGCACGCTTCACCACCGTGATGCAGCTCGATCAGATCGACGGCATGTCGCCCCTTCTGTTTCGGGCGGCGCTTCGCCATGTCACGGTTCGCTCCGGCCGGCCCGAGCCCGACATGGAAGCCGCCTCTCCTGCGACACTGAGGTTGCTGAATGTCGAGCCGAAGCAGGTGGCCGGCAAGCGGGGCCTGCCCACAGGCGGCAGCATAACCATCCGCGCGGATATCAGCGCCTCGGACGGCACCCGCTTCATACGCGAGGCGCTGGTCTCGCTGGAAGGCGGCAACGGGCGTCCCTTCGTCATTCGCGAATGGCGACGCGGCGATATCGATTCATCAAGCACGCGGCACGAAAGCGCCCAGGGCACGGGACGTGCGTGCCTGCGTGTTCGCGATGCGGCGGCAAGCTGAGCTTCCACATCGACGATGAAGCTGCAACTAGGGCGCGGACCCATTAGCCCACAACCAAATTCGGATTGATGCGAGGCGCCGGTCGTCAACACGGGGAATGCCACGCGGCTTGTTCGGAAGGAACGGCCTGATGGCAACCAATTCAAAGTCCGTCAGTTCATCCCGCATGATTCGAGGCCCCGATTTGAGCGCTTGAATCACGTCCGAACCGATGCCTTCACCTGGCAAAATCGGACAACCGGCATTTCCGAGATTAACCCCTAACCGGACATGCTGGGGACATGCCAAAATCGACGCGAATGACCCGAAGCCGAAGTCCACAGTTTGGTGACTTTGACCTAAGCTATTAACTCGTCCAGAAGGCATTTTCTGCCATTAAGTGGGGGGTCTCTGACTGACCGAGGTTCTGCAATGAAGGTCTACCTGATAGAGGCGTCAGGGACTTGGCCTTCATCCGATCGCCCTGGCCTCTATCGGCGCTGTATACGAAAATGCTTGAGGCCAAATGCCGATTACTAGCTGAACGTTTGATCGCGGAGTCTCAAAATGGATGCTGCAACCGCCCAAAAACTTATAGCGTTAGCGATTTCCATAGACAAAACGATTGGGGCTATATTGGATGAGGTCGAAAATATCAGCGACGATCAAGAACGGACGTGCTACAAGCGCGCAATCGAGGATATAATGGGCTATGTTGCGCGGGACCTAATTTTTCCTATTGTTGATCAGCACCCACAGCTAGATGCTGATAAATGAATTGGACGTTCGCAAACTGCCCTTGCACCTCCGAAAGACCAACCTCGCTCGACTACTGGCGCGCCGGATCGACGGCATTTTCGTCAGCCCCTTTGAGCAAGGCGAGAGCGGACCTGACGATCTGAGTGGTCGGACCGCCGCTTGTGACCCAAAGCGGCCATTCTGCAAATGCTCAGGATTTCGCAATCGCTCGGTAACCTTCAGACCGTATTGGTTCTCGCCGCCCGGCACAACGATCCAACCACGCCCCTCAAATGAGAACGCATCTCGAATTCGTCTCCACAGCGTTTCCGCCTGAGCCTGGCGAGGATGAACAGGTCAATCCCGGGCTGTATGGAAAACGACTGGCAGAGTTTTTGTCGGAGGAGCTGCCGCGCCACGGGTTCGCGGTTTCGCGCGTGGGTCCGGAGGATTGGGGGTGGCGGATCGATCTCGAAAATCCTGCTTTTCCCGTCTGGGTCGGATGCGGCAATTACCAGAAATGCGAGAACTGCTTCCTGTGTTTCATCGAACCTTCGCGTCCTTTCGTTCGACGGCTACTGAGGAAGATCCCAACAACCGACACGGTCGAACGTCTTGCCGCAGCTCTGCAGATGATTTTGGAGCAGAGCGGCAAGGCGCAGCAGATGCGTTGGTGGAGCGGAACGCGAGATAACTAGCTGACCGAAACGCCAGTCGAAGCCATCGCAGCCGACAGTCCAAAGGTCTGCTCTTAGGCCCTTAACCGACCTGCCGTACGAATGTCCGCCTTCAAGGGTAAAACAGAAACGCATGTGGAGCCGCGCGATGTCGCCTTTTGACAACGGAAGCCGCGCCCTACGCCGTGCAACGGCTTTTATGGCTTGCTGTTTTCCCTGAGATCATTGGCTCGTTTCACCTCATGCGCGAGATTATCCAGCCAAATTATGTCGTTGATCGTGCTCATTCGGGCCTCTCGAGGGTGCTGCACCATTCAAGGCGGCAGGAGATCGGCAGGCGTGCTTGATCAGCAGCTTACATTTTCCTCACCAGAAGCTTATTCTTGGACTACCCGGCCGACGGCCGGGCCGTGAAATCGCCCCTCATCCAAGGGATCACGCGCCTTGCGCTATCTCTTCGAGGACTACGCATTCGACACCAACCTGCGCGAGCTGTATCGCGGAGCGGACGTCGTCTCTGTCACGCCACAGGTATTCGATTTGCTGGAATACTTGATCCGCCACAGGGCGCGCGTTGTTAGCAAAGACGACCTCATTAACGCTATCTGGAACGGGCGCAGCGTGTCCGATGCAGCGCTGACGACCCGCCTGAATGTCGCCCGGAACGCGATTGGCGATTCGGGCGGCGAACAGCGCCTCATCAAAACCCTGCCGCGCAGAGGCTTCCGTTTCATTGGACAAGTGCGGGCAGCGCAAGAGCCCTCGGGCGTAGCAGGCTACGATAGCCCTATAGAACCACCGAAGGCCACTCTGCCGCTTCCGGATAAACCTTCGGTCGCCGTTCTCTCCTTCAACCTGAGCGGCGATCCCGAGCAGGAATACTTCGCGGACGTTCTGACCGGATCGCCAGCGCGGGAGCGAAAGGAACGGTCACCTCGCGAGATCGACCAGAAGGTAGTCAAGGCGGCACTTGCCTATGAGAAATGGAGGCGCGACACCGAGAGCCGAAAGGAAGAGGCGGCGAGGGAAAATGCCCGCCAGCGTCGCGAGCGGGCCATTGAGAAAGTTCAGGCCGCGCTTGATAAGGCCGAGCGGGAGCATACCCGTAGGGTTGATGTCATCGAGACCGAGCGCGCCGACATCGAAGCACGGGCACAGGCTGAAGACGCACGCTGGCACAAGCAGAAGAGCGAGCTGGAAAAGGCATTGCGTCGCGCCCGTAGCTCATCGAAAGAACGTTGATGAAATACTCCGAAGCTCGACCCTACGCTGATCCCGAGAGGGCCGCGCGCCCGCATCGTTGAGATCGCCAGCACCGTCGAGCCGGTGCAGGACGGGCGCCTCCACGTCGAGCTGATCAACGGCCCGTTTTTGTTCAAGGACAAGGGCAGCTCGGCCGAATACGGCGCGGGCATGGCGCTCGCCATCGAGCGCGGCTGGCTGACGATGCATGAGAGCGGCACTTATGTGCGTTTCACACCGGCCGGTGCTGATCTGTTCGCGTAGCGTCAGCCCCCACGCTGTCGATGTCGGTTTTTGGCCCTTTCGGACCTCACGCAATATAAGACTTGAGTCCGGAATGCGCACCAAAGCGGACGTCCGCCGAGCACTCTGATTTTATGGGTTCACGCCCTAGCTAGCCCTTTGAATTGAGCACGACCGGCGGTGGCATGGGAGGTACAGGTGGAGGCGGTGGCGGACGTACCGAGCCTTCGAGCTTCAGCCGCTCCTCGACAACGGCGGGGCCCGGCTCCATCACGGTGCAGCCCTTGTAGCGCTGCAGATCCGCCAGCGCGTCGAGCCGCCTGCGTTCATCGATGAGCTGCTTGGGCGCATCGAGCGGATAACGCTCGTAGCCGTAGCCCGCCAGCGGCCCCACGGCGAGCCAATATTCCAGCCGGGCGGCACGGCGCGCCGCATAACGGAAGGACGCCGCGATGCCGCTGCAGCTCATGGATTCATCGACCGGCAGGACCGCATAGGGCGGCGGCGGTTCGACGATCGGATAGGCATAGGTCACGCAGCCGGCCAGCGAGCAAACCAGGCTCGCCGACAGCGAGAAATTCCTCAAACAGGTTGCGGCTCGCTTCCTCACTGTGACGTTATCCGCTGAAAGGTGTTGGCTGGCGTACGCTCGCGCGACGTCGTATGCGGCATGTAGACATGCATCTTGCGTCGGTACTCTTCGGTCACAAGACGGCTTTCGGTGCCGTCGCGGACCACCTTGGGCGTGATCAGGATGACGAGCTCGGTCTTCTGAACCTGATCGCCCCGGTTGGAGAACGCGGCGCCGAGCCCGGGGATGTCGCCGAGCAGCGGAATCTGGTTGCTGGTCTTGCTGGCCTGTTCCTGGATCATGCCGCCGAGCGCGAGGACCTCACCATCATTGACAACGACGGTGGTCTTGACGCGGCGCTGCTGGATGGTCGGCGAGTCGATGCCCGATGACGTGGTCTTAACCACCGCGCTGACTTCCTGCTCGATCTCGAGCTGCACCCTGCCGCTCTCGTTGATGCGCGGCGTCACCGAAAGGATCACGCCGGTGTCCTGCATGGTGATCGAATTGACGATCGCCGTTTGCGCCGTCACGACGCTGGTCGCGGTCTGCGTGGTGATCGGCACCTGATCGCCGATCTGCAAGCGTGCCGTCTTGTTGTCGAGAACCATCAGCGAAGGTGTCGAAATGACGTTGACGCGCGTGAGCGCGTTCAGTGCGCTGAGCGTCGACGCTATGCTGGCGGCGTTGACGGCATAGTTGAAGCCGGGGAAGACGGATGCCACGCCGCCGGTCAGCGCGTTCGAGAACGAGGCGGTCGGCGTGCCCTTCTTCGAAAGCTGCCATTGCACGCCATATTGCAGCTTGTCGTTAAGCGTCACTTCCGCAATGACGGCTTCGATCAGGACCTGGCTGGCGACGACATCCAGCCCCTGGATCACGCGCAGCACGCGCTGGTAATCCCGGTCATTGGCCATGATGAGGAGCGAGTTCTTGGTCTCGTCGGCCACGATCTTGAGCGGCGGTTCGCCGTCCGGTGCACTGCCGCCGGACGACGGAAGTCGCTCCGTCGGATCCGCCGTCAGTGCATCCGGCTCGTTGTTCAGCGCGCGCTGCAGGCTCTGCAGATCATTGTTGCCGGGATTGACCCCGCCCCGGAGCAGGCCGGCCGCGGCGTTCTGATCCATATCCGTCACCGAGCCGCCCGGTCCGGGCGACCTGGCCGAGCTTGCCGAGAAGCTGGCCTGCCTCGACCGCGGTGAAACGCTGCGCGTCGGCTGCTTCACCACTTTCATTTCGTTCGAGAACATCGACTGCAGCACGCTGGCTAGCTCGGCGACAGGCCGGTTCTGCACCTGATAGACGTGAAGCTGCCGCTCGGAGCCGGCGGCCTTGGCATCGAGCCGCCTGATCCAGGTCTGCGCCCGCGGCAGGTAGCTCGGCTGCGATGTCACGACCAGAATGGCGCCAAGCCGGGTGTTGGCGATGAATCGCACGCGCCCCTTGAGCGGCCCTTCCTTTTCGGCCGCGAAGATCGCCTTCAATTCGTCGACCATCTTTTCCGGCTGCGAGGTTTTCACCGGAACGACGGCGAACGACATGCCCTTCATGACATCGACATCGAACACCGAAATCGAGTCGAGCATGCTTTCGATCTCCGCCGGAGAGCCCTTCAGCGCGAGAATGTTGCGCTGGTCGTCAGCCTGCACGATGGCGCCCTTCGGAACCATCGGCTCGAGCACGCGGGCGACTTCGGTGGCGGAAACGTATTTCAGGGAAACCACGCGAATGCCGTTGCCGGCAATCGCGCTGTCGGCGGGACCGTCGCCGGTCGCGATCGCGCCCGTTGCCGCCTGGTCGGCCGGCGCAATGCGGTAGGTGCCGCGGCTTTGCACCAGCACCGCGCCGATCGGCACCAGCGCGGTCTGGAACATCTCCAGCGCCTCGGCCTTGCTGACCGGGCGCGTCGTCTGCACCGAAATCACTCCGTCGACGCGGGGATCGACGACGTAGTTCACGCCGATCATGTCGCCGAGGACGGTCTTGGCGGCTTGCTGAAGCGGAACGCTCGCCAGATTGAGAACCACGTTCCCGTCGGCGCCGGCGGCCTTCCGCTTCGAATAGGTCCCGCCGATCATGCTGCCGCTGCCGCCGTCCATGACGGCAACCGCCTGCGATGAGGGTGACGGAAGCGGCACCGCGCCGGTCGGACCGCCGGCCTGGGCATAGGTTTCTTCCAGAGACACCGGCTGCCCAGAAGTCAATCTGGGTTGCGATACCGTCGTCAGGGGCGTTGCGATGGGGGTGGTGCAGCCCGACACAACGAGTGTGGCCGCCCAGCAGGCGGCTAATCTCGTCGCACGGCTACGAGAAAACGACAAAGGAAAAACCCCCCAAATAAACTTCGCGCCCTGAAATAAATTGGCGCGTAAATAATCGGTAAAACATCATGGTTAATCGACAGTAAATCGGGTTCGCGCTACGGGAGAGACGCGAAGCTGCGACGCCTCGAAAGCAGCCTTTGCGGCGAGAAAAATCAGGGGTTCGATGGGTCCGTTTCGGACCGATTAATATTCACCCAAGGTAGAGTAAATATCACTGATTTGACTTGGGCGAGCGCTGGGGGCGCTGGCTGGATCAGGACGAAGCTGCTACATTTAATTCCGGCCTTTTGAGCCTGGATGCAGGGATGACGGTATGACGAACCTTGTCGCAGCTCCCGTGAGCGAGACCTTCTCGATCGTTGGAACGTGCATCAACTGCACCGCTCCGGCCAGTCTGCTGGCGACGATGACCATCATCGCCATCGGCGTTGCGCTGGCACTTCGCGCCGAGCGTCGCAGTGGCACGTCCCGCAGCGCCTGAGCGATCGGCCAAAACCATCAACCGCGGTCGTCGGGCTCGTATTCGATGAACTTCTTGTAGATCCAGCGCCTGCCGTCGTGCCGGCGCCATACCTTGCCCCACAACAGCCGCCCGGTAATCGAGCGTCTCGGCACCATGACCGTCCAGAGATGCCAGGTGTCCGCCCACGCCCGCTCCGGGCTGAACGACGTGCTCTGGAACGGATTGTAGCGGTTCATCGGATTAACTCCGGCACGGAAGTGCTGGTCGCGCTGGCGGCGGCGTGTTCACATCTCAACTTGTCTGGAACGAAGAGAAGCCACCGCGGCGGTAATGCATTCGAGTTTGCGCCGGAGCTCGCACACTTCCCGATATTTTTTCGCGAGATCATCGGGCCGAGCCCGCGATTTACGCTTTGTGACAACCTTCTGTTGCGGGCGATTTCGCTTCATGCTTCATCATAGCTCCGTCCATGATCGGTTCAATTAAAGCCGCAGATTAAGCTAACCCATCAACCTTACTTGGCTGCGTTCAACCTCAACGCGCATGGTCTCGGCAATCGATTTATCAGTCATTACCGCAGGGGAACCCATAAATTGACGGGCGAAATCAAATAAACCATTCTGCCACGAAATGACGGCATGGCCTCGCGCCGCTTCCCCATTTCATGTAGTGATACCGGTAAACCTATTAATCTCAACGAATTGAATGGCAAATTAATGCGCGCTGTATTGCTGGCTGGTGGCCTGGGAACCCGGTTTGCCGAGGAAACCGACGTTCGTCCCAAGCCGATGATCGAAATCGGCGGCAAGCCGATCCTGTGGCACATCATGAAGATCTACTCGAGCCACGGCATCAACGACTTCATCATCTGCCTTGGCTACAAGGGCTACGTCATCAAGGAATATTTTTCCAACTACTTCCTGCATCAGTCGAACGTCACGTTCGACCTTCGCGAAAACAGGATGGAGGTTCTGCAGAAGCACGCCGAGCCGTGGCGGGTGACGTTGATCGACACCGGCGAAGAAACCATGATCGGCGGCCGCATCAAGCGGATCCTGCCCTACATCGGCGATGACGATGCGTTCTGCCTGACCTACGGCGACGGCGTGGCCGATATCGACATCACCGAAAGCATCGCTTTTCATCGTCGCGAGGGACGGCTTGCGACCGTGACCGGCACGCAGCCGCCCGGCCGCTTTGGCGCCATCAACCATCAGGGCCCCCGCGTTACCGGCTTCCAGGAAAAGCCGCGCGGCGACGGCAACTGGATCAATGGCGGCTTCTTCGTGCTGTCGCCCAAGGTCGGCGACTACATCGAAGGCGACGCGACCGTGTGGGAAAAGGAACCGATGACGAAACTGGCGAATGAAGGCGAGCTCAGCGTGTTCCTCCACGACGGATTCTGGCACCCGATGGATACGTTGCGGGACAAGCGATATTTGGAAGATCTTTGGTCAAGCAATAAGGCTCCCTGGAAAAAATGGTAACGAAGACAGATTCCATGCGTATTCTTATTACCGGTTCGATGGGCTATGTCGGCCCCATCCTGACGCGTCACCTCCGGCAGAAATTTCCAGACGCCGAACTGATCGGCTTCGATACCGCGTTCTTTGCCCACAATCTTACCGGAACGACCAGGCTGCCCGAGTCGCTGCTTGATCGTGTGCATTTCGGCGATATCCGCAACTTTCCGCCCGAGTTGCTCGATGGCGTCGATGTCGTCGTCCATCTGGCTGCGATTTCCAATGACCCGATGGGCAAGGAATTCGAAGGCGTCACCGAAGCGATCAACGAAAAGGCCAGCGTTGCGCTTGCGGAGATGGCCGAGCAGCGCGGCGTCGGCCGTTTCGTGTTCGCCTCGAGCTGCAGTATTTACGGCGCCGCCGAAGGCCGCCCCAAACGCGAAAGCGATTCGCTCAATCCCCTCACCGCCTACGCACGGTCCAAGGTCGCAATGGAAAATGCGCTTCGCGCGAGCAATGCGGGCGAGATGACGGTCACGTGCCTGAGATTTGCGACCGCCTGCGGCATGTCGGACCGCTTGAGGCTGGATCTGGTTCTGAACGACTTTGTCGCCGGCGCGCTCGCCACCGGCGAGATCACCGTGCTCAGCGACGGCACGCCATGGCGGCCGCTGATCGACGTGGCCGACATGGCCCGGGCCATTGAATGGGCAATCGGGCGCGATGCCGACCAGGGCGGACGGGTCCTCGTGGTCAATGCCGGCAGCAACAAGGGAAATTATCAGGTCCGCGATCTGGCGGAGGTCGTGGCCGCTGAACTGCCCGGCACAAAGGTGAGCATCAACACGGCAGCGCCGCCGGATTTGCGTTCCTATCAGGTTGATTTTTCGCTGTTCGCCGAGTTGGCTCCGGCGCATCTGCCTGCGGTCCCGCTCGCCCAGTCCGTCCGAAATCTCCATGCCGGACTGAACGGCATGAAGTTCTCGGACAAGGAATTCCGCACATCCTCGCTGATGCGACTGAAGACGCTCAAGGACCACATTGCAGTGGGTCGCCTGTCCACCGATCTCCGCTGGCAATAATCCTCGAAAGGCCTGACATCGTGAAGTTTCACCCTACGCCGCTTCATGGCGCCTACACGATCGAACTTGAAAAGCGCGGTGACGATCGGGGCTTTTTCGCGCGCTTCTTTTGCCAGAAGGAATTTGAAGCGGCCGGCGTGCCGATGTCGGTTGTTCAGATCAACAACTCCCTGAGCGCGAAAGCCGGCACCCTGCGCGGGATGCACTATCAATTGGCGCCGGCCGCGGAGATCAAGGTAGTGCGCTGTATTCGCGGCGCGCTCTACGACGCCATCGTCGATCTGCGTCCGGACTCACCGACCTTCGGGAAATGGTTCGGCGTCGAGCTCACCGCGGAAAACCGAACGATGATTTTCGTTCCGCAGGGTTTTGCACACGGCCTCATGACGCTCACCGACGACACCGAGGCTTTTTATCTGGTGAACGCGTTCTATTCGCCCGAGCACGAGCGCGGCTTGCGCTTCGACGATCCACGGTTTGGCATTGAGTGGCCGCGGCAGCCGGTGGAAATTTCGGACAAGGACCGTAGCTGGCCGGACTTCGACCCTGTCTTCCATGGCATCGAATCCCTGCGAGGTCTGACGTGAGAATCCTTCTGACCGGAGGCAGCTCGTTCACCGGTCTGTGGTTTGCGCGCAGCCTTGCCGCAAAGGGCCATACCGTCGTCGCCCCCCTCAGGGGCAGCGACTATTCGGGGCTGCGCGGCAGTCGCGTTGCCGAGCTTCGCCGTGTTGCCGAGGTCATCGAGGACTGTCCCCTTGGCTCGGACCGCTTTCTCGATCTCGCCAGCACCGGCTCATGGGACCTGTTGTGTCAGCATGCGGCTCAAACAGGCGACTACCGCAATCCAGACTTCGACGTCATCGGCGCCGTCGCCGACAACACGAAAAATATTGTCGCGGTCCTGAAGAGGATGATGGATCGTGGCCCGGTGGCCGTTGTGCTCACCGGCTCGGTTTTCGAGCAGGACGAGGGTGCGGGAGACGCGCCACTCAGGGCTTTCTCGCCCTACGGACTATCGAAGGGCCTCACCTGGCAACACTATCGCTTCCTGAGCCAGACCCTGAATTTCAATCTCGGGAAGTTCGTGATCGCGAATCCCATTGGCCCTTTCGAGGAGCCGCGGTTCTGCAACTATCTGATACGCTCCTGGTTCAAGGGCGAAGTGCCGACGGTACGAACTCCCTTGTACGTGCGGGACAACATTCATGTTGATTTGCTGGCGCAAGCCTACGCAAGCTTTGCCGAGAGCGTGCCGCTGCGTCAGGGCATAGCGAAGCTCAATCCGAGCTTCTATGTCGAGAGCCAGGGCGCCTTCGCCCAACGCTTCGCTGCCGAGATGTCATCCCGCCTTGGGGTGCCCTGTCCCGTCACGTTACTGCAACAGCAGGAATTCGCCGAACCGATGGTCCGGATCAATACCGATCGGATTGACGGGGCGGAACTCGGCTGGAGCGAAGCATCCGCCTGGGACGCCGAGGCCGACTTCTACAAGCAGGCCGCAAAATAGTTGCTAACGTCACGTTCGCTCCCGGCGATGGCGTTGCAACGACCTGTTACCTGCTCTGGCAGCTCTGCCGGCAGGTTTGCGCCTGACTGTCACAGGCGCTCTGGCAGGGCGCGCCGAGCGTGGTCGGACATACGCGCTTGCAGGCATCGTTCTGGCTGGCGCAGTTGGCAAAGCAGGCATCAGTAGTAGCATCAGCCAGGCGCAATTTGCCGATCGAGACGTTGCTTTGGCCTGCGGTGGCGGTTCCAATCAGCAGCAGGGACAACGCTGCGCAGAGCGCGAGCTTCATGGAGACCTCCGATGATACGGCTCTCGCGATGACGAAACCTAAGCGCGGCGGCGGCGAGAACTTTCGCCACTGCCCTCCGGCTTGCCAATCACGAATTCCTCGATCTTGTGGCCAGTCTTTAAAGCTGCCGTAAGCCAGCGAGGCTGCTTTCCGCGGCCCGACCAGGTTTCGGAAGGCTCGTCCGGATTTCGGTATTTCGGGAATACGCGCGGGTACTTCCGGCGCTCGCGCGGCGCACTTCGCGCCTCCGCTGACTCCGGCTGTCGCATTTCCTTCTCGCGCCGAAGTTGCGCCAGCCGTTTTTCAAGCTCGCGCTTTTCCGACGTCAGCCGAACGGACAACACCTGACTGAGCTCCTCATGGAGCTGCCACAACTCGTCTACCGACATTCCATCGAAATTTGGCTTCTTGTTCATCCCGCTCGCGACCATCACGATTCGAAATGAACTATAAATCCAGCGCTGGCCCTTTCCAGCAAAATTGTAGATTCGGCGGAAAATCTCCGCGAAATGCGGATTTGCCGAGTGTCTAATCTAAGTGGTTCAAATATCTCTCAAATCGCGATCTAAGCCACGAACATTGCTTAAGACTTTCCTCAATTTTCGCAAGCGGAGCGATGCTCACTAGACCGCAGGTAGCAAAGTTCCCTTTCGCTATCAGGCCGAACCAGTCGTGTTTGGAAGGTTGCCAGCAAGCGCCTGCCACCTTGCTTCGATCAGTAAGCGTTGCGCTTGCGCAATACCTCGAAGAAGGTCTTGATCACGATCTGGATGTCCAGCCACAGGCTCCAGTTGTTGATGTACCAGAGATCTAGTTTTACGCGTTCGGAGATGTGCTCAATCGTAGGTGTGCCCCCGCGCGCTCCGTTGCATTGTGCCCAACCGGTCATGCCTGGCTTGACGTGATGCCGGAAAGCATACTCGCTCAATACCGTCTCGAAATAATTGTCATGGGCCAGCGCGTGCGGACGCGGACCGATCAGGGACATGTCTCCCTTGAGGACATTCAATAGCTGCGGCAATTCATCGATGCTTGCCGATCGCAACAGACGGCCAATGGATGTTACCCGGGGATCGTCACGCGTGGCCTGGACGACAGCAGGCCCGTTCTCCTGCACGATCATGGTGCGGAATTTGAACATCATGAACTGCTTGCCATTAAATCCCTTTCGGAACTGCCGGAAAATCACCGGCCCGGGACTGTCAAGCTTGATGGCGATCGCCGTGAGCGCCATGATGGGCAGAAAGAACACGAGCGCCAGCGATGCGATGACAATATCCATCACGCGCTTGACGAAGCGCTCCGCGGCACTGAGCGGCGCACGTTGAATTTCGATGGCCAGAACGCGCTGGCGCGCCGACGACGCATAATTCGTCAACGTCCGAACCCGGATGTCGGGCAACAGCCGTACCGCGACCGGAAGCATCTTGACGTGCTCGCGGATGAACTCCAGCCGGCCCGCGTCCTCCCACGGCACAGCGAGCATGACTTCCCGGCAATTGTTGCGCCTGACGAAGTTTGCAGCTGCGTTGATGATGTTGATGTCGGTCGACTCGCGCTTCTCGTGGTCGTCGTCCGCACTAAGCGTGAAGCGGCTGACTTCAGAAGTTCCGAAGAAGACCAGGAGATCTCGGGGCTCCAATGCGGCGATCTCCTCGAAATCGCCGATCAGCACGATGTCCCGTCGGCCGATCATGCCGCGTGACACGGCGGCCGCCAGGACCAACTTGGTGCCCTTCCTGACCGCGAGCAACCCGACCGGCGCGACAAAATAAAATACTACGAAGGCGCCGCGCGAATAATCGACGCCGATCTTGAGCAGAAACGCAAAGAACGCGAGCAGCAAGCCTGTCGTGAACCAGCAGATCAGAATTTCGCCGATCTCGACGCGCGGTTTGGCGCT
>NZ_LLYB01000034.1:84625-89902 GCF_001440475.1 Bradyrhizobium lablabi | reverse complement strand
TTCCGATGGAAAGCTGATAACCGATGCCCCCTGCCACGCTGGACAGCAGGATCACAAAGGCATCTGCGGTCGATAAGAGATAGGGGACGGCGTTGCTGGAGAAACGAGTCGGAGGACCGCCAGCGGATTGGTCGAGTTGGCCCACTTTGTTGCCGATATCCGCTCCAACCGACATGAGAAAATGCCCGCGCAGTATTACTGGTACCAACCGCCCGATTACCGGCCAGCGCCTTTAAATCCGGCAGACCTTCACAGGCCCCGGTAACTCTTCGTTAATACCGGTGACCATACACTTGGCCGGAGTGCAACGCAACATTTAATCAGTTTGAATGCGCCTTTAACCGTTTAACGGAGCGAGTTGACAAATGTTGCCCATTGTCGCCTGCGGTGCCGGCATCTATGTGGGCCTTCATTTTAATATACTGGCGCTGCTTCCGCTCTCTGTACTGGGTGCCGGCGCGTATATCGTCTCGGCCTGGGCCAACGGCCAAGATTTGCTCGACAGTATAGTCGTGGTGCTGCTTCCAATACTCACCGTTCAGGTGGGGTATTTTCTAGGGCTGACCAGTCGGCCGGCATATTTCCATTTGCGATCCCGGCTCAATATTCGGCACTCAGAGCGGGTATAATTTCCGGACCGCGATTTAAGGGCGGATTATTCGTATTTTCTGCGGCAGGCGGACCTATTGCGCCTTGCCGGCGAAATACTGGTTGAAGGCTTCCCGAACGGCGTTCAGGCCACCCAACTGACGATCGAGTTCCTGCGTGCGCTTTTCGCCGGTCGCCATCTGCTGTTCATATTCCTTGATCCTGGCCGCGTCCTTGGCATCGCGCGTCAGATATTCATCGTAGTCGGTGCCGGTGGCAAAGGCAGCCTGGTCGCGTGCCGCATCGACGCGCGCCCGTAAGGCATCCCTCTCCTTCTCGATTGAAGCGACCGCGGCCTCGATCGCCGCCGAAATCGAGCCGAGCCGTTCGCGGTCGGTCTGAGCATCGCGCTCTGCGGAACGAACCTTGAAAGCCCGTGCCATATCGAGTCTCCTTAGGCTTAACCGGTTTCGCCGCACTGCTTGCCGGACCGGCAGACCGCTAGACCAACGTTGGAAAAGAAAGTTGTGTGCAGCCTAGCGAACTGACGCCCAATCAACAACGTTGCTTTTTCCGGGAAAGACGAAAGGCTAGATTCCCGGATGATTCGGATTTTCCGGATTAGCGACCAGCGTACCAGCGTGTAGGATTGCCAAGCATATGCCGAGGTGACGACCGGACCGAAGCAAGATGAGATTTCGAGACACGTTGAAATTTGCTCTCGAACTGTTCGTGCCTGAAAGGCTCATGCACCCAGGCGGAAGCCTCGCGTCCGATCCGAAGCAGGAAGCCTTGCAAGACGCCGCGCCAACGGCCGCGGAACACGCACCGAACGGAAAGGCCCGCCGGATCATCGAAGCGCTGGACCATGGAAAATTTGGTGGCCCCTCGTTTGGTCCGCAAACGATCGAACTGATGTCGAAAGCCCTGGAGGATGCCGAGGCTTCGTTGCCGCAACCGGCATCGGACCAGCAGCTTCGCTTGATCGCCGCGACCATTCTGGAGGTAGCCGGCGACGGCGAGCGCGATCCGATCCGGCTGAAGACGGCGGCACTGTCCGCCCTCGAGCCGGACGTTGGCGAAGCCGATAGAACGCCGCCACCGACGACTGACAGCGAGCGCTCGCCGTAAAGGCTGGCCAGGCAGACCGCTGGTCCTGCGCCTGTTTAGGGCGAGTGATTTGCCACTCAAGCGGCTGGCAAGCTATAAGCTGACCGGGCGGCTGCCTGAGCGTCTCGCCCGCTCAGCCTGGGGACAATCAAAGTGGTTCATCGTGAAGCTCCTAAATCGATCCTGGTTCACGTGCTTTTTGGACTGAGGAAACTTCTGGGCGTTGCAACTTTTGCCCTGATCGTCGTTCTGCTCGGCCCGAAGCTGTTTGTCCTGTTCGACAACCCGAAGAACGCAACGATCCCGGCGAAGCTGTTCGAGGCGCGCGAATATATTCTTAGTAAATCGGTACCGGTGCTGCATCGCTATGTGCCGACCAACATTGCCGGCAGCGATCGCTCCGACTGGATTCTGATCGGTCTCGCCATCGTCGTTACCATTTTTTCCGGCGCCGTCGCCCAGCGCTCGCAGACCGCGCAGAACCGGCGGCTGCTGCGAAAGTCGGCTCAGGCCTGGCGCCGGAAAGAGGGCGTCAAGCCGGGCTCCAGGCTCGACGCCGAACTGGAAACGACGCTGCGAATGGCGGAAAGCGGCAAGGCCGTGAACCGTCAGGAGCTGTTGCGGGTATTCGCTGAAACCAAGAAGAAGCTCGATACGTTCGGCCGCGAAGTGGCCTTCCTTGCCATCGACGTGGTCGGCTCCGCGGGGATGAAGGCCGGCGAGGATCCCGCTTCCATTCAATATGACTTCGAGGAGTATCGAAAGCTCGTCGAGCGCATCTTCCGCGCCAGAGGCGTGTTGAAAACGGCATGGACGCCCGATGGCGTGATGGCATGCTTTGCCCATGTGGAGGACGCTTGCCAGTCAGGCAAGGACGTCATCAAAAGTCTCAAGGTGTTCAACAGCGAAGTAAAGTTGTCGAAAGCCGATTTCGCCGTTCGCTGCGGCGTGAATGCGGGCCTGGTCTACTTCGACGATTCCACGCCACTCGAGACGATCTCGGACCGCGTCATCGACGTCGCCGGGCATATGCAGAAAAACGCCGAGCCGAACACTGTGCTGGTGGCGCGCAAGATCATCGAGCCGTTACGTCAGCTCGAGGAGTTCACCCACACCTCGCAAGTCATCGACGGCTACGAGGCCAGCGTCTGGCGGGACAAGGCGGCCTGAGAGAAGTCGGAAGCCGATACTGGCGAAGCCCACAAATCATCATCGCCCCGCCTGGGCGGCCTCGAGGCCGCCCGATGGCCGCGCAATAGAAGCGCCTTCGCGCCTAATCGCCACCGCCCGCGATTTAAATTGAAGTCCCGCCTCGTAAAGACGTTCTTTCGTGGCGCGTACATCGGCGCTGACCGAATGCGATGGATGAGAGCCCGGAAATACCGACGGGAAAGGTGCGCGCAGCGCATCGCTCGACCAAGGGCTAGACGATCGACACCAACAGCATCATTAAAAATACATTAACGTGTCATATTAAAACACTAGACCGGTTGGGGGCTGGCAAACTCCGAACAAGAACTTAGGCCCAGCCTCGGGATGCAGTCATCTACCGAGCCGTAGCGGGCCGTTAAGCGTTCGCCGCAGGTTCTCAACTGGAGCATACTTAAATGGTTGGCACGATCGCCAAGCTGTCTTGCGCTGTTCTTCTTGTTGTATCCACCGTGCCGGCCAAAGCTGTCGAGGTGATCACGAACGGCAACTTTGAATCGGGTCTTACGGGCTGGACCGGGTTTGCCACTGCAAACGGTACAATCTCGCAAATTCCGGGCTATGCGGGTGGGACCCGCGATCTCCCTGCGATCAAATCCTTCAACGTATCGGGATCCGGCGCGTCGAACGCGTTGGCCCTGAACGCGGGAGCTNAACCCTTCCAGCCCGACCCTGGAAGGTGGCGGTGTTACCCAGACCTTTACCANCCACGGGCGGCACGGCGACGTTCTCTGCCGACATTGCAAACAATTGGCTGAGCGCAAGCGGTAGCATTGCAAGCATCGGCCTGTTTAGCGTGTTCCTCGACGGCCAGTTGATGGACAGCCATGATTTCGGCATCGTCACCGCAAATTCCCAGGGGTGGACGTTCCGCGACACGCTCGGCTTCACGACGACGCTGTCGGCGGGTCAGCATACGCTATCGTTGCAAGTGACGCGCCGCTTCGCTCCGGCTATCGGCGTTGACGCGGAATACTTCGATAACGTGTCGCTCAACGTGACGTCGGCCGTTCCGGAGCCATCGACCTGGGCGATGTTGATCCTTGGCTTCGCTGGGGTTGGTTTTATGGCTTATCGCCGTCGCAACGGCACGCTCGCGGCCTGACCAACGCTCCGATTGGATTGAGAAGCCGCCTTAGGGCGGCTTCTTTTTTTGCCACGCTGGACGCTGCACAGCACGCCACGCCCCGCCGCCAAGGTCACCGTCAGATAATGTGAAAATGGCCCCAGACTGGGGTTTTACGGGGTTAAGCTCCTAAAATCGCTTAAGACTTTCAGTTGCCCGCATTGACCGCCACAATATTATATTCTATCTTTAACCTTTAATTGTTTAATTCTGTTTCCAGCGGTGGCGGCCGTGGATACCAAACACAGTTCCGATTTGAGGCGATTGCGATACGCCCTCGAGGCCGTTTCAGCGGATTTGGACGCCATTGAACAACGGCCACACCCCTCCCTGCGCATGGCCGCGGAAAACCTCGAGGGAAGCCGGCGCGACGGGCTCGAGACATTCGTCAACCACTTTGTCTTCGCGGTGAAGAGCGGCGTCCTGCGGTAAACCACCGGCAGCCAGCCAAGCATCAATCCTTCCCACCGCCATCGCGCAAGCAGCGAAAATCCTCGGCAAGCCCATTTGTATGGCATGGCCCCGCCAGGCCATTATCGGTTTCCTTGAATGCGTTGAGACCCGACCAAGGGGCGGGTCCAGGCTGTTCGGTTGAGATCACCTTATGCCGGTCGATATTGTGAATACCTATCTGGAGGTTCAGCAGCTTCGCGAAGCTGTCCGCAAGGCGGAACTCGACCTCATGATTTCTCTCGCGCGTCCCCCGAGCACCAGGCGCGTGGATATCGGCGGCTCGCAGATGACCGATTCACAAATGCTTCTTTTAAAGCGGATCAGGATTAACTGATTGAGCTTGATGCGAGATCCGCCTCCATCGAACTCGGCCATTTTCAGCCGCCAAAAATCGCTTCCGGGTTGATGGTTAAACATCATACCCGGCGTGCGGACATTTACCATGCATCCAAGTCTCGCTCCGGATTTCCACGGCAATCTCCGAAAATCCATTTAAATCAATTGTCTAATTTAGGGGCGCGGGCTAAATTGCCGCCGATTTCTAATCGTGCGTCCGGGCAGGGATGATGGGACGGGGTATTTCGGTTGGTATTTCGTGTCGTGGGGACGATGCGATTTGTTTTGAAAGCAAGGTATGCATCACCCCCGCAGAGAGCATTTCAGCCACTCGACGCCCGTCCGCACCTTTGTCTTCGTGGTTGGCACCCGTCCCGAAGTCATCAAGGTGGCGCCGATCGTCCGCAGGCTGCGCGAAGCCGAATGGGCGGTCGTTCGGGTCGTGACATCCGGCC
>NZ_LLYB01000034.1:17477-84603 GCF_001440475.1 Bradyrhizobium lablabi | reverse complement strand
CCTCCGTCCGGACCTCTCGATCCGGCACCGGAGCAATTGTCACACGCCGGCGGCTCTCGCCAGCCTGCTCATTCGCCGCCTCGACCGGTATTTCGGGCAGGTCCGCCCCGATTGCGTTCTCGCCCAGGGCGACACGACGACCGCCTACGCGTCGTCGATCGCGGCGTTCTACCGCAAGATCGCCTTCGTGCATGTGGAAGCCGGATTGCGCACGCCGAGCCTTGATGCGCCCTTCCCTGAGGAATTCCACCGCCGCTCGATCGCCGTATCCACCTCACTTCACTGCGCGCCCACATCGGCCGCGGCGCAGAACCTCGTGCGAGAGAACATTGCGCGGGAGAAGATCATCGTTTCTGGAAATACGGTGATCGACTCCCTGCTCGAAGTCGCGGCTTCGAAACCGGCGCTGCCCGCCGACTTTCCAAGGCTGCGGACCATCCTTCTCACGGCGCATCGGCGGGAGAATTTTGGCGAACCGCTGCGCGACGCGTTCACCGCGATCAGGGCCTTCGTCGATCTCACCCCCGACGTCGCCGTGTATTTTCCGGTTCATCCCAATCCGAACGCACGCGAAACGGCGATCGAGATCCTTTCGGGTCATCCCCGGATCAGGCTGGTCGACCCGCTCGGCTACCGCGATGTCGTCGCCGCGATACAGAATGCCTGGTGCGTGGTGACCGATAGCGGCGGCCTTCAGGAAGAGGCGCCCGCGCTTGGCAAGCCCGTTCTGGTGTTGCGGGACGTGACCGAGCGGCCCGAGGCGGTGGCATCAGGCGTTGTCGAGTTGGTTGGAACTTCGCGCGACGCGGTATTCGGTGTGCTGTCCGAGTTGAACAAGAACAGCGCGAAATACACCCGCATGGCCCGGCCGGTATTCCCCTATGGAGACGGCCACGCCAGCAAGCGGATCGTCGAGGCCCTCTACCGGCAATTCGTCCTGCCGCCGCAAATGCGCTCCGCCGAAATCGTCCAGCTTCACCACGCGTCCTGAGAAATGACACAAGCCCCCGCCTTCATCTTTCAATATCTCTATGTCGTCGAGATTCTGATGCTGATCGCGGCCGTGATCATCACGATCTCCAGCTTCGACGATCTGTTCGTGGACCTGCTGTACTGGACCAGCCGGCTGATGGGCACGGCGGATGCCAAGTCCAAGGAATTGCCGAGCGTGGAGATACTCGAGCAGATCCCCGAGCGCCCGATCGCTATCATGGTGCCGTGCTGGAAGGAGCACGACGTCATTTTTTCGATGCTTTCATCGAACTCCCGGCTCGTGCGCTACGAGCACGCGCATTACTTCGTCGGCGTATATCTGAACGATCCCCTCACCCAGGCCGAGGTGCGCAAGGCACAGGGGCTGTACAAGAACATCCACATGGTGCTGGTGCCGCATGACGGCCCGACCAGCAAGGCCGACTGCCTGAACCAGACGATCTCCGACATCTTCATGTTCGAGGCCGAGCAGAACATCCAGTTTGCGGGAATCGTGATGCACGATTCCGAGGACCTGATTCATCCGCTGGAGCTCAAGCTCTTCAACAAGCTGGTCGACGTCTACGACTTCATCCAGTTGCCGGTCTACTCGTTCTCCCGGCCGATCACCTCGCTGATCGCCGGCCTCTACATGGACGAGTTCGCCGAGATGCACACCAAGGACCTCGAGGTCCGCCAGCGCATCAGCGGCGTCATTCCCTGCGCCGGCGTCTCCGCATGTTTCAGCCGGGAGGCGATCCAGCATCTCAACGATCAGAATCAGGGCGAGGCTTTCCGTACCTCGTCTTTCACGGAAGACTACGACATCGCATTCCGCGTCTCGGAGCTCGGGTTCAATTCAGCGTTCATCGCCTACCCGGCCAGCTACGCGATCGACATCGATATCGACAGCGGCAACCCCGGCATTCTCCACCGGACCCTTCCGGTGGCGACCCGCGAATTCTTTCCGTCAGGCCTCGAAGCCGCCTATCGCCAGCGCGCGCGCTGGCTGCTCGGCATCGTGTTCCAGGGCGCGCAGGAGCACGGCTGGAAAGGCTCGCTCGGGACCAAGTATTTTCTGGCGCGGGACAGAAAGGGCGTGATCACGAGCCCTGCCGTCATGCTCGCCTATTTTGCGCTCGCCAATCTGACCATATTCGAGCTCTATCGGGCGGTCTTCGATCCCGAAAGGCAGTTTGTTTATACGCTATTGAACCAGAACTGGGCGATGTGGCTGTTCTTTGTGAACTTCCTGTTTCTGGTCTGGCGCCTGTTCAACCGAATGACGTTCACGGGCATGATCTACAATTTACGTCACGCGCTGATGGCCGCGCCGCGACTGGTCGTTGGCAATTTCGTCAACTTCTTCGCCACGTGGCGCGCGGTGCGCATCTATCTCAGTCACCGGATATCAGGCACGGCGCTCGTCTGGGACAAGACTTCGCACTCCTACCCGGTGCACATGGGCGACCTTACGCTGCCACAGCCAGCCGTGGCTGCAGATAGCGCGGGAGCCGAATAGTTAGGCCGCCAGCAGCGGTTTGCCTTCGCGCTGCTGCACGACGGATGGGCTCGGGCCAAGGATGAGACGCGCGCACGAACGCGTTCCGAGAAAAACCGCGCAGACCGCGAACGCAACGAGCTGGAGGCTGGGGTAAAAAACGACCGCGCCGAGAACCAGCCAGCCTGCGGCGATGGCAAGGAAGTCGGTCAGCCCGGAGCGTTTTCCGTTGGCGGAATCCAGACCCTGATCGAGCGCGTTGGCGATCGCATCGAAGCCATCGATCGCATCTCTGCTGGTCGGACCGGCCAGATCACGTGAAAACATCAGACACCCCCAAAGAGCCTCTCGTGGGCTCTCCGGGGCATTTGGCGGTGAGACTATTGCCCGCCGCTCAAACCGACCGTTACAGTTTTATCCATATGGCTTTTTCGCGTGCGAAGGCATTGCGCCTCCCACAGCATGAACAATTCCAGCCCAACGCATTCGTTAGGATTTTAATAATTGCACCCCACGAAGAGAGCCCGGCTGAGGCCCGCAGCGGCGAGAAAGAGCCCCACAAATGGGCCTCACAGGCGAGCATTTGACCCGTTATCCGAGGAAGAATGGCGGAATTGCCCGTTAGCGTTGATATCCTTCCCCTTTAATTAACCTTGCATTATTTAATTCGCGAATTTAAAATGTCAGGCAAGATATTAATGATTCATTTGGAATCCCGATAATGCGAAAATTTCTTGCCCCGCTCTGCACGATCGCTGCCCTCGTCATCTGGAGCGATCACGCCCGCGCCGTCGTCGTCACCGCTTCCAACGGCCCGTTCAGCGCCGGCAATAGCAATACCAACAACGACATCACGTTCGACGGCGTTGCCACGCCGAACACGTTTTCCGGCACCAGCATCCACTGGGGCACTGTACCGGCCTCGTTCGGCGGCATCGCCTTCTCGGGTACCGCCATCATCGCCAAGAATGCGGCGGGAACGGCGGCGGGCATTTCGGCGACGCCGGCGGGAGACACCACCAACTACATGTCCATTCTGGGCGGCAAGTCCGAGACGCTGACCTTCTCGGGCACCCAGAACAAGTTCGGCCTGTATTGGGGATCGATCGATTCCTACAACAGCATCGCGTTCTATCTGGGTGGCAGCGCTTCCCCGTTCCTGACGCTTTTCGGGAACAACCTCAACGCGGTGCCTGCGCTTGGATTTAACGGCGACCAGTCTGGTGCCCTGACCAACGCGTATGTCACTTTCACCGGCCTGAACTTCGACAAGATCGTTCTGGCATCGTCGAGCAATTCATTCGAATTCGACAACATCTCCTACGGCAATGTCAGCCCCGTGCCGGAGCCGTCGACCTGGGCGATGATGCTGCTGGGTTTTGCCGGCATTGGCTTCGCATATCGTCGCCACCGATCCAGGCTCGCCGTCACGGCAGCCTGAGTTCTGGCTGTCTGGACTTGCGTTGATCCTGGCAGCCATCGTCAGCGGACTAATTGCCGGTAGATCGCCGGAAGCGCAGCCGGCAAGCGGCTGATGTTACCGACGATGGCGTAGCCGCCGCGCCCGAACAGGGCGGGAAAGTAGGATTGGGCGGCGGCGTCGACGGTGACACCGAACACCGCAACGCCTAGCCGCCGGGCCTCGCGCACCGCCTTGCGGGTATCTTCCACCGCAAAGCGGCCTTCATAGTGATCGACATCGTTGGGCTTGCCGTCCGTCAGCACCAGCAGCAGCTTCTTGCGCTGCGGCTGGCCGGCAAGCTCGGCGGCGGCATGGCGGATGGCCGGGCCGATGCGCGTGTAGTAGCCCGGCTTGAGCGCACCGATCCGTCGCTCGACGGCGGCTCCCATCGGCTCTTCGAACGATTTGACGGCCTCGATGCGTACCCAGGATCGCCGCCGCGATGTGAAGGTCAGGATGCTGTGATGGTCCCCGCAGGCGGATAGCCCATGCGCTAGGACCAGCAGCGCTTCCTTCTCCACGTCGAGAACGCGATGACCATCGACCCACGCATCCGTGGAAAGCGAGACATCGACCAACAGCGTTGCCGCGAGGTCGTGCCGCTGCGGACGCATCGCCAGATGGACCCGATCGAGCGATCCGCTGCCTGCCCGCAGATCGCAGCGAGCGCGGACCAGCGCATCGATATCCAGATCGAACCCGTCTGCCTGGCTGCGCATCACGTCGTGCTGCGGCCGCAGCGCCTCGAAGCGCCGCCGCACATGACGGACGTGCCGCAGAATGTTTGCATCCGGAGACCAGCTTTCGCCGATCTCCGGCGCCTGCCCCGTCAATACCCGGCAATGGTCCGGCAGATAAGTACCGGCGCGATAGTCCCATTCCGGATAAAGACGACCGCTGTCGAGGCGCGTGACATCGATGGTTTGCGGCGGCAGATCCAGGTCGAATTTCAGCCTTGTGGCGGGCTTGCCGCTGCGGTGGCCGATCGCAAGCTCATCGAGATCATCGGCCGCCTTGCGCGCATCCTCGTCCTCACCATCGTCCGACGGGCGGTCGACATTCACCATCTCCGCCATCGCGAGTATCTTCTCGAAGCGGTTCAGGATGAACGGATCGCGCTTTCCGCCGTCGTCGGCCTCGCGGACAGCCCTGCGCTTGCGCGTATCGGGCAAGTCCGCCTCATCGCCTGACACAGGCGCATCGTCATCCTCGACCTCTGCAGGAGCGGTCGCGCGTATCCAGCAATCACCCCACAGCGGACAAGGCAGCATTGGTCGGTATCCGGGCGGCGCTTTTGCCGGCCGATCGGAAGCGCCGGTTACGTCTCGCCACAGCCGGCCCTGCGGCGGCGCATCGACGCCGAGCAGCGCCAGCACGATACGCTCTACTTCCTGCTCTGCCCGCGGCAGGGGCCTGCGCGGTCGCGCTTGCGCCGTTGCCGCCGCCAGACGCTCGTATGAAAGGACCAGGCCAGGGAACTGCGCCTTTACTTTTTCGACCGTCTCGCGGGCGCGCCGCAAGGTCAGGAGATCGCGCCGCAGCGGATCGGTCTCGTCGATCGTCATCACCGGCGCGGTGGCAAACCACGCCGCCAGCCAGCGATAGAGCAAGGCGTTGAGCTCGCGATCCGGAAACAGGGCGATGCTCTCAGGCAGAAAGACGGTCGCCCGATCGCGGCCGGGATGATCGAGGCTCTCGTCGCCAAGGCCGATACGCTGCCGCCAGCCGAGCCGATGGCCAGACTTTCGCGACCTGGCGCCGGCGATCTGCACGCCCGCCTCCCCGCCCAGCGCACGGAACATGACCGCAATCTGTCCCTGCACTTCCGCAAGCGTTGCGGCCTCCCCGGCATAAACCGGATAGCTCGCCGTAGCGCCCACCAGCCGATGCCAGGCGCGGCCAACCGTTTCCTCCAATTCGAGGAAATCCAGCATGGCTTATCCGATCACCGCTCGGGCCACATCGAGGAGCGCGGCCTTGACATCGGCGTCGTCCGTGAGCGGCTCGATCATGCCGGCGAGCACGGCATCCACGGTCGGGTTTCCCGCTGCAATCAGTGTCGCACAATAGACGATCAGGCGCGTCGATACGCCCTCTTCGAGATCCTGTCCTTTGAGCGCTCGCAGCCGGCCCGCCAGCGCCACGAGCGGACGCACGCGCTCCGGCGCAAGTCCGCTCTCGGCAGCGACCACCTCGATCTCCTGCTCAGCTGGAAGAAAGTCGAATTCGATCGCAACGAAGCGCTGCCGCGTGGACGGTTTCAAAGCCTTCAGCAGACTTTGATAACCCGGGTTGTAGGACACGACCAGCATGAAGCCCTGCGGCGCGACCAGTTCTTCACCGGTGCGCTCGAGCGGCAGGATGCGGCGATCGTCCGTCAGCGGATGCAGCACGACAGTGACGTCCTTGCGCGCTTCCACGACCTCATCGAGGTAGCAGATGCCGCCTTCCCGCACGGCGCGGGTCAGCGGACCGTCGGTCCACACCGTGTCTCCGCCCTTGAGCAGATAGCGTCCGGTGAGATCGGCCGCGGTCAGATCGTCGTGACAGGCGACGGTGTGCAGCGGCAAGGAGAGCCGCGCCGCCATATGGGCGACGAAGCGGGTCTTGCCGCAGCCGGTCGGCCCTTTCAGCAGAACCGGCAGACGACGCCGCCAGGCGTGCTCGAACAGCATGCATTCGTTGCCGCTTGGAACGTAGGCCGGAATCTTGGGTGTCGCTCCGACGGCGTGAAGTACGGCCTTCATATCAAATCTCCAGCATTAGAGCGGCGGCCGGCCGCGTCGATGACCGGCCGCCTGAAGCCTATTCGGCGGGTTGGAGTGCAGCGGGCGCGACCGCCGGGCGTTCGCGGCCCGGCACCAGAACCGCCCACACGAACATCAGGGCCGAGATCAGAACGAACACGCCGGAGCCGAGCCTGACCCAGTAGAACACAGCAAGCTGGTCCTGTACCTCCATGAAGCCCTGACCGAGCACGCGCTGCAGATGAACCTGGATCACGCCAGCGAAGGTCAGCGCGAACGTCATCGTCATCATCGCGGTGCACATGATCCAGAAGCTCGCCATGCTGAGCCACTGATTGTACGGCGCGCGCTGGCGCAGTTGCGGGATCGCGTAGGCCATCACGGCAAGGTTCAGCATCACGTAGGCGCCGAAGAACGCGAGATGTCCGTGCGCCGCCGTCACCTGGGTGCCGTGCGTGTAGTAGTTCACCGAGGACAAGGTGTGCAGGAAACCCCACACGCCGGCGCCGAGGAATGCCATCACGGAGCAGCCGACGGACCAGAGCAGCGCGGCCCGGTTCGGATGTTTGCGGCCTGCCTTCCAGGTCATCTGCACGGTGAAGATGACCATGGTGAAGAACGGCGCGACCTCGAGCGTGGAGAACAGCGAACCGATCCACTGCCAATAGCCGGGCGCGCCGATCCAGTAGAAATGATGGCCGGTGCCGAGGATGCCGGAGAACAGTGCAAGGCCAATGATGACATAGAGCCACTTCTCGACCACTTCGCGATCGATTCCGTTGAGCTTGATCATCAGGAAGGCGAGCACGGAGGCCATGATGAGCTCCCAGACGCCTTCGACCCAGAGATGCACGATGTACCACCAGTACATCTTGTCGACCGCGAGATTCTTCGGAGTATAGAATGCAAACAGGAAGAAGATCGCAACGCCCCAGAGGCCGAACAACAGGATGTTGGTGACTGTCGTCTTTCTGCCCTTCAAGGCTGTCATCGTCACGTTGAAGAGGAACATGAGGCAGACGACGACGATCCCGATCTTGATCACGAACGGCTGTTCGAGGAATTCGCGGCCCTCATGGTAGTGAAAGAGGTAACCGACCACGGCGGCGCCGGCAGCACCGAAGAACATCCAGAACTGGATCTTCGCCAGCAAAGGGCTATACAGTTCGGTTTCGGTCTCCTCCGGCAGGAGATAGTAGGTCGCTCCCATGAAACCGATGAGCGACCATACGATCAACGCGTTGGTATGTATCATCCTGACGATGTTGAACGGCAGGAGAACGGACAGGGTGTTGGGCAGGACGTAGATGGTGCCGGCCAAAACGCCGAACAGCACCTGAGCGAGGAAAAGCGTCAGCGCGCCGTAGAAATACAGCATCGCGACTTTCTGGGTTTCGTATCTCATCGTGAGGTTCCTAAAACGGCTGTCGGGGTGAAAGGCTCATCCGGCCTTGTTCGGCGGCCAGTTCTGCGTCTTGATCTTGTTGGTCCATTGCAGGAAATCGGCGAGATCGTTGAGTTCCTGATCGGTGAGATTGAACTGCGGCATCTGCCGGCGGCCGGGCGCGCCCGACGGCTGCGCCTGCATCCACGACTTCAGGATTTCCTTGGCGGTGGCTGGATCCTCGTTGCCACCCCAGCGATCCCAGACGTTGCCGACCTCAGGCGCGAAATACGCGCCCTCGCCCAGCAAGGTGTGGCAGTTGATGCAGGAGTGCTTCTCCCAGACGTGCTTGCCGCGCGCCACGGAGCTGGTCAGCGTCTTCTCGTCCGTCGACGTAGTGACCATGTAGTAGTGGCTGTGCGCCGTCAGCCCGAGGAAGATCGCGAAGAAGAAGGCCGATCCGCCGTAGAAGACGTTGCGAGCCGCCGACTTGGTAAGGCGTTCAGCCATTACGGGTCCTTTCCGGTTGGTGTGCTGAATAGTTGAGCGGTCGCGTCAATTTATTCACCCGCGTCCGGCGCTCTTTGTGCCGGCGCAAGCATCCCGACGATCCCGAGCCGTTCGCGGGATTTCTCAATCAGGACAACAGAACGGAGACGGCGGACACCGCCCAGGCGAAGCCCACGATGAGCATCAGCCACGCGGTCGCAAGCCCGCGCCAGAGCGGCGGCGCGGACCGCAAATCGAGGTAATCCAGCAGGATTCTGCGGCCCTTGATTGCAGCAATGGCGAGAACGGCTCCATCGGCGAACAGCAGGCCGCGGGTGACGCCAGTGAGGGCCATAGTCGCGCCGGCGAGCGCGATCAGCGCAAGCAACGTTAGATCCAGACGGTCGGGCTGATACCGCATGCTTCAGCGCACCAGGTAGACGATCGGAAACATCAGGATCCAGACCAGATCGACCATGTGCCAGAAGATCGTTCCCGTCTCCACATGGGTCGGATCGGCGCGGCGGCAGACGACCGCGAGGATGATGATTCCGAGGCAGACATGCAGCAGGTGAAAGCCGGTCAGGAGGAAGTACAATGTAAAGAACACGCTCGTCTCGAGACCGATACCGCTGCCGATCTCCTGCGCATATTCAAAAAACTTGATCGTCACGAAAGCACCGCCAAGCACCATCGCGAAAAGCAGCCAAAGTCGCGCATGACGGCGCGCATTTGCGCGCGCCGATGCGACACCTCTCGCCGCCGCCCACCCGCTCGTCACCAGGACAATCGTGTTGTATCCGGCAAGCGTCACATCGAGTGAGGCCTGGCCCGACGCGAATATGGCCGGCTTGACCGCATGGGCGACGATGAATGCGCCGAGGAAGAGACCGAAGGCCACGAGCTCGCTGAGAACGAGGACCCACATCATGGGGTCGCCAGGGAGCCCTTCGAAGACACCCCAGCCCGCCTCGTCCTGTTCGCAATCCGCAGTAGACATTCGATCTCCCGATCGACGCCTATCATCCCCGGCAGAACGGGTTCTTTGTCGCCGAGCAAATACGGGGACTGGATGCGGCTGTCGCAACGCTCCTTGCGGGAGCGCAACGTCAACGGCCATCATGGCCGCTAGATACGGCGAACCTTGGAACAATGAGGACGGAGCGCCATGAGCGACGCACAACTGAGCCTGCTGACCGCCGCACCCATCATCATCGCCTTTGCCGGTGCGCTCAGGGCGATGGGCGTCCTGTCCACGACGGCGACCGCATCCGCCGTCGGACTGTCGATCGCAATCGCGGTGGTGCTGTTCACGACGCAGTAGCGTCGTGTCACTCGATGAGTATCGGGGCCGCGATGTCGACCCGGTCGTCCTTCGCAAGGTCGATGCCGAGCGACAGCGACCATCTCCCGCTCGCCGCAGCCGTCAGGCGGACGCGCCAGCTATCGGCCGCCACGCGCTCGGCTGCCGCGGTGACGGGAGCGATATTCTTGTCGGGATTGGACAGGGTCACGGCAAGCGCATCGACCGCGAGAGGCTTCTCATCGCCATCTTCGAGTTGCACCAGGACCTCGATCGGACCGCTCCGGCCTGGTGAGACCGTGACGTTGGCCATCACGCGCGTTCCGCAGATATGGGTGAAGAAGGGTTCCTCGGTTGCCGCGGCCGGCGCGCGAGACGCCGCTGGCGCGGCAGGTTCCGTCGAGGCAACCTGCAATCGGGGCCCTTTGGCGCCGACGCTTCCGACCTCAAAACTCGCATCGACCTTGCCGGCACGCTCGAAATTCAGCGAAACGGGGATGCGTTGCCCTTCCTCGAACGGCGCGATCAGCCCGACGAACATGACGTGATCTCCTCCCGGCGCGAGCGTCACCGTGGCGTCAGGAGGGATCACCAGGCCGTCGTCGAGAGCCCGCATCGTCATGATGCCGTCCTGCAGGCCCATCTGATGGATCTCGACTTTGGCGGCTGCGTTGCTCGACGCTGAAAGCAGCCGGTCAGGCTGGATTCCGCGGTTCTCGATCGAGAGGTACCCACCCGCGACTTTCGCCCCTTTAGGCGTCGCGCGGCTCCAGGCCTGCTTCACGACGATGTCGTGGGCAGCAGCCGGCGAAGAGCCGACGAACGTCGTCAGAGCGGCAGCGATCAGCGCGATTTTGCTGAAGCGGTAAAGCATGTCAGAACCTCCGATCAGGCCGGGTTACTGCGCAAATATGGCAAATCCCGGCGTCCCTCACTTTGATCGGGCGCAAGCTGCACGGCGACAATGCAGCGACTTTTCGTCTGCCTCACACCAGGCCACGCTTCAGCGTTCGACGAACCTATCCTTTGCAGAGAGAATCGTGGTGCCGGTCTCATCACGCGCCGTAAACACGACCTCGGCATCCCGCGGGCTCGCGGCGGTAAGCGTGACCCGGACGGCTCCGGAGCCGTCGGCAGGCACTTCGATCGGGGCCTGGCTCTCGTTGCCGATAATGGCCATTGTGGCATCCACGCCGCTGACCGAAAGCGTGTAGGCGTGGGCGGCCGACGACTTGTTCAGCAGCTTGACCGTGTAGCCATTGCGCACTGATCCGTCCGAGAGCCGGACCGCCAGGGGATCGCGATCATGCTGGACCGAAAGCGTAGCGTCGGTCTTGGCCATGAATGAAAAGACGATCGTAGCCGTCAACACCAGGCACGCCGCCGTCAGCCCGACGGTTTTCGGACGGACCAGCCGGTTGACCGGCGGTTCGGCACGGCGGCCACGCTCGATATTGTCCCAGCTTTCGTAGTCGATCAGGCCACGCGGGCGGCCGAGCTTCGACATCACGCTATCGCAGGCATCGACGCACAGTCCGCAATTGATGCAGGCGAAGTTCGGTCCTTCACGGATGTCGATGCCGATCGGGCACACCGTGACGCACTGATTGCAGTCGACGCAGTCCCCCGCCGGCTTGCCCTGCAGGCGGAGTTCGGCGGCCTTCTTGGCCGACATCCGCTGCTCGCCGCGGTAGTCGCGGTAATTGACCGTGAAAGCTTCCGGGTCCCAAATCGCGCCTTGCAGGCGCGGCCATGGGCACATGAAGGTGCAGACCTGTTCACGCGCAAAGCCTGCCAGGCCATAGGTGGTGCCGGCGAAAACAACGATCCAGCCAAGCGCATTGGCCGAGACGTCGCCGCGCGCAAAGCTTTGCAGCAGCTCCGGCGCGTCGGTGAAGTAGAAGATCAGCGTGCCGCCGGTCGCGAATGAGATCAAGAGCCAGGCGGAATGCTTTGCGACGATCTGCATCGCCCGTTTGACGCCAACCGGTGCGCCCAGGTTCTTCAAGCGCTGGCGCCTGTCGCCCTCGATCAGCCGTTCGACGAGCAGAAACAGGTCGGTCCAGACCGTCTGCGGGCAGGCAAAGCCGCACCACAGCCGCCCCGCCAGCGCGTTGGTGAGGATCAGGATGGTCGAGGCAAGAACGAGCAGCCCCGTGACCAGGTAGAGGTCCTGCGGCCAGATCTCGACAAAGAAGAAGTAGAGCCGTCCGTGCGCAAAATCGAGCAGAACGGCTTGATCCGGCGCGTTCGGCCCCCGGTCCCACCGGAGGAACGGCGTGATGTAGTAGACCGAGAGCGTCAGCAGCAGGATGATCCACTTGATCCGCCGGATCCGTCCCTTGACGGCCTGCGGCACGACCGGTTGGCCTGTCGCCGCTGCGGCAAGCCTGCGCGTCTTCGCGTGGTCGATCTCGATCGTAATCGCCATTTTGCGGACTTCAGTTCACTGCGGCAAAGCCAAGCGAGGCCCGGATCTCCGGCTCGATGCGCGAGGGTGCCCAGGGCGGATCGAACGTCATCACGATATCGACGGAACGGACGCCCGGCACCCGTACGACGGCGCTCGCTACGCCCTCTTTCAGGAAATGGACCGCAGGGCATCCCGGCGTGGTCGCGGTCATCGTGATGCGAACGGCGCCGTCGACGACCGAGATGTCGTAGACGAAGCCGAGATCGACGATGTTGTAACCGAGTTCAGGGTCGATCACGACACACAGCGCGTCCCTGATCCCCCCGACCAGTTCGTTGGTCATGACGGCGCCCTTACTGTCAGCTCGTACGTTGCGCCATCCGGCGAGAACCCGCCGAGCCAGCGATATCCGCGCTTCTCGAGTTGCGGAAACAGGAAGACGGGCTCGCGCCGCAGCAGCGCTGACAACGTTTCACCCGGTCCTAGTTTCTCGGCAGCCGCAAGGATGCGCACCATCGGCTCCGGCGGCTCAAGATCGCGATTGTCGAGTTGGACCGTCGGTTCGGGCCAGGTATCGAAGGTTGCTGCTCGGGCCACGAACGCGGCCTGTTTTGTTTCCGCGGGCGTGAACAGCACTTCCCACTCGCCGGCATCGAGCGCCTGTGCCGAATGCGCGAATCCCTTATCCGCCATCACCGCGAACAACGGCACCGGCTTGAACGTGGCATAGAGACGAAGCCCCTGCCCGGGTTCGAGCCGTTCGAGCGCGGACATGATGACCGAGAACGGCTCGCCACCTGCACGCAGGATCGGACGGACGTCGACATCGATATATTCGGTCATGCTTGCTCCTTTCGTTTGATCGTCAACTTCTGGCAAACAGCAGATGCGGCGCGCAGGCGCCGTCCGGCAACCGCAGCGGACTCTGGACGTCCGCAAGCTGGCGTGTCCGGATCACTTCGCGGATAATGCCGACGATACCGATCATCATCATCGCCGCGGCCGCGCGGAATGCCGAGGGTTGATCAGCGAGCAGCATCAGCGTGCCGAACCATACGGCCATGTGGTAGATCACGAACCATTTTGATGCCCTCGCCTCCGCAACCAAATCCTGAACGCGCGGTGTTGGCGCGCGTCCCATCACGGGCCCGTAGGTCTCGAGCCAGGTCAGGAACGCCACGATCTTGTAGAGCTTGGCGAGAACGAGACCCGACAACCAGCCAAAGATAACGAGAAACACGAACGCGCCGAGATGCGTGGCGAAAGTACCGGTCAAGATGAGCATCACACCCAGCAAGCCCGACGCCGCGAGGCTGACAAAGGACAATACCGCCATCCGCGTGTTGAGTTCGAGCTGACGCCGCTTGCGGCTCCGAAAGATCTCGATCACGTCGCGCCCATATAGAGCAATCGTTGCGAGCCCAAGGGCGGCGACCACCGACAATACGGCATTCAATCCGGAAGAGAGCCAGATCGCGAAAATGCCGCCGACCACGGCGATGGTGATGGCGAGCGCACCGGCTGCCAACGTCATGCTGCTCTTCCTGTCGTCAACATCGCGCGCGAGCATGAACATGGATAGCAACCGATAGCTCACCCCCATCGCCGTCAACGTCAACCAGCCGCCAAGGCCGGCGATTGCGTGCAGCGGAACCCCGCTCGCCAGCATCGATGCCCCGATCGATCCCGCCCACCCCGCATGCGCAAATGCGAAGATCGCGCCGAAGGTGACGGTGGCGCAGAGCGAAGCCAGCCCTGCCAGGACAAAGCGTGCCGGGCCGGCCGGCCGCTGCCATGCAGTCAATCCGAGATCGATAACGATCAGGCCGAACCCGACGGTCAGCAGCACTGCGCCAACCGGAAGGAGCCAGTGCCAGGCGGGAAGCCGGCCACCCAATCCCAAAAAACCCGCGAGCAGCGCGACCAGACCTGCGGTCAACAGCCCAAGCGCGGGCAATGCCCATTTCTCCGAATACAGCGGCTTTGCCACGAGCACGGGTACAAACTGCAGCAGCGCGCCGCACATCGCCACGCTGAGCCAGCCGATGCAGACCACGTGTACCAGTACGAGGGTATCGGGCGATGCCAGATGCGCCGCCGGAAAACCGACGCGCGCGACCATCAGCGCCAGCGCGACGAACAACCACGCGAGCGCCATCGCGAAGTAGCTCATCGTCCATCGTGATATGCTGGCGCCGATCATCGTACCTCTTCAGAACTTGCGCGCGCGGCACAGCAGCGGGGCGTAGACGACCGCGAAGCCAAGGAATGCCCCCGCCCAGGCCACACCCGCGACCGTCAAAAGCGGAATCGCATGGCTCGGTTCGAGCGCCGCACATATCCGTGCCAGCGCGGCGACGACGATCGACGCGTAGACAAGCTGGGTAGCGACGGACGCCGAAAGCGCCTGGCCCGTGTGGCCGAGCGACGCACGCGTCATCACCGCGATCGTCATTGAACCGATTGCGCCGCCGGTCCAGGCATGGATCCCGGCGCTCGGGGCGACGAGGTCCACGGCAGCCAGCGCCGTGAGAAGGAAACCGGCCGGCACGAATGCATAAGCCACATGAAGGATCAGCACGAGGCGGTCTGACACGGTCCGATCGCCGGCCCAACGCGCCAGGCGCACGAGGTGGAGCAAACCGGCAACGCCGAGTGCGGCTGCGATGAAACGGCTCGAAGGCGCCGCGACCCACGCGATCATGGCGCAAACGCCGGCGACCATCGTGATCGCATCGAAGCGATCGAAGGGCACGGGCAGCCGTCCCGGTTCGCGGCGCGCCAGCCAGTTGCGCGTAAAACTCGGAACGATCCGCCCGCCGATCACGCAGACCAGCGTAACCACGAGGCCTACACCGAGGCGCGTGGAATATTCCGCCACGCCACCGAGATGCGCCTCGACATGAAACGCGATGTTGACGATGGCCAGCAGCGAGATGATGCCGACCACCATCAGATTATTCCACTTGCGGCCGGCGACGATCTCGCGCGCGGCTGCGCCAGCGAGCAGCGCGAGAAAGGCGGCGTCGACCGCCAGCGCGATTTCCCAGCCGATGAAGCCGGAGAATGTCACAGCCAACCGCCCGGCGAGCCAGGTGGCAAACAGGATCGCAAGCGGAACACCCTGGATCGGAAGCCGGCCTGTCCAGTTCGGCACCGCCGTCAGGAGAAAGCCCGCGATCACAGCGCCGACATAGCCGAACAGCATCTCATGGACATGCCAGTCTCGCGGCGCGAGCGCGCTCGGCAGCGAGACGTGACCGGCGAATACCGCAAGCCACAGCGGAACCGTCGCGCCGGCATAGATGGCGCCGAACAGGAAGAACGGCCGGAAACCGTAGGAAAACAGCGCCGGCCCCTGATAGGCCCTCAATTTCTGCATCGTCGCCATGGTGACCCCTGTTCATTCACTGCGATCATAAGCCGTTCCGGCCAGCGCTCTTTGTCGAAGCACAAATTGCCGCATCGTTCGGCGGGATGTTTGATCTCCGACAAAGACCGTGCTGCTTCCCGGCTGCATTTTTGGTTCCACGATCAACGGAGGATGCGATGCGGATTTTCGAGAGATTGCGAGGGCGAAGCCGGAGCGACAGCGCTATCGAACGCAAGCTTTTCGAGGCGATCACCGACGACCTTCTCCGGAAGCTGGGAGACGAAACCTCGATCCCGCCCTTCATCGAGAGCAAAGCGGACTGTTGTTCCTGCTGCTCGGCCGATACAAAGCCATCTCAATAGACGACCTTGCGCTAGATCAAGGAGCGCTCGTGGATTCGGCGACGGATCATCGCGATGCGCAACGCTATCTCGCACGAAGGCTGGCTTCCGATTGCGCTTGCCGATGACTGCGACCTCGAACTCGGCCAGGTCTGCACCGCCGGGATCGAGGCGCTGCGTTTTCCGTGCGGGCGCAAATCGGGCATCTGGTACAATGTCTGGATGGACGAACCCCCTGCTCATCCATCCGACCCATTGGAAAAGCTTGGCGGTAAACCGCTATCTGGATGCGGTCTTGCTGGCCTCGAGCGTGTCGAACAGCTTCGCAAAGACCTGCTTTGCCTTGCCGACCTGCGGAACAGCCTTGGCCTGATCGACATTGCCGGGCTTACCGACCACGATCAACGCAACCATTCCCATGCCGTAGTGGGGCAGACACTTGATGCCGTAGACGCCCTCCTGCTCGAACTTGACGGCAATATCCTCGTTGTTCTTGCCGACGAACGGCGCCGCGCCCTCGGGGAGCATGCCCTTGATGGACTCTGCGTTGTGTCCCTTGTCCGTGGACACGAACTTGACGGTATCGCCGGGCGCGACCTTCACGAAAGCCGGCTCGAACACCATCACTGTGCCGTCGCTTCCCTTGTTGAGAAGCTTGACCTCGACCTCCGCCGCCCGGGCGCTCCCGGTCAGAACCAGAGCAGCCGCAGCCGCGGCCAACATCGCAATCTTTCTCATGTTTTCCCGTTTCTTTCCCGTTTTCCTGGAACTTGGCCCGGCCTCTACCGGGCTCCCGGGGATCAGATATCGCCGCCTGGTTTTGCCAATATTGCGCTAGCGCAATCTTCGTGCCGAATCCTGCATTAAGAGCTTTGCAAGTCGTTGAGGCTTGCCGCCGCCGCGGATACTCTCCGCAAGTATTGAAACGAGGATATCGATGGCCTCCGTCGACCGCTCCCTGGTCGCCAACCTGCCGATGTTCGCCGGCCTTGCGCCCGCCGAGCAGGACGAGCTGCTGCGCGAAGCGCGCTCGATTCGATATCCGAAGGGAAGCGCCGTGTTCGATCAGGGCGCGAAAGCCGATCACTTCTACCTCCTGCTTCACGGCCATCTTCGCGTCGAGAAGGTCACGCTACAGGGACAGCAGTCCGTCGTGCGCTACGTCTCGGGCGGCGAACTGTTCGGTGTCGCCCAGGCCATGAACCTGACGCATTATCCGGCCACCGCCGTGGCCGCCGTCGACAGCATCGCGCTCGCCTGGCCCTCATCATCCTGGAATCGCCTGCTGACCAAATATCCGAGCCTCGCTTCAAGCGCGCTGCAGACCGTCGGCAGCCGCCTGCAGGACACCCAGGCCCGTGTCCTGGAGATGTCGAACGAACAGGTCGAGCAACGCGTCGCGCATGCGCTACTTCGGCTGGCCAAGCAGGCCGGAAGGAAAGTCGATGCCGGCGTCGAGATCGACTTTCCGATCAGCCGGCAGGACGTCGCCGAGATGACGGGGACCACGCTGCACACGGTGAGCCGGATTCTCAGCGCATGGGAGCAGCAGGGATTGGTCGAGGGTGGCAGGCAGCGCATCGTGCTGCGCGATGCCAACAGACTGCATGTCCTTGCCGAAGGTGATGAAGGCGCTCTGAATCGTAAACCCAATCCGTAAGCCGGCGCTTCACCTCGAGCCTCGACGGCCTTTCCCATCCAACGACGGTAGCCCGGCAACTTCCAGCGCTCTTTGCTCTCGCGCAAATTTCCGATCGATCCGCTTCATCGGCCAATAAAGCGTTTCTCCTTGTTCCAGCGCAAAGAGACTCGCGGCCACGTCGCGCATGATGCACCCATCGAATTGGGACGCATAAAGCGATGGAGAGCATCATGCTGACGAGAAGGACTGCATTAATGGGTGCCGCTGTCGCGGCGCTGATGATGGCCGCACCGGCCGTGGCGGGACCAGCAGACGATCTCAAGCTGCCGCGCCAGAAGGTCGAACTGGTGGCTCCGCCCTTCGTCCACGCGCATGAACAGGCGACCAAGGCGGGACCGAAGATCGTCGAATTCAAGCTGACGATTCGGGAGAAGGAAGTCGTCATCGACGATGCCGGCACGAAATTCCACGCGATGACGTTCGACGGATCGATGCCTGGCCCGATGATGGTGCTCCACGAAGGCGATTACATGGAGCTCACGCTGGTCAACCCCGCCTCCAACAGCATGCCGCACAACATCGACCTGCATTCGGCAACGGGTGCATTGGGCGGCGGCGCGCTGACCCACGTCAATCCCGGCGAGCAGGTGGTGTTGCGCTGGAAGGCGACGCGCCCCGGCGTCTTCGTCTATCACTGCGCGCCCGAAGGCATGATCCCCTGGCACGTCGTCTCCGGCATGCACGGCACGGTGATGGTGCTGCCGCGCGACGGCCTGAAGGACGCCGAAGGCAAGGCGCTGCGTTACGACAAGATCTTCTACATCGGCGAAAATGACCTCTACGTGCCGAAGGATGCGAACGGCAAGTACAAGACCTACGAGACCATCGGCGAATCCTATGCCGATACGACCGAGGTCATGCGCAAGCTGATCCCGACCCACGTGGTGTTCAACGGGCGGGTTGGATCGCTCACCGGCAAGAACGCCATGACCGCAAAGGTAGGCGAGACTGTCATGCTCGTGCATTCGCAGGCCAATCGCGATACCCGCCCCCATCTGATCGGCGGGCATGGCGACTACGTCTGGGAGGCCGGCAAGTTCAACAATCCGCCGCAGAAGGACCTCGAGACCTGGTTCGTTCGTGGCGGCTCGGCCGGCGCTGCTCTCTACACCTTCCGTGAGCCCGGCATCTACGCCTACGTCAACCACAACCTGATCGAGGCGGTCGAACTCGGTGCCAGCGCGCACATCAAGGTAGAGGGCAAGTGGAACGAGGACCTCATGAAGCAGGTCACCCCTCCCGGCCCGGTCCCGCCGGACAAGATCGGTGCCGCCGACCCGGTGGCCGTCACCCGCTAGGTAGCGCCGAAAATGACGGCCCGCGGTTATCGCCGCGGGCCGTCGCACGAAGAGGAGGCGATGTCGTGCTCATCCTGATGAAAGTAAAGCTGGCAATGCTCGCAGGCGCGCTGGCAGCGCCGATCGTGGCAACCGCCTTTGCGCCCACCCCACCGCAAGATCAGGACGGAGCCAGGCGCCTGCCGTCCGCTTCCTTCAGCTACCGCGCCGCCGGCGATTTCTCACGGAACGGCCGGCCGGTCGAAGGGCCGTTGCGAGAGCTCCGCCTGCCCACCGATCTCGTCATCATGAAACGGCAGGTCACCGTCGCCGAATATGGGCGCTGCGTCGATGAAGGCGCCTGCCCGCGCATCGCCATTCCCGCGAGCCCGCAGGACGCACCCGTCGTCGGCGTCAGTTGGCACGATGCCTCGGCTTACGCAGTATGGCTATCGCGCAAGACCGGTGTCACCTATCGTCTGCCGACCGATGCGGAGTGGACATTCGCCGCCGCCGAGAAGGCGCGCGACGAAGCGATGCCACTGGTCGATCCCAGCGATCCCGCACAGGCCTGGATCGCTCGCTATGAAACCGAATCTGCCCGCGCCAGGCCGGTCGCGACGGCCGCACAGCCTGGCGGTACGTTCGGCACCAACAGCAACGGACTGGACGATCTCGGCGGCAATGTCTGGGAGTGGACAAATAGCTGCTTCGTTCGCGTTTCGCTCGACGGTGGACAGGAGCGGACCACCAACACCAATTGCGGCGTACGCGTCGTGCAGGGAGCCCATCGCTCCTATATGACCGACTTCATCCGCGATCCCAGGTCCGGCGGCTGCGCCGCCGGCGTCCCGCCGGCCAATCTCGGCTTCAGGCTGGTCATGGAGCCCTCCCCGCCCGTCGTTACAGCGGTCACCCGGAGCGTCGCGAAGCTGCTGCGAAGAGCATAGCCGGCGACATGCCGGCGGGTTGAGCTAGAACAAAGTCCCTCCGCGCCAAGTCCGATAATTGATCGTGAAGCGGAAGGAGAACAGCAGATGCGATCGGACTTGGCGCAATCCTACGGGCAGGACAGGCTGCCGCGCTACACCAGCTATCCCACGGCCCCGCATTTCTCGCCGGCGATCGGCGAGGAAGACTATCGGAAATGGCTGAAGTCGATGCCGGTCCAGCAGCCCCCCTCGATCTATTTGCATGTGCCGTTCTGCCGGTCCATGTGCTGGTATTGCGGCTGCCACACGTCGGTCACCAAGCGCGACGATCCGATCGCGACCTATACAGCGGGGCTGCGCACCGAAGCGCGGCTTGTCGCCGAGACAATTGGTCAGAGAATGCCGATCTCGCACGTTCACTTCGGTGGCGGCACGCCGACGATCATGTCGCCCGAAACCTTCGTGGATCTCGTCGGCGCGTTGCGGCACTCGTTCTTCGTCCTGCCCGATGCCGAGATCGCGGTCGAGATCGACCCGCGGACGCTGACGGAGTCGATGACGGAGGCGCTCGGCTATAGCGGCGTCAACCGGGCGAGCCTGGGTGTCCAGAGTTTCGATCCCGCCGTGCAGCGGGCCATCAACCGGCTGCAAAGCTTCGAACAAACCGCTAGCTCCGTCGAACGCCTGCGCCGGGCGGGTGTCGGCCGGATCAATTTCGACCTGCTCTACGGGCTGCCGCTGCAAACCGTGGACTCGTGCCTCGATACCGTCGCCAAATGCGTCGAGTTGAGGCCGGACCGCTTTTCGGTGTTCGGCTATGCCCACATTCCCACGTTCAAGAAGCATCAGCGCAAGATTTCTGAAGACTCTTTGCCTGACAGCATCGAGCGGCACCTGCAGTCGGAAACGATCGCCGAAGCCTTGCTGGACGCCGGATACGTCCGCATTGGGCTCGATCACTTCGCACTTCCGGGCGATAGCCTGACCCTCGCCAAGCAGGACGGCAAGCTGAAGCGCAACTTCCAGGGCTATACCGACGATTCCGCCGACACACTCATCGGCCTCGGCGCCAGCGCCATCGGTCGCATGCCGCAAGGCTTCGTACAGAACGCGGTTTCGACCCGCGACTATCTCGCGCGCATCGCCGAAAACCGGTTCGCTACCGCCAAGGGATACGCGTTCACCGGCGAAGATCGCTTTCGCGCTGACATCATCGAACGCATCATGTGCGACCTAGCCGTGGATCTGCCCCGCATATCCCGGTCGCACGGCCGGGACCCGCGATCCGCTATCGTCGATCGGCCGCGGATCGAGAGCCTGATTGCCGACGGCGCCGTGACGATGATCGACAATCGGCTTTCCATCAGCGACGGCGCTGAATTCCTGGTGCGGAGCGTGGCGTCGGCGTTCGATGCCCATCTCGCGCATTCCGCGGCAACGCATAGTCGCGCGGTCTGACACAGGCATCCCATAGCGCTTGCAGGCGCATTCAATCGATCCGTTCGAACGCCGCAACGGCTGAGGACCCCGGCCACATCTCGAACGGCAATCCACGCGATGGCCGTTCTGTTCTCTCACCAATATCAGTTCTGACCGTCGCGGCCTCAAAGCCGGCGCTGACAAGCATCCGCGCAAGTTGCTTGCGTGCGTAGAACATCCGGCTCTTTACGGTGGCACAGGGAATGCCGACAATCCGGCTGGCTTCGGCGACAGATTTCTCATGATAATAGATCAGCTCGATGATTTCGCGTTGCGCCGGAGACAGCTGGTCGATGCATGACCGTAGAATTGCACTCGTTTTCTTGCGATCGAGCGCCGCTTCGGGCGTATCCATGGCATCGGCGATCCCGACGACATCGTCGTGATCGATATCCTCATGCTTTCGTTCCCGCAGCGAGCACAATGCCTTGAGGCGTGCGATCGAGAATAGCCATGTGGTGACCCGCGCGCGATTTTCGAACCTGTTTGCGGATCGCCAGACGTCAAGAAACACCTGGCTGACCAGATCTTCGGCAATGGCCGCATTCCGGACGATTCTCTGAATGAAGCGAAACACCTTTGTGCGGTGACGGGCGAACATGATGTGCATCGACGCCTTGTCGCCTTCCGCAACCCCCTTCAGAAGCATCTCGTCGGAAACACCCTCCTCCACTTCCGTCGCGCTGCTGACAGCATAAGCCAGCTTGTCTTGGCACCGAACCGGCAATCGAATCGGCCTTGCCGCTCTCTGTCGACACTCGCGCATCTCTCTCTCTCCCACTTCCATTGACGAGATTGCGCCAAGGATGCGTCGCGTGCCGTCGCTTGGGCTACTCTACGGGAGGCTCGTATTTCTAATCCCCTGGTCTAGGGTGAATTAGCCTGTGGGTGGAGCGCCCGGTTCGCTGCCGGGGTAGCCGCGGCGCATGGTGCCTCGCGGATGGGCAGCCGGCAGCAGGATCGGACAAGGCCTGATCGTTTTGAGGAAGACACCGGCTCTGTCCGGCGCCAAAACGCACACCTAACGCTCACGCCCAAGATTTCGGCATGTCCGAGTTCCCAACCGGCGCCGCCACGCCTGCCTCCATCGTCGACGCCCTGCAAGGCGTAGCCGGCAATCCGAAGGCGCGCGCGAGCTTCGCCAAAGGCCGGTGCGTTCGCGGCACCTATGCCGCCTCGGACCGGGCGAAAGAGATTACAAAATCCCGCAGCTTCACCAGGCCGTCACGCGTGCTGGCGCGCTTTTCGGTGGGCGGCAACGATCCGCACGTGGCCGATACCGACAAATTCGTGCCACGCGGCTTCAGCTTCAGGCTCGGTGACGGAGACCATCGCTCGAGCATTCTCCTGCAGAGCGCACCGATGCATTTTGCGAGGACGCCCGACCAGATGCTGGCCTTCCTCAAGGCGCGCATGGTGGGGACGAACGGCAAGCCGGATACGGCGAACATCATGGCATTCTCCGCCGCCAATCCCGAGACGCTGTATCAGGCGAACTACATCGCCGGCCGTCCGCCACCGGCGAGCTTTGCGGCCACGACCTATTGGGGCGTGCACGCTTTTCCCGCGACGAATGCGAAGGGCGAGACGCGGTTCATCAAGTTCAAGGCCGTTCCGGTGGGCGAAGACGCCACGCTGACCGATGAAGAAGCACGAGCAAAGCCTCCCGACTTCCTGCATGACGACCTCGAAAGCCGGATTGCTGCAGGCGATGTCCGGTTCAATGTGATGGCGCTGCTCGACCGTCCCGGCGATCCCACCATGGACGTGACCGTCCGATGGCCGGATGAAGACAGTCGCGACACGGTGCGGCTGGGAACGATCGTCATCACCGGTATTGAAGCGAATGACGCGTGCGACGCGTCCGTCTTCGATCCGGCAAATCTCGCCGAAGGCATCGGTTATCCGCCGGACGAGATCTTTGCGATACGCCGGGCCGTCTACGCCATTTCACTGGCGAAGCGCCGCTGACCGGACGAAGCCGAAATTGTCCATCGCGATTTCGAGAGAAAACGTCAACGAGATCCGGATTACGTGTCGCTTTCCGGACCACCCTGCGCTTCGCGGCGCCATGCTCCCGGGCTGACGCCGACGACCGCCGAAAACACCCGCGTAAAATGGCTTTGATTGGCGAACCCGGCGGAGATCGCAATTTCCGACAGCGGCAGGTCGCGGACGCTCATCAGCTGCTTGGCCGTCTTCACGCGCTGGCGAAGCAACCACTGGTGCGGCGGCAGGCCGGTGGAAGTTCGAAATGCGCGTGAAAAATGGCTGACAGAAAGGCCGAATTCGGCCGCGATCTGCTCCAACGAAAGCTTTCCGCCGAGGTCTGCCTCGAGCCTTTCGCAGGCCTGCTTTGCCTGCCACGGCGCAAGACCGCCACGGTTCGCCTTATTGTCGGGACGTAGTCCGCCATAGGCCTGCGCGACATGCGCAGTGAGCGCAAGCATCATATGGTCGATGAAAAGCTGGTTGGTCTCGTCCGGCCGACTTAGCCCCTGCTGCAACGTCGCGCCGATATGGCGTACGACCGCGTCGTCATGGCCGACGCCGAGTTCACAGGCGAGTTGATCGACGCGCGGCGCGCGGGACTGTTCGGAAAGGCCATCGAGCGCCGAGCGCGGCAGATAGAAAAACAGGGAGTGGAACGGCTTGTTGATCACGTAGCGCGGATCGGTCTTGAGATCGTACAGATAGGTTGCGCCCGCCGGGACATCGGCTTTCATCACGCACTTGCCGTTCTCCCAGAGTTCGCAGTCCGGGTAATCGTGCAGTTTCAGGCTGACGAGAAAGGCATCCTCTGGGGTGAACGAGCCGGAAAGACCCGGCACGGGGTTGTCATCCCGGGTTTCGGTGACGGCGAGTTCCACGCCGCGCAGTGAACGAGTGATCAGCGACGGCGGCGCATCTGTCAGGTGCAGGAACTGCCCGAGCCTCTGTACGAAGACGCCCGTCTGGGTCATCTGAATTGATCTCGTGGGTGGATTTGGACGGGGAACTCATCGTCGCCCGCGACGCCGTGACGCATTATCTGTCACCAGGGAACAAACGTCTAGGCATACTCGTGAACCGCGAAGCCATTGTGGCGGCAACCGGCTCGATCGCGCTGGAACGATTTTCTGAGCGACTTCAATGTGATTAGGCGCTGATCCTCCAGTCGCGAGTTCGGGGCGCCTAGACAGTTCGTATCACAATTGCGCGCTTGCAGCAGGTTCCGACAAAGCACAGCGACTTTAGGAAAGACGCCGTACTTGTACGGGGTCTAGAACACGCCCCGAAACGATCGACCCAGATGAACGACCGCGACAGACAACGGAGCAGAAGCGAAGGAGGCTACGCCCATGCTTGGTACCACTGCACTCGCCGACTCATCTGCCCTGCCTCCCTTACCGCGCTATCCCATGAGCATCGCTGCCGACAATATCGAGCGGCCTCTCGTCCTGATCGTGGACGATGACGAGGAGATCCGGTCCGCACTTGAAGAGTTGTTGCTGTCGGTGGGAATCGACGCGCGCTGCTTTGGATCAACGCAGGAATTATTGCACGCCGACCTTCCGGAACGCCCGGGTTGCCTGATCCTCGACGTTCGCATGCCGGGGGCTAGCGGCCTCGATCTGCAGCAGCATCTCGCATCGAACGGCAATACGCGGCCGATCATTTTCCTCACCGGGCATGGCGACATCGCGATGACGGTTCAGGCGATGAAGGCGGGAGCGATCGACTTTCTGACGAAGCCGGTAAGGGACCAGACACTGCTCGATGCGGTGACAGCCGCAATCGAGAAAGATATTTCGCAGAGAACTGCGGCCCGTCACGTCAAGCAGCATGTCGACCGCTACGCAAAATTGACGCCACGCGAACGCGAGGTTTTGCGCGAAGTGGCAAAGGGCCGGCTCAACAAGCAGATCGCGTTCGATCTCGGCATCAGCGAGGTCACCGTCAAGCTGCACCGCGGCAGCGTGACGAAGAAGATGCAGGCGACGTCGGTCGGGCAGCTCATTCGCATCTGGGAACTGCTGCCTGCGGAGATCCGGGAGGAAAAATCACCCTAGACCAAAGGATGGTTACGATCCGGCCGGCAATGGATCAGATGCGGGGGTGGTCACCCGGCCACCCTAGCGAGAGTCATCGGCTTGTCCAAAGCGCCTATAGTCGCGATCATAGATGACGACGAAGCAGTGCGAGAGGCCCTTTCCGACCTCCTTCTGGTGCTGGAACTATCGTGTCACACTTTCGATCGAGCGGAGGCCTTCATGACGGATTACGTCCCGGGCAGGTACGACTGCCTGATCACCGATGTGAGCATGCCTGGCCATAGCGGGCTCGACCTGCTGCAGCGACTGCGAGACATCGGCTCCTCGATGCCGGTGATCATCGTAACCGCCGACACCAGGCCGGCGACCCGATCGCGCGCGATGAGAGGCGGCGCCTACGCCTACCTGACCAAACCGATAGAAAGTGAGGCGCTGCTTCGGCATCTGCAGTCCGCCCTGAGACGGGAATGAGTGTCGATGTGGACTGACACGCTCAACAGCACGCAAGTACCTGCGGAAGTCATGCGAAAATGGCAGGAGATCGTAGATCTTCTGGCCGATATTCTGAATGTTCCCTCCGCCTTGATCATGAGAGTAGAGCCGCCAAACATCAAAGTTTTCGTTTCCAGCGAGTCCAAGGGAAATCCTTACGAACCGGACGAGGTCGCGTGTCTCAATACAGGTCTCTATTGCGAGACCGTAATGAACACCCGCCGACCGTTGATTGTCCCGGACGCTCTGCAAGACGAGGCGTGGAAATCAAACCCTGACATCAAACTAGGTATGATCTCTTACCTCGGCGTGCCGATCAGCTGGCCCGATGGCGAGATATTTGGAACGATTTGCGTTCTCGACAGGAAAAGCAACGAGTACAGCGAGCTCTATCTCAGGCTGCTGTTGCAGTGGCGTGACGTGCTGCAGGCTGACTTGAGATCCATTGCGACCATGCAGCGAGAGATTGAACAACGTGAGGCGAAAATTCGTCGCCTCGTCGATGCCAACATCATCGGCATCATCATCTGGAATATGGAGGGGCAGATTCTTGATGCCAACAGCGAGTTTCTCCGCATCGTTGGATATGATCAGCACGATCTCCTGTCCGGTCGAGTGAGCTGGGCGGACATGACGCCCCCTGAATGGCGCGATCGCAATGCGATGACGATATCCGAGCCAAAGAGCAAGAGACCCGTGCAGCCCTTTGAAAAGGAGTATATCCGGAAGGATGGCAGCCGCGTCCCAGTGTTGATCGGCGTCGCGAACCTTGAAGGGACAGAGGGCCAGGGTGTCGCGTTTGTACTCGATTTAACCGAGCGTAAGCGGGCGGAAACAGAAGCGCGTGAGAGCGAGCGGCGATTCCGCAACATGCAGACGGAATTGGCCCACGCCAATCGGCTGGCAACTTTGGGCCAGCTTACGGCGTCCATTGCGCATGAGGTCAAGCAGCCGATCACGGCCGCGCTCCTGAATACCCAAACCGCGCAACGCTTGCTCACTCGCCCGCAGCCGGATCTTGAGAAGGCCAGAAAAGCAATAGACCGAGCTGTTCTGAACGGCATGCGCGTCGCTGAAGTTGTCGACCGGACGCATGCGTTGGTCAGGAAGGAGCCGGTACGAAAGGACCGCCTGGAGATTAATGGAGCCATTTCTGAGGTTATCGGACTGACGCGCGGGGAAGTGTTGAAAAACGGCGTTCAAGTGCGGACTCAACTGGCGGAAGATTTACCTGTCATTCAAGGCAGTCGGGTCCAGATACAACAGGTGATGCTGAACTTGATCATCAATGCAGTCGAGGCGATGGGCCAAATGGGCGACGACCATCGGGAATTGCTGATCAGCACCCAGGCTGAAGCTGACCGTGTTCTCGTTGCGGTGCGCGACTCCGGCCCGGGCCTCTCAGACGGCGCGATCGAGCGAGCCTTCGAGGCATTTTATACGACGAAGTCGAGCGGCTTGGGGATGGGACTATCCATCTGCCGTTCGATCGTCGAGGATCACGGAGGGCAATTGTGGGCGACCGCAAACGTACCGAAAGGTGCGGCGTTTCAGTTCACGGTTCCTGTCAATTCGGATTGCCAGGCCTGACCACGTATTGAGCCTCGTGCAATCTTCTCGAAGCGCATCACCGTGTCGACAAAATTGCCCTCCCGCGCTTCCCGGCATGATGGGCGACCGGGGGCGCGATGACACGCCCCCCTCGATACTATCCCAAGGTACAGGTCCATCTATCCGCCGAACCTGCGAGACCAGACCCGCTGCATAATTCCGTCAGGCGGCGCTTGCCGTCATTATCGCGAGCAGAGGCAGCAATGGCGCGCCTCATCGGTTCTGACGCCTGGCGCCACAACGTGAGCACAAGTCGATGAGCAAGCAAATCTTGCGCGATCTGCCAGCCGCGGGCGGGGGAAGCCAGAGCGAGCCGCCGACCACCGGCCGGCGTCCCGCCGACGAGGAGATGGCACGCGTGCTCAGGACGCGGCCCCTTCGCATGGCTTCCGACCCATCCAGCGGCGTGATCGCCTATTGGAAACATGAACCCTTGCATGACGTCGTCGAGCCTATGGCTGACCACGTCGTCATGACTTACCCCGGCGGCTCACAGCGGCTGGAGCGGCGCACCGGCAAATCCGCTGCGATTGCGACAGCCCGTCCCGGGGTTGTGACGGTCATTCCGGCCGGATCGACTTCCCGGTGGGACATTCATAAGCCCATGCATGTCGTTCAGCTTTACCTTCCGCACCAAACGCTCGTGCGTGTTGCTGGCGAAGCCGACATGACCGCTCTTGGCGATCTCCTGGAAAGGACGGGGCATCCCGACCTCATCACATCGCGATTGCTCCTGAGTGCGGCAGATGCGCTTGAAGGCAGTGCAGCGCTGGATGCCCTGTTCAGGCAACAGCTCACCGATCTCCTGGCCACGCGCCTTCTGGCCGCGCATGCCGGGTCATGCACCACGTTCCAGCCCACTCTGGGCGGCCTCTCGCCAACGGCGTTGCGCCGCGCGATCGAGCGCCTGCGTTCGGACAGCGATGCGGACGTCTCGCTCGCGGCGCTGGCTTCCGATGCCGGCCTGTCGCGCTTCCATTTTTGCCGTGCCTTCAAGGAAAGCACTGGCCTCTCGCCGCATGCCTGGCTGCGTCAGCACCGGCTCGAGCAGGCGATGAACATGCTGCGCGACGCCGATGCGTCGGTCGTCTCGATCGCAGCGGCGCTCGGCTATTCCTCCCAGACCGCTTTCGCAGCAGCATTCAAGAAGCTGACGGGCGAAACGCCGAGCGATTGGCGCAGGCGCGTGCGTTAACAGCAATCTCTCTACAGATACGGCAATCGCTCTGGGGCAGATGGCCATGTGGTTCGGTAAATCATCGCAGTGTCCACACAGTGAGCCACGGAGACGGACGATGGACTGGAAATACCTTGCAATCGCACCACGACGACGAGCCGTCGCGACCGCGCTCATGTACGGACTTTCATTGACCGTGCGTTTCACCTCTCCAACCGGCGAAGAAACGCCGGCCCAAGCCAATCCAGGTGCCAACCCCATGACTTCGGTCATGATCAACAACAGCTCGCCTGCAAAGCCCGTGCTGCCGATTGCCTTGCGCGGCTGGCCGCTGGGGCCGAGAAGCTGCCGCGCGGTATGTGAAGGCCCCGCGCTGATATTGTCGCTGCCGAACTGCGCCGCCCCGTAAGGACCGCCGGTCCTCGTTTCAAAGTTCGCGTCATCGTCGATCGCAAGACTCTGCCGCCCACAGCGGCGGCGGTGACGCGCGTACGTGCCTAGAAGATCCAACCCCAGGAGTAAACCACATGCGACTGATCATCATTGGCGCCGGCTTCGCCGGCATGTATGCCGCCCTTTCTGCCGCCCGCCTGCGCGACATCCAGGGCGTTTCGCCGGAAGAACTCCAGATCGCACTGATCGCGCCCGAGCCGACGCTGGTCGTCCGCCCGCGGCTCTATGAGCCGAAGCCGGAAACGCTGACGGCGCCGCTGCTGGACGTGCTCAAGGCGATCGATGTCGACTACGTGCAGGGCAGCGCCGAGACGATCGACACCAAGGCGCAGACGGTGCAGATCGCGACACCCAAGGGCACGCGGAAAACGCTCTCCTACGACCGGCTGGTCGTAGCCACTGGCAGCCGGCTGTTCCGCCCCAACATTCCCGGCCTTGCCGAGCATAGCTTCAGCGTCGACTCGCTCGATGACGCGATCGCGCTCGACAAGCATCTGCACAGCCTGGCTGGCCGACCGGCCGTGAACGGGCGCGACACGGTCGTCGTCGCCGGCGGCGGTTTCACGGGTATCGAAGCGGCCACCGAGATGCCATCGCGCTTACGCGAAATCTTCGGCAAGGACGCCAAGACGCGCGTGATCATCGTCGACCGCAACGGCGCGATCGCTCCCGACATGGGCGAAGGCCCCCGCCCAGTCATCGAGGAAGCCATGCGCAAGCTCGGCGTGGAGATCCGGCTCGGGGCCGGCGTCGCCTCGCTCGACAAATCCGGCGTCACCCTATCCAACGGCGAACACATCGAAACCGAGACCGTGGTCTGGGCGGCCGGAATTCGCGCCGCCCCCTTGACGCAGCAGATCCCTGCCGAGCGCGACAATTTCGGCCGCCTGCTTGTCGACCGCGACTTGCGCGTACCGACGGTGCCGGGTGTCTTCGCCACCGGCGATGCCGCACGAGCCGCATGCGACGATGAAGGCAACTACGCGCTGATGTCGTGCCAGCACGCCACGCGCATGGGCGCCTTCGCTGGCAACAATGCCGCCGCCGAACTCCTGGGCGTACCGACCAAGCCGTATCACCAGAAGGGCTACGTCACTTGTCTCGACCTTGGCGAAGCCGGCGCCCTCTTCACGCGCGGCTGGGACCGTAAGGTGGAGATGGTCGGTGACGTCGCGAAGAAGACCAAGCAGGAGATCAACACCGTGTGGATCTACCCGCCACGCGCCGAGCGTGCCGCCGCGCTCGCCTCGGCCGATCCGGAAAATGTGACCAAGGTGTAGACGCCTCAAGCGATATGGGCCGCGCTTCCTCCGCCGAAGCGCGGCCCGCCGAAGATCGAGCCCAGGAGCTTTCAAAGATGAATCAGATGATCCGCAACACTCAGCAGGAGGCAAACATGAGCCTGGACAACGCCGCACACATGAGCCTGGACAACGCTTCACACTTCGATCGACCGGGACACGACGAGCTTGTTCCGTCGCGCTACGCGGTGCGGGTCGGCGAGATAGACGTGCTGGTGATCAGCGATGGGGTGCTATCGCTGCCAACCAAGATGTTGGCACACGACACCGACCCGGCCGTCCGGGCGGCTTGGCTGGAGGACATGTTCCTGCCGCCGGAAATGATCGATTGGCCGCTGAACGTGGTCGTGGTGCGTAGCGGCGGAAAGACCATCCTCATCGACGCTGGGCTGGGGGTGAACCCGAACTTGCCGAAGGCCGGGCGGACGGTCCAGCGGCTGGAGGCCGCCGGCATCGATCTTGGATCCGTGACCGACGTGGTGCTGACCCACATGCACATGGACCACATTGGCGGGCTGCTCGTCGACGGCGTGAAGGAGCGGTTGCGTCCGGACCTACGGATTCACGTTGCGGCCGCCGAGGCTGAGTTCTGGGCGTTGCCCGATTTTTCCCAAACCGCCATGCCGCCGGGATTCCCGGACGCGCTTCGGGCGACCGCCAATCGGTTCTTGAACGAGTACCGAAGCCAGTTGCGGCTGTTCGAGGAGAAGCACGAGGTGGCGCCAGGGGTGGTCGTCACTCGCACCGGCGGCCACACCCCTGGGCACAGCGTGGTTCGCCTGACGTCCGTCGGCGAGCGGCTGACATTCGCCGGCGACGCCGTGTTCACGGTCGGGTTCGAGAACCCCGACTGGCACAACGGCTTCGAACACGATCCCGAGGAAGCGGCCCGCGTTCGGGGCCGGCTGTTGCGGGAGCTGGCGGCGACCGGCGAGTTGCTGGTGGCCACTCACCTGCCGTTCCCATCTGTCGGCCGGGTGGCGGTCACCGGCGACGTGTTTCGCTGGGTACCGGTCACCTGGGATTACTGATCGCTTGTGTAGCCTCACGCGACACCGGCCGCGCCTCGCGCGTCGAAGCGCGGCCCGCTCATCTCGCATCAATCTGGAGCCCGACGACCCATGAAACACGAGACTGTGCGCGCGAGCGCGTTCGCTATGCCGCTGACGAACCCGGCCTTTCCCGCCGGCCCCTATCGCTTCGTCAACCGCGAATACTTCATCATCCAGTACCGGACCGATCCCGAAGCGTTGCGCCGCATCGTGCCGGAGCCGCTGGCGGTCGCCGAGCCCGTTGTGAATTACGAATTCATCCGCATGCCCGACTCCACCGGCTTCGGCGACTACACCGAAAGCGGCCAGGTCATTCCGGTGTCCTATCAGGGCGAGCGCGGAAGCTTCGTCCACCAGATGTTTCTCAACGACCATCCGCCCATCGCAGGCGGGCGCGAGCTGTGGGGCTTTCCCAAGAAGCTTGCGGAGCCCAAGCTCAAGGTCGAGACCGACACGCTTGTCGGCACCTTGAACTACGGCTCGGTCCGCATCGCGACCGGCACCATGGGCTACAAGCACCGCGCGCTCGACGCCGCTGCCGAAGCCGGGAAGCTCGCCGGACCGAACTTCCTGCTCAAGGTGATCCCGCATGTCGACGGCACGCCGCGTATCTGCGAGCTGGTGCGCTTCCATCTCGAAGACATCACGGTGAAAGGCGCGTGGACCGGGCCGGCCGCTCTGGATCTCTTCTCCCATGCGCTGGCCCCCGTCGCTGAGCTGCCGGTCCTTCAGGTGCTGTCGGCAAAACACGTCGTTGCCGACCTGACGCTCGGGCTTGGCACGGTGGTCCACGACTATCTGGCCCCGAACGTAGCTGTGCGGCGACGCGGCTCCGGGTCCGAAATCCTGATCGAAGCGAATGCCGGCTGACCGGATCAGCCGCAATGCAAGGAGTATTGGCAATGCTGAACGTAATACGCGAGCAGACTGGCCCTGTGCCCCAGCCGCACAACAAGGCGCTGCCTTATGATGTCGTCGCGCTGGTGCTGCAAGGCGGCGGCGCGCTTGGCGCCTACCAGGCCGGCGTTTATGAGGGCCTGCACGAGGCCGGCATCCGGCCAAACTGGCTGGCCGGAATCTCGATCGGCGCACTCAACGCCGCCATCATCGCGGGTTCGCCCGAAGCCGAGCGCGTCGCGCGGCTGCGCGAGTTCTGGGAGACCATCTGTGCCTTTTCGATAGAGTGGCCCGCCGGCGAAGGGCTGGCCAATGCCCTGCCCTTCGCGTTCGACATCAGCTCGGTGCGTAACGCGCTGGCGGCGGCGAAAGCCCTGGTCCAGGGCCAATCCGGCTTCTTCAAGCCGCGCTTCCCCTCGCCGCTCTGGTCGCCATTCTCGGGCGACGCCGCGACCAGCTTCTACGACACGGCTCCGTTGCACCAGACGCTGGAGCGGCTCGTCGACTTCGATCGGTTGAACTCGGGCGAGGTGCGCGTCAGCGTCGGCGCGGTCAACGTCCGCACTGGCAACCTGACCTATTTCGACACCGCTGAGCGCCGGCTGGGGCCAAAGCATTTCATGGCTTCCGGCGCGCTGCCACCGGGATTCCCCGCCGTCGAAATCGAGGGCGAACACTATTGGGATGGCGGCGTCGTTTCGAACACGCCTCTCTCCCGCGTACTATCGGGCGAGCCTCGCGATACGCTGACATTCCAGATCGATCTGTGGTCGGCCAGGGGCCGCGTTCCCTACGACTTGATGGAGGTGTCGAGCCGGCAGAAGGACATCCAGTATTCAAGCCGCACGCGCGCCGTCACCGACCAGGCACTGCGGATGCAGAAAATGCGTCAGGCATTGCAACGGACGCTCGAGAAGCTGCCGGCGAGCGCAAAGAGCGATCCGGAACTCTGCGCGATCTCGGACCTCGCCCGCCATCGCTCCTACAACATCATTCACCTGATCTATCAGTCCAAGGTCTATGAGGGCCATTCAAGGGACTACGAGTTCGGGCTGAGCGCGATGCGTGCGCATTGGCAGAGCGGACTGGAAGACATCCGCCGCACGCTGGCCGATCCGCGGCGGCTGGATCCGCCGGCTCCCGAAGTCGGCATCGTCACGCATGACATCCATCGCCCGGAATGAACTGCGGCAGATTTCATTTCTCGAAGCATCGAAAGGAATTCCCATGTTGAAAGGCAAGGTAGCCATCGTCACCGGATCGACCAGCGGCATTGGGCTCGGAATCGCCAGGGAGCTGGCGAGGGCCGGCGCCGATCTGGTGTTGAACGGCTTTGGCGATGCCGGCGAGATCGAGGCGATCCGCCGCGGGATCGAGCGCGACCATGGCGTGCGCGCCGTGTACGATGGCGCGGATATGTCCAAGGGAGAAGCCGTGCGCGGATTGATCGCCGCCACGGTCGATAAATTCGGACGCCTCGACATCCTGGTGAATAATGCCGGCATCCAGTTCACCGCGCCGGTGGAGGAATTCCCGGCTGCCAAGTGGGATGCAATCCTCAGCATCAATCTGTCGGCCGCATTCCACGGCATTGCCGCCGCGGTGCCCCAGATGAAAAAGCAGCGCTGGGGACGGATCGTCAACATCGCCTCCACACACGGCCTTGTCGCCTCCACCCACAAGGCAGCTTATGTCGCGGCCAAGCACGGGCTGGTCGGCCTGACCAAGGTGGTCGGCCTCGAGACGGCCGGAAGCGGCGTCACCTGCAATGCCGTGTGCCCTGGTTGGGTGCGGACGCCCCTGGTCGAAAAACAGATTGGCGATATCGCCGCGCAACGCGGCATCAGTCAGAAGGAAGCCACCGAGGAACTTCTCGCCGAGAAACAGCCATCCCTTGAGTTTGCCTCGCCGGAGCAGCTTGGTGGCACCGTTGCGTTCCTGTGCTCCGGCGCGGCGGATCAGATCACGGGCACCACAGTCTCCGTCGATGGCGGCTGGACCGCGCGGTAGGCAAAGCCAATGAGTAACTCTTCACCGAAAAAGAGAAAGATGATCGGCCTGCTGCTGTGCCTCGGCGCGGTGACGCTCGTCGCTGCCGGATGGACCTGGGTTCATTCCAGCGGCGAGACATCGACCGATAACGCCTATCTCCGGGGAGACGTGACCTCGCTCGCGCCAAAAGTTGCTGGCTATGTCACGGTCGTTGAGGTTGAGGACAACCAGACCGTCAAAGCGGGGGACGTCCTGTTCCGGATCGACGATCGGGACTATCGCGCACGGCTTGCGCAAGCCGTGGCCAATGTCGATGCTGCGCGCGCTCGCCTCACCAATGTCGATGCCGACATCCAACTTCAGCATGCCGTAATTCGGCAGGCCGAGGCCCAAAAACGCTCGAACGTTGCTGAAATGATCCTGGCGACCAAGGCCTCCGATCGCCGTCGTGAACTGATCCGCACCAGCGCGGTCAGCCAGGCCCAGGTCGACGAAAGCGACGCCGCGCTGGCGAGAGCGGAGGCCGGCGTATCGGCGGCGTCGGCGACGATAGAGGCTCAGCAGCAACGTATCGCCGTGCTTGCCACCCAGCGCGAGGCTGCCGTCGCCGCCCTGGCGCAGGCAACGGCCGCGCGCGATCTCGCCCAGATCGACGTCGACAACACCATCGTGCATGCACCCGTCAACGGCGTCATCGGCAACCGCCAGGTCCGCGTCGGCCGGCTTGTCGCGCCGGGCGCCTCCCTGATTGATATCGTGCCGGTGAACGACGTGTGGGTGGTCGCCAATTTCAAGGAAACCCAGATCGAGCATATCCGGCCTGGTCAGCGCGCCCGCATCACCGTCGACGGCTATCCGAACAAGGCGCTTGAAGGTGTGGTCGACAGCTTTGCGCCCGGCAGCGGGTCTGCCTTCAGCCTGCTGCCGGTGGACAATGCGACTGGCAATTTCATTCGCGTCGTTCAACGCGTGCCGGTGAAGATCCGGTTTTCCGGCAATCCATTGCCTGGCCGCCTCGTGCCCGGACTGTCCGCGCGTGTCGAAATTGACCTCGGGAGCGGCTCATGACCACGGCCGTCGCCGCCACGCCGAGCCACGCTGGACCGGCGACGGGCTCCCTTCTCGTCGCGGGCGTTGTGGTTGCCGCCCTGACCGAGGCGATCGCCAGCACCGTGCTGTCGCTCGGGCGCAACGATATCATCGGCGACACCTACGCAACACCGGACGAGTTCGCCTGGCTCGATATCGGATATACCGCGCTGAAGCTGATCGGGTTCATGACCGCCCCCTGGCTGATGAGCCGTATCAATCCGCGCAGCCTGATCATCGGCTCGACGCTGATCATGGGCACGGCATGCGGCATCGCCGCCATTACGGCCCGGTTGGACCTGCTGGTCGCGCTCCGCATGATACAGGGCTTCTCCGGCGGCGCCTTGCTTGTCGGGGGACAGGCCATCATCTTTCTCGCCTATCCGCGATCCCACCAACCGATCCTCCAGGCTCTGTTTGCGATGGGGTCAGTCGTCGCTCCCGCGACGATCGCTCCGGCTCTCCAGGGCTGGTTGATCGACAGCCAGTCCTGGACATGGATTTTCTTCAGCGTTGTTCCGGTGGCGCTGGCGGCTGCCGGATTGCTGGTGATCGCCGACGGCCCGAGCCCCGTCACGACCGAGCGCCGTCCGTTTGACTGGATCGGCTTCTCACTAATTTCAGTTGCGCTTTTCTGCTTCACCTATGTCCTCAGCCAGGGCAGCCGATGGCTCTGGCTCGAGCAGCCTCGTATCCTCTGGCTTACGGCAATCGGCGCAGCCGCGCTGCTGGCATTTCTCGGCCAGCAAGTGGCGGCGAAAGGCCAAGGCCTTCTCGACTTCACCCTGTTCAAATCGGAGGATTTTTGCTTCGCCTTCATTGTCAGCTTTGTCGCCGGCGCCGCGTTATTCGGCAGCGCATACCTGATTCCGTCGTTTGCCGTATCCGTTCTCGCGTTCACGCCGACCGACGCCGGCCAGCTCTTGCTGCCGAGCGGCGCGTTTTTCATCTGCACGCTCGTGATAGCCGCCTTTCTCATGCAGGTCCGCGGCGTCCCTCCGGTCGCCACGGTGCCCTTTGGCATCCTGATGATCATGGTTGCGATGTGGATGCTGTCCGGCTCGACCAGCGAAAGCGGCGCGGACGACATGATGGCGGCCATCCTGTTGCGCGGCCTGGGCCTCGGCTTCCTGTTTCTGTCGATCACCCTGATCGCTTTCAGCGAACTCAACGACCGCAACCGTGCGTTCGGGATAGGCCTCTTCGATACGGGCCGCCAGCTTGGCGGTCTCATGGGCGTCGCCGGACTGCAGACGTTGATCGACCATAACGTCACCGGCAATGTCGCAGTCCTCGGCGCCAGCGTCACCGCAGGCGTTCCGGCGGTCAGCGAGCGGCTGGCGGCGACGACGGCCATGCTGACTGCAAAGGGAATGGACGCCTTGGCTGCCAGCAGGGCTGCCACGAGCCTGCTTGGCAGGGCCGTAACCGGTCAATCCACCGTGATCGCGTTCGACACGGCGTTCAATGCCGTCGCGCTCCTCTTTGTAATCGCCGCGCCCATCCTGGTCACCATCAAGATTGGATTGGCTCGGCACGCGAAAATGCACGCTGCGCACCACCCAGGATCGAGGAGCCCCGACATGAGACATCCCGCGCCAAACTCCGCTCGACCGGACGACGCCCAATCGAGGCCGGACACCCGCGCCTCAGAACCCGCTGGCGATGCGCCGAACGTCGCTGCGCGGAGAGGCAGAATGATCTGCAACTGAGTTACGGCCTCCTCCCATGAAGCCTACCCTGGTTGGGGCGTGGCGGTGCAATAGGATTTCGCGTTCGCTGACGACGCAGTGCTCATCGGGGCAAATGCGCGCTACTCAAGGCACTCAGGCGAAGTGGCAGGCGACAAGGTGATCATTCGCGTCGCCGGGCCGCGGCGTCAGGCCGGGCTCACGCTCCGCACAGACGTCCCGCGCCAAAGGGCAGCGCGTTCGGAAGCGACATCCGGAGGGCGGATCGATCGGATTGGGAGGCTCGCCCTTCAACACCACGCTCTGACGGCGGCGACCGGGAATTGGTTCCGGGACGGCAGAAAACAGCGCCCGTGTATAGGGATGAAGGGGCGCACGGCGAAGCTGCTCGGTCGATGCGAGTTCAACGAACTTGCCAAGATACATGACGGCGATGCGGTCGCTGACATAGTTTACCGCCGCAAGATTGTGCGACACGAACACGTAGGTCAGGTTCAGCTCACGCTTCAGCTCGACCAGCAGGTTCAACACCTGCGACTGGATCGAGACATCGAGAGCGGAGACAGGTTCATCGGCGACCACCAGTTTCGGCTGCAGCACCAGAGCCCGGGCGATCCCGATGCGCTGGCGTTGGCCGCCCGACAGTTCATGGGGATAGCGCTGCGCTGCCTCACGTCGCAGCCCGACCTTGTCGAGCATTTCGTTTACCAGCTTGTTCCGTACATCGCGCTCAGCACCTTGAGCATGGAGGCCTTCGCCGATGATCTCGCCAACGCGCATGCGTGGGTCAAGCGACCCATTCGGATCCTGAAAGATAAACTGCAACTGTCGCCGGGAACGTCGCAAGTCCGAGCCGCCGAGCCCGGCGATCTCCCGGCCTTCAAACGATAGCTCACCGGCACTTGGCGTCATCAGCCCGACCAGAATGCGACCGAGCGTCGATTTTCCGCTTCCGGACTCTCCTACCAGACCAAGGGTTTCTCCGGGACGGATATCGAGATCGATCCCATCGACCGCACGCGCATGCGCAACTGTCCGCTGCAAAAATCCGCTGCGGACCGGAAAATATTTTCTGACGTCGCGCGCACGCAGTAGCGGTTCATTCATCGGTGAGCGGCTCCGTGCTGCGAACCTTCCGGGATGCTTTCCCGCAACCAGCATGCCGCGTATCCCGAGCCGGATCGGGCCAGCGGTGGTGGTTCGCGATGACAACGGTCGAGCGCGTTCTTGCAGCGCGCCACGAAACGACAGCCTGTCGGCCAATGCAGCGCGCTCGGGACCATTCCGGGAATCACGGTGAGCGGCTCGGCCTTCGTCATTCCGAGCAAGGGGATCGAGCGCAGCAATGCTTCGGTGTAGGGATGCTGTGGATCGCTGAAGATGGATTCCACAGGTCCCCGCTCCACCACCTGCCCGGCATACATCACGGCGACATCGTCGCACATCTCGGCCACGACACCCAAATCATGGGTGATCAGGACAACCGCCATTGAAAGCTCATCGCGCAATTGGCGAAGCAATTCGAGAATCTGCGCCTGGATGGTGACGTCCAGCGCCGTCGTCGGCTCGTCGGCGATCAGAAGCTTTGGCTCGCAGGCCAGCGCCATCGCGATCATGACGCGCTGGCGCATGCCGCCCGACATCTGATGCGGGAACGCATCGACACGCCGTTCGGGTGACGGGATCCCGACCAATCTCAACAGCTCGACCGCCCGGTCGCGCGCCTGCTGCACGCTGACCCGACGGTGCAGCCTGATCGCCTCAATGATCTGATCGCCCACCGTGTAGACCGGGTTGAGCGAGGTCATCGGCTCCTGAAACACCATCGAGATCCGGTTGCCCCGGAGCGATTCGAGCTCCCGTTCCGGAATCGCGGCGAGATCATTCCCTTCGAAAAAGATGTGGCTGTCAGGCAGGATACGGCCGGGCTTCTCGATCAATCGCATGATCGAGAGTGCGGTGACGCTCTTGCCGCTGCCGGATTCGCCGACGATGCCGAGCGTGCGCCCTTCGCGAACCTCAAGGTCGACACCATCGACGGCTTTCATCACGCCTGCGCGCGTATCGAAGTAGGTTCGCAGATTTTCGACCCGCAACAGCGACATCATCCCGCCCCCGGCCCTCGCCCGGCCCAATGAAGGTCCGATGAAAGCATGACGATCTCACGCTTGTTCACGCCTAGCTCCTTGGGTCCATCGCGTCGCGCAGCCCGTCGCCGACCAGATTGAAGCCGACGACTACGAACACCACTGCGAGACCGGGACTGATCGCCAGCCACGGTGCGATCGACATCACGGCGGTGGATTGAGCGATCATCCCGCCCCATGTCGGTTCGGGCGGCTGCACCCCCAATCCAAGGAACGACAATGAGGCTTCGGTCAGAATGGCCAGCGTCGCGGTCAGCGACGCCTCGATGATGAGAGGCGCTGCAATATTGGGCAGAACATGACGGAACATGATCCTGATAGGGCTCACGCCGAGGCCGATCGCCGCCACGACGTAGTCGCGCTCGCGCACCGACAAGGTCGATGCCCTGGCAACGCGCGCAAACCTGGGTGTGAACAGCACGCCCATGGTGAGCACCAGGTTCGGCAGGTTCGGCCCCAAGGCGGCAACCAGCGCGATGGCGAGCAGCAGCGCAGGAAAGGCCTGCAGTATGTCGAGCAATCGCATCATGAAGGCATCGACCAGACCGGAAGCATAGCCGGCAACCAGCCCGATCAGAGTCCCCGACACGAATGCCAGGGCGGCGCTCAGGCATGCAACACTCAGCGAGGTGCGGGTCGCATAGAGGATGCGGGCCAGGACATCCCGCCCGAGTTGATCGGTTCCCAGAAGATAGAGGCTGGAAGGCGCGGACAGCGACGCGTCTGCAATCTCCAGCGGGTCATGCGCTGACAGCCACGGCGCGGCGAACGCCAGGAAAGTCGACAGGATGACGATGGCAAGCCCCACGACCAGCGGCACATTCCATCGCAGCCGCGAGCGCGCGGCGTCCGTGTTGGGAAGCGGCACGGCAGGCTCAGTCCCGAGCCCCGCGGTCGCAAGACCCTCCATGACCGTCGATGGATCAGCCATGTCGCTGAATCCTGGGATCGAGCAGATAGTAGCTGAGGTCGACCGCGATATTGATGAGCACCACCAGCGTGGTCACCACCAGTACGGTGGCCTGCACCTGGGTGTAATCGCGATGATAAATCGCATTGAGCATGAGCTGGCCCACGCCAGGCAATCCGAACACCTGCTCGACCACGACCGCGCCGGCGATCAATTGCGCGGCCGTGACGCCAACCGCCGTGACAACCGGCAGCAAGGCATTGCGAAGACCATGCCTGACGAGGACGCGGACGCGGCCCGCACCCTTTGCCCGCGCCGTTGCCATATAAGGCTCTCTCAGTACCTCCAGCATCGAGGCACGGGTGTAACGCGTCACCGTTGCGGCAGCGGCAAGCGAGAGGACGAAGGCGGGCAACAGCAACGCCTTCAATCCGCCGAACAGGTCGGCATGCAATTCCACCGTGGCATGCGTTTTGAACGAAGGCAGATAGAGCGACAGCAGCAGCACCGCGGCGACGCCGAGAAAGAAAGCCGGCGTGGAAAGGCCAAGCAGCGCAAACAGGCGAATGACCGTATCCGGCCAGCGCCCGGACGTCGTTGCTGCGATGACCCCGCTCGGCAAGCCGATGGCGACGGCAAATGTCAGCGACATGAAGGTCAGCGCCAGCGTCACCGGCAGATGCTGGGCGATCTGCGGCCCAACCGGCAAACCCATGGTGAGCGAGTTTCCGAAATCGCCGTGAAGGACGCCCATCAGCCAGAGCCCGTATTGGACCGGCAGCGGCTGATCGAGATGCAATGACTGCCGGATATTTTGCGCGATCTCCGAATCGGAGGCGACCATCGGACCGGCCAGCACCGCAACGATGTCGCCCGGAATCAAATGGATGATGGTAAAGCTCACCATCGAAACCCCGATCAGCACCGGGATCAGCAAGGCGATACGTCGAGCGGCATATTGCAGCATCTATCGTTCCTTCCTTCTGGCGGCGTGCCGTTCCGTCACTCCAGCCAGGCTTGACGGAGATAGACGCGTTGCGCCGACGGGATTGTCTGATAGCCGCGCAGCGTGTTCGCCCACATCTCCCACCGGATCGCCACCGCGCAGGGTGTAATCACATAGGCCATCTCGGCGACGCGTTGCTGTACGCTACGGTAGATCTCCGCCCGTCGGGATACGTCATAGGTCTGCCGAGCTTCGAGCAGCATGCCGTCGAGCACGGGATCGGCGGTCTTTCCCGGATTGACCGGCGACTTGGAATCCAACCGGATCGATATGTTGGTGTCGGGATCGGGCCCCCAGACCAGACCAGCCATCGAGATCGGGGACTCGGTGGACTGAAAATCGGCGACCAGATTGCCCCATTCCTTCTGAACGATTTTGATCCTGATCCCGATGCGGGCGACCTGCTGCTGGATGATCTGCGCAATCTGCACGTCGCCGTAATTGGCGGGCGACACGGCGAAGATCGTCTCAAATCCGCTGGACAGACCGGCCTCGGCCATCAGCGCCTTGGCCGCGGCGACGTCCTCCTTGAGGTAAGGCAGACCGAGCACCTCGTTGCTTGCAAACGAGAACGGGGCCTGCGCCGGAGGCAGCGCTGCGCTCAGCGCCGCGCGGCCGCGCCAGATTACCTTGAGGAGAAGCTCGCGATTGATCGCCTGACTGAAGGCGCGCCGTACCCGGACATCCGAAAACGGCGGCCGGCGCTGATCGAATTCGAGCAGCAACAGTCTGGAAAATGAGACAGGATCGGGAGACACGATGTTGCTTGCAGCCCGCATCTGCATGGCGGAATCCGGCGACGACAGCCAGGTCAGGTGAACGCTGCCCGATCGCAACGCCGCCATACGGCTTCCTTCATCCGGAATGATGCGCAGATCGAGCCCATCGAGATACGGCAATCCCGGTTCGTAATAGAACGGATTGCGCTTCAGCCGCACCAGGGAATCGGGCTTGAACTCTTCAAGCATGAATGGCCCGGTCCCGACGCCTCCCTTCACGAGGTCGCCACGCTGCTTGACGTCGGCGGCGCTGACGATGGCCGTGTATCTCACTGTGGCCAGGTAGTTGAGGAACGGCGCGAACGGATGTTCGAGACGGAAGATGACCGTTCGCGCATCGGGGGTTTCGATCGCGCTGATGACCGAGAAGATCGACTTCCAGGGCGAGCGTGTGGCCGGATCCACCAGTCGCTGGAACGTGAACTTGACGTCTTCGCTGGTCAGTTCGTCGCCGTTGTGGAATTTGACGCCTTCGCGGAGATGGAAGATGAACGTCCGCGGATCGGGATTTTCCCAGGCGGTCGCGAGGTCCGGCTCGACCCGGGTCGACGTCACATCCCATCGCAGCAGGCAGCCATAGATGTGCTCGACGATGTTGCTGGTCGAAAACGCGGCCGTCTTGTGCGGATCGAGACCGATCGGATTCTCGTCCTGACCGATCATCAGCACGCCGCCGCGCTTCGGCGCAGCTTCGGCGGCAAGCACCGAAGCCGGGGTCCCAATGCCCCACCCCAGTCCGGCAAGCCCCGCCGCGCCGAGCAGATGTCTCCGCGAAATCGAGCCAGTCATCACCCACACCCGCCAGTTTTTCTTGTCATCGTCGCACACGGTCGCGACATGGCAGTCGCGACCGGCAACTTGCACTCAGCGAGATGTCACTTCACGCCATCAAGAAACCCGGGATTGGTCTCAAGATAGCTCTTCAGGCGCGGCTCGCAGAATTTCTTTCCTGCGCCCGAGCGAAGCAGATCCTTCGCGTAGCCTTCGAGCAGCGACGCGATCACGTCGGGATGCTTTTCCGCGACGTTGGTCGCCTGCTTCGGATCGACGCGAAGGTCGTACAGCTCCACCGGTTCACCCGGCACCGAGTAGAGCAACGACCAGTCACTGGACGTGATGGTCACCGGCTGCCATTCGACGACCGTGCGCATGAGATCGTCGACGACTTCGACCTTGTCACCCGGATTGGCCAGCGGCATCGCCGTCATCACATGGCTGCGCCCCTCGAACGGCTTGCCAAGAACCGCTGGAAGCAGCGAGTTTCCGTGCATCTGCGACCCGCGCGACAGCCCCGCCAGATCGAGGATCGTGGGTGCAATATCGAGCGCGCATGCGAGCTTCGAATTGCGGCCGGGGGCTGCGCCGGGCACGTGGACGATCAGCGGCACCTTGACGATCTCTTCATACAGCGGCGACCGCATCCAGGTGGCTTCGCCGGGTGCGCGACGGACCATCTTGCCCATCAGCCCGTGCTCTCCCAGGAGGAAGCCGTGATCGGAGACGAAGATGATTGCGGTCTTGTCTTCAATGCCGAGATAGGTGAGCTGATTGAGCAGATGCCCGATCCAGCGATCGACTAGCTCGAGTTCGCCGCAGTAGAGCGCGCGAGCGACCTGGACATCCCGCGTCGTCATGCCGGCCTTTCGATAATCACCGTACGGCGGATGAACGCGCTCGCCGGCGTAATCAGGAAGGTATCGGCGGGTGTAGAAATCCGGCGGATCCCACGGCTCGTGCGGATCCCATGTATCAACCAGCGCGAAGAATTTGTCCTCGTAGATCTGCTCGAGGCATTCGGCCGCCTGCACCATCGTCAATGGTGCCGGACAATCCATTTCGCCGGTGCGCGGATCCGGTTGAACTTTGCCGGTGATCGGCCATTGCGGCAGCTTGCCGCCGACCTGGCGCTTGGTCTTGCCGGGCGCCGTGTATGAACTGTATTGCGGCGTTCCCAGGAGCTGGGACTTCATGTCGTAGAAGTAGTTAAAGCCGCGATCGTACGAATAGCCGTTGACCTGATAGAAGGGCGTGTCGACGACACCCAGTGTGGTGTAACCGGCCTCGCTCAGCGAACTCGCGATCGAGACGTCTTCGCGCGGCAGCGCTCCCCAGCCCACGCCGGCGAATGCGGGTTTTCCCGTCAGATAATCGTAACGCGCGGGCACGGTCGGAAAACTCGACGCGTAGTAGCGATCGAAAACCATGGACCGGGCCGCGAGCCGATCCAGGTTGGGCGTCTTCACCGGCCCGCCATTGTACCCCAGCAGGTCGGTCCGAACCGTGTCGGATACGATCATCAAAATGCGGTCTACAGCCACCAACAATCCTCCCCTTTTTTCTGTTGAGTAAAACATCACACAGCACGCCGCTTGCGTCAACATATAATATATCACACATCACATTTGACCGAGATATTCATTCCTGTTAGAGAAGACCCATGGAAACCCTTCAAGATGGCCCGCTCGGCGGCCTGGTCTCGGCGCCAAGCCTGCGCGAGCAAGCGCGCCAGGTGATCCGCGGAATGATCATCACAGGGCAGATGCAGCCGGATCAGCTCTATTCGGTGCCGCGACTCGCGGCCGACCTCAGGGTCTCAGCGACGCCGGTGCGGGAAGCCTTGCTCGACCTCGAGCGGGAGGGATTGCTGGAAGCCGTGCGCAACCGCGGCTTTCGCGTGGTGTCGCTGTCGCTGCACGAACTCAATGATATTTTCGCCATCCGTTTGCTGCTCGAAGTGCCGAGCGTCGGCGATATCGCCCAGGACGGACTGTCAACAGAACGGCTCCACGAGCTGCATCAACTCGCCGAGGTTACGCTGCAGACGGCCGAAGCCGGCGACCTCATCGCCTTCCTCGACGCGGATCTCAAATTTCACGTTCAACTGATTGCCACACTCGGCAACCCTTGCCTCGCCAAGCTGGTCGAGACGTTGCGAGACCGGGTTCGGCTTCACGGCTTTGCAAGCGGCTCGCCGCGAGAATTCCTCACGCGATCGGCGAAAGAGCACTTCAAGCTGCTCGATTACATTTCAAGGCGGGACCGAAGCGGCGCTGAAGCCACCATCCGGCAGCACCTCGAACGGTCGCGCGGCGTATGGGGCGACAATATCGCGCATGGCGCGAATGCCGGCACGCTCAACGACTCGTCGTGAGCGGTTAGCGCCACGCCTCTCTCCCCTTTCCACCTCACCCGCAAGACAGAGTTTCGGGGCAGCGGGTTCCGGCGCGTCGTCTGCGCATCGTCACGCATCAACCGAAAGAGCATCATCATGAGACTGAAAGGCAAACGCGCAATCGTAACCGGGGGTGGCTCCGGCTTCGGCGAAGGAATCGTCCGCAAGTTTGTCGTCGAAGGCGCCCGCGTGGTCGTAGCCGATCGCGACCAGGCCGCTGCGGAACGCGTGGCGAGATCGCTTCCCGACCGCGCCGTGGCCGTTGTCGCCGATATTTCTACTGAAGCCGGTTTCGCTGATGTCGTGGCCGGGGCCCAGCGCGCGTTTGGCGGGCTCGACATCCTCGTCAACAATGCCGGCGTCGGCCACACGCCGCAAGCGCTCGAAACCGTCACCGACGAGGTGTTCGACCGGATCGCCAACGTCAACATGAAGTCGATCTACTTTGGCGCCAAGGCCGTGGTGCCGCACTTCAAGCAGCAGAAATACGGCGTGTTTCTCAACGTGGCATCCACCGGCGGCGTCAGCCCGCGGCCCAATCTCACCTGGTACAATGCCTCGAAGGGCTGGGTGATCACCGCAACGCGCGCCATGGCGGTTGAGCTCGCACCGTTCGGCATCCGGGTCAATGCCATCAACCCGGTCGCCGGCGAGACGCCGTTGCTGAAGACATTCATGGGACAGGACACGCCGGACATTCGCGCCAAATTTCTGTCGACGATTCCGATCGGCCGCTTCTCCACCCCCGAAGACATGGGCAACGCCGCCGCATTCCTGTGTTCCGACGAAGCGAGCATGATCACGGGCGTTGCCATGGAAGTCGATGGCGGCCGCTGCATCTGATCCGGATCGCTTCTCATGAAAAATGCTTACGAGATCTGCGTTGTCCACGGCGACGGTATCGGCCCGGAAGTCTGCCAGGCAACGCTGCGGGTGCTCGAAGCCGCCTTCGGCGAGGCGTTGCCGTTGCGGTTCAGCGAATACCCGGCCGGCGCGCAGCACTTTCTGAAGACCGGCGATTCCTTTCCCAGGGAAACGTTCGAAGCCTGTCACAGCGCCGACGCCATCCTGCACGGGGCCGCCGGCATTCCGGGGATCAATCACCCCGACGGCACCGAGGCGGGCCTTGATTTCACCCTGACGCTGCGTTCGAAGCTCGATCTCTACGCCAACGTCCGGCCGATCAAGCTGCACCCGGGCGTACGGTCGCCGCTGCGCGACGCCGCCCCCGGCGCCATCGACTATGTCATCGTGCGGGAGAACAGTGAGGGCCTCTATGCGGCACGCGGTGCGGGATCGCTGCTTCGCGACGAGGTCGCGATCGATCCGCTGGTGCAATCGCGCAAGGGCATCGAGCGGATCGTTCATTTTGCGTTCGAGCTTGCACGCTCGCGCGACGGCGCCCCGCAAGGCAGGCGTCGCCGCGTCACCTGCTGCGACAAGGCCAACGTGCTGCGCAGCTATGCCTTCTTCCGAAGCGTGTTCGACGAAGTCGCCGCGCAATATCCTGATATCGAAGCCGAGCATGTGTTGATCGACGCAATGACGGTGCATTTGATCAACCGGCCGTCGCACTACGATGTCATCGTCACCGAGAACATGTTCGGCGACATCATCTCCGATCTCGGCGCGGCCACCATCGGCGGCATGGGCATGTCGCCCTCGGCCGAACTTGGCGACGGCAATGGCTTCTTCCAGGCTTCCCACGGCTCGGCGCCTGATATTGCCGGCAAGGGTATTGCCAATCCCTACGGAACGATATTGGCCGCAGCGATGATGCTGAACTGGCTCGGTCTGCGCCACGCCGACCCGCGGCTCATCGATGCGGGCAAACGCATCGAAACCTCCGTGACCTATGCTCTGGCGGACAAATCGGTGCTAAGCCGGGACATCGGCGGCACGGCCGGTTCACTCGAAATCACCGAGGTGATTTGCGCCGGATTGCGCGAGCGCGTCTGACGCGCGACGCGCAAGCCGGGCCGGAGCAACTAGGGGGAAGTTGCTCCGGCCCGGGAGCCATGACTGCCGCGCGGTCAGCCGTGATAGATCGAAATCGTCTTGGTGGTCGCAAAACCGTAGAGCGCTTCAAAGCCCTTCTCGCGGCCATGGCCTGAGCGTTTCACGCCGCCGAACGGCAACTCGATCCCGCCGCCGGCGCCATAATTGTTGATGAAGACCTGGCCCGCCTGAATCGCGCGCGCCAGGCGAAGTTGACGTCCGCCGTCGCCGGACCAGATCCCACACACCAGGCCAAAGGGCGTGCCGTTCGCCAGATCGATGGCCTCCTGCTCGCTTGCGAAGGGCATCGTCACCTGAACAGGCCCGAAGATTTCCTCCTGGGCGAGGCGATGCGTGGCGGGCACGTCGCGGATCAGCGTCGGCCTGACATAGGCGCCGCCCGCGGGCGCATCGGGCACGATCACGCCCTGCCCCGCCACCTCCGCGCCGCCGCTGGCGGCCAACGCGATATAGCCGTCCACGATACTTTTCTGTCGGTGCGAGACCACCGGACCGACATCGAGATCGCTCAGCGCCGGCCCGACTTTCAGGCGCTGATAGGCCTCTGCCATGCGCGCCACCACTTCTTCATAGATCGGTTGCTCGATCAGAATCCGCGATGAGGCCGAGCAGGTCTGACCGGCGTTCTGGATACCGGCCATCACCAGGAACGGCAGGGCGCGATCAAGATCTGCATCTGCGAAGACAATTTGCGCTGATTTTCCGCCGAGCTCGAGCGTAACCGGCACCGCATGCCGTGCGGCCGCCGCCTGCACCAGCGCGCCGGTGGCGAGCGAGCCCGTAAATGATATGTGATTGATACCGGGATGGGCCGACAATGCCGCGCCGGCCTCCTCACCCGTCCCCGTAACAAGGTTGAGCGCGCCGGCCGGCAGTCCGGCCTCCTCCGCAATGCGGGTGAATTCCAGCAGGGTCAGGCAGGCTTCTTCCGCGGGCTTCACCACTGCGGCGTTGCCCATCGCCAGCGCCGCGCCGAGGCTGCGCCCGATGATCTGCATCGGATAGTTCCAGGGAACGATATGCGCCGTCACACCATGCGGCTCATAGATCGTCAGCGCAGTGAAGCCGGAGCGATAGGGGATGGTGTCGCCGTGCACCTTGTCGGCCGCGGCGCCGTAGAATTCGCAATAGCGCGCCAGCGCCTCCACGTCGGCCCGCGCCTGCTTGAGCGGCTTGCCGACGTCCCGCGCTTCCAATTGCGCCAGGAGATCCGCATTCCTCAGCACCCCCTCGCCGATCCGATGCAGAATGCGACCGCGGTCGGTAGCCGACATCCGCCCCCACTCGCCGCTCAACGATGCCCGCGCGGCGCCAACCGCACGGTCGACATCCTCGCTGCTGCTCCGCGCGATATCGGCGAGATGCGAGCCATTGGATGGATCCTGAATCTCGAGGCGCTGCGCATCGGCGGCCTCGGTCCAGCGGCCCGCGATGTAGTTGTTGTAGACGCGTTTGGTATTCAGCACGATGGACGCTCCCTTTTTTATCCTGTCGCGAACCGCTTTGCAGGATGTTTAGTCAAGATCGTTGCGCGACGCTAGGCGTGCAATGCATAGCCAAGCGCGCCGAGCGCAGCCTCCTGGATGGCTTCGCCCCGTGTCGGGTGGGCCTGAATGGTACCGATGAGATCCTCGAGCACGGCGCCCATTTCGACCGCTAGCGCCAGAGAAGACGTCAATTCCGATATCCCGTTGCCGACCGCCTGCGCGCCCAGCACCAGGTGATTGTCCGCCCGTGCAACGATGCGGACGAAGCCGGTATCGTCGATCTGCGTCAAGGCGCGACCGTTGGCCGCGAAACGAAATGCCCCAAGCTTCACGTCGTGGCCGGCCGCCTTCGCTTGCTCCGGTGTCAGTCCGACGGAAACGATTTCCGGATCGGTGAAGCACACCGCGGGAATGGCCATGGGGCTGAACGCGGCCCGTTTGCCTGCGATGATCTCGGCCACCACCGCGCCCTGAGCCATCGCACGATGCGCAAGCATCGGCTCCCCGGTAAGATCGCCAACCGCCCAGACATTTGACATCGACGTTTCGCAGCGGTCGCTGATTTTCACGAATTTGCCGTCCATGGTCAGATCAAGCCGCTCCAGTCCGAAACCCGATGTGCAGGGTTCGCGCCCCACCGCGACCAGAAATTTGTCGGCATCGATCTTGCGGGTCTCGCCGTGCTGCTCGACCAAGAGGCTTCCGCCGTCGGACGTCAGCTTTTTTGCGCGCGCCCCAGTAAGGACCTCGACCTTCAACTGTGCGAGCCGCCGCGCTACCGGCCGCGTCAAGTCGGCATCCCACAAGGGCAGGATCCTGTCGGCCGCCTCGATGATCGTGACCCTCGATCCGAGCTTCGCAAATGCGATGCCGAGCTCCAGACCAATGTAACCTGCGCCAGCGACGGCAAGTCGCCCTGGAATATCCTTTAGCGACAAGAGATCGGTCGAGGATATGACGTTGCCGCCAAAGGGCACCGCCTCCAGTGCCAGCGGGCGAGACCCGGTTGCCAGGACAAGGTGCCTGGCGCGCACACGCATGGTTTCGTCGGCGGCGGCAACGACGATAGTCTTGCCGTCGATAATTTCCGCGGTACCTGCGACTACCGAGACGCCGCCCTTCTTCAAGAGCCCGGCGACGCCCTTCGTTAACCGGTCTACGATCGAATCCTTCCATGCGACCGTACGTGCGAAATCGAGCGCAACCTGCTGAACATTCAGGCCAAACGGCGTCTCGCGACCGCCGGAGACGCCATGAAACGCCTCGGCGGCATGGATCAACGCTTTCGACGGAATGCAGCCGATGTTGAGACATGTCCCACCAAGCGCCGCGCGCTCGACCAGGACGGTGCGCAAGCCGAGCTGGCCTGCCCTGATCGCCGTAACATAGCCGCCCGGCCCACCTCCGATGATCACGACGTCCGCCGCACTCTCCTTCATGTCATGCACCAACCAAAAGCAGCGCCGGCGCTTCCAAGAATTCCTTGATGCACCGGATGAACTGTGCGGCCTCGTAGCCGTCGATGATGCGGTGATCGAAGGATGACGACAGGTTCATGGTTGTGCGCGGCACGAACTGTCCCTGCTGCCAGAGCGGGCGGATCGTCATGCGGTTGACGCCGATGATTGCGAGCTCGGGCCGATTGATGACGGGCGTCGTGACGATGCCGCCGAGATCGCCGAGACTGGTAACGGTGATCGTCGAACCGTTGAGATCCTCCCGCGCTGCACTGCCGCTGCGCGCCGCGTCGGCAATGCCCTTGATTTCCTCGGCGCAGTCCCAGAGATCGCGGGCCTCGGCGTGGCGGAGCACCGGCACCATCAAACCCGACGCGGTTTGCGTGGCGATCCCGACATGAACGGCGCTGTGGCGATGGACGACCTCATTCTCATCGTCATACGTTCCGTTCATCTGTGGAAAATCGCGAAGCGCAAGAACCATCGCCGTGACCACGAAGGGCAGAACCGTCAGCTTCGGCCGACGATCGATGAACTTTGCGTTGAGCTGCTGGCGCAGTTCGTCCAGCGCCGTGACATCGATCTCCTCGACATAGGAAAAATGCGCGATCCGCCGGGTCGATTCCGCCATCCGCTCGGCGATCTTGCGACGCAGGCCGGTGACCTTGATTTGCGTTACCCGGTCAGCACGAGGTGTCTGACGCGGTCGACTGACGTTGACCGGCCTCGCGTCGATGAAATCTGCCAGATCCTGCTGCGTGATCCGGCCGGCCGTGCCGGAGCCGGCGAGTTGGCGAAGATCGACCCCCGCCTCGCGCGCCCGCGCGCGGATGGCGGGCGAAGCGATCGGCCGTTCCCGCGCCGTCGCGGTCTTCAGGCCGACGTCAGTATTGCCTCGATCTTTGCGCGCTTGAACGTCGTCGCGGCGATTGACAGTCACGGCCATCTGCGGCGCTATGGCGGCGGCTGATCGGGCGTGCCCGTTCGGTCCTGCCGCCTCGCTCCCCTTCGCAACGCTGTCGCGCTCCGCATCGATCTTGATTCGAACCAGAGCGCTGCCAACGGCAAGCCGCGCGCCGACTTCACCGCCGAGGTCCAGGATCACGCCAGCGAAGGGCGAAGGAATTTCGACTGTTACCTTGTCGGTCATGACAGCGGCGAGGACCTGCTCCTCCTCAACCGTATCGCCCACGGCGACGTGCCATTCGACAATCTCCGCCTCGGCAACCCCTTCCCCGACGTCGGGAAGCTTGACCATTTCAACCGGCACGTCACGTCTCCATAACGCGGGTGAGAGCCCGGCCGACCCGGTCCGGCCCCGGGTAATAGTCCCACTCCTGGGCATGCGGATAAGGCGTGTCCCATCCCGTCACCCGAACGATCGCCGTTTCAAGATGATAGAAACAGTGCTCCTGCACCTGGGCCGCGAGCTCTGCGCCGAAGCCCGACGTGCGGGTCGCCTCGTGCACGATAACGCAACGGCCTGTCTTGCCGACCGACCGAACCACGGTTTCTAGGTCGAGCGGGACCAGGGTCCGGAGATCGATGATCTCGGCATCGATGCCAACCGACTGACACGCAGCCTCGGCAACATGAACCATGGTGCCGTAAGCAAGAATCGTGACATCGGCGCCTTCCCGTCGGACGACGGCCTCGCCGAGCGGCACCATGTAATAACCTTCCGGTGTTTCGCTGAGCTCATGCGTTGACCATGGCACCACCGGCCGGTCGTGATGGCCGTCGAACGGACCGTTGTAGATCCGCTTCGGCTCGAGAAAGATGACGGGATCGTCATCCTCGATGGCGGCAATTAGCAGTCCCTTCGCATCGTGCGGATTGGAGGGAATGACCGTCTTCAGTCCGGCCACATGCGTGAAGAGCGCCTCGGGACTTTGGCTGTGCGTCTGCGCCCCGAAAATGCCGCCGCCACAGGGCATGCGCACCACCAGCGGAGCGCTGAAGTCACCGGCCGAACGAAATCGCAACCGCGCAGCCTCGGATACGATCTGGTCGTAGGCCGGGTACATGTAATCGGCGAACTGGATTTCGGCGACGGGCCGCAGTCCGTAGGCGCCCATGCCGACCGCGACCCCGACGATGCCGCTTTCGGAGATCGGCGTATCGAAGCAGCGCGACGCGCCATATTTGCCTTGCAGCCCATCCGTACAGCGGAAAACGCCGCCGAAACGGCCGACGTCCTGACCGAAGACGACAACGCGGTCATCGCGCGCCATCATTACATTCAGTGCGTCGCGGATCGCCTCGATCATGGTCCAGCGCGGCATGGTCAGAAACCCGACTCCTGGCGCTGCTCGCGCAGATGGCGGGGCATGACCTTATAGACGTCCTCGAACATCGAAGCGGGGCTGCATTTCGCGCCTTCCATCAGCGTCCCGAACCCCTGCGCCTCCCTGGCGGCCGTGCTGATCTCTTCGTCCAATTCGACCTTCAACTGGATGTGACGCTCCTCGCTCCAGGCCCCGATCGCGATCAGGTGATCCTTCAGCCGCTCGATCGGATCACCAAGCAGCCAGCTCGACTGATCGCCCTGCGGCCGATATTTCGACGGATCGTCGGACGTCGAATGCGGTGCCATCCGGTAAGTCACCCATTCGATCAGAGTCGGTCCGAGATTGCGGCGGGCGCGCTCGACAGCCCAGAGCGCAGCGGCGTGAACCGCGAGGTAATCGTTGCCATCGACGCGCAATGCCGGAATGCCATAGCCATGCGCCCGCGCCGCAAAGGTCGTCCACTCGCCGCCCGCTACCGACTGGTTTGTGGAGATCGCCCATTGATTGTTGACGACGTTGAGAATAACCGGCGGCCGATAAACTGACGCGAAAACCAGGGCTGCATGAAAATCGTTTTCGGCGGTGGAGCCCTCGCCGATCCAGGCTGCGGCAACGCGCGTGTCGCCGCGCATCGCCGACGCCATCGCCCACCCCACCGCCTGCACATATTGGGTGGCGAGATTGCCGGAGATCGAGAAGAAGCCGGCTTCGGGTGCCGAATAGAACACCGGAAGCTGCCTTCCCTTCATGCGATCCCGTTCGTTCGACAGCACCTGGCACATCATGTCGACGACCGGCCAGTCCTGCGCGATCAGCAATCCCTGCTGGCGATAGGTCGGGAAATTCATGTCGCCCGGCTTCAGTGCCGCCTGGAAAGCACATGCGATCGCTTCCTCACCCGTGCACTGCATGTAGAACGATGTTTTGCGCTGCCGCTGCATCATCGCCATACGGACGTCGTAAGCCCTGGTCTTGAGCATGGCCCGCAGACCCGACCGAAGCTGCTCCACCGAGCAGGTGCCGGACCAGGATCCGACTGCACGGCCTTCGTCGTCCAGAACGCGGATCAACTGAAAGGCAAAACCGCGAATCTTGTCTTCCCTGACATCGACGGGAGGACGATCGACGCCGCCTGCATCGGACAAGTGCAAGTGACTGAAATCGCCATCGCGGCACGGTAGCGGTACGGGAATGTGAAGCGTGAGTGGTGAAGAGGTCATGACGCAGCGCCGTCCAGGGGTCTCGAAGGTGACGGTTCGACGATCTCCACCGAACGGAGCGAGGGATGCCGCGCGAAGCGGCAACGAAGGACCGCGATATCGCAGTCCTCTTTCGGCAGGATGCCGAGATCGATGGCCGCTCCGCCTTGAATGTCGGACACCATCCGGAATTCGAGGATCTTCAACCCGAAGCGCTGAACATCGGCCAGGAGCTGGGACGCGGCAGCCAACGCGTCAGACGCGACCGCCCTGTAGACGACGCATGACCCATGTCTGGCTGATGTTGGCATCGGCAAATCTCCCTCACCAGGAATCCTAGCGCTGGACAAACAGGTGCATTTCCTGATCTTTTATGCAGAAGTTACGTTTTGCAGATGAATCGTCTGAATCTTTGGAGTTTTGCGATGAAATCTTCTTCTCGCGTCAAGACCGCGGCGAAAGCGAATCTCGACCTGATCGACCGCAAGATCCTCTCAATTCTCCGCAATGAGGGACGGCTCGCGGTGAACGAACTGGCCAATCGTGTCGGGCTTTCGGCGTCGCCGTGCTGGTCGCGAGTCAAGCGCCTGGAGGAAATCGGCGCGATCAAGCACTACTCCGCCATTATCGATCACGCCGCTATCGGCCTGAAGGACATCGTCTTTATCGAGGTAACGCTGGACAAGCATGACGAGAAGGTTCTCGCCCGCTTTGGCGACGCACTGGCGAAAATACCGGAGGTGATCGAAGCCAACCTCGTCACCGGCGAATACGATTACCTCGTCAAGGTAGCGGTCGCGGACACCACGCATTACGAACGCTTTCTCCGTGAAAAGCTCTATCGGATCCAGGGCATCCGGCATTCACGGTCGACGTTCTCCTTGAGGACTCTGAAACTGATCACGTCCGCCGACCCGCTGGTCACCAAGGAACACGGCTAGGCAATCGTGCGGCGGAGCCGGCGCTCCCGGAAAGCGATTCCTGCAGAGCCACCAGCCTTTGCTCACCAAGCAGGGAAAACTGCCGCGCCGGCTGACAGCGGCCATGCAGCCCGCAAGTTTTCTGCTCGGCAACTAACGGAACTAGGCTCTGGCTGAATCCGCGATCTGTTCCAGGGTCATGAATGAGGTGCCGGAAAGACCCCTCACCCATGCAAGCAGGTGATCAAGGGCAGCAATCCGGCTTGCGCGGGCGCTACCGTAGTCGCTACGCGGATGCAGGGTCAATGAAATCAGGCAATGCTCGCGATGCATGGCCTCGATCTCCTCGCGCCAGGTCTTCATCACCCGGTCATGTGTCTGCCGTTGCGCGTAAAGCGTCGCGTCGATCAGGATTTCCGACTGCGGCACCTCGATCATCCCGGTGCCGCCGTCGGCGTCGAGCGCGTACGGCCGATCATCGTCCTGGAAACTTGCATCATAACGATAGCCGAGCGCCGCGAGATGGCCGAGGGTTCGTTCAGAGAGCCGCCCATGCGGCGCGCGAAAGCCGCGCGGCGCCCGGCCCACGATGCGTTCGAGCGTCGCATGCGTCCGCTCCAGCAGCGCCCACTCGTCGATGCCGGTGGCATCCATCTCCTCCATGGCCCAGCCGTGAGCCGCGATCTCATGCCCGCGCGCGGCAAGCGCCGCGATATAGTCGGGATTGGCTTCCGCCTCGGCGCCCGGAACGAACACGGTCGCCTTGATACCGTGGCGATCGAGCAGAGCGAACAGCCGCTCGCACCCGACCGCATAGGCATACTTGCCGTAGGAGGCCCGGCCGAACAGCGCATCCTCGCCAAGCTGCCGCTGCTCCACTGTCTTGCCCTGGAGATTGACGCTGACGCTGACGGGATTGGTGGTCACGGTCATTGTCCGCTCCAATCACGCCGCCATTCGTCGGGCCGCGTCAGGCACCACTGCGCGAGTTCAAGCATACCGACAAAGCGCACGCCCTCATGCGGCTTGATGTATTCGATCAGCCTTTCCACGATGGCGACACGCGCCGGCGAGCCCGAGCCGTAACCGACGCGGGGATGCACCGTGAGATTGAAGTAACCGCCTTCGGCGTAGATCGCGTCGAACTCCTGCTTCCAATGATCGAGGACTTCCGACGGCGGCGTGTAGCTGACGCGGTAGAACGGGAAATCATCCAGGCTCGACGTGTTGTTGGGCAGGCAGACATAGTCATTGCGCTCCGCGCCGTCATAGCGGGCGAGATACGGCAGGTCGAAATCCTTGTCGCTGGAATCGTAGACATAACCTAGTTCGCGCAGTTTTCGCAGCGTCCGCGCCGTCTTGTGTCCGGAAGGCGAACGCCAGCCCCTGGGCGCGATGCCGGTGATATCCGTGAGCAGCCGGTGCGTGCGTTCGAGCAATTCGGGTTCGGCATCGCCGGGATCGGTGCCTTCATGAAAATAGCCATGGGAGCCGATCTCGACGCCGGATCGCGAGATGTCGCGAACCAGATCGGGACTCACCTCCGCATCGTAGCCGGAGACATAGAAAGTCCACGGCACATTCTGCCGTGTGAACATGTCGACAAAGCGCGGAATACCGCATTTGGCGGAATAGCGGCCATGCGACCGCGCGCCGTACGGAAGTTGCCCTCGCCCACGCTCCAGCGAGGTGCCGTCGAAGTCGAGCGTGAGGCCGATGACGCAGCGCGCGCCGTCCGGCCAGCGATGGTGCGTGCGCCGGGCCAGCGAAATCATCTGATCACCTCGACATTCCAGAACCGCGGTTTGCGGCCGGGCCATGGTTCGTAGCCGCGAACCGCCTTCGAATAGGCCGATACGTTGACGCCCGAGCTCCAGACGATCATCGGCGTATCCTCCATGAACACAGCGTGCAATTGATCGAACAGCGGCTGCCGCGCATCGGGCGATGCCGTGTCCATCAGCATCGCTAGCAGAGCAATCGCCTTCGGATTGGACCAGATCCGGTCCGGTTGCCCACTCTTTTCACCGATGAAACGATCAAGCCCGAATATGGGATCGAGGTAGGGCGTGTAGTTCCACACCATGAGCTGATAATCGCCCTTGGCGTAACGGCTCAACTGGGTCGCGAATTCCACGACCTCGACGCTGATGTTGATGCCGGCCTGCTGCGCCATGGCCTGGACCAGCACGGCGACGTCGTTCATCACGGCAAAGCGCGAATTGGTGGTGATCTTGATCGGCTGCCCCTTGTAGCCGGCATCGGCCAGCAGCTTCTTCGCGCGCGCAAGATCGTAACCACGGCCGCTTTTCTCGACCTCGCCGAAATAACGGCTCGACAGCGGCACCAGCGACGTGCTCGGCTTGGCATAGCCATCGGTCAGGGTGTCGCTCATGCTCTGGTAATCGAGGGAAGCGGCAATCGCCTCGCGGATGCGACTGTCCTTCAACAGCGGATCGTTCGTCTGCATCACTACCGTATTCAGGGATGCGACCGGCGACGCCACAACGACGAGATCGGCCGCCTTCAGTTCGGGCGCGAATTTCGGGTCGATGGCCGGCCACAGGTCGAGATCGTTCGACCGCATCGCCGCTTTCGCGGCAGCGGGATCGGGGATCATGGTGAGCCTGACACGATCGACCTTGGCAAGCTTGGCACCGGACAAGCCGCTGGTCGCCTCGCTGCGGGCGACATAATTCTCGTTGCGCGCCAGCTCGATGAACTGGCCGCGCCGCCATTCGGCGAGCTTGAACGGGCCGGTGCCGACAGCGGCCTTCCACGCCCCATCAGGGCTGACGGAATCCGGATGCGCGATCCCGGTCCCGTCGCAATCGGCGCGCGCCATCATGCTGAGAAACGCCGCGCTCGGTTCAGCCAGCCGAAATACGACTTGCGCCGGCGACGGCGCCTCGATGCCGACAATCCTCATCTGCCGCGAGCCGTCAAAATTGGTCCGGCACGGCCAGCCGGATTTGGGATCGAGAAAGCGCTCCCAGGTCCAGACCACCTCGCGCGAGCTCAAAGGCGCGCCATTGTGGAAACGGACGCCGTCACGAAGCGTGAAAGTATAGGTTCGGCCGTCCGCCGAGGTCTCGATGTCCCTGGCCAGCATCGGCGCCACAGTCCCGTCTGCACGCCAGGCGACAAGGCCTTCATAGACGTTCTGCAGCACGGTGCCGGTGTTGTCGTCGGGGCTATTGCCGGGCATCAGTCCGCGGATATCGGTCGTGATCATCGTCCGCAGCACGCTCTCGGCCTCGGCGCCCGGGATCGCCGCGATCATCAATCCGCACGCAACAAGGATACGCTTCATTACCAGTACCTTCATCTAGCCGGACGCTTGCAGGCTTGCCGGTCCGGAAAAATCAAGCACAGGCGCTGCCGCAAGCAGCGCCTTGGTGTAGTCGTGCTGCGGACGGTCAAAAATGTCGTCGCGCGCACCCTGTTCGACGATGCGGCCACCTTGCATCACCACGACGCGGTCTGCGACCTGCTCGACGGCGGCCAGATCGTGGCTGATGAAGAGACAGGCGAAGCCGTATTGCGTCTGCAGTCGCTCGAACAGTCTCAGCACCTGCGCCTGGATCGTCATGTCGAGCGCGGAAACCGGCTCGTCCGCGACCACGAAGGAGGGACGCCGCACGATCGCGCGCGCAATCGCAATGCGCTGGCGTTGTCCGCCGGATAGTTCATGCGGCCAGCGCTGGCCAAAGCCGGCGAGCCCCACCTCCTCCAGCATCGCCTCGACACGCCGATCGCGCTCGGCACTCGTGAGCTCCGGCACATGGCGCAGCGGCTCGGCGACGATCTCGCCGACACGCATGCGCGGATCGAGCGACGAATACGGGTCCTGAAACACGAGCTGCGACGCCAGACGAAATTCCCGATCCGGCCTGGTCGTCACTTCCTTGCCGCGGAAGCGAATTTCGCCGCCGGCCGCCGGGACAAGCCGCAACATCGCGCGGCCCAGCGTGGTCTTGCCGGAGCCACTGCCGCCCACGACCGCCACTGTCTCCCCCGCGCCGATATCGAGATCGACGCCGTTGACCGCGGATACGCCTGCGGCGCGGCGAAACAGGCGTTGCCGGCCGCCGAATTCAACCTTGAGCGCGCGCACGCTCACCAGCGGCTCACTCTTCGCCTGGCGCGCGGAACTAATGCCGCGACGCGGCAGCGCTTCGACCAATTGGCGTGTACAGGCCTCGCGCGGGGCCGACAGAATCTGCGACGCGCCGCCAGTTTCTATCAGCCTGCCCTGCCGCAGCACCACGGCGCGCTGCGCGTAGCGCGCCACCAGGCCGAGATTATGGGTAATCAGCATCACCGAGGTGCCGTGATCGCGCGCCAGCGCGACCATCAGGTCAAGCACCTCGCGTTGCGTCAGTGTATCGAGGGCCGTGGTCGGCTCGTCCGCGATCAGAAGCTTCGGCTTCAGCAGCATCACCGACGCCAGCATGATGCGCTGGCGCATGCCGCCGGAGAACTCGTGCGGATAGGCGTCGAAGGTGCTCTCGGGATCGCGGATCTGCACGCGCGCGAGCATGTCGAGGCAACGGCGGCGGATTTCGCGCCTTGAAATCCGCTCATGCAGCGCGAGGCCCTCCGCCATCTGCGCGCCGATGCTGATCGCCGGATTGAGCGAGACCATCGGCTCCTGGAACACCATGCCGACCGCCGGCCCGCGCAAGGCACGCATCCGCTTCGGCGAGGCAGTAGCGAGGTCCTCACCGTCGAGCAAGATCTGGCCAGCGGTCCTGACAAGTCCGGTCGGAAGCAGGCCGAGTATCGCGCGCGCGGCCGCGGTCTTGCCGCTGCCGGATTCGCCGACCATCGCCAAAAACTCACCGCGCTGAATCGCGAAGGAGACGTCGTCGACCACCTTCGCGCCAGTGCGAACGGTCTCGATGCGCAGGTTTCCAACCGTGAGCAGGGGCGCCGTCATCCGTGCGCCATCCTGGGATCGAGGCGATCGCGCAGGGAATCGCCGAGCAAATTGATGCCGAGCAGCGTTAGCGCGATGCACAGGCCAGGCGCCATGCCGAGCCAGACCGCGCTTTCCATGTAGGGCCGGCTCGCCGCCAGCATGTTGCCCCAGGTCGGCGCCGGCGGTGGCACGCCGAGACCGAGGAAACTCAACGCACTCTCCGCCAGCAGCACCCAGCCGAACATGCTGGTCGCCAGCACGGCGACCGGCGCCACGGCATTGGGCAGCACGTGACGCAACATGGAATAGAGTTCGGAATTGCCGATCACGCGCGAGGCCTCGATATACTCCTTCTCACGGATCGACAGCACCGTGCCGCGCACCACGCGCGCGACCGAGGGGATGTAGGCGAGCCCGAGCGCCAGCACGAGACCGAACTTGTTGGCGCCGACCACGATCATGACCGCCAGCGCCAGCAGTATGCCGGGAAAGGCGAGCAGCGCGTCGTTCACAGCCATAATGATGCGATCGGTCCAGCCGCGCAGATAGCCGGTGACGACGCCCACCATCACGCCGACTGCGATTGCGAGCGCGACGGTGAGAAGGGCGACCACCACGCTGGTCGCCGCACCCGCCATGACGCGGCTCAGCACGTCGCGGCCGAACTCGTCGGTGCCAAGCCAATACAGCGAGGATGGCGGCTGCAGCCGCGCCCGCAGGTTGACACGCAGCGGATCGAACGGCGTCCAGAACGCTGCGGTCACGGCGGCGCCGAGCACGAGCGCCATCAACGCGCCGCCGATCGCGGTATTGGCACGCATTCTCATGCCACGGTGACCCTTGGATCGAACAGTGGATAACAGAGGTCGACGATAAGATTGACGACGACATAGATGACGGCAGTGAATAACAGGCAGCCCTGCACCACCGGATAGTCGCGGGCGAAGATCGAATCCACCAGCAGTCGCCCGAGGCCCGGCAGCGTGAACACGGTCTCGATGACGGCGATGCCGCCGAGCAGATGCCCGAGCACGAGGCCGATCAGCGTCCAGGTCGGCGCGAAGGCGTTGGGCAGCACGTGCCGGCCGAGCACCAGCCACTCCGGCACCCCCTTGGCGCGCGCATGCGTGACATATTCGAGCCGCAGCACCTCGATCGAGGCAGCACGCGCCATGCGGGTGAGCACGCCGATCTCGATCATGGTCAGCGTCGCGATCGGCAGCAGCATGAACACCATCGCCTGCCAGAAATTTTCCGAGAACGGTACATAGCCGATCACCGGCAGCCATTTCAGCTTCAAGCCGAACAGCAGCAGCAACAGCAGGCCGAGCCAGAAGCTCGGGATCGAGAGCAACAGCGTGGCGCTGCCGACCACTGCAAGGTCGAGCGCGCTGTTCTGCCGCCACGCCGCGATCAAGCCGGCCGGCACCGCGACGCAGGCCGCGAGTCCAACCGCGACGAGGACGATGATTGCGCTGACCTGAAAGCGCTCCAGGATCAGCGGCAGCACGGCCATATTGTCGGTAATGGAATGGCCGAAGTCACCGGTCAGGAGTTTGGCGAGCCAGTGCACGAATTGCAGCGGGATCGGCTGATCGAGCCCGAGTTGCGCGCGCATCTGCGCAACTTGCGCCGGTTCGGCGGCATCGCCCAGCATCACCTGCACGGGATCGCCGGGAATCAGCCGCACCAGCGTGAACACCGCTATCGCCACCAGGAGCAGCGTCGGAACGGTCATCACCAGCCGTCTTGCAAGGTAACCCAACATCGCCGTGGTCCGTGTCTACTGAACGCTCACGCCCCAGAAGCGCGGCTCCGGATAGAGCCAGCCGGCATATCCCCTGACATTCTTGCGCAGCGCCGCAAGTTCGGCGCCGTTGAACAGCACGATCATCGGCACGTCCTTGATGAAGCGGCGGTGCATCTCGTCGAACAGCGCCTGGCGCTTGGCAGCGTCGTCGGTCATCATCGACTGGCGCAGCATCTCCTGCGCCTCCGGATTGTCCCAGATCTTGCGCGGCTGCGTCGCCTTCGGCCCCGTCAACATCTCGAAGCTCAGCGATGGATCGAGCCGCGCCGAATAGACAAAGGCCATCGCCTGATAGTCGCCGCGGTTGTAACGGTCGAGCTGGGTAGCCCAGTCCAGCACCTCGATCTCGATATTGATGCCGATGCCCTGCGCCATCGCCTGCACCAGTACGGCGGAATCGAAGACGAAGCCGTAACGCTTGTTGGCGATCATCTTGACCGGCTGGCCGCGATAGCCGGCTTCAACCAGCAGCTTCTTGGCTTCCGCGATGTTCTGCGTGTAGCCGTGTGTCTGCACCTCGCTGTAGAATGGGCTGCCGATCGGCAGCGCCGAATTGTTGGCGCGCGCGGTGCCCTGCATCACCACGCCGGCGATCTCGGCGGTATCGAGGCAGAGCGCGATCGCCCGGCGGATGCGCACGTCCTTGAGCAGCGGATCCTTCGTCTGGAACAGGATGCCGGTCAATCCAAGTGCCGGCGTGACGCTGATCTGCACCTCTGACCGCGACTTGAGATCCTCGAGATCGGGAACTCCGAGAGCGCTGATCACATCCAGCGAGCCGCTGAGCAAGCCGGCCTTGGCGGCGGAGCTGTCGGGAATAACGTTGAAGCGCACCCGGTCGACCTCGGCGGCCTTGGCGCCGGCATAGCCGCTACGCGGCTCGCTGCGTGATGCATAGCCGTCGAAGCGGACCACATCGATATATTGACCGCGCTTCCATTCGCCGAGTTTGAACGGCCCGGTGCCGATCGGCGCGATCCACTTGCCGTCCGCCCCTACGGAGTCGCGATGGATGACCGCGGTTTGCCCGCAGTCCGGCCGCGCCAACGTGGGCAGGAACAGAGCGGTCGGCTGGTCGAGCGTTACGGCGACCGTTTGCGCGTCGGGCGCCTCGATCTTTTCGATCCGCGCGATACCGCTTGGCGAAAATTCGGAGAGACAGCGCCACTGCGTCGCGGGATCGAGCCAGCGCTTGAACGACCAGACGACGTCTTCCGCCGTCATGGTCGCGCCGTTGTGGAATTTGACGCCCTGGCGCAGACGGAAGGTGTAGGTTTTGCCTTCGTTCGAAACAGCCCAGTTTTCGGCCAACATCGGGCCGATCGAGGTGTCTTCTCGGAAGGCAACCAGACCTTCGACGAGATGAGCCACCACCCCGTCGGTGTTCGCATCGCGGTTGGTGCCGGGATCGGTCGAACGGATATCGGCGTTGAGGCGCGTACGCAGCACTGTCTCGGCAACGGCTTGCGTCGGCATCACAGCAAGGCAGGCCAGAGTCAGGCCGACCATCGCCGCTGCGGATGGTCGACGCGCAAGCATCAGGACGCCCTCGCAACAGTCGGCGGGTCCGCCGGCGTTCGTCCCGCCGACACGTCGAGCCGATAGGTTGTGAACTGCCGGTTCAGCGCCGGCAAGGGCGCGGCTTCCATCACTCCGTTGGCGGGCTCCATCAGGATCATCGCGACGGTGGCGCTGAGATTGTTGCTGAGATTCTGGCGCGGCGGGCGGCACACCGACCACGGGTGCGCAAAATCATCGAACAGGGCCGCCTTGACGGTGTCGAAGGTGATGGCGCCGATATGCGGCTGCAGCAGTTCGCGCACGCGGATGTCGCGGTAGAGGCTGTCGGGCGTATTCGCGATGCCGGTGTCCTTGAGCTTTCCGAGCGCAACCGGGCTGACAAAGTGGTTGGCGTGGACCAGCAGCCCGCGCTCCGGATGAACCTGGAAGGTCTCGTCGGGCGCACACTCAAAGTCGATCGCCACGCCATCGCGATGGCTGACGATCATGTTGTTGGCTGCGGACTTCTTCGTGCAATAGACGGTGCGCATCGCGAGCGCGACATGCTCGTTCTCCAGCACCTTGCGGCGGATCAGGGCCAGCGGCACGCCGACGTCACGGTAGTCGCGATCGGATTCCAGGTAGTTTGCCGTAATCGCGATACCGACCGAATTGAAGCCGCAGCGCCCGAGCGCGCCGGCCTCGGTGAAGGTCATGAGATCCGGCCCGTCCTCGCGGCGCACCTTCAACACGACAGCGGTTTCGGCGCATTCGCGCTTCCAATCCCAATTCTGGGCGTGAATGAGACGGCCGGAGCCGGTTGCCTGCGGGAGCACGACAACGCCGGTGCAGCCGTCGGGCTCGTCCGGCGTCTTCAGCCGCGCGCGCACCTCGGGCTTGGCGAGCTTAAGAATCTCGGTGCGGGCGTTGAGCAGCGCCACATCCTCGAAGGGCACGCGAGCGCCTTCGGCGATGCCGCGCATCTCCTCGATATAGGCCGGCTCGAACGCTTCGATGACCGGCAGATAGTCGCGCACCAGCGCGGATAAGCCCGCGGCATCGAGCGACAGCTCCTTGAGCTGCGCATGATAGTGCGACACGCCCTTGCGGATCCGGTCGGCGGTCTTGGCGCCATATTGCCGGCCGCGCTCCTGCGGCGGGCCGGAGATCTCGATCAGCGGAAACGGTTCGACCATCGACACGGGCTCAAGTTCCTTTTGCAATTGATCGAAGCCTAATGTATTTTGTAATGACATGAAACAAAAATCTTCGCCCCGCGAAAAACCGACCCCGAGCCGCCTGCAGCGTGAGCTGTCGGCGGGGATTCTGGACTTCATCCGGGTGGAAAAACTCGCGCCCGGCACACGACTTGCGGAAGTGGCGCTGGCGGAACGGCTGCAGGTTTCACGCACGCCGGTGCGCGCGGCACTGAAACTCCTGGCGCGTCGCCGGCTGGTGCGGCCGGGCGCGCGGCGCGGCTTTTTCGTCGCCGATGCGGTTTTGCCGACCCTCAAGGTACCCGGGCCTCCCGCCCCTGATGACACCGGCCGCTTGTTCCTCGCGATCGCACGCGATCGCCGCGCCGGCCGCCTGCCGGTCGACGTCTCCGAACGCGACCTGATGCAGCGCTATGACGCGACCCGCCCCATCGTGCAGCGTGTGCTGACGAAGCTTGCGGAAGTCGCGGCCGTGCAACGCAAACCCGGACATGGCTGGCGCTTCCAGCCGATCATTGCCGACGCACAGGCCCGCGACGAGAGCTACCGTTACCGTTTGCTGATCGAGCCGGCCGGGCTGCTGGAGCCGGGCTTCCGGCTCGATCCGCACTGGGCCGCCGAGATGCGCCGCCGTCACCAGGAAATGATGGCGATGCCGTGGAGCGAAACCGCCAGCATCGCGCTCTACGAAATGAATGCCGCGTTCCACGAAGGCCTCGCGGCCGCCTCCGGCAACCGCTTCCTGCTGGTTGGAGTGCAGCAGCAAAACCGGCTGCGGCGCTTCGCCAACTACGATTGGACATTCGGCTACCAGCGCGTGGTGGTGAACTGCCGGGAACATCTGGCGATCCTCGACCGGCTTGAAGCCGGCGAACAGGCGGAGGCAGCCGTCTTGTTGCGCCAGCATCTGGAAGACGCGGCAAAACTCAAGCGCAATACGGACAACGCTGCCGGATAGCGCATTCGAAAATATCAGGAGACACCCATGCACGCATCGCAGGCCGCGACTTCCAACACTCCCCTCACCCGCGAGGCCATGGAGGCGTTCTGGCTGCCGATGACGCCCAACCGGCAATTCAAGTCGAGGCCGCGCCTGTTCGTCGGCGCCGAAGGCATGCACTACGTTGCACAGGACGGCCAGCGCATTCTCGATGGCATGGCGGGGCTGTGGTGCGTGAATGCAGGGCATGGACAAAGGCGCATTGTCGAGGCGATCCAGACCCAGGCGGCCAAGCTCGACTTCGTCTCCTCATTCCAGATGAGCCATCCGGCCGCGTTCGAACTTGCGGGCCGCATCGCCGAGATCGCGCCTTCCGGGCTCGACCATGTCTTCTTCACCAATTCCGGTTCGGAATCCGTTGACACCGCGCTGAAGATCGCGCGCGGCTATCACCGCACGCGCGGCGAAGCAAGCCGCATCCGCTTCATCTCCCGCGCCAAGGCGTATCATGGCATGGGCTGGGGTGGATTGTCGGTGAGCGGCATCGTTCGCCATCGCCGGGATTTCGGCCCGCTATTGCCCGAGGTCGACCATCTGTCGCACACGCACAATCTGGAACATGCGGCGTTCTCGCGGGGACAGCCGGGCTGGGGCGCACATCTCGCCGACGAGCTCGAAAAACTGCTATCGATCCACGATCCATCGACCGTCGCCGCCGTGATCGTCGAGCCCGTGACCGGCTCCGGCGGCGTCTTCCCGCCGCCTGTCGGCTATCTGGAGCGCTTGCGCGAAATCTGCGACCGGCACGGCATCCTCTTGATCTTCGACGAAGTGATCACCGGGTTCGGCCGCGTCGGCGCCGCCTTTGCTGCGAATGCCTTCGGCGTCACGCCGGACATCATCACCTGCGCCAAGGGCATGACCAATGCCGCCGTGCCGATGGGCGGTGTCATCGTCAGCGGCAAGGTCTACGATGCGCTGATGACGGGCCCGGAAAACACCATCGAGCTTTTTCACGGCTACACCTATTCGGCTCATCCGCTCGCCTGCGCCGCGGCGCTGGCTGCGCTCGACGTCTACCAGGACCTCGGCCTGTTCGAGCGTGCCCGACGCATTGCCCCACGTTGGGAAGCTGCGGCGCATGCGCTCAGGGGCGCGCCGCACATCATCGACATCCGCAACATCGGCCTGCTGGCGGCCATCGATCTCAAGCCCCGCGACGGCGCCGCCGGCGCGCGAGGCGCCGAGTGCGCGGGCCGTTGCTATGACGACGGCATCCTGATCCGCGCCAGCGGCGACACGCTATTGCTGTCGCCGCCGCTGATCATCGAGGAGGAGCAGATCGAGGCTCTCTTTGCCGCGGTTCGCCGGGCCCTTGCCGCGGTGGGCTGATGGTGAATCGGTCGCGAACCGCGACGCCCGAGCGCTCTTGTCAATTCAATCGCGTCGAGCCGGGCGTCGGCATCACGTCTCGGGTCGATTGCGCAAATTTGCCCTCAGTCGATTCTTCTGGATCTCCCGGTGCACTCGTCATGCACACGACGCCTTCTAACCACTCGAAAAACTTGAACTCTCGCTCCAGTCCATCATTGGACGGGTCGCGCTCACCGTCCGCTGAAGTGGACTGGCTGCAAAAATCGCGCCCTGCAACGGCAAGAACCCAAGACCGCGAAACCTGGCGGTGGCGCGCGAGACAGCTCAACACAGCTTCAAGCGCCGGCTGCTCGATGTTTCAGAAACCGTTTGAATATCGACCAACAGTCGCCTTGCCCCTTCCCCCAGGGGTCCGCAATATTCGAAAGCCTATCAAACCGCCAGCTTGGGCGCCCAACTCGAACAGCTTTGGCTATTTTGCCGCGACGGCATTCTCCTCGCTCTTCTGCTGTGTCTTTCGAATGGCTTCAGTCGCGACTTGCTTGAGCGCTTGTCGATCTATTTTTCCCATGTGGTTGCGCGGAATGCTTTCCAGCTCGACAAACAGCTTCGGAATATACTGATGGGCTAGTTTGCCCTGTAGAAACGTGTGAAGTTCCTGGCGGCAAGCGTTACGGTCGATGTTCTCATGCCAGACGACCGCGCCCACAATCCTGTCGATCCCCAATGGCGTTTGCAACGTGAAGGCGCCGGCATCCCGAACCGGTGGAAAATCCACCAGCGACAGCTCGATCTTCTCGGGGCTGACCT
>NZ_LLYB01000034.1:14456-17406 GCF_001440475.1 Bradyrhizobium lablabi | reverse complement strand
CCCTTCCTCGGGAAAGGCTTCCACCTTATCGAGCGTGCTGACGACGTAGCCATCGGCTGCAGAAACGCCGCGCGTTCGAATGAGGCCCTCAGTGCCGGGGGGAAGAACGGCACCGCTTCGGTCCACAATTTCGACTTCGGCGCCTCCGACGAGGTAACCCGCAACGCCGTTGCCGTTCTCAAGCAATTCCGAGCTGGCAAGGGCCACCGTAGCGTATTCGGTCGACCCATAAACGGAATTAAGCTCGTTGCACAATTGGGCGCGGGCGCGTTTCAGCAAGCGCCGATCCAGCACGCTGCCCAGGGAAACGATGAGGTCCAATTTGCCAAATTGGCCCGGCATCCTGTCATACAGCTCAACCAGGTCGGACAGTCCCTTGGGTGAGGCCACCATGGCCTGAATGCGGTTCTCAAACAGCGCTTTTAACGTCTCGACGGGGTTGTTGTTCTGCAGGAACAGCACGCCACCCCGCCAGAAGATGTTGAACAGCGTGGAAAAGCCGGCGACGGTCGACAGACCCACGTCGACATAAATGCGGGAGCACTCCGAAAAGCGACTTCCGAATACGAACTGCTGCCGCATCACTCGCGTAAAGGCCTGGGCGTATGTGAGAGCTACAGCTTTCGGATCGCCCGTAGTCCCCGAGGTAAGAATGAGCCGGCAGTATTTACTTTCAGTTCCAGTGTTCGCGTTCGGCGCTGCCAATGGCGGCTCTTCGTCGGCAAGCCAGTCCCTGCCCACGACAATCACCCGCCTCCCGCCGAACTGTTCCGGTTTCTCTGAGAAGACGGCATCGATCTGCAGAGCTGTGGGCAGCTGCATTTGATGCGCGGACACGGTGACGACGCCGAGCGCGGAAAGACCCAGCACACATGCAACGTGCAGCAGCTGATCCTTGATGACCAACGCAACCACCTGTCCTCGCACCACGCCCTGGCGACTGGTCCTGCTTGATATGTTGCTGATGAATAGGCCAAGTTGCCGGTACGAGACCGGTGCATTTCCTCCCGCCACGATGATCGCGGGCGCCGATGGCTGGAACTTGCACTGAAACAGGATCGGATCAACGAGGTTCATGACATCACTCAACAGATTCGCATTTGGACGTTGGATCAGTGCACCGGAGTGGCGATCGTTCCGAGCGGCATTTGATCGTTTGGCGTCGCCTGCGACACCACCGTTTCGAAGCCTGCAAAATAGCCCGAATGGGTCGCCATGGCCTGAACAAGCTGTGCAAATTGGTTGCCCGACATGGAATCGCCGAGCGCGCTACCGTGTCCCGTCTCGTTCACACCACCTTGGTAGGCAAGCGCGACGTCACCGGCAAGCCCTGCGGAGCCGTCGGCCCTGGTAAAGCTGGAGAGCCCCTGGATGATTGAACCGTCCTGGAGCATCGCAGCCGATCCGGTCGGATTCAGACCGATTGAGACGATACCCATGTCGCCGAGCGTTCGTACTTCTCCCAGCTGGGAAATGCCGTCGCCGTTTGCATCCCGCCAGACGCGGAAGTCGCCCCAGCGATCGTCACCGGAATCCAGCAGCCCGTTGTGGTTGGTATCGAAGACCTGGCGGAGAGCCGCCATATCGGACGATGCCTCGGGGGCCCATTCGGTGAAGACGATCTCGCTGGTCTGGTCGATCACTCCATTCGGTCCGGCTTCGCCATCGGCTGCAAGGTCAATCGCCAGCAGGCCATCGCTGCTGCTAACCCATGCCGTGCGTTCACGGCCGGCCAAGCCATCCACGTCGAACTGCGCCGTCGAGGCATTCAGCTGAATGACATCGACGCCGTTGCCATCAAGATCGAGAATGATCGGCGCCGACGTGTAATTCGTGCTCGCAAACCCTCCGTTGGCAAACCGGAAAGTTTCGACGCCGGTAACCGTATCAATCCCGTCAGGCGAACCGCTGCGCAGATCCGTCACCACGAACGCCTGGGTCGCGGCGTTATAGCTGATCGTGTAGTCGGCCACATTGCCGGAAAACACGGCAACATCGGTGCCGGCACCTCCGTTCAACGTATCATTGCCAGCGCCTCCGATAAGCACGTCGTTGCCGGCACCGCCGGTAATGGCGTCATTGCCCAGGCCACCCGAGAGCCAGCTATTCGCGGAGGTCCCCGTGATGGTATCGTTGCCGCTGGTGCCGGATTGGAACGCGCTCAACGAGCCGATGTTCAGCGTCGTTCCGTCGGCGAATTTTAGCGTCTCGACCCGATTGAGCGGGTCAGTCCAATTCTGCAGCGTTATCTTGTCCGTTAGTTGAGCCAGCGTCGCATTCGGATTGGCTGGATCCTTCACGCCGATGATCAGATCGTTGCCGGACAGGCTTATCAGAAGATCCGACGCGCTGACGCCAGAGCCGAACGACAGCACGTCGGCGCCACCGTCGTAACGATTCTCGACGGTGTTGCTCACATAGTGCGAGGTATCGACCCAGACCGTTTGATAGTATGACGTATCAACCCAGTAGCTGTTACCGTAACCATCGCTGCTATAATATCCGTCGCTAACGTACTGCTGCGTATAATAGCCGGATGTCACCCACGTCGTGGTCGTGGTCGTGGTGCGATAGTCGTCATAGACCGTGTCGGCCCCGTCGCCGCGGGCGAACACATAGGTGTCGTTGCCGCCGCCGCCTTTGAGCAGATCCGATCCCGTAGCACCATTGAGCGTGTCGTCGCCCAGACCGGTATCGAGCGTGTCGTTGCCGGCGAGGCCCTGTATCGCATCAGCCCCGGCCGTCCCGGTCAGCGTGTCGTTACCCGCGGTGCCCACAACCGACACCTGCACCGGCACCACGCTGCCGTTGGACAGCACGAACGAACCAACCTGATAGCCCGCTCCCAGGAACCAGTTCGTGATGGTCAGGGTGTCGGTTGAGCCGGCGATCAGCACCTGCAGATCGTTGCCCNACCTTCACAAAGGTCAGATCGACCGCCGCAATGCCG
>NZ_LLYB01000034.1:14069-14450 GCF_001440475.1 Bradyrhizobium lablabi | reverse complement strand
GCTCCGAACAATACCCGGTCGGTACCGCCATCGCTGTTGTCGATGACGTCGTTGCCGGAACCGCGCCCGAACAGGTAGGTATCGTCCCCGGTGCCACCCCGCAGCGCGTCGTTCCCCGTCCCGCCATCGAGCGTGTCGTTCCCGGCGCCGGCTCTCAGCGTGTCGTTGCCGATACCACCAAATAGAGCGTCGGCTCCTGAACCGGCATCGAGTGTGTCGTTGCCGGCGCCGCCGTTCAGCGTATCGGCGAACCCGCCCGTGGTCAGGATGTCGTTGCCCAATCCGCCGTTCAGCGTCGCGGCACTCTCGATCCAGGTGATGGTATCGTCGCCGTCTGTCCCCAGCTTCGCGACAATCGCTGCCAGATCCAGCGTGGTGCCA
>NZ_LLYB01000034.1:12943-13898 GCF_001440475.1 Bradyrhizobium lablabi | reverse complement strand
GTCGGCGCCGCCATTGTTCCGCGTCTCGACGGTGTTGCTCTCATAGTGCGAGGTATCGATCCAGACCGTTTCGTAGCCCGATGTATCCACCCAGGAATTATTGCCGTAGCTATCACTGACCCAATATCCGCTGGTGNTACTGCTGCGTATAATAGCCTGATGTCACCCACGTCGTGGTCGTGGTCGAGATGCGGTAGTCGTCATAGACCGTGTCGGCTCCGTCACCGCGGGCGAACACATAGGTATCGTTGCCGCCACCGCCTTTGAGCAGGTCCGAACCCGTACCACCATTGAGGGTGTCGTCGCCCAGACCGCCATCGAGCGTATCGTTGCCGGCGAGGCCCTTCATCGCATCAACCCCGGCGGTCCCGGTCAGCGTGTCGTTACCGGCGGTACCCATGACGGACACCTGCACCGGCACCACGCTGCCGTTGGAAAGCACGAACGAACCAACTTGATAGCCCACTCCCAGGAACCAGTTCGTGATGGTCAGCGTGTCGGATGAACCGGCGATCAGCACCTGCAGATCGTTGCCTNACCTTCACAAAGGTCAGATCGACCGCCGCAATGCCGNGCTCCGAACAATACCCGGTCGGTACCGCCATCGCTGTTGTCGATGACGTCGCTGCCCGAGCCGAGCCCGAACAGGTAGGTGTCGTCCCCGGTGCCGCCACGCAGCGCGTCGTTCCCCGTTCCGCCATCAAGCGTGTCGTTGCCGGCGCCGCCTCTCAGCGTGTCGTTGCCTATACCGCCGAACAGCGCGTCGGCTCCTGCCCCACCGTCCAGCGTGTCGTTGCCGGAACCTCCGTTCAGGGTGTCAGCGAACGCTCCTGTCGTCAGAACATCGTTACCCAACCCGCCGTTCAGCGTCGCGGCGCTCTCGATCCAGGTGATGGTATCGTCGCCCTCCGTCCCCAGCTTTGCGACAATTGCTGCCAGATCCAGCGTGGTGCCG
>NZ_LLYB01000034.1:0-12778 GCF_001440475.1 Bradyrhizobium lablabi | reverse complement strand
GTCGGCGCCGCCATTGTTCCGCGTCTCGACGGTGTTGCTCTCATAGTGCGAAGTATCGATCCAGACCGTTTCGTAGCCCGATGTATCAACCCAGGAATTATTGCCGTAGCTATCACTGACCCAATATCCGCTGGTCNTACTGCTGCGTATAATAGCCTGATGTCACCCACGTCGTGGTCGTGGTCGAGGTGCGGTAGTCGTCATAGACCGTGTCGGCTCCGTCACCGCGCGCGAACATATAGGTGTCGTTGCCGCCATTGCCCTTCAGCAGGTCCGCTCCCGTGGCGCCAATCAGGGTGTCATCGCCGAGACCACCATCGATCGTGTCATTGCCGGCATAGCCCAGCAGCCACTCCGAATATGAGGATCCGGTCAGCGTATCGTTACCGGCCGTACCGAGCACCGATAGCTTCGCCCCTGGGCCGTCCGGCAAGGACAGCGTCGTGCCATTCGACAGCACAAACTCATTCACCTGATATGAGCCGCCGAGGAACCAGTTTGTCACGGTCAGGGTATCGGGTGCCCCCGCAATCAGGACCTGGAGATCGTTGCCGACCTTCGCAAAGGTCAGATCGGAGGCCGCGATGCCCGCGCCCAACAATACGCGGCCAACACCACCGCCGCTGTTATCGATAGTGTCGTTGCCATAGCCGAGACCGAACACGTAGCTGTTGTTCCCGGTCCCACCTTGCAGCGAGTCGTTTCCGGTTCCGCCATCGAGCGTGTCGTTGCCGGCGCCGCCTTTGAGCGCATCGTTGCCGGCTCCGCCGCGCAGGACGTCATCGCCACCATTACCATCGAGGACGTTGTTACCGCCGTTGCCCTCCAGCGTGTCGTTGAAGGCGGAGCCGGTCAGGTTCTCGATGTTGGTTAAAGTATCGCCTTGGGCATCGCCGCCCGTCCCCGTCCCCAGCGCCAGGCTGACGGACACGGCCGTTGCCGAGGCAGCATAGCTCGCGGTATCGGTGCCCGCACCGCCATCCAGAGCGTCAGCTCCGCCAAGGCCGGCCAGGACGTTGTCGGCGCTGTTACCGAGGATGACGTTGTCCGTTGCATTTCCGGTGCCATTGATCGCCGACCCGCCGGTCAAGGTCAGGTTCTCGATATTGGCCCCGATCGCATAGCTGACGGACGACTGGACCGTATCGTTGCCCTCGCCGGCATTTTCCGTCGCCACATCGCCGGCATCGTCGACGATGAATAGATCGTTGCCGAGACCTCCGGCCAGTGTGTCCGCGCCCGCGCCGCCGTTCAGCGTGTCGTTGCCGGCTCCGCCGCTCAGCGTGTCGTTTCCAGCGCCGCCGGAGATGGCGTTGTCCAGCGCGTTGCCGTTCAAGGTCTGCCCGGTTGCGAGCGTGCCCGCCAAATTCTCAACGTTCGCCGCAAGCGTGTAGGAGGCGAGCGATGTGAGCACCGTATCGGCACCCTCGCCGGCACTTTCCGTCACCACATCGGCAGAGTTGTCGACGACATAGACGTCGTTGCCAAGGCCACCGATCAGCGTGTCGGCGCCCGCGCCGCCGTTCAGCGTATCGTTGCCGGTACCGCCGCGAAGCGTGTCGGCGAAACTGCCTGACGTGATCACGTCGTCGCCGGCACCGCCGTCGATCGTGGCCACCGCTTCCGTCCAGGTGATATTGTCCGCGCCGTCCGTGCCGAAACGCTTGGCGATCCCGGTCACGTCGAGCGATGTGCCGTCGGCAAAGCTGAACTTCTCGATACGATCGCGCGCATCCATCCAGTTTCGCAGCGTGATTTTGTCCGTCAGTTGCGCGAACGTCGCATCGGGATTGGCCGGATCCTTCACGCCAACGATAATGTCGTTGCCGGAAACCAGAATCGAAATATCCGCCGCCGTGATGCCGAACCCGAATACCAGCGAATCCGCGCCGCCATCAGCATGGACTTCGTAGGTGTTGTATTGCGTTTCGTACTGAGATGTATCTACCCAGCTGCTGTTGCCGTATCCATCACTGTACCAATAGCCCGACTCCACCCAGACCTGAACCGCATCGGTCTGCATATAGCGGTATTCGTCGAATATGGTGTCGGTGCCATCGCCGCGGGCGAACGCATAGCTGTCATTGCCGGCGCCGCCCAGCAGATAGTCCGTCCCGCCATCGCCCGACAGCTGGTCGTTACCCTTACCGCTGGAGATGGTGTCGTTGCCGGCACCGCCGCGCAGCACGTCGTTATTGGACCCGCCATAGATCTGGTCGTTGCCCGCGCCGCCGTCGACATAACTCCAGCCGGTGCTGCTGCCTTCGATTACGTCGTTCAGCGCACCGCCAACGAGGATGTCACCGCCGCTTCCAGTGCCGACATAATGATTGGGCGAGCCGTTGTCGCCGAACCAGATATTGTTGCCGGCGCCGCCGGTAACCTGCCAAACGCCGGAAACCAACGTCGCCGACGCAGGCCCGTGGAACCCGCCTGCAGCCAGACCATCGGCAAACACGAAGTTCATCGTCGTGCCGGTGGCGTCATGAACCTCATTGGTCTGAGGTGCATAGACGGACAAGGAGGCCGGAATTTCCACCCCGCTCGGGACGTGGATCGCAATGGTGATGCTGCCATTGCCGCCGCGCTGCACGGATACGCTCGAGGCATCGAAAACCAGACCGGCGTGCTTGACCGACTCCAGGAAACCGACGAGACCGCCGAGGAAATCGCTGGCGCCGTAATCCTTGAGATGCAGGTCGTTGACCCGGGCGAACGTCGCCGCCCATCCGACTGCGAACGCCGAGTCGGGATTTGCCGCGATCAGCGCGTTGATAAGTTCGCGATTGTTGAGGTAGCGCTCGTAATCCTGGGCCACCTGCAGATCGCCGGCCAACGTCAGCATGTCGGTATATTGCGAATGCTGGTGCGCGCGCTTCAACAGCAGATCGCCGCCGATGACCTCGGTGTTGCGCAGCAAAAACAGCGAGGTTGCCTTCACCGCCTCTTCTGCTGTCGCATAATGGGGCGCTGCATAGTACGAGACGCTCGGATACCAGGCGACATAGGGCAACGCCATGTAGTCGGTCTGGTAGCCGAGAATGTAACTCGAACTCTGACCGATCCCGACCCCATTGACGAAGGACAGATAAGCATTGACGGTGTTGCTGACCGCCGCACCCATCTGGTGAGAGATATTCGGATCTCCGCCCTCGCGTTGCCATTGAATGGCAGTGCCATACACGCCGGAGGAGTTGATCGAGACGTAGTCGACGGCCGTCGGATGCTGTTCGCCTCCGCCGAACAGATCGCCAAGCCAGGTTCCCAGAAGCGTTCCAAGGAAGGCCCCGACACCCGGCAACACGAAGTTTAGGATGCCGCCAAGCGTGGCGCCGACCAACGTGCCGACGAGGCTACCGATAGCGCCGACAATCTGCCCGCCGATCACTCCTTCCTGAGTCGTCGCATGGAGAAGCTGGTTGGCAAGAATGCCTCCGATCGCACCGCTAATCGAGGTAGCCGCGCTCTGGAAGGCCGCCCCCCAATTGATTGCTTTGAGTACGTCCAGACCGTTTACCACAACCTGGTTGAGCACGCTGCCGGCGAATGCACCGACGCTCGCGTTGAACAATTGCGCGCCGTACCCGCTGAGACCGAGGGCGGTTCCGAGTTCGGCGGTAAGGAAGGAAGCCACCGTGCCTGCCGCGGCACCCGCCAGATTGATACCGAACTGGGCAAAAGTGTTGTCGATCCCAACACCGCTGAGGTCTTTATAGAGATTGCCCTTAAGCGTGTCGGAGAGCGTCTTGCCGATCGCGGAGCCCACCGTCGCCGCGGCGACTTGCACGAACTGGTTATCGCCGGCCAGCGCCCGCCCGATCGCCGACCCAAGGAATTGGCCAAGACTCTGGCCGACGTTTCCGGGATTCTTGACGAGGCTGGTAACCAGCGAGGTGAAAAGGCCTGCCATGGACGAGCTGCCAAGACCGCCCTCGATCGATTGACCGGCAGATGAACCGAAAGCCGAGCCGATTGCGTCCGGCGTGGCCGTCTGCTGGGTGCCATACTTGTCGCGATAGACAACGCCGGTGGCGACGCCATTGACATAGGAACGGGTCAGGCTGCTGCCGTTTGGAGCCGTGAAGGTCTCGGTGGTGAGAACGCCGTTTGCATCGTAGGTGCGCTGGCCGGAACTGCCGCCGGAATCCATCGCGATGACCCGACGGGTACCGTCGATATTGGTGGTGTCGGTCTCGATCAGGTCATAGGTGCCGGCGTTCTTGGTGTCCGTCAGGATCACCTTGACCCGGCCGTCAGCGCTGGTGGTGATGGTCTGGCGATCCTTCACCGTGCCGTTGGCGTTGAAATCGATTGCGTCGGTGGCGGTGGTGCCGTCGATATTCGTCCGCGTGCTTTCGGTACGGTCGATGACGCCATCGCCGTTCGAATCGACCTGCGCGGTCTTGGTACGGCCATCGGCGCTAACCGAGGTGGTGGTCTCTCCGACCTTCGCACCGCTGGCATTGAAATTCTTCGCCACCGTGACCGAGCTGCCGTCAGCAGCAAAGGTGGTCAGTTCGGTCAGGTCGAAGAAGCCGGCGCCGGTCGTATCCTTTTTCAGGGTCCTCGTGCGCCCGTCGGCGCTGGTCGTCAGGATGCCCTTCTGGTGCAGCGTTCCGTTGCTGTTGGTATCGACAATGGTCTGGGTGCGGCTGCCGTCGAGATTGATGACGGTCACGTCACTGCGGGTTCGGTCGATCGTGCCGTCGCCGGTGAGATCCTGTTGCGTGGTCCTGGTCAGGCCGTCGGCGCTGGTCGCCAGGATGGTGCGGCCGCTCACGATGCCGGAAACAAAATTCGTCACGGTCTCGACGCTGCTGCCGTCGACGTTGCGCTGAATCACGTCGGTCTGATCGGTGACGCTGTCGCCGTTGTTGTCGCGCGTCGTCGTGATCGTCATCCCGTCGGCGCTGGTGACGGTGACGGCCCGGTCCTTGACCGTGCCGTTGGCGTTGAGATCGGTCAGCGTCTCGGTGGTGCTGCCATCGACATTCGCCTGCCTGACGGTAGTCTGGGTCTGGTTCAGCAACTGGTTGGCGGGAATCGAGGAGTGCTTGGTCTGCGTCAGCCCATCGGCGCTGGTGGTGACGACGGCTTCGGAGATCAGTCCGCCGGCGGCATTCACTGCCCTCACCGTCTCGGTGCGGCTGCCGTCCGCATTGATCACGGTGACATCGGTCGCGATCTGGTCGAAGCTGCCGCTGCCGGTGTTGTCCCATTTCTTGGTGATCGACAGTCCATCCGCGCTGGTGGTCGTGGCAAAGCGCGAGATCAGGGCGCTATTGGCGCCGGTATAGGTCACGGTTTCGGTCGTGCTGCCGTCGGCGTTGAGGACCTTGACGTCGGTCCGTGTCTTCGCAAATGCGCCGCTGCCGGAGAGATCGTACTGCGTCGTCGTAGAAAGCCCGTCCGCGCTCGTGGTGATGACGGTTCGGTCGACCGTCGCGCCGGATGCCTGGTTGGTGATGGTCTCGACGCGGCTGCCGTTGGCATTGAGAACCGTGACGTCGGTCCGCGTCGCCTCGAACGTGCCGTCGCCATTGCCGTCGCGCTGGGTCGTGACCGACAGGCCGCTGGCGCTGGTCGTGGTCACCGCGCGATCCCGCAGCGAGCCGTCGGCGTTGAAATCCGTCCGGGTGACGACGACACGGCCGTCGGCGTTGGTCTGCGACAGCACCGTGCTGGTGACGCCGCCGAGAATGCGCTGCACGGTGACGGTGTTACCGTCGGCGCTGGTGGTCGTGGTAACCTTTGACTTCAACGAGCCGTCGGCATTGAGATCGGTGACGGTCTCGACCCGGCTGCCGTCGGCATTGAGCGCGACGACCGTGGTTTCGGTGAGGTCGAATACGCCGTCGCCGGTGTTGTCCCATTGCGTGGTCTTGGATAGACCGTCGGCGCTGGTGGTGACGATGGTCCGGTCCGTCACGGCACCGCTGCCGTTGAGCCCGGTGACCGTCCTGGTCCGGCTGCCATTGGCGTTCAGCACGGTAACGTCGGTACGCGTCTGGTCGGTGACGCCGTCGCCATTGGTGTCGCGCTGCGTCGTGATGGCGAGGCCGCTGGCGCTCGTGGTGGTCACCACCCGATCCCTGGTCGAGCCGTTGGCGTTCAGGTCCGAGACGGTATCCACGGTGTTGCCGGCGGCATCCAACGTCACCGTCCTGGTCTGGTCTGTCACCCCATCGCCATTGATATCGCGGTTGGTGAAGACACTGGTCCCGCTCGCATTGGCGGTGGTGACTGTGCGGCTGAGCAAGGCGCCGTTGCCGGCGCGGTCGATCACGGTCTCGGTGCGGCTGCCATCGGCATTGAGCACGATGATGTCGCTGTGAACTGCGTCAAAACTGCCGTCGCCGTTGATATCGCGCTGCGCGGTGACGGACAGGCCGTTGGCGCTGGACGTGGTCACGGTCCGGTCAATCGTCGCGCCGTTGGCGGCGAGGTCGACGATGGTCTCGGTGCGGCCGCCATCGGCGTTGAGAATGGTGGCGTCGGTGCGGGTGCGGTCGAAGACGCCATCCCCATTGACGTCACTTTGCGTCGTGGCGGAAAGCCCATTGGCGCTGACCGAGGTGACGACGCGGTTGAGCAGGCTTCCGATGCCGCTGAGGCCGCTGATCGTCTCGGTGCGGCTGCCGTCGGCATTGAGCACGGTAACGTCGGTGCGGGAGCCGTCGAAAACACCATCGCCGTTGATATCGGTCTGCGTGGTGACCGAAAGCCCGTTGGCGCTGACGGTGCTGACGGTCCGGTCCCGCAGCGAGCCGTTTGCATTGAGGTCGGCCACGTCAGTTACCGTCACGCCGGCGGCGCTAACGGTTTGCGTCCTGGTCTGGTCGATATGGTCGTCGCCATTGGCATCGAGGGTGCTCGCCACCGTCAGCCGGTCGGCACTGGTGGTGACGACCGTGCGGTCGCGCAACGAGCCATCGGCGTTGCGATCGGTCACGGTTTCGGTACGGCTGCCATCGCCGTTGACGACGACGATGTCGGTGCGCGTCGTCTCGAAGGTCCCATCGCCGTTGGCATCGAGCTGCTTCGTGACCGACAGTCCGTCGGCGCTGGTGACCGTCACCGCGCGGCCCAGCAAGGCGCCGTTGGCGCTGGTATCCGTCACCGTCTCGGTGCGGCTGCCGTCAGCATTGACGACGATGATGTCGGAGTGCGTGCGATCGAAGGTCCCCGAACCGGTCAGGTCCTGCTGAACGGTCGTCGCCAGACCATTGGCGCTGACGCTGCTGACCGTCCGGCCGCGCAGCGAACCGTTGGCATTGAAATCGCTGACGGTATCGACACTCGATCCATCGGCCGCGACGACGATGGTCTCGACGCGATCGACGACGCCATCGCCATTGCTGTCCACCTGGATGGTGCGCGAGCGGCCGTCAGCGCCGCGCACGGAAACCACCTGGTCGCGCAGCGAGCCGTCGGCATTGCGATCGGTGACGGTCTGGGTCTTGCTGCCGTTGGCATTGCTGACGGTAACGTCCGACGTCACGATGTCGAAGGTGCCATTGCCGTCGAGATCGCGGCTCACGGTCTTCGACAGCCCGTCGGCGGAAAGCGCGGTGACCGTCTTGCCGATCAGCACCGATCCGTCGCCGTTGCGATCGGTCTGGGTCGTCACCGAGCTGCTGTCCGCGGCGACCACGATCGACGATGCCGTAACCCGATCGATGGTGCCGTTGCCGTCGAGATCGCTCTGCGTAGTCTTGCTGCGGCCGTCGGCGGTCGTCACGGTGATGGACTTGTCGCGCAGCGATCCGTTCTGGGTGAGATCCTGGATCGTCTCGGTGCGGGTGCCGTCGGCGGCGACCACGGTGACGCTGCTGCTGATATGATCGAAGACGCCCGCGCCGGTCGAATCGACCTGCACCAGCTTGGTCAGGCCATCCTGGCTGGTGGTGGAGACCGTGCGCGCCCTCACCGAGCCGTCGCCATGGAGATCGGTAACGGTGATGGTTTTGCTGCCATTGGCGTTGGTGACGCGCAGCTCGGTCTGATCGGTCTGGCCGTTGCCGTCGATGTCGCGCGCGATCGTGACGGTCTGGCCATTGAGGCTGGTGGTCGTAATGGTGCGGTCGCGCAGCGCGCGGGAGACGTCGAAATTGCTTGTCGTCTTGGTGCGGCTGCCATCGGCGTTGACCACCGAGACAATCGTCTGGGTTTGATCGAAGATACCGCTCCCGCTATGGTCGAACTTCACGACACGCGAAAGGCCGTCGGCGCTGGTGGTGGTGACGGTCTCGCCGGCAAGGCTGCCGTCCGGATTGATCGCCTTGACGTCGATGGTGGTCGAACCATCGGCATTGTGGGTGACAGTCTGCTGGGTGGCGTAACCGTAGGCGTCGTAGGCGAGCGACACGTCGGCCGCCGTGCCGGTCGAACCGTCGGCCCGGGTGAACGTGGTCTGGCCGGCAATCACCGAACCATCCGCCAGCACGGTCCGGTTATTGTCGGTGGTGAGGTTGATCGAAACGATGCCGAGCTCGGCCAGCGTCCGCAGCGTGGTGGTGCCGTCGGCATTGGTGACCATCACCTTGAAGGCGGCGAAGTTCGTATCACCCGCGTCGAGCTGGCCGTTATGATTGGTGTCGAACACGTCCCGCAGCGCCTGCATGTCCGTGGTCGCGGTCGGGTCCCATTCGGTGAACTGAATCTCTTTCGGCGAATCGACGCTGCCATTGCCGTTGACGTCGAACACCAGCACGCCATTGCCGGCGCCCGCCCACGCCGTGTGGTTCTGATACCCGCTGCCGGTCATGTCGAGGTATTGGCCGGACGAGCCTAGCTCGGTGATGTTAATGCCCGCCCCGGTGAGGTCGAGTACGATCGGCAGGGCCGACGTGGGAGCGGTTTCATAGGTGAAGCCGGGCTGGATGTAGTCGAAGGCATCCGAACTGAAGCCGAAATCGTAGCTATAATCGTTGGAAGTCGGGACGAAGTACGGAGAATACCAAGACGACCACGCGGTCTGATTCAGACCATCGAAGTTGAGCGAACCGATGTTGTTATTGCCAAAATAGCCGACCCAGTCAGCGCTGGTGCCGGTTAGACTATCGGGCGATCCGAAAGCAATCTGGCCGCTCTCGGTGTTGAGCAGCATGCCATTGAGGAAGCTAAAGCCTGTCAGGATGCCGTTAGCGGTCAGCGGATTTGTGGGGTTCGCTGAGCTGGTCCACGATCCAAGTTCGCCGACAGCAGTCGATCCAGAGTAGGGCGAACTAAGACTTGTGCCATTTGGAACGGCGAATGCTACACCATTAACCGTTTCCTGATGATACCCATCTGGAATGCTGTAGATGAAAACGCGCGCAGGACTAGTATCATTTGCAGGTGTGAAGTTAGGCCCAAGCTCAAACGGCTCTGGCGGGGAAACGGTCTCCGTAACATTGGAGTTTGGTATCGCGACCATCGACCCATACGAAGGTGGACGAAAACTTCCACCGTCAAATGGATCGTCAAATTCCTGAATTGACGATCCATCCAGATCCGCTTTGACTCTATTTCTCTCGGTCTCCCAAGCTTGACGAAAGAAGGTACCCACCGCGTTGTCAATGGCTTTCGGGATTGCGTAGGGATCAAGTTTTACGAACCCAAAGCCATAGTTGTTGCTCGTNACCAAAACCAAATCGCGCTTCAGTTGCATCCTTTGTAAAGACAGCAACAGCANCCGGCCCCTGGCACAACATCAAAAGATGATATTTGAATCTGACCGTACGGTCCGGAAGTGGAAACTGCAAAGCCAGGTGAAGGGTTCAAAAAACCCGTGCTAGCGCTGCCCAAAACGGCTGCGGAAGGCTGAAGATTTATCACATCAAGCTTAACTGTGACGCTTGGTCTGATGTCCGCAAAATCATACGGAAAGCCAATCCTAAAGCCCAATCCTGCTTCCAGCTTGAGACTGAGCGGCTGCGTTTGATAGAGCGGATTATTGAGAATGCTAGTGTCAGCCACGAGAATGCCCCACCTGAAGAACTATAGTCTGCTCAAGAATTCCGAAACACACTCTATGTATTTCGATCGTTGTTCGGCTTCGCCCATCGCAAACAAACGTTCGATTCCAATCTTCTTTTCGCAGGCGGTAAACGCTTTAGCCAACGTGATGTATTGGATGTAACCATCATCTGCGCGCATCACGAGTTTGCGGCTTTCGCGAAGGCCAAAACCTCGAATAACGCCCTCGATGACGCAATCTTTTACCTGCGCGGACCCAAGCTTGCTGTCTGCGAAAACGATGCTCAACGAGACCTGACCGTCCTTGTTTGCGAAGGAGTATATCCCGCACCCTGACGCCCAATTGCCCTGCGCAGAAACAATTTGATACATGCCCTCAGACAGTCCAACCTTTCTCCAAAGGCGAGCATCCGGCTTGTCGCCGTCATTGATCGGGGAATCCACAACGATCGCTAAATTTACGTCTCGCATGGTGATTTCATGAGAAACGCCGGCCGCGTCCGACAGTTTGGCGATAAGATAAGTAACCTCGTTCTTGATCGGAAACGGATCTGCTAGGATCGCTGCCTTTACCGGCTGGCGACGCAGAAATAGTTTCGCAGAACCGCGCCCATCGATAAAGAAATGCAGATCGTTCTCGAACCACCTTTGTAAGGCGCGGACTTCACCCCCGGGAGCTTCCGGCGCTGCGTCCTTCGAGGATGGAACCTCCGCTTGGACAGCACAACTCCAAAACAGAAGAGCCATCGTCCATGCTAGCAGTCTCGTATGCATGACCACACTTAGCTCCGACATTGCATCATCGGCATAAAATGGACCACTATTCGTCGCTGCCAACCGTTACAAGATCTGCCCCACCATCCCCACCTGCTCCCGCATCTCCGCCTCCCCGCCGAACGGCGCAACGACGTCGAGCATGCGCATGTTCGTCCCGCTCTTCCATTCCACCGCCGTCAAGCGCTTCTCGCCGGCATCGATGCGCTTCGCCACGAGGTCATCGACCAGCGCCCATACGGCAACACCGACCGGCTGCTCGCCCTTGTAGAACATCCGGAATTGCTTGAGCAGGACCGCGGGCATGACAAGCCATTCGAGGTCGCCGAGCGGGATCGATTTGTGGCGCGGGCTCTGGGTCATCAGCCAGGTGATTTCGCCGAGCAGCTGTGACACCGTCTTCGGCGACGGCGCCGCGGCAGGTGCGCTCCCCGGTGCGGCGCCGGAAGTCGCCGATGCGCTTGGGTTCGCTGCGATTTCGGCCAGCGCTTGCTGCAGCGCGGCCTCCCCAAGCAACGGTTCGGCAGCAAGCTTGCCCGGCGTCGTGACCTTGTTCATCCGCTATCCCCCCGCGCGCCGCCCGCCCCACAATCCCCCGGCCGGCACAGCACTTCACGGAAGCTTTACAGCACGGATTCCACAACCAGATCGATAGCACGTTCGTGCTAGCTGGGCCTATTTCAACAGTGCGATGAGCTGGCTGCGCTTGCCGATGCCGAGCTTGGCATAGATGGCGCGGAAATGGTTTCCGACGGTGTGATCGGAAATCGCCAGCTGCGAGGCGATCTCCTTGTCCGACAATCCGTTGCGGGCAAGATCGACCAGGGCTCTTTGCCGATCGGTCAGCAAGGTCAAATCAACTGCTGATTTTGTGGCTTGTTTGGTATGGAGGTACAGCATGTGCAGCACTGGAGCAATCAGTTCGAGCGCCGTGAGCGTTCGCCTCGGCTGCGCGCCGGGCACCCCGGAAAAGCTGAAATAGGTGCCGGCCAGCATAAACGGATCGATGATGCCGTGCGCCGCAATTGCGCCCAGCGAAAAGCGCTCGATCTCTTCAAGCGAGCGCCTGGTTATAAAACGCCGCACGCCTGCTTCATCGACCGGGCCGGTCATGTCCACAATGAAGGGCTTTCGGTTCGAGACCCACCACTCGAAGCAGCCGCGCATTTTCAGATCGAACGAATCTTCAAGGCCGGCGAGAAACTCCGGGTCATGCCCGCTCGACAAGAACCAGAGGATGCGGACGCGACCGCCCGATAAAGTTCCATAAAGGCCGATGAATTTCTCAAAAGGGAAGAAGTGCCGCAACGGTCCTTCGACCCACGCCAGAACGTCGGCTTCGGTCAACCGCCCCCGCTGCGGAAGTTCACGAAGCGTGCGAGTCCAGGCCTGGAAATCCGCTTCGGACAAATCCGATGCAGGATCGGCTTCATCGATCTGCCCAGGCCCGACAATATCATGCTGCAGGAGACGTCCGCCCTGTTTCACCCCGCGCTCAATCTCCGACCCTTCGCGCGCAGCATCGGCCCGACGAAGTTCACCGGGGTTCGGCCCGGCAGAGAGGTGCAGGGAAAGCGGAATGCTGGTTACCGCATCCGGGTTGCGCCGGGTGCGCTTGCTGGCTGGCGAATTTACCCGAGACATAAACGGATCCTAGGGTTGGTCGAAGGCCCTAAATAGCTGCAAGCTGCTCTCGCATCTCCGCCTCTGCCCCAAACGGTGCAACGACATCGAGAATGCGCATGTTCGCCCCGCTCTTCCATTCCACTGCGGTGAGGCGCTTGTCGCCCGCGTCGATCCGCTTGGCGACGAGATCGTCGACCAGCGCCCATACCGCGACGCCGACCGGCTGCTCGCCCTTGTAGAACATCCGGAACTGCTTGAGCAGGATCGCGGGCATCACCAGCCATTCGAGATCGCCGAGCGGAATGGATTTGTGCCGCGGGCTCTGGGTCATCAGCCACGTGATTTCGCCGAGCACCTGCGACACCGTCTTCGGCGGCGGCGCCGCGGCCGGCTGGCCCGGCGCCGACGCACCGGCCTG
>NZ_LLYB01000033.1 GCF_001440475.1 Bradyrhizobium lablabi | reverse complement strand
TTGCTCCGCCGCGTCCGCCTCCGCGGTCTGCGCGCGCGCCGCCGCCGCGATTGGCAGCTTTGGCGCGATCTCCGCCGCCCGCCCTGGCGCGATCGGCCGTGCCCGGCCGGTTGCCACCACGATCACCGACGCGATCGCCACCTCGATTACCGGCACGATCGCCAGCCCTGTCGCCAGCGCGATCGCCGACACGATCCCCGACGCGATCACCTGCACCCGGGCGGTCGCCGCCAGGCCTCAGCACCTGCTGACCGTCGCGGCCGCGAAAATCCATCCGGTTGCCGGCGCCCGCCCTCACACTGTTGCTGCCGAAGCGTTCCGCGACGCGCGCGTTGGCGTATCTGACGCCCTGGCGGTGCGCCGGGTTATGCTGCCAGTTGTTTCCAACGTTGGTTATCCTGTTGTAGTGATTGACGTAGAGGTTGCGGTTGCCCCAGTTGAAGCCGCCGCCCCAGTAATTGCCCCAGCGCGCGATGGCCCAGCCCGCGCCGAAGGCAAGACCGGCCGCGATCACTCCCGCACCGATATAGGACGGGTAGCCGAAGTAATAGGGCGGATACTCCGCGTAAGGCCATTCGCCGTACACGGTGGCGGGATCGTAGTATGGCACGTACATCGTCGAGGGGTTGGCCTGCTCGACCACGATCACGTCGCGGTTATCCTGCTTCTGAACGCTCACCTTCTGTTGCTTGTTGGTGACAAGCTTGTTGCGTGCCTGCGCTTTGGCCCGCAGCCGCTGGACCGCATCCATCACGTCCGGCTGCTGTGCAAGCACGGCATCGCCAAGGTCCTTGGTCCAGTCGATCTTGTCGCTCATCATCGCGAGCACGTCGGGGGTGGAAGCGAGCGCCTTGACGCTGCCGTCCCATTCCTGCTTGTCGACAGCCGCCTTCAGCGCATCGCCCTTCAGGGTCTTGTTGCCTTTCACCCAGCGGTCGGCCTGCACCACTTCCAGCGGATATGTCGATGCCGCCAACACATTGGCGAGCAACTCGTCCGGATAGAGCGCGATCGGTGCAACCAGCGCCTCGAGCTGCTCGGGCTTCAGGAGCTGCTGCTCGGCTTGCGGTTGGGCCGGCGGGCTGGTCGAGGGTTGAGCGGCCGGTGGCGGCTGGCTGGTTTGGGCGGATGGCGCCGGTTGATTGTCTGTCGTTTGTGCCATGGTTGCGATCGGCGTCGTCAACAGGAACGCCGACGCAAGCAGGATTTTGCCGCAACGGAACATCGTCGCTTCCCTCCAGAATGCTCTCAGCCAGCTTCAAGCAGTGGCGAGACCGGAGGTTTGATAAAGATCAAAGCAATTCGGCCGAGCTAAACCCCGAACCTAACCCCGGACCTGCTCCCGTGTCTTGCCGCCCTGCTGCGGCGCAAGAACAAGCCGGCGGTCGTGAATCAGGTTCTCCAGCCGGTGTGCCGCCACATTCAACGCGGTGACATCGCGGGTTTCGTCCTCGCCGGCGGCAGCCTTGAGGCGCTGCGTCTGCAGGATTCGGTCGATTTCAAGTTCGATCTCGTCGAGCTCGGCCTCACTACCGCTGACGCGGATACGCCGCCCCAGCGCATAGAGCGCGTCAAGCGCCTGCTCGCGGGTCTGCGGCCCGTCCGCGCGCAGGAATTGCCAGGCAGCGGCGAGCACCGACACCAGTCCACCCGCGATCATCGGCGCCAGGAAGATGATGTTGCCCCATTTGTCGAGGAAACTTTCCTGCGTGCCGTTGTAGAAAGCTGCTGCGCCCGGATGCACCGGCAGGTGGGCGTCCGCATCCGTATCGGGCGCCGTCACCTGGGCAAGGATCGGCTGCTCCGTCAGCAGGTCGCGGCGCGCGTTCATCACCGACTGCGTCAGATCCGTGACGAGATCGTTGCTGAGTTTCTTTTGTGCGACGAGATAGAACGAGGTGCGGAGCGTCGTCAGGTCCTCGGCGGGAACAGGCGGCGCGCCGCGCAAGGTACCCTTCGGCACGTCATAACTCTCATAGGCGCGATCCCGCGCCGCAATGGCTCCGGCCTGCTCGATCGGAATCAGCACCGGTGACGTCTTGGCGTTCTGCGGAAACAGGTTGCGGATCAGCGTGAGATATTTCTCGGCGAGCGGCATCACGATCAGGATCGCACGCACCTCCTTTGTCTCGAGCGCCTTTCGCACTTCCGCGGGCGCCAGGTTCTTGAAGACCACGTTGGCGCGGGCGAGATCGTATTCGTCGCTCAACTCCTTGACCACCTGCCGATTGATGTCGCCGCCGACGACGCCCACCGTGACCCGCTTCAATCCGGCGATATCCGAGATCGGTGACCCCGGTGGCGCGATCAGCAACGCCACCGCATGCGCGACCACCACGACCGCTTGCGCCTGCGATAGATCGCCGACATCGCCGCGCACGACCGCAAGGTCGACCTTACCGGAAGCGAAGGCTGTCGCCGCATCCAGCACGCTGCCGGTCTCGACCATGTTGAACCGCACCGGCGCATTCAACTGCGTCAGCTTGCGCGCAATCGCCGTCACCAGTCGGCTTGCCTCCCCATCCAGCGACCCCACCGCAACCGTCAATGTCGTCGGCTTCGTGTACCAGCGATATCCAAGAAAGCCGGCGCCTGCGACCAGCAGGAAGACGCCGGCCACCAGGGCGATCCGCAGCCAGGTCGGTAATCTCATCGGGTTCATGCAGCGTGCTCGGACAGTGCATCAGGCGGCTGCCGTTCCGAACAGCCGCCTTTGACAAGGCTCGGTCGACATCAAGCCAACCGGCTGGCACTCAATCCATTGATCCAGATCAACGCCGCCCGGCTTCGCCCTGCAAAGCTCAAGCAGCCGGCGTCCACCCACCCCGGCAAGCCGCTCCCCCCAGAGCGACGCCAAGAGGCCGTCACCCCCATGGCGGCCTCTTTCCTTGCAAGGCGATGCTGGAGTCTCGGGTATGTGCATGTCAAAACTGATCGCCGCCATGCTTGCAGCAATGTTGCTGGCTTGGTCGCAAGCCGCCGCTGAGGACAAGATGGTGGTCGATATGAGCAAGATGACGTGCGGCGAACTCACCAAGCTCGGCTTCCAGGATTTTGCCGGCGTCACCATGTGGCTGAGCGGCTACTACAGTGCGAGCGTCCGCAACACCACCATTGACCTCTACCAATTCGCGCAGGCCGCCAAGAACGTGAAGGACTTTTTTCGCGACAAGCCCGCGCGCGACGGTGATGTCGGCCGCCGAGCGAGCGCTCGGAATCAAGATGCCGCGAGCGCGCTAGAGAGCGCCAACGGCAACCGGATCCGGAACAGCGCACCCTCTCCGCCCCTGTTTTCTGCTGAAATCTCGCCGTCATGCGCCTCGACGATGGTGCGCGCGATGGACAGCCCCATTCCCATGCCGCTGGGCTTGGAGGTGTAGAAAGGCTCGAATATTTCCGCCAGCTTTCCGGCGGGGATGCCGGGGCCATGATCGGCAATCTCGATCTCGGCGAAATCGCGATCCCGCGCGGTGCGCACGACGATCCGGCGCTGTGGCTTGTCCAGATACGCCATTGCGTCCGCGGCATTCATGACCAGATTGAGCAGAACCTGCTGCAACTGAATGCGATCTCCCTTTACGGGGAGCGGAGCAGCGCTGAGTACACTCTCCACGGTGACTCCTCTCGCATGAGCAAGGCTGGAAACGAGATCGAGGGTCTCGCCGACCGTTTGGTTGAGGTCGATCTCCCTGGCCTCGAACGGTGCGCGCTTCAGCAGACTGCGCAACCGTCTGATCACTTCCCCTGCTCGCTGGTCGTCACGCTTTATATCGACAAGTATCTCCTTCAGTTCGTTCACGTCGAGCGTCGGCGAATCCAGCATCAGGGCGGCGGTCTCGGTGTTGACGAGGATCGAGCCGAGCGGCTGGTTGAGCTCATGGGCTATCGACGTGGTGAGCTCGCCCGCCATGGAATAGCGGGTGACATGAGCGAGCTCCGACATGCGCTGGCGCGCTTCGACCTCGGCGAAATGACGGCGCCGCCGTTCGTAGAGCAAGATGGAGATCAGCGTGGCCTGCAGCAGGACAACACCGCAGGCAGCAGCGATCTGCCAACGATACTTCTCCCAGGCAGAAGCTTCGCGAAAATGAACCTCGCTGCCCGGCGGCAGCCGCGCTTCGCTAATGCCCCATCTCTGCAATTCCCGCCAATCGTATTTGGCCACTGCAAATTCGCTGGGCGGTGTCTTTATCTCGCCCGGGTTCTCACCACCGAGAATGCGCATTGCCACGCTCACGGCGATCCGGCTGCGGCCGAGTGCGGAATGCATCGGCCCGCCGACAATTTCCCTGCCGAAGAAAGAATCGTCATGCGTAAAGATCGGCGCATTGGCGACGTTGTAGAGTCTCGTCAGCGCCCGATCCCCTTCGTGCGCAACTCCGGCGGCATCGGCGACCATCTGGTACCAGAAGATCGCAGAGTGCGAAGGCAGCGCGGCAAGCTGCTTCAGCGTGTCCTCATAGGAGAACTTGTCGTACCACCTTATCTCTATCCTCCCTTCGAGCGGCTTCAATTCCCTTTGCATTTCGCCTCGCCAGAATCGCTCGTTCGGCGAGTCGCCATTGACGATCGCGATCGTCCTTGTCTCCGGCGATATCCTGAGGAAGCTCTCGAACAGAACCAGAAATCTGTGGGTGACCGCTACGACCGTGTCATTGCCGGTCAAGACGGAATAGTCGACACGACGGGCCTCGATGGTCGTAAACAGAACCGGAGTGGCAGGGAAGAGCTGCTGACGTGTGCGTTGAATGAATGAAGCCGCGGGGGCGCCGACGCCGATGACCAGGTCCGGCGGATGGTTGGCGTAGAGCGCCTGCAAATACCGAAGAAATGGAGCTTCCGAGTTGACGTCGGCGGAGCGCGCGGCAACCAGGGAATGCTCCTGAACGTCCAGCGGCCAGGGCGACTGGCGGTCCAGTTCGGCGCGCATGGTTCTGGCATACTCGTTCCACGGCCGAAATTCCCGGCCGACCGAATGCAGAATCATGATCCGTTTGTGGTCCGGCTGGCTGGCGTAAACCGATGCCGGGAGCCCGTTGGTCAGCGCCAGCAGCACGAGAAGGCGCCGGACCATTCCGGTCAGACGCCTTTCGCCGATCTCGATCCCCGAGCGACGCTTCACGGCTGCCTGGCTTCCCGTTGCACAGCACAACACGAAGCCATAGCAGCATGATTTGGCACGCGAGGAAACTGCGGCAAAGTTCCCCTTCGCCGGTTATCTGGCACCACCCGCTAACGGATTCAGCGCGCGCCCATGGAGTACGGCCTTGACCTGCATCAAGGCATCGCCCGACCGCGTCTCTGCTACGGCGCCGGACAGCGCGCGTATTTGATCTCCATGCCCGACATCCCCGGAAACAGGCGCATGACGGTGTTGGCATCCACTTCCCTGAGATTGAACTGTACGCTTTGCAGCATGATATCGGAGGCGCAGGCCGCAAGAAGGTTGATGGTCGTACCTTCATCCTGCTTTGCCTTGATGCGGCAGCGCGCGAATTTTCCGGTGATCTGGTCGCCCTCCACGATGAAGCCGCCGCCATAGACGTCGGACATATCGGTGAAGGTAATCTGGTTGCCCTTGCGTGTGAAAACCTTGCCGCAATTGTCGGCGTCGCTTGCCCACGCGCCGTTGAGGTCAAACGCGCCGGCGGAACTGCAATATCCGAGCAAGACGCCAAGCAGGAGCGCCGCGGGTGCGGCGTTGATGTAGAAGCGATTCATCTCATTTTTCCCCTCAGTGACCGCTCATCACCAGTGTCTTGACCGGCAACAGCAGCGCCTGGATGCGCAGCAGGAGCGCATGCACGAGGCCGGTGGCGTCGACGGCATGCAGGGCGAAGCCTTTCAGCGCGCCGGTCTTCGGGTCGGCGATCACGTCGTGATTGCTGGTATAGGCATTGACGATGCAGCTGGAGCCCGGCGTGACCCCTTCAAGGCCACCTTTGTAAAGCGGCTCGAGGAAGACGAGGATCGTGCCGGGCCGCTGCAGATTCTGTGGATCGACCAACTGCTCCCCGCTCCGGAACTGCCCGGCCGCGATGAAATCCTGCACCGTCGTGACGACGAGCGGAATGATCGCCCAGGGTCTCGAGATGCAGGTCGCTTCCGCAATCATGCCCGGCTTCATGACCTGGGCTTCGATCTGGCCGAAACCCGCCTGCAGAATATTTCGGCCGGCGCCTTCGGGGATCAATACGCCCGCTGGCCGCATGAGCTGATTGACCACGTCTCCAGTGCGGACCAGAAATTGCTCGACCCGCCCGTCGACACCCGCCCGAACGTAGGTCTTGTCGAGATCGACTTGCGCCTGCGCCAGCGCTGCTTCGGCGCTCGCCTTCTCGGCGGGCAGGAGCGTGGAGAGGCGCAAGGAGGCCGACTCCCTGACGGCGTTTGCCGCGTCGACGCCGGACTGCCGCTGATCGACCAGCACCTGCAGCTTCTCGATGTCGCGTTGCGGCACGATGCCGGGATTGCGGCGCTGCAACTCGCTCTTGACGTCCAACTCGTCCCTGGCCTGCTGCAAGTTGGCCTTCGCTTCGCCGATCTGGGCGTCCGCCTTGGCGACATCCGCCTTCGCGCTAATCATCGAGGCATCAACTTCGGCCACCTTGCGCCTGGCGGTTTCGACCGCGGCCTGCTGTTTGGAGCTGTCGAGCCGGAACAGGACATCGCCCTTCTTCACCGGCTCACTGAAGCCGACATTCACCTCGGCGACACGGCCGGAGCCTTCAGGCAGAATGGGCACCGTGCGGAAGTAAATCGCCGCCGATGTCGTCGAGGGATGGTAGTAGAAGATCATCGTGATCAGCCCGATGGTCAGCATCAGGCAGCCGGTGATGCCCCAGCGCAGTTCATACCAGACCGAAAAGAACGTGATCTCCTTGCCGAACCGCTTGCCCTGCCAATAGCGGCGGTAGAGGTAATCCGGCACAATCGTCACAAGCGAACAGATCATCAGCTCAAGCATGGCTGTGCACCTCTTCCTTCGCGGTGCCTCTGGCGCCGGACTTGCCGCCTGGCGGAGCCGCGGCGTCGGAGATGGGCTCGGCGTCGGGCGTGCCCGGCGCAGCGTCGGCAATGCGTTCGACCGACCCGGCAATGCTGCGCAACGGCGTGCTGAAATCGGGCAGGTCGATCATCGCGAGCAACAGGCCCGCAATCCAGAATATATGCATGTGGGTGAAGAGCGAGATCAGGCCGAGAACGGCGACGATCTCGAACTGCAGCTTGTGGGTCCGGTGCGCCATGCGCTCCGGCAGGCTATGTAATTTCCAGTACAGGGTGCCGACCCACAAGATGACACCCACAAGGAAAATCCCCATCACCACCATCAGGGGGTCCGATCCATCGGGACCGGGGATAAAGAACGGCAGATGGTGGGGCGCCAACGGATGAATCTGTTCGCTCAAAGCTCGTACTCCCCCTGTCAGGTCGCCCGAAGGCCCCGCCCCGCATGCAGAGTGGGGACTATGGTCTCCCAACGCTTGATCTGAATCAAGAAGTGCCCGGCGGCGCCAGCCGTAACGTTGGAACATCCAATGCGGCGAACGGCATTCGGGAGTGACGTACATGACCAAGATCGACGACCTGATCCCCAGCGCGAAGGAAATCCAGAAGCAGACGGCCCTAAAGGAGGCGCAAAAGGCCGACGAGATGGCCAAGCGGATGGCTGCGACAGAGGCCGAGAAGCATGCCCTGATCGAGAAGCTGAGCCAGCCGTCGGGCCTGTCCGAGGATGAAAAGGTGAAGCTCGCCTCGACCGTGATCCAGCGGGCGGTGCGCAACGGATTGACGGAGGTGCAGGTCTACCGCTTCCCGAATTCGCTATGCAGCGACCGCGGCCGAGCCATCAACCAGATGGAAAAAGGCTGGGAAAAGACCCTGAATGGAATCCCCAAGGAAATCTTCCAGCTCTGGAGCGACTACCTGCAGCCGCGCGGCTATCGCATCCGCTACCAGATCGTCGATTTTCCCGGCGGCGTCCCCGGCGACATCAGCATCACCATTAGCTGGGACGGCTAGCGGGACCGATCGCCATTGAACCGGGAATCATTGCGCATGTCCAAGAACGGCAGCCAGTCGAAGACGAAGATGAAGCGGAAGGAGTACGAGAAGGAGTTGCGCAAGCTCCAGGTGCAGCTCTGCCATCTGCAGGAATGGGTGAGGCAGGAAAAGCTCCGGGTCATCATCCTGTTCGAGGGCCGCGACGCCGCCGGCAAGGGCGGCACCATCAAGGCCCTCACCGAAAAGGTCAGCCCGCGGGTGTTTCGCGTGGTCGCGCTGCCCACACCCTCCGACCGGCAGAAAACGCAACTGTTCCTGCAGCGCTATATCGAGCAGTTTCCCGCCGGTGGCGAGATCGTGATCTTCGACCGCAGTTGGTACAATCGCGCCGGTGTCGAATATGTCATGGGATTCTGCTCGCCGGCGGACCACAAGCGCTTCCTGGAGCTGTGCCCGCAGGTCGAGAAATTCGCCGTCGACGGCGGCATCATCCTGATCAAGCTGTGGCTCGAGGTCGGGATGGAGGAGCAGGAAGCCCGCTTCAATGCACGCATCGAGGATCCCCTGCGGCAATGGAAACTGAGCCCGATGGATACCGAGTCGTTCGGGCGCTGGTACGATTACTCGCGGGCGCGCGACATGATGCTCGAGGCGACCGACACCAAGCACGCGCCGTGGCGCCTGATCCGCTCCGACGACAAGCGAAAGGCGCGGCTGAACGTCATCTCGCACATCATCAACACGATCCCCTACAAGAAGATCGCGCGCGACCAGGTCAAGCTGCCGAAGCGCTCGCACAAGGGCCGCTACGACGACCAGGCCAGCCTGCGCGGCATGAAGTTCGTCGAAGAACGGTACTAGAGCATGATCCGGAAAAGTGTGTTGCGGTTTTCCGAAAAGATCATGCTCAAACAAAAAAGATAAAGCGGGATGACGATTCGAAGAAAAGTCATCACGCTTTAGGTTTGCGAACGGGAGCCGCGCAAGGCGACTCCCATTCACTCTTGTTCATCGCATCGCTATCGTCACACCGCCGACGGCCGCCGAGATTTCGGCGCCGACCTTGGGCCCACTGAGCTGCAGGATGACGCCATTGGCATTCTGCAACTGCACGCCGCCGGCCCCTGCCGCCACCGCACCGCCCGCGCCAGCCACCGCATAGCTGCCGGCGAGATCGCCGGGGCTGCGCAGGTTCAGCGCTCGCCCGACGAACTTGGTCGTGGAGGCACCGATCGTGAAGCCCACGCTCATACCCGACACGGTGAACGGATACCTCTTGCCGCGGAAGGTCAGGACGCCCTCCCCGCCGCCGACGCCGACGATGAAACCGCCCTTGGTAAACACGACGGCAACCGAACCGACCTCCGCCATCGTCGGCGTCGCAAGTCCGGCCGAGACCAACAATCCCAGCACCGCAGCCAGCATCATTCGCGTCCAATACTTCTTCATGGCGTTTCCTTCTAAGGTTCGAGCCGGACCACCATGATCCGGGCTCCAGACTGCAGCCGGCCTATTGCGCGAGGATCATTGCGAAGCAGCCGAACACGGTAAGCAGGATGTTGGTATCCTCAGACATGTCGGTCGGATCTCCGGAAAGCTTGCGGGGACGGTTGGCCGATGCTGTTCCCCCTCCCGGCGGCATCCCTTGATTCAAGTCAACGCAAGCTGGTCTTGAATGCAGCACCTCGCCTTCGACGCGTCACCGCACGCGGCGGTGCAACACGGTCAGGCGATCTTCAAATCGCCGAGCAAACTGTCCATCCTTCGGGTCCAGTTGGCGCTGTCGGTCTTCTCGGCAAGGCCATCGGCCTGCAGGACGTCGCGGACCTGCCCCCGGGCGCCGACGATCTGGAAGGCGATGCCGCGCGCGGCAAGCTCAGCATGGAGGTCGTGCAGCATCCGGGCGCCTGCCAGGTCAATGAAAGGCGAGGATGAAAGGCCGCACACGACCAGCCTGGTGTCTGGCGCGGCCGCGAGCCTTGCCAGCACGGCGTCGAGAACGGTTTCCGCATTGATGTAAAGCAGCGACGCTTCCGGGCGGAAGGCGATGATGCCGGGAAGCGGCTCGACGTCCGGGTTGCGCGCGCTGTCGGCGTAGCGGCCGGTTCCCGGGACGCGGCCGAGGAAGGCGATGTTGGGCTGCGAGGCCCGCGCCAGCAGCAGGAAGATCGAAGCGAGCGCCGCCAGCAGAATCCCTTGCAGGATGCCGAGAAGCAGCACGGAGACCAGGGCAATCGCTGCAGCAAAAAAATCGATCCGGCTGATCCGCCACATGCGCTTGAGCGCGGCAACGTCGACGAGCTTGTAGACCGCCGTGAAGACGATCGCGGCCAGTACGGCCTTCGGAAGATTTGTCAGAAGACCCGTGAGAAAGAGCAGGCAGATCGCCAGCGTCAGGGAGCAGATGATGAGCGCGAGCGGCGTTTTCGCGCCGGCCTGGTCGTTGACGGCGGATTGCGACAATCCGCCTGCGACGGGGTAACCATGGCCGAACGATACCGCGAGATTGGCCGCGCCCAGCCCCAGAAATTCCTGCCGTACATCGAGGGCGTAGCCATGCCTGGCGGCAAAGCTCCGCGCTGCCGAGACGCCTTCGACATAAGCGAGCAGCAGGATGCCGGCGGCGAGCGGAAACAATTCATCGAAATCCAGAAGCCCGAAGGTCGGCATGGCGAGGCTCGGCAACCCCTTCGGGATCTCGCCGGTAACGGGAACCCCGAGCGCCGGCAGGCCAAGCGCCGTCGCGACGAGAATCGACAGGATGACGACGGCAAGCCCGACCGGCCTGCCCGGCAAGAAGCGTTCGCCGAACAGGAGCAGCAGGATCGCGACAAGGCCGACCGCCAGCACGATCCAGTGAATGCCGTGAAGCTGCCCAACGAGCATTATCAGGCGGTCGAAGAAATTGCGTCCACCGCCGGCAACGCCGAACAGGCTCGGCAGTTGCGTCATGATGATGGTGAGCCCGGCGCCGGCCTTGAAGCCGACCAGAATGCTGTCGCTGATCAGGCGCACCAGCATGCTGAGCCGAAAAATCCAGGCGATCAGACAGAGCGCCGCGACGGAAAAGGCCGCCAGGCTGGCGATCTGGGCATAGCGGACGTAATCGCCTCCCGCCAACGCCCCGACCGTGGCGGCGATCATCAGCGAAATCGCCGAGGTCGGACCGACCGCAAGCTGCCGCGAAGAGCCGAGCAGCGCATAGCCGAGGCCGCCGAGCATATAGCCGTAGACACCGACCTGCGGCGGCAGCCCGGCGAGCGCCGCATAGGCCAGCGACACCGGAATCGCGTAGGCGGCGAGCGTCACGCCGGCAATGATGTCGTGGCGTAACCAGCCGGTGCGGTATTCGGCGAACCACTGCGCAGGGGGAAAAAATCTCGTCTCTCTCAATTTCATGAATATCCCTCAGCGCGCGGTTTTGCCGCCTCAACCGGGCGCGTTGCCGCGCGAGCAGCAAGGCCTCTTGGCGCATCATCGTCGCCTGCCCCCGTTGATCCAGATCAACGTTTCGCTCCACGGGCCAACAAGACTTCGGAACGGCCTCGAAACTGGATGCAAGGCATGCGCCTGTTACGCCTGCTGATCATCGCCGCAACCGTCGTGACAGCGTCATTGGCGATCGCAGCCGATGAACCGCAATTGCAGGAAGAGGTGTGGGCGCTGCCCCTACCCGTTCCGACCATCGCCTATGTGGTGCGCCCGGTCGGCGACGGCCCCTTTCCGCTCGCTATCATGAACCACGGCGTATCGCTCGATCCCAAGCAGCGCAGCTTCTTTCCGCTGGTCGAATTTCGCGATGCGGCGATGTGGTTCGCGCGGCGCGGCTACATGGTGGCAGCGCCGTCCGGCCCGGGCTACGGCGCGACAGCTCTCAACGTGCCGGAAGCCGGAATCTTCACTGTGTTCTTTTCGAAGATCGGCAATTGCAGCAACCCCAATTTCCGCGATGCAGGGCTCGCGGCCGCCCAGCTCAATCTCTGGATCATCGACTACATGGCCGAGCTGAAGCGGATTGTCCCACGCAATGTCATTGTGATCGGCCAGTCCGCAGGCGGCTGGGGCTCGATCGCGTTGTCGAGCGCGAATCCTCCGCAGGTCAAGGCGATCATCACCTTCGCGGCGGGACGGGGCGGCCGCGTCGACGGAAAGCCTCATAACAACTGCGCACCCGACAAGCTGGTGGAAGCAGCAGGCGATTTCGGACGTACGTCGCGGGTGCCGATGCTGTGGCTGTATATCGAGAACGACACCTTTTTCGGACCGGAGCTGTCGAAGCGAATGCATGCGGCTTTCACCGCCGCAGGCGGCAATGCAGAGTACCATCTGTTTCCACCTCATGGCGGCGATGGGCACTTCTTCGTCGGCTCGCCGGACGCCGTCGCGATCTGGTCGCCGGTAGTCGGCGCTTTCCTCGACAAGCACAGGTGAGCAACCATGCGACATTCAGCGAGGCTGTCTCTATGCTTCGGCCTTGTACTCGTCCTGGCGGCGAATGAACCGACACTTGCGCAACAATCCACAAGCGCCGCGTCAGATGAATTCGCCATGCGCGGCCAGCGCGAGGCCCGCAGCATCAGGTATGGCGAGTGGCAAAAGATCTGCTTCAAGCCGGGCGGCGCACCGACGGTCTGCCGCACTACCATCAGCGGCACCTTCGAGACCGGCCAGACGGCGGTGCGCGTCTATGTGACCGAGCGCGAGAACGACAGCACGGCACGGCTGCAGCTGTTCCTGCCGGTCGGGCTATACATGCCGCCGGGCGTCAAGCTCAGTGTGGACAAGGGGCCGGAATACAAGATTCCCTTCACCTGGTGCCTCACCAATACCTGTATTGCCGGCGACGTCGCCAGCCCTGCTTTGCTTGGCGAGTTGGAGAGAGGCAAAAGCCTGACGGTGGAGGTCGTCGACACGAACTTGCTCGAGGTCACGACATCGCTGCCGCTCGACAAGTTTGCCGCCGTTCGCAGCGGTACACCGGAAAAAGTCTTCGAGCAGAAGATCGACGAATGAGCTACACAAGAGCCGCCGCCCGCTCGATCGGCTCGATCAGCGACTGCGCGGTAAACGGCTTCGTCAGATAAGCGATGCACCCGGAGGCCATGGCAGCCATTCGCGTGGCATGGTTGTCATTGCCGGTGATGTAGATGACCGGCACGTTCACGCCGGATTCTGCCAATTGGTGACGCAGCTCGATGCCCGATCCGTCACTCAGATTGATATCGAGCACCAGACAAAAGGCTTCATCGAACTTGTCATGATTCTTCAGGGCGCTCGCTGTTTCGAACGGCACGGTTTCAAAGCCGTGCCGCCCGAGCAGCCGGCGCATCCCCTTCAGCATGGAAGGGTCGTCATCAACGACAAAGACGGCTTTGCGCTGCAACAACGTGCTCCGCCTTCAGCTTATTCGGGAACTTTCATCGTCACCGCTGCAGCCCGAGTAACCTTTGGAATGGACGAGGGTTCCTCACCTAAACCACTTTTTCGGACTACGAGATTCGCAGGCGTTCCGATCAGGATACTCTCTGTCGGAAAATCTTCACCTGTCCTTGGGTACAGGTTCAGCCTTGGCGTGTATCAGTCGAGCATGCCAAGCCGCTCAGCCAGCGTCACCAGCTCGGCCAAAGACCGCGTCTTCATTTTTTCCATCACCTGATGGCGATGCGCCTTGATGGTGCGCTCCGTCGTTCCGAGGTCATGGGCGATTTGCTTGTTCAGCTTGCCGCGCACGACGAGGCCGAACACCTGCCGCTCGCGCGGCGTCAGTTCCGCCGCCAGCGCCCGCACCTCTCCCAGCCTGGACCGTTCATCGCGCACGGTGGCATGACGCGCCAACGCCCGCTCGATGGCGCCGAGCAGTTGCTCCGATTCCACGGGCTTGGTGAGAAAGTCTTCCGCGCCGGCCTTGATGGTCCGCACGGTCGTCGGCGTATCGGCATGCCCGGTCAGGAATACGATCGGCAAGGTCAGGCCGAGTTCGTTCAGCCGTCCCTGCAATTCAGGGCCGCTCAGGCCGGGGATGTGCACGTCGAGCAGGATGCAGCCGGGCTCGCTGTCATCCGGCAGGCTGTCGAGCAGTTGCTGCGCTGACGGATAGGTCGCGACCTGATAGCCGGCGAGTTTCAGGCGACGCTCGATCGCGGTCCGGAACGAAGCATCGTCATCGACGACGTGAACGTGACCCGGCAACCTCATCTCCTATGCCGCCAATGGAAGCGTGAAATGAAATGTCGCGCCGCCGCCGGTTTGGTTCTCGGCCCAGATATTTCCCTTGTGGGCGAGGATGATGCTGCGCGCAATGGAAAGTCCGATCCCCATGCCCTGGTCCTTGGTGGTGAAGAACGGGTCGAACACCTGGCTGAGCTTGTCGGACGGGATGCCGGGACCGGAGTCGGAGATCGAAATCTCGACCGCGGATCCGCCGTTCAATTCCGTGCGGCCGATCACGGTGCGGCCATAGGGAATCGTGGACATGGCATCCATGCTGTTCACGACCAGATTCAGGATGACCTGCTGCAGCTGGATCGGATCCCCGTTGATGCGCAACTCGCCCGGAGCGGTCTGCAGGTAGAGCGCGACGTTGCGGCCCGAAGCCTGCACCGAAAGGAACTTGAACGCCTCGTTCATGATCTCATTAAGATCAATCTCCCGTGTTTCGAACGGCGTGCGCTTCAGGAAGGCGCGCAGCCGGCGGATCACCTCGCCGGCGCGCTGATCGTCGCGTTTGATGTCGGCGAGGATTTCCCTGACCTCTTTCAGATCGGGATTTTCCGACTTCAGGATCAACTCGGCAGTCTCGGCGTTGGTCAGAATCGAGCCCAGCGGCTGATTGAGCTCGTGCGCGATCGAGGAGGACAATTCGCCGGCCGTCGCATTCCGATTGACGTGAGCGAGTTCGGACATCCGGTTGCGCGATTCCACCTCGGCATCGCGCCGCAAGTGCCGCTCATGCAGCAGGAACGTGATCAGCCCGGCTTGGAGCAACAGCGCCGCCACAACGGCCATGCTCTGCCAGCGATATCTCTCCAGGAACGTCTGGTCGCGGAAGCGAATTTCGCTGCCTTCGGGCAGGCTGGATTCGCTGACGTTCCAACGCTGCATCTGCGGCCAGCTGAAAAGCGGCTTCACGCCGCCGCTAACCGGCGGGATATCTCCGGCCCGTTCGCCGTTGAGAATGCGCAGCGCAATTTTCGCGGCCTCCGTGCCGATCTCCGTCGCGAGCAGGACGTATCCACCGATCCCACCCATAGCCAATAGCGGTTCAGCACCGACGACGATGGGGCGGTTGGCCGTTTCGGCAATCAGCCCGAACGCAGTCGCCGCAGGATAGAATGTGCCCTCGCCGTCCGAGAACACGCCTGTATAGATAATGGCGCTCCGCTCCGGCAATTCGGCAACCCGTTTGCGGATATCGGACATCTTCTGCCCAATGATATCGATCACGTTCAGGCCCGATGTTGCGACGGGAATTTCCTCTGACCAGTGACTGAAAAGAGCCTGCCGCTCCCAGGCATCCCCCACCAGGGCAACTGTGTCGAGGTCGGGCACCACCGCCCGCGCAGCTTTGATGGCACGAGCCAGGGAATTATCGAGAATGACCCCCGTCACTTCCGTTTGCCGCTCGAGCTTCGCAAGGTCACTCTCGTCCAGCATGGCGAATACGACAGGGGTGTCCGGCCACAATTCCGCGCGCCAGCTCAACGTGTGCTCGAGCATTCCCCTGCCTATTGCCACGATGACGTCGATCGGCCTGTCCCGGTATTTTTCCTTGAGGTGCCGCTTCAGGCTTTCCGTATAGGCGGCTCCACCGAAGCGGGGCAGATCGAGGTTCTCGCCGTAGATCGTCACGCGCACACCTGCGCGGGCGTCGAGCACCCCGCGAAGTCCCGACCAAAGCTGATAATGGAACGGTCCGCGCAAATCCGACTGGTCGAGCACGAGGATGGAATGCGGCCGCGCCGGCTGTGCCGAAACGCAGATCGGCGCCAGCAAAGCAAGCAGCCCGATAATCCACCCACAGATCCTGACCATGATGCCCCTGAAAGAATCTCGGGTAAAACTAGCATCCGGCAGCGGCCGCGAATACCCCGTGTGCCGTCGCAGGATACCGCATCCGCGACAGCCATGTTGACGCATCCGACCTGTCCTCAGGGACAATGGACCGCATGCCAGCGATCGCGAGAATGACCCCCATTATGAAACGGTTTTCTCGGAATGGGACAGCGGCGTCGCATTCAAAAGTGCGAGAAATCGAGGCCACCACCAGAGCGCCTGGTTCGTTCTAGCAAGGAGATGGTCCATGTTCGCCCGCATCAGCACCAGCTTTGCTGAATTCCCCGGCATCTTTGGAGAGAGTGACCCCAAGGGCGGGGCGCCGATCAGAGTCAATTTGAATGAATTCAGCTACAAGAAGGGTGCCGAAATCTTCGGCGAGAAGGAGCCGGCCGACTATGTCTATCAAGTGGCGACCGGCGCCGTGCGGAGCTACAAGCTGCTCTCCGATGGCCGCCGTCAGATCGGCGCCTTCCACCTCGTCGGCGATATTTTCGGGCTCGAGATCGGGACGGAGCACCGCTTTACCGCCGAAGCGATCATCGACACCACCGTCCGCCTGCTGAAACGACGCAGCCTCGAGCTGGTGGCAGAGAGCGATGCAAAGGTCGCCCGCAATCTGCTCAGCATGACAACGAGCAATCTCCGGCACGCCGAAGATCACATGCTGCTGCTGGGGCGCAAGACGTCGCTGGAGCGCGTCGCGGCATTCCTGATCGAGATGGACCACCGTTCGACGGCGGCAGGCATTCTCGCGCTGCCGATGTGCCGGCGTGACATCGCCGACTATCTCGGGCTGACGCTGGAAACAGTGTCGCGCGCGCTGTCGCGGCTGCACGATCTCGGCATCCTCAATTTCATCGGCAACAACCAGCGGCAAATCGTTCTGCGCGACCGGGACAAGCTCGCTAGCTACGATCTGCAACACTGAAGGACGTTCCGGGCGCGGCAATCGCGCCGAGACGCTCGATCGTCTTGAGCAAAACCTCGAACAGCACCGCGGTGGACCATCCGAACATCAGGATGCCGTTCATCGCAGCCATCGGGCCAACCAGCCGCCATTCCTTGACAGGTATGACGTCGCCATAGCCGAGCGTCGTGTAGTTGACGAACGCGAAATACAGGAGATCGCTGCCCTCAGGTGCTGCGCCAACCACGGCGTAGGATAGCGACCAGACGACGACCTCGACCGTGTGCCCCAGCATGAGCACCAGCACGGTCGCGACCATGACACCCATCAGATAGAGGCGCGGACGCCGTGTGTCTTTGAGCGCGGCCCGGCGGGCGATGCCGATGGCGGCGACGGTCGCCAACGCATGAACCACGATGTTGATGACGCTGACGCATGAGCCGACCAGGAGCTGGATCATCATCGCGCTTTTCCAATTCCCTGTACCGCGCTTTTTTGAGCCGCCGCCTCGGTGTCAACCGGCACCTCCGTCGCACCGTCGTCGCGCACCCACGCCGTGAGCAATTCCCAGGCGACCGCCAGGATGATTGGCCCGATGAACAGGCCGACGATGCCATGCGCCAGCGTGCCGCCGATGACGCCGAGGAAGATGACGAGCGAGGGCGTCGTCAGTCCGCGTCCCATCACGATGGGCTTCAGCACGTTGTCGGCGAGCGAGGCCGGCAGAAGGCAAAGCGTGATCACGAGCGCCGCAATAAAGGACTTGGTCGCCCAGATCCATATGAGGACCGGAATCACGATCACGGCCGAGCCGATCTGCAGGATACCGAGTATCATCACGCCAAAGGCCAGCAGTCCTGCCTTTGGTACATCAGCCAGCTTCAGGATGATCCCGATCACGAGGCCTTGCGCGACCGCAATACCGATCACGCCCTGCGCCACCGAGCGGATGGTGGCGCCCGCCAGCACCAGGAAACTCTCGCTGCGATCGGCCACGACGCGCGCCAGGAAGCGGTTGCTCGCCGCGACCAGCCGGGGACCGGCTGGCAACAGGAAGCCGGTCAGCGCGACCGCCAGGAGGAACTTGAGGGTCCCGATACCGGCGCCGCCGGCAAGACCGAGCATCGTTCCGGCCAGCGGCTTCAGGTGCGGCGCCAATTCCCGCATCGCCGCGTGCAGATTGGTCGATGCGTGCTCCCACAGGGTGTAGAGCTGCGCGCCGATGATTGGCCACTCCTTGACGCCTATGGGCGGCGACGGCACGACGAGCGTGCCGGCATCGAGCTGCGCCGCAAAATCGCGAATCCCCTCCACCGCGCCGAGCCCGAGCCAGGTCGCAGGACCGATGACGATGCCGAAATTGACGAGTGTCAGCAGGGTTGCGGCAAGCCTGGGACGGTTGCCGAGCAGGCCGGAGAGCCAGCTGAAGACAGGATAGAGCGCAACGGCAAGAACCACGCTCCAGGCGAGGATCGGCACGAACGGCCGGAGCACGACGAACGACCAGTAGATCAAGAGCGCAAGGAGCGCGAGCCGGACCGCCAGCTGGATTTCGTCCTCGCCTGCGAGGAGTTGTCGGATGGTCCGCAAGCCGTGCCCCTCGTGTCTGCCGGCAGCGAGAATTCCGCCTTCTGCATGGTTACGGTTTGACTCAGATCAACCCGGGAGGCAGGCAGCCTTCCGGTAACGAATAGCCACTGGGCCCAAGATACATCCATGGGAGATACATCCATAGGTCAGCCCAACAAGCCAATACCGCTCAACGCGAGCTTGTGATTTGCCGATTTCACGATTGGGGAAGATGATGCCCTACCCCCAGCGGAGTTGCTGTGATGCGTAGAGGGGCCCCTTGGACGATGCAGTACCGAGAACTGATCTTTGCGGCAGGCGCGATCTGCGCGGCTTTGACCTCCACCGCGGCATTGGCTTTCGCACTGTTTTCGTAGTGTTTGAGTAAGTTCAGCGTTATCGACGCGGCCCGGGGCTGGCGTGGCGCGCGCAACGCGGCTTTTTGGCCACCACCCTGCAGCGGTCGCTTCAGCGGCATCGTTAGTACGGACGCCGGCTAGGCCTTGAGGCCGCCGAACCATGCGCCGAAATAGCCGGCGTACAAGGCCGGCGATTCGAGATTCATCGAATGCCCGGTGCCGGGTACTACCACGAGCCGACAGATGAGGATGCCGGAGCTCCGGCATCCGCCGTTGCAGTTCGCCGCTTTACCGCTCGAGGGTCAGATTGACCGGCGTGCCGAGCCAGATGCTCTGCGACACCCCGAACGCTTGTTCCAGAATTCGCTCGAACAGCGTCCCCACCTCTCCAGCCCGTCCCGAAACGACCAGAGACAGGCGATGACTTCGTAATGGCCTTGCGGCGGATCGAATTCGAGAGCAGCCGCCTGATCGAGCCGCAATTCATTTCCTCAAGAGCGAAGATCTCAAGCCGGCTCGTGATGCGGTCAGTTCGGAGGTCGAAGGCCGGCATCGCGAGGTTGGGAAACTGTGGGCGGAGCTGCTCGAAGGCATCGGCATCCGGCGCGACGCGGAAGCGTGAACGGGTGGGCCCTTACCCTTGACCCAGATCAAGGTCGGCATTTCGGCCGGCATCACATTTTCGAGCAACCATCCCGCCTCCGATCGATTGCCGGAGTTAGATCATGAAGCCCGTCTCCGCCGAAGAAGCCGTCGCGATGATCCCCAACGGCGCGAGCATCATGGTCGGCGGCTTCATGGGCGTAGGCACGCCGGAACGCCTGCTCGACGAGCTGGTGCGGCAGAAGAAGTCGGGCCTTTCCCTGATCAGCAACGATGCGGCGGTGCCCGGCAAGGGTGTCGGCAAGCTGTTCGACGGCGGCCAGGTCACCAACATGATCGGCACCCATATCGGGCTCAACCCGAAAGCGCAGCAGCAGATGCTGGGCAAGCAGATCACCGTCGACCTGATCCCGCAGGGCACCTTTGTCGAGCGCATCCGCGCCGGCGGCTGCGGCCTCGGCGGCGTCTTGACGCCGACCGGCGTCGGCACCCTGGTCGAAGGCGGCAAGCAGAGGATCGACGTGAATGGAAAATCGTACCTGCTCGAGACGGCGCTGCGCGCCGATTTCGCGCTCGTGCACGCGTTCCTCGCCGACTACGTCGGCAACCTTTCCTACGCCCTCACCGCCCGCAACTTCAATCCAGTCATGGCGATGGCGGCTGACACGGTGATCGTCACGGCCGAACATATCGTGCCGGTCGGTGTCATCGCTCCCGATCATGTCGTCACGCCAGGCCCGCTGGTGGACTATCTCATCGCGAACGGGTGACCCATGGATGCACAAACCATCATTGCCCGCCGCGTGGCGCAGGAGCTTCGGTCCGGCAATCTCGTCAATCTCGGCATCGGCATTCCGACGCTGGTCGCGAATTACGTCCCCGCCGGGCTGAATGTTTTCTTTCAGTCCGAGAACGGCCTGATCGGCACCGGCCCGATTCCCGAGCAGGGCATGGCGCACCCGCTTTTGACCGATGCCGGTGGAAGGCCGATCAGCGCGCTGCCGGGCGCGGCCACCTTCGATAGCGCGATGTCGTTCGGCCTGATCCGCGGCGGCCATGTCGACATTACAGTGCTCGGAGGTCTGCAGGTGGACGCCGGCGGCCATCTCGCCAACTGGATGATCCCCGGCAAGATGGTACCGGGCATGGGCGGCGCGATGGACCTGGTGACTGGCGCCAAGCGCGTGATCGTTGCCATGCAGCACGCCGCCAAGGGCAAGTCCAAGATCGTCGCCGAGTGCAACCTGCCGCTGACCTCGGCACGTCCGGTCGACCTCGTCGTGACCGATATGGCGGTCATCGCCTTCCCCGGCGGCAAGGCTACGCTGCTGGAGACGGCGCCGGGCCTGAAAGTCGCCGAGGTGCTGGCGGTGACGGAAGCCGAGCTCGCCATTCCGGACAGGGTGCCGGAGATGAAGCTCTAGAAACGAGAACGCGGATCGACGCCATGCAGGTTTTCAACGGATTCGACGACCTCAGGGCCGCCGTCGGCAAGGAGGTCGGCGTCAGCGACTGGATCGAGATTACGCAGGACCGCATCAACAAGTTTGCGGAAGCAACCTGCGACGAACAGTGGATCCACGTCGATCAAGAGCGAGCAAAAGAAGAAATGCCTGGTGGCAAGACCATCGCGCATGGCCTGCTTTCGTTGAGCCTGACACCGATGTTCATCCGCGCGGTGATGGGCCTGAAGGGGCTGAAGAACACGCTGAACTACGGCGCCGATCGCATCCGCTATCTCGCGCCGGTGCCCGCAGGCTCAAAGCTGCGCGGCCGCGTGAGCATCGCGGAAGCGGAGGACGTACCGCCCAACGGCTTGCGGGTGCATTATCGCGTGGCGATCGAGATCGAAGGCGGCCAACGGCCGGCCTGCGTCGCCGAAGTGATCGGCCTGCATTACCGCTAGAGCATGATCCGGAAAAGTGTGTAGCGGTTTTCCGAAACGATCATGCTCAAACAAAAAGATAAAGCGGGATGACGATTCGAAGAAAAATCATCCCGCTTTAGCCGGCCTAATCGATGATGTGATAGCCGCCATCGATGTAAAGCACGCTGCCGGTGATCAGCTTGGCGCCATCTAGCGCAAGGAATGCGGTGGCCCTGCCGACGTCGTCGATGCTGACGAGGCTGCGCGCCGGTGCCTGCGACTGCGCCTTGTCCATCAACTCATCGAACTCGGGAATGCCTGAGGCGGCGCGGGTCGCGAGCGGCCCCGGCGAGATGGCATGGACGCGAATACCCTTCGGACCGAGCTCTGCCGCGACATAGCGCACCGCCGCTTCGAGCGCCGCCTTGGCTACGCCCATGACATTGTAGTTCTTCACCACCATCTGGCTGCCGTAATAGGTCATGGTGAAGATGGTGCCGCCGTTCTTCATCAGCGGCTCCGCCAGATGCGCCATCCGCAGGAACGACCAGCAGGACACGTCCATGGTCTTCTGAAAGCCTTCGCGGTCGACATCCACCACGCGGCCGTGCAGCGCGCCCTTCGGCGAGAAAGCAATGGAGTGGAGCAGGAAGTCGAGCTGTCCCCATTCCTTCTTGATCCGTTCGAATACCTTCTCGGTTTCACCCTCGACCATGACGTCGAGCGGCTCGAAGATCGGCGATTCCAGCGCTTTGGCCAGCGGCTCCACGTGCTTCTTCGCCTTTTCGTTGAGGTAGGTGACCGCGAGATCGGCCCCCAATGCGCGAAACGCCTTGGCGCAGCCCCACGCGATGGATTGATCGTTGGCAATGCCGACGATCAACCCCTTCTTGCCCTTCAGCGCGACCTTGGTCTCGGGGAAAACCGGGATGTTCATGACACTCTCTTGCGTTGTTGGGACGGCGATCGCTGGGTCATCAGCAGCGCCAGCGTGTGCTGAGCTATCATCAGCTCTTCGTCGGTGGGCACGACGTAGACGGGAATCCGGCTGTCGGAGCGGGATATTTTCGTGGCGTGCTTTGCATTGGCTGCCGGATCAAGCGCGACGCCGATCCAGGCCAGTTTTTCGGCGATGCGGGCGCGGATCGAGACTGAATTCTCGCCGATCCCGGCCGTGAACACGAAGGCGTCGAGGCCCTGCAGCGCCGCCGCCAGCATGCCGGCATTGAGACCAACGCGGTAGACGAAATAGTCGACTGCAAACGCCGCACGCGGGTCTGCACTCGTCTCCAGTTCCCGCATGTCGTTGCTGACGCCGGACAGCCCCTTCAGGCCGCAGTCGCGGTAAAGGAAATTCTGCACGTTCGAGGCCGACATGCCCTTTTCCGCGATGAGGTAGAGGACGACGCCGGGATCGAGCTGGCCCGGCCGGGTTCCCATCGCGAGCCCGTCGAGCGCGGTAAAGCCCATGGTGCTCTCGACGCTCTTTCCGCCGCGCATCGCGCACATCGAGGCACCACTTCCGAGGTGAGCGACAATCACCCGACCGCCGGCGATGTCAGGCGCGACCTGCGGCAGGCTCTTTGCAATGTATTCGTAGGACAGCCCGTGGAAACCATACCGCCGGACACCCTCGGTATGAAGCTGATGCGGGATAGCATAATGATCCGCCAAGGCATCGTGATCACGATGGAATGCGGTATCGAAGCAGGCAACCTGGGGCAATGTCGGGAATTTGCCGAGCAGCGTCCTGATCGGCGCGAGGTTATGCGGCTGATGCAGCGGCGCCAACGAGACATAGCGCTCCAGGCGCGCCACGACAGCGTGGTCGATCAGCACCGGGCGCGCATGATCCGGTCCGCCATGCACGACGCGATGGCCAACCGCAATGGGATTTACATTGAGCTCATCGCGCAGCCAGGCACCTGCCACCGCCATCGCCGCCGGAACATCGGCCACGGCTTCGATCGGATAGGCCCGATCGGCCAGCGGATCGCCGTTGAGACCGCTGGCGCGCAGCCGCGGTCGGCTGCCGATGCCATCCATCTGTCCCTTGATCTGGCGCCGAAGTCCGCCTTCGCCATCGACTGCGAAGATCTGAAACTTCACACTTGAGGAACCTGCATTGACGACGAGGATCGTATCCATGGCGGTCACGCTGCGGCGATTGGAGTGGCTTTGCGGCGGGCATTGGCCTGAAGCGCGGCAATGGCGGCGGACGCCATCCGCGACCGCGACGAATCTGCGCGCGACGTCAGCACGACGGGAACGCGCGCGCCGAGCACGACACCCGCGCCGTCCGCTTTGGCGAAATAGGTAAGGTTCTTCGCCAGCATGTTGCCGGATTCCAGATCGGGCACGACCAGGATCTGCGCGCGGCCGGCGACCTCCGACTTGATGCCCTTGATGCGGGCGGCTTCGAGGTCGATAGCGTTGTCGAAGGCAAGCGGCCCGTCGAGCAACGCTCCGGTGATCTGCTTGCGGTCGGCCATCTTGCACAGCGCAGCGGCCTCGATGGTGGACGGAATCTTCGAGGTGACCGTCTCGACCGCGGACAGGATCGCCACCCGCGGCGTCGTGCCGAAGCCCGCCTGATTGAAGAGGTCGACGGCGTTCTGGATGATGTCCCGCTTCGCATCGAGGTCCGGGGCGATGTTGATCGCGGCATCGGTGACGAACACGGTATCGGCGTAGGCCGGCACGTCCATGACGAAGACATGGCTGATACGACGGTCGGTTCGCAGCCCGCCGACCTTCGCGGTCACCGCTCGCATGATCTCGTCGGTGTGCAGGCTTCCCTTCATCAGGACCTCGCCCTTGCCCTGGTGGATCAATTCAACGCCCTTGGTAGCGGCATCCGCCTCCGTGTTTGGCGTATCGACGACTTCGCAGCCCGAAATGTTCAGATTGTGCTTGGCGGCTGCGTCCTTGATCCTGGCAGCCGGCCCCACAAGGATCGCCTTGATGATCCCGGCCTCCGCGGACTCGATCGCACCGCGTAACGAGCTCTCGTCGCAGGGATGCACCACAATGGTCGATACCGTCGGAACGCCTTTCGCGGCCGCGATAAGCTTGTCGTACTTTGATCCCGGCTGCGTCCCAATCGCTGCGGCTGGCTTGGTGCTCATCATTTTTGCTCCGACAAGTTGCAGCGGGACCAACGACGCCGCGGATTCGGCAAAGCTGCAGCATCGACCCCACTTCGCTTATTCATTGGAGCTTGGAGCGCGCTGCCATGGTAACGTTGATCTAGGTCAAGCGTCTGCCGCACGAAGGCGGCCCGCGGAAATCGGCCGCGCCCAAAGTGGACCGTTGCACAAATTTTGGCTGACGCACGCCCAAGGTCTCGTTCCGGCTTGACATAGATCAAGCGGAGCGCCCGCGCGCCGCCTCTAGCATGCAGAAAACAGCATGGTACCGCCGGCCGGGCCTCAAACCAATTTCCTCGGGATGGGAGACGCATCATGAAGGGTAGCGCAGCGCTCAAGCAGGACGCCAAGACGGATGCCTGGAGGGGCTTCCAGCCAGGCGACTGGTCATCCACGATCAACGTACGCGACTTCATCGTCCGCAACGTCTCTTCCTATACGGGGGACGAAAAGTTTCTCGCCCCACCGTCGCAACGCACCAAGGCGGTGTGGGCCAAGCTGCAGCCCTACTTTACCGAAGAACGAAAGAAGGGCGTCCTTGCAGTCGACGCACAGAATCCCTCGACCCTGCTGGCGCATCCGGCTGGTTACATCGACCGTGACAACGAGGTGATCGTCGGCCTTCAAACGGACCAGCCGTTCAAGCGGGCGATTTTCCCGTTTGGCGGCCTGCGCATGGTGGAAACCGGCATCAAGGCGGCGGGGTTCGAGCCGGACGCCAAGGTCCACGAAGCCTTCACCAAATACCGCAAGTCGCACAATGACGGCGTGTTCGACGCCTATACGCCCGAAATCATGAATTGCCGGCGATCTGGCATCATCACCGGTCTTCCCGACGCCTACGGCCGCGGGCGCATCATTGGTGATTATCGCAGGGTCGCGCTTTACGGGATCAACCGCCTGCTGGAGGTCAAGCGCCAGGAACGCGCCCAGATCGACGACATGTGGCCCAACGATGAAGTCATCCGCATGCGCGAAGAGCTTGCCGAGCAAATGCGTGCGTTGCAAGACCTTGCATCGATGGCGAAACTCTACGGTCACGACATCACGCAGCCCGCGATGAACGCGCGGGAGGCGTTCCAGTGGACCTATTTTGCCTATCTCGGCGCGATCAAGGAAGCCAACGGCGCCGCGATGTCGATCGGGCGCATCTCGAGTTTCCTCGATATCTACATCGAGCGCGATCTGAAGGAAGGCGCCCTCGACGAGGCAGGCGCGCAGGAACTTTGGGATCAACTGGTGCAGAAGCTGCGCATCGTGCGCTTCCTGCGCACGCCCGACTACGATGCGCTGTTCAGCGGCGATCCCTACTGGGCGACCGAATGCGTCGGCGGCATGGATCTCGATGGCCGGGCGCTGGTGACCAAGAGCAGCTACCGCATGCTCCACACGCTGACCAATCTCGGGCCCGCACCGGAGCCGAACATCACGGTGCTGTGGTCCAATCACATGCCGATGGCCTTCAAGCGCTTCTGCGTCAAGGTGAGCCGCGACACGTCATCGCTGCAATATGAGAATGATGATCTGATGCGGCCATACTGGGGCGACGACTATGCGATCGCCTGCTGCGTTTCAGCCATGCGGCTTGGCAAGCAGATGCAATTCTTCGGCGCCCGCGTGAACCTCGCAAAGGCCCTGCTCTACGCCATCAATGGCGGCCGCGACGAGGTTACCGGCGAACAAGTCGCACCGCAAAGCATGCCGGTTGCCGGCGACTTCCTCAACTACGACGACGTCATGGCGAAATTCGATTCGACCATGGAATGGCTCGCCAGGACCTATGTCCATGCCATGAACTGCATCCACTACATGCATGACAAGTACTTCTACGAGCGACTGGAGATGGCGCTGCATGATCGCGACATCCTGCGCACCATGGCGTTCGGGATCGCCGGCCTGTCGGTGGTTGCCGACAGCCTCGCCGCCATCAAGTTCGGAAAGATTCGCGTCGCCCGTGACGCGACCGGCCTGGTGATCGACTACCAGAACGAAGGAAACATATCGACCCCGCAGTTCGGCAACAATGATGACCGTGTCGATCAGATCGCCTCGGAAATCGTGACGAGCTTCATGCAGAAGATCCGCAAGCATCCGACCTACCGGAATGCGACGCACACGCAAAGCGTCCTCACCATCACCTCGAATGTCGTCTACGGAAAGGCTACGGGCAATACGCCCGACGGCCGCCGCAAGGGCGAGCCGTTCGGGCCTGGCGCGAACCCGATGCATGGCCGGGACAGCCATGGCTGGCTTGCCTCGTGCCTCTCGGTCGCGAAGCTGCCCTACAAGGATGCGCTCGACGGCATCAGCTACACCGTTTCCGTCGCTCCGCAGAAGGCGCATCTTTCCGAAACCCAGCTTGTCGACGAAGCCACCAAGGCCTTCGACCTCTATTTCGGGCGCGGCGGCTTCCACATGAACCTGAACGTGATCGACAGGGAGACGCTGGAAGACGCCATCAAGAATCCGGACAAGTATCCGCAGCTCACGATCCGCGTGTCGGGCTATGCCGTCAATTTCGTTCGCCTGACGCCGGAACAGCAAAGGGACGTGATCAGCCGCACCTTCCACGGCCAGATCTGAGCCCCAAGGGGGTCATCGATGTCGACTCCGGGTGCACTCGAATCGGGAAGCCGTCACGACCTGCGTACGGGCGCCTCGCCCGACGCGCCCGATGAGGACAAGTTCAAGGACGAGCAAGGCGCTTTCGGGTACTGCCATTCGTACGAAACTTCATCCCGGTACGACGGTCCCGGCCTGCGGGTCGTGCTGTTCGTTTCGGGCTGCCTGCTCCGATGCACCTATTGCCATAATCCTGATACCTGGCATCTCAAGGACGGAACCTACGTATCGGCCGAGCAGGTGCTGCGCCGTCTCGGTGAATTTGCTCCGGCGCTGCGAAGCATCGATGGAGGACTGACGATATCGGGCGGCGAGGCGATGGTGCAGCTCGCCTTCGTCAAGCGTATCTTCGCCGGCGCCAAGGAAATGGGCCTGCACACGGCAATCGAGACCTCGGGCTTCCTTGGCGATCGCGCCGATGAATCATTTTTGTCGGTCGTCGACCTGGTGCTGCTCGATATCAAGAGCTCGGATCCGGACACCTACCGCAAGGTCACAGGACGGGACCTCGCGCCGACGCTGCGCTTCGCAGAGCGTCTCGCGTCGATCGGCAAGCCGGTCTGGGTCCGCTTCACGCTTGTGCCCGGTCTCACCGACGATCCCGCAAATGTCGAAGGCATCGCGAAGTTCGTTGCGCCCATGAAGAACGTCGAATGGGTCGAGGTGCAGCCCTTCCATCAGATGGGTTCGTTCAAGTGGAAGGCGATGGGCATCGACTACAAGCACAAGGATACGCCGCCTCCCTCCCGCGAACTGGTGAACCGGGTTATCGGCCAGTTTCGCGATGCGGGCTGCCGCGCCCGCTAACAGGTTGATACCGATCCGGAGAAACAGATGTTGGACCTTGCCCGCGACATTATCGGAAGCCAGCCGATCCTGACGGCATTCCTCGCGATCGGGGTCGGCTATCTCGTCGGCCAGATCAATATCGGCGGCTTCTCGCTCGGTGTGGGCGCCGTGCTGTTCGTTGGCCTCGCCATCGGTGCATTCGCACCGAAAGCCCAGATCACAGGTCCCATCGGTCTTACCGGCCTGATCATGTTCCTTTACGGCATCGGAATTCTCTACGGCAAACAGTTCTTTGAAGGCATGGTCGGCTCCGGGCAAAAATACAATCTGCTTGCGCTGGTAGCGTGCCTGGCAGGCCTCGGCATGGCGCTCGGCCTCGGACAGATCTTCGGCGTCAAGATCGGTCACACACTGGGCATCTATGCCGGATCGATGACGAGCACGGCAACGCTGCAGGCTGCCCTTGACGTCACCAAGACCAAGGACCCGTCGATTGGATATTCGATTGCGTATCCGTTCGGCGTCATCGGCCCCATTCTGTGCATCTATTTCATGACACGATTGGTGCAGCCGAAATTTCCCGCGAAGGTGCAGCGCTTTCACATGGGCGAGATTTCCATCGGCGCGGGCTTTGCCGGCCGCACGCTCGGTGAATTGAGCAAGGAGTTTCTTAAGGGTGTCCAGGTGACGATGGTCCGCAAGGCGGGACAGAATATCGTTCCCACGGATGGGACGGTTCTGTCCGCCGGCGATGCGGTGCTGGTCGTGGCCGACAGCCAGGATGCAATTGCGAACGCCGCGGCCGGGCTCGGAAAACTCGAACCGGGCCGGCTGGCCAGCGACCGCGCCGACCTGGACTACATCAGGGTCTTCGTCGGCAAGGCAAGCGTGGTGGGCATCCCGCTTTCCAGCCTCCCGATGCCATCGGGCGTTCCGGCGCATCTGCTGCACGTTCGCCGCTATGATGCCGACCTCGTGCCTTCGCCCGACCTGATGCTCGAATTTGGCGATCGGGTCGGCGTATTGACGCCGCCGGATCGCAAGGAAGACATCCGCAAGCACTTTGGCGATAGCATCAAGGCGACCGCCGAATTCAGCTACGTGTCCCTCGGGCTCGGGATGGTGCTCGGCGTTCTGCTCGGCCTGGTTCCGATCCCGATTCCGGGCGTGGGCATCGTGACCCTGGGTATCGGCGGCGGGCCACTCATCGTTGCGCTCATTCTTGGAAAATTGCGCCGCACCGGGCCCATGCTCTGGACCATGCCGCTTCCGGCCAACATCGTGCTGCGAAACTTCGGCCTTGCGATGTTTCTTGCTACCGTCGGCGTCAACGCCGGCCAACCCTTTGTCCGCACCGTCGCCGAATCCGGCTTCACCATGCTGTTCATTGGCGTCGCTGTTCTCCTCACCACGGTAGCCATCGTTCTGCTGGTTGGTCATTACGTCATGCGAATTCCCTATGACGATCTCGTCGGCGTGGCTTCGGGAGCCACGGGCAACCCCGCCATCCTCGTCTACTCGACCAAAATGGCCCCGACCGAGCGGCCCGACATCGGTTACGCCATGATCTTCCCGTCAATGACGCTGGTGAAGGTGATCGCGATACAGATCGTCGGCCTTCTGACGGTGGCAAACAGCGCCAACTGAGCGGCGGCCGAAATCGAACGGCCGTGCGTCGCTGAACTCAGCCGACGGCACTCGCCCACCTTGCCGAACGCGCTCCTCGCTCACGGCGGCGAGCAGTGGGAACAGGAGAGACAGCATGTCGGATAAAGAGGCACAACAACCGCCCCTCTTTAGCCTGAACGCCTACAGCGCGGCCGAGATCAAGGAGGCAATCGAGAAGGTCGGCGTCAAGAAGACAAGGCTCCCGTTCCTGGCTTCCTTCATGCTGGCGGTTATTGCGGGTGGTAGCATCGGGTTGGGCGCCCTGTACTATACGATCGTTGCCAGCGATGCCGAGCTCGGTTTCGCGACAACACGGGTCCTGGGTGGATTCGTGTTCTCGTTGGGGCTGGCACTGGTTCTGGTGGGAGGGGCCGAGCTTTTCACGGGCAACAACCTGATCGTCATGGCCTGGGCGAGCGGTAGCGTGTCAATGAAGGAGATGCTTGCCAACTGGATCACCGTGTATTTCGGCAACCTAGCCGGTGCGCTTGGCCTGGTCTTGCTGGTGTTCTTTTCTCATCATCTCGATATGAACGGCGGCCGCATCGGTCTGTCGATACTGAATACTGCTGTGGCGAAAATTCAACCAGATACCTTCACCCTGTTTGTCAAAGGTATTCTATGCAATTTGCTGGTTTGCCTGGCTGTATGGTTGGCCTATGCGGGGCGGTCGGTCACCGACAAGATTGTCGCGCTCTTATTGCCGATCTCCGCCTTCATCGCTGCGGGATTCGAGCACTGCGTCGCCAACATGTATTTCCTGCCGTTGGCTTGGCTGCTGACGCAAACCGGCGGCGTACCGGCCGGCTTTGACGCCTCGTCAATAACGCTCGCGGGAATCGTGCACAATTTAGTGCCCGTGACGCTCGGAAACATCGTCGGCGGATCCGGTCTGGTCGGCTTCGTTTATTGGATGATCTACCGGGCAGCGAAGCAACGCTGAGGACGGGTTCGTCCTCAGCGTTCCGCCTCTATGATGCCTTCTTTGCCGTATGCCCCTCATCGAGCCCGAAAAGTCCGGCCACCTCTTTCAGGCGCTTTGCCACCTCGCCCGAGATTTCGGCACTGGCCGACAGCACCTCCTGGATCGCCGCAAAGGCCTTGCGGCGCTCGTCCTTGTTGTTGGGCAGGAGTTTTGGAATGGCGGCAAGTGCGGCGTCCCGATCGATCAACAGCATGAAGAACTGCTCGCGTACCAGCATCTTGAACTCGGCGAGCGTGAGCCGCGCCGACTCGTCGGCCTGGCGAATCCGCCGCAGCGCCTCGAGGCTGCGTTCGTCGACCATGCCGCGGGCCGATCCGACATAGAGCAACGCGCGGAGGCCGGCTTCCCTGAGGCCACCGGTGCCGATTTTCGATTTCAGTTCCGCGATGCGTGCCTGCAGACGCTCGCGGTGCTTCGGGTCCATCTCGCGAAGGCGCGAGGGCGTGGATTGCGGGTCGACGCCAACAGCGGTTTGCAATGCCGGCGAACCATAGATGGCCAGGAACATCGCTTCGCTGAGCGCTTCCTGCTGGTCGCGCCACTGATCGAGCGAGCTGACGATCTGCTTCGATACCTTTTCCTGGAGGGCGAAGAAGGGATTGTCGTCGTCGACCGGCTTGCGCTCATCGCGCGCCTTCTCGGCCGCGTTCTCCACCGCCGTCATGAACGGGTTCTTGCTGCTGAACGCCTCGTATTGCAGCCGGAGCGGATGCCAGTTCCGCATCATCTCCGCCAGCTGCGGCGTGACCATCGATTTGACCCATGGCTGCACGTACTTCCGGTAAGCCTCGAGGTTCCTCTCCGAGACGCGCTTGGCGGTTTCGAAGCGGCGCTCGTCCTCCGGCGAATTCCCTCCCATCGCCCTGATATCGTCGAGCGTGCGTGCCTCGCAGCGCATGACCCATTGCCCGACTGCAAGGTCTTCATTGGTCGTGTCGGCCCCTCTCGCCTCGAATGTCGCCTCATAAAGGCCGGGCGGCAGCACGTCGATCAGGTCGATATTGCTGGAGAACTCCGCGTGTTCCTTCTTGGCGACGCCTCCGGAAACGAAGATGCCGAGATGTCCTATCGTCTCATGCACCGTGTAGACGATGGTCTGCCCGTAGGCCCTGATCTCATCGACGTTGGCATAGAGGTCGAGAATCCAGTCAAGTGCCTGCTGCGGGGGCGTGATGTTGTCGCCCTTGGAGCAGAATACCACGATCGGCGATCGGATATTGCGGAGGTCGACCGCGGTTCCATCAGACATCTTGACCCGGCCGGCGGCCAGATTGTTGCCGATGAAGAGTTCATCGACGATGAACTGGATTTCTTCGGCGTTCAGATTGACGTGACCGCCCCACCAGCGCTCGAACTCGAGATAGCGGTCGGCCTCGGTATCGACCTTGGAATAAACATTGTACTGCTTGGTCCAAAGCGTGTTCGAAGGATTCTGGTTCTCGAAATTCTGCACCAGCCAGGCGCCGTCGAACTTCCCGGCGCCGAGATCGCTGGTAAGTGCCGTGAGCCAGCTTCCGCCCAGCAGGCCGCCCGAATAGCGCATCGGGTATTTGCCGTGGACGCCGGCCCAATAGGCCAGCGGCGCGCCCGCAATGATCAGCGGGCCGAACAGTTCCGGCCGCAGCGAAGCAAGGATCATCACGGCCCAGCCGGCCTGGCAGTTGCCGATCACGCACGGCTTGCCATCGGCCTCGGGATGTCGCTCGATCACCTTTTCGATGAAGATCGCTTCGGCGCGTGCGATCCGCTCGATCGTCTGGCCCGGCATCGGCTCCGGCAGGAATCCGATGAAGTAGCAGGGATGGCCAGCCTTCATGGCGACGCCGATCTCGCTGTCAGCCTTGAAGCCGCCGATGCCGGGACCGTGACCGGCACGCGGGTCGACTACGATGAAGGGACGGCGCTTGAGGTCTATCTCCACGCCCTTGGGCGGGATGATGCGCACCAGCGCGTAGTTGACGGGCTGATCGAGTTTCCGACCGTCGATGATCAGTTCCGCGGCGTAGCTCAGGACATGCGGCGCGGTTTGGGCGACATGGTCTCGGTACTGATCGCCACGCTGGCGCATGATGTCGAGGAACAGCACGCTGCGCTGTCCTGCATCCATCATATATTCGACCGCCTTGGCAACGAGCCCGGACATTGCACCGCCCGGCAGTTCCGGTTTTTCCAAAGTCATGATGTAGATCCTTCTACCGGCAGGGTCGGATAGAAGGCGGTCCGGACCCGGCGGACTTTGATTTAGGTCAATCCCGCCCGCGCGCTCGCCGTCCTTGCTTGGGCCGGGAGGAAGTTCGATGACAGCACGCGAAAATTACTCCGCTACCGAACGCTTGCGTGACGGCCGCGGGATCGAAATCCGCGCGTTGCGGCCTGATGACAAGGACGACATGCTGGCGGCCATTGGCCGCACCGGGACACAGTCGCTGCAACGCCGCTTCTTCGTGGCGAAGCGCGGTTTCTCGGAGAAGGAGATTGCCTTCTTCATGAACATCGACTTTGCCGATCACGTCGCCCTGGTCGCGCTTGCCGAGGAAGACGGACGCAAGGTCATCGTCGGCGGCGGGCGTTACATCGTCATTGAACCCGGCAAGGCCGAGATCGCCTTTGTCGTCATCGACGACTATCAGGGCCAGGGCATCGGCACGCTGCTGATGCGTCATCTCGCCGTCATCGCCCGCAAGGCAGAACTGAAGGAACTGATCGCCGAGGTGCTGCCCGAGAACGCCGCGATGCGAAAGGTGTTCAGCAAATTCGGCTTCCAGGCCCGCCGCGGCAGCGACCCACAGGTTGTGCATCTCGCGTTCACACTCTGAACGCTCCGTAACCCACCGAACGCGGGCTGCCCTTCCCGCGACCGTATCCGCAGGATTTGCCCGCTCCCGCCTTGACGTCCTCGCGCAACTCCGAAAACCTGCCCCCTCTTCTGGGGACTGATTTTCAGCCATCCGCTTTCGGCTCGGCCAGGATCGGCAGGCCCTTCCGGAAGGGAACGGCTACGGGAATTGGTACGTCTATTGCTTCCGGGCGATAGGCGTGCGAGGGGGGTAAGGACCTGAATATGATCCGCGTGTTTCTTGATCGGCTCTACCTTTTTTCCGGCTACCTCGCCGGACTTTTCCTCATTGCGATTTTCGTGCTGATGATGCTGCTGTCGGCCGGCCGGCCGCTTGGCATCAATATTCCGGCGGGCGATGATTTCATCTCCTGGTGCATGGCGGCGACGGCCTTCCTCGGGCTCGCGCACACGTTCAAGCATGGCGAGATGATCCGCGTCGGCCTGCTGATCGACCGCCTCAGCGACAAGGTCCGCCATTATGTCGAGATCGTCGCGCTGGTCGTCGGCGTCGGCTTCATCGGCTTTTTCGCCTGGCACGCGGCGATCATGACGTGGCAGTCGTGGAAATTCTCCGACATTTCGCAAGGCGTGATCGCGGTGCCGCTGTGGATTCCGCAACTCGGCTATAGCGGCGGCCTCGTGGTTCTCTTCATCGCCTTCGTGGATGAGCTGATCCATGTGCTGCGCGGCAATGCGCCGCGCTACGAATTGCCGAAGCCGCAGAGCGCCGAGGAGATCGTCGAGCGCGCCATGCAGAGCGGGGTCTGACATGGAGCTGCTCTCCATCGCCGCCATCCTGCTCGGCTTTCTCGCGCTGCTGCTCGGCGCCGGCGTCTGGATCGCCGTCGCCCTGATGGCGACGGGATGGGCCGGCATGCAATTCGCCGGAGGCAACATTCCAGCCGGCAGCGTGCTGGCGACCACCGTATGGGGCAACAGCGCATCATGGTCGCTCGCCGCGTTGCCGCTCTTCATCTGGATGGGCGAAATCCTGTTTCGCACGCGCCTGTCGGAGGAAATGTTCCGCGGATTTGCGCCGTGGCTGAACTGGCTGCCGGGCCGGCTCATGCACGTCAATGTGCTGGCCTGCGGCGTGTTCGGTTCGGTGTCGGGATCGTCAGCCGCGACCTGCGCGACGGTTGCCAAGATCGCGCTGCCCGAATTGAAGAAGCGCGGCTATGACGAAGACTTGAGCTTGGGATCTCTCGCCGGTGCAGGCACGCTCGGCATCCTGATCCCGCCGTCGATCACCATGGTGGTCTACGCCGTGCAGGCGAACGTCTCCATCATTCAGGTGTTCCTCGCCGGATTCCTGCCGGGCCTGCTGGTGATGGCGCTCTATTCCGGCTACATCGCGATCTGGTCGCTCGCCAATCCGAACCGTACGCCGCCGGCCGAACCGGCCATGACCCTTCGCAGGCGTATTTCGGAATCGCTCAATCTCATTCCCTGCCTGCTTCTGATCATCTTCGTCTTTCTGTCGCTATTGATGGGCTGGGCGACGGCGACGGAATGCGCGGCCTGGGGCGTGCTGGGCTCGCTCGCGATCGCATGGTGGCAAGGCGCGCTGAGCTGGGAATCGTTCTGGGCCAGCGTCATGGGCGCGACGCGCGTCAACTGCATGATCCTGCTGATCCTGGCGGGCGCCTCCTACATGGGCACGTCGATGGCCTATACCGGCATTCCCCTGGCGCTCGCGAACTGGGTGAACAGCCTCCAGCTCAGCCCCTATGCCCTGATCGCGGCGCTCACCGTGATGTACATCGTGCTCGGCACGGCGCTCGACGGCATCTCCATGATCGTGCTGACCACCGCCATCGTCATTCCGATGGTGAAGCAGGCCGGCTTCGATCTGGTCTGGTTCGGCATTTTCCTGGTGCTGGTGGTGGAGATGGCGGAAGTCTCTCCGCCCGTCGGCTTCAACCTGTTCGTCCTGCAGACCATGAGCGGCAAGGATTCCAACACGGTTGCCAAGGCCGCCCTGCCGTTCTTCTTCTTGCTCGTTCTGGCGGTTGCGATCATCACGGTCTTTCCTTCCATCGTGATGGTGCTGCCGCAGATAGCGTTCCCTGGCTAGAGAAAGGATTGTCATGTTCAAACTTATAAAGACCTGCGCGTTGGCCGCCTGCGTCGCGGCGCTCGCCGTTCCCGCAATGGCGCAGACAAAATGGAATCTTCCCGCGGCCTATCCGGCGGACAATCCGCATTCGGTTAACCTGATCGCATTTGCCAAGGACGTTGCCGACGCCACCGGCAACAAGCTGCAGATCACCGTGCATCCCGCGGCATCGCTGTTCAAGGCGCCGGAAATCAAGCGCGCGGTCGCGACCGGACAGGCGCAGGCGGGCGAGGTCCTGATCTCGCTGCATGAGAACGAAGATCCGATGTTCGGCATCGACGTCATCCCGTTCCTGTCGACGAGCTATCCGGCAGCCAAGAAGCTCTGGCTCGCCTCGAAACCCGCGATCGAAAAGAAGCTCGCCTCGCAGGGCCTCATGCTGCTGTTCGCGGTGCCGTGGGGACCGCAGGGCATTTATGCTAAGAAGGACCTCAACACCGTCGAGGATATGAAGGGGCTGAAGTGGCGGGCGTATAATGTCGGCACCTCGCGCATCGCCGAGCTTGTCGGTGCGCAGCCCGTCACCATCCAGGCCGCCGAACTGCCGCAGGCGCTGGCGACCGGCGTCGTGAACGCGTTCATGACCTCGGGCTCGACCGGTTACGACAGCAAGTCCTGGGAAACCATGACGCACTTCTACGATACGCAGGCCTGGATTCCGAAGAACGTCACCTTCGTGAACAAGGCGGCGTTCGACGCGCTCGACAAGCCGACCCAGGACGCGATCCTCAAGGCCGCGGCAGTCGCAGAAGAACGCGGCTGGAAGCTCGCGGAAGAAAAGGCGAAGTGGTATCTCGAACAGCTTCAGGCCAACAAGATGAAGGTGCTGCCGCCGCCGCCCGCGCTGAAGTCCGGCCTCGAGAAGATCGGCGAGCAATTGACCGCCGATTGGCTCAAGAAGTCCGGGGCCGATGGCGAAGCCGTGATCGCCGCCTACAAGAAGTAGGCTATCGTTATCTGGCAGGGCCCGGCATTCGGTTGCCGGGCCCTATTCTTTCCCGGAGGCGCGCGTTAACGGGGAAACGAAGTCCTCGAAACTTCGCCGACACGCTAGCAATCAAAGACAAGTCGTGATGCCGCCGTCGACATACAGCGTATGCCCGTTGACAAACGACGACGCATCTCCCGACAGGAAAACGGCGGCACCGATCAGTTCGTCGACATTGCCCCAGCGCGAGGCCGGCGTCCGTTTCTCCAGCCACGCTGAAAAGGCGGGATCGTCGACCAGCGCCTGGTTCAGCGGCGTCTTGAAGTAGCCCGGCGCGATGGCGTTGATCTGCAGCCCGTGCCTCGCCCAATCGGCGCACATGCCGCGGGTGAGGTTCTTGATCGCTCCCTTGGTGGCGGTGTACGGGGCAATGCCCGGCCGCGCCAACTCGCTCTGAACGGAAGCGATGTTGATGATCTTGCCCTTTCCGCGCGGGATCATATGGCGCGCAACGGCCTGACCGACATAGAAGGCGCTCGAGACATTGGTTCTGAGCAGTTGCTCCCATTTCTCCGCGGGAAAATCCTCCAGCGGGGTGCGGAACTGCATGCCGGCGTTGTTGACGAGAATATCGATCGGCCCGTTCGTCCGTTCGATCGTGGCAACGCCTTCGCGGACATCTTCGGCGACGGTCACGTCAAAGCCGGCGACGGCAACCCTATGTCCGGCTGCGGTCAGGCTCGCAGCGGCGGCCTCGAGCTTGTTGCGCTCCCGTCCGTTCAGGACGACGGCGGCACCGTGTTCGGCGAGCCCGCGCGCGATGGCGAGCCCGATCCCCTGGGACGATCCGGTGACGAGCGCTCGCTTGCCGGCGAGATTGAACAGTTCAAATGCCACGGCGTGACCTTCTCCATGTGCGGGTGGGTGATCCGAATGGACGTAGAAATACCGCACACCGCGGTCAAGCCAAAACGGCTGATCATTCGAGATCACATGATCCACCAGCCGGCGATGACGGATGATGTTACCTGGGCTTCGGATAGATACTTAGAAACCCGGTCGTCGCCTCTCGCGCCCGTCGCGCGATTTCGCCGTCGCTCGGCCGATCGGCGGCCTGAAGCAACAGGCCCGTCATCAGGTCACGCCAGAGCAGCCCCAGGAATTGTTCGGTCATCACGGCAGGATCGCCATCGCAAAGCCCCGCTGACCTTGCCTTGGCCATGATCGCGCAGAGTGAATCGCGGGTGGGCTTGCGCGCGATCGATTCCAGCGCCTGCGCAACCTTAGGGGCATGCACGGTTTCCGATATCGCCAACCGGAACACGGCGACGACCACCGGATCGGTCGTCTCGGTCAGAAGCTTCGTTCCAAAAGCGGTCAGTACGTTGGCCAGGGTTTCCCTGTCGCGCAGCTCGGGCAGATCGGCCGGCGCCTTCAATCGCTGGGCGCGCTCGGTGATGCAGGCGACCAGCATCGCTTCCTTGTTGCCGAACAGCGAATAAAGCTCGCGTTTCGAAACGCGCGCACGCGTCGCAATCTCCAGCGTGCTGGTCTGCGCGTAGCCGCCCTCCATGAACGCCGCCATAGCCGCGCCGAGAATCCTCTTCCGGACGGCGGCCCCGTCGGCTTCTTCCTCGCGCGGTTTCGTCCTTGGACTCATCGGTATCAAATCCCGCTTGACTTGGTACCACGTGGTACCATATATCGAACTTCGTGGTACTTACTAGTACCAGAACCCACTACGACAGTAAAGGATCGGCGCGATGACGAAACCAATCCTCGTAACTTCGGCGGCGGGCGGCCTGCAGGGCAGGACCGGCCGGCATGTTTCCGAAATGCTGCTCAAACGCGGCGCTCGCGTCCGCGCTTTCGTGCGCCAGAGCGACGAACGCTCCGATCGCTTGAAGTCGCTCGGCGCCGAAATTGTCGTCGGCGATTTCCTTGACGTCCGTTCTGTCGAACAGGCCGCCGGTGGCGTCTCGTCGATCTACTTCGCCTATCCGGTCCAGGAGGGACTGGCGGACGCGACCGCCGCGATGGCCTTTGCGGCGCGCAAGCATGGCGTTTCCCGGCTCGTCAATCTCGTGATGTATTGGTCGTCGATCGACGCGCCGACACCGCGCATGCGGCAGAACTATCTCTCCGAACAGGTTTTTGAATGGGCCGGCGTCGGTCCGCTGCATATCCGCGCCACCGTATTTTACGAGAACGTGGCGCGCCTCGTTGGCGCAAGCCTGCCGGCGCGCGGCGCCATCCGCCTGCCGCTGGGCCATGAAAATACCATCCTTCCGCTGATCGCAGCCGAAGATGTTTCGCGGATCGCGGTCGGCCTGCTCACGGGTCACGAGCGGGCGGCCGGCACCGCATATCCCGTCATCGGCAGCACCAACTCCATCAGGGAAATCGTCGAAGCCTTCGCGCGTGTCTTCGACAGGGACGTGCACTACGAGGAGATTACCGACGAGCAGTGGCGTAGCGAGGTGCTCGCGCGCGGCTGGAACGCGCATGCGGTCGAGCATCTGTCCTCGCTCTGGAAATCGCTCCGCGCCGCCAGCCTTTCGGCGGAAGCCGCGCGATTTGCCGTGACCGACACGATCGAGAAAATCGGCGGCGCCAGGCCGAAGACGTTCGAGCAATTCGTCCGCGAGCAGCAGTCCGAACTGGCGGCGCCGCCGGTGGCCGCCCGTGCGCAGGCTTGAGCCGGAGGAAACATCATGAACAGACGCCAGCTACTGACCGCGGCATTGGCGCCGCTCGCGCTGCGAGTTGCACCTGACGCGATCGCGTCAAGTGCATTCGCGGCAACATCGGAACGGGATGGAAAAATGAGCAAAACGACGCAACGGATCATCGAGTGCAACGGCATCCGTCTCAACATTGCCGAACAGGGCGAAGGACCGCTGGTGCTGCTGGTGCACGGTTTCCCCGAGTCATGGTTCTCCTGGCGGCATCAGATCGACGCGCTGGCCGCCGCCGGCTTCCACGTAGTCGCGCCCGACTTGCGCGGTTACGGCAAGAGCGACGCGCCGGAGGCGATCGACCAGTACACAATCCTGCATCTCGTCGGCGACATGGTCGGCATTCTCGATGTTTTGGGCGCAGCGACGGCCGTCATCGTCGGTCATGATTGGGGCGCCAGCATCGCCTGGCAGGCGGCGCTGATGCGTCCCGACCGCTTCAGGGCGGTCGCGGCGCTCAGCGTCCCGTTCCGCCCGCGCGGCAAGGCGCTGCCGACCAGCCTCATGCCGCGCACGGAGACTGCGCAATTCTATCAGCTCTATTTCATGGAGCCCGGCCCGGCCGAAGCGGAGCTGGGACGCGATCCGCGCGCGACCATTCGCAACATGCTGTTCGGCGCATCCGGCGATGGCGTAGCCGCGGCCCGCGCGGCCGTCGCCGCCGGCGGACCTGCGCTAAACCTCAGCATGGTGCCGAAGGGCGGCGGATTTCTGCAGGGACCCGGCGCGCCCAAGACTCTGCCATCCTGGCTCAACGAAAGCGACATCGACTTTTACGGCGAGGAGTTCAAGCGAACCGGCTTTCGCGGCGCGCTCAACTACTACCGCAACATCGATCGCAACTGGGAAATCACCGGCGCGATCGCCGGCCTGCAGGTGACTGTACCAGCGCTCTACATCGCAGGCGATCGCGACTTCCTGCTCTCCTTTCCCGGCACGGACCAGTTGCTCGCCAGCCAGAAGAATTTCGTTCCCGGCCTGCGCAAGATTCAGATGCTTCCGGGCTGCGGCCACTGGACCCAGCAGGAGCGGCCGAACGAGGTCAGCGCCGCGCTGGTGGAGTTCATTCGAGACCTGCCGAGCCGATCATGACGACCCTGTCCTCCCAACAGCCGTCCTTGCCGCGAGCGGTAGCCGTGGCCGGCGGCCGGAAAGAAAGCGACGCGGTGAACGTCAAGAAGGCGATGCTCGACGGGCCGGTTCTGCCGACGCTTCTGAAGCTCGCTTTGCCGACGCTCGTCGTCATGATCGTGCAAACCTTTGTCGGGATCGCGGAGACCTATTTCGTCAGCTTCCTCGGCACGGAAGCCCTGGCGGGTGTCACGCTGGTGTTTCCCATCTTCATGCTGATGCAGATGATGTCGAACGGCGGCATCGGCGGCGGCGTGGCATCGGCGATCGCGCGCGCGATCGGCGCGGGCCATATGGCCGAGGCCGAGGCACTCGCATTGAACGCACTCGTTCTCGCCATTGCGTTCGGCATCGTCTTTGCCGGCGCCGAATGGCTGTTTGGCGAGGCGGTCTACCGGTTGCTCGGCGGTCAGGCCGGAGCGCTCGGCGCGGCCCTCGAATATGGCCACGTCATCTTCTCCGGCGCGGTCCTGGTCTGGATCGTCAGCCTTCTGGCAGCAGCCCTACGCGGCGCAGGCAACACGGTTGCGCCCGCTGCCATCACTCTGCTGGGCGTGTTCGTGCTGCTTCCGCTTTCGCCGGCCTTGATCTTCGGCTGGGGCCCCTTTCCGCGGCTCGGCGTAACGGGAGCCGGCGTCGCCGTCATCGTCTATTATCTCGTTGGCGCACTCGTGTTGATCGCCTACATGCGCTCGGCACGGACCTCGTTGCGCCTGCCCTTCGACGTGCGGCTCGTCAAGTGGCGGCTATTCGGCAATATTCTTGGCGTCGGCGGGTTGTCGGCGATCGGCACCATCCAGTCCAATCTCACCGTCGTCCTCGTCACCGGCGCCGTCGGGCTGTTCGGCACTGACGCCATCGCAGGCTACGGCATCGCCTCGCGGCTGGATTACATCCAGATTCCGCTGCTGTTCGCGCTGGGCAGCGCCGCGCTCACCATGGTCGGGGTAAATATCGGAGCAGGCCAGATCGGAAGGGCGGAGCGCATCGCATGGGTTGCCGCGTTGTTTGCGGCCGCTGTCACCGAATTGCTCGGACTTGTCGTGACGATATTTCCACACGCCTGGCTGGCGCTGTTCAGCACCGAGCCCGAGGTTCTCGCCGCCGGCTCGACCTATTTCCGCATCGTCGCGCCGTTCTACGGCGTCGTCGGCCTCGGGATGCTGCTCTATTTCGCAGGCCAAGGGGCAGGCCGTGTGATGTGGCCGGTTCTCGGAGGAACGGTCCGGCTGATCGTCGCCGCGGGGCTAGGCTGGATCGTCGTCGCCTACATTGGCGGAGGATTGCGCGAGCTCTTCATCGCCGTGGCCGCGGGCTCGCTGATTTCCGGCGGCATCGTCGCATCCGCACTTTGGCTCCGTGGATGGGGGCCCGCCGGTCAGACCTCAAGATAATCCCCGGCGCGGATCACCGTAACGCAAGCGGCTGCTCGGGCCGCTACTGCCCGGACAATATCTGCGCCGCACCGCCGATGCCGCGCCGGAAGGCTTCATCGAACGTCACGCCGCGAACCTGCCAGCGGTGCGTCTGGCCGGCCCAATCGATCTGCCATTGCGTGGTCCAGCCGAGTTGCCGGTCATCCCAGACCAGTCGCCCGATCAGAACCGCCTCCGCGTCCTGCTCGGCTGCAACAGGCGCAAGCGCCGACAATGGCATCGTCCCGAGCGTCTCGCCATTGATGTTCGATTTCGCCAATGCCGCCCCGCCGGGCAGCACGATAAGCATGCCGCGCTTGTCAGCCGCGGCGAGCAAGGCGTCGCGCTGCAGGTCGGACAGGGCTCCATCAATGGTCACGATGTAGTTCCTTGGGCCTTGCTCCATCGCGACAAAGACCGCAAGCACCGGACGGTGTGACAGCCAGGGCTTGAGGCCGAGCTTCTTGAGAATTTCATCGATCTTGCTTTCCTCAAAATCGACCGTCAGGTCGTAGGGCCGATCACGGGTGCCCTGCTCATCGCGAATGGGTTTGCCAAGGAATTGATCGCGATAGCTGAAGGTCGTGACAAAATCCTTTGCTTTCGATTTGTAGGGTGCCAATCGCCGATCACCGGCGAGTTTCTGCGCGCCGGATACCTTGATGAGGACGTCTTCCAGACATGTCGCGAAGCCGGCGATGCGGTTCGCTTCGCCCTGCCCTGTCACGGTGACCTTCGTGCGATAAAGCTCGGCGCCCGCGGCGGCCATGCCGCCGGCACACCAGATCAAGACGGCTGCAAGAAATGTCCTGACAATCGCGCGGTTCCGTTCGGGGATGCTGTTCTCTTCGGTCATGTGTTTGCTTTTGGGCATTCGTTCGTATCCTCGGAAACCCCAACCTTCCAAACAGCGCTGCCCATCAGTGAAATCAGGGACTTATTGCGTCATCTTTGCAGTCCGCCACCTTCAATCGCCGCCCTCCATCACTGCAAAACCTCGTCGCGGCGCAACATGCAAAATGAGACTACCGGTCAAGTTGTGGCAGGTGAAGCTGAGCGCTCTGCCTCCGTCATCAGTTAGTTTTCGCCCGTCGGTCCCGGTCGCCATGCATTCCGGCTGCACGATCAAGCAATCGGCCGTTCACGGCATGGCGAGTTTGGAACGACCTGAAGATACAAAAACTGACGATACAAGGGAGGGGTTCGATGTTTAAAAGCTGTGCGGGCCTGGTCGCGCTGAGCAGCCTGTTGCTTTCCGGCGCCGCCTTAGCTCAAGAGAAGATCAAGGTCGGCGTTACCGCGACACTCGAAGGCACCTATACCGTGCTCGGCGAAGACGGCATACGCGGACATCAGACGGCCATCAACACGCTCGGCAAGAAGGTCGGCGACAAGGAACTCGAATTCATCATCGCCTCGACGGACGCCACGCCCGATTCAGCGGTTCGCGCCGTACGCAAGCTGATCGAGCAGGACAAGGTCCAGATCCTGCTTTCACCCTTGTCCGGCGATGAAGGCATCGCAGTCAAGAATTTTGCCAAGACCCGGCCGGAGCTGACCTTCATCAACGCCGCTTCCGGCGCGCAGGAAACCACCTTCGTCGACCCGGCGCCGAACTTCTTCCGTTACAACATGGATGGCGCCCAATGGCAGGTCGGGCTTGGCAAATACGCCTATGAGACCAAGGGCTACAGGAAGATCGCAACGGTCGGCGAAGACTATTCGTTCATCTACACGCAGGTGTTCGGGCTCGTGCTCGAGTTCTGCGGCGCCGGCGGACAGATCACCAACCGGCAATGGGTGCCGCTCGGCACCAAGGACTTTGCCTCCGTCATTGCCGCCCTGCCGGATGATGTCGACGCGATCTATCTCGGCCTTGGCGGTGCCGACGCTGTCAACTTCCTGAACCAGTATCAGCAAGCCGGCGGCAAGGCGCATCTGATGGGCGGCTCGATCATGGTCGACCAGACCATCCTCTCCGCCAAGGGCAATGCCAAGAACGCTCTGCTCGGCACCATTGCCGCGAGCGGCCAGGCCGACACCTGGGAGGATCCGGGTTGGCAGAAGTTCGTGAAGGCCTACCAAGACGCCTTCCCGCCCAACAAGCGTTTCCCCAGCCCCTCGCTGCTCGCCACCAATTATTACGGCTCGACGATGGCGCTGATCCTGGCACTGCGTCAGGTGAACGGCGATCTCAGCAACAACCAGGCGAAATACAGAGAAGCGCTTGCCAAGATCGAGCTCGATGCGCCCAATGGCAAGATCAAGCTCGACTCCAACCGCCAGGCCATCGGCACCAACTTCGTCACCGAGGTGGTGGATGACGGCAAGGGCGCTCTGTTCAGCAAGGTGGTGAAGGTGATTCCGAACGTGAACCAGACGCTCGGCTATGATCCTGCGGTGTTCTCCAAGATCGGGCTTCCGAGCCGGACGGTTCCGGAGTGTAAGAAGTACTGACTCTTCGCATTTGCGAACGGGCTCCGGCGACGCCGGGGCCCGAACCTGGACGTGATCTTCCCTTGCATTCTCGCGGCGGATGTTGAACGCTGGTTCCAAAAGACAAGAACATCCCGCGGGAGGGAAGGCATGAGCAAGGCTCTCGCCGTCTTCCACGGCCGGTTCGGTCGCGCGACGGTCTATCAGTTGAACCGCCCCTTCAACATGCATGCGCATCGCGAAGGGCACCTGATTTTTCATGTCGGTGGAACGCCGGCGCGCATTGATGTGTGCGATGAGCGATGGCTTCTTGCAGAAGATTCCATTGTTGCCATCAACCCCTGGGAACCACACAATTTTGTCCCAACCGATGTGGAGAACGGCGCGATCTTCTTCGTGCTCTACGTCAATGCCGAATGGTTTGCCCCCGACGCGGCACGGGCTCACGGCCTGCGGTTCGGCCACACCTGTTTCAAGCGCACGGTCGCCCTCGACAGGCATATTCGGCGAACCGCGGCGCTGGTCTGCGGCGCACCATCGCTAAGCACCCTCGATAGTGAACTCAGGCAGTTGATCGACGGTTGCTATGAGGAAAGCTGGCAGAGTTCCGAGCCGGTGCAGGAGACGCGCACCGCCAGTGCCATCACCGACTTTCGCGTCCGCAAATCCATCAAGCTGATGTCGGAAAGCCCGGGCGCGGAGATCGAACTGGATTCGATCGCGCGGGCCTCCGGGCTGTCGCGCCCGCACTTCTACCGGCTGTTCCGCACCCAGACCGGCGTCACCCCGAACCTCTATCTCAATACACTGATCATGGAACAGGCGCTGGACGCACTCGTCGCGACCGAGGTGCCGATCGCCGATATCGGCTTCGATCTCGGCTTCTCCTCCCAGAGCGGCTTCACCCGTTTCTTCGCCGCCAATGTCGGGATGGCGCCGACCGAATACCGCCGCGCCGCCAAAGTCTTGCGCCCCTGAGCGCAGAGCGCGCGAAAAGATACTGACAATCAAGTGCAAGCTCCGCGGCCCCATTAGGATGGTCCTCAAAACGCGAGCCGAAACGGCCGCGGCGTCTGGGAGGACGGCATGGTGACGGCCGCGCTGCTACCGTGACAAGATTCATCGAACGCCATCCGGCATGGGCGCTGATCCTTCTGATCGCGGTCGCGGTGTTGCTGTGGCTGATCCTTGCCGTCTGGCCGCCCGGCCTCGAAGAGGCGTTCGGCAGGAAGCGGGTCTTTCTCAACGCCGTCTTCAACGGCATCACGCTCGGCGGCCTCTACTTCCTGGTGGCGAGCGGATTCACGTTGATCTTCGGGCTGATGCGCAACGTCAATCTCGCGCACGGCTCGCTCTATCTGTTCGGCGGCTATATCGGCTACGCCATCAGCGTTTGGACCGGCTCCTGGATCCTCGGCTTCATCGTCGCGTTTATCGGTGTCGCCCTGGTCGGCGTCGTGCTGCAAATCGTGGTCTTCCGCCGCATGGAGGGACAGGATCTGCGCCAGACCATGGTCACGATCGGGCTCTCGATCGTGTTTGCGGATCTGATGCTGTGGGCGTTCGGCGGCGACTTCTACCAGATCCAGACCCCGAGCTGGCTGGTCGGCCCGATCGAATTGCCGCTGGCCACCGCGGTCAGATCCTCCGGCGAGGCCGTCTATCTGCGTTATCCGCTGGTGCGGCTCGTGATCTTCGCAGCCGCCGTCATAATCGGCATCGCGATGTGGCTGGCGCTCAACCGGACCCGCATCGGGATGATGGTGCGCGCCGGCGTCGATGATCGCGACATGCTCGCCGCCACCGGCGTACCCATTCAGCTCGTTTTCGTGGCCGTGTTCGCCCTCGGCGCCGGGCTTGCCGGTATCGCGGGGGTCGTCGGCGGAACCTTTCAGTCGATCTCGCCCGGCGAGGACACCCGCTTTCTGCTGGCTTCCCTCGTCGTCGTCATCGTCGGCGGCATGGGATCGATCCCGGGTGCGGCGCTCGGCGCCGTCATCATCGGTCTCGCCGAGCAGCTCGGCTCGGTCTACATCCCGACCTACGCGATCGTGGTGACCTTCCTCATCATGGTGCTGGTGCTGGCGCTGCGGCCGCAGGGCCTGTTGGCGAGGCGATGACATGTCGTTGGTCCAGAGCACCCATCCTCAGACCAGTCAGCCGGCAAAGGCGCGCGCGATACTGCTGGCGTGGCCGGAATTCAACAAGCCGGCGGTCTGGCTGGTCGCCGTGATCCTCCTGATCATGCCGTTCATCGCCAACGGCTTCTTCCTGATCGAGATCTTTGCCACGACGCTGATCCTCGGCACCATCGCCCTCAGCCTGATGTTCCTGGCCGGCTATGGCGGCATGGTCAGCCTGATGCAGCTCACGGTCGCCGGCTTTGCTGCCTATATGGTCGCCGTGTTCGGCATGAGCGCCAACACCAATATCAGCCTCGGCTGGCCGTGGTGGCTCGCAACGCCGATGGCGCTGCTGCTCGCGACCGCCTTCGGCACGCTCGGCGGTGCGCTCGCGGTGCGCACCGAGGGCATCTACACCATCATGATCACGCTCGCGATCGGCGCGGCCTTTTACTACTTCACCAACCAGAACTGGGCGATCTTCGGCGGACATACCGGCATCAACACGGTCGCGACGCCGAAATTCTGGGGCGTCGACTGGCGCTCCGACATCCCCTTTTATTACGTCACGCTGGGTGTCGCGGCACTCTGCTATTTCGCGGTTCAATATGTCTCGCGCGCCCCGTTCGGCCTCGCGCTGCAGGGCGTGCGCGACAATCCCCGCCGCATGGCGGCGCTCGGCTTCAATGTCAACGCGCACCGCGTCGCGGCCTACGCCTTCGCGGCCTTCATCGCCGCGCTCGGCGGCGTCCTGCAGGTCTGGAACTACCGGCAGATCTCGCCCGGCTCGGTGAGCGTCGGCGCCTGCATCGACATCCTGATTATCGCCGTTGTCGGCGGCATCAGCCGTCCCGTCGGCCCCTACATCGGCGCCTTCATCTTCGTCATCCTGCGCACCTTCGCGCTCGATCTGCTGGTCAAGTTCGGGCTCGACGGCAATCGCTTCCGGCTGCTGATCGGTCTCGGCTTCCTCGCGATCGTGTTCTGGTCGTCGGACGGCGTGATCGGACTGTGGGAGCGCTGGCGCCGCCGCGCTGCGGCCACCGGCGCGCGTCCAAGCGGAGGGAAGCCGCATGGATAACGCTGCGCCACGTTTTTCATCGGTTGCGGCCGGCGCGGCGCTGGAACTGCGCGGCGTGACGCGGCTGTTCGGGGCGCTCGCGGCGCTCACCGACGTCACCATCACGGTTCGCCCGGGCGAGCGCCGCGCCGTGCTCGGCTCCAACGGCGCCGGCAAGACCACGCTGTTCAATTGCGTCACCGGCGATTTTCCGCCGTCCTCCGGCACCATCCGCTTCTTCGGCGAGGACATCACCCACTTCCCGCCTTATGAGCGGATCAGGCGCGGCTTGCGCCGCACCTACCAGATCTCGGCGCTATTCCCCGGTCTCTCGGTGCGGGACAATGTCTATCTTGCCTGCCGCGGCGTTTCCCGCGGGCGATTTTCGGTGCTGCGCCCCGGCACAAACGACGCGCTCATGCATGCGACCGAAGCGCTGATCCAGGCCGTGCATCTGACATCGGTCAGGGAGCAGCGGGTCGCGGAGCTCGCACATGGCCAGCAGCGGCAGCTCGAGATCGCGCTCGCGCTTGCCGGCGCCCCGCGCTTCATCCTGTTCGACGAGCCGGCCGCCGGACTATCCCCCACCGAACGGCGCGAGCTGATCGAGATCCTGACGTCGCTGCCCGCCCATATCGGCTACATCATCATCGAGCACGACATGGACGTCGCGCTGCGCGTCGTCGAAAGCGTCACGATGATGCACAACGGCCGTGTTTTCAAAGAGGGACTGCCTCACGAGATCGAAGCCGACCCCGAGGTTCAGGAACTCTATCTGGGGGCCGGCCATGAGTGAGGTCCGCCGCTCCACGCCCGCCCTCGAAGTCCGCGGCCTCGACGTCTATTACGGCCATTCGCATGCGCTGCAGGGTGTTGACCTGACGCTGGATTCCGGCGTGTTTTCGGTGGTCGGCCGCAACGGCATGGGCAAGACCACGCTGTGCAAGACCATCATGGGCCTGCTGCGGGCGAGCGGCGGTTCGGTCCGCGTGCGCGGCGAGGATATCACCCGTCTCAGTCCGGCGCGGATTGCGCAGATCGGTGTCGGCTATGTTCCGCAAGGACGCCGGCTGTGGCGGTCGCTCAGCGTCGACGAGCATCTGCGGTTAGCTGCCGGGATGCGGCGCGGCGCCTGGACCATCGACCGCATCTACGAGACATTTCCACGTCTGGCCGAGCGCAAGGACCATGGCGGCGGCCAGCTCTCCGGCGGCGAGCAGCAGATGCTGGCGATCTCGCGCGCGCTCCTGACCAATCCACAGCTTCTGATCATGGACGAGCCGACCGAAGGGCTTGCGCCCGTCATCGTCGCCCAGGTCGAGGACATGCTGGTGCGGCTCGGCGAGGACGGCGACATGTCGGTGCTGGTGATCGAGCAGAATATCGGCGTCGCCACCGCGATCTCGAAAAATGTGGCGATCATGGTCAATGGCCGCGTCAACCGCATCATCGACTCCGCGCGCCTGGCCGCCGACCGCGAGCTGCAGCAACGCCTGCTTGGCGTCGGCGTCGTTGGCGTCCATGCCGGGCCGGACCCGGAAATCGACGCCGCCGATGCCAGCGCCGAGGCCAAGGCGCGTCCCGTGCCGCCGCGCGCGCCAGGCACGGCGCCAGTCCGGATCTATATCTCCAATCCCACGCTGCCGACACGCTGGTCGCAGCCGGCCCCCATTGCGCGCATCGAGGCCGCAGCGCGCACGCTTTCAGCGGGCGTTACGCGGATCGAAGACGCCACCCGGCAAAGGCGCCAGGCCGGCGTCATCGTCCAAAGCGCGTCCGGCCCTCCCGTCGTTCTCGTGGTCGGAACGCTCGACACCAAGGGCGAGGAGTTGCGTTTCATCCGCGACGTGATTGCCGGACAGGGTTTGCGGACGCGGCTGATCGACGTCTCCACCAGCGGCAAGCTTTCCACCTGCGACGTCTCCGCCCAGGAAATCGCGCTCAATCATGGGCGCGGCGGGTCGGGCGTGTTCGGCGCCGATCGCGGCGCGTCGGTCTCCGCGATGGCGGACGCCTTCGCCAACTGGCTGCGCCGCCAGGGCAATATCGCGGGCATCATTTCGGCCGGCGGCTCCGGCGGCGCATCGCTGGTCGCGCCCGGCATGCGAGCCCTTCCCGTCGGCGTGCCAAAGCTCATCATCTCGTCGGTCGCATCGGGAGATGTCGGCCCCTATGTGGGCCCTGCCGATATCACAATGATGTATTCGGTCACCGACGTGCAGGGCCTCAATTCGATCTCGCGCGCCGTGCTCGCCAACGGCGCCAACGCCATTGCCGGCATGGTGAAGGCGCGGCTCGACAATCAAGCCGCGAACGAGCGCAGGGGGCAGGCCGATCTGCCGGCGGTTGGCATCACCATGTTCGGCGTGACGACGCCGGCCGTGCAGAAGATCGCGGCCGATCTTCGCAACGATTTCGAGTGCCTGGTCTTCCACGCCACCGGCGTCGGTGGCCGCTCGATGGAGAAGCTGGTCGATTCCGGAATGCTCGCAGCGGTGATCGACCTCACGACGACTGAGGTCTGCGATCTCCTGATGGGTGGCGTATTCCCGGCGACCGACGATCGCTTTGGCGCGATCATTCGCAGCCGCCTCCCCTTCATCGGCTCGGTCGGCGCGCTCGACATGGTCAATTTCGGTGCGCCCGATACGATTCCCGAACGCTACCGCGCGCGCAAATTCCACGTTCACAATCCGCAGGTGACCTTGATGCGCACCACGCCGGAGGAGAACGACCGGATCGGGCGCTGGATCGGCGACAGGCTCAACCGGATGGACGGGCCGGTGCGATTCTTCCTCCCCGAAGGCGGCGTCTCCGCACTCGATGCACCGGGACAGCCGTTCTGGGATCCGGAAGCCGACGCCGCGCTGTTCACCGCGCTGGAACGCAGCGTGCGCCAGACCGGCAATCGCCAACTCATCCGCATCAAGCGCCACATCAACGAGCCCGAATTTGCATCCGCCATCGCTGGCGCGCTCCGTCCTCTGATCGGACGCCCGGGGACACGTCGGAAAGTCGCGAGGTGACCATGGCGAAGTTCGAACGTTCAGCGATCCTGAAGAAGTTCCGCAACATGGCCGCCAGGGGCGAGCCGATCGTCGGCGGCGGCGCCGGCACCGGGCTATCGGCCAAATGCGAGGAGGCCGGCGGCGTCGACCTGATCGTCATCTACAATTCCGGCCGCTACCGCATGGCCGGCCGCGGTTCTCTCGCAGGCCTGATGCCTTACGGCGACGCCAATGCGATCGTGGTGGAGATGGCCGGCGAGGTGCTCCCGGTCGTCACCAAGACGCCGGTGCTGGCCGGTGTCAACGGCACCGATCCATTCCGCGACATGGACGCCTTCCTCGATCAGCTCAAGGCGCTGGGCTTTGCCGGCGTGCAGAATTTTCCGACCGTCGGGCTGATCGATGGCGTCTTCCGCGCGAACCTTGAGGAAACTGGAATGTCCTACGCGCTGGAGATCGACATGATCGCCAAGGCACGTGACAAGGACATGCTGACGACGCCCTACGTATTCAGCGAAAGCCAGGCCGCCGCGATGGCGATCGCGGGCGCCGACATCATCGTCTGCCACCTCGGCCTGACCACCGGCGGCGCGATCGGCGCGCACACCGCGCCCAAGCTCGAAGACTGCCCGGAGCAGATCGACACCTGGGCGGCGGCGGCGCTCAGCGTCAATCCGGACATACTGGTGCTGGCTCATGGCGGGCCCATCGCCGAGCCAGATGATGCCGACTTCATCATGAAACATACGCGCAAGTGCCACGGCTTCTACGGCGCTTCCTCGATGGAGCGCCTGCCGGTGGAGCGCGCGCTCACGGAACAGGTTCGTAAATTCAAGGCGATCGGCGCGCGGTAACGCCGAGGGCAAAGGGAGGAGAAGATGTCGGGGACTCTGGTTGGCGAGTTGATCCTCTGGCTGATCGTTGCGATCGTCGTGATCGCCATCATCGTCTATATCGTGAACTGGCTCTACCACCGCTCGTCGAAGGAAGTGTCCTTCGTCCGCACTGGTCTGTTGGGCGAACGCGTCGTGATCAACGGCGGCGCCTTCGTGCTGCCGTTCATTCACGACTACACGCCGGTCAACATGAACGTGCTGCCGATGGGCATCGTGCGCGCCAAGCATGACGCGGTCATTACCCGCGACCGCATGCGGATCGACATCGAGGCGGACTTTTACGTCCGCGTGCAGCCTACCCGCGAGGCGGTCGCGATTGCCGCCGCAACGCTCGGACGGCGCACCCTCGAACCCGAGCAGTTGCACGCTTTGCTCTCCGGTAAGTTCGTCTCCGCGATCCGCTCGGTCGCCGCGGAGATGACCATGGAACAGATGCATGAGCAGCGCGGCGAATACGTTGCCCGCGTCAAGGCCGCCGCCGCCGAAGCGCTGGCCCAGAACGGACTCGAGCTTGAATCGGTCGCCATAACCGATCTCGACCAAACCGATCTGGAATATTTCAACCCGTCGAACCGGTTCGACGCCGAGGGTCTGACCCGCCTGATGGAGGACATCGAAGCCAGGCGCAAGCTGCGCAATGACATCGAGCAGGATTCGATGATCAAGATCCGCTCCCGCAATCTCGAAGCCGAGCGCCAGGCACTTGAAATCGAGCGCGAGAGCGAGACCGCCCGCCTCGAACAGGAACGCGATATCGAGATGCGCCGGGCGCTGCAGCGCACGGAAGTGGCGCGCGAACGCGCGTTGCGCGAGACCGAGGCCGAACAGGCGCAGATTTCCGCCCGCGAGGCCATCGAGAAGGCCCGCATCGCCAATGAGCTTGCCATCGCCGAAGCCCGCATCGCTTCCGAACGCGAGACCCGTCACCGCGAGATCGAGAGGACGCGCGCGGTAGAGGAAAAGGAACTGCTGGCGCGCGAGGAGATCGAGAAAGCAAAAATCGCCAATCAGCGCGCGGTCGATACCGCCCGCATCGCCTCCGAGCGCGAAGTCCGCCAGCGTGACATCGAACGCACGCGATCGGTCGAGGAAGCCGAGATCATGGCCCGCGAAGCGGTCGAGAAGGCGCGCATCCAGCAGGATCGCGCCATCACCGACGCGCGGATCGCCAATGAGGAGGAAACCCGCAGGCGCGAAATCGAGCGCACCCGTGCGGTCGAGGAAGCTGAAATCGCTGCGCGCGAGGCAACCGAAAAGGCCCGTATCGCCCAGACCACGATCGTCAATGTCGAACGCATCGCTTCCGACGAGCGCACAAGGTCGCTGGAGATCGCGCAGGTTCGCACCATCCAGGAGGCGGAGATCGAGGCGCAGAAGGCCGTCGAAGCCGCACGGATCGCCCGCGAACGGACGCTGGCAGCCGAGCGGATCGCCGCCGAGCACACCACGCGCAAGCTGGAGATCGAACGCAATCAGGCGCTGGAAGTCGCCGGGATCACGGCGCGAGAGACCACCGAAGCCTCTCGCATCGCCCAGGAAGAGCGCGTTCGCTCGCTCGAAATCGCGCGCAACCGCGCCATCGAGGAAGCCGACATCGCCTCGCGCGAGGCGATCGAGGCCGCCCGCATTTCCCAGGAAAAGACGGTGGCCGCTCAGCGCATCCGGGCCGAGAAGGAAACGCGGGGGCTCGAAATCGACCGCACCGAGGCCATCGAGACCGCCGAACTCAAGCGGCGCGACGCGATCGAACGCCGGCGCGTCGAGGTCGAACTGGCGCTGGAGGCCGAACGCATCGCCTCATCGAAGACCCGCGAGGTGCTCAACATCGACCAGAAGAAAGCGGTCGAGATCGCGGACGAGGAGCGCGTAATTGCGCTCGCCGCCAAACGCTCCGAACGGATCGATGCCGACCGGCAGGTCAAGCAGGCCGAGATCAACGCGCGCAAGGAAGTCGAGACCACCGACGTCACGCGCGAACAGGCGCTAGAAGCCGCGCGGCTGGCGCGTCGCCGCGCGATCGAGCAACTCGAAGTCGCCCGCGTCCAGGCGCTGCAGGAAGCCGAGATCGCCTCCCGCGAGGAAGTCGAGCGGGCTCGCATCGCCTCCGACCGAGGCCTCGACGAAGCGCGGATAGGCCGCGAGCGCGACCTGCGGAAGTTAGAGGTTGGTCGAGAAAAGGACGTCGAGACAGCGCTGATGGAAAAGGCGATCGCCCTCTATCAGAAATCGCTGGAGGAATCCGCTGCCAAAGTCGCGGCCGAGGATGCCCGCGTGCACGCGACGGAAGCGGCCGAGCGCGTGGTCACCGCCCGCGAAAGCGAGATCGCCAAGCGGCGCAAGACCGTGGAAGTGCTGCTCGCCGAGAAGCAGGCGGAAGAAACCAGGATCGCGGCCGAGGCCGAGCGCGTGCGCGCCGCGGTCGAGGCCGAAGCACAGCGGCTGCTCAACGAAGCCGAGAACGTGCTCACCGACCAGGCGCGCTACTCGCTGTTCCGCCGCAAGCTGCTCGACCGCATCGAGGGCATCGTGCGCGAGAGCGTCAAGCCGATGGAGAAGATCGAAGGCATCCGCATTCTCAGTGTCGACGGCCTCAACGGCAATGGCATCGGCGGCGGTGGCGGTGGCCGCAGCGCCACCGACGAGGTGATCGATTCGGCGCTGCGTTATCGCGTCCAGGCGCCACTGATCGACTCGATCCTTTCCGATATCGGCGTCGAGGGCGGAAGCCTTGCCAAGATGCCCGGCCTCATTCGCGAGGCCCGCGACATGCAGGGCATCAAGGATTCGACATCCCGCAAGGGGAAATCCGACGCAGCGCCTTCCGGTGACGCGCCCGGCGAGCCCCCTGCCGAGCGCGGTCCGCGCAAGAAGGGATAAGAGCAAGCCATGGCCCGGGTCTACGTCTCTACCGTCGTCAACGCCCGCAATGACCGCGTCTGGGCGCGGGTGCGCGACTTCAACGGCATGCCCAACTGGCATCCCGCCATCGCGGAGAGCCGCATCGAGGGCGGCGAGCCCTCGGACAAGATCGGCTGCGTGCGTGATTTCCGCCTGCGCAATGGCGATCGCATCCGCGAAAAGCTGCTCGGGCTCTCCGACTACGACATGTTCTGCACCTACTCCATCCTGGAGTCGCCGATGGGAGTGGAGAACTACGTTGCTACCTTGCGGCTGACGCCGGTGACCGACGGCGACCAGACTTTTCTGGAATGGACCGCCGAGTTCGACTGCGCGCCCGAGCGCGAGAACGAACTCGTTAACAACATCGGCGCCGGCGTGTTCCAGGGCGGCTTCGACGCGCTCAAGCGCGCTTTCGGAGGCTAGCGTGCCGCATATCGTCAAAAGCACGATCCTCGACGCGCCGACCGGCGCGGTCTGGAACGTGCTGCGCGATTTCAACGGCCACGACCGCTGGCACCCGGCGGTAGCAACCAGCACGATCGAGCGCGCGCAGGCCTCCGACAAGATCGGCTGTATCAGGCGCTTCAAGCTGCAGGACGGCTCGGAGTTGCGCGAGCAATTGCTGGCGCTGTCGGACCTCGAACAGACCTTCAGCTATTGCCTGCTCGATACGCCGATCCCGATGTTCAACTATGTCGCCCATGTCCGCCTGCTGCCGGTCACCGACGGCGACCGCACCTTCTGGCACTGGGAATCCCGGTTCACCACGCGGCCCGCGGATGCCGAGCGGCTGACCCAGATGGTCGCGGAAGAGATCTATCAAGCCGGCTTCGACGCCATTCGCCGGCACCTGAAGGAGGCCACATGAACGCGGAGGCAACGCCATGCCCGTCACGGTGAGGACATTTGCGAGTTTTAGCGAGGCGGCTTCCGCTTTGTCGTCCGACCGCAGCGCGCGCTATCTCGGCGGCGGCACGCTTGTCATGCGCGCCCTCAACGAGGGCGATGTTTCGATCTCGACGGTGGTGCGCGCGACCGACCGCGCGCTGATGCGCATCGACGTCGCAAGTTCGCGCGTTACGATCGGGGCCGGAGTTACCTTCGCAAAAATTCTGGCCGAGCGCGAGCTGACCTTTCTGCACGCGCCCGCGCGCTCGATCGGCGGGCCGGCTGTGCGCAACATGGGCACGGTGGGCGGCAATCTGTTCGCACCAAACCCCTATGGCGATTTCACCGTCGCCCTGCTCGCGCTCGACGCCACCGTTTCCGTGCAGGGCGGCCTCGGCGCCCGCGATATGCCCATCGAGGAATTCCTGCAGTCCCGCGAACGCCAGAGCGGCGCGCTGGTGCTGGCGGTCTCCTGTCAGCGCCCCGCGGGCGCCGACGCCTTCCGCTATCGCAAGATCGCCCGCATCAAGCCGAAGGGCGGCTCGGTGATCACGCTGGCCGCACATCTGCCGGTCAGCGGCGGCCGTGTCTCGGGCGCGCGCATCGCGCTGGGCTCGATGGCCGCGACGCAAATTCGCGCCCGGGCCGCCGAGCGAGCGCTCGAAGGACGTCCGCTCGACGATTCCGCGATCAGCGCGGCTGCCGCGGCGGCAGCGGAGGGCGTATCGCCGGCCGACAACGCGCTCGGCAGCGCCTGGTATCGCCGCGAGATCGTTGGCGTCCATCTTCGCCGTCTCTTGTCCGGCCTGGAGTAAGCGTTCATGACAAAAACTCCGCTCCAGTTTCGTCACAATGGCCGCGACGTCGCCGTGTTCGTCGACGGCGGCGTCAATCTGCTGGTCGCGCTCCGCGAATTGATCGGCGACATGACGCCGAAATTCGGCTGCGGCCAGGGCGGCTGCGGCGCCTGCAGCGTGCTGATCGACGGCGAACTGCATCTTTCTTGTCTCACGCTGGCGGAGACCGTCAACGGGCGCGCCGTCGAAACGCTCGACGGGTTGAAGGACGGCCCCAACCTGCATCCGCTGCAGCGCGCCTTCATGGAGCAATTCGCAGCCCAGTGCGGCTACTGCACCCCGGGCATGCTGATGGCGGCGAAGGCGCTGCTCGATCGCAATCCTTCGCCGACCCGCGCCGAGGTCATCGAAACGATATCAGGCAATATCTGCCGCTGCACCGGCTACGAGCCGATCATCAATGCCGTCCTCGCCGCTGCCTCTGGCGGACGGGCTCGCGCCTGAAGGAAACGACTATGCTGGAACTGCGCAAGGACATCTTCGCCGACGAGCGCGACGACAATCTGAAAGAGATTGGCAAGGGCACGCAGCGGCAGGACATGCTCGGCCATGTCACGGGCACCTCGACCTATTTCGACGACCACAAGCTGCAGGGCATGCTGCATCTCAAGGTCCTGCGCAGCCCGCACGCCCACGCCCGCCTGCGCCGAGTCGATACGATGGAAGCGGAGCGCTCGCCCGGCGTCCGGCGCATCATTCGTGGCGCCGACGTGCCGGTCAATCTCAACACGCTCCTTAGCCTGATCAATTTCGGCAAGGACGACGAACCTTCCTTGGCGGTCGACAAGGTGCGCTACAAGGGCGAGCCGATCGTCGCCATCGTCGCCGACAGCCCGCGTGAAGCCTATGAGGCGATCGCGAAAGTGCGTGTCGATTACGAGCCGCTTCCCGCGGTGTTCGACGTCGAGGAAGCTCTTAAGCCCGGCGCGCCCGTCGTCAACGACGTCTACCCCAAGAACACCTTCGTCTATCACGACGTCTACGATCATCAGAAACTGCGCTTCGGCGATGTCGAGCGCGGCTTTGCCGAGGCCGATCATGTCCTCGAACAGCGCTACCAGATGTCGCCGATCGAGCACGCGCCGACCGAAACCAATGGTTCGATCGCAGCGCCCGACACCAATGGCCGCTATGTCGTCTACACCTCGACGCAGGCGCTATTCTTCTCGCTTGATACCTGCGCAAAAATCCTCGACGTCCCCTCCAACACCTTCCATTTCATCGGTGGAACCGTGGGCGGCGGTTTCGGCGGCAAAGTGGATACGCTAACCGAGCCGCTCGCCATCCTCGGTGCGATGCTGACCGGACGTCCGGTGCGCTATCAGCTCGGCCGTGAAGAGGAGATGCAGTTCGGCTCGCCGCGCGGCGCCGAGCGCATCTACATCAAAGACGGCGTGATGCGCGACGGCCGCATCGTCGCCCGCAAGATCCGCGCCTATTTCGACAGCGGCGCCTATACAAGGCTCTCAAGTTACGCCGTCGTCAAATGCGTGGCTCACCTGCCCGGGCCCTATACGATTCCGAACGTCCATGGCGACGTCTATTGCGTGTTCACCAACCGCACGCCTGCGACTGCGATGCGCGGCTTCGGCGTCACCGCGATGGACTTTGCGCTCGAATGCCAGATGGACAAGCTCGCTCATCTCGTCGGCATGGATCCGATGGAATTCCGCATCCTCAACGCCTATCGCGACGGCGACATGAAGGCGCACCGGCGCGAGGCCAAGAACACCGCCCTGATCGAATGCGTGCAGGTCGCGGCCGAGAAGGCAAAATGGCCGCTGCGCGAAGAGGTGAAGCGGATGTCGTCGCGCAAGGACGGCGGCGGCAGCCGCGCGGCGATTTCGCCGACGCCGCTCGAGCCTGCCCTGCAACGTGCCGCGGTTTCGCAGCAGCGCACCACCTATGACCGCGCGCCTGCGGCGGCGGCCGTCCAGCCACCGCCATCTGCGCCGACACCGCCTGCCCCGCCGCCAAGGCCCCCGGCTTCGTCACCCTCGCATGGCGCCACCCGCTTCTCCTCCGTCTTCGGCACTAGGAGGCGCTGACCATGGCAAAGCATCGCGGACGCGGCATCGCCTCGATCAACTATCCCATCGGCATGAACCTCGGCGGCGACCCCAGCCAGGCGCTGGTTCACTCCAACCCCAGCGGCAAGTTCACGGTGTCGCTGTCGTCGATCGATCTCGGCCAGGGCATGAAATCGGTGACACGGCAGATCTGCGCCGAGACGCTCGGCGTACCGGTCGAGGATGTCTATGTCGATACCGCCGATTCCGACACCGGCCCGCATTGCATGGGCTCGTTCGCCTCGCGCGGCACCCATCGCGTCGGCAACGCGGTGATGGCGGCAGCAAAAGAGGCCCGCGGCGTCATGATGGAGGCCGCCGCTGAGGAGCTGGAGGTCAACGCCGCCGACCTCGACACCGACGGGCGCGGCAACATCCACGTCAAGGGCGCGCCGCACCGCTCGATCTCCACCAAGGACGTCGCCATCGCGGCGCAGTTCAAGCAAGGCAGGACGATCTCGGGACGCGGCATCTTTCTGGTGCCGCTGTCGGAAGTGAACCCCGAGACCGGCGAGATGTCGCCCGCCACGTGCTACGCGCACGCCTGCCTGGTCGCCGAAGTCGAGGTCGACGACGAGACCGGCGAGGTCGCGATGGTGCGCATGGACAGCGCATATGAACTCGGCCGTGCACTGAATCCACGCCTGGTAGAGCAACAACTCGTCGGCGGCGCGTGGATGGGCGTCAGCCACGCCCTGTTTGAAACGCCCGAACCTTATTATCCCGATCCGGCGCACGGCCCGCGCGACTTCGTCGAATACCTGATGCCCGGCCCCGGCGACATCTGCCCGCACGATATCGCGGTGCTGGAACGCCCCGCCGCCGACGGGCCGTTCGGCGCCAAGGGCCCCGGCGAGATGTGCGCCAACCCCGTGCTGCCCGCGGTCGCCAACGCGATCTTCAATGCCGTCGGCGTGCGGATGGATGAATTGCCGATCACGCCGGAAAAAGTCCTGCGGGCGATCAAGGCGCAGGGCGGCGCGCGACCGCAAGCGAGGCGCTGAGGTTTTGCATGACGGTTCGCGGCAACATTGTTGGCATCGACAGCCCCGAGGCGCTCGAACGTGCCTTGCGCACGGCGTATTACCTTGCTGACGACGGCCTCGCAACGGCGGCCTATCTTGGGCTGGCACTCGGCAAGCCGCTGCTTTTGGAAGGCGCGCCCGGTGTCGGCAAGACCGAGGCCGCCAAGGCCATCGCCGCCGTGCTCGGCCGCCGCCTCATCCGCCTGCAATGCTATGAGGGCATCGACGCATCCGCCGCGCTCTACGAGTGGAACTATCCGCGACAGATGCTTGCGATCCGCCAGGCCGGCGAGGAGAGCATCGATATCTACGGCGAGACGTTCCTGATCGAACGGCCGATGCTCGCCGCCTTGCGCGCGCCCGACTCCACCGTGCTGCTGATCGATGAAATCGACCGCGCCGACCAGGAGTTCGAGGCGTTCCTGCTCGAATTCCTCTCCGATTTCCAGATTTCGATTCCCGAACGCGGCACGGTGCGCGCCGCCGAACGGCCTGTCGTCGTGCTGACCTCGAACCGCACCCGCGACCTGCACGAGGCGCTGCGCCGCCGCTGCGTCTATCACTGGATCGATTATCCCACCGCCGAGCGCGAAGCGCGCATCGTGATGATGCGGGCATCGAGTGTTGCCGAAGCAACCGCGCGCGCCGTCGTCGTCGCCGTTGGCAAGCTCCGGCGCGAGCCACTGAGCAAGGCGCCCGGCATTGCGGAAGCCGTGGACTGGGCCGAAGCGGCCACGCTCCTGCACGCGCGCGGCGCGCGCTGGCCGGATGCCTTCAAGCGTTCGATCGGCGTCGCGTTGAAGGACGAGGAGGATCTCACCTTCATCTCCGGCCGGCTCGATGCCCTGATTGCGGAGGCTGCCGCGTGAGTGACGAACTTCGATTACCGCGCGCCGCCGGCGTCTTCGTATCCTTTGTCGCGCTGCTGCGCGTCAACGGCTTTGCGGTGGCGCCGGAACAGACCACGGCGTTCCTGGCAGCGATCGAACTGTTGGGGCCACGCAGCATGGAAGCGATCCGCCAAGCGGGGCTGGCGACGCTCGCCCCGCCGCCCGAGCGGCGTGCCACCTACGATCGCCTGTTCGACCTGCATTTCCTCGGCAGCGAAGCAGTCGATCATGCGGGCGCGGAAGATGAAGAAGTCGTTCGCCTGCAGGAGGAAGGCCGCGGCGAAGACGAGACATTGCTGGCCGATGAAACCAACGAATCCGGACTTCTTGCGGCCCATGCCGAAGCGCTGGTCGAACGACGCTTCGCGCCAGGAACGACTGGCGATGCCTTACGAAAACTTTCACGCGAAGCCCCCGCCCGCCTGCCGCGACG
>NZ_LLYB01000032.1 GCF_001440475.1 Bradyrhizobium lablabi | reverse complement strand
GATGTGGCGCGCCTACACCTCGCTCGGCTTCCTCGAATATTCCTTCATCGAGACCGTGGAAGCGATGCATCCCTTCCACATCATCCGCGCCGCAGGTGGAGCGCTGTTCTTGATCGGGTCGTTAATCATGGTCTATAATCTATGGATGACAGTGCGGGCAGGCGGGGCGGAATTGGCTACAGAGCTCGGGCTGCAGGCGGCGCAATAAGGAACGATCTGATTGCCTTCTGAACCCGCCATCAAATCTTCGAAAAGAATTTCATTATCCTGATCGCGAGCATTCTGGTTGTGATGCGATCGCGGGCTTGGCCGAGATCAGGCCGCTGTTACCTGAAAAGCACAACTGAGGTGGTCGATGGCGTCAGCCCGGCGCTTCTGACGACGACGAAACGCCGGATCCGCGCCGCGTCGAGCGGATGTCGGAATCGCGGCTGTAACGCTTGATCGTAGCGCCTTGTCCTCGCGCGCCCTGGGCAGGTGCTTCCGATGTTGATCTAGCGCGATACGGTCGGCTGTTTCGCCCCTGATACTTGACCCGCTCAACCGTAAAGGAGGGGACTATGTCATCGGCCATAAGGACGTAATCGATCGGCGGTAGACCCGTAGGCAGGTTTTCGGAGTGGCCCAGCCGATTCCTTGATGCCGCCGAGCTCTGCGCTGTTGGGTCCTCGATCGCACACGACTTCACGTCTTAGCCCACCGAGCTAAATCGACGGGAATCTATCAGTTTGGGAACCTCTCAGGTGGCTCGCCGAAAGGTTGTCTCGTGCATTGTCGAATCCCGAATACGAAAATCCGGATACAGAGCAGCGTGCATGGTCAAGACAGGCGTTGCCATAGGCAAGGGGGTGTTCTTGCAAGGGCGTGTCTGTATGACCGAAAAAGCCCGACGCACTTTGCTAAAGGGAGAAGCAAGAGGTGCGTCGGGCTGCAACCTGAAGGTTGCGGGCATCGGCACGGCTGAAGGTCCGTGTCCATGCCCAATATCACCCTTGCAAACGACGTGCCGCTCGGAAGCTGCCGATGATCTGCGTCTAGTCGGCCCAGGGAACGGCCGCGCGACATTCTTGGATTGAGAATAGTGTCGCAATTACCACGTTGCGTAGCGAGACTTTGTCGGCCACCAAACAATCCTGCGCCATGATGAGCCGGGTGCTTCGCTGTTTGCGAGCCGTGTCCGTGCAAGCCTCGATGAGTAGCTTCGCACCAGCCGTCGGCCAACATGCCCTCTCAGCGGTCTTTCGCGATTGAGCCCTAGACTCGCAATTGTGGGGTTTCCGCCGCGTGCGCTGGCTGATCCGAAAGCAGCGCAAACACGCAGCGGGCCTTGCAGATGGGAAACGGGCCGAGGCCGCGCAAAAAAGTCGGCCACCGCGATGTCTTGGTAAAATGGATTGCAATTCGGCCAGAGCCTACGCCTGGTCACCAGAGCGTCCTGCGCGAACGAGGCGATTTAGATCAAGGGTCGCTGAACGCATGTCTTTATGTATCAACAGCATAGATGCATCCCATCGAAACAATCGATTTCACCAGTTTTGCGGAATGCTGTTAGAAAGCGCGCATAGTCTGGTGCAAATGGCACACATACTCGGACGTCACTTCCATCGCGGATGAGTGATCACAGGTGGGCGAAGCATTGGCGGACAGCCTCTTTTCCGTGGGTTCATCTTGAAGCATATCTTTGATGATCGCCTCAAGATTACGTGACCGACGCACTTGTCGAGCTTCACGCGATCGTTGGGCCGAATTCCCTGAATAGAGCAGAAGGAAGCGAAACCTGATTTCATTTGGAACGTATATCGGCCTTCCCGTGGCTAAAGTTAACGGCGAATGCCCCCGCCGTAAATGAACCGCCGGCACCCTCCCTCTGCCGACGGAAGCTGGTGCGATGTGTAGCAGCGTCGCTCCCCCCCCCAGACTGACTTCCGCCCGGCCGCCGAAAAGGAGGCCGGGCATTTTTTTGGCGAGCAGGAGCGCCAGCTTGCAGATCTTGCATTTGATCTCACTCACGCCCATGAATTCAGGGGGCGGCGCCGCGTCCTCGCACCAATCCATCGATAGGTCAGAACGGCCCATCGGATTAGTTGATGTCTGTCAGCGGCCTATTATTCCGCAACGATAGTGGGCCGGCAGAAAAGCTTTTTTCCTAAGGACAGGCATGGCATTTACCAGTTGCGCTTCGGCCAATCGCCAGGTTCGCATCAAATGCATCGCGGTCAGCATCCTGATTTGTTGACCTACGAGTTGACACGCGATGAAGGCTCTGGATGGAAAGTTGAAACCTAGGCTATCGTCGAGTGGTAAATTCCTTCGCCGATCGCCGATGTTCCCAGTTGGCGCGACACAATTCACCAAAATGTCCGGTCAGCAGCGGGCGCTCGCCGGCGTCCCACGCACCTTTGATGAATTGCATCATGGCGCAGGGAAAGCCATGCGCAACGCACCGCATGATCATGCCGAGAGCCAAGGAGGATATCCCTTTGCTCGCGCAGGTGTGGACGATGATGAGTCCCTTCTCACCGCTCTTGGCGGCTATCATCCGGTCGCGCGCTGCTTTTTTTCTTCGCCATTTTGGCCGCATGGTGGGCGTCCAGCGAGGCTTCAGAGGTCACGGTTTCGTCCTCAGCGGCATCAGGTTCGGAAGTCATGAGCACGCTCTACGGCTTGACAAGCTGCACGCTTGGGCAAATGGTGGGGTGGCGTTGGTTCCTGTCCTAGGACAGGCGAAGAGGGAATGCGATAGGGCTCTAGCCGCGAAGCTTGGACCTGAAGCGCAGCCGCCCCCGCGACCGTGACCGGAGAGATCTCTAGGAGCCACTGACCCGTCAAGGGTTGGGAAGGTGGAGATCGAAGGGAAAACCTGCTCCGCAAGCCGGGAGACCTGCCAGCGCAGAGACTTGAGACCGGCGGACGGGGTGCTCCGCGACGGCAACGAACCGTAGTGTCTCCGGTTCGTGCGCCTCATCGCCTCCGTCAAAAATCGAGGAGGGCGATGACCGTCACGCTTCATGTCTGCATCACCTGCCGTGCCGACCAACCCGTAAGAGAAGGCAAAATCACGCCAGGCGCGCGTCTGCACAGCGCCATTCTCGCCGGCGTGCCGGAAGACGTCCACGTGGTTCCGGTCGAATGCCTGTCTGCTTGTAGCCAGGGTTGCGCGCTCAGCGCGCCTGGACGGTGGTCTTACGTCTGCGGCCGCCTGTCCGACATAAACGCGCCGGACGTGATCGCCGGTGCTGCGGCCTATGCGGCGACGGCCGACGGCATCGTGCCGTGGCGCAGCCGGCCGGAGATCTTCCGCAAACAATCGCTTGCCCGCATTTCCACCGATTACCATGAAACGGATCTGCTGCTCGCCGCAGACTATGCCGTGCATGAGGCGGGCCTTGCGGCCGCGGCGGTGCGCCTCGGCGCGGCCACACCATCGCTCTACCACCTACGCGACACATCCCGATCAGCCGCGTGCTCGCTCGTTGACCGAGGAAATTTCGCGCGTTGTGCGTGCGCGTGCGGTCAACCCAAATGGATGTCCGGGATGATGCGCCACGGCTTTCGGGGCGCGGCGGAAATCGCTGCCACGCTAGAGCATATGGCCAGCTTTGCACATCTTGCCGATGCGGTGCCCACGCATCTCTTCGATCTCTATTACGACGCGATGCTTGGCAGCGACAACGTGCGCACTTTCATGGCGCGCGAGAATCCGGCGGCGCTTGCGGCGATCGAGACTTGCTTCACCCGTTTGAATCAAGCTTCGCCCTGGAGGACACGGCGCAATTCGATTGCGGTCGCGCTGCGGGAGGCTTCATGAGCGCTGTTGCGATCAAGGGCTGGTGCCCCAGCGCCTTACGGCCGATGCGGTCGGGAGATGGGCTCGTGGTTCGCATCCGGCCGCACGGTGGCCGGCTGGCTCCGAAGCAGGCAGCGGGAATTGCGGTGCTGTCCAAGCGCTACGGCAACGGCCTGATCGATCTGACCAGCCGGGGCAACCTGCAAATCAGGGGTGTCAGTGATCAAGGTCATCGGCCCTTGATCGAGGAACTCTCACGGCTGCACTTGCTCGATCCCGATGCGGAGTCGGAAGCGCGGCGCAACATCCTTGTCTCGCCCTTCTGGAGCGCCAGTGACGATACCTGTTTTCTCGCAGCAGAACTTGAACGCGGGCTTGTGATGGGACCGCCCGACCTGCCGACCAAATTCGGCTTCGCCGTTGATTGCAGCACAGAGCCCGCGCTGGCCGGCGCCTCCGCCGACATCCGGATCGAGCGCAGCATCGCGGGAGAGCTGATCGTGCGTGCCGACGGTGCGGAGCATGGTCGTCCCGTCTCACGGACAGAAGCGGTAAGCGTTGCGCTCGCGCTTGCCGAGTGGTTCGTCGACTCGGGCGGAGCCAAGGAGGGGAGAGGGCGAATGAAAGCGCATGTCGGGGCTGGCGCAAAACTGCCCGACGCGCTTCGTAGCAACGTCAAGCCGGCTTGCATGATCGCGGAGCCGCGTCCCGGACTTTATCCGCAAGGCGCGATGGTCGCTGCGGCTTTCGGACAGCTGACACATGCCGCTCTCAGCCATCTTGCCGGATGCTCGCAAGGATTACGGATGACGCCCTGGCGCATGATTGTGGCGGAAGGATTGCGCGAAATGCCCCACTGCGAGAGCCTCGTCACCCAAGCGGACGATCCGATCCTGCGCGTCGTCGCCTGCAGCGGTGCGCCCGCCTGCTGTGAGGCGCACTGCGATACTCGTGCACTTGCAGCGTCGCTTGCGTCGCATATTGCCGCGGACGAGAGGCTTCACGTCTCTGGCTGTGCCAAAGGCTGTGCTCATTCGGGGACTGCTGCGCTCACCCTTGTTGCGACCCGCGAGGGATTTGATGTCATCCGCAGCGGCTCAACGAGGGATACGCCTAGCCAGCGTGGAGTAAGCGCAGGCCGAATGATCGCGGATCCTTCCGTTCTAACGGGAGCGCCCTGATGACGCACGTCTATGAAACCGATGGTGCGACGATCTACCGTCAATCCTTCGCCACCATTCGCGCGGAGGCGAACCTTGAGCGATTTTCTGCCGACGAGGAGCCAGTGGTCGTGCGGATGGTCCATGCCGCCGGCATGGTGAGTCTCGAATCCTGCATCCGCTTCACGCCCGGCATGGCGCGCATCGCGCGGGCTGCGCTGCAGAACGCCGCGCCTATCCTCTGCGACGCACGCATGGTGTCGGAGGGAATTACGCGTGCGCGCCTGCCGGCCGGCAACGCCATCATCTGTACGCTTGACGATCCCAAGGTTCCCTCCCTCGCGCAATCCATGCGCAATACCCGCTCAGCCGCAGCGCTGGAATTGTGGAGGCCGCATCTGGACGGCGCGATCGTCGCTATCGGCAATGCGCCGACCGCGCTCTTTCACCTGCTCAACATGCTGGAGGATCGCAACTGTCCAAGACCTGCAGCGATCATCGGTTGTCCGGTCGGCTTTGTTGGCGCGGCTGAAGCCAAGCTTGCGCTGATGGTTGACCAGCCTGCGCCGGCGCTGACGGTCGAGGGGCGCCTTGGCGGCTCCGCAATCACGGTCGCCGCCGTGAACGCGCTGGCGAGCCGGAACGAATAGCTATGGGGCGCATCATCTGTTGCGGCCTCGGGCCAGGAAATCCGGACCTCATGAGCGTGCGCGCCGATCGTGAGGTCCGTGCGGCCAAGCACGTTGCCTATTTCCGGAAGAAAGGACGGGCCGGCCAGGCGCGCCGCATCGTCGATGGACTACTGGCAAAGGACGTCTGCGAATATCCGATGGAGTATCCGGTCACTACGGAGATCGCCTTCGATAGTCCGGAATATGTTGGCCTCCTTGCCGGCTTTTACGACGAGTGGGCGGAGCGTCTTGCGCGGATCGCCCGCGCGGCCGACATCGTCGTTCTCTGCGAGGGCGATCCCTACTTCTACGGTTCCTTCATGCACCTCCGTGCACGTCTGCAGCGCCGCGTCGAGATCGAGGTGATCGCCGGCATTCCCGGCATGGCTGGCTGCTGGAATTCGGTCGGCCTGCCGATCGCCCTCGGCGACGATGTGATGACGGTACTGATGGGTACGCTGTCGGAACAAGAGCTCGAGCAACGCGCGCGCAATTCCGATGCGCTCGTCATCATGAAGACCGGGCGCAATCTGAAGAAGGTGCGCCGCGCGCTTGCCGGCGCCGGCCGCCTTGGCGAGGCATGGCTGATCGAACGCGGCACTATGCCGGCCGAGCGCGTCGCGCGGCTGGAGGACGTGGACGAGACCGAGTGCCCCTATTTCGCGATCGTGCTCGTGCATGGGCGGGGACGCCGGATGGAGGCGGCCGAATGACGGGCATATTGACCATCGCGGGACTTGGGCCGGGCGACCAGGCGCTAGTCACGCCGGAAGTCTCCGCCGCGCTCGCCGCCGCGACCGACGTCGTGGGCTATGCGCCATACGTCGCGCGAGTAGCCCCGCGTGAAGGACTGACGCTGCATCCATCAGACAATCGCATGGAGTTGCAGCGCGCAAGCGATGCCTTGCAGCTGGCATCGGAAGGACGCCGTGTTGTCATGGTTTCTTCGGGCGACCCAGGTGTTTTCGCCATGGCAGCGGCTGTGTTCGAAGCACTTGAAGTCTCGTCTCAATGGCATGGGCTTGCAATCCGCGTTATGCCCGGCGTAACTGCAATGCTGGCAGCCGCCGCGCGCGCCGGCGCGCCGCTCGGCCACGATTTTTGCGCGATCAATCTCTCCGATAATCTGAAGCCGTGGTCGATGATCGAGAAACGCTTGCGGCTTGCCTCCGAAGCCGACTTTGCGATCGCGATGTACAATCCGCGCTCAGTGAGCCGGCCCGAGGGTTTTGAACGCGCGCTCTCGGTGCTGAAGGAGGCAGGTTGCGGCGAGCGCCTCGTGATCTTCGCCCATGCGGTCAGCACGGTCGCGGAGCGAATTGAAACCGTGATGCTGCGCGAGGCACGGCCCGAGATGGCCGACATGCGAACCCTTGTCATCGTCGGTAATTCGGCAACGCGCCGCGTCGGCCGCTGGGTCTATGCACCGAGGCATGCCCGATGACGGAGCCATTGCATGACCTCCGCCACGCTTTCGACTCGGGGCCTGTCAGGCAATTCGGGCCGCTTGAGCATCACGACGGGAAGGCCGAGCTCGCGCGCGGCGTCGATCTTGGCGCGCGCGCCCGCTCCACCGGAGTTGCGGGCAACAACCCATTCGATGCCGCGCGCACGCATCATCTCCAATTCGCCGGCGAGGGTGAACGGTCCGCGCGACACGATGACATCGACGTCCGGAAACGGCAGTGGCCCATCGGGAGGATCGACAAACCGCAAAGTGTAGGCGTGCTGCGGCCTGGCGCTGAAAGGTGCGATGTGCTGGCGTCCGATCGCAAGAAATACCCGCGCGCGATTGTTCGGCAATGCTGCCGTAGCGGAGGAGATATCCGCGGCCTCGATCCAGGTGTCGCCGGTCCCTTTTGCCCAGGGCGCGCGCTCGAGCGCGATCAGCGGTGTTCCGGTCATCTCGCACGCTGCAACCGCATTACGGCTCATTTCGGCCGCGAAGGGATGGGTTGCATCGACAAGGTGCGTTATTCCCTCGCGCCGAATGAACTCGGCAAGGCCATTCACGCCGCCGAACCCTCCGATGCGGGTCGGCAGCGGCTGGTTCACGGGGGCGCGGGTGCGACCTCCATAGGAATAGATCGCATCACACCCCGCGCGCGCCACAGCGTCTGCGAGCAGATTGGCATCGCTTGTTCCGCCCAGAATGAGGGCGCGCATCATGCATGATCCCTGGCTGACGATCATCGGCATTGGCGAAGATGGCCTTGCCGGCCTCTCGGATGCAAGCCGAAAGGCGCTTGCGGAAGCCGAGACGGTGTTTGGCGGCGAACGGCATCTCGCGCTGGCAGGGATTTCCGACCGCGGCCGTCCCTGGGCGGCGCCGTTCGAGACAGATTGCGTGCTGGCCTGCCGCGGTCGTCCGACGGTGGTGCTCGCCTCGGGCGATCCGTCCTGGTACGGCGTAGGAGCCAGTCTCGCGGAACGGCTCAGCAAGAGCGAATGGATTGCGCATCCCGCGCTCTCGACATTCTCGCTTGCCTCGGCGCGGCTCGGATGGCGGCTCGAATCTGTCGTCTGTCTTGGAATCCACGCGGCGCCATTCGAACGCCTGGTGCCGCATCTGACACATGGAGCGCGCATCATTTGTCTCGTGCGCGACGGCAAGGCGCCCGGCGATCTGGCCAAATGGTTGACGGCGCGCGGCTGGGGCAATTCACGGCTATGGACGCTCACCGCGCTCGGCGGTCCCCGCGAATCCGTGGCGCAATATCGGGCCGACAGCTACGCCGCAGATGGCGGCGCGGGGCCGGTGGCAGTTGCGCTGGAAACCAATGGACCGCACGGCGTTCCGCGCAGCTCCGGCCTTTCAGACGCGCTCTTCGTGCATGACGGCCAGATCACCAAGCGGCCGATGCGCGCGCTCGCGCTTTCGTCGCTGGCGCCGAGATCCGGCGACAGATTATGGGACATTGGCGCCGGTTCAGGTTCGATCTCGGTAGAATGGGCTCTCTGTGGTGGCACGGCGATCGCCATCGAAGCGCGGTCTAATCGCGTAGCGAATATCCGCGGCAACGCGGCAACCTTCGGTCTGACGCATCGGATCGCCATCGTTGAGGGAATAGCGCCTGATATCCTCTCACGCCTTGAGACACCGCAAGCCGTCTTCATCGGCGGAGGGCTCGACGCTAGGATGTTCGATGCGGTATGGTCGCGCATTGAGCCGAGAGTAAGGGTGGTTGCGCATGCCGTCACGCTGGAGACCGAGGCGCTACTCTCGGACCTTCATCAACGCCACGGTGGCGAGTTGATGCGAATTGAGATTGCGCATGCGGGTCACCTCGGCCGCTATCGCTCCTGGGAGGCGATGCGGCCGGTCGTGCAATGGAGTGCAGTCAAGTGAAGGTCGCAGGTCTGGGGTTCAAGCGGGAGGTCACACTGGCTGCGCTGCGCGAAGCTCTCGCCGCCGCGGGCGGTCCTGAAGGTCTCGCGGCAGTTGCAACTGTCAGCGACAAGGCCGAAACCGCCGCGCTCAAATTGCTGGCGCGCGAACTCACCGTGCCGATCCGGCCTGTTTCAGCCGATGTCCTAGCCGGCATTGCCACGCCCACACAGTCAGAATCCATCAAGGCGAAGTTCGGTACGGGCTCCGTCGCCGAAGCCGCAGCGCTTGCGGTCGCCGGCCGTGGTGCGCGCCTCGTTTCGACGCGGGCTGTCTCGCAGGATCGGACGGCGACCGCAGCGATCGCGGTAGGAGACGCCGAATGACGGTGCACTTCATCGGTGCCGGACCGGGAGCAGCTGATCTGCTCACCTTGCGCGGTCGCGATCTGATTGCCGCCTGTGCGGTCTGCCTCTATGCCGGCTCTCTCGTACCCGAGGGCGTTCTTGCCCATTGCCCAAAGGATGCACGGATCGTGAACACCGCGCCGCTGTCGCTCGACGACATCATGTCGGAGATCGTCACCGCGCATCGTGAGGGCAAGGACGTCGCGCGGCTACATTCCGGGGATCTCTCGATCTGGTCGGCGATGGGCGAGCAATTGCGCCGCCTGCGCGCGCTTCAAATCTCCTATTCAATCACGCCGGGCGTGCCGGCCTTTTCCGCCGCCGCGGCCGCGATCGAGGCCGAGCTCACGCTACCGGATCTTGTGCAATCGGTCGTGCTGACGCGGATGCCGGGCAGGGCGAGCGCGATGCCGCAAGGCGAGAAACTCGCCACCTTTGCCGCGACCGGTGCGGTGCTCGCCATCCATCTCTCGATCCATCTGCTTTCCACGGTGATTGATGAGCTGACGCCGCACTACGGAGGAGACTGCCCGGTTGCAATAGTCTGGCGCGCAAGCTGGCCGGATCAGCGCATCGTCCGCGCCACGCTCGGTACCTTGGACTCTGCTGTAAGCACCGAGCTCGAGCGCACAGCCGTTATTCTGGTTGGCCGCACACTGGGTTCGGAAGATTTCGGAGAGAGCCGCCTGTATGCCGTCGACTATGACCGCCGCTATCGGCCGCTCGGGCCGACGCCTCGCTTTCCGGAAGGCTCGTGATGACGGCGAGCCTCGTCATCTCCGCGCCTGCATCCGGGGTCGGCAAGACGACGCTGACGCTGGCGCGCGCCTATCGCGATCGCGGGCTGAAGGTCCAGTGCTTCAAGAGCGAGCCCGATTATATCGATGCGCGGCAATTGCCGATCCGGAATCAACGACCCTATTTATATGGGGAAGCGACACATTCCCGGCGCTCGCGGCAAAACTGATCGAGCACGGTGGCTGCCGACACGCCGGCGCTATTTGCGAGTCTCTTGGCCACGCCGAGGAGCGGATTGTCCGCACCACGATTGCGAAGCTCGCAGAGCAGCTAGCGCAAACCGGCGCCGCAACGACGGCGCCGATCATTCTTTTCGGCACGCTGGCGGGAGAGACTCGATGATGACGCTGTCGCCCGATCTCGCGAGCCCCTTGACGTCTCCTCGTCGGAAGGAGCACACAGAGCAGGCATGGTGCTCGAAGCGGCGCAAAGCGCCAGAGCATAATTGGGAACGGGGAAGGGCGGACCTGAATGCGGCGCCCAAAGCCCGGCCGCCCCCGCGACTGTAAGCGGTGAGGGGCTCCGATCCGCCACTGGCCGTCAGGCCTGGGAAGGCCGGGGACCGGTTTCGAACCGCGAGCCAGGAGACCGGCCCTGCAGTTTTTAACGCTAACGCCGTCCGGTGTGACGGCAGAAGGGACTTAAGTCATGCATATCGAACCAGGTATCGTTACGGGCGCCAAGCTCGTGCTGAGTTGCGCAACCGGTGCCGTTGCCGCCGGCTGCGCCTTCAAGCTCGTGGTCGAAACCGTGCGCGCGCAGGGAATTGTTTCGCTGGCGGTGCGCACCGTCGCAACAACGGTCCTGGTCTTCTCGTTCTTCGAACTCCTGCCGCATTTCAGGGTCGGGGTCTCGGAGGTGCATTTCATTCTCGGCTCGACGCTGTTTCTCCTGTTCGGCGCAGCGCCAGCCGCGTTCGGGTTGGCGCTTGGTCTTCTGCTGCAGGGGCTGTTCTTCGTGCCGACCGACCTGCCGCAATATGGTATGAACGTGACGACGCTGCTGGTGCCCTTATTTGCGATCCAGGCGCTGGCCGGGCGGATCATTCCTCGCAACACCGCCTATGTTGACCTGCAATATCGGCAGGCACTTGCGCTTTCAACCGCCTATCAATCCGGCATCGTAGGGTGGGTCGCCTTCTGGGCGCTGTATGGTGCGGGCTTTGCGGCCGAGAACCTCGCCTCCATCGCGTCTTTCGCCGCTTCTTACGCGCTCGTCGTGGTCATTGAACCGCTGGCCGATCTGACCGTGTTGGCACTGGCGAAATCGCTGCGAGGTGTGACTGCCGATGGTCTTGTTACCTATCGGCTTCACAACGGCGCCTGAAGATGACGTGCGGGCGGTCGCAAGCCGCGGCCGCCCCCGTTTCATAACGTAATGCTGACACTCTCCCTGATAGGCATTGGCTGCGGCGATCCCGAGCAGCTCACGCTTGGGGCGATCCGCGCGATCAATGCAGCTGACTTGGTGCTGATTCCGCGCAAGGGCCCGGTGAAGTCCGATCTCGCCGACCTGCGCCGGCTGATTTGCGCGCAAGCCCTGACGAACAGCCGCACGCGCGTTGCTGAGTTCGACGTGCCCGTTCGCGATACTGCGCAGGAGAGCTACCGCAAGGGAGTGGAGGAATGGCACGACGCCGTCGCCGTGACCTGGTCCCGGGCAATTGCGGCGCATCTCGGTGATGACGGGCGCGTTGCCCTGCTGATCTGGGGCGATCCTTCGCTATACGACTCGAGCCTGCGGATCGCACAATGGCTTGATCCGTTGCCGATAATCGAGGTCGTCCCGGGCATCACGTCGATCCAGGCGCTTTGCGCCGCACATTCACTGCCGCTGAACGACATTGGGGAGCCTTTTCTCGTCACCACCGGACGGCGGCTGCGCGAATGCGGTTGGCCATCCGGCGCCGACACGGTGGTCGTCATGCTCGATGGCGGCGCCGCGTTCCAGTGGCTCGATCCGAACGGACTACATATCTGGTGGGGCGCCTATCTCGGGATGCCCCCGCAAATCACCATGTCAGGTGCGCTCGCAGAAGTGGGGCCAATCATCGTCGCCGCCCGACAGGAAGCACGCGCCAAGCATGGCTGGATCATGGATAGCTACATCATCAAGCGCGTGTCGTAGCACTCGTGCGAAGGCTGCTGGCATTGCGGCGTCCCGCGGCAAGCGCCTTCGCACGGCTTCCAAATGCGCCCGATCGCTGAGATCGGCCGGAGCGCCCGAAGGGGAGATCGTTCCTTCGATAGTATTGACGACTACCGCATGCCGGACCAACCAAAGAAAGGCTTCCCATTTCCATCCCTATATCTCCGACGCTTATCAAATGCGAGAAACATCTTTAACATTCGCCCGCGGAGGCTTTACCGCGAAGACTGATATCACGGCCGGAGAAGAATGCGTACTCAACACCTCACGGGCCGCCGACCTGCAACGAAGGCGCGTTGCCTCGCGTAAGGCGAGTTTCTCATGACCGTGCTCGTCCCTTCTCGTTAAAGCGACGGGGATGGCGCTTGCGCCGAAGGTAGCAACTCGTTGCGAGCGTGGCGGTCGTCTAACCAACCTGCGCAAGCCAATTTCCGAAAGAATTGCCGGGGCGTCGCCATAGCGGCGACCGAGAAAAAGAGGCCGCTTGTAATGAACAAGCGGCCCAAGTCTAGGGAGGAAACGCCCAAGGAGGGCTGCGATAGCGCATCGCGCTACCGTGGTGCGTATATGCGTTGGCGGAGCACAAAACGCAAGAGTTGACTTCCGGATCGGCATCAAAGCGCACCGCTCACGCCTCGGGGTGAAGCCGTTTGCAGTCACCTGCTATTAACTCAAAGCATCCGGCACTCGCGGAACAGCTCCGAAGCCTGCGTTAAGGCGCGTGGCGAAACTGAGTCGCGCCGGCGGCTCAGAGTTCAACTACCAAAGGAGACGACAATTCCTGGACAAAAAGCGAGCGAAGAGCAGATCGTAAGCCGAAGGTTCGTACAAATTCGTGCGAGGCCCCTCAGGTGAGACTTGAATCGCACGTAGCGTCAGGTTGTACGCTTTCGAAGCAGTGTTTCCGACTCAGCGAATGCGGCCGCCGAGAGGGATCGGGCTTCTTTACTGTGGCGAGCGCGCGCTTAGAGATCTTACACTTGATCTCGCACCCCTGAAGTCAGAGGGTGATGCTATTCCCAAGACCATTCGCCAACTGCCACGGAGCTCCGGAAAGCTGGAAAATACCGCCAGAGCCCGGCAACGCCCATAACCCTGGCACCGCCGTACTGCGGGGCTTCTTTATCGCTGTTATGCGCACTTCAAGCAGTTCTGGCCCTAACTGGTTCAGGGCGAGTTCGACGTGCGCATCGAAACGGTTGCGAGATCGAGGGATGTTACGACCGTGGTGTCGTATTCGGCGTGTCCGGTTGCAGACGCGTATGTTCGAAAAGCGACGCGGAGGTGCAAATATTCGCTCGCCGCGAAGCGAAGCACATAGTTTTCACTCTTCAAGCAAGGCCCGCACGACGTGCTTGGTGGCATGTGCATTGCTGGGAAGGACCCACACGATCATGCCACTCTCCCAGTCGTAGGCGCAGGAGTTATATGAAACCTACTCAATTGATCCAAATCAGCACCGGAGACGCCGTACTGAGCCGTCGGGCTTCGCAACGCACGAAGACGCATTGGCCGCGATATCCGCCTGTCCTCGACAAACTGTACTCATCCCGCGCGCCTCGCCGGCGCATCGCTAGGTGCGATCTGACCTGCGTCGAGTGACGGAGACGAATGCAGTTCGCTGATCGAAATGCGCTTCTCAGCAACGAGCCAAAGAAGAAATTGATGTGACGGCGGCCGCAGATGTCATCGCGGCTTCTCTACACACGAAAATTAGTGGGAGTCCGAAAGCATGAACGCGCCGAGCTATCGGACGCAGATATTTCTCATCTGACCGATAGTATTGATCGCGGGCAGAGAAAGCGCCCGCTTGGGCTTCTCAGCAATTTGGTCGCCGATCAGCTCCCGCACTGCATTGCCGAGATCAAACGCAGTAAACGGCTAGATGAAGGGGGCAGGGATCTTGGACGCAGCATTAACGGGATGATTGCATCGGCTGACTATGAGGTGCAGCTGCTGAATCTGCCGCAGCCCGAGCTCGCGATCGCCAAGACAGACATCCACTATCTCGTCAACTGTGCTTATCAGATGTCAGCGTTTGCTGGTCTTCATCCCGTAGAAGCGGAGTTGACCATAGGAGAGGAGCTAAGCCGTCTTGCCCGATTAAGTTGTGATCGGAAGCCTAGCATTGAGGTCCTCTCGTATGAAGATATGATCCTTGCGAACTCGGTGCAGAGCAATCCACGCGCATATTGCCTCGGCGCGGCCGGGGTCGAAGAGCGGGATTTTTGCTTGGGTCACCTACTCATCGAGAGCGATCTACAGCTACCAATCGATCTCTACTTGAATTACGTGACACGGCTGACGCTGACGCTCGCCAATGTCTTGCGGTATGATTGAGCGTCTTGAGTCAGCAAATTATGTTCTGACGCGCTTTTTGGAGCACATGTCACCCGACCTATTTGGCCAGTTTCGTGTGTTTTATGGAAAAAGCCCTTACAAGAATAGGAGCTTGGCCCGAGCGGCCGGTTCTCTGCGCGGATAGTGGCGGTCTCGGTGCTACTGTTCGGTGAAGATCTCTACCAACAGAAGCCGTAATTCTATAGGGACGTATATCGGCTGTCCGAATACTATCCGCAGGGATGCATTAGCGAGGTATTCCGCTGGTTGTCACCGGGCAATGCAAGCGCGGAACCCACGCCAACTTGGCTAGAAGGGGAAGCGGACTTTCCCAGGTCTGCGACCATTTCGCCCATCATCGAACGCCTTGGTGATGAAATCGCAAAGCTACGCGCGTCTTGTGTTTATGCGCTGGATCAGTTTTCCCGGATGCACCGTATTACTGCCTTAAGACATACGGTTGTACCGGGGCGTCCAAGCGTCGGAGTTGAGGGGGCCGAGAGTGTTGAGGCCGTTCTTTCACAGCGGCTGTTAACCCGCGGCGCGTCCCTAAGCTGACGGTATGTGTAAGACGTGTGGTGTCCGACACTGGTCGAAGGATTCTTAATGAATTGGAATTGCGAGCCGGTGCTCTAGCATTCACTTGGACAATTCGTGATACGACAAAGATCCAAGTAGGGGCTCAAAGACGTCACGACACGGCTGGCTACGTTCGCCGCAACGAAGGGATGTTGCACGGATATGCTGATCTTCTAGGATAAGCGGCTGACTGGCCGCGATAAGCCACCTGACGAGATTGCGAACCTTAAAAATCCAATCTAGTCCTGAGAGGCCAGCTTCGTGAAAACCTGAAGAAGGTGGCGCCGCCGGATTGCGGCATGCGACGACTTGGTTATGTAGACGCTGCGAACGCACATCGTGCGTTCGTTTCCGTTTCCTCAGCTCTCATGGCCCCACGTGACTAATTTGAGCGCTTTTTCTGGAAAAAGTTTGGCATCTCTCAAGTGTTTCAGGTGGTGTTGGCCTGCTTCTTGCTATCAGAGCGTCAGTAAGCCGTCGATAACAGCTTGGAAGGGTTTATGGGTGAGGCAACGGAAACGTTTTACGGCGTCATCAGACGTCAAGGTATCACGCGTCGCAGTTTCCACAAGTTTTGCAGTTTGACGGCAACGAGCCTCGGGCTCGGTTCGCTCGCGGCAAGCCAGATTGCCAACGCGCTGGAGACAAAGCCGCGTGTGCCCGTGATCTGGATGCACGGGCTCGAATGCACCTGCTGTTCGGAAAGCTTTATCCGCTCGGCCCATCCGCTGTTCAAAGACGTGGTGCTGTCGATGATCTCGCTGGATTATGACGCCCCAATCATGGCGGCGGCAGGACACCAGGCCGAAGCTATCCTCGAGGAGACCCGCGCCAAGTACAAGGGGCAGTATGTGCTTGCCGTTGAAGGCAATCCGCCGCTGAACGAAGGCGGCATGTTTTGCATTGATGGCGGCAAGCCGTTCGTCGAAAAGCTCAGGGCGATGGCGGAAGATTCCATGGCGATCATTGCTTGGGGTACTTGTGCGTCTTGGGGTTGCGTGCAGGCAGCCAAGCCCAACCCGACTCAGGCGACGCCGATCGATAAAGTGATCACGAACAAACCGATCATCAAGGTGCCTGGCTGCCCGCCCATCGCCGAGGTCATGACCGCCTTGGTGACCTTCATCACCACGTTCGGAAAGCTTCCCGAGCTCGACCGCCAAGGGCGTCCAAAGATGTTCTATTCCCAGCGGATCCACGACAAGTGCTATCGGCGTCCCCATTTCGACGCCGGCCAGTTTGTCGAGGAGTGGGACGACGAGTCCGCGCGCCAGGGCTATTGCCTCTACAAGATGGGCTGCAAGGGGCCAACCACCTACAACGCCTGCTCGGCCGTTCGGTGGAACGACGGCGTTTCCTTCCCGATCCAATCCGGCCACGGCTGCTTCGGCTGCTCCGAAGATGGCTTTTGGGACAAGGGCTCATTTTACGATCGACTGACGACCATCAAGCAATTCGGCATCGAGGCCAACGCCGACCAAATTGGCATGGCCGCTGCTGGCGCTGTCGGCCTAGCCGTTGCCGCACACGCGGCGATCACAGCCGCGAAGCGGCTGACCGGTAAACGGGGCCGCGTAGCTCAGGAAGAATAATCGAATTCAGAGAAGGACAACGATGGACGCCCAGACACCGAATGGATTCAAGCTCGACAATTTCGGCAAACGCATTGTCGTCGATCCGCTGACCCGGGTCGAAGGCCACCTCCGCGTCGAGGTCAATCTCGATTCCGACAATGTGATCTGCAACGCGGTCTCATCCGGAACTATGTGGCGCGGCATCGAGACGATCCTGCGTGGACGCGATCCTCGCGATGCTTGGGCGTTCACCGAACGGATTTGCGGCGTCTGCACCGGCACGCATGCGCTCACCTCGGTGCGCGCGGTGGAGAACGCGCTGGGTATCATCATTCCCGAGAATGCTAATTCGATCCGCAATATCATGCAGCTCTGCTTGCAAGTGCACGATCATCTTGTGCACTTCTATCACCTGCACTCGCTGGATTGGGTCGATGTGATTTCCGCCCTAAAGGCCGATCCCAAGGCGACCTCTGCGTTGGCGCAGTCGGTCTCCCCCTGGCCGCTATCGTCGCCAGGCTATTTCAAGCATCTGCAGATCAGGCTGACCAAGTTCGTTGAATCAGGGCAGCTCGGCCCGTTTAAGAACGCCTACTGGGGGCATCCGGCCTACAAGCTTCCGCCGGAAGCGAACCTGATGGCCTTGGCGCATTATCTGGAAGCGCTCGACTTCCAGAAGGACGTCGTCAAGATCCACGCCATCTATGGCGGCAAGAACCCGCATCCGAATTGGTTGGTCGGTGGCGTGGCATGCGCCATCAATGTCGATGGTACCGGTGCAGTGGGTGCCATAAATATGGAGCGGCTAAATCTGGTATCCTCGATCATTGGCCGTTCGATCGAATTCGTCGAGCAGGTTTATCTGCCCGACATTGCCGTGATTGGCTCCTTCTACAAGGACTGGCTCTATGGCTGCGGTCTCTCGAGTAAGAGCCTAATGTCCTATGGCGACATTCCCGAGAACGCGAATGATTATTCCGCGAAAAACCTCAAGCAGCCGCGCGGCGTGATCCTCAATGGCAATTTCAGCGAAGTTCTGCCGATCGATCACGGCGATCCCGAGCAGATCCAGGAGTTCGTCGCTCATTCCTGGTACAAGTACCCCGATGAAACCAGGGGGCTGCATCCCTGGGATGGTATAACCGAGCCGAATTTCCGGCTCGGGCCCAACGTTAAGGGCACCAGGACCGACATCAAGGAGCTTGACGAAGGCGGCAAATATTCCTGGATCAAGGCGCCTCGCTGGCGCGGCAACGCCGTCGAGGTGGGACCGCTGGCGCGATACCTCATAGGTCACGCACAAGGCAAAGAGGAGTTCAAGGAGCCAACCGAGAAGCTGCTGAAGACACTCGATCTTCCCTTCGCTGCACTCTTCTCGACGCTCGGCCGCACTGCGGCACGTGCGCTCGAATGCCAATGGGCCGCGCACCAGATGCGCTATTTCCAGGACAAGCTTATGGCGAATATCAAAGCTGGTGACACTGCTACCGCCAACATCGATAAATGGAAGCCGGAGAGCTGGCCGAAGGAAGCCAAGGGCTACGGTTTCACCGAGGCGCCGCGTGGTGCGCTCGGGCACTGGATCAAGATCAAGCAGACCAAGATCGACAACTACCAATGCGTCGTGCCGACGACATGGAACGGCTCTCCGCGTGATCCAAATGGCAATATCGGTGCATTTGAGGCCTCGCTGATGGATACGCCGATCGCTGATCCGGATAAGCCGCTGGAAATCCTGCGCACGATCCATTCGTTTGATCCATGCCTGGCCTGCTCGACACATGTGATGGGACCGGATGGCCAGGAAATGGCAACGGTCAAGGCCCGCTAGGGGAGGCGGCATTGTTGGACAAATCTCCGCAAGCGCTAACTGCCACTGTCGCGGTTGACCCGGTACGCTCCGCCAGCAGCGAGCGTGGCGTCGTCTACGTGTACGAAGCGCCCGTGCGGCTGTGGCATTGGATCAACGCCGCGGCAATCCTGGTGTTGGGCCTCAGCGGCTATTTCATCGGCAATGGGATACCGACCATTCCCGGAAAGACAGGCGACAATTTTCTGTTCGGCTATATCCGTTTTGTGCATTTCATCGCAGGCTATGTGCTCACGCTCGGCTTCCTCTTGCGCATTTACTGGGCGGTCGTGGGCAACCCCCATGCTAAGCAGATTTTCTACGTGCCGATTTGGCGCAAGAGCTATTGGCGCGAGGTGTGGCACGAGATTCGCTGGTACGCTTTCGTTGCGGCCGAGCCAAAGAAATACGCCGCGCACAATCCGCTGGCCCAGCTTGCGATGTTCTTCATGTTTACGCTGGCGACCGCGTTCATGATCGTCACCGGCTTTGCACTGTACGCGCAGGGCACCGGCAACGACAGCTGGCAGTACAGGCTGTTCGGCTGGGTGTTTTCGATTAGGCCGAACAGCCAGGACGTCCGCACCGGGCATCATCTCGGCCTGTGGATGATCGTGACGTTTGCGCTCATTCACATCTATACAGCGGTTCGCGAAGATATCGTGTCGCGCCAGAGCATCGTCTCATCGATCATTTTCGGCGAGCGCGAATTCCGCGATTGATTGACGATGCAGCTGCCAACTCCGGAGAACACAAAACGGATCCTGGTGCTCGGCATCGGCAATATCCTGTGGGCTGATGATGGGTTCGGCGTGCGCGTGGTGGAGCAGTTCCACCGCCGCTACGCCGTCCCTAGCAATGTCACCATGCTCGATGGCGGCACGCAGGGGCTCTACCTCGTCAACTTTCTCGAAAAGGCCGATTGCCTGATCGCGTTCGATGCCATCGACTATGGACTCGCCCCCGGGCACTTGAAGCTCGTGCGAGACGAGGAGGTGCCGAAATTCACCGGCGCCAAGAAGGTGAGCCTGCATCAGACCGGCTTCCAGGAGGTTTTAAGTGCGGCCAACCTGCTTGGCCACTGCCCGCGACAGCTCGCTCTAATCGGCTGTCAGCCACTTGACCTGGAGGATTGGGGCGGGCCGCTGACGGCTCCGGTGCGCAATCAGATTGCGCCTGCGATCGAACTGGCTTGCGAACTGCTGGCGCAGTGGGGTTCTCCGGCAAAACTGCGGATGGCGCCGCTACCGCACTCGGAACATCTGCTCGCGAACGATATCGACCATACAAATTATGAGAGGAGGGCGCGGCCGATCTAGCGGCTCGCGGATTACCATGTGCCTTGGCTTGCCAATGACGATTATTGAGACCGACGGCATGTCGGCGCTTTGCCAATATGGCGATGAACAGCGGCGCGTCTCAGTCATGCTGCTCTCCGAGCCACCTCTCGGTGCCAAGGTGCTTGTCCATATCGATACCGCGGTGCGGCTCTTGGATGACGACGAAGCGCGGCTGATCGCGGACGCTCTTGAGGGGCTTGATGCGGCCCTCAATGGCCACGATTGTGATCGTTTCTTTGCGGACTTGATCGGTCAAGAGCCGCAATTGCCCGAGTACCTGCGCTAGCCCGGCGCCGCCTCCCGGTCACTGCCTGCCCATTTTTGTCCATATCAGCGGATGAAGCCGAAACAAGCTTCACGAGGAATATCTCGACCGGGTGCTGATACGAGCGGGAATGCAATCGCGAAAGAGCAACGATTGGCACGTCCCTTGCTACACCTGACCCAGCAGAACCATGGACTATCAAAGAGGCGGCTAATGGACTTTCAATCCGGGAAACATGATCTGACGCGGCTCCGTCTGTTCGAGGTGGGGACCGCAAGCGTCCCACAAGCGCGAGACACTCGGCATGATCGCCAAGATCCGGGAGATCTCTATCGACCGCGTTTCGAAGCTCATTGATCGCCCGCGCCAATGACGCATCGTGGACATAAGCAGCAGCCCCGCACACAAAAGGGGACGTCGTATCATGAAACAGGTTTCCGGGTCGCGTCCGATAGCGCCGAGAAAATGCGAGCAGCCGATGAGCGTGTTTCCCATCGCCGCGGAAAGTCTCGACGCAGCCCATAGCGGGCTAGGGGCTGCGAGGGCGCTCGCGAACCCCGCTGCGCTCAATGGCATCGAGCTGGCAAGGAACTGTCCGAATGCCATCGCGCTGTTGTATTCGGTCGCGGCCGCCGTTGCTGGCCAGAAGAGCGATGTGCCGACGCAGCTGTTCAGGATCGGAAATCTCAACGATCCGGAGCGCAGGCTGATTGCCGAAGTGCTCGGGGAGGGCGAGCTCTCCGGCGTTGTTGCTTTGCCGAGTGGCCGCGTGGCGCAAATCCAGGAATCGGTACTTGCGGGAATCTGGCGCGTGCGCATCGAGACCGACGCGGCACACGAATATGTCGAGGTCGGTGCGATCCCGGAAATCGTGCGGCGCGCCGCAACCGACCTGACGTCGAGCGATCTTCTGATCGGCGCGGCACCGGACGGCGCGATGAACGTGCTGCCGGTACTCGCAGAAATCCGTGAGCGGGCAATGGCCTGGCAGCCGGGCATGCGCTCGCAGATCATCAACTTCACCCTGCTGCCGATGAGCCCGGTCGACCTGGCGTTTTTGCAGCAAAGCGTCGGCAACGGTCCGATCCAGCTCATCTCGCGCGGCTATGGGACTTGCCGAGTGCTGGCGACGGGCATCCGGAACGTCTGGTCGGTGCAGTTCTTCAATGCCATGGACAGCATAATTCTGGATACGCTGGAAGTCGGCGGCGTGCCAATGGCTGCGTTGGCCGCCGAGGAAGATTTCTGGGTTTCCGCCGAACGCCTGCAAGAAATCATCAAAGCTTACTTCGAATGACGAGCTTCGAGAATTTTGGCGTCCGGAAGGATATCGCAAACGGCGCGCGCTTGGAGTGCGGCATCTGTTGGATCGTCTACGACCTGGGTGAGGGGGATGAGGCGACGCAAATTGCAGCGGGAACGCCTTTCGCCGGGTTGCCCGAAAATTGGCGTTGTCCAAACTGCGATGCGCCCAAAACGAAGTTCATGGTGATTGAAGATGACGCCTGACCGCGAACAGCGTTTCTGCAGGAGCTTGCACGCCGATGCGTCGGCGTGGGGCGAGAGGCTCGCGGCAGCCTATCGGGATATCACCGATCGTACCATGCGCCACCTGCCGATCTTCAACGACGTCTTGAGCATCGCAGCGATCGACTTTCGCGCGCGCGAGGGCAGGGTCGTCGGCATGATGGTCACGCCCTGGTTCATGAACGTGGTCACACTCATGCGTGACTGCACTTCGCAATCGTCTCCGAGCCCGGGATCGAACCTGCGCTTGCGATTTCCGGCAGGCGAGATCGAATTCACCGTCAGTGAGCCGGCGGCCGTGGGCTTGATCGCGAGCTACTCACTGTTCTCGCCGATGTTTGAGTTCGAGCACATGGCGTCCGCGCGCGCCACCGCCGAAGCAGGGCTCGCGGCGCTGATGTCGCCGGCCAATCGCGCGGCGTTAGATGGGCCCGATGCGCGACCTGGTTCGATCGACCGCCGGCATTTCTTACGCGGTGTACTGACGGAGCGGCGAGCATGAGTCTCGCCGTCCGCAACCAGATCGATGTTAGCGTATCGCTTGCTGGCGACGCAATTGCCGCGGTCGAGATTCTGCCGCGCGTCCGGCCGCCACTGGGGCGGCTGTTCGCCGGCAAGCCGGCCGTTTCGTTGCTCGACGTGCTGCCGCGAATCTTCTCGTTGTGTGCCGCCGCGCACCAGGTGGCATTCCTGTCCGCGATCGAGGCGGCGCGCGACGAAAACATCAGCCTTACGACGCGCCAGCATCGTATCGTCATGGTCGTTGCCGAGCGGCTGGCGGAATTGCTGCGGGGCCTGTTTGTCGGGCATTTCGCGCTGGATACCACGAGCGCCGCAGCGATCCGGGCCCTGATGGAGGGGGTATCGGCACTTCTCAGCAGCGCAGAGCCCAGCTGCGGCCAGGTTCGACGCGAGGCAATAGCGCGGGTTGGGATTGCGCTGACAGCGCTTGGCGTAACGAACGAAGACGGAGCGCCGGCGCTCGGTAACCCGCTAGCGCTTAGCGTCGCGGCTCTCGAGGAAGACGCGTTGAACCCGACGCCGATGCAGCACTCGTTTTTGTCCGTTGCCGACGACCGCGGCGTCATTGAACGGCTCGTGGATGATGCAGGATTTTGCCGTTGTCCCGACCTTGAGGGCCGCATTCCCGAAACAGGTGCGTGGGCACGCCAAATGATGCGTGATCAGCTCACGCTGGGCCGGTCGGGGCCGGCCGAGCGGCTGAAGGCGAGGATTGCGGAAATCGTGCGGCTGCACGCTTGGCTCCGCCACGATGCTCATGTTGAAACAGCGGAGGATGGGATCATCGAAAGCTACAGGCTGGGGCCGGGCCGTGGTGCGGCCGCGATCGAATGCGCCAGGGGACGTCTCTATCACGCGGTTGAGCTTGATCGTCAGGGACAGCTGTTGCGCTTCGAATTTCTTGCCCCGACCGAGTGGAATTTCCACGCGCGCGGACCGCTTGTCCGCAGCCTGCAAGGCGTGGTGCTGGTCGCGAAACCACAGGCACGGGGTGCCGTTCGCGCGATGGTCGGATCCTTTGACCCTTGCGTTGGGTTCACTCTGAATTTTCGCGAAATTGGCGATGCATGAAATGGCGCTTTGTGAGGGTATCGTCGAGATCGTCGAGGAGGAGGCGCGCCGACGATCGTTTTCCAGGGTGAAGACCGTGTGTCTGGAGATCGGGGCGCTGAGCCATGTCGCTCCCGAAGCGATGAAGTTCTGCTTTGCGGCCGTTGCAGCGCGGACCATCGCCAATGGCGCGGTTATTGAGGTCGTCGAATTGCCTGGTGTCGCCTGGTGCATGGCCTGTTCGAGGAGCGTTGAGATTGCGCAACGCTATGAGCCTTGTCCCTGCTGCGGCAGCTTTCAGCTACAGGTGACCGCGGGCGAAGAGATGCGGGTCAAAGAGCTGGAGGTCGACTAATGTGTACCGTATGTGGCTGTAGGGAAGGAACGCCCTCCATCGAACGCGCCGACGGCCAAAGTGCGCAAACCCAGGGCGATCACCATGATCGTGCGCATGGTCACTACGGTCACCACCATGATCATATGCACGGCGGTGAAAAGGTGCAAGATTCTCACAACCATTACCACGGCCATGATCGCCATCATGATCATAGCGATCAGCATGCTCAGGGCGGAGGGGCGCTTGTGGATTGCGGCGCCGACCCGGCCGGCTTGAAGATCGCGGGTATGAGCGGCGAGCGAGCCATTCAGATCGAGCGCGACATCCTCGGCAAGAACAATAGGATCGCCGCCGACAACCGCGCGCGCTTCCTGGCCGATGACCTGATCGTGTTCAACCTTGTTTCCGGTCCGGGCGCGGGCAAAACCTCGCTGCTCGTCCGCGCCGTCTCCGAGCTCAAGGGTGGCCGCCCGGTTGGTGTCATCGAGGGCGACCAGCAGACCTCGAACGATGCCGATCGCATTCGCGCAACCGGCGTGCCCGCAATCCAGATCAATACCGGCAAGGGCTGCCATCTCGATGCTGCGATGGTCGGCGAGGCTTATCGCCGCTTGCCGCCGCTCAAGGGCGGTATTCTCTTCATCGAGAATGTCGGGAATCTAGTGTGTCCCGCGGCGTTCGATCTCGGCGAGGCCTGTAAGATCGTGGTGTTCTCGGCCGCCGATGGTGAAGACAAGCCGCTCAAATATCCGGATATGTTCGCCGCATCGTCGCTGATGCTGATCAACAAGATTGATCTTGCGCCGGTGATCGACTTCGATTTAGCCCAAACCATCGAATATGCGAGACGCGTCAATCCGAACATTGAGGTGCTGACGGTTTCGGCGCGTACGGGCGAGGGCTTTGTCGGGCTCTACGCTTGGATCCGGAAACAGGCTGCGCATCAGAGGCGTCCCGTCCAGGACGCATCGCGATGAGCGCGAGCATCGACGCAATCATCCGCGGCGGAACGCGGCTGCGGGTGCGCATCAGTGGCGCCGTGCAGGGTGTCGGCTTTCGTCCTTATGTATATGGTCTCGCTACCCGCTATGGGTTGACCGGGTTCGTCGCCAACGATCCCGATGGCGTGATCATCGAGGTTGAGGGCGACCGTACGTGCGAGTTTGTCGCCGCTCTGCCACGCGAAAGGCCTCCATTGGCGCGGATCGACCACATCTCCGTTCAGAAGATTGGTGCGCTTGCGGCGAAAGATTTTTCGATCCGCGCCAGCGAACACGGGAGGGTGTCGACCCGAATCCTCGCCGATACAGCAACATGCCAGCAATGTCATGATGAGTTGTTCGACCCGAACAGCCGATATTACCTTTATCCCTTCATCAACTGCTCTCATTGCGGCCCTCGCTATACCATCGCCAAACGGCTTCCCTACGATCGCCGGAACACTGCGATGAGGGAGTTTGCGATGTGTGCCGCCTGCGCGGGCGAATATGCCGATCCGGCGAGCCGCAGGTTTCATGCGGAAGCGATTGCCTGTCCGACATGCGGTCCTCGGCTCAGTCATGGGATCAACGATATTGCCGCGGCGATCGACGGCGGCCAAATCGTCGCGATAAAGGGAGTGGGCGGGTACCAGTTGCTTTGCGACGCTCGCAACCATGACGCCGTGCAGCGTTTGCGCAAGAAGAAGCAGCGCGACCAGAAGCCGTTCGCGGTCATGGTTGGTTCCGTAGAGCAGGTCAGCGAGATTGCGGAGGCGAATGCCGCCGAGCTCCCACTGCTCGAATCCATCGCCCGCCCGATCGTTCTCCTGCTGTCGCGCAACAATCTGGCGCCGGCGATAGCCCCCGGCCTGTCGCGCGTTGGCATCATGCTGCCGGTGGCCCCGTTGCATCACCTCATCTTCCATGCGCTTCGTTCGACAGGTGCATGGGATGGGGGTGAAGGTCCGGTCATTGTCAGCACCAGTGCTAATCCCGGCGGCGAACCGCTCCCGATCGACAACGCGGAGGCGCTGCGGCGGCTCGCGGGCATCGCCGATCTTATTGTGACCCATGATCGTGATATTCTGACGCGCGCCGATGATTCCGTGGTGGCGGTGGTGGCGGGGCGGCGTCAATTCATTCGTCGCGCCCGCGGCTATGTTCCCGAACCGATCCGGCTTGCGAGGTCTGTGGCGCCCGTGCTCGCCGTAGGCGGCGCGTTGAAATCGACCATCACGGTTACACGGGGCAGTGAGGCCTTCGTCTCGCAGCACATCGGCGATCTCGATACGGCTGAAGGCATCCGCTTCTTTGAGGAGACGATCCGGCACCTCACATCGACCCTCGACATCGATCCTGTCGTCATTGCCCATGATCTGCATCCCAACATGGCGACCACCCGATTTGCGGAGGCAAGCGGTCGCGCGCTGGTCGCTGTCCAGCATCACCACGCGCACGCTGCCGCCGTCATCGCGGAGCATGGCCTTGGGCGGCCTACGCTCGCCCTTCTCCTCGACGGCTATGGTTATGGCTCCGACGGCGGCAACTGGGGTGGCGAGCTATTGTTGTGCGAAGGTGCCGGGTTTCGAAGGATCGGGCATCTCGCGCCCTTGCAAATGCCTGGCGGAGATCGCGCAGCCCGCGAGCCGTGGCGCATGGCGAGCGCAATATTGCACTTGCTGGGGCGGAAAAACGAAATCGGGCTGCGCTTTGCAGCACAGCCGCAGGCCGAGCGTCTGCCGTCATTGCTCGATCAACCCGGCGTGACAACTACGACCAGCGCGGGCCGACTGTTCGACGCAGCAGCGGCGCTGCTGGGGATCGCGACTTTGCAGAGCTATGAGGGCGAAGCCGCGATGAAGCTAGAGGCGCGTGTGCGGTGGACTGCGGTGCTTGAAGCGGGCTGGATGATCGATGGCCATGTGCTGTCCCTTCGCCCGCTGTTTTCACGCTTGATTGCAGACAACGTCGGCGCCACGGAGGGAGCCGGGCTGTTTCATGGCACGTTTGCCGCTGCCTGCGTTGACTGGGTCGCGCGCGCGGCCCGGACAACTGGCGTTGCCACCGTCGCTCTGAGTGGAGGCTGCTTCCTGAACGCGGTACTCGCGGAAGAAATCCAGCGGGGTTGCATTGCGGCCGGCCTCACTCCGCTGCTGCCGCGGCAGGTTCCGGCCAATGACGGTGGCTTGAGCCTCGGACAAGCCTGGATCGCCGCTCTGCAGATTGCCGAACGGCCGTCAGCCCTGGAAGGAATAGCCTGATATGTGTCTCTCGGTACCAGCTGAGGTCGTGAAGATTCTTCCCGACGACCTTGCCATCGTGTCCATCGACGGCATCAGCAAGGAGATATCGATCGCCCTGATCGACAATCTCGCCGTGGGGGACTACGTCCTTGTCCATGTCGGCTACGCCCTGGCGAGAATCGACCCGGCGGAGGCCGAGCACACGCTGCAGCTCCTACAGGAGCTAGGCAGCGTGGGGCGGGAGCTCCAGTCATGAAATATGCCGACGAATTTCGCGACAAGACCATCGCGCAGGGGCTTGCGCGTGCGATTGCCGCCGAAGCCGAGTCGCAAAGGGAATATCGGTTCATGGAATTCTGCGGCGGACACACGCATGCGATTTCCCGCTATGGTCTGGAGGATATACTTCCTGCGAATGTTCGCATGATCCACGGGCCGGGTTGTCCCGTCTGTGTTCTCCCCGCCAGCCGCATTGATATGGCGATCAGGCTCGCCGAACGGCCGGAGGTCACTCTCTGTATTTATGGCGACGTGATGCGCGTGCCTGGCTCGCAGGGAAAATCCCTGCTGAGCGCCAAGGCGTACGGCGCCGACATACGGATGGTCTACTCGACCCTCGATGCAATCCGGATCGCCGAACAGGCGCCGAATCGGGAGGTGGTCTTTTTTGCCATTGGATTTGAGACCACGGCGCCGCCGACAGCGGTGATGATCCGGCTTGCCGAGAAGAAGTGGCTGAAGAATGTTAGTGTGTTCTGCAATCACCTGCTAACTCCCGCCGCGATGCATAGCATTCTCGAGGGTCAGGATATCCATAATGGCGGGCGGATTGAAATTGATGGCTTCCTTGGACCTGCGCATGTTAGCACCATCATCGGCACGAAGCCTTACGAGGTCCTCGCAGAAAAATTCGGCAAGCCGATCGTGATCGGGGGATTCGAACCGCTCGATATGATGCAGGCGATTCTGATGCTGGTGCGGCAGGCGAACGAAAGCCGATATGAGGTGGAGAACCAATACAGCCGTGGGGTGACGCGCGAAGGCAATCGGCGCGCCCAGGAAGAGGTGTCGGATATCTTCGAACTGCGTGACCGGTTCGAATGGCGCGGGCTCGGGCTCGTCCCCCATAGCGGACTGAAGCTAAAGCAGGCTTACGCTCAATTCGATGCAGAGATGCGTTTCGCGATGCACGAAGTGCGTGTCGCCGACAATCCGGCGTGCGAGTGCGGGGCCATCCTGCGCGGCGTGAAGAGGCCGGTCGACTGCAAGCTGTTCGGAACCGTCTGCACGCCGGAAATCCCGATAGGATCCTGCATGGTCTCATCGGAAGGCGCCTGTGCCGCGCATTGGACGTATGGACGGTTTCGCGATGATCAGTTGAGGCGGGCGTGATGAGGGCAACGGCCTACCAACGCAAGATCGATATCAAGAACGGGCGGGTCGACCTGTCCCACGGCGCGGGGGGGCGCGCGATGGCTCAGCTGATCTCCGGCCTGTTTCACGAAGCCTTCGGCAATGAATGGCTCGCCCGCGTCAACGATCAGGCGGCCTTCCATGTTGGCGCTGGCAGAATGGTGATGACGACCGATGGCTATGTCGTTTCGCCGCTGTTCTTTCCCGGCGGCAATATCGGATCGCTTGCGGTCCACGGCACGATCAATGATGTCGCGATGGGCGGCGCGCGTCCGCTCTATCTTTCGGCAACTTTCATCATCGAGGAGGGCTTCCGCTTCTCGGATCTGAAGACGATTGCGGATTCGATGGGCGAGGCCGCGCGTACCGCCGGCGTTTACATCATCACGGGTGACACCAAGGTCGTCGAGCGCGGGAAGGCGGACGGCCTGTTCATCTCGATGACGGGGGTCGGGGTTTTGGCCGATGGGCTCGATCTCTCCGCGGAGAAGGCAAGGGTCGGCGACCGCGTGCTGGTCTCCGGCAGTCTAGGCGACCATGGTGCAGCGATCATGTCGAGGCGCCAGAATCTCGCTTACGAGACCGAGATCGTCTCGGATTCCGCAGCGCTGCATGATCTCGTAGCTCTAATGGTTGCGGTCGGCGGCAGCAGCATCCGGGTGATGCGTGACCCCACGCGCGGCGGTCTTGCGGCGATGCTCAACGAGATTGCGCATCAGTCGGGCCTCGGGTTCCGTCTGCAGGAAGAGGCCATTCCGGTGAAGCCGGCGGTTGCCGCCGCTTGCGAACTCTTTGGGCTTGATCCGCTACACGTCGCCAACGAGGGCAAGCTCGTTGCCATCGTGGCGCCTGACATGGCCAATGCCGTGCTTGCAGCTATGAGAGCGCATCCGCTGGGGCGCGATGCGGCTGATATCGGCGAGGCCGTTACCGACAATCATCAGTTTGTGCAGCTGTCAACCAGCTTTGGTGGCGTGCGAATTGTCGATTGGCTATGGGGAGAACAACTGCCGCGGATCTGTTGAGCACAATTGAAACTTCTACCATTTCGTTGTTGCCTTGACGAGATCGCCCGGGCAATTCCCCGTAAAGCACTCGTTCCGCCTCGAGCGCATCTATCAAACCGAAGATGCGGGATGGGCCTCGAAAGCCAAATGGTCGTCGCACGTCAATTCTTCACATCAAGCACTGCTTCAACATCAGTCGTGCAATAAAGTCCTTCTCTTCACAAACATCAAACGAGTGTCAGCGAGTGGCTACGCTCCTGCTGTCATCCTAACCGATTTACCTTAGCATGGACTTTGACGGAATGCAGATTTCTGGACTAACGCCGATCGTTTGATATGGCGCAAAGACGCAGGGGAGCGCTGCGGTTAGGATGATTCTATATACCACCTGGGAAAGTAACCTTTGCAGGCCTCAATCCAGAAAAAGTATTGCGATGCCCGCCTGCCTTGGTACACCATCTATCCAACCGTGCCAGAGTTCTCCAAGGAGGTCGGTGCACAGGACTGTGAGAAATGGCTGAGGCGGCTGCCGCCTGACGAGCCCGTGTCGCTCTATCTCCACATTCCGTTCTGCCGATCGATCTGCTGGTATTGCGGCTTTCCTACGGCCAGCACTCGCCGGGATGCGCCGGTCCTCAATTATTTGTCGGTGCTGCGTGAGGAGATCCGTTTGGTCGCGGAGCAAGCGCCGCAAGCGCTGCCCGTGAGCGACGTGCACTTCGGCGGCGGAACGCCGACCCTCGTCGCGCCAGCGGATTTCCTGGCTCTGATGGAGCTCCTGCGCCGCCGTTTCGCTTTCAGGAAAACGGCTACGATCGCCGTCGAGATCGACCCGCGCACGTTCACGGTCCAGATGGCCGAAGCCTTAGGAGCAGCCGGCGTGAACCGCGCGAGCCTCGGCGTGCAGAGCTTCGATCCCATCGTTCAAAAAGCGATCAACCGGGTCCAGAGTAAGGCGCAGACCGCCGCTGCCGTCGAAATTCTTCGCCAGCACGGAATAAGCCGCATCAACTTGGACCTTATTTTCGGTCTCCCACATCAGACGGTGCAGTCCTGCGTCGAGAGCGCGACGATGGCGGTCGCCATGCGCCCGAACCGGGTTGCGGTTTTCGGCTACGCGCACGTTCCTTCGTATATGAAACGTCAGCGCCTGATCGATGAGGCGGCGCTGCCGGACAGTGCTGCCCGCGCCGACCAGGCTGCGGCCGTGGCCGATACGCTGGTCGCTGCCGGCTACCTCCAAATCGGGCTTGACCATTTTGCCTTGCCGGACGATCAGCTCGCTCTGGCGCAGAAGGCCAGTCGGCTGCGGCGTAATTCCTTGGGTTACTCGGCCGACACCTGCAAAACCCTGATCGGCTTCGGCACGTCGGCCATCGGCCGTCTCGGCGACGGTTACGTCCAGAACGATGTTGCAACAGGCTCGTACAGCGGGCACATCAGAGCAGGCCGTCTGGCGACGTCAAAAGGCTACCGGCTCACCGATGAAGACCGCGTCCGAGCCGCGATCATCGAGCGGCTAATGTGCGATCTGGAGGCCGACGTGCCGGCAATCTGTACCAACCACGGATTTCATGCGGTCCCTTTTCTGGATTCAGCTGAACGCTTGGCGATGCTTGCCGAGGACGGGATAATCGACATCGAAAAGGGTTTCATCCGCGTGAGGCAGGAGCACCGCTTTGTGATTCGTGCTGTTGCTGCCGCATTCGACGCTTATCTCAACCGTTCACCTTATTAACAAGCAGCATAAACGGATCCAAAAGCATCACCGTTTCTCGCTAACAGGACGGCGCCTCGACCATATAGAAAATGTTTCTATGCAATCTGAGCCAGACTGCCGTCGTTGCGGCAACGATCTCGACGGCCTCGGCGAGCCTCACGTTAGAGGTCCTGGCACTGCCGTAAGCTTTGGCGCCGCCGTAATCGCCCGGCAGGCCGCTTGGCGAGAAACGATCAACCGCGTCGAGCGGGGGTTGGCAAGCTGGAGGTCTGTGGCACCTGTCGTCAAGGCTCGTCCGCCTTCGGTCCTGAGATCAGTGGCGCGCCCCTGACGGAAACCGGCCCTTGTGGTTTAGTCGATCGCACGGGTTTCTTGGCCGACTCCGAAACGGCATGGCCAGGACGAGCAACATGAGGAGAAGAAGCCGTGGGTGTCGGGTTCTGCAACGAGTCGAGTCGCGAAGTGAGAGCTGCGATTTGATCCGACATTCGTGTTAAATCGGCCAGCTGGGCATTGATGCTGCGGTTGAGTTCCGCGAGCTCATCGCTAGTCCTCTGTTGTCCCGATTGAATCTCCGACAGGGTCGCTCTGTCCTCAGGTGACAAGCCTGGCATTGGGCCCACGTC
>NZ_LLYB01000031.1 GCF_001440475.1 Bradyrhizobium lablabi | reverse complement strand
CCTTCCTCTTCCTTGGCTTGCGCCACGACGATCGGCGCGGCCTGCGCATGCGATGCGGAGGTCACGAACTGCGTCGCCGTCAAAGCAGTCGTGGCGAGCAGCAGAATGCGGAGGTTTGTCATGATATCCTTGGTCCCCGAAGATAGGCCTGACAGCAACGGAAGGGCCCTCATTGACATGTCAGTTGGTCGATGAGCGGCTAATCATTAGGCCGGAATGTGGCGGCCTACAAATGCTCGGATGGTTTTTATTTCATTGGCGCAATGGGTTGCATGCACCCTTGTTCATTGCGCGTTCAGGCGAGCCGTTCATCCGGCCCCCGGATCGGTGGCGGGATTGGGGGTGTGGGGACCGTTCGGCCCGCGTACCGGCAGCTCATCCGGCATCTTGCCCGGCAACTCCTGCGGTTGTGGCGGCTGACCCGGTTCACGGAGCGGTGGTGGGACCTCCGGACGGGGGCTCCCAGGTGGGGCCTCCCGTGGCGGTTCGGTTGGTTGTCCCGGCGTCGCCGGCGGTATCTCCGGCGGTTCGATCGGCATCACATCTCCTGAACAGTTAAGCTCCGGGTGCGACAACGACTGCGACAGCCTCAGGTTCCCATCCGATTCAAAAATGGAACCGATGGAACTGGATCAAGCGGGTGCGTGGCAGACCGCCTCGATATTGTGGCCGTCGGGATCGAGCACGAACGCGCCGTAATAGGTCGGATGATAGTGCGCGCGAATTCCCGGTGCGCCGTTGTCGCGCCCGCCGGCGGCGAGGGCCGCCTTGTAGAAGGCGTCCACTGTCGCGCGGTCCTTTGCCACGATCGCGACATGCAACGGCTTGTCCAATCCACCTTCGCCGCCGATCCAGAAATCGGGCTTTCCATTGGCGCCGAAACCGGCGGCAGGCTGCTCCTCGCCCGGCCGGTCCTGCTTGACCTCCATCACCAAGGTATAGTCGAGCGGCGCCAGGGCTTTCAGATAGAAGTCCTTGGAACGTGCGTAATCCGAAACCGGAAATCCGATGTGGTCGATCATTAAGCGCTCCCGCGGTTCGAGGAAATAGTGGGTAACGGAAACTCAGCCTCGCGTCAGCAGCGTGTTGCTGCGGGTTCTCCCGGTCTCGACATAACCGCGCGCCCGCATGTCGGCGATGCAGTCCTGCTGCCATTCGTCCTTTGACAGATGCTCGATCACGACCGCGCGCGGCCACAAGGCCTGCGGCGCTTCGGCGAAGAAGCCGGTCAGCACGCGGTCCTCAAATCCTTCGACGTCGATCTTGAGCGCGTCGACATGCGAGACGCCGGCCTCCTCGAGGATGCGCTGCAGCCGCAGCGACGGCACCTTGATCGCCTTGCCGGAAGCCTCTCCCGACACGATGTGGCTGGCGCCGAGATTGTCGCCGTCGGTTTCGATCAGCAGTTCACCGTCGGCAGGACCGGCGGCGGCTGCGACCAGTCGCACCTGGGTGGTGCTGGAAGCCGCATTGTTGAAGGCGAGCCGCGCATGGGTGACCGGGTGCGGCTCGATCGCGATCACCTTGCCGCCGGTGTCGACGTGGCGCGCCAGTGCGAGCGCGTAGGTCCCGACATTGGCGCCGACATCGACGAAGATGCCCCCAGTCGGTACATGCGCGCGCAGAAAATCCAGCTCCTCGATATTGTAGGCGGGATTGAACAGCGCGCCGCGCTCGGTGGCGCTGGCCTGATGATAGAAGCGGAATGAGGCGCCTTGATAGGGCACGTCGACCGGACCTGAGCGCAACAGATTCACCAGCCGCGACAGCCAGGGCCGAAACGCGCCGCGCTTCAGCCGCGTGCGGTGGGCGAGCGAAATGATCGCAGCCTGTGCGGCATTCGGGGCGAATGCGCCGAACGGCGCGGGCGAAGGATCGTTGTCAGGCGTCAAACGGTAGTCCTCGGATAGAAGCGCCGCATGCATAGCCGGTTTTGCGGCGGCGAAACAGGTTCAATTGCGGTTGGTTTCGGCCGGCCGCTATGCCTCCGCAAAGGCGCGCCACTCTGGAGGGAAAAAGACTACGCGGCCTTCTTCGATCCGCTCCGGTGGCGCAGGAAGCGGCCGAGCAGGCGGCGTTTGTCCTTGCGCGGGATCAGGTCGACGTCGCTGACCAGCTTGGCGCCGTTCTTGCGCCGTTCCAGCACGATCTTGCGGCTGTGAAACGCTTCCAGCTCGGCGCGGTGGGCGACGCTGACGATGGTGGCCTTCGGCAGTTCCTTGATGACGATCTCCATCATCTTGTCCTGGCTCTTTTCATCGAGCGCCGACGTCGCCTCGTCCAGCACCACGATATCGGGGTTGTGCAGCAACAGGCGCGCGAACGCCAGCCGCTGCTTCTCGCCGCCTGATAGCGTCTGGTCCCACGGTCCCTCTTCCTCGATCTTCTCCTTGAGATGGTCGAGCCCGACCTTGTGCAGGGCGTCGTGAATTTGCTCCGTGAGCCAGTCGTCGGCCGCGCCGGGATAGGCGATCGCGCGCCGCAGCGTGCCGGAGGGGATGTACGGCTTCTGCGGCAGCATGAAGAGCCGGCGGTCGGGATGGAAGTTGACGCTGCCGCCGCCCCACGGCCACAGCCCGGCGAGCGCACGGACCAGCGTGCTCTTGCCGGTGCCGGACTCGCCCGCCACCAAGAGCCGCTCGCCGGGGTCGATCGCTACCTCGGTCTCGCCGACGACCGCAGTGCCGTCGTCGAGCGTCACCGAGAGATCGTTGAGGCTGAGCATGGCGCCACCCTCGGTTTCGCCGCGCTGGATGCGGCCGATGCCGTCGCCCTGCTCGGCACGCTCGAGGCCGTCGAGCGACATCATCAATGAGGCGATGCGGCGCGCCCCGGCGTTCCAGTCGGCCAGCCGCGGGTAATTGTCGACCAGCCAGCCGAATGCGGTCTGCACAATGGTGAACGCGGACGCCGCCTGCATCACCTGTCCGAGCGTCATGCTGCCGTCGAGAAATTTCGGCGCGCACAGCAGTAGCGGCACGACCGGTGCGATGAGGCTAGAACCCTGCGACACCAGCGTGGTGCGCATATGCTGGCCCGCCACGCGCGCCCATTGCCGCAACACGTTCGAAAACGTCCTGTCGATGCCGTCGCGCTCTTCCTCTTCGCCGCCGAGCAGCGCGATGCTTTCGCCGTTCTCGCGCACGCGGGTCAGGACGTAGCGGTATTCGGCCTCGGCCTGGTTCTTGTCCTCGGACACCTGCACGAAGCTGCGTCCGATCGCCATGATCGAGCCGGAGGCGATTGCGGCATAAACGATCGCGGCGATCACGAGGAAGCCGGGAATGGTAATGGTGGAGCCGCCCATCGTCAGTGTCAGCGCGCCGCCGATGGTCCAGAGCACGACGATGAAGGTGGCGGCCGACAAAAATGCCGACGTCACGCCGGCGACGAAATCCACCGGCGAGTCGGTCGCGATCCGCAAATCCTCGGCGATGCGATATTCCGGATTCTTGTGATCGCCGCCGACGAGGTTGAGCTGGTAATAGCGGCCGTTGGCCAGCCAGCGCGATATCACCGCGTTGGTCAGCCAGGCGCGCCAGCGGCGCTGGATGCCCATGCGGGCGAATACCTGCGCCACGCCGAGCAGCACGCTGCCGATCGCAAGCGGAAAGAACACCGCGGCGAGATAGTACACGGTGGCGGAATCGCGTTTCTCGATGGCGTCGAAGATTGCGCGATTCCAGACGTTGATGCCGTATTGAAAGCCGACATTGGTAACGATCAACAGCAGCAGGCCGATCGAGAACAGCCACGCCAGCCGGTCGCCGCTCCGGCCCCAATAGCCGCGCGCGCTGATCCAGAACCGCGTCAGCAGATAATCCTTGCGGGCCTGTTCGGCCTCTTCCGGAGACATCTCCGGATCCGGTTCGACGACCTCCGGCGGTGGCGGTTCGACGTGATCGCCGGTTTCAGCGACGACCTCGGCGAGTTCTGCTTTTTCCTTGGAATCCAGCGTGCTTGCGCCGGCGTCCGGCTTGTTGCTTGCCTTGGTGGATTCCTTGGCAGTTTTGTTCGCGGCGGGTTTCTTCGCCGAAGATTTGACCGTTGTTTTGCCCATGGCGGCCCAACGGCAGCCAAATCAAAAGGTTCCAGCGGGTTCCGGGCCGCAGCAACCTGTACGCCAGCGGTGCAGTTGCTTTCAGGATGATGCGGGGGCCGCCGCTTGTGCAACGTTTCGCCGGGCAACCCGGTGCAGCACGCGGGAGAGCTGCTCGATCGAATAGGGTTTTTGCAGCAGCTCGAAGCCGTGGCTGCCGTGCTCCGACAGCACGTGGCTGTAGCCGCTGGTCAACACCACCGGCAGCTCGGGATAGTGGCGGCGGATTTCCTGGGCGAGTTCGATGCCGGACATTCCGGGCATCACCACGTCGGTGAACACGGCGTCGAATCGCTCGGCGCTGCTTGCGAGCTCTTCGAGCGCATGCGTCGCGTTGCCGACGAGTTTGGTGGCGTAGCCGAGCTCGGCCAGCGCATCGGTCGTGAAGCGTCCAACCTCGGCATTGTCCTCGACCACCAGCACCGACATCCCGCTTCCATCGATCGCGGCGGCATCTGCCGCCGGCTGTCGCGATTTCCCACTGCCGGCGGTGCGCGGCAGATACAGCGTGAAAATACTGCCTTTGCCGACGTCGCTGGCGACGGCCACTTCGCCGCCGGATTGCTTGGCGAAGCCGAACACCTGCGACAGGCCGAGCCCGGTGCCGTGGCCGGCCTGCTTGGTCGTGAAGAAGGGTTCGAAGATGCGTTCGAGCCGATCCGGCGGAATGCCGCTGCCGGTGTCGGCGACGGATATGGCGACATAGCCATAGGGATGTTGCGGCAGCGGCGCGGCATTGGGCAGGCTGGCCGCCATTCCCACCGCCAGCGTCAGCCGTCCACGGCCCTCCATGGCGTCCCGCGCGTTCACGGCCATGTTGATGATGGCCGTTTCGAACTGGCTAGCGTCGGCGTTGACGAAGCACGGCTCGTCCGACCCGAGGATGACGATCTCGATCCGTGGACCGACCAGCGTGCCGATCATTTCGCTCAGCATCTGCACGCTTCGGCCGACGTCGAACACTTCCGGCTTCAGCGCCTGCCGCCGCGCGAAGGCCAGCAACTGTCCGGTCAGCTTGGCGGCGCGGGTTACCGTATCCGAGATCGCATCGATATAGCGTAGCCGCCGCACATCCGGCAGGTCGGGCCGCCGCAGCAGATCGACGGAGGCGCGGATCACGGTGAGCAGATTGTTGAAGTCGTGCGCCACGCCGCCGGTCAACCGGCCCAGCGCCTCCAGCCGCTGGCCGTGTTTCAGCGCTTCCTCGGCCTGCTGGCGTCTTTCGGCCTCGAAATGAAGATGTCGCGTGCGGCGCAGGGCCAGCCCCAGCAGGGCAAACAGCAGCGCGGTGGCCGGCGCGCCGAAGATCAGATGCTGGCTCATGGTGGAAAGCCAGCGCGCGCGGATCGCCGAGGTCTCGAGACCCGCGCCGACATAGATCGGGTATTCCGCGAGCCGCCGGTAGCCGATGCGGCGTTCGATGCCGTCGGTCGGAGAGGTCACGGTGATGAGGCCGGCCCTGGGATTGGCGGCGACCAGTTTTCCGATCGGTCCGTTGCGGTCGAGGCGGATGTCGCGGTCGATGATGGGGAAACGCGCCAGCACGGTGCCGTCGGCGCGGCCGAGCGCGAAATAGCTGCCGGGCTCCCGGCCGATCCGGGCGTAGTAATTCTCGAAGTACTCAGGGAATACAGAAGCCTGCAGCACGCCGGCGAAACTGCCGTCCTCGCTCGGGCGCCGCCGGCTGACGCCGAAGAATGCGGCGCCCTGATAGGGCGGCCGCGGTTTCAGCGCTTCACCGATATAGGTGCCGATGTCGCCGGTGACGTGGGCCTTGAAATAGTCCCGGTCGGAAAAATCGATCTCCGGCGCCGGAACGACGAGGCTGTTGACGAGCGCGTGGCCCTTGGCGTCGAAAATCCAGGCCGATTTCACCTGCGGCAGCGAGGTGACCAGTCGTTTCAGCCGCAGATGCAGCATTTGCTCGCGCGCCACGATGTCGGCATCGGGAACGTCGCGGATGATCTCGGCCATCTCCGACAGGCTGCGGTCGATGGTCTCGAATACTTTCAGCGCGTGCTCGTGCGCGACATCCAGTGAATGCTCGATTTCACGATCGGCGGTTTCGCGGATCGAGACCCGGGAGACGGCGGACGCGAATACAAAGAGCGCCAACGGAAGGGCCAGCGAGGCGACCATCATCCATTGCAACAGTCTCAGCGAATTACGTTGCGCGGTCTGCACGCTCGCTCCAGCTCCGCAGCGAGCTTAACGCAATCTTTTGTTGAGAACCAAGGGGGACCGGAATGGAACCCGGAACGATGGCAATCGATTCAAATCAGGGCATTTCGTAGCGGTCGGAAGCTCGGATGAACGCAAGCGACATCGGGGCCAGTGTCGCCAGGCCGACGCGGAGCCGCTCAAATTGCAAATGTCCGGGACCGCGTCGGTGCGCTCGTGAGCCCCAGGGCTGGCGGCGACGTTTCCAAATTTGATCCATCGCAATGCAGGGTCGGCGGTTGCTGGCAATTGTACGTGACGTTGCCACCCGGCAGTCACGCGCCGGCTTTAACCGGTGAAGGACAAGCAGGAAGGAGGAACTCATGTCAGCGGCAGAACAGGCTTTTCTGTTGACCGGAGAACTATTCGTTCTCTCGTTCCTCACTATCGGTGCGTTCTGGTTTGCCGACAGGCTGCGACGCAACTTAACAGGGAAGCCCTAGCTTCGGCAGCCTCGCATAGCTACCGGGGCACTCGCAACCGATCCCGGATGTGGCGGAGCCGGTCATCATCGGGCGCGCATTCGCGCGACCTGTTGACCCCCCGGATACAGCCGGAGGGCACCCGCCTAGATTTGGCGCTCGACCATCTTCAGCTTGAGCTCGGCGATGGCTTCCGATGGGTTGAGGCCCTTCGGGCATGCCTTGGCGCAGTTCATGATGGTGTGGCAGCGGTAGAGGCGGAACGGGTCTTCGAGATTGTCTAGCCGTTCTCCGGTGGCCTCATCCCGGGAATCCGTGACCCAGCGGTTGGCCTGCAGGAGTGCCGCCGGTCCCAGGAACCGGTCGCTGTTCCACCAATAGCTCGGGCAGGAGGTCGAGCAGCAGGCGCACAGAATGCACTCATAGAGGCCGTCGAGTTTCTCGCGGTCCTCGTGGCTCTGCTTCCATTCCTTCTGCGGCGTCGGCGTGGTCGTCTTCAGCCACGGCTCGATCGAGGCATATTGGGCGTAGAAGTTGGTGAGATCAGGCACCAAGTCCTTCACGACCGGCTGGTGCGGCAGCGGGTTGACCTTCACCGCGCCGCCTGCGGCGACGTCATGCATCGACTTGGTGCAGGCCAGCGTGTTCTGGCCGTCGATGTTCATGGCGCAGGAACCGCAGACGCCTTCGCGGCAGGAACGGCGGAAGGTCAGCGTCGGGTCGATGTTGTTCTTGATCCAGATCAGGCCGTCCAGCACCATCGGCCCGCAATCATGGATGTCGACATGATAGGTGTCGACGCTCGGGTTCTTGCCGTCGTCCGGATTCCAGCGATAGACCCTGAACTCGCGCGTCTCGGTCGCGCCCGCCGGCTTCGGCCAAGCCTTGCCGCCTGATATCTTCGAGTTCTTGGGAAGTGTGAATTCAGCCATGCTTGCAAGCCTTCGCTGTCGTCGTCAGTAAACCCGCGCCTTCGGCGGGATGTACTGAACGTCATTCGTCATCGTGTAGTCGTGCACCGGGCGATAGTCGATCGTAGTGTTGCCGCCATTGTCGATCCACGCCAGCGTATGCTTCATCCAGTTCTTGTCGTCGCGCTCGGAAAAGTCCTCGCGCGCATGCGCGCCGCGGCTTTCGGTGCGGTTCGCCGCCGAATCCATCGTGACGACCGCCTGCGCGATCAGATTGTCGAATTCCAGCGTTTCGATCAGGTCGGAATTCCACACCAGCGAGCGGTCGGTCGTCGCGACGTCGCCGATGCCGCCATGGACCTTGTGGATCAGGTTCTGGCCTTCATGCAGGATCTCGCCCGTGCGGAACACCGCGCAATTGCTCTGCATGACGTGCTGCATGCCTTCGCGCAGCTTTGCGGTAGGCGTGCCGCCGGAGGCGTAGCGATAATGGTCGAGCCGGCCGAGCGCCAGATCGGACGAATCCTTCGGCAGGTCCGGCTGCTTGCCGTTCGGCGTCAGCTTTTCCGCAAGCCGCAGCGCGGCGGCGCGGCCGAACACGACGAGGTCGATCAGCGAGTTGGAGCCGAGCCGGTTGGCGCCGTGCACGGACACGCAGGCGGCTTCACCGATCGCCATCAGGCCGGGCACCACGGCGTTGTCGTCGCCGTTCTTCTTGGTCAGCACTTCGGCGTGATAATTGGTGGGGATGCCGCCCATGTTGTAGTGCACGGTCGGTACGATCGGGATCGGCTCGCGGGTAACGTCGACATTGGCGAAAATCTTCGCCGATTCGGAAATGCCCGGCAGCCGCTCGTTCAGCACCTTGGGATCGAGATGATCGAGGTGCAGGTAGATGTGGTCCTTCTTCTTGCCGACGCCGCGGCCCTCGCGGATCTCGATGGTCATCGAGCGCGAGACGACGTCGCGCGAGGCGAGGTCTTTAGCGGACGGCGCGTAACGCTCCATGAAGCGCTCGCCCTCGGAATTGACGAGATAGCCGCCTTCGCCGCGGGCGCCCTCGGTGACGAGGCAGCCCGAGCCGTAGATGCCGGTCGGGTGGAACTGGATGAATTCCATGTCCTGCAGCGGCAGGCCGGCGCGCAGCACCATGCCGCCGCCGTCACCGGTGCAGGTATGCGCCGAGGTGCAGGAAGCGTAGGCGCGGCCGTAGCCGCCGGTCGCGAGAATGGTGGTCTGGGCGCGGAAACGATGCAGCGTGCCGTCGTCGAGCTTGAGCGCGATGACGCCGCGGCAGACGCCCTGGTCGTCCATGATCAGATCGATGGCAAAAAATTCGATGTAGAATTCGGCCGAGTGGCGCAGCGCCTGGCCATACATCGTGTGCAGCATGGCATGCCCGGTGCGGTCGGCGGCGGCGCAGGTGCGCTGGGCCTGGCCCTTTCCGTAGTCCATGGTCATGCCGCCGAACGGGCGCTGATAGATCTTGCCGTCCTCGGTGCGCGAGAACGGCACGCCCCAATGCTCGAGTTCGTAGACCGCCTCCGGTGCGTTGCGCACCATATATTCGATCGCGTCCTGGTCGCCGAGCCAGTCCGACCCCTTGACGGTGTCGTACATGTGCCAGCGCCAGTCGTCGGGATGCATGTTGCCGAGCGACGCTGAAATGCCGCCTTGCGCTGCGACCGTATGCGAGCGGGTTGGGAACACTTTTGTGATGCAGGCGGTGCGCAGACCGGCCTCGCTGCAGCCGACCACGGCGCGCAGACCGGCGCCGCCGGCGCCGACGACCACGACGTCGTAGGTGTGGTCTTCGATCGGATAGGCTTTTCCGTTGGTGGCGGGACTACTTCCAACTCCGCCGCTGCCGTTGGTGGCCTTGCCGTTACCTTCGGCCGAATTCCTAGAAGTCATGGGTCAGACTCCCGATGACAGTTTGAGGATCGCGTAGATCGACGCCAGCGCGACCGCGATGCAGAAGAAATTGTTCGCCATCACGCTGGCGAGCTTGAGCTTCTCGTTATGGATATAGTCTTCGATCACGATCTGCATACCGATCTTCATGTGCCAGGCGCTGGCGATGATGAAGAGGACCAGGATGATCGCGATCGGCAACGAGCCGAGAATTTGCGCCGCACCTGCCTGGTTACGGCCGATCAGCATCAGCACGATGACAATGACGGGAAGGATCAGGAGCGCCATCGCCACCGCGGTGAGACGCTGGCGCCAGAAATCGCTGGTGCCGGAATGCGAGGAACCGAGGTTACGGACCCGGCCGAGCGGCGTGCGCATCGAGGAACGGCTGCTCATCGTCCGCCTCCCACCGTATAGGCGACGATCCAGACCAGGACGGTCAGTGAAATGCCCGCGATCAGCGCCCCCCAGGTCAGCGCCTCGCGCTCATTGGCCTTGAAGCCGTAGCCGAGGTCCCAGAAGAAGTAGCGGAAACCGCTGCACAGGTGATGCAGCAGCGCCCATGTGTAGCCGAACACGATCAGCTTGCCGATGATGCTGCCGGTGAAGGCCTGGACGTTGGCGTAGGCCCCGGGGCCGGAGGCGGCGGCGATCAGCCACCAGGACAGCAGCAGGGTACCGAAATAGAGCGCAATACCGGTGGCGCGATGGATGACGGACAGCGCCATCGTCAGGGTCACGCGATAGGTCTGCAAATGGGGCGATATCGGTCGTTCGATCCTGGCGGTCATTCGGCGACTTTTATGTTGTGTGGAACCGCGGCCGGCCCATCGGGGAACGCGGTAGATGAATTCTATTTACGGAGTCGAAACAGTCCGCGCAACGGCCAAATGGGTTGGAATCGAACCACCGTTCATTACTACCGTGGCTATGAAACGCGATTGATCAGCGGCTTGGTATACCAGAGCCGGTTGGCACGGTTGAAGAATTGAATTTTGATTCCGCTCATTGGCCGGCCCGTGGCGGAGGTCCGAACGGATCGACGCTGCGCCACCGCTCCACCAGGTAGTCGACGAAGGCCCGGACCTTCGGGGAAGCCAGCCGCGACGGCTGAAACATCAGGTGCAGCGGCGCCGGGGCGGGTTCGTAATCGGTGAGCAGGCGGACCAGATGGCCGGCGGCGAAATCGGCTTCGGCCTGCCATGACGGCACCCGCACGATGCCCGCACCCTCCCTCGCGGCGGCGGCGAGCGCATCGAGGCTATTCATCCAGAGCCGACCCGATATGCGGATTTTGCGGCCCGTTTTGCTGCCATCGGCAAAGCGCCATTCGGCGCTGCCGGGCGCATCGGAGAAAACCAGGCAGTCGTGATGGGCGAGATCGCCGGGTGTCTCGGGCACGCCACGCTCTGCGAGATAGGCTGGCGCGGCGCAGACGATCATCCGCAAATCCGCAAGCTTGCGCGCCACCAGTTCCGAATCGGGCAACCGCCCGACGCGAATGGCGAGGTGGATGTCCTCCTCGACCATATCGACCGCACGGTCGACCAGCAGCAGGTCGACCGACAACGCCGGATAGCGGCGGAGGAATTCCGCAAGCAGGGGCGCGATCACCAGCCGGCCCATCAGGCTTGGGGAAGCGACCCTGATCCGCCCAGACGGCTGGTGACGGTCGCGCGACAGCGCGGCCTCGATTTCCTTCATCTCGCCGAGGATCGCTTTGGCGCGCTCGTACAGAATCCGGCCCTCGTCCGTGAGCGCGAGCTGGCGCGTGGTTCGCAACAGCAGGCGCGTGCCGAAATGCTGCTCCAGCGCCGCGATCTGCCGGCTTACAGAGGTCAGCGAGCTTGGCAGCGACCGCGCCGCGGCCGATAGGCTACCGGCATCGACCGCCCGGACAAAGGTCGCCATGGCCGACAATTGGTCCATCGGTCCTTCCGTATTTCGCAAGGGTGCCTGCAAAAGATAATAGATACTCCCGCATTTCAGAAACAGCTAAGTCTCCCTGCGTCGCGGCCCGGGTGGCCGTCCAGCGGGCCCGCGCAGCTGCGCAGGCCCGCTGGTGCTGAACCCGGGATACTTGGGACATGATTGCCGGCCTCGATCCGAGAGAGCTCATCGAACTCGCACTGCTGATCGCGGTCGGGGCGCTGTCGGGATTTCTGGCCGGCGTGTTCGGCATCGGCGGCGGCGCCATCCTGGTGCCGGTGTTCTACGAATGTTTCCGGCTCGCCGGCGTGCCGTTGGAGGTACGGATGCCGCTCTGCATCGGCACCTCGCTCGCCATCATTATCCCGACTTCGCTCGCCTCGTTTCGCGCCCATTACAAAAGGGGCGCGGTCGACATGGGAATCCTCAGGCTCTGGTGGTTGCCGATCGTGCTCGGCGTGGGCGCCGGCAGCGTCACCGCGCGTTTCGCGCCGGAGCGCCTGTTCAAGATCGTGTTCGTGATGGTGGCGTGGTCGGCGGCGGCAAGACTGCTGCTCGCGCGGGAGACCTGGAAGCTCGGCGATGACGTGCCGAAGGGTTTTTTGATGCGCGTCTACGGTTTTTTCGTTGGCCTGCTATCGACCTTGATGGGCGTGGGCGGCGGACTGTTCGCGAACCTCCTGATGACCTTCTACGGCCGGCCGATCCATCAGGCGGTCGCGACCTCCTCGGCGATTGCGGTGCTGATCTCGATCCCCGGCGCGATCGGCTACGTCTATGCCGGCTGGCCGGCCGCGGCGCGCTTTCCCGATGTCACCGCGCTGCAACTGCCGTTTACGCTCGGCTATGTCTCGCTGATCGGGGCGCTACTGGTGATGCCGACCACGCTCGTTACGGCGCCGCTCGGCGTGAGAGTGGCGCACGCGCTATCGAAGCGCGCACTGGAGATGGCGTTCGGCGCATATATGTTCATCGTCGGCGGGAGATTCGTGATCAGCCTACTGTGAGGGCGTCGCACCGCATGTAAAACTTGCGGTCATCCTCGTGGGCGACGCGGAATCCGAGTCGTTCGTAGAGTCTTCGCGCCGGATTGATCTTCACCACGGCAAGTGTAACGGGGCGCCCGGCCTGTCTGGCCTCCTCGATCAGGGACCTGATGATCTCGCCGCCAATGCCGCGACCCTGGAAAGCCGCGGTGATGTAGATCTGCTCCAGATAGAGCGCGTCGTCCCGTTTCGATTTCTGCAGCCAGCCCACGTCCACGCCATCGGACGTGATGATCTCCACTTCGGCGACGTGCCAGCTCTTACGCAAGTTCACGGCCTGCGCTGCCATGTCCAGCTTCAATTCCCGGATGATCTCTTCCATTCCAGAAAAATACAGGCTCGCGCAAAATTCATAATCGCCGGCGCGGGCCGGGCGAAGAGTGGTTGGCGCGTTCATGTTCATCGTCGGCGGCCGGTGCGTTGTCGGCTTGTTGCATGGCTATGGCTGAGGCGCAGGTTCAGTCTTCAATCGAATCTCGCTATGGCGCCATTTGCGGAGATCGCCGGCACCATCGATCCGATCGGACTCGGCTAACGCCCCGATGCGGGCGCCGAAGATCTCCTCATTGATTTCCAGGTTGAGTTCCTCGCATCGCTTCATCGCCTTGGCGATAACCATGGCGGTCTTCTGCAGCCGCGAGGTCATGACCGAGAAGATGATCTGATCGACCTGCGCTTCGGATGCGGAGGACGGAAGCCGGACCTGATCCCATCGCAACGAGCTGCTGATTGCGGGAAACTCCTTAAACGGAAGCAAATCGGGAAATCGCTTAACAATTGTCTCCAGCAGTTCTGAATTGAGTTTGACAGCGAGTTCGCTAATCGCAGCGGCGTCCTTGTCCTGGTCTGCAAGAAGGTCCGCGGCGGCCCTCGCCTCATCGAGTTCACCGGCCGCCTGGAGCAGGTAATCAATAATCTCGGCCGCTTGCTCTTCGTCCATGATCTCTGCCCGGGAGCGGCTCGGCACCCCTACTTCTTTGAATAGAGGTCCTTATACGTATCCCGCAAAATGTTCTTCTGCACCTTGCCCATCGCATTGCGCGGCAGTTCGTTCACCACGAACACGCGCTTCGGCATCTTGAACTTTGCCAGCCTGCCGTCGAGCGCGTTCAGCACGCCCGCTTCGGTGACCTCGGCGCCCTTGTTGCAGACCACCACGGCCGTAACGCCCTCGCCGAAATCGGCGTGCGGCACGCCGATCACGGCAGACTCGATCACGCCCGGCATGGCGTCGATCTCGCTCTCGATTTCCTTCGGATAGACGTTGAAGCCGCCTGAAATCACCAAGTCCTTGCCGCGGCCGAGGATGTGCACATAGCCCTTGGGGTCGATCTTGCCGAGATCGCCGGTGATGAAGAAGCCGTCGTCGCGGAATTCGGATTTTGTCTTCTCCGGCATCCGCCAGTAGCCCTTGAACACGTTGGGCCCCTTCACCTCGATCATGCCGATCTCGTCGCGCGCAAGCTCCTTCGCCGTTTCAGGATCGGTGACACGGACGGAAACGCCGGGCAGGGGAAAACCGACCGCGCCGGGCACACGCTCGCCGTCATAGGGGTTGGACGTGTTCATGTTGGTTTCGGTCATGCCGTAGCGTTCCAGCACGGCGTGGCCGGTGCGCGCCGACCATTCGCGATGGGTGTCGGCGAGCAGCGGCGCGGAGCCCGAAATGAACAGCCGCATATGCTTGGAAGATTCCTTCGAAAGCGCCGGGCTCTGCAACAGCCGCGTATAGAAGGTCGGCACGCCCATCAGGACGGTGGCGCGCGCCATCAGCTTGATGATCAGTTCGGGGTCGAATTTCGGCAGGAAGATCATCGAGGCGCGGGCGAACAGGGTGACGTTGCTCGCCACGAACAGGCCGTGGGTGTGATAGATCGGCAGCGCGTGGATCAGCACGTCCTTGTCCGTGAAGCGCCAGTAATCGACCAGGCTGTAGGAATTTGACGCCAGATTGTCGTGCGTCAGCATTGCGCCCTTGGAGCGGCCGGTGGTGCCGGACGTGTAGAGAATGGCGGCAAGATCGTCATTGGCGCGCGCGATGGTTGCAAACGCCGCATCGGCCTTGGCAGCAGCATCCGTCAGCGATCCCTTGCCGTCGGGCCCGAGCGTTTCGACTTTGGCCTTCACCTTGGCGGCGATCGCGCCGATGCCGTCCGCCTTCGAGGGGTCGCACACCACCAGCGACGGCTCGGCGTCGGAGATGAAGTAGTCGAGCTCGTTCAGCGTATAGGCGGTGTTGAGCGGCAGGTAGACCGCGCCCGCGCGCACGGTCGCAAGATACAGCACCAGCGCCGGTACCGATTTCTCGGTCTGCGCCGCGACGCGGTCGCCGGGCTTGACGCCGCGGGCAACCAGCACGTTCGCCATCTGGCCGGCACGGGCGATCAGATCGCCATAGCTGATGCGCGTGCCGTCGAGCATTTCGATCGCGAGCCGGTTCGGATCGTCGAGCGTATCGAACAGGCGAGAAAACAGGTTGGCGTTGGCGCTCGTGTTCATGCAACATTCCCTTGGAGGGCGCTGGCCCGCGGAATTTCGCCGGCTGGAATAGCAAGAACGCCCTTCATAAAGCAACGGAGACAGTTTGCATGTCAAATAACGCGAAACGCGTGGCCTGGGTGACCGGTGGTGGCAGCGGAATCGGCGAGTCTGGGGCGGAATTTCTGGCGGCCGACGGCTGGACCGTGGTGATTTCGGGCCGCCGCAAGGAAGAACTCGAACGCGTCGTCGCCAACATCACCAAAAAGGGCGGCAAGGCCGAGGCGATCCAGCTCGATGTCAGCAATAAGGCCGATGTGAACAAGGCCGCCGACCAGATCCTGGCCAGGCACGGCCGGATCGATCTGCTGGTCAACAGCGCCGGCATCAACGTGCCGAAGCGAAGCTGGGCCGACATGGAACTGGAAGGCTGGGACAAGCTGGTCGAGGTCAATCTCAACGGGGTGCTCTACTGCATGCGCGCGGTGCTGCCGGCGATGCGGAAGCAGAAGGACGGCTGCATCATCAACGTCGCGTCCTGGGCCGGTCGCCACGTCTCGAAAATGCCGGGCCCGGCCTACACCACCACAAAACATGCGGTGCTGGCGCTGACCCATTCCTTCAACATGGACGAATGCGTCAACGGCCTGCGCGCCTGCTGCCTGTCGCCCGGCGAGGTGGCGACCCCGATCCTGAAACTGCGCCCGGTGGTGCCGTCGGAAGCGGAGCAGGCAAAGATGCTGCAGCCGGAAGATTGCGGCCGCACCATCGCCTTCGTCGCCAGCATGCCGCCGCGCGTATGTATGAACGAGATCCTGATCAGCCCGACGCATAATCGCGGATTCATCCAGACGCCGCATAATCGGGATTAATTGCGTGGGGCGGGCTGGAGGCGGCGGATTACGCCTTCGGCTCCAATCCGCCCTATGAGCTACGAACTAACGGCAGGATGCTAACCGTGCAATGGATGCGCTTTCTGTTTTCATTTGAAGGGCGGATCGGTCGTCGCGCTTACTGGTTACGCTTTTTCTTGCCGTTACTCTTCGTTGAAGTCGCGGTGATAGCGATAGTTCCGCCATTGCATTTTAATGTAGCCATCGTTCTATTGCTGCTAGCGTCGTTGTGGCCAAGTATCGCGGTTGGAGCAAAGCGCTGCCACGATCGCAATCGATCAGGCTGGTTCCAGCTCGTAATCCTTGTTCCGGCAGTCGGATGGTTGTGGTTGATGGTTGAACTCTGCTTGCTGCCAGGGACGAGCGGACCAAATGAGTTCGGTTGAACTCGTGGGCCGGATTACACCTTCCGCATTCGCTCGTTGAGCTACGGCGGACGATGTCGGCTCAATCCGCCCTGCGAGCTTGGCTCATCCATCCAATGTGCTCGCTGGCCGTTCATTCGCCGGCCTCGGCCTCCAGGGCGCGGACCGGCGTCCGGTGCCAGCCCTCCTCGTGCTTGCGCCAGTAGGTATCCTTGAGCCGCATTGAGATCGGCCCGGGCCGGTCGTTGCCGAGAATACGTGTGCCGATGCGCGAGGCGGGCATGACGCCGCCGGCGGTCGTCGCGAGGAAGACCTCATCCGCGTGGTCGAGCGCCGATCGGGGAATCGGTTCAACCGCGGCCTCGATGCCGAGTTCGGTGCAGAGCTCCAGCACCGATCGGCGCGTGATGCCCTCCAGGCTGCCGCGATCGGGTGTTGTCACCCTTCCGTCCTTCACGAGGAAGACGTTGAAGCCCGGCCCTTCGGTCAGGAAACCCTGTGCGTCGCACAGCACCGCCGTATCGAAATCGGCGTCGTGCGCCTCCAAAAGGCCGGAGGTCAGGTCGTTCCACTGATAGTTCTTGACCGTGGGATCGACCGAGGCGTCGGGCACGCGCGGCGTCGAGGCGATGAAGACATGGGCGCCGCGCGCCTGCACGTCCTTCGGAACGACATCGATCCAGGGCAGCGCATAGGCGATCAGGTGGTTTTCGCAATCGGCCGGCCGGCGCGAGCCCGCCACGCGCGGCCGTCCGCGCGAGGCCACCATCGCGACATAGGCGTCGACGAGGCCGGTCAGTGCCACGCAGCGATGCAGGATCGCCTCGATCGCGGCGCGGTCTTCCGGCGGCCGGATCCGGCGCTTCGCCATCGAGCGCTCGAAACGATCGAGATGGTCGGCAAGCCGGAAGAAGCCGCCTCTGAACACATGCACGACGTCGTAGACCACGTCGGACCGCGTAAAACCCCAATCGGTGACGGGCAACGTCGCATCGGCGATCGGGACGAAGCGTCCCCTGACATAGGCGGCACCCTCGGCGAAGATCGAGTTCTTCATGCGTCATCTCCCAGCTATCGCAAGGGCTCCAGCCATACCAAGGCGTTGCGAACGGCCACAGTAATGCCGGTTATTGATAACCGTACAACTCCACATCATTGCAGCGCTCCAAAGCCAGCTCGGAAATGCCCGGCTCACCCTTGAGCCGCGTCGATTGTGCCTCTATACAAGCAATCTCGCGCGACTGGCGATCGTAGATGGAGCACCATCGGGAAGCGCGAGGAATTGAGCCGCGCGCCTGGGCAATCGGATAATCCGATCCACCTTCTCATGAAGGAGCAGCCCAATGCTGACGACCATCCAGATCGCCGGATTGCAGACCTTCGGGTATCATGGCCTGTTCGAGGAAGAACGCAGTCTCGGCCAGAAGTTCACCTTCGACATCGACGCGACGTTGAGCCCGGCTCCGACGCACCGGGACGACAGGTTGGATGCATCGATCCGCTACGATGCCGTGGTGGACGCAACGGTGAGACTCGCCAGCGGGATGAAATATCAAACGCTGGAAGCGCTAGGCGAAGCCGTTGCGATCGGCCTGCTGCGACGCTTCGTGTTGATCGACACCATCACCGTTGGCGTGTCCAAGTTCAGCCCCCCAACCCCGCATACGCTCAGCAAAGTCGGAATCGCGGTGCGCCTGGCTCGATCCGACCTGGCGGATCGGCCGACTGCAGAGGCGCTGGAAGCACTTGTCTAGATTGTTGCGAAAGACAGTTTCGTAGCCCGGGTGGAGCGGAGCGTAACCCGGGACCAGCCTATCCGGTGGTGAGACCGTTCCCGGATTGCGCTGCGCTCCATCCGGGCTACGGCTCGGGCGCCGCACGGCCCGCGCCCCCAAAAGTTTCAGCCATCACGATAATTTATTCGCCGAAACCGGCCGAAAAACCTCCCGTAGCTCGGCTCAACGACGACGAACACAACCGGTCCACCGACCAGCGTCGTTGTTTTCATCACCGGCGGATGACCCGCCGGCCATCGCAATCCTCGGGAGAAGATTCCATGTCCAAACGTATTGCACTCTTGTCCGCCGCCGTGTTCAGCGCGCTGGCCTTCACCGCCACCATCACTGCGCCCGCCAGCGCTGAAGAAAAGACCGTAATGGTCGGCGGTGCTGCGATGTTCCCCTCCAAGAACATCATTCAGAACGCCGTCAACTCGAAGGACCACACCACGCTGGTCGCCGCGGTGAAGGCTGCCGGTCTGGTCGAGACGCTGGAAGGCAAGGGCCCGTTCACGGTGTTCGCGCCGACCAACACCGCCTTCGGCAAGCTGCCGGCCGGCACCGTCGAGACGCTGGTGAAGCCTGAGAACAAGGCGACCCTGACCAAGATCCTCACCTACCATGTCGTGCCCGGCAAGCTCGCCGCCGCCGACCTGAAGGACGGCATGAAGCTGAAGACCGCCGAAGGCGAACAGCTGTCGGTCAAGCTCCAGGACGGCAAGGTCTGGATCGTCGATGCCAAGGGCGGAACCTCGCAGGTCACGATCTCGAACGTCAACCAGTCGAACGGCGTGATCCATGTGGTCGATACCGTGCTGATGCCGGCGTCCTAAAACTCCCCGCGCGCACCTGACTGGTCCCAACAGGGGCGCGTGGATTGGGCGAGCCGGGGCAACCCGGCTCGCTTTTTTGTGAATTCGATACGCGCCATGCATCGATCTGATAGCGTCATGGCAGTAACGGAAAGCCGGTTCCCGGCGTATAAACCGATATCGAACCAGAAGCGGGGAAGAGCCATGTCGGCCGTCACAGTCAGCGACGAGCAAGCGACCTCAACCAAGGCCAAGGTCATCCAGCCGGCCTGGGTGCGGGCCCTGCACTGGACCAACGCCTTCGCGATGGTCCTGATGATCATGTCGGGATGGCAGATCTACAATGCCTCACCGCTGTTCGGCTTTACCTTCTCCTCGAGCATCACGCTCGGCGGCTGGCTCGGCGGCGCGCTGCTTTGGCATTTCGCCGCGATGTGGCTGTTGATGGTCAACGGCCTGATCTATCTGGTCATGGGCCTTGTCACCGGCCGCTTCCGCAAGAAGCTGCTGCCCATCACGCCGGAGGGCGTGATCTCGGACACCAAGGCGGCGCTGACCGGCAAGCTGTCGCATGCGGATCTCACCAAATACAATCAGGTGCAGAAGCTGCTTTATGCGGGCGTCATCATCGTCGGCATCCTCATCGTGCTGTCGGGTCTGGCGATCTGGAAGCCGGTCCAGTTTCAATATCTCACGGCGCTGTTCGGTGGTTATGACGCCGCGCGCTACGTCCACTTCTTCTGCATGGCGGCGATTGTCGCCTTCATGGTGGTTCATGTCGTGCTCGCGCTTCTGGTGCCGAAGAGCCTGCGCGCCATGATCATCGGCCGCTAATTCAAGGGAGCTAGACCATGGGCCGCATGCGCAAACTCCTGATCCCCGGCGTCGACAAGACGCTTCTGGTTCGGGACGCCATCAAGACGATGCCGGATCTCACGCGCCGGCGCTTCATCTCAGGCGGCGCCAGCCTCGGCGCGCTGACGCTGCTCACGGGCTGCGACGTGACCGACAGCTTTTCGGCCGAGGAGATGCTGAAGCAGGTCTCGAAGTTCAATGACGGCGTGCAGGCGCTGATCTTCAACCCCAATGCCATGGCGCCGACATTTCCGGAAAGCGCAATCACAAAGCCGTTCCCGTTCAACGGCTATTACGACGTCGACGACGCGCCTGAAATTGACGGCAAGAGCTGGAAGCTCGAAGTGCGCGGCCTTGTCGACAACAAGAAGTCCTGGGCGCTGGACGAGCTTTATCAATTGCCGCAGGTCAAGCAGGTCACGCGCCATATCTGCGTCGAGGGCTGGAGCGCGATCGGAAGCTGGACCGGCGTCCCCTTGCGCGATTTCCTGAAACTGATCGGCGCCGATACGCGCGCGAAATATGTCTGGTTCCAGTGCGCCGACAGGGACGGCTACAACTCGCCGCTGGACATGCCGTCCGCGCTGCATGCGCAGACCCAGATGAGCTTCAAGTTCGCCGACGAGATCCTGCCGCGTGCCTATGGCTTCCCGATGAGGATCCGGGTGCCGACCAAACTCGGCTTCAAGAGCCCGAAATACGTGATCTCGATGGAAGTCACCAACGACTACAAGGGCGGCTTCTGGGAAGACCAGGGGTACAATTCGTTCAGCGGAAGCTAGCTCGCGTCATTTCACTAAGCGATGCTGACTGAATTTCGGAATGCAGCCACCGCTGTGCATGCCCGTTTCGTGTTGCCTTTCAGCCTACGGATACGCCTGCCTTTGCCCGGCTTATTCCGAGCGCCAGAATGCGATGCAGCAGGTCCGGGTAGTCCAGGCGGTCATGCTTGGCCGCGGTAGCGAACTCCTGGCTCTTTGCGATTTCGGGATTGGGGTTCGCTTCAATGAAATACGGTGTGCCGTCGGCCGCGAGGCGAAAGTCGATGCGCGCGTATCCATCGAGGCCCAGCGTTCGGTAGATGCGTTTTGCTATTCGCTGAATACGCGCCTGTAACTCCGGCCCAAGATTCTTGGCCGGCCCATCTTCAATTCCGACCCGCTCCTGATAATCGGGATCGTGTTTGACCTTCTCGGTGGCTATGTGCCGTGCGCCCTGGCCGCCCATGCTGCCGAATTTCAATTCCCAAACCGGCAGGACTCGCAACCTGTTATTGCCGAGCACGCCGACATAGAGCTCACGTCCCTCGATATATTGCTCGGCGATGGCGGCAGTTCCGACCCGCTCGTGAATGAAGGCGACGCGCTCCGCGAGCTTCTCGTCCGTATCGACGATCGACGCTTGCGAGATACCGAACGATCCATCCTCGTTCAGGCTCTTGACGATCAGCGGCAGCGCAAGACGCGCCGGCCGTTTGACCTTGCGGCGCATCGGAAACACGGCGAAGGCCGGCACCGCGATCCGGCGATGGTGCACCAGCGTCTTGGACAGATCCTTGCCGCGCGCCAGGATCAGGCCACGCGGATTGCACCCGGTATATGGGATCTGCATCAGCTCGAGAAAGCTTGGAATGTGCTGGTCATAGACCGGCTCATGGTGAAACTGCTCGAGCAGGTTGAACACCACATGCGGCTTGAAGCCTTCGATCTCGTCGCGCACCGGCTTGATTTCCTCCTGCACGCCGAGTGGGTGAACTTCATGGCCGGCTGCACGCAAGGTGCTCACGACGTCGAATTCTGTTTTCCATTCATTGATTTGCCGCGCCGTGTATCCCTCGGTGGAGTCCGGGGGAACGAAGTCCGGATGCATCAGCACCAGAATGCGCAGGCGTCTCATAGCGCGATCCATTTGCGCCGCGACGGACCGAACAGCGCGTGCATGGTCTTGGCGGTCAGCAATATGCTGAAATTGATCACCAGCTTCTGTTTGGAGCCGGCGGCACGCAGATCGAGCTCGCGGCAGCGGGAGATCATGTCGTCAAGCACCGCATCAAGCGTAAGCTGGTTCTCGCCCGTCCACCGCGCAACCAGCTGCCTGATTTGAGCGCGGTGCCGCCTGATGAAGAGCGAAGCCGGTTGCTCCCGGCGATGCCGTGGATCGGCGGAGAAGAGCCGGGAGAGATCGCGGTCGTAAGTCTTCGGTGGCTTGAATTCGTAGAATGCCTGCTTTTTCTTGTAGTGGTCGCCAAGCGTCTGACTGAGCTCATGCAGCGGATCGACACGCTCCCGCGTCGTGACGGGCGGTCGCTTTCCGGCGATTTCGCCCATCAATTCGTCGACATATTCGAGCTTCTTCAGTGCCGGCCAGCCGGCATAGCGCGTCCGCCAGTTCGAGCGCGGTCGCAGCCACACCGCGAAGGTTTCGGCAAAATCTTCGTCCGGATGGCTCTGCGCATACCAGAGCCGAAGGTGCTGGACATAACTCCGGCTGGCCGGATTGGGCCGGTAGTAACGCGGGTAGTGCTTCGAGGACGGGCCGAACAGCTGCTGCCAGCGTCGGCGACGTTGCAGCTGGTAGGCGTGCTGTATGGCATGGCCTGCCTCGTGACGGAGAATGGCCATGCACTCGGACCAGGTGCCACCCTCGACGTCGAGCATCATTTTCTTCTCGATCTTCATCAGGCGGGGATGGGTGAGATAGAATGGGATGGCAATACCGGGCACATCTGCCGGGCTAAACCACTCGCTCGATACCCATGCGTGCGGCCGCAGCCGGATGTCCCGCGCTCCGAGTTCTTCATAGAGAGCGTTGAGACAATCTTCGAGCCAGGTGCCTTCGACTGTAACCCTCAGACGGCTGAGGCGTTGCTTGAGCAACTGCTCATCCGACAGCTTCTCCCAGGTATATTTCCGCCGTGGCATAGGCATCCAGAAGTCATAAAACCCGATGCCTGGATGTTGTCACAGGATGCCGCCGGCAACAACCGCCGAGCCCTCGCGGCCTGCCCTTGCGGCGCCGCGAACGGCTACGCGGCCGCCATGTCCATGCGACGGCAGAAGCAGGACGCCTTGATCGGAATCTCTGCGCGCGCCTGCGCCAGGTCTAGGCGCTGCCTGATCAGCGCCGACTCGCCCCTTTCTCCGCGACGGACCAGGCATTCGTGCAGCCCGTGCAGCGACCACAAATTGTCGGGATGCTGGCAGGCGCGGCTCAGCTTGCCGTCAAGCCCGAGGTCGGAGCGGTACACCGCTTCGGCTTCCTCGATCCGTCCCTGCTCGAGGAGAAGGGCCCCCAGGGCATGGCGGGTCGGCTGCATCCATCCCCACGGCTCGTCATAGGGCAGGTCATCGCTGAGCTCGACCGACCTGCGCAGATGCGCGAAGGCTACGTCATGGTTGCCCTTTCGATACTCCAATTCGCCATTCAGCATCGCTTCGGCGACGCCGAGGAGATCGACGATCTTGTTGTTATGGACGCGGCGGCTCTCGGGCACGCGGGACTTCGCCGCCATGAACAAGCCTTTCTCCGTTTCGGCCTCGGCGACATTGCCCAGCGCCGAATGCGCGACCGCCTTGGCGTAGTGGAGCATGGCGACGTTCGAGCAGTAGAGGTCGCGATCCGCCGGCAATTCCTGCGCGATGATCTCGCGCCATTTGCCAAAGCGCACGAGCACGTGCTGCTTCATCGTCAGATAGCCTTCGAGAAAATCCGCCATCGGCGGCGACTCAATTCTCAGCACCGCCTCGGGAATCGTGGCGATCAGTTCCTCGGCCGCGGCGATGGCGGGCGTGTACTGGCCGAGGAACATGGCGCCGTAGATCGCAAAGTGGAAGTTGTGAATGACGTAGACGAGGTAGACGCCCGGATCCGCCGAATAGGCGAGGAACCTGCGGTCGGTCGCCAGCGCTTTCTGATTATAGACAAGGACGTCCTTGTAGTGCCCGCACAGCACGTCGAGATGCGTCGGCATGTGGATGAGGTGGCCGGAATCCGGAACGATCTCGCGCAGCCGGTCGCCGGCCCGCAACGCGGCTTGCGGAATCGGCGACATCTCCATCAGGTGGACGTAGAGATGAAGCAAACCCGGGTGATCCCACGTAGCGGGAATCCGCTCGAGCGCGTATTCCAGCACCGCCCTGCATTCCTCGGTGCCCGCTCCCGCCGGCTTGCCGGAGGGCAGGTCCCACATCTGCCACGGCGTCTCGTTCATCAGCGACTCGGCAAACACCGCCCGGACGTCGAGATCGTCGGGAAAAGCATCGAAGATCTTGCGCATCTCGCGGGTGTAAGCCTTGTCCCAGGGCGCCATATCGTCGATCGCCTCGCGTTGGGGATAGCGCGCGGGAAGGGCCTGGATCATGGCCTGCTCGACCGCAGACGCCTTGCCGGCATGCGCAAGGGCTGCCTGCATGGCTTCGTAAGACGCCGACAGCGCCATCTGCCGTCCCAGCGGATCATAGCGAACCCAGGGCAGGTTGTAGTTGGGACCCGAGGCATAGCTGATGCCCCAATGCGCCATCGCACATTCGGGATCATGGCTCAGCGCCTTCTGAAAACACTTGATCGCTTCGGCGTGGTTGAACCCGAACAGCCAGTTGAGGCCGCGGTCGAACCAAAGCTGGGCGTCAGGCGATGAGGTGGTGATTTTGCGGCTGTATGGCCCGAGATCGAAATAGGTCACGTCCCCCTTCGTCTCCATGATCGCTTCTCCGTTTCTGTGTCACCGGGCGCCTCGGAGTGTGCCGCGCAGGCACTTTATCACAAGGCGACGCCGCCCGACCCCGCAAACTGCCGCAGACGATTGGCCCGAGCGTCGGGCTGATGCCGAATGAAACCGTCATCGCCGCAATCGCGCGCGGCCAATGACCGTTGTGGGTCGTGTGCGGACTCCCGCATCGCAGCATGCTATCTTTTGATCGCCAATTCGCGTGCGGTGGGAGTGGCTCGGGGTTGTCAACCCAAGCGCCTCGGCGGGCTTTGAGGCTGACGACGAGCCTGAAACGCGTCGGGTGTTCGGCCGGGATATCGTGGGAGCTTGAAAGCAACTGGACTTAATCGATCCCGTCGTCGGTGCGGGTGAGCCCTGACCTGGAGAAGCAGCCATGACCAAGACATTCATCGGTTTTACCGTAGCGCTATCCGTTCTGTGGGCGTCCAACGCCGTCGCTCAGACCGCTGAGCCGCAGCCTGCGGCGAAAATCGTGGTCGATGCGCCTTTGCCGGAGCCGCTGAGCCGCGGAGTCGTGTTCATCCAGTACCGCACCGAAAATCTGCAGATCGTTCCGGTATTCGGCGCGAAGGCCCTCGATGTGTCGCCCCGCATCGGGCATCTCCATGTGGCGGTTGATGGCGCGTCGTGGGTCTGGGCCGAAACCGGCGGCGGGCCTATCATTGTCGCGGGTCTTCCTGAAGGACCGCACAAGGTCGAGATTACTCCCGTCAACGCAAACCATCAGCCGTTGGATCGAACCGTCGTCGTCGAATTCGTGATCCCCGGAAAGGCGAAGAAATAGGGGCCTTGTCCTACGTTTTCCGTGCCACCTTCCTCTGAAACGCCGACAGCACCGCACCCAACGCCAGCATCGCGGCGGAAACGTTCAGCGCAAACGATAGGCTACCCACCGCGTCTGTGATCGCGCCGACCACGATCGGGCCCAGCGTCTGGCCGATGCCGAATGAAATGGTCAGCGCCGCGATCGCGGTCGGCCAGGCCTGCGGCGGATAGTTGAAGCGGACGAAAGCGGTGGTGGAGCCGACCACCGCGAAGAAGGCGACGCCGAACACCAGCGCCGATATCGCGAGCAGCCACACCGACTGTCCGAAGATCGGCAGCGCGGCGCCGATGGCGTTGACGCCGAGAATGATTGTCGTGGCGAGGCCGCCGCGGTCGAGCGCGAGCACGCGGCGCCAAACCCACGGCGTCACGAAGGCGCTGGCGCCGATCAGGCTCCAGAACGCGCTCTGCGCCGCAGCGCCGCCGCCGGCATCTCGGACATAGGCGATCATGAAGGTCATGTAGGCGATGTAGCCCGCGCCGAACAGGAAGTAGCCGGCAAGATAGATCACGACCGGCGCAATCGCGAATTTGGCGGTTGCTGTTGTGGTCGGCGTCGCGCCGTCATGAAGCGGCGCCAGCAACACGGGGATGGTCATGACGGCAGCGAGCGCTGTCATCGCCCACCAGACGATCCACCACGACCCCGGCCCAAACCCTTGCAGCACAAACGGCGCGACCAGCCCGGACGCAACGATGCCGATCCCGGGTCCGGCATAGAACAGGCTGAGCAGAAAATTCGCCCGCTCGGGCCGTGACTGCGCGATGGTCGCGGCCAGCGTGCCGCCGCCGACGAATCCGGCCGCGGCGCCGACGCCCGCCAGCAGCCGCGCGAAACTCAGAACGTAGAAATTGCCCGTGATGGCGCACAGCGCCAGCGACAAGACGCAGGCCAGCGTGCCCCACCGCACCGAAGCGACCAGGCCAAAGCGCCGGATCATGCGCGAGGCGAGCAGCGCGCCCGCGAGATAGCCGGCCGCATTGACCGTGTTCATGAAGCCGGCCGCGGAATAGGACCAGAGCAGCGTATCGCGCATATCAGGCAGCACCAGCGCGTAGGCGAAGCGCCCGATGCCGAGGCCTGCGGTCGGCGCCAGCGACAGGATGAGGATCAGCCGCGCAGGATGCGCGTAAAGCTGGGGTCGGTCAGGGGCGTGCAAAAAACTACTCCGGCAGACGGCATTTTGGCAGGCAAGGCGGGAGTTGCACAGGTGCGCTGTCCGCAACGGTGTCTTGCCAATCCCGCAACGGCATCAGCCGATCAACACCAGCGCGACGCCGAGCACGGTCAGCGCGGTGCCCGCCACGATGCGTGCGGTGATTTCGATGTGCTTCAGCGCGACGGCGCTTAAGCCCACCGTGACCAGCGGATAGATCGCGGCCAGTGGCGCCACCAGCGTGATCGGGCCGTTGCGGACCGCGGCGAACAGCGTGAGTGCGCTCAGCCCGTTGCTGATTCCGGTCATGGCAAACCAGAAGAGGCCTGCGCGCGGCGCCTGCACGACAAAGCTGCCGGTACGAGCACGCTGCACCGTCAGCACTGCCAGCGAGGACATGACGTAGCCGACCAGGCAGGCCCAGAGCGGGCTGGGCCAGACCGCAAGCCCGAGCTTGACGACCGGTGGCACGATGCCGCGGATCAGCGCGCTGCACAGCGGCAACAGCAGCGCCCAGCTCCGCCAATGGCCGAGATCGCGCGGACGGGTCACGGTAATGATCGCAGCGCCGGCGACGGCAACGATGAGGCCGAGCAGTTGCGGCGGATGCAGCGGCTCGTGCAGCAGGATCACCGCCGCAGCCACCGCAAACAGCGGCGCGAGGTTGCCGAGTGTCGAGGTAATGACGGGCCCGAGCGCCCGGTTCGAGGCGAAGGTCAGGAGCGTCAGCGAGGCCGGAAAAAACAGGCCGATCGCCATGAAAATCGGCAGGCCGCCCCAGACTACCGGCTCGCCCTGCAGGATCAGCGGCGACAGCACCAGGAACAGCAGGGTGAAGGAGGGAACGCTGACCGCGGCCCCCGAGAGCGGATCGACGGTCCGCAGGCCCAATTGCGCCAGGACGACCCCGGCGCCGAGGAAGCCCGCCGAGGCAAAAGCGTAGATAATGGCTGCGGTCATGAGGTCCGTCTTGGTGCCTTCTTGAGGGGGCTTGCGGGCTGCTCGTTCCCTGCCTCTTTGGCCTGTCTGCGATGCCTTGCCAATCCGCTTCCGGCGTTTTAGCACTCCGCCCGGATTTCACATTTTTCCGTCATGCCCGGCCTTGTGCCGGGCATCCACGTCTTTTCTGCCGGTTGCAAACAAGACGTGGATGGCCGGGACAGGCCCGCCATGACGAATTGGACGAGGAAACGACCATGGCGACCCATAAACTGCTGCTTCTCCCCGGCGACGGTATCGGCCCCGAAGTGATGGGCGAGGTGCAGCGCCTGATCGACTGGATCAATGCGCAAGGCATCGCGAAATTCGAGACCGAGCAGGGGCTGGTCGGCGGCTCCGCCTATGACGCGCACAAGGTGTCGATCTCGGAAGGCGATATGGACAAGGCCAAGGCCGCCGACGCCATCATTTTCGGCGCGGTCGGCGGTCCGAAGTGGGACAGCGTTCCCTACGAGGTGCGGCCGGAGGCCGGCCTGTTGCGGCTGCGCAAGGATCTCGGCCTGTTCGCCAATCTGCGCCCCGCCGTGTGCTACCCGGCGCTGGCGGAGGCTTCCAGCCTGAAGCGCGAGGCGGTCGAAGGCCTCGACATCATGATCGTGCGCGAACTGACCGGCGGCGTCTATTTCGGCGAGCCGAAGACGATCACCGATCTCGGCAACGGCCAGAAGCGCGCCATCGATACCCAGGTCTACGACACCTATGAGATCGAGCGCATCGGCCGCGTCGCCTTCGACCTGGCCCGCAAGCGCCGCAACAAGGTGACCTCGATGGAAAAGCGCAACGTCATGAAGTCGGGCGTGCTCTGGAACGAGGTGATGACGCAAGTTCACGCGCGCGAATACAAGGACGTCACGCTGGAGCACCAGCTCGCCGATTCCGGCGGCATGATGCTGGTGAAGGCGCCGAAGCAGTTCGACGTTATCGTGACCGATAATCTGTTCGGCGACATGCTGTCCGATATCGCGGCGATGCTCACGGGATCGCTCGGCATGCTGCCCTCGGCTTCCCTCGGCGAGATCGATGCCAAGACCAAAAAGCGCCGCTCGCTGTTCGAGCCGGTGCACGGCTCCGCGCCCGACATCGCCGGCAAGGGTCTCGCGAATCCGATCGCGATGATCTCCTCGTTCGGAATGGCGCTGCGCTATTCCTTCGACATGGGCGCGCTGGCCGACAAGGTCGATGCGGCGATCGCCGCGGTGCTCGCGAGCGGACTTCGTACCGCTGACATCAAGTCGGAAGGTACGACGGCGGCTTCGACCACGCAGATGGGCGAAGCGATTTTGAAGGAGTTGCAGAAGCTGCACGCCTGAGGGCCGGGAATCGTAGGGTTGGGCAAAGCGAAGCGTGCCCACCAATCGGCTTCAAATGCAGAACATGGTGGGCACGGCGCGTAGCGCCTTTGCCC
>NZ_LLYB01000030.1 GCF_001440475.1 Bradyrhizobium lablabi | reverse complement strand
GGCGTGACCTGCCGCGCCGGAGGCGGCGGTGTCAGCGCCGACACCCGGGGCCGCGGGCTCGGCTCGGCGGTCCTGGTCTCGGTGGCCTTACCGTCGGACGCCCTGGCCTCGGACGCCTTGGCAAGGTCGCGCGCCATCTGCGCCTGGCTTGCCTTGAGCTGCGCAATGGTGGCTTTGAGCTCCTCGACCTGCTGGCCCATCGTGGCGAGATCCTGCGCCATCGATTGCAACTGGGGCGTTTCGGCTGACGGCGCGGCGGCCGCAGCAGGTTGGGCCTCGGCAGGCGCTGCTTGTGCGGCCGCTACTTGTGCCGGCGGCGGCGCGGCGGCCTGATCTGTTGCGGCGGCCTGGGTGATCGGCGCGCTCGGTTCTTCGGCGGCTGCGGGCTGGCCTGTCGAGGGCAATGCCGCCAGCACGAAGGGCGGTACCCACTCAACGGCCATCGCCTTGGCTTGATCGCCATAATTCTGCCAGGCTGCGGCAGCGATGGCGGCGCCAAGGCCGAGCAGCGCCATGAACGCGCGCTTTACCCATTTGGCCGTCGGCCGATCGGCAGCCGGCCGGAGGCCATCCACCTTGATCTCGGCCGATTTGACATTCTCGAGCTTGATGTCGTGCATGTCGGTGGCGCGAATCGTCGGTTCGACCTGCGGCGCCGGCGTGCCGACTGATACGGGGGGCGCGACGTGAACCTGCGGGGCTACCGGTGGGGCCGCCGGGGCGGGTTCGTGCGTCAGCGGCGGCGCTTTGTGGGCGTGTGCGGCCAGTACCGTCTCGATCGCAAAAACGTCGTGCGGATCAGCCTCTTTCAGCATTGGCGTGGATTGCATTGGCGGTCCCTTGCATAAGTCCAATGGCTCCCGCGGCGGGGCGGCGAGCATGCTTGCTGCGTGAAAATTCCCTGCCCACGCCGCCACACGGCCAGCGAGGTTTGACCAAAGCAAGGCAATCTCGTGGAGAGGTTGGGGCCGCGGGACACGTAAGGGATGCGGGAACCGACAAGAATCGATTGAGCCGAGGCCAATATTGGCGCTTGTCAGGGCCGGAGTTGATCCGGCCATCCGCGGCGCTTGCGCGATTGCGATCTAGAGATGAGTGCCCCCGTCTCAGATATGCTGGGCACCATGCCGGGCGTGCCATTTCGGGCCGGGGCCGCGCATATAGTGGCGCTCGGGGCGATAGGGGTCGAAGGCGCGCTCCACCAGCCTGTGCCAGCGCACCAAGATCGTATCGAGGCGGCGGAGCAGCATGGCGGCCTCTCAGTGCGGTTTGCCGAGCACGAAGGCGAAGGGCAGAACGAAGAGCTCGTCGTCGAAATCGTCGTTCACATGCACGACCCAGTCGCGCCAGTCTTCGGCGTCGCGGCCCATGATCATCGAGCGCACGATGCAGGCGGCGCGGTCGCGCGCTTCAGTGAGATCGCTGACCGCTTCGCCGGAACGGTCGATGCGGACTTCCCGGGAATTCGAGCAGTGGAAATAAACCTGGGCCATGGCGGCCTCCTGCGTTTGAGACGATCTGTCTCGTTGGTTGCAGGCTAGCCGGACAAGGTTCTGCATCTCCGTGAGGCAGATCACAGTTACTACTTAAGATTTTATTAAGGGTGCGATGGTCAAACTTTAGGCAAATGGAATCGCGACGGAACCGGACCTCCCGAGCCGGCAGTTGCAAGAGAAGGCCGGCGGCGTAATGCCCGCCGGCCTTTTCTCTTGGTGGCGCCCTCCAGTACTCACAGCGCTGTGAATCCGTGTCCGGAACAGCAGCCCGGCCTCGCTCGTTCGTCCTTCATACGTGAATGGAGGAATGAGCAATGACCAAACTTAAGCTGCTCGGGGCGGCCGCGATCCTGGCGACGGCGCTTGCGACACCGGCAATGTCGCAGGAAGTGACCCAGGAGCCCGGCATGATCGGGTTCAACTACCCGAATTCCAACTATCTGCGCGGCGGATACGGCGTGCGTACGCCGAGCCCCTATGACTACAGCTACTACTATGGCGATTACGGACCTCCGGTGTACGGACCTCGCGTGTATTACGGCCCCCGCGTGTATGGGCCTCGCGCGTATTACAGGCCTGGCCCGGTCGGGCTTGCAGCCGGCGTAGCCGCCGGCGCGATTGGAACGGCGGCTGCGATCGCCGGCGCGCCGTACGTTGATTCCTACGCCTATTATGACGGGCCCGGTTACTGGTAGGGGGATCCGCACCTGCAACAAAGCGGCCGAAAGGCCGCTTTTTTGTTGGCTGCCGGAGGCTTCAGCGGCCGGCCGCGGCGTAGGACGACAATAACGCCAGGAAGATGATCGTGTTCAGCGCGGTTGCGCCGAGTACGAGGACCAGCGCAACGCCGAGACCGCGCCCGCCGATCGCCTTGACGGCGGTGGGGAGCGTCAGCGCGAAGAAGATGATGGTGAACGGCATCACCGGCAGCATGTCGAAGCCGGTGCCTTTCGGATCGGTATGGGCATAGACGAAGGGGAAGGTATAGATCCAGAACGCCGCGTTGCAGGCCGACAGCGCCAGCGCGGCGATGCGGGTCGAGGGCACATCCCAATCGGAGGCGGAAGGTAGCGGAGGCGGGGTCGACATCTTCTCGCTTTCGACACATTCGGAAAAGGTGCTGATCCATCCGGGCATTGTCAGGGATCGATGAAGCTTGGCGTTAGGTGCTTCGGGCCGGCCTTCAGGTTCATTGGATAAGCTGCCGGTCTTGCGTGGGATGGGCGCGCATGGTTCGACTGCATCATCCAATGTCTTAAGGGTGAGGCGCCATGAGCAACCGCATTCTCGTCTTTTACGGCTCCTACCGTTCCGACCGCATGGGCATTCGTCTTGCGCAATTCGTCGTCGAGGGATTTCGCGCCCGCGGTGACGATGTCGAACTGATCGACGCCAAGACGATCGGCCTGCCGATGCTGGACCGCATGTACAAGGAATATCCGAAAGGCGCGGCACCCGCGGTGCTTGAAGAACTCGCGGGAAAGATCCGCGCTGCCGACGGATTTGTGTTCGTATCGGGCGAATATAATTGGGGCATGCAGCCCGGGCTGAAAAATCTCACCGACCATTTCCTGGAGGAATGGTTCTGGCGGCCGGCGGCAATTGCAAGCTATTCGGCCGGCCGCTTCTCCGGCGCGCGCGCCGCGATCGCCTGGCACGGCACGTTGTCGGAAATGGGCATGGTGGTGATCTCGAGTTCGATCGCGGTCGGGCCGATCGCGCAAACGCTCGCCGAAGACGGCAAGCCGACCGGCGAGGGCGGCAAGGCGCTGGCGCATGCGTTTCCGCGCTTTGCCGATGACCTCGTGTGGTGGATGGAGGCGGCGCGGGCGCAGCGGGAGCGGAAGAAGCCGCCCTATTGAGGGACGTCCGTCGGCATCCGCTCCGCGCCGCGAATGGAGCGCAATGTTGGCGAAAACACACCCACTTTTCGCCACGGCTGGACAGCAGATTGCGCCTTGCCTGCCACCTTCCGACTGTATCGAGCCACCATCGGCGGCTCGCTCATGCCCCCTGCACGGATCAAGAAACGATGTCGCCAACGAAAGCGCGCTGCGGTCTGTTTGTGGTTGCGCTCGCGGCCATGCTCGTCGGCTCGCCGGCCGGTGCGCAGAATCTCGATCAGGGCAAGCCGCCGGCAAAACTGTTTGCCGAAGGCTGCGCATCCTGCCATCGCAGCGCGCGCGGCCTGGCCAAGGGCCGTTTTCGCCTCTCGCTCTACCTGTTCCTGCAAAAACACTATGTCAGCGGCTCCAGCTCGGCCTGGGCGCTGTCGTCCTATCTGGAATCCATCGACAGCGCGAAACGCGTCGCGGCGAAGCCGGCCTCGAAAGGCGCGTCGCGGCCATCGATGCGTCCGCCCGCGCCGGTGCCGGCGCGATAGGGCGCCGGCGCGCCGCCATCGCTTGCTCACGGCAGCGCTGCGAAATCTCCTCACGCTTGTCATCTTTTTGACGTGTGCCCGCATAGCATCGATGGCGTGAGTGTGGCGGGGAGTAACGATTATGGTAGTAGCTGAACTTCAGACCAAGGTAGAGAAGTGGGAGATCAAGGCCGGCAAGTGCGAGGCCATGGCCAAGGAGGCCAAGGACAAGGCGCAGCAGGCCTTTTATGAGGGGCTGGCCGGCTATTACGCGAGCCTGGCGACGGATTTCCGCAAGATCCTCGAGAAGCGAACCGCATAGGCGGAAGCCGCGATGCGTAGGGCGGGTTAGCGATAGCGTAACCCGCCGATACCTACCGCAAAGAATGGCGGATTATGCTTGCGCTAATCTGCCCTGCGTCCTTCCTTAGCTCGTTCGGCGAGCTTTACCATCAGCTGTAGCGCCTGATTGGTCGGCGTCGCAATGCCGAGCTCGGCGCCCTTGCGCACCACATGGCCGTTGAGAAAGTCGATCTCGCTGGGCTTGCCGCGCGCAAGATCCTGCGCGGTGGATGACATCTGGTTCGGCATCAGCGTGGGGATGTTCAGGATGTGCGCAAGGAGGTCGTCGGGAATCGCGACGCCGCTGGCGCGGGCGACGGCGGTTGCTTCCTGCACCACTCGTGTGACAACGTCGCGCGTGCCTTCGACTTCCAGCATCGGTCCGTAGGAAATGCCGGCAACGGCGGACAGCGCGTTGAACGCGCAGTTGATGATCAGCTTGCTCCAAAGTGTCTTGCTGATATCGTCGGCGATCGTGATGTTGACGCCGGCGGCCTGAAACATCTGCGCCAGCGCTTCGCTCGCGGCAGAGGGGCCAATGGCGAGGCCGCCGCCGCCGTGATGCCTGACATGGCCGGGCCCGGCCATCTCGCTGCCGACATAGACGACGACGGGAATGACAGCGTGGCCGGTGACGGCGGAAAGACGCTCGGCATTGTCGACGCCGTTCTGCAGGCTGAGCACGGCGGTCTCCGGCCGCAGTCGTCCGGCGAGCGAGGCGCCGGCCGCTTCCGTGTCGGCGGACTTCACGCAAAACAGCACCAGATCGGGCGGGACGAGGTTGGTCGTGTCGGTCGCGGCCCTGGCGGGCAGGCGGCCGTTGAACGTCTTGGTATCAAGCAGCAGGCCGTGCGCATTGATCGCGTCGACATGCAGCTGCCGGCCGATGAATGTCACGTCATGACCGGCTTTCAGCAGCAAGCCTCCGTAATAGCAGCCGACCGCGCCGGCACCGATCACTGCGACTTGCATGATGTTCTCCCGTTTGTAGCCCGGATGAGCGAAGCGACATCCGGGACCACTCTAACACCGCCCCGGATATCGCTGCGCTCATCCGGGCTACAACGGAGCGTATCCGCAATTCCGGGCTGACCGCTAAAATCTGTGACACAATCATCACACTCAAACCGAATGCGCTGTGGACGCCGCGTTCGGCCACGTTTCCGCCCGTATTCGGTCCCGCCATTGCCGCGTGTTGGTTTTCGGCTTGGGCTGGATCACGAGCGGGGGATTGCAACATGTCTTCCATTGGCTGCGCCAGAACTTCGTGCGTCGACGTCAGAACAGACCGTACTCCATTTGAAGCGCCGTCGATCACGGCCGCGCGCGCAGGGAAATTTGTTCGGCTGCTTGCTGTCGCGTTGGGAGCCGCGTCGCTTGCGGCCTGCGCGCAGCACTCGGTCGTCACCCAGAAATCCGAAATTCGTGCCAGCCGGTACGCGTCGGTGGACCAGGATCGAGCGGCATCCTCCATGATGAAGAGGCGCGTCGTCGCCGCCAGAAAGCACACCCGGTTCGCCTCGCGCAAGAATTCAGGCGGCGCCAAGACGGCCTCGCATGGAGTTGCCAGCTTCTACACCGAGGGAGAGAAGACCGCGAGCGGCGAAAAGTTCAACACGCTCGATCTGACCGCCGCCCATCCGACGTTGCCCTTCGGCACCAAGTTGCGCGTGACAAACGTCGCGAGCGGCAAGTCGGTAACGGTACGGGTCAATGACCGCGGCCCCTATGTTCAGGGCCGTGTTGTCGACGTCTCCTATTCCGCGGCCGATGCGCTGGGAATGGTGGGCAAGGGTGTGGCCAAGGTCAAACTCGACGTCGTGGAGTAGCTGACGGGGCGAGCTCGGCCATCGCCCCGCTCTACGGGCCGCCCAGGATGTCCGATAGAGCCGACAGCAGCCGGTCAGTTTGCTCGTCCGTGCCTACGCTTATCCGCAGATGATCGGCGATGCGCGGCGCGGAAAAATGGCGGACGATCACTGCTCGTTGACGCAGCGCGGTGGCGAGCGCCGCGCCCTCATGCGCCGGATGCCGCGCGAAGACGAAGTTGGCCGAGGACGGCAGCACGTCGAAGCCCAGCCGGATCAGCCCGCGGTTCAGCCGCTCCCGGCCTTCGATCACGCGCGCGCGGCTCGCTTGAAAATAGGCTTCGTCCTCCAGCGAGGCGATGGCGCCGGCCTGGGCGGGCCGGCCGAGGGGATAGGAGTTGAAGCTGTCCTTGACCCGGGTGAGCCCCTCGATCAGGTCGGCATCGCCGATCGCATAGCCAACCCGCAAGCCGGCGAGCGCCCGGGACTTGGACATGGTTTGAACGACCAGAAGATTCCGGTGAGAGGCGACCAGCGGGATCGCGGTCTCGGCGCCGAAATCGACATAGGCCTCGTCGATGACAACGGGCGCGTTGGGATGTTGCTCCAGCAGGTTAGCGATCTCGGCCCGTGACAGCGCAATCCCTGTCGGCGCGTTCGGATTGGGCAGGATGAGCGCGCCGGCCGGCCGGCGATAATCGGCCACGCGGATTTGCATGACCTGATCGAGCGGCACGGTTTCGTAGGTGATGCCGAACAGGCGGCAATAGACCGGGTAGAAACTGTAGGTGATATCGGGGAAGAGTAACGGCGCGTCATGCTTCAGCAGCGCGGCGAAGGCGTGGGCCAGCACCTCGTCCGAGCCGTTGCCGACGAACACTTGCTCCGGCCGCACGTCGTGGTAGGCGGCCAAGGCAGCCCGCAGCGCTGACGCCTGTGGGTCCGGATATAGTCGCAGCGTATCGGCCGCTTCGCCGCGGATCGCTTCCAGCGCGCGTGGTGAGGGACCAAACGGACTCTCATTGGTGTTGAGCTTGACCAGCTCCGACATGCGGGGCTGTTCGCCCGGCACATAGGGCTTCAGGTCGTGGGTCAAGCTGCTCCAGAAACGGCTCATTTTTTTCTCCAGATCGGCGAAAGCGCAATCTGCCCTACGGCCCGATCGCTATGCATTCGAATTTGCGTTGAGGATGCACGAGCAGCTCGGCGCTCTCAATGATGCGCATTTCCTCGGTGCCGCTGGCCGCAGTGCGCTCCAGCACGGCGAAGATGGCGGACGCGGCGTGGCTCAGCGCCTCCGGCGTGTCGGCGCCGCGGAGGCGCGCAGCGACCAGCAGTGCGGCAAACAGGTCGCCGGTGCCGTTCGGGCTGATCGGCAGTTTTGGCGTGCGCACGCGAAAGGCATTGCCGCGTTCGACTGCCAACGTCTCGATCTCGCCCCGGGGCGTGTCGGCAAGCTCGGCGCTGGTGACGACGATCGTCCCGCGCGCCATGAACGCGCGCGCTGCCTTGAGCACCTGATCGATCGTCGCGGACTTCGCTCCGCACAGCCATTCGAACTCGAAATGATTGGGCGTGATGATGTCGGCGAGCGGACACAAGAGATCGCGCACCAGCGGCGGGATCTCGGCGTGGACGAACAGGCCACGGTCGCGATCCCCGAGCACGGGATCGCAGCAATAGCGCAGCGCGGGATTTTTCGCTCTTGCGCGCGCGACGAAGTCCGCGACCACTTTGGCGTTGTCGGCGGAGCCGAGATAGCCGGACAGGATCATCTGCGCGTTGTCGACCGCGCCGCGCTCCTCGATCCCGCGCAGGAGGTCGGCGACGAGCGCCGCATCGAGCACGCGGCCGCGCAGCGTCGGGTAGCCCGGGCGGTTGCTGAGCAGCGTGGTCGGCACCGCCACGACGTCGATGCCATGCATCTGCATGGGAAAGACTGCGGCGCTGTTGCCGACATGGCCGAAGGCGACCTGCGACTGAATGGAAATCACGTTCATGTGGAGTCTGGGGATTATCTTATTTGTGGGGACAGGAACCCGCCGAGGTTAACACATTGGTTATTTGTTTGCGGTCATTTTCACGACCTCATTCAACAGGGAGTCACCATGTCTGACGTCACCATTCCCGGCGGCCGGATCCGTTCTTTCGTTGAGCGGATCGAGAATCTCGACACCGAATTGCAGGAGCTGAACGAGCAGAAGAAGGAAGTATTTTCCGAGGCCAAGGGCGAGGGTTTCGACGTCAAGATCCTCAAGGAGATCATCAAGCTGCGCAAGCAGGACCAGGACGAGCGCGACGAGCGCGAAAGCCTGCTCGATCTCTACATGCGCGCGATGGAAACCGCGCCGGCGGAAAAGGTAGCCAAGGCGGCCTGAGCCGATCGACGATAGGGCGTAGCCCGGATGGAGCGAAAGCGAAATCCGGGGCGTTCTCGGTTTGGATAAGCCGTTCCCGGATTTGCGCTGCGCTCCATCCGGGCTACGGATTACGAACCTCATTCCGGCTGCAGGGCTGCAATCGTTTCCCTCACCAGCCGCTCGACCGCGACATGGTCGTCGTGCGGCGTAAAGGCCCAGCCGAGCTTGACGATGACGAGATCGTGGGACGGGATCACGATGGTGTATTGGCCCTGGCTGCCGATGGCCATGAAGCTGTCGGCTGGATAGCCTGAGGCAATGCGGGCGCGGGCGGCGGCGGAGTTGCCGCGCTGGGTCCAGAAGCCCGCGCCGTAGCCGTATTCGTCGGCGCTTTGCGGGGTGAGGCGGGCCGAATAGTCGACCCAGCCTTCAGGCAGCAGGCGCTGTCCGGTCTCGGTGACGCCATCGCGCAAGTACAACAGGCCAAAGCGTGCCCAATCGCGCGCGCTGGCCCAGAGGTGAATCGTGCCGAGCGGCACGCCGGCGCTGTCGTATTCGAGGGTCGCGTGCTCGAAGCCCAGTGGGGCGAACAGCTCGCGCTCGATAAACCTTCGTGCAGATTTCGCATTGCCCCCGGCGGCATCGCGGATCATCCGCGACAGCAGAATGAAATTGCAGTTGGTGTATCGCCACTCCTTTTCGGGCCTGGCACGCAGGCTCGCATTGGCCGCGAAGGCTGACTGGTCGGCCATGTCGAACTCCATCTGGGTGTCGGCATCGAAGATGGTGGTAAATCCCGTCTTCAGCGACTGGCCGCAGCCGATGCCACTCAGCATGCGCAGCAACTGGTCTGGTGTAATGGCGCGGCGCGGATCGTCCGGCGCCGACCATTCGGCTATCGGCGCCGGCTTTTGCATGTCGAGTTTTCCGCGGCCGACGAGAATGCCGAGCAGCGCATTGGTCATGGACTTGGTCATCGACCACCCGATCAGCGGCGTCGCCGGCGTGATGCCTGCCGCATAGCGTTCGCCGACGACCCGGCCGCGATGCAGCACCACGACCGCCTTGGTGAAGCGGCGTGGCCCGGAGGGATTTTCGGCAAACGCGTGATCCAGCGCTTCCGACAATCTATTGTTCACCGGGCCGACGATGCCCGCGCCGGCAATCGCCGAGGCTGACCGCACCAGCGGTTCGTCGGCTTCGCCCTGGAAGAAGCGGGCCTCGCGCCCGGGGTGCAGCACGCGGCATCCGAACGGCCCGTCATGAACGGCGCGGCTCTGCACCAGGCCGGCGAGGCTGGTGCGGACTTCCCGCTGTTGCCGGTCGACGTCGTAGCGGAGCAGGGCGCCGATCGGGCCGAGCTTCGGCTTGATGGCCTCGTTGTAGTATTCGTCCGCGTCCAGCCCCGCGACGAAGGTGGCCGAGCAGAGCTGATGGCTGGTGAAATGCACGGGCACGCCGGCAACGCGTGCGGGGCCCTCGCATCCAGTCAGCGCGGCGGCCGCCGCGCCAATACTTGCAAACGTCAATACGAGCCTCCAGTTTTTTCGTAAGGAGATCATCCACTTCGCCCATCGGTTGCGCGGGTGATGGTCTAGCCGCATGATGCGCCGGCCGTCTGTCGGCGCGCCGACACACGCGCCAATGACTTGCTGCACCGGGAAAGCGCGATGAACGAGGCCGTCAGATCGGTTGCGATCACATCGGAACAGCTGGCCGTTCTGAAAGGCAGCGAATGGTTCGCCGCGCTCGAGCCTGCGTTTCAGGAGGCTGTGCTCCGATCCTCGCGCGTCATGGCGCTGCCATCAGGCGAAACCGTGTTCCACCGCGGCGACGCCAGCGACGGCATCTACTGCGTCATCTCGGGCGCCGTTTGCTTCGGCGCCATCGCGCCGTCGGGCCGGGGATCGATCGTGGCGCTGGCCGAGGCGCCGCAATGGTTCGGCGAAGTGGCGTTGTTCGACGGCGGAGCGCGCACCCATGACGCCTGGGCCGACATCGCCTCGACGCTGCTGCATTTGCCGTTGCGCCACCTGACGCGGATTCTCGCCGACGATCCGGCGAGGTGGCAGCAACTCGGTCGGCTACTGGTGCGCAAGCTTCGGATCGCGTTGTCGCTGCTGGAGGATATGGCGCTCGAACCGCCCCGGGTCCGGCTGGCGCGATGCCTCATCCATCTGCTCGAGGGATATGGCCAGCGCAGGGCCGAGCCGTCCTGCAGCGTGCGTGTCTCGCAGGAGCGCCTCGGGATGATGCTCTCGCTCACCCGCCAGACCGTCAACGAATTGCTCCGGCAGATGGAGCGGGAAGAGATCATTCAATGCCGGCGCGGCGGTGTCCACATCCTCGATCCCGGCCGGCTCAGGGACGCGGCGCAGGTTTCGTCGTAACTTTCTTCGTGGGCACTCGCGCGCAAACGCGTTGTTAAGAAATGCCCCGCGCTGATTTGCGCGATTCCGATTCGTTCTTTGCGAACAAAATGGAGTCGGATGGAGAACAAAGCTGTGGCGCTGCTTGCTTCTCCGCTGATGTCGCCGCCAGCTCATCCGGTAGTGTTCGCGTCACGCGTGGAATCAAAAGATCGGCTCGCCGATCACGACCTCGCTGCTGGGCCCAGTACGATCACATCGCCTTGCCCGTCCTTCGCCGAGGATCAGCGAGCAATAGCCCACACACTTGCCGGCAAGCCCGGATCATTTGAACAGCGCGAAATAGATCACGTAAAGCCAGCCCAGGATGCCATGGATGATCGCCCAGAGGATCGAGTGGTTGTTGGTGTAGGAGATCGCGATGGCGAGTGCGGAGCCAAAACCCACGCCGTATTTCGCGCCCTCAACGCGCACCCCGTAATATCGATTTCCGTTCATGACGATCCTTTCCGGCGACCAGGGTGAGTTAGCGTAGCGCGCCGGCCATCGCGCGTGAATGGCGAATTGCGAAAGGCCGGTCCGGCAATACGCCCGTCAGACCTGCGTCGGTGTGGGTTGAAGCGCTGTGCGGCCCAAGTTAAGCGTCTGCGATGAATGAGCCGACCGGCGGCGTTGATATTCCAGCCCAAAAATCCGATCCGAAACCGGCCCTGCTTGGGATCGCATGCGGCGCTGGCGCCGCGCTGTTCTGGGCGCTCGGCTTCGTGGCGACTCGGCACGGGCTGAAGGTCGGGTTCACGCCCGCGGACTTGCTGATGCACCGCTTCCTGTGGTCGGGCATCGCGTTCCTGCCGCTCGTGCTTCGCGCTCGTCTCGGCAATCTCGGTGGCATCGGCTGGGGCCGCGGACTGGTGCTGATGGTGCTGGGTGGGCCGGTGATGTCGATCATCAGCTATACCGGTTTTCTGTTCGTGCCGCTCGGCCATGGCAGCGTCATCCAGCCTTCCAGCGCGACGCTCGGCGGCCTGCTCCTTGCGGCGGTGTTTCTCCGCGAGCGGGTTCCGCTCTCGCGCGTGCTGGGGGCGCTCGCCATCGTCGGCGGTCTCGTGGTGATCGGGGTCGAATCGATCGGCCACATCGGTCCCGACGGCGTGCTTGGCGATCTGCTGTTCGTGCTGACTGGATTCATGTTCGCGGTCTTCGGCACGCTGCTGCGGCATTGGCGCGTGTCCGCCTTCTCGGCCGCTACCGTCATCAGCGTGCTGTCGCTCTCGCTGCTGCCCCTCTATGCGGCCTCCGGCGGGTTCGCCCGCGTGGCGGCGCTTGGCTTTGGTGAAAACGCGCTGCAGGCGCTGGGGCAGGGCGTCCTCGCCGGCCCGGCCGCGATGTACCTGTTCGCGTTCTCAATCCAGACCATCGGCGTGGCCCGCGCTGCGGTCTTCCCGGCGACCGTGCCGGCGCTGACGATACTCACAGGCTGGCTCCTGCTCGGCGAGCAGCCAACGGCGCTGCAGGCGGCGGGACTGGTTACGGTGCTGTCGGGGTTCTATCTCGCGCAGCGCCAGCGAGCGTAGCGATCCGGGCTACGCCTGCTCAAAAGACCGGCTCGCCGATCGCAACGTCGCTGCGCGGGCCGAGCACGATCACGTTGCCATCAGCGTCCTTGGCGCCGAGGATCAGGAGTTCGGACGTGAAGCCCGCGATGTTTTTCGGCGCGAAATTGCAGACGCACACGACGAGCGAGCCGAGCAGCGACGCCGGTTCATAGTTCGTGATTTGCGCACTCGACCACATGATTCTGTCAGCGCCGACGTCGACGCCAACCTTGTAAGACGGATTGCGCGCGCGGGGGAACGGTTGCACGTCCACGACCTCGCCGATCCGGATGTCGAGGCGAGCGAAATCGTCGTAGTTGGCCTGAGGTTTGAGAGCGGTCATGTCGTGCTCACGGTTTGCGCTTTCGGTCGCCGAAGACATCCGCATCGAATGTCTTGGGATCGACGGGATCGTAGCGCGACCAGTCCATGGAGGGATCATTGCCGTAGCGTGCCTGCCAGGCCGCATCGGTCCGCGTCCCGCCGGGGGCGACGGGGCGGATCTCGAAATGCAGGGTTTTGGTCGGACCGGTTTCGCCGATCCGGTCGTTCTTCCGTATCGTCGCGCCCACTTCGATCGGCCGCCCGTCGCGGCCTGCGATGCGGCCAAGCTGAGCGTAGCGCGTGAACGCGACGCGCCCGTTGGGATAGCTTTGCTTCACCACCACATAGCGTCCGCAGCGGCCGATGCCGAAGGCGTCGACGGAGGCCGCTTCATCCTGTTCGACCCTGACCACGACGCCGTCATCCACCGCCCTGATCGGTGCGCCTTCGGTGTCATTGCTGAGGTCGATGCCGGGATGAAATTCCGGTGTGCCGCATCCGCAAGGCGGGTTCATCGCCGTCTTGTCGGTGGCTCCGGCCGCCTTCGGGGCCTCGAATTCGTTGACCAGCAGTCCCGGCCCCTCGGGCGTCGTGAAAAGGTGGATCGCAAACAAGGTAACCGAGCCACCGAGCTTCACCTCGCCAGGCAAATGCGCGCGGACCACGTCCTGGATGAAGAGCAGCGCTTCCTTGCCCTTGGCCGAGCGCACCTTGATGCAACGCGTCACCTGGACGCCGTCGATCTGCGCCTTGTCGAAGCTGAGCATCCGCATGGTCTGCGGGATCGCCTGGACGGCGCAGGCCTCGCCACAGGAGATCAGCTTCACTTCGAGCCGCAGCGGATTTGCCTGATAGAGGTCGAGGCCGCTCTGCGGGCGCGGCTTGGCCAGGATCTCGTCGAGATCGGCCGCCTGGTAGCGCGCGAAGTCGAAGGCAAGCGCCGGCGTCGCGGCGAGCGCCACGAGCATGGCGGCGAGGCGCAAGCGCTGCAGCGCCGCCCCGACATGCGTTTTGTAATCGAGAAGCGCCCGCGCCATTTCCATCAAGTCCCCCATCGCGCAAATCCGCCGCAATCGCCAGCGGATTCATCGCTGCCACCACAGGGGTATGGCACAACGAAAATACTACTGGAAGTGAGCCAGGCACGGTGAGGCAATGACGCGAGTAGGGCGGGTTAGCGAAGCGCAACCTGCCGACGATACGCGTGCAAAAGCGGCGGAGGTGGTGAGAATCACCCGGCCATTCGGAAACTCCATTGCCTGTTTTTCCGGAAAGGACGGCCGAGCGGCTCGCGCCCCGACACCATCGACACGTTTTTCGTCGACCGCAGGCGGATATCGACGCATCAGCCCCACCAGCGTTCGCGTTGGCCGATGGAGTGCCGACCCAGCCCAAAATTCCAGCGAACCTTGACGGCGCCTCGTGCGACCAAACCCGCAGTTCCGCAATCTATTACCGCATGCGTGCATTGCAGCAATGGACTATTGCAACGCAACAAAATGGATATTAGGTCCATATTTCAAGCTATTAAGGAGAACTGACGTGAAAAAGATTTCCCTGGCCGCTGCCGCCGCTGTGTTCGCGATGACGGCTGCTACCGCCGCTGTCGCAGCCGAGTTGCCGACCTACGAAAAGGCGGGCTTTCCGGCCTCCGCCATGCAGCTTCGGGTGCTGGGCGCCGAAAACGTTCAGGAAGCATCGCCGGTCGCAACATCAGCCACGCCCGTCCAGCTCAGCGTGCTGACGCCGCGGAACAGGATCACGACCGCACAGGGCCAGACCAGCACCACCGGTCACGCCATTCGCTAAAGGACGGCCGCTTGATCGGCGCGCGAGTTGGCACCGACTTGCGAGAAAGCTAGCAGAAAGCCCGCGATATCCTCGCGGGCTTTCTTGATGCATGTAAGCGATGGGCAGATGTTGTCGCCAATACGGCTTACGCCTTCTTCACGAATTCCGATTTCAGATTCATCGCGCCGATGCCGTCGATCTTGCAGGCGATGTTGTGGCCGTCTGCGCCCTCCGTCAGGCGGATGTTCCTGACCTTGGTACCGCCTTTGACGACCGACGACGAGCCCTTCACCTTGAGGTCCTTGATGACGATGACGCTGTCGCCATCCGAGAGCGCGTTGCCGTGGGCATCGCGCACGCCCGCCTCAGGCGAGGCTTCTCCGGCGCTGCCGGCCTCGGCGCTCCACTCATGGGCGCATTCCGGGCAAACCCACAGGCTGCCATCCTGATAGGCATGTTCGGAATTGCATTTCGGGCAGTCCATTGTCGTCCTCAAATCCTGTCCAGGCGGAGCGCACCGTAGGTTCATGTCCGGGTAAAGCAAGGGAAAATCCTCGGGTCCCAGGAGGGGCAACGCGCCCGCGGCATCGAGCAGCTCGCATGAGCGCAGCGACATCCGGGATGACGAGAGAGTAGGTCCCGGATATCGCTTCGCTCATCCGGGCTACGAGAGCGAAGGGCGAAGAACGCGGGCTTTTGTCGCGATAGCCGGGCTTTGCAGCTTCGCGTGCACCCCATAAGCTGACATCAGCCGAACGCGCCCCGCCTCTCGTCAGAGATCGTCGCGTCACGCCGATCGAAGACCGGAAGGCAAGGAGAACAGAACAGCAAAGCTGCAACGCGGCGCACGGCCCTTGGGAAGGGGAGGAAACCGATGCCGCTGTCGATCGACCGCCGTCGCGCGCTTGCGCTCGCCAGTTCTTTCATTGCCGCGCCGTGGCTGGTGCCGCGGGCGGGCCGCGCCGCAGAGGCCTGGCCGGTCCGCCCCGTGAAATACGTCAACGGCTTTCCGGCCGGCGGCGCCACCGACACGCTTTCGCGCGTGCTCTGCCAGAAGCTGAGTGAACTCTCCGGGCAATCTTTCGTGGTCGAGAACAAGGCCGGCGCCGGCGGCGTGCTCGGCGCGGACGCGATCGCGAAATCGCCGCCGGACGGCTACACGGTCGGGCTCGGCGGCATCGCCTCCAACGTGCTCGCGATCGGCTCCTACGCCAAACTGCCGTATCGGCCGCGCGAGGATTTCACCTTCATCTCCGGCATGTGGCAATTGCCGAACATCTTGACCGCGAAGAAGGACCTGTTCTCCGCGGACCTGAAGGAATTGCTCGCGGCATTCAGGAAGGAGCCGGGCAAATACACCTACGCCTCCGCCGGCTTCGGCACCACGCTGCATCTCTCCGGCGAGATGATGAACAGCATGGCCGGCGTGCAGGTCCGCCACGTGCCCTATCGCGGCGCCGCGCCGGCGCTGAACGATTTACTCGCCGGCAATATCGATCTGCTGTTCGACAATCTTCCGGGCTCGCTGCCGAGCGTGCGCGCAGGCACGATCAGACCGGTTGCGGTCACCGCGAAGAAGCGGATCGCAGAGCTTCCCGACGTGCCCGCGATGGCCGAACTGTTGCCCGGCTACGAGATGACCTCCTGGGCCGCGCTGGTGGGACCGGCTAACATGCCGCCCGACCTCGTCGCGCAAATCAACGCGCTCGCCGCCAAGGCGCTGAACGACCCTTGGGTGAAACAGCGCTACGCGGACCTCGGCGCCACCACCTGGCCGACCACGACGCAGGAGATCACGGCGTATCGCGACAGCGAGGAAGGAAGGTTGCTGCCGATCATGAAGGCGGCCGGGATCAAGCCGGAGGGCGGGGGATAGGTGCAGCGAGTGGCGAGTAGCCCGCACAAGCGAAGCGATATGCGGGAGTGCGAGCTATAAACACCCGACAGGGCCGCCCCGGATGTCGCTCCGCCCATCCGGGCTACTTGCTACTGCCCGGCATCTGCGCGCAAACGCGTTGTTAAGAATTGGCCCGTGCTGATTTGTACTGATGCGATTCGTTCTTTGCGAACAAAATGGAGTCGGACGGAGAACAAAGCTGTGGTGCTGTTCGTTTCTCTGGAGCGAGCGTAGCCCGGATGAGCGCACCGATATCCGGGGTAATGCCAAATGGTCTCGGATATCGCCGCACTCATCCAGGGCACTCGCTGAGGTCACTCCAACCGCGAAGGAGTATCCGATGAAATCGCTTTTGCTACTCACGGCGAGCGGTCCGCTGCTCATTCTCACATCGCACGGGTCCTTGCGCGATCAGAGGCTGCTTGAGGTGCTCAAGCAGAAAGGGATCGGCAAGTTCGTCGCGTTTGAGGTCCCATTGTCGCTCGCCAAGGCGCGCTACGGCGGGCATTTTCAGGCGGTCGAGAGCAATCTGCACGAGACGGATGATTTGAGGGTCCTCGACTTCAACGGCCAGCGGATCTTTCAGCTTTTCCGCTTCGATGAACTCGGTTCACCGATCCTGCAAGAACAGCAAGCGTAGCTCGGAAGAGCGCAGGGTACTGCTGGAGTTTGTCCCGGATATCGCTCCGCTCATCCGGGCTACGTGCTACGCAAGCATGAAGCAAACGCGTTGTTAAGAATTGGCTCGCGCCGATTCACGCTGATACGATTCGTTCCTTGCGAACAAACTGGAGTCGGAGGGAGAACAAAGCTGTGGTGCGGCTTGTTTCCCTGCTTCAGGTGGGTGTCGGCTGGCGTTATGATCATCCGACCGAGCGGGGCGCGAATTCATGGCGAAGAAAACGGGCAAGCGGGCAGCGCGGCAAACGGTCCTCGTGATCGACATCGGCGGTTCGCGCGTGAAGTTCATGACCAGCACGGAGCGAACCAGGCGCGCGTTTGCGTCCGGTCCGGATCTCTCTGCGAGAGCGATGGTGAGGCAGGTCAAGGCGCTGACGAAAGACTGGTCCTATGACGTCGTCTCAATCGGGTATCCGGGGCCTGTCATCAACAACCGGCCCTTGTCGGAGCCGCACAATCTCGGGCAGGGGTGGGCCGGTTTCAATTTCGAAAAGGCCTTTGGCCGCCCGACTAAGCTCGTCAACGATGCGCTGATGCAGGCGGTCGGCAGCTACCAGGGCGGCCGGATGCTGTTCTTGGGGCTCGGAACCGGTCTTGGCTCCGCGATGATCGTGGACGGCATTCTGGAACCGATGGAGCTCGCTCACCTGCCGTACCGCAACGGCAAGACGTTCGAGCAATATGTCGGCGCCGCAGCCCTCAAGCGGGTTGGCAGGAAGAAATGGCAGCGCACGGTCGATGACGTCCTGAAGCGTCTGCTCGCAGCCCTTGAGCCGGATTACATCATGCTGGGCGGCGGCAACGCCGACAAGGTCGCCCGCCTGCCGCGCAAGGTCCGCCTCGGTCTCAACACCAATGCGTTCGAGGGCGGGTTTCGGCTGTGGAAGAAGGGCGCGGTCAAAGCGGCCGGTGTTGGGCGATAGAGAATGCCGGAACTGGCGACGTCAGCAGCATTGCCGCGATTTAACTGGTGCAGCTTGCCGGATCGGGGCAACACGCCGCGGGGCTGGGGGCGCCGGGACTTCCTTTCATTCAGACGATGCCGGATACCGAGATTACCGAGGAATGCCGCGCCCTGATCGCAAGCGTGTTCGAACCCCCGCCCGGACGGCGTCTGCCGAACGGCAACTGGCGGATCGAGATCGACGCGGCGACGTGGCAGTGGCTGCAGAAGTTGCGACTGCAGGACGAGTCGATATCGGACTGCATCATTCGCATCGTCATCATCACCTTGCATAAGCGCGGCTTGCAATAGAGAGGCAAGGGGCGAGTAGGGCGGGTTAGCGACCCGTTGGGCCAATCCGCCAGCGCTTGCTTTCCCTTGACATGTCCGCGCTCCGCCGCCGGAATGGCTGACAGCGCATAAGCGCGCGTCGCGGTGTCTCACCCGACGCATAAAAAACAAAGCGGGAGGGTTTGCGAATGTTTCGCCAAGTGCTTCGCTATGTGTTTCGCCATGTCAGAAATTTCGCGCTTTTCGCGATTGCGGCCGCAAGCCTTCTCGGCGCCGGAAGCGCGCAAGCAGCGTTCCCGGAGCGGCCGATCACGCTGATCGTGCCGTGGGCCGCCGGCGGCGGCACCGACGCGGTCGCGCGCCAGATCGCCCACATGCTGGAACGCGATCTCCAGCAGCCGGTGAACGTCGTGAACCGCACGGGCGGGTCGGGCGTGGTCGGCCACCAGGCGATCGCGTCAGCCGCGCCCGATGGATACACGTTCGGGCTCATCACGCTCGAGATCAACCTGATGCACTGGGTGGGGCTCACCGATCTCACCTTCGAGAAGTATACGCCGCTCGCGCTGGTCAACCAGGACCCCGCCGCGATCCACGTGAAGGCGGACGCGCCCTACAAGGACGTCAAGGAGCTGTTCGCCCATATCAAGGCGAACCCGAACAAGGTGGTGGCCTCCGGCACGGGGCAGGGCGGAAGCTGGCATGTCGCGCTCGCCGGCCTGATGCAGGCCGACGGCGTCTCGCCCGGCTCGATCCGCTGGGTGCCGTCCACGGGTGCAGCGACCGCGCTGACGGATCTCGCGGCCGGCGGCGTCGACTTCGTCGCGTGCTCGATGCCGGAAGCGGAGGCGCTGATCAAGGCAGGCCGCGTGCGCAGCCTCGTGTTCTTTTCGCCGAAGCGCGCGCCGAACTTCCCCGATGTGCCGACCACCGAGGAGGCGACGGGTCACAAATGGCACAAGGGTGTGTGGCGCGGCTTTGCGGCGCCCAAGGGCCTGCCGCAGGAGATTGCCACGCAGTACGAGACCGCGATCAAGAAGATCTGGGACAGCGCGGAGTTCAAGGAGTTCATGAACCGGCGCGGCTTCGACATGATCTATCTGGGGTCGGCTGACTTCGCGGCGTTCATGAAGGCGGACAACGAGGACAACGGCCAGGCGCTGAAGTCGCTCGGGCTGGCGAAGTGAGGGAATGAAGGGAGTGAGTAGGGCGGGTTAGCGAAGCGTAACCCGCCGCCTCGGTCGCGCAGAGCGGCGGATTACGCCTTCGGCTAATCCGCCCTACGCTTGCTTGCTGACGATATCGTGTCCCGGACGCGCTGCGGATACACCGCAGGGCCCGGACATAAAATCGCGAAAACAACCCCATGCAAAGTAGAAGAGGCCCGACCTCGCACCGCTCACGCCGCTTGCGTCCGGCGCACGAGACGGTCCGTCGTCACGGTCGAGCGAGCGTAGCCCGGATGAGCGGAGCGACATCCGAGCGGTCCCCGGATGTCGCTACGCTCATCCGGGGACCGTGCTGGGCCAATCCGGCTATCGGCAAGAATGCGTCAGGCCGTCGTAGCCCCGGTAGGTTCCGGTCGTCGGGTTGTAGGTGCGGAAGCCGGTGCAGAGCATGGCCATGGTCCGCCCGCGCGGCTTGCGGGCTGTCTTGTGGGTTGTCCCGGCCGGTTGCACCGATTTGCTCTGCGCTATCCCTTCGCTGCGGCTGGCGAGCTTTGCCGGCTTGGCGACAGGCTTCTGCTTCACGGCGGACTTCTCGCGCACAAGCGCGGGTTTCTCCCCGACAGGTGCCAGCTTCCGACTGACAACCGCTGGCTTCGCGGCCGGAACGGCCGGCTTCTGCTCGATGGCGCCAGTTTTGTCGTCCACGGCCGCCGACTTCTCTTGGACGGCCTTCTCTTGGACGGCGGCGGGCTTGTCCTGCGCAACCGCTGGCTTCGGCTCGGCAGGGGCGGGTTTCGGCTCGGCGACCGCAGACTTGTCGTCCGTAACAGCCGACGTGCCAGCCGCCTTCTCCTGGACCGCTGCGGGCTTGTCCTGCGCAACCGCTGGCTTCTCCTCGGCGGGGGCCGGCTTCTGCTCGACGACGGCAGGCTTGTCGTCCGTGGCGGCCGCCTTCTCCTCGACCGCCGCGGGCTTGTCCTGCGCGATGGCTGGCTTCTCCTCCGCAGGCGCCGGCTTCTGCTCGGCGATGGCAGGCTTGTCGTCCGTGGCAGCCGCCTTCTCCTCGACCGCCGCGGGCTTGTCCTGCGCGATGGCCGGCTTCTCCTCCGCAGGTGCCGGCTTTTGCTCGGCGGTGGCGGGCTTGTCGTCCGCGGCCGACGGCTTCTCTTCGGAAGCCGCCGCAGGCTTTTCCTGCGCCGACACTGAGGGCTGCGCGGCGGTCGGGCCCGGATTGCCCGTGGCCGATGTCTGCGCGAGCGCCGGAGCGCTTAATCCCATAAACAAGACGCAACACAGCACACCGGCGCGCGCGGCGACGGCCGTCGATAAAGCTGACAAATGCATGGATGGATACTCGGCTAATTGTCCCCGTGAAAGTTCCACACCCATTTGCGGCAAGTCTGTGATCAGCGCGGCTCTTTCGCTGATGACGACGCGCTTAGCACCGAGCGTGTGTGCCGGCTGCCACACTACGCGTCTGAGGACTGGCGCCAGGACTGCGAAAGCGTTTTGGTGAGTGCAACTGATGGAAGAATTCGCCAAGTGCACAATCTAGGGGTGGGGAGTCCGGATGAGCGCAGCGATATCTGAGGGCGATGTTGGAGTCGTCCCGGATGTCGCCTTGCTCATCCAGGCTACTTGCCAGTGCCATTCATCCTGGTGGCGCCGCTTCGCGACTCCTCAGGATTGAGGTCTGGCAGATCCCGCATGGCGGGATAGGTCAGGCCGGTTGACGATACACGCCGCGCTCTCCGACCATGATGGCTGACGTCTGGCGCGCTTGATGCTACCATGCCGCTCGCTCGGATCGTGCGGGTTATGCCCTCTTGCAGGTACGTAAACCGTTCATCGGCCCTGTCTTAAGTCCGGTTCTGCGAGACAACGTCATGAACCGGCGATCGGAGCCACAATCTCCCACATACTTCGTCCGCCTGCGGCGAAGCGTCGTTAGAGCATGATCGCGTCGGCGTTCAGCGCCTGCGCGAAGTTCGACATCAGCAAGGACAACGATATGCGTCTTACGTGCAAGCACGTCGTCTCTAACTCCGCGGCGGTTCGCGGGAAAGGCGTGGGCCGCCGCTTTGATCCAGGGAGGAATCAATGAGGCCCATCAACCCAAGCAAATACGCGATACCCGCCGTAGCGATGACACTTGCGAAAGCAACGCTCGTCGCCGGAGCACTGGTAGCCATTGCTACCGCGGCTGCCCTGGGAGAGCCGATTGAAAAGAAGGGGACCACGCCCTACGTGACGCACTTCATTTTCAAACCGTTGATGAGCATTGACATCTCAGGACTCGGTACCGCCACCGCGCTGGAGGCGGTCGGGACGACCCAAAACATGAAGGGAGAGAAGATGCTGGACAAGATGTCGGCCCATTGCACGGCGTTGAACGTGGCGTCCGGCGACAAGAAATACATCGACGGCGCCTGCGTGCTGGCCGACAGCGACGGTGACAAGATTTTCTCAACCTTCGATACGCGCGACCTCGATAAGTCGCAGCCGAAAATGGATTGTGGCACCCACATCATCACCGGCGGTACCGGGAAGTATAAGGGGATCACCGGGAGCGAGCCATTTGCCTGCATAACCATGCCTGCGCCCGCCGGCCCGGGCGGCTATTTCGCGATGGACATCCCGCACAATACGACGTGGGAAATCAAATAGGAACCTCGATGTCCCCCAGAACCGGGAGTGCAGCGAGCGCAGCCCGGATGAGCCAACGGGTCGCGCGAATGCGCGCCCCGCGACGAGCGCGATTGTGCTCGCGCAGATGACAGCCTCCGCAATCGGGGGAGATGTGCGAGTAGTCCCGGATGTCGCTTCCGCCTACGCTCTTCGAGCTACGGCGGACAAGCCGCTCGTCCGGGCTACTCGCTGTCACCGTCATTCGGACGGGCTCACTTCATGTGATTGGTGGTGCGCAGGGGCGGTGATGGTGGCTCCGCTCGCACCGTTCATGGATCCCGGGCGCTTGTGATTCACATCACGGAAATTGAAGCGCGGCTGCCTCACGCTGAACGGATGGATCGAAGACCGATCCCTTTCCTGGCCAATGGAGCAGAAGATGAATACGCGGAAAGATGAATTCAGCAGCCCGCAGAATACGGTCGAACTGGCGCTTGTCGAACTGGACAAGGTGAGCGGTGGGCGGAAGGCGGACGCATTGGAGATCCGATACCTGAATTGGGTCAAACAGTTTTATTCGCCATGGGCGAACATCAACTTTGGCGGGGGGCGGACTGCCATCGCCTAGAACGGTGTGTCGTCGAGGCTGAAGCGGGCTCGCCAACAACAGGTGTGCGCGCGAGCAGGGCGGTTAGAACCGAAGGCGTATCCGCCGTTGGCACCTGACGGCGGATTACGCTTTGCCCTATGCGCTACGCTCGCTTGAATCTTGGACCGCCTCAAACCGCGCTCATCTGAGTTCCTGGGCGAGTCCGATGAGAAGCCCTTCAGGCCCACGGATGTAGCAGAGCCGATACGCGTCTTTATACTGGACTACTTCGCCTACGAGCTGCGCGCCGCGCGTGCGGAGCCTTTCAAGCGTCTCGTCGACGTCGTCCACGGCAAACATGACGCGGAGGTAGCCCAGGGCGTTGACCGGCGCGTTCCGGTGATCTGCGACGACAGGCGGCGTGAGGAAGCGGGAGAGCTCGAGCCGGCTGTGGCCGTCCGGTGTGCGCATCATGGCAATCTCGACGCGCTGATCGCCCAGTCCAGTGACACGTCCGGCCCATTCTCCTTCGACCGTGGCCCGCCCTTCGAGGTCGAGGCCGAGTTCGCGAAAGAAATCGATCGTTCCTTCGAGGTCTTCGACGACGATTCCTACGTTGTCCATTCGCTTGAGCGCCATGTTTCCAATCTCCAAGGTGTCGCCTGGTCTAACAACGGACGCTTGAGGTACCCCCAACACCGGCGACCATCCGGGCTACTCGCTGCTTTATCGTTTCGGTCTCCGTTGGTAGACCCCTGAAAACGACACGTTTGCGCCGCCGCAATGGAGATTGTCGCCGACGACCAGTAATTTGCCGACGAGCTGCATGGTGACCTGGCAGTCGAGTTCGTCCGTGCCGTCGCCGAATTTCATTTTATCGGCAGAAGGTTTTGCGTCGTAATCGAGCTCGCCGGTATGGGTGCGGCTGCCCGAACCCCATGTGGCCTCGCCCTTGATGGCCAGCTGACCTGCCTCTTTCGATTTCGAGATGCGAATGAAATTGTCGTAGCCGCGCCATTCGCCGAGCCAATCCCGCATCTCCGGTGGTCGCATGTCCCCCTGCCACGCAAGCCTGTCGGTCTCGATCCAGCCGACCGTCTCAGAGCCCTTGCGAGGTTGAAACCAGCTGCATGCGAACTTGCCCAACGTCCGGGAAACAATGACTTCATCGTTGGGTATGACATAGGTTTTCAGACGACAGGCCTGGTCGTCGGGGCATCGCTCGTTGGCATCGCCGTGGAAATAGATCCTGTCGCCGGCCGCGCCCTTGATCTTCGCCAGCCTGTAGTCCGTGCTCTCGCGTGGAAAAGATCCGTTCCGACAAATGTTGTCGGCGTCGCCCTTGAGCTGGGCGGATGCGGGCGAGGTCTGGAGAAGGCTCCATGCGAGGAGTCCGAGCGAAGCCTGGACAAGGCGTCTCATTGGGTTTTCCGCCTCACCTCTCCCGCTTGCGGGGGTCGAGACGAGCGAAGCTCGCTCTGAGGTCGGCGCGAAGCGCCGGGTGGGGGCTCTCCCCACTCGGGTCGCCCGCGGAGATACCCCCACCCCAGCGCTCCCCCGCAAGCGGGAGAGGGAGCGCACCTTGGTCGCAAGCAAACCTAACAACATCACGCTCTAACGCCACATGCCGCGCATGCGCTCGCGAATATCCATCTGCACGGCCTGATTTGGCGTCGCGCGGGCCACAGGCGCCGCCGCCGGCCATACCTGCCGATCGAACAGCTTCACCAGATGGTCCGGTATGAACCGCGTCCGCGACGCATAGACATGGCGGTCGCCGCGGGCCTGCTGACCATGCACGAAGAAGCGCTGCGGCACGATCAGGTGCAGATCGTCCTTGGCGCGCGTCATCGCAACATAGAGCAGGCGCCGCTCTTCTTCGAGTTCAGCCGTCGTGCCGGCGCCGAGATCGGACGGCATGCAGCCGTCGACGACGTTGAGGGCGTATACCGATTTCCATTCCTGCCCCTTTGCGGAATGGATGGTGGACAGGATCAGATAGTCTTCGTCGCGCAGCGGTGGCCCCGAGCGATCGCTGGTCGCATCAGGGGGATCGAGCGTGAGTTCGGTCAGGAAGCGCTCGCGGGAGGGATAACCCGAGGCGATCTGCTCGAGCTGTAGCAGATCGGCGAGCCGCACCTCGGCATCCTCGTGGATGCGCTCCAGATGCGGGGTGTACCAGAGCCCGATGCGCTCGATGTCGACAGGCCATTCCGAATAGCGGAGATTACCAAGCGTTTCGACAAAGGCGGTCCAGTCCTGGCCGGCGCGGGGCGGGGTCGGCAGCGCCGCAAGCGCAGAGATCGGATCGGCCATGACAGTGGTTTGATCGAGAATGCGCTGCGCCGACGCTGGCCCGATGCCGGGCAGCAGGTGCAGCACGCGGAATCCGGCGACGCGGTCGCGCGGGTTCTCGATGAACTTGAGTAGCGCCAGAACGTCCTTGACGTGGGCGGCGTCCAGAAACTTCAGGCCGCCGAACTTGACGAAGGGAATATTGCGCCGTGTCAGCTCGACCTCCAGCGGGCCGCTGTGCGACGACGTCCGGAACAGGACAGCCTGCTCCTTGAGCCGCGATCCTTCCTCGCGGTTCGCCAGCACCTGCTCGACGATGTAGCGCGCCTGGTCGGCCTCATCGCGCACCGTAACGAGGCGCGGCAGCCGGGCCGAATGGCGCTCGGTCCAGAGGTTCTTGGTGAAGCGTTCCTTTGCCAATCCGATCACGCCATTGGCTGCCGCCAGAACCGGCTGGGTCGAGCGATAGTTGCGGTCGAGCGTGACAATCTCCGCCCGCGGGCTGAAATGGTCGGGAAAATCCAGGATGTTCCTGACGGTGGCGGCGCGAAACGAATAGATCGATTGGGCGTCGTCTCCCACCACGGTGAGGCCACGCCCATCCGGCTTGAGCGCCAGCAGGATCGCCGACTGCAGCTTGTTGGTGTCCTGATACTCGTCGACCATGACATGATCGAACCGGCCGCCGATCTCCTGTGCGATGGTAGGCTCCGATACCATCTGTGACCACCACAGCAGCAGGTCGTCATAGTCGAGCACATTCTGCTTCTGCTTGGCCTCGACGTAAGCCGCGAACAGTCGCTTGAGTTCATCCGCCCATCCCGAACACCAGGGATAGTGCTGTCCGAGCACCGTCTCGATCGGCATCTGCGCATTCACGCAACGGGAATAGATCGCAAGGCAGGTGCCCTTGGTGGGAAAGCGGGACTCGGTCTTTGAAAATCCGAGCTCGTGGCGCACCAGGTTGAGCAGGTCGGCCGAATCTTCCCGGTCGTGGATCGTGAAGGCCGGATCGAAGCCGATCGCTTCGGCGTATTCACGCAGCAGCCGCGCCCCGATGCCGTGAAAGGTACCGGCCCAGGTCAGCGCCTCCGTCATGATGCCGGCCTTGTCGCCGAGCACGCGGCGCGCAATGCGTTCGACCCGCTGGGTCATCTCGGCGGCGGCACGGCGCGAAAACGTCATCAGCAGCATGCGGCGCGGGTCGGCGCCGCTGATGATGAGGTGGGCCACACGATGCGCGAGCGTGTTGGTCTTTCCGGATCCCGCGCCGGCGATGACGAGAAGCGGCGCGCCGATGGTTCCATCCGCGCCGATGCCGTGCTCGACGGCCCGGCGCTGTTCGGGATTGAGGCTTTCCAGATATTGATCGGTCGTTTCAGCCAGCACGAATCACCCCATGTCATCGGAGACTCGGCCGATTCGCAGGGGCTCGCAACGACGAATGTCCGCTCTTTCCCGTTATCCGACAAACGCGTTGTTAAGGATTGGTCCGCGCTGATTTGCGCTGATGCGATTCGTTCCTTGCGAACAAAATGGAGTCGGATGGCGAACAGAGCTGTGGTGCTGCTTCGCGAGTGAGTAGGGCGGGTTAGTGAAGCGTAACCCGCCGGCTGGTTCGTGGAGAACAGCGGATTACGCTTTCGGGTGATCCTACATTCGATAGAACGTCTTGTGCGCCAGTTACCTTTTGGTAGCATCCTCTGATTGAATTGGGGGATTTCATGAGGAAAGCCGAAGCAAAGCAGATCTTCGAGGGGCGCAATGGCGATAACCTCTACGACGCTTATGGACCAAGCAAGTTAGGTAACAAGATTGTTTGGGAGGGCTTCGTAAAGGACGCCGATAAAGAGTGGCAGGCGCGATACATTCTGGTCAATCCAGACAAATCGTACGAGATTTACGAGGACTTCCAGGCCTTCATGCTCGAGGTTGGAGACCTGTACGATGGTTTGGAGTCGAAGCGACTGCGCGAACGGATGATGGTTGTGATGCCTGCTGTCGCGCTTCTGGTTGCGATTGGAATATGTGCGTATCTGGTAGTCTTCAAGGAAAATTACAGTGCGTGGGCAGCAGCCTTTATGTTTTTCAGCATAATCGCTTCAGCGTGCGTTCTATATTTTGGAACCTATAAGCAGCCAAGACTCCCCGGCGCATCGACGTAAGACATGCTGTCCCAACTGAGCTATTGGCCTTGGATTATTGGCGCCGCGGTTTCATTCGTGGCAGCTATAGCTACAACGAAGCGCACCGTTGGAGAAACAACCGTTGATCCTAGTGTGGCCACGTTCGCGAGCGGGGGCATCGCGGTCATCTTTTGCGCTTTGGTCGAGGCCGCAAGCACTGGAGTATTCGTCGATAGATCAGTAGCAGATATTCTGGATGCTACTCTTGGGCTCGCGCTTACGAGTTTGGTATCCTCGGCGATAGGCGGAGGACTAGGCAGTTATCTCATGTGGCGCCGGTTTGAACGCTCGCAATAATGGCCCCAATTGGGGTATACGCCTGCTGCTCTCAGCGCTTACGGCAAAGTCGACCGGGCGATTGGAGCATCCCTACGAGGCTGTGAGGAATTGACATGATTAACTGGAAGGAGATCTCGGACGGAGACCAGTGGGAGCTGTTTACCAGAGATTTCTTGTCCGAATTGGGCTTCGTAATTGAAATTGGACCGGGCCGCGGTGCCGATGCGGGGCGCGACATATTGGTCTCGGAGCAGCTAAAGGGAAGAGTGCAATCAAAGAAGTTCAGCTGGCTCGTTAGCTGTAAGCATTTTGCAACGAGCGAGAAGGCTGTTGGACCGGACCAAGAAACTAACATCACGGATCGGCTGAAGCACCACTCAGCCAAAGGCTTTCTCGGCGTTTACTCGACCATGCCGAGCTCCTCGCTGATTAATCGCCTGCAGGAATATTTAGATCGCGGCGACATTGAAGCTTACGAAATATTTGATGCGAAGAAGATTGAAGCTCATTTCGCTTCTGCTGGTATGTCAAAGCTTGCGCTGCGATACTTTCCCATAAGTTATGGCCGCTTACGTCCAATTCAACAGATTTTGGGGACCAAAGTTGAGATATTATGCGACGTATGCGGAGCAGATATTCTTGCGCGGAGCGTCCTCGAAACCGCGCGAGCGAATATCGTCTGGGAGTGCAATTGACCTGCCACTGCGTATTTCCTCCAGAAGGAGTTAGAGTCCGGCCCGAA
>NZ_LLYB01000029.1 GCF_001440475.1 Bradyrhizobium lablabi | reverse complement strand
CAACGCAAAGGGATTGACTAATCGAGGCCCGTTACAGAAGGGTGGGCAAAGCGAAGCGTGCCCACCATATCCACCGCGATCCGCCGATGGATGGTGGCGCGGCACAAGTGTGCCTTTGCCCACCCTGCAAATCTAACAATTCACCGCCGAAACGGCCTACAAATCCTCGTTTTCAGGGGCTTTTTCGCGGCTTCCGGCCTTGTCTTTTCGCACCCGATCCGGTTTCACTGCACCTCGCACCTCTTCCGGTAGCCCACTGATTCCTCGAGTTGACCCATGCGATTGTCGCGATTTTTTCTGCCCATCCTGAAAGAAAATCCGAAAGAGGCTGAAATCGTCTCGCACCGGCTGATGCTGCGCGCGGGCATGATGCGGCAGGAAGCGGCCGGCATTTACGCCTGGCTGCCGCTGGGGTTTCGGGTGTTGAAGAAGATCGAGCAGATCGTTCGCGAGGAACAGGACCGCGCCGGCGCGCTGGAACTGTTGATGCCGACGCTGCAACTGGCCGACCTCTGGCGCGAGAGCGGCCGCTATGACGCCTACGGCCCGGAGATGCTGCGCATCGCCGACCGCCACAAGCGCGAATTGCTGTACGGGCCGACCAACGAGGAAATGATCACCGAGATCTTCCGCGCCTACGTCAAATCCTACCGGAACCTGCCGCTCAACCTCTATCACATCCAGTGGAAGTTCCGCGACGAGCAGCGCCCGCGCTTCGGCGTGATGCGCGGGCGCGAATTCCTGATGAAGGACGCTTATTCGTTCGACATCGACGAAGCGGCGGCGCGCCGTGCCTATAACAAGATGTTCGTCGCCTATTTGCGCACCTTTGCGCGGATGGGATTGAAGGCGATTCCGATGCGCGCCGAGACCGGGCCGATCGGCGGCGATCTCAGCCATGAATTCATCGTGCTGGCGGAAACCGGCGAATCCGGCGTGTTCTGCAACAGCGACGTGCTGAACCTGCCGATCCCGCCCGACGATGTCGATTATGACGGCGATCTGACGCCGATCATCAAGCAATGGACATCGGTCTATGCGGCAACCGAAGACGTCCACGATGCGGCCCGCTACGAGAGCGAAGTGCCGGCCGACAAGCGCGTCAACACCCGTGGCATCGAGGTCGGGCAGATCTTCTATTTCGGCACCAAATATTCCGACGCGATGAAGGCGCTGGTTGCCGGCCCCGACGGCGTCGACGTGCCGATCCATGGCGGTTCCTACGGCGTCGGCGTCTCGCGGCTGGTCGGCGCCATCATCGAGGCCTGCCATGACGATGCCGGCATCAAATGGCCGGAAGCGGTGGCGCCGTTCACGGCGGTGATCCTGAACCTGAAGCAGGGCGACGCCGCTGTTGATGGCGCCTGCGAGAAGCTCTATCGCGAGCTTCAGGCCCAGGGCGTCGATGTGCTCTATGACGATACTGACCAGCGCGCCGGCGCGAAATTCGCCGCCGCTGACCTGATCGGCATACCCTGGCAAATTCTGGTAGGTCCCAAGGGCCTGGCCGAGGGCAAACTCGAGATCAAGCGGCGCAGCGACGGCTCGCGCGAGAATCTCAGCCCGGCCGAAGTGGTGGCGAAGATCGCGGGATAAGATATCCACCGCGGCGGTAATCTTGGCCAATAAGGCCACATTTGGCCCGAATCATGGGATTATCGAGTAATGGATGAGACCATGAGCGATACAGCCCGAACCCCGCCTTTTGCGCCCTTCGAATGGCTGTTGTCCGGGCGTTACCTGCGCGCGCGCCGCAAGGAAGGTTTCATTTCCGTCATCGCCGGCTTTTCGTTCCTCGGCATCATGCTCGGCGTCGCCACGCTGATCATCGTGATGGCCGTGATGAACGGCTTTCGCAAGGAACTTTTGGACAAGATCCTCGGGCTGAACGGCCATCTCTTGGTGCAGCCGCTGGAATCGCCGCTGACCGACTGGAAGGACGTCGCCGAGCGTATCAGCCAGCTCGATGGCATTCGCCTCGCCGCGCCGGTCGTGGACGGTCAGGCGCTGGCGTCCTCCGCCTTCAATGCCGCCGGCGTGCTGGTGCGCGGCATGCGCTCGGCAGACCTCAACAAACTCACCTCGATCGCCAAGAACATCAAGCAGGGCACGATGGAGGGCTTTGACGAGGGACAGGGCGTCATCATCGGACGGCGGCTTGCCGACCAATTGTCGCTGCATGCCGGCGACACCATCACGCTGGTCGCGCCCAAGGGCGCGGTGACGCCGATGGGAACCACGCCACGCATCAAGCCTTACAAGGTGGCGGCCGTGTTCGAGATCGGCATGTCGGAATATGACGCCAGCTTCGTGTTCATGCCGCTGCCGGAATCGCAGGCCTATTTCAACCGCAAGGACGACGTGACCGCGATCGAGGTATTCACCACCAATCCCGACCGCATCGACGTCTTCCGCAAGATGGTGACGGAGGCGGCCGGACGGCCGGTGTTCCTGGTCGACTGGCGGCAGCGCAACTCGACCTTCTTCAACGCGCTTCAGGTCGAGCGCAACGTGATGTTCCTGATCCTGACCATGATCGTGCTGGTGGCCGCGCTCAACATCGTTTCCGGCCTGATCATGCTGGTCAAGGACAAGGGGCAGGACATCGCGATACTGCGCACCATGGGTGCCTCGCAGGGCTCGATCATGCGGATCTTCCTGATCACGGGCGCTGCGATCGGCGTGGTCGGCACGCTGACCGGATTCTTCGTCGGCATGCTGATCTGCCTGAACATCGAATCCATCAGGCAGTTCCTGTCCTGGATGACCAACACCGAATTGTTCTCGCCGGAACTCTATTTCCTCTCGCGCTTGCCGGCCGAGATCGATTTCGGCGAGACCACCGCCGTTGTCATCATGGCGCTGACGCTGTCGTTCCTGGCGACGCTCTATCCGTCGTGGCGCGCCGCGCGGCTCGATCCCGTTGACGCCCTCCGGTATGAGTGAGGGCGAGATGGCCGAAGAGGCGGAAAACGTACCGGTTATCTATCTCCACGAGATAAAGCGCGAGTACAGGCAGGGCGAGGCGACGCTGACGATCCTGAACGGCGCCAAGCTCGCGCTGTGGGCGGGACAGTCGGTGGCGCTGGTGGCGCCGTCGGGCTCGGGCAAGTCGACGCTGCTGCACATCGCCGGCCTCCTCGAAACTCCCGATGACGGCGAGGTCTATGTCGCGGGTACGCCGACCTCGCAATTATCCGACATCGATCGCACCCAGATCCGGCGCTCCGACATCGGCTTCGTCTATCAGTCGCATCGGCTGCTGCCGGAATTCACCGCGCTCGAAAACGTCATGCTGCCGCAGATGATCCGCGGCCTCAAACGTTCCGAGACGATCAAGCGCTCGCAGGAGATTTTGGCCTATCTCGGCCTCGGCGACCGCATCACGCACCGCCCGGCCGAACTTTCCGGCGGCGAACAGCAGCGCGTCGCGATTGCGCGCGCGGTTGCAAATGCGCCGCGGGTGCTACTCGCGGACGAGCCGACCGGCAACCTCGATCCGGGTACAGCCGAGCATGTCTTCAATGCGTTGATGCAGCTTGTGAGGGCGACGCAGGTCGCGATGCTGATCGCCACCCACAACATGGAACTTGCCGGCCGCATGGACCGGCGGGTGTCGCTCGTCGACGGCCAGGTCGTCGAAATGGACTAAAGCGTGATCCGGAAAGGTGTGTCGCGGTCTTCCCCCGCGACAAACGCGAACGCGTTTGCGCGGAGATCATGCTCAAACAAAAGATAAAGCGGGATGACGATTCGAAGAAAAGTCATCACGCTTTAGTAGCCGCCGCGGTACCGCTTGTTGCGAGGTGCTGCGGGTCCCTGGGAAGCATACGCGTAATAGGGGTTGATCACGCATTGCGCCGAGCGGCCCGATGCGGTCGCGTTGCATTGTGGCAGTGACGTGTAAGCACATTCGTAATAGCTGATCTTGCCGTAAACATGCAGGCAAACCGGATAGCTGGGATCGTACGTCTGCGCTTGCGCCGGTGCAGCCGCCGATGCCGCGCCGATCGCCAAAATTGCCAGAGCCAGATTGCGCATCAGAACCTCCTTCAAAGCTGCGGTCGATCCAGATGTCCCGACGGGCAGCAGATATTCGACGCGGCCGCGCGTCAAATCACGTTCACGCGTTGTAGGGGCGGCCGTGCGGAGGCGCGTATGAGTGCCTCGCGGGCGAATGGCCGCGCTGCTCGCTATCTGCCGTAAGCGGGGGCGGGTGGCAGCGCGCGGCCGGGCAGCGGGCGATAGGCGGAGGGCGCCGGTTCGCGTTCGCCGATATAATAGGGATTGGCGATGCAGTAGAGAAAGCGTCCCGACGCGGTCGCCTGACACTGCTCGTAGCTCGTGAAGGTGCAGTAGCTCAGTCCAGGATATTCATCGCCCTGAAGGCAGAACGGATATTTTGTGCCGACTGCTTCGGCGGGCGCGGCGCCGATTGCTGCCAGTCCGCTCGCGGCCAGCACGGCCAGAATCGCTCTACGCATTTCGAATCTCCTTCATGGCGCCTTACGCGCTTCGCAGTTCCATTTTCATCGACAAGCCGCAACTGCGCAATCCCGTCAACCGATTCACGCCGTTACGCCGCTGTAAAATCAAATGTGCACTATTTGCGGCGAGCCACGATGCAATGTTTCGAAAAGCACCTGCAATACAACATTAATTTACGTCCACACTGCGGCCCTTTGGTGCGTGCTGTGGCTGTGAGGTTACAGCAATTCGAGCGAACGATGCTAAGAGCATGGCGCGGCCTTGGGGGCTGTCAAAAAGGAACGGGAATAAGAATGAAGAAGGTTTTGCTTGTTACGGCCAGTCTGATCGCGCTCGGCGCAACTGCGCCGGCACTCGCTGCGGATCTCGCTGCGCGTCCCTACACCAAGGCGCCCCCGATGGTCGCAGCTGTGTATGACTGGACCGGTTTCTACATCGGTGCAAACGGTGGCTGGGGTTCGAGCCGCAACTCCTGGGATTCGGTTCCGCCTGCTTTTTTGGTTGGGCCGGAAGGCTCTCATGACGCAACCGGCGGCACGATCGGTGGCCAGGTCGGCTACCGCTGGCAGGCTGGCACCTGGGTATTCGGTCTTGAAGCTCAGGGCAACTGGGCCGACTTCTCGGGCAGCAACGTGAGCCAGGTGTTCGCCAACTCGCGCAACCACACGAACGTCGATGCGTTCGGCCTGTTCACTGGTCAGGTCGGTTATGCCGTCAACAACGTCCTGCTCTACGTCAAGGGCGGTGCTGCGGTGACCGCGAATAGCTACCGCATCAACAACTTTGCAGGCGCGACCATTGGCGTCACCGGCGATGACACCCGCTGGGGCGGTACGATCGGCGCCGGCCTCGAATACGCCTTCGCCCCGAACTGGTCGGTTGGCGTCGAGTACAATCACCTGTTCATGCAGGATCGTACCTACACCTTCACCGCGCCGGGTGGCGGCTTCGTCGGCACCGACCGCATCCGTCAGGACGTCGATCTCGTCACCGCCCGCCTGAACTACAAGTTCGGCGGCCCGGCCGTTTCGCGTTACTGATCACACGCGAACTTGCTAACAACGAAAGCCCCGGGCGCCGTCCCGGGGCTTTTTTGTTGCGGCCGCGGGCGGCCGCAAAATCCTGTCGGAAGATCGCTTTGGAGTGCTGCGTCACTATTTGATGGTGGCAGCCTGACTGCCTAGGAATCGACCCGGTTAGGGATCATATTGGCGGGATGGAAACCTTTGACAAATGCATGTCGGTTTTGCGCCCGCTGATCGCGGAGGGCGACACCAACGGCATTGCAACGGCAGAACGAGCGGTCAACGAATACGTGGCTGCGACGCCGCCGCCGGACCAGAAAAATGCTCTTGCTAACGTTCAGCAGGCCGTCCAGGCGCACAAGGAAGAGTGTTCCGGCGTGGATTTGAGTTTTGCTGATGCTGTGAACGACTACATCGAGCGACTTATGCAGCGCTTCGAGTAATCCCCAAAACGCCCTGGGTTACCCACCGATTCGTCCACTGGATCCATCGATATAGCGCAACGGGGCCAGCTGCTCGTCGATGCCGCCTCGGTTGAAGGTGGCTGCAAAGCAGTTTCCTGACCTGCGAAATTAACCAAGCAATTTCTTCCTGAGGCATGACCCCGCTTCCGGCCCTTGACTCCTGGAACAAAAAAGGAACAATGTTCCTCATATGTTCTCAGCCCGTAAGGAGTCGGACCATGTTGCGGATGTTCGTAGAAGAGGCGGCGGCGCTGGCGTCGATTACGCTGTTTGTCGGGATGATCGCGGTCTGGGCGCAGGTGATTCCGCAGCTTTGAGGCGGGGCGGAACCTGACCTGAGCTGTCGTTGTGGACCGGTTGGGGAAAAGCCGGATGACGGATGCGGAGGCTGCGTTACGCGTAGACTCCGCGAGGGCCAGGCATCACCATTGCGGCGGCGAGTCGGTGCGCACGTAAGCGGCCGGCGATCGCTCCCCACCACGATGCAAGAGCCCATTTAGCGCATGTCCAGTGCCGGATTCGTTCATCTCCACGTTCATTCGGCCTATTCGCTGCTGAAGGGCTCCATCAAGATCGCCAAGCTTGGCGAGCTGGCGAAAGCCGATCGCCAGCCGGCGCTGGCGCTGACCGACACCGACAACATGTTCGGGGCGCTGGAATTCTCCGACAAGATGGCGGGCTACGGCATCCAGCCGATCGTCGGCTGCGAGCTCGCCGTCGATTTCGGCGACCAGGATCCGAACGCGCGCAGTGCGCTTGCCGCGACGCCGTCGCGAATCGTGCTGCTGGCTGCAAAGGAGCGTGGCTACCGCAGCCTGATGCGGCTGAATTCGCGCGCGTTTCTGGAAACGCCGGTCCATCAATCCCCGCATATCAAGCTCGAATGGCTGGAAGGCGATTCGGAGGATCTGATCGCGCTGACCGGCGGCCCCGACGGGCCGATCTCGCTGGCGCTGCAGGCCGATCACGCGGCGCTCGCGGCAAGCCGTTGCGAGCGGTTGGCCAGCCTGTTCGGCGATCGCCTCTACATCGAATTGCAGCGCCACGGCATCGACAAGGAGCGCCGCGTCGAGGGCGGCCTGATCGATCTCGCCTATGCCAAGGGCCTGCCGCTGGTCGCGACAAACGAGCCGTATTTTGCCTCGAATGACGACTACGAAGCCCATGACGCGCTGCTTTGCATCGCCGGCGGCAAGCTGATCGCCGAGACCGACCGCGACCAGCTCACGCCCGATCACCGCTTCAAGACCCGCGCCGAGATGGCGGTACTGTTCGCCGACATTCCGGAAGCGCTGGCCTCTACCGTCGAGATCGCGGAGCGCTGCTCGTTCCGGCCGAAGACGCGCAAGCCGATCCTGCCGTTCTTCACGGTCGGTGCCGCCGCAAGTTCCGATGCCGCTTCTGTCGAGGCGGCCGAGCTGAAGCGGCAGGCGGAGGAGGGGCTGGCCAACCGCCTGCGCGTGCACGGCCTGTCGCAGGGCACCACAGAAGAAGACTACAACAAGCGCCTGGCGTTCGAACTCGACGTCATCATGCGCATGAAATACGCGGGCTACTTCCTGATCGTCTCCGACTTCATCAAATGGGCGAAGTCGCAAGGCATCCCGGTCGGGCCGGGCCGTGGCTCGGGCGCGGGCTCGCTGGTGGCGTGGGCGCTCACCATCACCGACCTCGACCCGATCAAGTTCGGCCTGCTGTTTGAGCGCTTCCTCAATCCCGAGCGCGTGTCGATGCCGGACTTCGACATCGACTTCTGCCAGGATCGCCGCGGCGAGGTGATCCAGTACGTGCAGCAGCGCTACGGCCGCGATCAGGTGGCGCAGATCATCACCTTCGGAACGCTGCAGGCTCGCGGCGTGCTACGCGACGTCGGCCGCGTGTTGCAGATGCCCTACGGCCAGGTCGACAAGCTGACAAAACTGGTGCCGCAGAATCCGGCCGCGCCGGTGACGCTGGCGCAGGCGATCGAGAGCGAGCCGAAGTTGCAGGCGTTCCGCGACGAAGATCCGGTGGTGGCGCGCGCCTTCGACATCGCGCAGCGTCTTGAAGGCCTGACCCGCCACGCCTCGACCCACGCGGCCGGTATCGTGATCGGCGATCGCCCCTTGAGCGAACTCGTGCCGATGTACCGAGATCCGAAGTCGGATATGCCGGTGACCCAGTTCAACATGAAATGGGTCGAACCGGCGGGGCTCGTCAAGTTCGACTTCCTCGGCCTGAAGACGCTGACCGTGCTTGATGTCGCGTGCAAGCTGCTCAAGCCGCGCGATATCCATGTCGACCTCGCGACGCTACCGATCGACGATGCCGCGAGCTACCAGATGCTGGCACGCGGTGAGGTGGTCGGCGTGTTCCAGGTGGAAAGCCAGGGCATGCGGCGCGCGCTGATCGATATGCGGCCCGACCGTTTCGAGGACATCATCGCGCTGGTGGCGTTGTATCGTCCGGGTCCGATGGCCAACATCCCGACCTATTGCGCGCGCAAGCATGGCGACGAGGAGCCGGAATATCTGCATCCTGTGCTGGAGCCGATCCTGAAGGAGACCTTCGGCGTCATCATCTATCAGGAACAGGTGATGCAGATCGCGCAGGTAATGTCGGGCTATTCGCTCGGCGACGCCGACCTGCTGCGCCGCGCGATGGGCAAGAAGATCCGCGCCGAGATGGACAAGCAGCGCGACATTTTCGTCGCCGGCGCGGTCAAGAACGGCGTGCCGAAAGGGCAGGCCGAGACGATCTTCGAGCTGTTGGCAAAATTCGCCGACTACGGTTTCAACAAAAGCCACGCCGCGGCCTACGCGCTGGTGTCCTACCACACCGCCTATATGAAGGCGCATTATCCGGTGGAGTTCCTGGCAGCGTCGATGACGCTCGAACTCAACAACACCGACAAGCTTTCGGAATTTCGTGCCGAGGCGCAGCGGCTCGGTATCAAGGTCGAGGCGCCGAACATCAACCGTTCGGGCGCCACCTTCGAGGTCGGCGAGAACACCATCTACTACGCGCTGGCCGCGCTGAAGGGCGTCGGGCAACAGGCGATCGATCAGATCGTGGAGGAACGCAAGAAGGGCGCGTTCACCTCGCTTGCGGACTTCGCCGCCCGCGTCAATCCGCGTGCGATCAACAAGCGCATCATCGAGAGTCTCGCCGCCGCCGGCGCCTTCGACACCCTCGAATCCAACCGCGCCCGCGTGTTTGCGGGCGCCGACGCCATTCTCGCCGCCTGCCAGCGCAGCCATGAGGCGGCAACGATCGGCCAGAACGACATGTTCGGCAATGCCGCCGACGCGCCGACCATCATGCTGCCCCAGATCGAACCCTGGTTGCCGGCCGAAAAACTCCGCCGCGAATACGACGCCGTCGGCTTCTTCCTGTCCGGCCATCCGCTCGACGATTATGCGACCGTGCTGAAGCGGCTGCGCGTACAGTCCTGGGCGGAATTCTCCCGCGCCGTCAAAACCGGCGCGACCGCGGGCAAGGTCGCGGCCACCGTGGTGTCGCGGATGGAGCGCCGCACCAAGACCGGCAACAAGATGGGCATCATGGGTCTCTCCGACCCGACCGGGCATTTCGAGGCCGTGCTGTTCTCGGAAGGGCTGGCGCAATACCGCGACGTGCTGGAGCCGGGCGCTGCCGTATTGCTGCAGCTCGGCGCCGAGTTGCAGGGCGAGGACGTTCGCGCGCGGGTTTTGCATGCCGAGCCGCTGGATGACGCCGCGGCCAAAACCCAGAAGGGCCTGCGGATTTTCGTTCGCGACACCAAGCCTTTGGAGTCGATCGCGCGGCGGCTCAACATGCCGGAAGCGTCGGCGCCAAACGGTCCGGCCAAGGGCCTGCCGGCAAAACCCGCGCCCGCGCCATCGGGCGGCGCCGATGGCGACGTCTCGCTCGTCATGATGCTCGACCTGCAGACCGAGGTGGAGATGAAACTGCCGGGCCGCTTCAAGGTCTCGCCGCAGATCGCAGGTGCCATCAAGGCGGTGGCCGGCGTGGTCGACGTGCAGACGCTATAACCAACGTCTGGACATGGCGCATGCCATCATCTTGGCGAACTATGCAGCGCATTCGCCGTTGCACCTTTAATGGTGTGCGGGAATCATTGCGTCTTCGCGATAGCTTGAGGATCAAGTCAGAAACCAAAAATTATCTATCCTGATTCCGCGAAGTTCCGTTGCACAACCAGGAGTGTTATTATCGGCTGTTGGCGACTCGGACGTCGGGAGTCGCAAGGGCAAGGAAAATTGCAATGTGCGAAAAATGTTCATTAGATCAGCTTCATCCGACTGCGCCCTCGCGGCGTTCCGTAGTTCTCTTAGCGGCCTCGGCACTTGGTGGGTTGATGTTCGCCGGCACAGCTAACGCCAAGGGTACGAAAACTCCTCCCAAGCCGCAGAACGTGTTGTCGCCGGATGCCGCCCTCAAGAAATTGATGGAAGGAAATGCGCGCTATGTTGACGGCACAGCACGGCGCCACGATTTCAAGCATGAAAGGGAGGCATTGGTCGGAGGTCAGAATCCTTACGCGGCCGTGCTGAGCTGCGCAGATTCGCGCATCGCGCCCGAATATGCCTTCGACAGCGGGCGTGGAGACCTGTTCGTCTGCCGCGTTGCCGGCAATTTCGCCAACGGCGATATGGTTGCAAGCATGGAATATGCGGTCGCCGTGCTTGGCACGCCGATGATCCTCGTCCTTGGTCACGACAGTTGCGGTGCCGTCGACGCGACGATCAAATCCCTGAAGGACGACAAGCCGCCACCCGGACACATTCCGTCTCTGGTGGCTGCGATTGCACCCGCAGTGAAGGCGTCAGCACAGCAGAGCGGAAATGCGCTCGACAACGCCATCCGCCAGAACGTGATTGATAACGTCGCCAGGCTGAAATCGGCGGCACCGATTCTCAACGCAGCCGTCGAGCAGAACAAGCTCAAAGTGGTCGGGGGCATCTATCGGCTTGCAACCGGCAAGGTTGAGCTGGTGAGTTGACCAGGCCGGATGAGGCGCGGCGCGCGTGCCGCCGCGCCCCATCCTAGTGTTGGGCGCGGTTCACGCCAGGGAAGCCGCAATGATTGCCCTCATCCGTATCCGTCGTGGTTTCCTGGGCCGCTCCAATTGCATCTCGGCTTCACAAACCGCTGCAACGTAAATGCTGTTGCAACCTCACGGTGTTCCCGGCTATGCCTTTCCCGGGGAATAGCTTGGGGGCGTTATGTTGGGGCGTGGAATTTCGGCGCTGTCGTGCGCGTTAATGTTGTCGGGCTGCATGACCGCCAAGGTCGGAACCGACTATGCGGCGATCTCGCAAAGGGTCGGTCCGCCGAAGCCGGGACAGTCCCGGGTGGTGGTGCTTCAGAAAAAGCGCGACGGGCTGTCCATGGCCATTTGTGCCTGTGAGGTGAGGGTGGATGGCAGTCCGATGGGCAAGGTGCTGGTAGGCACCTACGCCTATGCCGATCTCCCGGCGGGTCCGCATCAGCTAGTCGCGAGCGAAACGCTGTTTCCGGGCGAGACCAGGCGTGATTTCACCACGGCGCCCGGCCGCACCTACTTCTTTCTCGTCAAATCGAGCCCGAGGCATGATGCGGTGAGCGGAATGTCACTGGTCGGAGGATTGGCCGGCGTGGCGGTCGCGGCTGTCGCAACGTCCGGCAGCGATAATCTCGGGCCGGGCGAGTTTATTCCGCTGGATGAGCCGACCGCGAGAACGATGCTCGCGGAGCTTCAACTGGCCGATTAGGCCACGGCCGAGGACCGAGAGCGGCCCGGAAGGGCCGCCCCGTTGCCGTTCACGCCGCCGCTGGGACAAACACGCGCAGGCGATGACCATCGGGATCGGTCGCGACAAAGGTCGTGCCGAAATCCATCTGCACGGGCTCTTGCAAGATGTTCAGCCCGCGCTTGTTCCAGTCGGCGAAGGTCGCCTCCACCGCGGCGGCATCCTCGACCGTGAACGCGACTTCGCTGGCGCCGGCCTGCGCAGCAGCGGCGGGCTCCACCGTCTTTCGCGACCACAGCCCCAGCATCACGCCTTCCGACAGCGGCAGCATCGCAAAGCTCGGCGAGTTCTCAATGATGGGGCGGCCGAGCAGATCGGCATAAAAGCCAGCGCTGGCCGGCGGGTTCTCGACATAGAGCAGGACAAAACTGAAGTTCGGCATTTGGAAGGTCCTCGTTTGAACATCGTTGCCGGAGCCGCCTTGCGGCATCCGGCCTGTCTGCAGCCTACGAGGTGACCCTGCCAAAAACTGTCAGTAGTGAATCCGCTAGCGTTTTCGAACGAAGTGGGTACCGGTTCGCGTGAAGAAAACGCGTCAAAACAAGAATCCAGAGCTTCGGTTCTGATTCAATCAGAACCGAAGTTCCGGTGTTCGGAAATTCCTTCGCTGGCACGCCATTCCTTCAACAGCACTTGCCGGCGGCGCGGATAGCGCTTGTCGAGCACTTGCACCTTGCCGATGCGGTCGGTGCGGAAGTGCCGAAAGCCTTCGCGCAGCTCGCACCACGCCACGATGATACGTACGCGATCGAAGAAGCCGAGCGCGAAAGGCCAGACCGTGCGCCTGGAACTGCGTCCCTTGCCGTCGAGATAGGAGATCCGCAGCTTGCTTTCGGACCGGATCGCCGCGCGAATGACCGGCAGTTCGGCGTCTCCGGCGGCGATGGCTTGTCCTGGCCCGATCAGGAGGGCCGACGTATCGAGGTTGGCCTTGAGGTCCGCCGGAAGCACGGCGGCGATCCTGGTCAGTGCGCTGCGTGCAGCGGCGCTCAGAGCCGGATCGGCACGGTCCGCCACCCAGCGCGAGCCGAGCACGATCGCTTCGATCTCCTCTTCCGAGAACATCAGCGGCGGCAGCATGAACCCCGGGCGCAACACGTAACCAAGCCCCGGCTCGCCATCGATATGGGCGCCCTGGGCCTTAAGCGTTTCGATGTCGCGATAGAGCGTGCGCAGCGAAATTCCGAGCGTCTCGGCCAGCATGGCTCCGCTCACCGGACGCCGATAGCCACGCAAAAGCTGAATGAGATCAAGCAGGCGCTGCGCGCGCGACATTAGTCCGCCCCGTTACCAAGCCGACTAAAGTCTATCAGGGCATGCTGCCAAAACGTGTCAGCATCATCGGGAGTATTCGGCTATGGCGTGCCTGAGGGCGCGGGATCGAGCGCGCGTTTGATCTGGCTCAACTCTCAACCGCGCCAAGCCGCATAATTACAGCACGGGAGGATCAAGCGTGGCGCAGACCACCAAACACCATGCCGATCAGGTGCAGGCGACGGTCGCGCGTGGCTCGGCCGCGACGTCGGCCATGGTCGCGTCCTGGCGCCGCTCCTCCAATTTTCATCGCCTCGATCCCGCCGAACGCAATCTGCCGCGCCGCTTGAGTGCGGCCGAATTCGAAAACGCACGGCAGCAGATCGAACCGCTGGTCCGCGCCGCCCAATCCAACCTCGATCGCCTGTTCCTCGCAGTCGGCGGCGTCGGCTGTTGCGTGCTGCTGGCCGATCGTAACGGCGTGCCGGTCGACCGGCGCGGCGCCGCGTGTGACGACGAGACGTTCAAGGCGTGGGGATTGTGGACCGGAACGGTCTGGAGCGAGGATTGCGAGGGCACCAACGGCATCGGAACCTGCCTGGCCGAGCAACGCGCGCTCACCGTTCATCGCGACCAGCATTTTTTCGCGCGCAATACGCTGCTGAGCTGCACCTCGGCGCCGATCTACGATCACGAGGGCCGGCTGGCCGCTGCGCTCGACGTGTCCTCCTGTCGCGCCGACCTCACGGAGGGTTTCGTCAATCTGATATCCGTCGCCGTCGGCGACGCTGCGCGGCGGATCGAGACCGAGAATTTCCGGCTCGCGTTTCCCGATGCACGCTTTCTTTTCGCGCCGGATATCAATCGCGGCGGCGGCGGGCTGATCGCGGTCGATGCCGATGACCTCGTCATCGGCGCGACACGGTCGGCGCGGCTGGCGCTTGGTGTGAACAGGGACTTTCTGAAGAAGCCGCTGCCGGCATCCGATCTGCTCGGCGGATCGTCGAGTCCGGCGCGCGATCTCGATCAGGCCGAGCGGGCGGCGGTACAACGGGCGCTGGCGCGCAGCGACGGCAACGTGTCGGCCGCCGCCGAGGCGCTCGGCATCAGCCGCGCCACCCTGCACCGAAAGTTGCGGCGTCTGGAGCTCAATCGCGCGCACTAGAGGGCCGTTTCGATAGAAACGAAACGGCCCTCTAGATTCATGACTTGACGCGTTCTCTTGACGCGAACCGGTTTCCACTTCGCTTGATAACGCTTTGACGATTGGCCCCGTGCACTGTCGCAGTTCTGCGACACGCGCACCGGCGATCGGGTTTGGACGGACTGACAATGTAATCGGCCTTCGCCATGGTTTTCCCAGAGCGCCGCATCCAGCGACGCCGTAGCGAGGAAGAGCCATGAACAAGGTCGAATTTTCACGTACTGCGAAGGCCCCGTTCGAAAGGCGTTACGGGAACTACATAAACGGAAAATGGGCCGAGCCGCGCTCGGGCCGTTATTTCGAAAACTTCTCGCCGGTGAACGGCCGGCTGCTCTGCGAGGTGGCGCGTTCCGACGCCAAGGACGTCGAGGACGCGCTCGACGCCGCGCACGCCGCCAAGGAAGCCTGGGGCCGCACCAGCGTTGCCGAACGCGCGCTGATCCTGAACCGCATCGCCGACCGCATGGAGCAGAATCTCGATCTGCTCGCGCTCGCCGAAACCTGGGACAATGGCAAGCCGATCCGCGAGACCACCGCCGCCGACGTGCCGCTCGCCATCGACCATTTCCGCTATTTCGCCGGCGCGATCCGCGCCCAGGAGGGCGGCCTTTCCGAAATCGACCACGATACGGTGGCCTATCATTTCCACGAGCCGCTCGGCGTCGTCGGGCAGATCATCCCGTGGAATTTCCCGCTCCTGATGGCGTGCTGGAAGCTCGCGCCGGCACTGGCTGCAGGCAACTGCGTCGTGCTGAAACCAGCCGAACAGACACCGGCCGCAATCATGGTGTGGGCAGGCCTGATCGGCGACTTGCTGCCGCCCGGCGTGCTCAACATCGTCAACGGCTTCGGTCTGGAGGCCGGCAAGCCGCTGGCGTCCTCACCGCGTATTTCAAAGATCGCCTTCACCGGCGAGACGTCGACGGGTCGGCTGATCATGCAATATGCCAGCCAGAACCTCATTCCGGTCACGCTCGAACTCGGCGGCAAGTCGCCCAACATCTTCTTCAAGGACGTCACATCGGAGGATGACGAGTTCTTCGACAAGGCGATCGAGGGCTTCGTCATGTTCGCCTTCAACCAGGGCGAGGTCTGCACCTGTCCGAGCCGCGCGCTAATTCACGAGTCGATATTCGACCGCTTCATGGAAAGAGCCTTGAAGCGCGTCGAGGCGATCGTCCAGGGCGATCCGCTCGATCCGGCCACCATGATCGGTGCGCAGGCGTCATCCGAACAGATGCAGAAGATCCTGTCCTATATCGACATCGGCCGCGAGGAGGGCGCGCAGGTGCTGACGGGCGGGGCGCGCAACGAACTGCCGGGCGATCTGGCCGGCGGCTTCTACGTCAAGCCCACGGTGTTCAAGGGCAACAACAAGATGCGCATCTTCCAGGAGGAGATCTTCGGACCCGTGGTTTCGGTCACGACCTTTAAGGACGATGACGAGGCGCTCGCGATCGCCAACGACACGCTCTACGGTCTCGGCGCCGGCATCTGGAGCCGCGATGCGAGCCGGCTCTACCGTTTCGGCCGCGCCATCCAGGCGGGCCGGGTCTGGACCAATTGCTACCACGCCTATCCGGCGCATGCCGCGTTCGGCGGTTACAAGCAATCGGGCGTCGGCCGCGAGACCCACAAGATGATGCTCGACCACTACCAGCAGACCAAGAACCTGCTCGTCAGCTACAGCCCGAAGAAGCTCGGCTTCTTCTGACCTGCCCTGACATCGGTAACGGCGTAGCGCGCGGATCATTTCGGTCCTGCGCGCTACGTTGCGGCGGCTCTTTTCAAGAAGTTTTCATTCTTTGCGATTCCGCCCCAGCCGAACCGGCGTATAATCGCGGCAAGGGGGAACTGTACTGCATCACGGGATTATCACCTGAAATCGCAGTGACGGAGGTCCGCCATGAAAGTCAAAGACGCGATGCACAAGGGCGTCGACTGGGTCAACCCCGATACGCCCATCACCGAAATTGCCAAGCTGATGCGAGAACATGACATCGGCTGCATTCCGATCGGCGAGGACGACCATCTGGTCGGGATGGTGACCGATCGCGACATCGTCTGCAAAGGAATTGCGAACGGCAAGTTCGACCCCAGCCGCGCTCTGGCGCGCGACGTGATGACCGAAGGCATTCATTGCTGCCGGGAGGACGATGACCTTGCCAAGGCCGTCCATCACATGGAGGCGCTGCAGGTCCGAAGGTTGCCGGTGATCAACAAGAGCAAGCGAATGGTCGGCATGATCAGCCTCGGCGATGTCGGCCGTTTTGCGCCCAATGAATTGCTGGCCGCGTGCGTGAAAACCGTCAGCGCCCATCACTGATACGGCGGCAGTCCTTTCCGCTCACGCGCGATAGTGCCCGCGTCGACATCGACGCGGGCCATCAGTGGATTGAGCGGCCTCAATCATGCGTGCTGAAGTGGCCGCGCCAGGCCTTCGCCGTCAGTCGGGCGAACTGCTCGCCATCGATGCGGATCAGCGTCGCGTGATCGCCGCCCTCCAGGTAAATCTCCCGTCGCGCGTCGATGCTGTTGTCGACGATGACGTCCAGTCCATAGCACTCGCCAAGCGGCGGGATCGCGCCGCGCTCGCAGTCCTCGAACAGCTTTTCGATCTCGTCCTCGCTCGCCAGGTCGACCTTGTGTCCGAGCTGACTTTTCAGGGCCGACAGATGCAGGTGATGGGAGGCCGGAAGCACGGCCATCATGTAGCCGCCGTCACGCCGCAGCACGACGGCCTTGGCCAGCGACTCGCCCGGCACATGGCAAGCCTCGGCCGTACGGTTCGATGACATTGTGGGAGTATGCGGGATCACGTCATAGGTGACGCTCTGATCCAGATATTTCTGCAGGGTCGGGGAAACGGTCATGGCGGCTCCTCCATTGCATGGGCAATCCGCACACCGGGAGGAACTCGCGCAGTCGCCTCACGATGCGGGCGAACACGATTTGAGGGAAGGATACGCCCGCCGGGAGGCCCCGACAATGCGAATTCGGCGCCGGAACCGGTGGAGCGAGGGCCCATCTCGATCGGATTTTGCGCAAATTGCCTTGCTGCGAGCGCATTTGTTCAAGAAATGTTCAGCTCAACGAGCCTTCGATGCGGCGCTCGGGCGGCGACAGGGTGGAAGCCATGCGGTTAGTAAGAAGTCTGTCGATCCTCGCGATGTGTTTCGTCACGGGGCTGGCGGGATATTTGAGCCCCGCCGCGGCGCAGCAGCCAGAAAAGCGCATTGCGCTGGTGGTCGGCAACGGCGCTTACGCGAAATCGCCACTGGCGACCGCGGCCAATGATGCCGGCCTGATCGCGCAGACGTTGCAGGCGGCGGGCTTTGACGTCATCGGCGCCCGCGATCTCGATAGCGACACGCTGCGCAAGAGTTTCCGCGACTTCATCCAGAAGGCCGAAAGCTCGGGGCCTGATACGGTCGCGATGGTCTATCTGGCCGGTTACGGGCTGCAGCTGGCCGGCGACAACTATTTCGTACCGGTCGATTCCGCGATCAACCGCGATACCGACGTTCCGACCGAGGCGCTGCGGACCGGCGACTATATCCGCCAACTCGCCTCGCTGCCGCTGAAGGCCGGCATCGTCGTGCTGGACGCCGCGCGCCAGCAGCCGTTCGTCGACGGGCAGATCGCAAGCGGCCTCGCGCTGGTCGAGGCCGATCCGCACATGCTGATCGCGTTCAACGCGGCGCCCGGAACCGTGGCGCCTGCCGAGCAGGGGCCGTACGGCGTCTACGCCCAGTCGTTGGCCGAGATGATCCGGACCGGCGGATTGCCGCTGCCGGAGGTCTTCAATCGCCTGCGGCTTCGCGTCAACGAGGCCAGCAAGGGCGCGCAGATGCCCTGGGACAGCCAGAAGGTCGATGCCGGCTTCACGTTCTTCGAGCGTGAGCCAGACGCGCCGGCACAGCCGGCGGCGGATCAGGCCGCCGCCGTCCGCAACAAGCCGATCCGCGAACTCGGCGTGCAGGATGCCTACGCCATGGCGGTGGAGCGCGACACGCTGCAGGGCTATGAGGAGTTTCTCGGCGCCTATGCGAGCGATCCGCTGGCGAAACGGGTGAGGGCGATCGCGGCAGCGCGGCGTGAGGCGATCACCTGGCGCCGCACCTATCGCACCGACACCCCGAACGCCTATTGGTCGTATCTGCAACGCTACCCGCGCGGGCCGCATGCGGCCGACGCGCGCCGGCGCCTCACCATTCTCACCGCGCCGCTGGAGCCGCCGCCGACATTCGATGTGATCGATTACGATGTGCCGCCGCCACCGCCGGACGAGCTCATGTATATCGACCGTCCGGTGCTGGCCTTCGGCGATCCCGAGTTCGATTTTGTCGCCCCACCACCGGCGCCGGTCTATTACCTGCCGCCGCCGCCGGAAGATTTCGTGGTGCTGGAACCGCCGCCGGCGCCGATCGGGCTGTTCATCCTGCCGCAGCCGATCTTCGTGCCGATACCGGTCTATGTCAGGCCGCCGCGCTATGTGGCGCCGCCGCCGAACAACCTCATCTATGCCAATATCCACAACAGGGCCGTCATCAACAACGTGATCAACCGGCCGCCGGCGGCCCCGATCGCCGGACCAGGCGGCAGGCCGATCGGACGTCCCGGCTCTCCGGATCGGGTGGGCGCGCCGGGGCAGGGGGGTGCCGCGCCGGTGCTGCCGCCTGCGGTGGCGCAACGAGCGACGCTGATCCA
>NZ_LLYB01000028.1 GCF_001440475.1 Bradyrhizobium lablabi | reverse complement strand
CCTCCGTAATCTCGCTGCGCGGATGCAATGCCACTCGTGTCTCGCCGCCGACGCGTTGCTGGTAGAGCAGTCGATAGAGTTGATCGAGCAGGTCGGAATCGACCACCGCATAATTCGTATTCCGGAAATTGCGAACGATGGCGTCCCGCCGCTCAGGAGGCTGCGGGTAGATGAAGTCGGTGTAATCGGGATTGAAAATCTCGTTGACGAACGGGCTGCTGTCGGACGGCTTCAAGGCATGGCCGCGAAAGATCAAATCGATGCGTGCCTGCGCGAAACGGCCGTGAAGGTCGACCGTCACTTCGGTTGCGCTCTGTCCTCCGCCGATCACGGCCACGCGCGCTGCCCTGCCCTCCAGGCCGGCGCGCTCGACCGCATCCAGATAGCGGCTGGTATGGAACAATCTGGCATCGCCAACCATCTTCGCAAACACCGGCGGGACATAGGGCTGCCCTCCCACAGCGACCACCAGATTCCTTGCCAGCCGCACCGTCTCTCCGCCGGCAAGCGTCCGCGAATGAACCCGCAAGGACGTCACGGTTTGCCCTGCTATCACCGGCTCGACGGCAACGATGGTTTCGCCGTAGGCAACCCGAGACTTGAACTGCTCGGCGACCCACCGGAGATAGTCGTTGAACTCTATCCTGCTCGGATAGAACGTCCGGCAATTGACGAAATCCAGCAAGCGGCCGCGCTTGTGCAGATAGTTCACGAAGGTGAACGGACTGGTTGGATCGCGCAGCGAAACGAGATCCTTGAGAAACGAGATCTGCATGTCGCTGCCCGGCAGCAGCATGCCGCCGTGCCAGGTGAAATGCGGCTGCCTCTCCACGAACAGCGGCGCGCATTTCAGACGTGACCTACTGGCGCATTCGTCCAGCGCGATGGCAAGCGCGAGATTGGAAGGCCCGAATCCGACGCCGACGACGTCGTGCTCGATCGCAAGCTGATGAGACATGAAGCCGCGCTCCGTTCGGGCCTTAGGACCTGGCCGCCGGGGCTGTGGCTGCGGGCACCCACAGCCGGTCGCCGAAGAATCGCTCGCGCAACAACGTGACGAGGGTAGCCCGCTTGTGCGGAAAGTCGAAATTCTTGATTTTCGCGAATCCCGAAACCTCGAGATTGCGGATCTGCTGCGAATGCGCCGCCGCCGGCTCGCCGACGATTCGCTGCGTCCGGCAATCGTCCAGGAACATGTAGTGCATCAGCGATGGCAGCCAGGCGCTGATGTAGCGGCGCCCGCGATAGGCATCCTCGCCGACAACGACATGCCAGCCACGATCGTAGTCGTCGGCATCGTAGAACGGCGCGATGCGATTTTCCCTGGCCCAATAGAGCTCGAAATAACCGAACGGCTCGTCATCGAAGCAGCCGATGAGCGGCAGCATATGCGGGTCCGCCAGAATACCGGAGAGATAGCGCCGATGCTTTTCGAGATCGCCCGCCTCGTTCCAGAATGCGTCGACACGGGGATCGTTCATCCACCGGTGCAGCAATTGCAGGTCACCGTCGAGATTGGCGACACGAAAGGAAATCACCGCGGCGAGCCAGGGTATGAACCGGGCATACACCTTTCCCATGGGCTTGGGCGAGCGCCGCGGATGGCGCTTGCCCTCCGTCATCAAATGAAGTTGCGGCATTGGCGGCTGCTCGGCGTTGACCAGCCAATTGCCTCGCCGCTGCATCACCAGTTCAGGAAGCAGCGCAAGCTCCGTTCCCGCCATGACAGCGAGGCCATGGTCCATCAACTCGCGCGCCAAGGCTTCCCTGCCCGCCAAATCCAGCACAAGCCGATCAAGGCCTGGCCGCCAACCGAACATCGCTTCGGCCGCCGCGGCGACTGCAGATATCGCGAGCTGTAGATCGTCGGGAATATCCAATAGCTTCAGGCGATCCAGCGGCTCGTCGAACCGCAGCCGCATCACGGTCACGGCGCCGGCAGCAACGCGCAGGTCGCCACCGCCGTCCTGAACGACGGTCATCGCAGAATGCGGTCCGATCGGAAACGCGCGGGGCCAGATCGCGGAGCTCGAAGCTATGTTCATCCGGCCCTCGCATTGCAAACGTGATTGCTCAAAAACGAAACGCGATCTCTTGGTCGCGCTTGCGATCTAAAGCACTCCCGCACAGGATGACAAGGAATGCCAACACACGCAGTTTAGATTCCTTACAAATCTGCGCGGAACGGCGCCGCGAAAGGCATCATATGCTGTCGGTGGCATACATCTCGAAAGAGCCTGAACTTCGACTCAAATTATTTCGAGAATAAAATAACTCTAAAGAGCAGCGTCAGTTGGAACCGATGACGACTTGATGACGTCATGCGCCACCGCTTCGCCTGCGACGAGCTTACCGTGACGAAGCCGCACCAGATGATCCGCTACGCCGAAGTAACGATCATCGTGCGAGATCACGATGATCGTCTTGCCCATGCGTTTCAGGTCGGGCAGCAATTCCGTGTAGAAGATGTGACGGAAGGCAGGATCCTGATCCGCGGCCCACTCGTCGAATACGAGGACCGGCCTCTCCTCGAGCCACGCATTCATCAGCGCCAGCCGCTTGCGCTGGCCGGTCGAGAGGTCCGTCGTCGTAAACACGCCGTTCTCGACCGAGACCTTGTGCGCGACCTCCAACCGCTTCAGGTAGCGTTCGGCGTCCTCAGGCACCATTCCGGCACCCTGCAGAAGATCCTCAAACAGGTAATAGTCTGAGAAGATGGTGGTGAAGAGCTGCCGGTAATCATCCCGCGTTTCCGTCTCGACCGGCCGGCCATCGCGCAGCAGCGTGCCGCCCTGCGGTGCGTAAAGGCCGAGCAGCAGCTTGATCAGCGTGGTCTTTCCGCTGCCGTTCTCGCCGACAATGAAGACGATGTCGCCCCGGCGGACATGCAGGTCGATCGGCCCGAGCACGAAAGGCTCGCTGCCCGGCACGGCACGGAAGCCGTACGACACGCTGCGGAGCTCGATCGATTCGATCTTGCCTGATCCATCCGGCGCGGTGGATGGCGCGGCCAGCAAGTCCTGTTCGGGCGTCGAGAACTGCTCCGAAAGATCGGCAATCCGCCGCATCGCCACCTGCGCACGGCCGAGCGACGGCAGGATGCCGATGACCTGATCGATAGGTCCGCGCATATAGAGCAGCACCAGGACGAACCCGCTGGAGACCGCGGCTGGGCTGTCGGGCCAGAGGAACGGCCGCAAGGTCAGCGCCACGCCGATCACGACGAAAAACAGCATCGTGCCGAGCGCCCGCGCCGTCACGAACAGATTGATCGACTTGACCTGCACCGTGCTGATCAGGTCGACCGTGCGCTGGAGCTGCTCGACATAGACGCGTTGCCGGCGCGCGCGGTTCAGCCGCAGCTCCTTCGCGCCCTCGGCGATCGCGCGATAGTGCTTCTGCAGCTCGTCTTCCGAATCGCGGGCGGCGTTGAATCCTCGAACGCCCCGCGTTCGCGCAAAGGCATGCGCGAGCGAACCGAGCACGATGACGAGCCCAGTAATGAGAAACAACGGCCACGACAGCACCGCGAGATAGACCATGCAGCCGAGCGTGATGATGAGGGAGACGAAGAAGGAAGAAAAGAAGAACGCGAAATCGCTGATCGTATCGACATCCTGCGTGAGAACCGGGATCAGGCGATGGCTCCGATAGATTTCGAGCTGATCGATCGGGGCGGCCAGAATCTTGGCGGCGAGCGACTTGCGAAGCTCGGCAATGATCCGCTGGCCGACATAGTTGGCGCTGATATCGGCGCCGATGGAGCCGATCAGGATCAACAGGCACAGGCCTGCAAACGCGAAGAGCAGCGTTGCGACGTCGCCTTGCGTCGCGTAGAGCCCGCGGTTGACGACCGCGAGCAACCCCGCAACGCTGGCGCCGCCGACGACGCCGAGAACGATGCCGCCCAGCACGATCGGCCAGTATGGCCGCAGGAGATGCAGAATCTGCGCCGTCAGGCCGCTTCGTGGGTTCATCATGTGTGCCGCGCGCTGGAGTAGAGCTGAAGCGAACCTACACGGCCCGTCCTGGTACGAACAGCCTTGCTGGTGCGATGCGCATACATGATGACAGCATCACTATTCCAGAGCTTATTTTTCGGCCTTTTTCGATGGATTCTAATTTGTGATCGGCGATGCCTTTAATAAAATGCGGGTAGTGCCGCCTTTGCATCGCAGCCGACGAGCGAGTAGGACGTGGGTCCAGCCGCCATGTCGGATCGCGACATCCCGGAAATCGAAGCGCTTGCAGGCCAGCATCGGACAGGCCCGACTGGAGAATGACTTTGGATTCGCTTATCTCCGAAACCCGCATCGCACTTCCCGATGCCGCCGGCCTTGCTGCACGGATGATCGATCATCTGGCCGAGCATGACATCGCCTTCGAGGACCAGGGCGGCCTGATGGTGGCGAAGCTGCCGTTTGGAACCAGCTCGCTCGCCGTCGAGGCCGAAACACTCAAGATCCGCGTCGAGGCTAACGACAAGGGCAATCTCGAAATGCTGCGCTCGGTCGTCGCCTCCCACGTGATCGAGTTCGCCGGCGAGGAGGCACCGACCATCGTTTGGTCCGGCCATGAGTCCGATGGAGGCACGCTGGCGAACTTCCGCGAGGTGCGGCTGAAGGCTGCGATCGCCCTGACGCCGCGCATGCGCCGGCTGACCTTCACCGGCGACGACATCGCGCGCTTCGTGAATGACGATGACCTGCATGTCCGGCTGTATTTCCCGCCCGAAGGCCTCGCCAAGCCCGAATGGCCATGGCCTGCTCCGGACGGACGTATCCTGTGGCCGGAACCCGACCGCAGGCCCGTCACGCGCTACTACACGATCCGCCGCATCGATCTGCAGGCTCACGAGATCGATATCGATTTCGTGGTTCATGATCATGCCGGACCGGGTTCGGCGTTTGCTGTCAACGCGCAGACCGGCGCGGTTTGCGGCATGGCAGGCCCGCTCGGGCGAAGCATTCGCCCGGCGCGCTGGGTGCTGATGGCGGGCGACGAGACCGCCCTGCCCGCCATGGCGCGAATTCTCGAGACGCTGCCGGCAACGGCAACCGGCGAAGTCTTCATCGAAGTCGCCGACCGACTTGAAGAAGTTCCGCTGGTCGCACCAAAAGGCGTATCGGTCCGCTGGCTGCATCGCGGCGACCATCCGGCCGGGACGACGCAGATACTGGTCAATGCCGTCAAGGCCGTGCGATGGCCCGACCATCGCGACGTCTTTGCATGGGTCGCGTGCGAGGCGCAGGCGCTGAAGGCACTGCGAAATCATCTGCGCGAGGACCGAAAGCTCTCCCGCGATCAGCACCTGGCGGTCGCGTATTGGAGCCTGCGCCAGCCATGACCTCCCGACACACGCTGGCCGGCGGGACGGCGCTCACCTCGCACCGCATCGCAGGCACCCTCTCATGCACGTAGTCCGGCCAAGCGAGATCGCGCAAGCCTCCCCCGATGCGCCCGCGTCCTTGTTCGAGCTCGACCAGGTCGGCTTTGCGGTCGCAGAGCGCGCGCTGCTCGAACCGCTCACGCTATCCCTTCCTGCGCGCAGTGTCGTCGGCCTGATCGGGCACAATGGCTCCGGCAAATCAACCTTGCTGAAATTGCTGGCGCGGCAGCAGCCGAGCTCCTCCGGCACGATCCGCTTCGAAGGCCGCGGCTTGCGCGAATGGAGCGATCGGGAATACGCCCGCAAGGTCGCCTATCTGCCGCAGCAGACGCCGCCCGCCGCCGGCATGCTGGTCAGGGAGCTCGTTGCGCTCGGCCGCTATCCCTGGCATGGCGCGCTCGGCCGCTTTGGCGACACTGACCGCGACAAGGTCGCGGAAGCCATGGCGCTGACTCACATCGAGCCGTTCGCGGACCGGCTGGTCGATACCTTGTCGGGCGGCGAGCGCCAGCGGGTCTGGATCGCGATGCTGGTCGCGCAGGATGCCGAATGCCTGCTGCTCGACGAGCCGACCTCGGCGCTCGACATCGCCCATCAGATCGAGGTTCTGTCGCTCGTGAAACAACTCGCCCGCGAGCGCAATCTCGGCGTCGTCGTCGTGCTCCATGACGTCAACATGGCGGCGCGCTTCTGCGACGAGATCATCGCGTTGCATTCAGGCAAGCTGATTGCCCGTGGCACCCCGGACAAGATCATGACCCCGGCCGAACTCGAAACCATCTATGGCATTGCGATGGGGGTGATGCCGTCGCCGGATCACGGCCATCTCATCAGCTTCGCGCGGTGACGATCCAAGTTCACCGCGCCTCTCATCCGCGTCGCGGGCGCAACAGCCAGATGAGATAGGGCCCGGCAAGCATCATCGCGAAAATGCCCGCCGGCATCTGGAATGGAAATATCACCATTCGCCCGGCCCAATCCGCAAACACCATCAGGATAGCCCCGATCATCGCGGCCAGCGCGGCCTGATGAAGCGCGCGTTGCGCCCCCATCATCCGCGCCATGTGCGGGGCGATGAAGCCGACCAGGCTCAATAGCCCCACCATCAGCGTCGCCGTCGCCGTCAATAGTGCCGTCAGCAGCATGATGATGATTCGGCTTCTCCCCAGCGAGATGCCGACCGAACGCGATGCTGCCGCTCCCAGCGGCAGGATGTCGAGCCAGCGGGACAGCATCGGCACCATGACCAGCAGAATCAGCGCCGCGGCGGCAAGGACCAGGGCTTCCGCCGGACCGATCTGATACAGCGAGCCCGTCAGCAACGACAGCAGCATGCCGATGCGGGGGTCGCCGGTCGCCAGCGCCATGGCAATGATCGCGCCGAACGCCGCGCTCATGGCGACGCCCGCCAGCAGCACCCGTTCCGGACTGAATTCGGACCGCCGGCTGAACAGCAGCACCAGCGCCAGCACGAGGAAGGCGCCGATCCCTCCCGCTGCAATCTGCGCCAGCCGCGTGTGAGCGGGAAACAGATAGAGAAGAACGATGACGCCCATCGCGGCGCCGTAGCTGATGCCCATCACCTCCGGCGCGGCCATCGGATTTCCAGTCATGCGCTGCAGCAGCGTGCCGGCCACGGCCAGCGTGGCGCCCGCCGCCATCGCCGACACCACGCGCGGCCAGCGCCATGGCCAAAATTCCTGGATGCCGGCGAGGCCGCTCCAGCGCCAGCCCTCGGTGCCAACGCCCACGGCAAGCGCGATCCAGACCACGAACAGCAGCAAGGCGAGCGCGAACAGGATCATCCGCCGGGGATGCACAAGCCGTGGCGCAACGGATGGCGTGAGGTTTCCCACCAGCACGGTGGACCGTAAGCGCGGCAGCAACAGAAGCAACATCGGCGCGCCGATCAGGGCTGTCACCGCGCCGGCCGGCATTTCGCGGTAACCGGGCGGGATCAGCAGCACCAGCTCGTCGGTCAGCCACAGCAGCATGGCGCCGCAAAGTGGCGCCCAGATCAGCCGGTCGCGAAACCGGCGCGCCCCCGACAGCATGACGATGGCCGGCGCAGCCAGGCCGACAAAGCCCATCACGCCCACCACACTGACCACCGAAGCGCTGAGCGCGATCGCGATCGCCAGCGCGCAGACCCGCGCTCGCGTCAGTCCGAGGCCGAGATTGCGCGCGGTCTCGTCGTCGAAGCCGAGCAAGGTCAGCGGGCGAACCATCGCCGCGATCAGCACGAAGGAAATCAGCAATCGTGGCGCCAGAAACGTCACGTTGTTCCAGTCCTGCTGATTGAGGAAACCGGCGCCCCAGATGAACAGGCCGATCAGATATTCGTGGTTGAGCAGCACCAGCGCCTGGGTCGTCACGGCGCAGTAATAGGCAACGATCAGCCCGGCAAGCACCAGCACGACCGGCGATAGCGCACGCTTCCAGGTTAATCCGAACACACACAGGAAGGCAGCGAACCCGCCCGCCAGCGCAATCCACTCGCGGCCGAAGGCGAGCAGCGACGGCGCCCACAGCGTCGTGATGGCCAGCGCCAGATAGGCGCCATTCAGGACACCAAGGGTGCTCGGTTCAGCCAGCGGATTGCGCAGCACCTGCTGACAGACGGTGCCGGCGAGACCAAGGGCCGCGCCGGCCAGCAGCGCCACCGCGATGCGCGGAAACACGGTATAGTGCACGAGCATCTGCTGCGGGTCGTTGATCTCGGGCCGCCACAGCACCGACAGCCATGCGCCGGCCGGCAGATGTCCCGACAGATGCCGCCACGTCAGCGCAAAGGCTGCCGCAAACAGCAAGCCGATCAGCACGGCCGGATGCATCTCGATCCCGGACCGGGCGGGCAGCGCGTCAACCTTGCTCATTGTTGTCCTGCGGCAGACGTTCGGCGAGCAGACGTGCGAAGCGCTCGGCCGCCGGCACGCCGCCATAGAAGAATTGATTGCCCAGCACCGTCAGCCGTCCTGAACGAAGGAACGGCAGGGTCTGCAGCACCGGGCTCGCCTTGAGCAGCGCTTCGATATCGGCAACGCGCGAGCTCAACAGCACCAGTCGCGCGTCGGACACTGCGGCGAGCACTTCGAGGCCGACGCTGGTGTGCCCCCACGGGCCGCTCTGGCCGGTCCAGGCATTCTTCAGGGCGAATTGATTGAGTACCTCCTGATAGAGGCTGTTCGGGCCGAATACGAGCGCACGGTTGCGCGCGATTTCGCTGACGAGATAGAGCGGCGTGCCGCCGCGGCCACGAAGCTGCTCGCGATAGCCTGTCATGGCCACATCGAAGCGCGCGAGATAGGCTTCGCACGCGGCCTGCACGCCGAGACGCTGCGCCAGTTCCATCGTCGAACGGCGCGCCGTTTCCAGGGGATGCCCGCCGGGCTTGAAGATCGTAAACACCTCGACCGGGGCAACCAGCTTGAGCCGGGGCATCGCGGCCGTGATGCTGGGATCGATGATGATGATGTCGGGCGCCAAACTCTGCAGCAATTCGAGATTTGGCTCCGAACGCAGGCCGATTTCCTGAACGCTTGACGGGACAGCCGGCTCGACGACGAGCCTGCCGTAGCGCTCGATCTCCGGAACGGCCAGCGGCACCATGCCGAGCGCCAGTATCGTCTGCGCACAGGCCCAACCGAGCGCGGCAACGCGGGGACCGGATCGCGATCCACCGCCTTGGGCAAATGCCATCGGCAGACCACCGGCAAGCGCCGCGCCGCCGATGCCCGCGCCCGCTCTTAGAAGCGCGCGGCGGGACAGCCTGTAGTCGGGGACAAACGTGCTCATGGAATCCGGCTCAGGAAAGCCTTGCGGCGAGGTCGCGGAGGGTGCCGCCATGACATACCCTCATTCCCGCAGCATTTCCACATCAGGCCGCCCTTTCACCGGCAGCATGGAAAGCGCTGGCCAGCGCCTGCCCGATCGCCGCCCGCGCCCGCAAGGCATCGGCCACGACATTTCCCATGCGCAGGAATTCATGGATCATGCCCGGATAGATCTGCAGATCGACGGCAACGCCTGCGGCGCGCAGTTTTGCTGCATAGTCGCGCCCCTCATCCACCAGCGGATCAAATTCGGCCAGCACGATGAGCGCCGGGGGCAGCCCTGAGAGATCTTGTGCGGCGAGCGGCGCGAAGCGCCAGTCGTCGCGGTCAGCGTCGTGGCGAAGATATTGCCGGAAGAACCAGTCGACGGTGCTGCGTTCCAGCAGATAGCCGGCACCGTAACGCGCGTAGGAATCGGAGGTCTGCCGGGAGCTCAGGCCGGGATAGGCGAGAACCTGGAGCACAGGCTGCGGCAGGCTTCGGTTCGCCCTGGCTTCGATGGCGAGCGCAGCGGCAAGCGTCCCGCCGGCGCTGTCGCCCCCGACGGCGATGCGGCCGGCATCCAGTCCCGCCGCGAGGCCCTCGCGACCGATCCAGGTCAGCGCATCGACGGCATCCTCGAAGGCGGTTGGAAACCTGTGCTCAGGCGCAAGCCGGTAGCCAACCGACAGCACGGCCGCGCCGCTGTCTTCGGCAAGGCCACGGCACAAGGGCTGATGGGAATCGAGGCTTCCGACGACAAAGCCGCCGCCGTGCATATAGAGGAGAACCGGCAACGGATTGCGGCTGCTCGGTTCCGCCTTGGCGTAAAGCCGCGCCTCGATCATCGCGCCATCGCGCGTCGGCAGCGAGAGCTGGCGCTCGTAGCCAAGCGCCGGCGGATCGACATCGAGCAGCGGCGAGGATGCATCGAAATCGGCCCGCGCCTGAACGGCCGTCAGTTGCGGGAACGGAATGCGGACGCCGCTTTCAGTGCCTGCCTGCACCATCTCGAGTAGCGCTGCGATGTCTGGATCAAGATTCATGGGATTGCCTATTCCGCCGGTTCCGGAACCGTGTCCTGCGACGCCGGCGATGCCGCCTCCGGCACAAGCAGGCCGCAGATCTCATCGAGCAGGCGCGCATCCCTGAGGATCGTGAAATGGTCGTCGCCGACGACGCCGCGATCGACGGCCTCAGGCAGTTGCGTCTCCAGCCGGTCGCGCTGTGCCAGCCGGCTTGATGTCCACCAGCACAATGGCCTCGCCGCAAGACGGCACGGTGGGCTTGCGCTCTGCGTCACGATCTTGAGATGTCGCCCGACGGCAAAAGCACCGGCTATGTCGTCGACGCCGAGTAGCCTGTCGTCCGCCGATACCTCCTCCCCCGATATCTGTGCGACCAGATGCCGGACGTTCTCCGACGTCTCCGGTAGCTCTGCGGCTTTCGCCTCTTCCGCATGCGGGGTGATGCGGGCGGCGGCAGATCGCGGAAGAACGGCCGACAGCAATCCAGCCAGATCGTCGGTCCAGTGGACTGCCGCTTCCTGCCGGTTCGATCCGCCCTGCGGTCGCAACACGAAACTGTCGACCATGGCAAGACACTCCACGCGCTCGCCGGAGCGTTCGAGCTCGGCGGCAACGAGGCCGGCTATAAGGCCGCCGAGCGACCAACCGACCAGACTATACGGCCCCTGCGGCTGCACCTGCCTGATCTCGTTCGCATAGTCCGCGGCCATCGCCTCGAGCGAGCGGTCGCTCCACGAACTGTCGACCAGCATTCTGGACTGCAGCCCGATCACCTGCCGGCGTCCTTCGAGACGGCGCGCCAGCGGCCCATAATCGAAGACGGTGCCGAAACCGCCATGCACAGAGAATACCGGCTGCGCGCCACGAACCTCAGCGTTCAGCGGCAGCAGCGCCGATGGCGCCGACGCGGCGACGGAAACCGCAGCGCCGCTGTCGGCGAGCAACGCCCGGATCGTGGGCTTCTGCAGGAGATCGCGCAGCTTGATCTCGATGCCGAACGTCTTGTCCTGCCGGAGCCTGGCCACGACCTTGAGGCTGAGAATCGAGTTGCCGCCGAGTTCGAAGAAATTATCGGTGACGCCGACCTGCGGCACCTTGAGGACGTCAGCCCACAGCCGCGCCATCGCGGTTTCGATCGGCCCTTGCGGCGCCACGAAGCTTCGCGCTGCCGTGTCAGGCGCCGGCAGCGCACGCCGGTCGATCTTGCCGCTGGACAAGACCGGCAGCCGCTTCAGCACCATGGTCCGCGCCGGCACCATGTAGATCGGCAGGGCCTGCTTCAGGAACGCGGTCAATCTCTCAACCAGCGCGTCAGCGGCTGCTCCCGATGCGTCCTTTGCCGCCTTCGGCGCGACATAGGCTACGAGCTGATTTCCCGTCGCGCCCGGCAACGCCACCACCGCCGCCTGCTCGACCTCTTCATGGCGAAGCAGCGTGGTCTGGATTTCTCCAAGCTCGATCCGGAAGCCGTTGACCTTGACCTGGTCATCGCTGCGGCCGAGATACTCGACGGTGCCGTCTTCGCGCCATCGCGCGAGGTCACCGGTACGGTATAGCCTGGCTCCCGGCACCGCCGAGAATGGATCAGGCACGAACCTTTCGGCAGTCATGCCCGCCTTGCCGTGATAGCCGCGGGCAACACCGAAGCCGCCGAGATAAAGCTCGCCGGCGATACCTGCGGAAATGATGTTGAGGGCGCCATCGAGAATATAGGCGCGGCGGTCACCGACCGGCACGCCAATCGGCGCGTACGGCGTCTCGCATTCACCCGTGCCATCGACCTTCCAGACCAGCGGCGTGACGACGGTCTCCGTCGGGCCGTAGCCATTGATCAGGATGCGCGGCTTCAGAACGCGCCTGACCTTGTCAAAGCCTGCCTTCGGCATCGCCTCGCCGCCGAACGAATAGAGCTTGACCGGCGGCGGATTGCCCGACTGCTCGACCGCTTCTGCGACCTGCTGCAGATAGGCCGGCGGCAAGCCGATATGGCTGACGCGGTGCGCGTGCAGGTTCTCGACCGTCTGCTCCGGCGTCCACAATTCGGCGTCGCGCATCAACAGCCGCGCGCCATGCGACAGAACCGTCAGCCAGCGCTCATGGGCGCCGTCGAAGGCCAGCGACAGGAAATGCAGCTCGCACGAGTCGTCGTCGATCTCGTAAATTCCGCCCGTGACGTGGCAATGCATGGCGAGCGGCCCGTGGGCGACTGCGACACCCTTTGGCGTTCCCGTCGAGCCGGACGTGTAGATCAGGTAAGCGAGATTATCGGCATGCAACGCCGGTTGCGGCGCATGGTCCGGCCCCGCATCGAAGTCGAATGTGGAAAGCGCGATTGTTTCAACACGATCAATGCCGCCTTCGACGTCGATCTGCCCCGTCAGCAGGAACGAGATGCCGGCATCGCGCATCACGAACGTGCGCCGCTCGGCTGGAAGCTCCGGATCGAGCGGAACATACGCCCCACCCGCCTTCAGCACGGCCAGCAGCGCAACCATCGTGGCTTCGGTACGCTCGACCACGACACCGACGCGCTGCTCGGGCCTGAGCCCGCGGGCAATCAGATGATGGGCAAGACGGTTGGCCCTGGCGTCGAGCGCGCCGAACGAGAGCACACTGCCGCCGATGGTAAGCGCCGTCCGTTCGGGATGGCGCCTCGCATGGCGGCTGATCGCCTCATGCACCAGCGGCAGCGGCGCTGCCGGCATCGCGTGGCGATTGCAATTTTCGGCAAGCGCGGCGTCGATCGCCGTCACCGGATCGATGCTGCCGAGCATGGCCGTCGCGTCCCGCGCCAGCGCGGCAAGCAGATGTTCGAACTGCGCCTTGATCTGCGCCGCCTGCGCCGCCGTGAAATGGCTCGGCATATAGGTGTACTCGATCTGCAGCGTGTCCTCGACGAGCACCGACAGGTCCATCGGATAGTTCGTCACGTCGACGTTTCTGAGCCCGCTGAACTGCAGCGACCCATCGCCCTGGTGCATGCTGCGTTCGATCGGATAATTCTCGAACACGATGATGCTGTCGAACATCGTCTGCCCGGCGCGGCCGGCCCAGCCCTGGATGTCGTAGAGCGGCGTATGCTCGTAGTCGCGGATCGCCGAATTGCGGTCCTGCAGCGCGCGCAGCCATTCTCCGACCGTGCTGGCGAACGACGGCGTCTCGATCACCGGCAGCGTGTTGATGAAGAGCCCGAGCATCTGCTGCGAGCCGTCAAGATTGGCCGGGCGGCCAGCGACGGTAACGCCAAATGTCACGGTCTGCTGGCCGGTGTAGCGTTGCAGCAGCAAGGCCCAGACGCCCTGAACGATGGTGTTGAGCGTGATCCGCTCACGGCGCGCGAACGCCTTCAACTCCGCGGTCGCGGTCTCTCCAAGCCGCGTATAGCAGCGCTCATGGCCGGATGCCTGGTGATGGCGCGAACCGAAAGCATCGGCCAGCTGTGTCGGCTCATCGAAGGCCTTGAGCTGGCCGCGCCAGAAGTTTTCAGCCGCCTTGGCGTCCTGTGCCAGTAGCCAGGCAATGTAATCGCGGTAACGCGTCGGGTTCGCGGCCGGCGCGCCGCCGTAATAGCATTGCAGGACTTCCCCGACGAACCTTGCCGAACTCCATCCGTCCATCAGGATGTGATGATAGGTCCAGATCAGCCGGTAGAGATCATCCTCAAGGCGCAACAGCCGCACGCGCTGCAGCGGCGGCATCGAGAGGTCGAACTCGGCGGCGCGTTCGCCGGCAAGTGCCGCCGAAATTCGTTCGTCGCTGATCGCTTGATCGCGCCAGTCTTCCTGTTCGAACGGTGCGACGGCATCGCGATAGACGGCTTGCAGCGGCGAGCCGGATAGCTCTCGCCACAGGAAGCCGGTCCGAAGCATCTGATGGCGTGCGGTCGCCGCGTGCCATGCCTGGCCCAGACGTTCGGGGTCGAGGCCGCGAATCTCGACGCTGACCTGATTGACGTAGATGCCGCTGCCGACATCACGCAGGCTGTGGAACAGCATGCCCTGCTGCATCGGCGACAGCGGGTAGATGTCCTCGATGCGGTTCCAGTCCAGATCAAGCCGTTCGAGCTGCTCGCTGGATAGCCCCGCGAGCGAACCGCGTTCGGATGCCGGTGTGTCCTCGGCCGGGCCGACGTCGCGGGACAACGCCGCCAGCGCCTCGATCGTCTGATGCCGGAAGACGTCGCGCGGTTCGATCGATACGCCCTCGCGGCGCGCGCGGCTCACCATCTGCAGCGAGATGATGGAGTCGCCACCGAGCTCGAAGAAATTGTCGGTGACGCCGACGTCGGTCTGGCGCAGCAGG
>NZ_LLYB01000027.1 GCF_001440475.1 Bradyrhizobium lablabi | reverse complement strand
ATAGCCGATCGCTTACCCACTCCGCCAGACGGGGTTTCCTTGCCGCTTACCGCCATGCTGATGTACGCGAACAATGAGGTGCGATCATCTGGACAGCGGCATCAAGGGCAGCGGCAAGAGCGTCCATGATCCGGCCACCCGCACCCGCCCGCCGCCAGCGAACGAAGCGGTTCTAGCATGTGGTGTACGGACCAAACATTTCGGGAAGATCACGCCAAGGCGCTCCGGAGCGCAAGACCTAGAAGATGCCATTGATGACACGAAGGTCATTCACCCGAGGAAACGCCATCCGGCAGCATGGGCTTGATGGCAATCCATTCTTGGTCGGCGAGCGCGTAGCTCACCCCTATGGTCGACTATCGGATCAGTTAAGTCTAAACTTGCCCAACAAACAAGCTCCCGCTTAATAGTCCTCGACTCACGATTGTCCTAGCCGGTCTGGCACCGATCGGAAGCGGGCGCGAGGATTTCATCGGCACTCGTTGAGAGATTATAAATGCTTGTGCGAAGGTGAACTTGCTTGTGACCAAGTCGTCGGCGTTACTTCATCATCACTTCGACCTCTGCACGAAAAGCCTGGCGCGAGGCGTCTCGTGAATAGAACATATGGTCGCCGGGAAAGACTACAAGCTTGACGCGCGGTGACGAGGCAAATGGCGGCAATTGATCGAGCACGATCTGTGATTCGAGATAAGGCGTGACGAGGTCAAACAGGCCATGCCCGACCAGCAATTTCAACTTCCGGTCCGTTGCCAGGATCTGGCGCAGCTCCGAAACCGACTCCGGAGGGCTGCGGCCGAAATCCAAAGCTGCGCGACCGTGCGGTTGAGCAGCTCATACGAGCCGTCCGGCCGCCAGTTAAGCTTGCGCGTAAGGAGATCGACAGTGGCGCTGGTCAGAGGCGCCAGCAGCGTATCGCTCGAGGGATCGCCGGAAAGGCGGAAATCGGAGTCCGGATACGGATCGAAGCCGCGCACCGAGGCGTCATAATTGCCGATTAACTTGCCGTTCTTACGATCGAACTCACGGCGGAACTCGACAAGGTCGAAACGGCCCGCGAGCCTGCGACTCACCGCCGGGTCGATGCCGGTCAGCGCCGCGGTCTTGTCGGCCAGACGCGTGGTCGCTTCCTTGTCCGCCTGGCCTTTGATGAGATCGCTCAGAAACTCGCCGCGTGCATAAGCTTCCACGTCGGCGAGATCGGCTCGCTTTACCGGACCCTTGGCTTCACGTAGGGTCGCGACATAGCTTGGCAGCCTTGCGACGTATTGCAGCAAGCTCGTGCGGGCAAACTGGCTGGAGTCGAACACTGGCGAGAGCATGATCAAGCCCTTGACGCCTATGCCCTGCCGCATCTGTAACTGGTCGACAACCTTTGGCCCGCGAATGCCACCATAGCTTTCACCCGCGATGTACTTCGGCGACAGCAGCCGGTCATGCTTTTCGAGCCAGCGGCGGACCACCAGGGCGAGCGCGTTGACGTCGCCCTCAACGGAATAGAGCCGCTTGCGCGCATCATCGCCGGTCCCCACGAAACGGCTGTAGCCGGTGCCTACGGGGTCGAGAAACACCAGATCGGTGAAATCGAGCTAAGTTTCCGCGTTTGGCCTCACCTCCGGAAATGTCGATGGCGTGACCTCGTCAGCATTGATCGGCAACCGCCACGGTCCGGCACTGCCGAGCTGCAGCCAGGCCGATGATGCGCCCGGTCCGCCGTTGAAGAAGAATGTTACCGGGCGCGTGCCGCGATCCGTGCCGTCAAGTTGATAGGAGGTATAGACGATGTCGGCCTGTGGCTCGCCCTTGTCGTCGAACAGGCGGATGGAGCCGGCGGTCGCGAGGAAAGAGAGCGTCCGCCCAGGGAGCTCAAGCGTGTGCCTGCTGCTGGAGTCCGGCGGGAGGCGATGCTGCTCGGGCGTCGACGGCATACTCGGCGTTTGGCCGGCGTCACCCTTCTGGCCGGCCGGCGTCGTGAGCTGGGCGGGCGGCGGCCGATCGTCGGCGCCCGCGCTCCACATTATCCCGCAGGCAAACAGGATCAGCGCAGGAAAGGTGCGGCGCACCGCGGTCAATTGCATCGAGTTTCTCCTGTCCCGGCGCGCACCTTGAGCGCGAGGCGTGTCTATCAAAACGGCTCTAACCACTAGCTCACGCCGGGGAACAACAAAACCTACTCAAACCAGTAGCCGTCATCATGGTACCTGATCAACCCAGGCGCGAGCCTGTCATTCTTAACAAATCTAACAGCGTGACGCCTGACAGCTACAGCAAACGCTCCTACAGAAGGCGCAATGTTAGCAAGGGCTGCTTCTGCCGGCTCAAGGATTTCCGGCGCGTTACAACTCGCTACGACAAGTTTGCGAGAAACTTCTTGGGTGCCGTTTACCTCGCCGCCATCGTCACCTATTGGATAATTGAGTCTGGCTCCTAGCACTACTTTGGCAGAATCTGTTTGCGCCATTGGTTTTCAAGGATTTGTTTTCGGCAGTATGGACAGCGTTGAGACGGTGGCCGAAGGATGAGATTGACGATGGCGTGACGTACGGCGGGCATGGTTGGCTGAGGCGGCGGCCCGTTGATACTTTTTCCGCCCCGCGTGTGCGAGGCGGCGGTGTTGCAGGAAGGCGTAGGCAATCATTGTCATCAGGGCGTGGCGATGAAGACCCTGCCATGATCGCCCTTCGAAGTGATCAAGTCCAAGTTCCTCCTTCAACTGCTGATGCGCCTGCTCACAAATCCATCTTGCCTTAATGGTGGCGGCCAGTGTGCGCAGATCCGTCGCCGCCGGGAGATTGGCGAGATAGTATTTCTTCTCTCCTGAGGCACGTTGCTCGCCAATAAGCCAAGCTTCGTCGCCCGGGAGATGCTGCTGACCCTTATCCCAAATCCGCTGCGGAGGGCCGTCGGCGGTGCGGACACGGAGAGCAGCAAATCGGGCTTTCAGCCGACCTTTCGTCCCGCTGCGCCAACTCACGGTTTTCCATTTGGCGCTGGCCAGCATTTGTTCTGCCGCGATCGATAAAATATCTGGTACGTGGTGCTTTCGTGGTTTCCCGCGGACTTTGGTAATCGGCCAAATGAGCTGTACATCAACCGGGTACACCTTGAGGTGCCGAGGGATGCCGACAGCCCAGGCCAGTCCGCGTTCTGTTAGCCCTTGTCGAAACGGTGGCGCTGAGCCCGTATCCTGCATCCGCCAGCACACATCCGAAGCGAACGTTGGCTGCCATCGCGCGGTCAATCTCGGCCAAAGCAATTTCCGGCTTGGACCGTGCCGTTCGGTGTTCGACCGGCACGCGAGCGCGCTTTAGACGAGACAGGTTGCTCGTCCAGCTGTCAGGCAGAAAGAGACGCAACGCGACCATCACCGGCACTTCACCTCGCGCAAGCGTCAAAGACACCAGCGTTTGGCAATTTGCCGTTTTGCCGAGAGTCGACGCATATTGAGCTGCAACACCAACCGAGCGTTCGCCCTTCTTCGGGATCGCGGTGTCATCAATAACCAGCACTGCATCCTTGCCGCCGACAAGCCGGTCGGCCTGGTTGAGCAGCTCGGATTCCAGCGGTGACGCGTCCCAGACACCATCGGCGATGAAATGGTGCAGCTGATCGTAGTTGCCGGTTGCAAGGCGTTCTGCCATCGGCTGAACGCTCTTGCGATCGCCAGGACCGATCAATCCCGCAACGTACAGCGGACACATCCGTTGCCGGGTCTTATGACCCAACCGGTCCAAGAATGGCACCAGCCAACGTTCGAGTTCGCCTTCCCATTCCGCCATGGTCAGCCCTCCAAGAGCTGACCACCCATGAATCATTGAAAAATCGATTCGGGAATCCTAATAAAAACCCAAATCCAACAATCTGCCAAAGTAGTGCTAGTTCAGCTTTGCCAAGAAGGAGTTGATCGCGTCAGCACCTTGTTTTGGCTGCTGGCACATCCACCAATGACCTGCCCCTTCTAAAATCGCGACCTTTGCGCCGGCGCGCTCGGCACAACGGCGCGCGAGCGTCTGCCCGCCGGAGTAATGGTCTTCTGTCGCGATCAGCGCTAGGCCAGGTTTGGCGGCTGCCCGTGGCAAGCCAATCCCGAGATCGCGCATGATCGGTTGCGCGGCCGATCTGTACAGCGCCAGGATTGCCCTGCCCATCTCGCCGTTCGCACCAGCAGCGACCTTCCGCGCGATCGCCGCGGTCATGCCCAAGCTCTCGTACCGACGGGCTAGCGCTTCGGCCGGCATGCTTGCCATTTGCGCAACCGCTTGCTCTCCGACCTGTGGCGTCTGCCAAGTCTGCGCCAAGTCGTGCCAGACGTAATCGGGGTGGAACGCGCCCAGAATATCGACCGCCCAGGATCGTATTAGACCCGGATAGTCCATCGCAATGCGCATGACATGTCCCCCACCCCAGTCATGCCCCACGAGATCAATCGGTTGCGCCAAGTTCCCGAGTTCGCCAACAAGCCAGTTGCGATAAGCATCAACAGAACAGTCAAAGCCGGGTGGGAGAGCTGACCCAAATCCGGGCGGAGAGAGACGAATAATCTTTTGGTCGCTCAGATGCGGGACCAGATCGTCCCAGATCGCCTCGGTTTCAGGATTTCCGTGAACAAGAACGATGGCCATCGCGAGTTTCCCTCAAAGCAACTCTGTCGCACAACCCCTCGATAGCACTGCCACAAAGAATGTGGCGCCACTGGTGACAGCGATGCGTCGCGTACATTGGCTTCCCCAACCGTCGCCTCTAAAAGTCCATCGCCCAATAGTGGCGTGCGTGACAACAACGCCAAAGTTCGTCGCTTGGCAACTGCGAGAATTGGCGGTGCAAGAAAGCTTTGTCGGCTGTTGGCGCATCGCGACATATTGCGCTAGCGGCACGAACTTGGTCGCTATCGGAGCAAAGCGGACGTGTCACAGTGACACGACGCCGCGGGGGTTTATAGGTACACGGCCTCAGCCCCACCGTGAAGCTCATGTCTCTTGGATCATCATAAATCTGGACACGGTCTTCCAAAGGTTTCCTGCGAAGAGGACTAGAAGTTATGAACTGCTCAACGGCGCGGTCGGCGAGCCTGGGATTTCGGCGGCAGCCCCCCGCAATCGCTTTTGGAGCTGCGCCAGATCCTTGCGACGGACGCGAAGATGCGCGTACTGGTCGGGCATGGCCTGTTCGATCTTGCCATGCCCTATTTCGGCTCGAAGATGGTGCTCGATCAGTTGGCCGCCTACGCCTCAGCGCCGCGGATCAGACTCGTGTTTTTTCCAGGCGGTCACATGTTCCATTCACGCAACCCCTCGCGCCAGGCTTTTCGCACAGAGGTCGAAACGATGATCAGGTACGGGCGTGTGCTCATCGAGCCGGCCGCGAACTAAGTCGGAAGTTTGTCCGCGAATCAGGAAAGACGATGAGCAGACGTGCGCGCCGGCACCCGTCATTCGAGGCCAAGGTAGCGTTAGCCCTGATTTGAGGCGGGATGGAGCTGACCCAGCTGATTCAGCATTTCGACGTGCATGCGAAGCAGATCACGCAATGGAAGCAGGATGTGGGCCTAGGTAGTTGGTGCTGATCCCGGCAACAGAACGAGCGCATGCGCGATCGATGTAGAGACGCTGCACGCCACAATCGGGGAGCTGAGACTGGAGAACGATTTTTCAGAAGGCGCGCTTAGCAAAGCCCGGCTGCTGAGCGCAAAGCGAGGGACGGCTATGGGTATTACTGCTCAAAGGCAAAAGCTACCCTGAGCTGGCGGGTCACTCGCGCCAAAGCGCCAGTACCGTGTGCGGACGGTCGTGCGGCCTCAATGCCAACGTGATTATTGGTACGTGCCCGCTGTTGCGCTGACAGTCAGTGTTGACGCCAAAACCTCATGGTACCACTATCGAAACCAACGATAATAGCTTGCTGCAAACGTTCGGCGTGGCAGGTCTCTGTCTATCGCGTGTATCGCCGCTGGGGCGAAAGACCCTATCGTACTGGCCAGAAGTGTGTCGGGCGGTGGACGCACTCAGCTTCGGGTCGAGATAGCCGGCTCTACGCTAGAAGGTCACCACTTATTTCCATTGTGGCCTGTTCGCGACCGCCTGGCTACCCGTCCGGCAGCGGCCCATTCGCGAGCCGGCTAATGAGACCTCGGCGAGCAAACGCGCTGATGTCGATTGGCCCGCCGTGCACTTGTCGCTTTAACGACCCCACTCCTCGACATCACTTAATCCAAGTCGCTCAGATCATAGGCATGTTCTAGGAGGAAGCGGCCGGCATCTTCGATGAGATTGGCGGCGGCGCCATGTCTCCCAGCTCAGAGCAGTCACGGATGCGGGTCAACTGGGATGCCGGCACCGCATTCGGCGCTCTCACCACTGTGCTGTTGTACGGTCTTAGATCCGGATCTGCTCAGCTCTTTATTGATTTACCGCAAGGTGCCCTCCGCAAGACATCCATATTAATTGCCGTGGAATGTGGAGCGGAAGTGGCCACGTTACAGACCATAGGCCTCCGGCCTTCAGACATACGGTCTATCAGCCGATGGAGTTCGATCATTATCGCCGAGCTTGACGTCGATGCTCCTGCTTCCGGCCGTGGACTATAAGAAAGCGATGGCATGGCTTGACCACCGAACGCACTTTGCCGGCGAGAGCTGCGCTTGCCCCTACCCGGCGCCGACCCCCAGCAGCGTAGTTCGCGGACTGGCCTAGCGAACCGACCCTGATGCCCCTGCAATTCCATCGCGCCGTCGAAGACATGGAGATATGGAGCGCAAGCAGCGACAAATATTCGTTCGTGATCAGCTTCCAGCGCCCCACCGGTCCTGGCTTTCGCGGAAGGTTGGGCTACGTCGCATCGTGGCGTCCGCTTCATCGGGGCCGGGGCGCGATCAGGGTTCTCGGCTTGCCCCTCCAAAGTTTCGCCGAGGCCGAGGCCGCCTGCAACACCATGCTGAATTATCTGAAGGACGACACTGATTCCAGTCGCTAGCAAATTTGAAGCCTCGCTGAAATGACGCGATCGCTCCGCCTGCCGCCCAGGATATCCGCACGATCAACTCGCAGCGCTCAAACCAGCCGTCTGAGGGTGCATCCCCGACAAAGAGGACAAAACAGTCGTCTGCACTTTGCGAATCCGCCAATACGTGCATGCTTAAGAAGGCCGCATGCAGGCGCTGACGGAGCTCGCTCGCGCCCTCGAGCCGTCTAGGGACGGGCGAGGATCCCATCGAAGGATCAACGGACCTTTTCTCTCTGACAAGGGAGCCACTGACTGAGTAGGCCGTTCACCGCCATCGGCTGACCGACAAGGATCATGTCAATCACTTCATGTCGGACCATCCGAGCGTCGTCAGCCGGTCGCAGGTGGCGTATTGCAACGCGCAGCTCTCGCGAATGTGCAATAATTGATGTGCTGAAGTTTGATGCACATAACAGAAACGCCTTGCTCAAGATCATCTTCTGCAGGCGGCATCGTGCCAACGCTGCATGGTCGAGGATCAACTGAGCCATCACCTCGTGAGGACCGCCTGCGTTTCCGCCGGCAGCTCCGGCCACGCGGTTACCAATAGCGTTGGTATCGTCTTCCTGACATGCTGTCTTGCGCGCCACGAGTCCCTCCCCGATCCTGGTTGCGAGAGGCTCCGGATGGCGCCAGAAACCAGGGCAGCTGCTGGCATTCGATCCCGAGGCGAGCTCGAGAATTGGAGAGAGCGCCGCAAGTGCGTCGACGCTGCGAAACGGCTGAACTGTCACAGGTTGAGGGTAAGGACCATATCCTCCGATCGAAGATCCATGCTGGAACCTACAGCAACGATCCGCTTGCGATCCATCCAGCGTGCAGCGAAAGACGGTAGCATCATCCTTGCGACAGCTCCGTGAGTGAACTCGGCGACCAAACCAAGGAGGATGCCGATAAGAAACCTCGCGAAGGCCAGTCCTGTGGACGGCCTCAATTAAAACGAGGAAGGGCCTCACGGCGCGGTCGGCAATCGGCCGCTAATCTTGCTGCACAACCACATCCGCGCCACCAGCCGGCCAACGTGATCAGGGCAAATTCTAGCTTCAGGTGGTCCCAAAATTCGGTCTCGCCGCACCACGCCCCGAGAGCCAAACTGCTGCTGGATCCAGTGGCAGGTCAACCGGAGCCATCACTGTTCACGAATGAAACAGTGCTGCCCTTCAAGCGGCAACTAGGCTAAGACGACCTCGATGATCTTCAACCTGTGTTGCTGGAGCAAGCGGCCAAGCTCGCGCGTGACACACGATCCGACCAGAGTCTTCAAATACATCTTGACCAGATGGCGAGCTTCACATTGTCCCTTGGAGACAAACGCTTAGCGGCATCATCCTACTTCTTTATCGTGATCAAGCGCTACCAAATATGATAGGTATGACCTGTTGGTCGTTGTGATACTTTCCTGATGGTTCATGATCGAAGCTGAGTAGCATTACAATCCTTTCAGGCCAGGAGATGTCGAATGCCCGCGATAACAACCGGAGACGAGAAACGCGAACGACAGACACGCCCAGAGCCCGCACTGGCGCCAGCATCAGCCTCTGATAAAGGTGGCGCCGCGCATGGCGCTGGAGAATCGGCAGAAGCCGCATCGCGCATTTCACTTATGTTTCCGGTCTGGCAAACATCGATCGAAGCGACAGCAAATCTGTTCGCAGCGGCACTAAACGATGGACTCAAACTGATTGCTTCCTCTCTGCACGTTCAGGCCACTTATCTCAAAAATGTTGCCGACTCCAAAACTCCCTCTGAGCTACTGAGGTGCCACCTGGATCTTGCGGAGCAATCCTGGTCGAAATCGTTCAGTCAAGGCTCGAAGATGTTGGATCATTTTAGAACGCACCCATCATCTGCGGTAAGGTAAGCTATCGCCAAGATCGAATAGGGACCGCGCTCTATTCCCTGCGGGGCGGTACATGCGGCTGGCGATCGTATAGAGCGCCTTCAATGGCTCCAACCGGACCCGTCCGCTACCGCCTATGATTGACTATGAATTCCACCTACCAAAGTTGCTTACGTTTGTACCTCCTAGCCACATTGACCGAGCGATCCACCCCTCGCAAATTGCACCTCAATGTAGTCCAGCGTAAAAGAGCGGGACCGCTAATTCAAACGATGCGTCGACAACCGGAGATAATCCCCTCACTGGGTGACCAACCGGCTTCGGTGCGCAACTTCGCTCACCTGCGTGATCACGATGCCTCTCCAGCTTGAGGGCGGCCTCGGCGAGCTGTACTTGCGCTCTACTGCCGCAATGATGGGGTGGACGGCCCCCCGAACGGCATCGATGTGCCAGACCGAGAAGCCGCTCTTCAGCGCAGAGCGTTTCCACATCAATGTTGAGAAGGTCCTCGGGCTTCGAGCAACGGGATAAAAGGTTCACGCGTCAGCATCTCTGCTCACGCGAAAGCACGTAACACTCTATCTGATCGTCTTCTCTATACATGATTGATTCGCCGCACTACCGCGCCAAACTGCGCGCTTCTAAGAGGGAGTGCGGCGGGTCGAGTTGCTTTCAGTTACCAGTTGAGCTGCTTAGTAGTTTCGTCAGCATCTGCCTGACAGGCCGACTCATAAACGGCCTTGTCATCCATCCGAATGCACCTACCGCCAATACGCTAACCGTAAAAAAGCCAAGCGCACTCCAAACAGCCATTTTCATTGTAGGTCCCTCCTGCTTCTGTTGAGTAGTTTGGCCAAAAACGTCCTGCGAGGCACCTACCAAAATTGGCTAGGGGCGGGTATCAACGTTGCGCTGTGGTTGCCGAACACGTTGGTTGCGATGTTAGCAAGTGAACACGGGAACACTTGGAGTCCGAGATGGCGACCCGCGCACGTATTCGTTGCATTTAAAAGAGGCATCAGAACAGCGCTCCGACGCGCGACGCAGTCTTACCGCGGATGATCCACGTCGCGCCCGGATCGATGTCGACGAAGCAGATCAGCCACATATCGACCCATTTTTCTTCATCGGTCCGCAAGACGCCCGGCGGCTTGCGATCATAGATCATGCGGCGCTCCTGGCTTTTACTTATTCGGCGGCGTGCTGCTCTCGTGCGTTTTCGCATACTCCTTCCGGCTGATAGCGTTTCGGTGAAGCCGTCGAGCGCGCTGTCGACGCCTCGATGATGGCTTGGAGCCGCATCTTCATCACGTGCGCCATCAGTTCAGATCCTTCAGCCAGTCTGTCCGCCGCTCCGGCGGTTGCAGCCGAGACTGAAAGGCCCCCTCTTCGCTATTAGCTCGGCCGAATGCTGGGTGCGCCTTCGCTTACTTAGTTGATTCATTGACGTGATTTGTCGTGCGTCGCTGAGAATTTTCAGCGCCACGTAAAACGCGCGTGCTGTTCATTCTGTTTCCGCAGCGCGGTTTTGTGCCTCGCAAGCACCATCGCCGGCCCCCCTATTCTTTCTCGCGAGTGACTACGCGGGGGTACCTGCTCGTCAGTATAGTCCTCAACGATCAATTCCATCTCTGTGGATGTAAGTTGCCGGAATTGCCGAGCCTTGCGATCAGCTATGACCTTTATCTTATCAAACTCAGTCGACATTCTTTGAGCCATTGAATTCACCAAGTCACACTAGTAAGGTAGCCAGTCCGGTGGACAGCCCCTGATTCAGGTAGGTGAATCAAACACGAAAAGACCGCGTTCTTCTGTGCATGCGGTCTCACATGCGGCGTCACGCCAATAGCGGGAAGATTGGCGACATGATCGGCGCGGTGCCACTTGCCGCGTAACCCTGCCGGCTACAGCCTGCCCATGCCGGTTCTCCATGCTGGCGTGGAAATTTCCGCCACTATCATCGTCGCCGCTGCCGTCCTTGGGGCGAAAGGCTCTTCTATGAAGCTAGAGGCTTCGATCAGCGTTCCGATCTACCCGAGAAGTGCTCGCCAACAGCAGCGCCTTGACCTGCGGATGGTTCAGAAGCCGGGTCATGAAGTGCGTGGTCTTGGTGAAGCTGGTCAGGTCGCGGACGGGATCGTCGGGCGAGAGCCCATGAACTGGCCATGCAAAGGATTGCAGACCAGTTTGCTCGATCAACTGACGCTCACAGCGATGCGTAGAACACGTTCAGCAGCAAGGCACTCAACAATTGCTCCGCACGGATCAATGACCCCCTCCCTGGCATAGAACCTCCCAAGGCCGCTTCAAGTCACTAAAAAGAAACCGCTCTGATCCGCCCTGCAACGCATGATCATTGCCACCGATTCGAGATGACAAAGTGAATCGTCAAGTCGGCTTGCTGAGGGTAAACTGCGTCGCGTTCGCATGCCCCACGGGCAAGCACTGCGTCGGCCACCGCGGTGCGCATGTCTAAATTATCGCGGTCCAGCTTGGTGACGCGTTAATAATGTGCGCTGCGAATCTTGCAGGCTTCATCGAAAGCAACGTTGACGGCCGGGAAATTGATATCTTTCATGGGCTGCTTGAAGCTAATGAGGAAAGGGCCGTGCGGATTGATGCAGTCGACACGTGCTCCTCCGGTTGCCTAAGGTCGCGCTTGGATCAAATCGGCTCCATCCCTTAGCGACGGAGTTCATTTCTGCGGACAATTTCGGCCATAGCTCTGCCTCCGATGAGCTAAAGGTTTGGTTCTTGAGCGCGTACATTACGAACTAGGTCTCGAGTTGCTCATGAATATCAATTACATTCCAAACCTATTTTGCGCTGGAATCATGATTCCGATTTGCTCCTCGGACGGCGGCGATGTGCTCACATTTCTGGCGAAGCTCTTCTGCGCAGCACAGGAGTTAGACGGTAGGCTGCTGCGCACCATGCGCGCGCAGAGGTTCGAACGTGCTAGCGACACAAATGTACTGCAAATCTGCGATTGCGAATTTGCGACTCAGGACACTAGCTCCGCTTCAACACCATAACTAGGCGGTCGACACGTTTGCCTTCCTTCAGATGGGACGCGATGATTTCGTCGATATCCTCGGCGGTGGTCGGGCGGTACCAGATGCCGTCAGGATAAATCACCATTAAGGGACCTGCGCTGCAAAAGCCGAGGCAGCCAGCCGCCGTGAAGCCGACATCGCTGAGAGCTTGTGCTTCGATCGCCTTGCTCATCCTGTCCCACAGGACTTGCGCGCCGGCCGCGCCGCAGCTGCCGTGCGGATGTGTTGGCGGACGCTGGACGTGACAAGCAAAGACATGGTGTCTGTAGAGTTGAGGAAGCTCAATTTTCTTTTCTGAGTTCATGCGCCTGCCATTCGTGCGATTGGGTTCATCTGAAGAGAGACAAGGTAGGAGTGCATCGCCCCTAGGGCTGAGGGTGTCTGCGTAAAGTCGTGAAGCTCTGCACCCATTGTCCCGTTGAGCGGCGCATACACAATCTGATGCTGCTTTGGCTCTTCACTGTGAAAGCAGCCTGAATGACGCGGGCGCCGCAATGATCGCCCTCGCCGCCAAGATATGTCACGGACACCTCTAGCATCGGAAAGGCCTTTCCGATCAGGGCTTCAATGGCTGGTCCGATCATCGCCATTTTCCTTGCTCCCGCGTTGCCTGTCTGCTCCATCATCCGTCTTCATGCAAGCTTCGAACCAAGATGCGGGAGGTCGTGCTTCTGCGCCGATCGTTCTCAATCTGTCGAAGTAGAACTACCAGTCATTGTCACGTTGGCTACAGAAACGATCTCTTCTGTGGCGGAGGTGACAAACATCGAGCCGCACACGCGGATCAAGCTTTTCGCCAGCGGGGCCAAACTAGCCGGAAGATCCCCGTTCTTCCGGATGGCCCGGCTCTTGCAATGTCACGCGGCAGGAGGATTGTAGCGATCACCATGACTGTCGTCTTCTCGCAGGAGCCTATGCATTTCGGCGATCTTCCCGATGGGATCGATGCTTTGCTGCAACAACGCTTGATCGGGCGCGAACCGACCGCATCTTTAGGCAAGCGCTGGACCTTCCGACGAGAGGCATGTGATCACCGAGCTTGGCTTCCGCGAGATCGCAAGCCAAGCTGGCTAGGAGCCCGCTGGCGCCGATGGCAAACCGCAATCAGCGATGCCTGTGGCGCCGGCCCTTCACGCTGTACGCCTTGAGGACGCCTGCCTTCGATCAATTGATTCCCAGGGCGGAGACCTCGATTACAAGACTACGGTCAACGGATAAGCCCTTTGAATTGCCGCGCGTGACTGGGGTTTGTACTTCGCAAGGGTGTTCTCCCCCTACGCGCACGGCCAATCTGGTTTCGGCGAGTCTGAAAGAACTCCCGATACAGGATCGTTATCTCACCCTAGGTGGTGTGGACACTTATCGCAGCCATAGGACGGTGGCAGCGAGA
>NZ_LLYB01000026.1 GCF_001440475.1 Bradyrhizobium lablabi | reverse complement strand
ACTGCATTGGGGGCGCCCGCGGTCGCGGACCGACTTCTTCAACGGTATCGACCCAAAGCGGACGTCGGTGAGCTGGCCGCCGATGTCAGCTTTTGACAATGCAGACAAGCCTCACTTCGACAGCAGCGAAGCATCGCCAAAGTCCCTCTCGTCACGGAAACTGGGACATGTTGCAGGTGATGCTAACCTGACCGCAGGGCCCGAGGTCAGATCGATCGTTGGCTGATAAACCCTTCTACAAGAGTCCCTGGCGAGATTTTGATCCGCCGTGTTGCATCGGCGGTCAGCCAATTCATCGCAGAGGGTCCAACCCATAGCGATCGGTCTGGGCTGCTTGGATTCGCGGATCTGTTTGGTCCAGCCGGGGCCTCCGGAATCCCCGGACTACGCCAACGGACGACGGAGTTGACGCAGGTTTTCTTGATCCAACGACGCAGCAAATTGTAACGGCGTTCGACGTTCGCCGCGGTCTTCTCGCTTGCCTGATCAGTCGCGATCGCAAATCGGCCCTGTGTGATCACCGTGCCGGTGATTACGCACCTTATGAATTGAATTGTTGCATACTCACCTCTGCAATACCAATCGTTGCACGATGGGATGAATTCGGCTGGTAGCTTTGGCAGGTCCTCGGGGGACCAGATGATGCAGTAGTAACCGACAGAAGCGACATTTCGAGTTGTTGGGGGCGCGGCCGACTTCCACCGCGGGCCATCTACGAGAAGAACCACGGGGTCGCGTAACAACTCCGACATCAGCACAGCCTCGTCATCCGGATGCATCACAAATCGAATGTCGCTTCTCACACAGCCCCCTCAGTTCGCGTTCCACCAAAGCACGCCCTGCAAGGGACGTAGTGTTGCTACTTCCTTTTGCGGCGCAAGAGTCCGGAATTGGCCCGCTTGAGACCTGCCCACCGGCTCAGAAATTATCCGCTTATTGGGGTAGACCGGAAATGACGGGTGCGTGGTCTGAATGACGCGATTGAACCATTCAGGACTCTGTTGTCGCGACGCGGCCAACGCTCTTTCAAGGCTAAATTCCGAGGTCCAGTCGTTGCACCAGAACCACAGACGCGCAGCGCCAGCGCCGGCGGCGCCGCCATGCCTTTCTTTCAACAAATAGCGAACATCCCCTGCCGACTGCAACGGCAGCAGACCATCCATGCCCATCCCCATTCTGCGACTGCTCGCGAGTGTCCTTTCGCTGGCGCTCATAGTCTCTACATCGGCGACTGCAGAACCGAAACTTGAAATGCATCGTGTCGGCGTTAACGTGGACGATGGCTCGGGATGGTATCCGGCTGTTTCGACCAAGGGCTCGTTCTCGATTCTCCTGCCAATTCCCTTCAATGATTTCACGACTCGCGACCCGGGCACGGACGAAGTGAGCCATGTCGTCGGCGGCAAGAGTTCTGAGGGAATCAAGTTTACCGCGGTTGAACTGCCGGCAACCGCAAAGACGCCTGTCGACCTCGCGGCGATTCCCAAATCTTTCTCATCCAATCCGGCTAACAAAGTGTCTGATGTAAGCCGCAATACCAAGGATGACGTCGACAATCTGTTCTTCTCAGTCGCCAACTCGGCAACGACTGCGCATTTCCGCTACATCAGGACGAAAGGTACGCTCTACATGGTAACGATTGAATGCCCCAATGCGTATCGCGACGTGGCAGCGGAAAAGAAAGAAAAATTCTTCGGATCCTTTGAACTCAAGGGGAAGTCCTGATCGAGCAGATAGGGATTATCGTATCGTCAGGTACGGCGAAATTAGGCTTCTGCTTTTCGGCCCATTCGGACGTCGCTTGATGTTCGACCAAGTTCGGAATTCGCCCCAAAGCGGACGCGGGTTCACGCTCTAGCTCACCACCGCGACCGCGAGCACCGACAGCATCATCACACTCGTCACCAGTTGCAGCGACACGGTCGGCTGCGCGCGCCACTGCGCGAGCTTGTCGGCGAACGACAGGCCGGCATCGAAGAACAGCGGCTCGTAGCTGTTCTTGAAGAATCTTGGAAATTTCGGCGCCAGCCAGGGTGTGAACAGGCCGTGGAAGATCGAAGCCGCCACCACGAAGAACACCGCGCCGCCGGCGATCTGGTGATGCGCGAGTCTAAGCAGCAGCGTGGCGGCGGCGAAGGTCGGAAAGCCCTGGAAGGTGGCGGTGAGCGCAAAACCCTCGAGGCGGTTTTGCAGCGATGATTTCGGTGCAGCGAGGGCGTTCATGGCGGCGGCTCCGGTGAGGTCCATGGCGAGGATGGACGCCAGCATGTGCGCCTGCGTGTCGGCCGGCCGTGACCGGCGTCACGCTGTCCCAAACATAGGTGCGCGTGGCGAGAGCCCCTCACCCGGCGCTTGGCGAGAGAGCCACTAGAGATTGGGTGGCTTGCCAGGCAAATCAGGCACGGCTTGGTCCAGTCGTCCCTGCAGAAATAATCCGCTTCGCGATTGCCCCAAATCACGCGTACAAATCCGGCCATCCCGCACCCGCAGGAGGGGCGTATCGCGATCGTCACGGACGTTGGGCGCGGGATGCGGTGGACGCAGCAGCGTCGGCCGCGCCAGTAATCGCAGGGCGGGCGTTGTCCCGTGAGCGATCGAACGGCGCGCGACGAACGGCGCTTAAACGCTTCAACCAGAACTTCGGTCTGGCAGCATGCGGGCCAATCGAAACATTCTGGCAGATGAAGCCGCGGACGGCAAAAGCGTGTGGTTCTGGCACCCGTGGCTGGTGTCAAGCCGGCGGAGATCGATCTGTCACAACCGGGCTTCGATCGATCGTCAATCCGTCAGCGACGGAGGCCAAAGGAATTCGGCTCCGGGAAGAGCGCGCTATAAGCCGTTAAAACCATTGCGCAGGGAAGGCCGGGTGTTCCGGCGCACCTGCAGTCCGCCGTGTGCACCCCTGTGCGCACGACTGCGGGTGTCATGGGCACCCGGCCTTCCCTGCGCCCTCTTCGATTTCGAGGGCAACGCCGACCGCAAAGCTCGGGCGCAATGTGCCGCGAGAATGCGGAGGCGTGTCTCCTCCGTTGTCATGCCCCGCGAAGGCGGGGTATCCAGTACGCCGCGGCCTCTCGGTTCAAGCACTGGCATCTCTGGAATACTGGGTCACCACCCCTGTACGCAATTGCGCACAAGGCGGGTGACGACAATCAATACGCTTTTTGACATTCAAATCTGTTTATTGTCGCCGCTCGCGAAAGCCGGTTTATTGCTGACGTGGCAGCCACGATGGGAGATTCCCTTGAAAGCAATCGGCGCGGCGATCCTGCTCGCACTCGGCCTCACCCCGCCGGCCTTCGCGCAAGTCAGGGACAAGGCGCCGAACGCCGACCGGCCATTGCTCGCGACATTCTGCGATGCCGCTGACATCAAGGGATCGGCCTGCAGGCGGGCCAAGGCATATCCCGGCCGCAAGCGCTGCGACGTCAAGCTGCGGCCGGATCGTTACAGCGGCAAATTCCTCGCCGACGGCAGCACGCTTCTCGTCGTCAATTACGAAAGCGGCTGCGAAGCCCACGCCAATGACTTCGGCGGCTCGGTCATCTTCGAGCAGAAGGACGGCGCCGCCATCTTCAACGGATATCAGCCGGGCCTTCAGGTCAGCGATTGCATCATTGTGGCGCGCAACGACAGGCAGGATCGCCTGATCTGCATCACCGGCCATATCGGGCAAGGCCATCTCGAATCCGGCGTCGCCGAAATGGTGTTCGCCCGCGACTTCAACAAGACGATCGATATGTCGCTGAACTATTTCGTGACCGGAGAGGATGCGGTCGGCGCCTACGGATCCAACGTCGTCGAGTGCAAGGAAACGTCGAAATATTTCGGCTTCGCCAGGCTCGGCCCCGGGCCGGGACCCGATACGGTTGCCGTCGAGATCGCCCATGCCGACAAGGCAACGATCGAGACCGCATGCACCAAGGGCTTTCCGAAACCGAAGGAGCTCTTTGGCGAGCTGGGGCCCGGCGAAGCCTATGTCCCGCCTGGCCACGAGAAGAAAGTGAGGTTCGTGATCGACCTCACCACCAGCAAGGCCGTGCCGGAAGCGGAGTTCGTCAAGCGGTAACAGGTGCCGCTATGGTTACCCGAAAATAGCGTGGCCGGCATTGCGGAAGCCGCCCTGCCTCGGAAACGGTGATGGCCTACCGCAGGCCGTGGTGTCGCGGCGCTGTTGAACCTTCCCTCGGGCAGGCGCGTCAAAGTCCTTTCAGAATACTTTAAGTCCTTTTGCCGATTGTTAGTTGTGCCGTTCCGTTCACAATGAATGCGGCCGCGAGAATCGGGTCGAACACAGGTAGGTGGGCGAATGACCGAGGGATCAAATCGCCAGCGCGTGCTGGATTTCCTCAACGTCCTGTATTCCGGCGACGTCGAAGCCGCGCTGGAGCGCTGCACCGACGACGTCGAATCCCTCGCCAACGCCCCGATCGACATCCTCCCGCATATGGGCCATCGCCGCGGCAAGGCCGAGCTGCGCGAGATGTGGAATGCGGTGCGTGCCCGCTATTCCGAGCTGCGCTGCGAGGTGCCGATGCTGGTCGCCGAGAACGACAAGGCGGCCGCCTTCATCCGCGTGTTCTTCCGCAAGAACATCAACCAGCGCATGGTGCAGTTCGACATCGCCGGCTTCTACACGCTGCGCGACGGCAAGATCAGCCACATCAGGGAAATCATCGACACTTTCGACCTGGTGCAACAATTGCTCGAGCGCGATGTCGCCGCGATCCTGACCGGACGGCGGCCCAACCCGATCTAGCGCGGTCGGCAATCCGGGCCTGCGACTGACGCGACATTCGGCCATGCATCCCTGCGCATGACGCATCAACAGGCAGCGCATCCCCAGCGCTCATTTTCCCGGCACCATTGAACCTGATCGCGCCGGCCGTGACACACCACAAGGCTGTTTGCGGGCATTTAGAACCTATGAAGATCGCGTTGCTGGCTTTGCTTGGTTTGGCGCTGGGCATTCTGGGCGGCGCCGCGCTTGGAATCGGGGCCGGGCTGGTCTGGATCGAAGTCTTTAAAACCACGAGTTTTGAAGGCTATAGCGGGATGCTGGTGTTCTTCACCTTCATGCCGCTGGGGGCCGCGATCGGCGGTATCGGTTGCGCCCTGCTGTTCGGCATCATCGCCATCCGCGACGCCGAAATCGCCATCGAACGCGAGCCGGCGCGTCGCCGCGACCGCTAAAGCGGCCGAAATAGGCCGCATTTGTGCAATGCAGAAACGGCAATTGTGTTTTGGCGGAACTGCTCTATTTCTGGCTGTAACAGTGAAGTCCGGCATTTCGGCCCGGCGTCGATGAAGACGCCCTGTTGGGCGCGCTTGCCGTTTTTAATTTCCAGTTCCAAGGACCAGATCAAAAATGACAGAGCATAGTCTCTGGCGTTTTTCGCGCGCGTTTCATCGCGCGATCAATGAACGCCAGCCCGCCGATCTCGAAGCCCTGCTCGACGAGGACGTCGACTGGGCGATCTACGGACCGATCGACATGTATCCGTTCTTCGGCTCGCGCCGCGGCAAGGAAGCCGTGATCGATGTCATCAGGCAGATCGCGGACAATTTCCGCGTCCACCGCTTCGACCGCGAATCGATCATGCTGGGCGTGGACTCGGCTGCGTCGATGATGCGCTATTCGCTGACGGCGCTGGATTCGAACAAGCCGATCAGCCTGCGCATCGCCCATTTCGCGCAATTCAAGGCCGGACGCCTCACCAACTTCCGCGTGCTGGTCGACACGTTCGATCTGGTCGAGCAGACCGTGGGCTATCCGATCAACCTGCCGCGAATGGCGGTTTAGTCGGGTCTTTCGCTGTACCCGCCATAATTTCGCAACAGAGCGAACGCATTCTAGGCGCGACTTGGAATGCGGGCGGGCAATGATTCCGAAAATGCGATTTGGCTGGGCGCGGCTGCCATTGCTGGTGGCCGGCGTAAGTTTGGCTACGATGCTGGCGGCAGCGGCGCAAACGCCGCCGGCGAACGACGAAGCGGAGACGCAGGAGGCCGAAGAGACCGAGGCGGCTCCCAGCGTCAACGACGTCGACATCATGAAGGACATCGACGTCGACAAGCTGGACTGGAGCCAGCTTAACGTCGATGCGTCGACCCTGATGGACTTAATGGCGAAGGGAGGCAGCTCGTCAAAGGGCGCTGCCAGCGCCGACGCTTCCTGGTCCGCCAATGAGAGGGCGAACGGCACCTCCGCCGTGTCGGTCAAGCAATCGATCTCGCCGTTCTGGGATACGCGCATCGGCGCCGACATGACCGTCGCCCGGCAAGGCACCGCGACCACATCCGAGCAGCTCTCCGAAAAACTCGCCAATGGCGGCAGCCTGCCGCAATCGTCCGGCACCGCATGGGCCGCGATCACGGCTCCCGGCGTCGCTTCGATCTGGGACAAGACCGCGGTCGAAGCCCGCGTCGATCCCGGATCCGAGCAGAGCAAGCTCGGCACCTCCTTGAGCAAATCGCTGCCGATCAGCGAGCAATATTCGCTGACGCTGCGAAACGACTACAACCTGATCCAGCAGGGCATCGTGCCGGTGCCCGGCATCGTCAGCCATCCCTCCCGCAGCTACGAAACCGACCAGTCGGCACGGCTCAGCATTGCCGATACCGGCACCAGCTTCCTTGCCGGCCAGACCCTGTCGACCTCCGACGACAAATGGCTGCGCAAGGTCGGCGCCGAGCAGAAGCTGTTCGACGGCGTCACCATCTCCGGCTCGATCGGCGAAACGCCCTCCGGCGTCGCCAGCAAGAGCCTCAGCGCGGGCTTCAAACGGAGCTGGTAAGGGGCGAAATCGCCCGATTTGGCGAGGGTTTTCAGCCCCTTAAGGTTAACGCCGGAGAATGAACGACCATTGCCGCAGAATGGCCCAGATGCGGTCAAAATCGGCGGGACAGATGAGGCCCGCTCCACTTCGTCGTGCGGGGGACTGTCCGCGCTCGCCTGAAAGCGAAACAGAGGAATAGCCGATGAACGCCACCAATCGACCCGAACAGGTTGAAGCAAATACAGAGGTCGACAACGATCTCGCCGCGGTCTCCGAAGTAGAGGCCGGCATCCGTGATTTCGTTCGCAACGATATCGCCTATCTGCGCCGCCCCGCAGTCGCTCCGGACACCGCGCCGCTCGACGCCAATGCGGAAGCCACCGTCAACAACGTCAATTCGCTGATCCAGCGCGTCGCCGGCACCTCGCTTGCTGAAATCGAGAAACTGATTTCCGAACTCGAGAGCCTGCGCGACCTCTTGCATGCCGAAGGCCAGCGCGTTCAGCGTGAGATCTCGGGCTATGCGCAGCTCAGCCAGGCGGCGATGAAGTCGACGCGCATGATCGCCGACAACGTCACGCAGTGGAAGCGCGCCGCCGACGGCCTGCGCAACGCCTGATCTGATCGTTGCAAAAATCTAACACTCCGCCGCGTTCCGTAACGGAGCGCGGCGGTTTTGTTTGGCTGTGCTCGATCTGAACTTTATAAGTCGGTCGCGTCCAAGGACGGATGTCGTCACGTGGCGACAGGCACCTTTTGTGGGACACACCGGCGATGCAAAACGTTCAGCCAGACAACATCGATTCAATGCCGTTGCGGCAATCGTCCCATAGCATGGGCACGCTCGTGATCCGCTTCGTCGGACTGCTGACGCTCGCGGTCGTGGCAATGACGCTGATCTGGAGTCGCTGAACTTTCTTCAGCGCTCGCTAACTATCCGATCTTGCAATTACTGACGCGCGAACGAGGTTTCCTCGATCGTGTAGACGCCGTCGGCATAGGACTTCACCACCATGGTGGCGGTCAGCATCACCGCCATCGTGACGGTCGCGAAGACAAAGCCGACGAATTTCAGGCTGTTGCGATCTGCCATGTTCATCCCCTCGGTACTTCCCCTGAGACGCTTATGGCAGGCAGAAAGTTCAAAATGCGTTAGCAAAAAATCCGTTGCGCGGAGTCATGGATTACGAAGCCCTAACGGAACAATTCGCTAACCATGCGCCGGGCTATTATTAACCACCCCGCCGCGGCACGAAGGCGGTGGCAAGGAACGAGAACACGACTTCGCCGCGCTGGTTGATGCCGGTATTGCGGGCCTGGAGGATGCCCCATTGGGGACGCTTCTCCGAGGTCCGCTTGGTCTCGACCTGGTTGGAAAAGCTGATGGTATCGCCGGCCAACACCGGCCTGATCCAGCGCAGTTCACGAAACCCCGGAGACGGCCCCCATACCGCAACCTTCTCGCCGCGCGCGGCGGCCTCCGCCGACAGCCGCTTGCCGTCGGCGACCAAAAGCTTCATGCACACTGCCGCGACGTGCCAGCCCGATGCCGCGAGACCCCCGAACAGGGAGTTGCGTCCCTCCTCCTCATCGAGGTGAAAGCGCTGCGGATCGAACTGCGCGGCAAACCGCTTGATGTCTTCGGCGGTAAAGGTAAACGAGCCGAACTCGCGCCGGGCGCCGATCTCGATGTCCTCGAAGAAACGCATCGCTACGCCGCTCCCGCCTCGAGGCGCCGACGCACGATGATCGGCGACTCCATCTCGCACAGCACAACGCCTGCCGCGTTGCGGATTGTGCCCTTGAAGGTCACGATGCCGGTCTCGGGGCGGCTCTTCGAAATCCTGGCCTCGGCGACGTCGACATCCAGCGTCAGGTCGTCGCCCGGGCGCAGCGGCGCCAGCCAGCGCATTTCATTGACACCGGGCGAGCCGAGCGAGGCGGTGCGGCCGATGAAGCCGTCGAACAGCATTCGCATCATCAGCGAGCCGAGATGCCAGCCTGAGCCGGACAGGCCCTTGAGCATCGAGGCCTTGGCCGCCTCTTCGTCCAGATGCATCGGCTGCGGGTCGTATTCGGCGGCGAAGGCCAAAATCTCCTCGCGCGTGACATGGCGTGGTCCGAACGTGCCGAAATGGCCGGGCTTGAAATCTTCGAAGGTCAGCGTGGTCATGGATGTCGGAATTGAGGATAGCTATGGGCAAGCCCGAATGTGGCCGTTATTTGCAGCAATCTCAACCCGCCCACTCGCATGGCTCGTTCGCCGGGAGAGAGTGCCGCCTGCGGCGCTCGCCCCTGACTTGCCCGAAGCAATTTTCGGGGTTAGCCCTGTGTTATCTGGGGACCAGGTTATTTGACTCGCCGGGGAGGGCCACCGATGTTCGATTTTCAGGACCTGTTTCAGTGGGACCGTTTCATTACGCCCACGATCATCAAGACTTTTTACTGGCTGGTCATCGGCTTGATCGTGCTGTTCGGCCTTTCCGGAATCTTTTCGGCGCTTGCCGCGATGGCGATCAGTCCGTTCGCCGGATTCATCCTGCTGCTGTCCTCGATCGCCGGCGTCGTGGTCGGCGTGGTGTTTTCGCGCATCGCCGCTGAATTCATCCTGATCGTCTTCCGTATCAACGAGCATCTCGGCGCAATCCGCGATCAGGGCGGGATGCGGTAATTCTATCCCCGTCATTGCGAGCGAAGCGAAGCAATCCACCTCTCCGCGCGGGGATAGATGGATTGCTTCGTCGCTTTGCTCCCGTGCGCAAACGCTTCGCGTTTGTCGCAGGCAATGACGACGGCGAATTCAGTTATTGAACCTGAAGTGCATCACGTCGCCGTCGGCGACGACATATTCCTTGCCTTCCAGCCGCAGCTTGCCGGCATCGCGGGCGCCGGCTTCGCCGCTCAGCGCGACGTAGTCGGGATAGGCGATGGTCTCGGCCCGGATAAAGCCCTTTTCGAAATCGGTATGGATGACGCCGGCCGCCGCAGGCGCCTTGGTGCCGCGGTGGATGGTCCAGGCGCGCGCTTCCTTCGGGCCGACGGTGAAATAGGTGATGAGGTCGAGCAGCTGATAGCCGGCGCGGATCAGGCGGTCGAGACCGGCCTCTTCCAGGCCGAGCGTATCGAGAAACTCGGCGCGCTCCTCGCGTGACAGGGTCGCGATCTCGGATTCGATCTTGGCCGAGATCACCACCGCGACCGCGCCTTCCTTCTTGGCGTGCTCGAATACCTGCTTCGAGAAGCTGTTGCCTTCCTTGGCCGAGCCTTCCTCGACGTTGCAAACGTAAAGCACCGGCTTAGAGGTCAGGAGGCCGAGCATGCCGAAGGCGCGCTCTTCTTCCGGTTTGCGTTCGAGAAAGCGCGCGGGCTTACCGTCGCGCAATAGCACCAGGGCGCGATTGACGAGATCGAGCGCTTCCTTGGCGTCCTTGTCGTTGCCCTTGGCCTTCTTGGCCAGGTTATCGACGCGCTTTTCCAGGCTGTCGAGGTCGGCGAGCATCAGCTCGGTCTCGATGGTCTCGATGTCGGCCAACGGCGCGATCTTGCCTTCGACATGGGTGATGTCGGAATCCTCGAAGCACCGAACGACGTGCGCGACCGCGTCGACCTCGCGGATGGTGGCGAGGAACTGGTTGCCGAGGCCCTCGCCCTTGGAGGCGCCGCGGACGAGGCCAGCGATATCGACGAAGGTCAGCCGCGTTGGAATGATCTGCGCCGACTTGGCGATATCAGAGAGCTTGTCGAGCCGGGGATCGGGCACCGCGACCTCGCCGACATTCGGCTCGATGGTGCAGAACGGATAATTCGCCGCCTGCGCCGCAGCCGTCTCGGTCAGCGCGTTGAACAGCGTCGACTTGCCGACATTGGGCAGGCCGACGATACCGCATTTGAATCCCATCGTGTCCTCAAAACCATCCTGTCGTCATGGCCGGGCTTGTCCCGGCGTGACGGTTGCGAGATCAAGCCGGCTTGTCTCCGCCGCCTTCCTTCTCGAAAAATCCCTTGGCCTGCAGCGCCAGATGCACCTTGTTCGCGAACGAGGAGTCGTGCCCTGCCGCCAGCAAGCCGGCATTGTCGGCAACCGCCGCGCACAAGGCTTCCACCCAGGCCCGGTCGCTCTTCGCAAAGTCCGACAACACGTGGCTGTGCACCATTTCCTTGATGCCGGGATGACCGATCCCGAGCCGCACCCGGCGATAGTCGTTGCCGATATGCGAGGAGATCGAGCGCAGCCCGTTGTGGCCGGCGATACCGCCGCCGACCTTGACGCGCACTTTCGCCGGCGGCAGTTCGAGCTCGTCCTGAAACACGGTGACGTCGGAGGCGCCGAGCTTGAAGAAATTCGCCGCTTCCTGAACCGCGCGCCCGGACTCGTTCATGTAGGTGGTCGGCCGAAGCAGAACGACCTTCTCGCGATCGAGCGTGCCTTCGGAAGTCTCGCCCTGAAAACGGCGGCGCCACGGTGCGAAACCGTGACGCCGCGCAATTTCATCGACGGCCATGAAGCCGATGTTGTGCCGGTTGTTCGCGTATTTCGAACCGGGGTTACCGAGACCGACAAACAGGCGCATGGCGCGGCATCCCTGCCGCTGCTTACTTCTTCTTGTCGCCGCCCGCCGGCGCCTTGGCGGCCGCCGCCGGAGCTGCAGCACCTGCC
>NZ_LLYB01000025.1 GCF_001440475.1 Bradyrhizobium lablabi | reverse complement strand
CCTAGGCCATATGGCCGAGTAGCTGGTCGAGCCCCCCGCTGCGCGCGCGGGCGAACGCATCGGCACGAGCCTCAGCAATGCAGCACCGCGCAGGAACGAGGCCCAGTCGGCGGGATCACATAGGCAGTCACGTTGGCGACTGGCACCTTCATCTTTTGGTACAACGCATTGGGCGGTCTTCCTGCTGCAACTGACGAAAGATCTGGGTTTGGAGGGCGGGACTGTGTCGGCATGGTGCTCGGCATCGGTGCACCTGTGGTGTTGTCGGCGCGGTCACCGCACCGTGAGCGGGACGCGCGATCGGCCTCAGGCCGGTGCAGATGGAAGCGCTGGCGCTCAGCGCTGGAAGCATGACCCTGGCTGCGCTTCTCACCCGGCCATGGTGGTCGACGGTAATGTGCGTCGTACTGTCCAAGAGGTTAAAAACGTGCAGCAGGTCCTCATTCGATACTGCGCTAGCCAGGCATGGGCTGCGGGGCCGGTGAACGCGAGCATCCGGAGCGTGATTTGGAGGCTGGCGCCACTAGCTCGCTGGTCGGCGGCGCGGCGGGTGCCGCATTGAGTAATCTAGCTGCCCATCGACGATGGGCAGGACGGCAGATCTTCTGTGCGGACAAATGGACTTCAGAGTTCGCATTGATCAGTTTCGACTTTACCCCAGCAACTCCGATTGATTGAGACCCCGGCGTCCGCAGACTCGCCGATGCCAGCTGTGCAAGCGGGCCACAGGCCCGCGAGACTCCGAGCGGCGCTCTTTTCGCAGAAGCCGCGACGATGACGCGCAGAACAACGTGAGAGCTCTGTCCTAAAAATCGGACTCCCGCACAATGGCTTGGCCAGCTCTTCACGGGCGACCGCCGGTGTCAAGCCACGGGGGGACACCTTGTACCCGCTCGGAGCTAGTCCTGCCGCTCGCGCACCAAAAACCTTGCGATGAGCACCTAAGCTCACGGAAGCGACACCTCTTCTCGAGTCATCGTCTGCGCATCGTAAATTCTGATCTGAAGCATTGGAAAGCGCTTCTTCAGATCTTCTGCCCCTCACTTTGCTCCGTCTCTGCTCACAAATTCGGCTTTCAATCGACCATCCACTTCAAGCGCGTAGCCTGACGTGGGCAGTTCGCGTGCGGCAGCAACCATTTCGTTTCTCCCTCGCATTGGGATTGTTGGAAGATAATAGCCTAGCGTGAGTCGCTCAAATCGCGCCAGCGGCAGAATGAGTCTGTGTGAGTCGTGGCGAAGCGATAGTTTATGAGCAAATTGGCCTTCCACCTTCGCTAGTCGGGGAATTCCCTCATTTCTTCGCAGAGATAAGAACGCTGAATGCCACAACTTCCAGCGTGGATCGCGGCACTTGTAAGAGGAACGGCACAGGGTGGATACCGATCATGCACATCGCAGGTAACGAACATGGCCGTCGCCGATGAGAAACGGCCCCGCGATCGAGCGGTCGGGCTCACACTAAAAGCGCCCAAGGTCAGGAAGCTTGGCGCGACGAACATGAGTAAGAGCTCAAGAAGCCGAATTTGCGGTGGGACCTGGACTCGCGCGCTGGCCAGCCGGATCAGCAGCGCCCGGCCGTGGTGTTAGCCGACTAATTCAAGCGGACCTTAGTTTCCGATGCACCTCGAGCCCTGTGAGAATGCCGGTTCGGGAGCTGAACTCCAGTTGTACGTTTTAAGCCATTGGCGTTTGGAGATGCGAACCACTCATGTCGGAAGGCGACACGGACGCACGCAGCAACGACGAGCGGCATCAACATGGATGAGAGAGAAATTGAGGATCTGCTCGGGTTTGGTTTGCCCAGAACCGACATACCTAACAGGAACGCCTATGGCTGCCACCCGCGACTTTGGCCCTGCCCGCCTATTCTACGGTCACCGATTTCGCGAGATTGCGTGGCTGATCGACGTCCGCTCCCATTACGACAGCGGTGTGGTAGGCCAAGAGCTGCACCGCAATGGCATAGATCATGGGTGTAAAGGTTGCAGCCACGTCTGGCAGCACAATGGTCACGAGCGCATCCACCGTCGCTTTCGAAGCTCCTGTCGCATCGGTCATCAGTATGATGTTGCCAGCACGAGCGGCGACTTCCTGCATGTTTGACACGGTTTTTTCGAAAACTCGGTCGTAAGGAGCGATCACCACCACCGGCATGCTCTCGTCGATCAGCGCAATCGGGCCGTGCTTGAGCTCGCCGGCGGCATAGCCTTCGGCGTGAATATAGGAGACTTCCTTCAGTTTGAGCGCGCCTTCCAACGCCACGGGGAACGACGTGCCGCGGCCGAAATAGAGCACAGCGCGCGATTTGGCGATATCGCGCGCTAGCTTCTCAATCTGCGGTTCGATCGCGAGCGCCTCAGCGATCAGCCGCGGAACTTCGATCAGCTCACCCACGAGCTTCAACTCATCGATGTCGGACAATTCTCTACGCTGTTTGCCCGCGGCGATCGCAAGGGCGGCCATCACCATCAGCTGACAAGTGAAAGCTTTGGTCGAGGCGACGCCGATTTCCGGACCCGCAAGTGTCGGCAGCACGGTTTCGCTCTCGCGCGCAATCGTAGACGTCGGTACGTTAACCACGGAAATCGTGTGCAGACCCTGCGCCTTGGCGTAGCGCAACGCGGCCAGCGCGTCGGCGGTCTCGCCGGACTGCGAGATGACGATCGCGAGATCCCCCTTGCGCAAAGGCGCCTCGCGGTAGCGGAGTTCGGAGGCGACATCGATCTCGACCGGTATACGCGCCAGCCGCTCGAACCAATACTTGGCGACGTGCCCGGCATAGCTTGCGGTACCGCAAGCGGTGATCAAGATGCGCGTAATGTCGTTGAAGTCGAATGGCAGTTCGAGCGGCAGCGCGATGCGCTTGGCGGCCATGTCAACATAACGCGCCAGCGTCTGCCCGACCACTTCCGGCTGTTCGTAAATTTCCTTGGCCATGAAGTGGCGATAATTCGCCTTGTCTACCAGGAGCGATGACGCGCCGGACTTCAGAGTTTCCCGGTGGGCGATGGCGCCTTTCGAATCATAGATGACGCAGATCGTACGGGTAAGCACGGCCCAGTCGCCGTCTTCAAGATAGGTGATTGTATCGGTGAAGGGCGCGAGCGCGATCGCATCCGATCCCAAATACATTTCGCCGTCGCCATACCCGATCGCGAGCGGCGACCCCCTGCGCGCGCCGATCATGAGATCGTTATGACCTTTGAACAGGAATGCCAGCGCGAACGCGCCGCGCAACCGCGGCAGCAACGTTTTCACTGCATCCTGCGGTGAGTAGCCATGCTTTAGATAGGATTCGACGAGATGCGCCACCACCTCGGTATCGGTCTCCGAGGCGAATTTAGCGCCATTCTGCTCTAGCTCAGCGCGGAGCTCGCGGAAATTCTCGATGATCCCGTTATGGACGACGGCGACATTGTCCGTCATATGCGGATGGGCATTGCGCTCAGTCGGCTTGCCATGGGTAGCCCAGCGCGTATGACCGATACCTGTATGACCAGATAGCAGATCGCCGTGTAGCCGCGCCTCGAGATTTTTCAGCTTGCCTTCGGCACGCCGGCGCTCGAGATGGTCGCCTTCAAGCGTCGCGACGCCTGCGGAGTCGTAGCCACGATATTCCAGTCGTTTGAGTGACTCGACCAGCTGCCCCGCCACTGGGCCGCGCCCCAAAATGCCGACAATCCCGCACATGCCGATCAATGTCCTCCAGCCTCAAGGAAATCATCTTCAAAACCGCAGAACTTCTTAAACAAATTCAACTGGTCTGAAGGTACTCAATAGTCGTTGCGGATGGCGACATCGTTAGCGGTTCAACTCTGGAATTCGCTGTCGGAGCAATTAGCCTCGCCGCATGCACACGCGTGCTAGGTGTTAGAACTTTCAACCAACATCGGTTCGCCCAGCGCCGCGAGCCAAATACCCAGGCGCGGGTCCATGTTCCCGTGCGACAGCGAGCGATGGCGCAAACAGACTCTTTGTCCGGTAGCGAAGATAGCAATCGTAGTCGCAATAAGGTTCATTGGTGGAGATATCTCGCCGGTAGCGTGATCCCAGGGATCGACGACACTCGATGCAAATCGACGGACCGCGTGCCGTCCTGCGATAGAACTTCATAATCGTCGGTGACCTCGTCTTGCTTCCGCGGCGCGAGAGCCATTCAGGACTCTCGGGCCCGATTCTCGACGAGACTAAAACGATTGCGACTGATGGCTCAATTCTACGTACGTAAACCTTCGATATTGAAAGGGTTTGGAAAGCTATACGAAGGTTTGTAATCGGCCCCTCCTCCGTTAGTACTGATGTCAGCGGTCCGCCTTGCGCGGCCAGCTTGCGCGATCGCGGTTAGCGGAAACAGTTTGTCATGAACAGCCTCGCGCGCTCTGCCGTGCCGCCTAGGCACGCGTGGTCTATTCCAGAGTTGGACGCCAAGTTGTTCATGGGTCGCTCAGTGCCTCGACACAAAGGTTTTTATGATTGGTTGGCATTTCCAAGACGGCTGGCTGCTCAGGAGGGACCGCACTTCGATGCTGCGCTCCGCGCCGGGCTGGTGCCTAAATGCGGCCGCATGTTGAGAGTCAACACCGCCGCGAAGTGCCGTTGCATTGATCCAACCAAAGGTGCTTGCTGGAGCGCCCGCCGAGCAGTTGTCGTGAGCGGTTTGTGAGAAAGGCCATGCGACGCTGTCCTCAACAGTACACTCGGATTCGTATTGGTGATCGAGTAGGTTGAGATCAATGACAGCCGCGCCGGGGCTTCTAATGAGCCCGTTAAGGCGACGCTTCTGGCTAGTCTGAAGTGGTGCGGCCTCGAATTGCATCCCACCAAAACGAGCAGGCGACAGCATCGGTGTGTAGTTAATATGCTTTGCGAGCGTTCGGGAGGAACAAATGCCTCTGCCAGATCGCTCGTAGCGTTCGTGATTCGGAGGACTCGGATGATCACGCCGGTTCGACGGAATTGGAGTCCCAAAGAATTGTTCAATGCTCTGACGCCGGTGATGTTCACCGCCGAGCCATCAGTTGTGCGCGCGCGTTGCAAAAAGTTGTGGCCAGAACTGTATACTGAATATGACGCGAGGCATCTGAAAAACGAGTTGTCCGTCCGCAACTTGATCGCTACCGAGGAGGCTGCGGCATTCTTTGATGCCTGGGCCACGGACGAGGAGCGTCACGCCGAGGGCTTTATACAGATCATGGAGCTCGTCGCTGATGGATGCGAAGAAGATCTTTGGGAGAGATTGGACGCTCGATCACACAATTTTAGTGCAATCAATGAATACCTGAAAGACGAATTCTCTGTGATGGTTATGATAGCCTTTGATGAAATGTGCACCTGCCGCGCCTATGCTGCGGATAAGGGTTTCTATGCAGGACTTGGGAGCGATAGATTTGTTCGTTGGCTAAGGGAAGTGACTGCCGACGAGGCAGTTCACTCGATGAACGCAGTTAACGTTATCCGCGCCCGATACTCCGATCGCATCGGCGAAGTCGGCACAATCCTCGACGGCCTCACCAGCAGTGTCGCTGATGAGTCAGACTACGGCGGAACCTTCGTTCTGGATTACTTCGGCGAGAAGTACACGAAGGAGATGCTAGCCAACTGCCACGCTGCTATCCTGAAAAATGTTGCCAAGCCGCTCACGACTGCGGAGCGAGACGGACGGAGCGGTCGGCCAAGTTGAACTTAACTCTTCGCACCTGCGCGGAGTGATACCGTGGGTGTCCAGCTTGTCGCACATAGCGCGAAGCGGGACAACGAACGTGCCCATGCGATTGAAATGCGACTTTCCTTTAGGGACGGTGGACGAGGTCGGCCCTCGTCGCCTCGAGTCAACCCGCGCAAATGAATGTCTCGCGATCGCAGCAGGACGATCATGCAGGCGCGCGAGCTCGAATATGTCTCGGCGCGCCGCATGCTGGAGACACGACGCAGGCTACCCTGCCTTGCAGCCGAGCCAGCAATCTTGACTTTCGTAGCTGGCCGCGAAGCTCCTCTTTATGCCGAGGATGCGTCCTTCATCGAAGGGTTGAGGCCGGCTCTGATCAAGCGCGGCTTGGGTGTTGTCTTGTTGCAAACAACAAGCTCGGATTGCTGGCCCGGATTTCCGACGAGCCGCTGGACAAAGATGCCGGGGCGTCCGACAGAAGTGGGAAGCGGCGCGTCCTTGCGGCACTGCCTTGTGTCTGCATCCGCGCCCCCGCCTCATTGCTGAACGGATCGGCCACAAACCGTTCCTCCGTCAGCTGAGGTCGGTTCAGATAGCCACGCGCCACCCCCGAGCCGCCAATGTAAAGCTCTCCACAGCGCCAAAAGGAACAGGTTCACCTTGACTATAAAGTAGGTAAACTCGCGTGTTGCGATCGGTCGGCCGATGGGAGTCAATTTGCGGCCAACATATGGGCCAATCGCGAGATGGTGCTCCGTAACCACGTGGGCTTCTGTAGGCCCATACTGAGTGATCAACCTCGCCCTAGGGTGCAATTCGAAGAACGACCTAAGCATGGGGGTGGCCCGCAATTGCTCTCCCGATGTATGGATCTCCCTTAATGAGGGCAGCAGCTCTTCCTAAGCGCCCCAGACCTCCGCAAATTGGTTCAACGCTACCAGTGGGAGGAAAAGCTGCCCGATCGCCGCCCTCCACACAAATTCCAGCAAGGCGGAGAAGTCCGTACGGGTCTCTTCCTGCACGAGCACGAGGAGCCCGCCGTTTCTCCAGCAACTCAACAATTCCTGGAGCAACACGTCGGAATTCAGTGTCGTGAACTGAAGTGTGCGTCGTTTGGGCTCAAGCTCGGGTGACGACCAGACCAAATTCAAAAGCGACGCGTGGGGCATTGCGACGCCTTTGGGCGTGCGTGACGATGCCGAGCTGTAGATCACATGAGCGAGATGGCGTGACGTGAGGCCCAGCGCACGCACATCCGGATCCGACGCCGGCAGGTGCCGGACGTGCCATGGTCCGGGTGCGCCCCCGCGACGCCGCCAACACACACAAGCGGAAACGGACAGCAGATTCCTTTTATCCTAAGTTTTTGTTTCATCAATGCTCGCGTTCAACGTGAGCCGAATGGATCGGCACATGCTCGTGGCTTGCGCCGAGTTCGTGAAGCCTGTGATGAAGGCGATGATGTGCAAGCTCCAGGACAGCCCGCAGCCTTGAGTGCCGCGCTTCATCGGTCTTGGGTGCGATCGTATCCACGTAGGCGATCGATCCCTCAATCTGCGCGAGGACCGAGACCGCGTCCGCGGTCGCAAAGACGGGTTTGTCACCGACGTCGACATACACGGCACTGGTGTGGGCCGCAATGTCTGCCTCGCGCCCGGCGACACTGCCTCGAACACGGATAGCGACCCAACAGGACTCGGTGACGCCCAGCTCGAGGTGGTCGTTGCACGACAAGTCGCCGCATCGCACTTCATCGACGACAGTGCCGTTGCGGATCAACTCCACACGTGTCGGGCGAACGCTGACCGATTCGATCCGCCAGTCGATACTGACAGTGCCGCCTGAAGGAGGAATCGCGATCTTGCTCCCGGGACGCCGCCCTTCTACCGTCATGTAAGCGGCCCGACTGTGATGAACGTGTCGCCGCTGCGCACGGCATCCATCCAGTTGCGGTACGTAAAATCGCGCGCGCCCAGCTGCGCATAGGTCCGCGAGCCGCCGAGAAGCGCGGACGCGTCCATCTTGTCGGAACCTGCCACCAGCGGAAGGTGGTAGCCAATGTTGAGGTACCGGTACCAGTCGGCCAGACCGAAGGCGCTGATCTGCGCGGTTAGCGGGTTGAACGACATCATCTCCATCGCGTCGATTAAGCCGAGCACGATATCGGCCGCCCGCTCGGCTTCGGTCCGGCGCAAGAGAGCGGATTGATGATCTCGCCCTCGTAGCCGAGAAGCGAGATGTGCCCTAGAACCTGCATCCGGTTCTCCGTGCCGACGCGGACGAGGAACTCTCCGTCGCCGCCGAAGTTCTTGGCCCCGATCGTCGTGCGTCCGTCGAAATCGGCGACGTTGGTGAACAACTCGCCCCACTGCGCCGCGAGCAGGTTGACGACGTTGACACCCTCCGCCTTGCCCTCTAGCAGGGCTGTCTGCGGGCTCAGGAAATGGACGTGCGTATCGGAGCTGACCCAGCCCTGTTCGCGCCAGCGCAGCACTCTGTCCAGCTCGAAGGTAAGGCTTTCCGTATCCGTGGTGACTTCGACGATGCGACGCACAGGCCGCACCTCGAAGCCCCTGTTGATCTCGACGTACACGGGCCCAATCGGCAGGTCCGCGTCGCAGCTGCCATCCACATAGGCGTACTGGTTTAGGCCGTTCGCCAGCTCGCCGGCGAAGTTCTCGAACCTGCCGGTGTTTACCTTGCGGTGGTGTCCCTTGGGCGGCAGATACTCCCCCTGCGCGCCGTGGAGATGCAGGCGTGCGGCGACACGCACACCGCTGACCTTCTCAACGATGCGGATCTTGACGGGTCGCCTCGCCTGCTCGATGGGCACCGCGTCCAGCGATGTGCCTGCTGCGTTCCCGACGGCGTCCAGCGATTGAAGGTCCTGAACATACAAGCGGCCGTCGTCGGAGCGCAGGTAGAGCCTTGCGTCGGGGTGCGCGGAATACTCGACGATGATCTCGTCATTGGAGCGCACAGGCTGCACGTCAGGCTTGTCACCGAGCCAATCCGTTCTGGAGTACTCAAGTACGGCGCGGGCGGAGATGACCGAGCCGAGGTCCATGCCGATTTGCTCGCCGCGATGGTCGACATCTAGTTCGCCGAGCTTGTTCAGATGCACCCCGGGCGGCAGCCGCATCCTCAGCTTGCGACGGCCCTGCAGGCGCAGCGGATGCTCCGACAGCTGTGTCGTGCTCACCGCATAGACGAGCGAAGCCTCTTGCTCCGGACGCAGGCTCAGGCCCACGAGCTCCTTCTCTGGATGCGGATTTGGCAGCGCATAAAGCCACAAATTCTCGCGTTCCCGATCCATGCGTCCCGATTCGGTGCGAGCCTCGCCGTTGATGAAGCTAGTGCCCGCCGCTCGCCCGAGCGCGAAGTTTTCTCCGGTGCTCGCGTGCACGATTGGCCCACGCAACGGCACGGCCCCGAATGCACTCGCACTCCATACGATGTGTTTCTGCTGGATTGCGAACCGCCGCAGCACGGGCACGTCCGCGACGCTGTCGTCGGCATATCGGAGCGCATACGTCGACACCCGACTGCCGAGCGGGTTGCCGTCCGCAGAGTGCGCGGCTGGCCCGATCTCGCCAAACCCTTCAGGCCTCACGGGTCGATGGTCCGTGACCACATGCACAAAGAGCACGTAGCTGGCCAATGTGGGTAACAGTGAGATTTCGGTAGGACCCTCCCCCGTCCGCAAGGCCAGCACATCGGGCCCTGCATCGTCGCCGAATAGAAACGGGATGCCGCGATGCGTCTGCGGCCCCCGCATGAGTCGATCCAGCCGGTGTCGCCAGCGCGCTTGCCGAGCCGCTCGTCCAGCTCCCGGCGCCTGGCATTGAAATATGGCTTCAGATCCACGGGCGTGAAGTGCGGCGAAGAGGGTGTTTTCATTCGATGGACTCCAGTTCTGGGAAGTCGTCGCCGAGTCCTATTGATTCGGCAGCAGACCGTTGAGCTTTTTCGACTGGATGAAGTCGCATGACGTATGGACAAAATAGACGAGAGGTCACTGGCGATCGGAATTCCGATTGAGCGTTGAGGGCAAGCAAATGGATGATGGTACTGTCATAGTGGCGTGTGCGCGGGACCCTGAATGCAAGGAGAACATGGGTCGTCGCAACACTTCTGGCGGAGACGATAGCTCGTGTACTTCCGTCAGCTGAGGTAACGCTGTAGACCACGCCTACAGTGGACACGAAGCATCTCAGTTCGACGCAACGTAAAAGCATTTCTTTGGGACCTCGGTGACGTCGGCGACATTCCTACCTGAAGAGCAACCCGCCGGTTTTCCGCAGTCGCTCCCGAGACAGCTCCCGGACTTTGCGGCCTCGGCGCATATTCAGTAGATCCGGCCAGCCGGCGCTAGCCCCGTCCGAATGCAAGACTTCAAAGAAGTAGCTATCGAAGATCAACTCGACGGTCTCTGCAACGGCGATATCGCGCACGACTGCTCTTTGGGTAACGTATCCATTTGTAAGATTTCCAGGCGGTCGCTCGTACGCCGGAGCCGACGCTGTGCGCGATCAATCGCGTCACGGTACGCTCCGCGAAATATCGGTACTTGGCGCCTCGTGAGGCCCAAGTGCTAGGCCAGACAGCCACAATGCCGATACCGCGGCGATGGCCGTGGCCGCGGTATCTCGGCTGGTGTTCGGGATGGCCGGATCGTCGAAGTCCCAAACCAGATCCACGGAAACATGGTCGATCCGCCATCCAGCATGCGGCCACAGGTGCTCCGTCGGGCGAACCATGGCGGCATAGCCGGTGTACAGCATAGCCCATACCTACGCGCGCGCCATGCTGCCGTCGATGCAGCCTTTGCGTCTGTGTGTGCGTTCTACCCACCTTACCGGTGGGAAGGTCGAGCGTGGATGATGGGGCGACCAAATCATCCGGACGCACATGGATTTCGAGCAGCCGCCGCATGTAAGCGTTGGCGACCGCCTCCACCTGAGAATTGCCCGGCTGTGCCAAGGCTCAGTAAACCAGGCTTGTCGCCCAGAGCGAGTGGCTGCTGCTCTCCGCAGCCTCAACAGCACTGGCCTCTTCGACCTTGCCGCCTGGAGCGCAAGTTCGCGCACGGCTTTATTACGACTTGGCGCCCGGAAGACATCGTCCGGCTCAAGCGTCGTATAGCGGCTAAGATCAGCTATACTTTCATTCGAAAGCGGCTCGAACGGCTTGGCTTGGTGAGCCGCGGTGCATTTGCGACGGTACAGTTCAAAAGCTCGGGAGCAAATGCTCGGGGTGCCCTATTGGAAAGCCCGGATGCGCGGGAGGACGGTGGGATAACCTTGGCCCTACGGGTTCTAGCGCCGACGGACCATATATGTGTCAACCAGTCCACCTGCGCTTAATCTCTGCGAAGTACCCACCTGCCGGCGTAGCACCTCCCGCTTTTCAAGTGTGAACTCGGCGAGAGGGCCATCCCCATCGCAGATTTCAAGTCCGCCGCTGAAACCCTAGGTGGTGTGGACACTTATCGCAGCCATAGGACGGTGGCAGCGAGA
>NZ_LLYB01000024.1 GCF_001440475.1 Bradyrhizobium lablabi | reverse complement strand
CCCCGCCCGCTCCCGTTGCCGCGCCGGCGCCACCGCCGCCGCAACAGAAGCAGGCCGCGGCCCCCGCAGCTTCGGCGGCGCCGGCTGCAGACTCACCGCTGGGCGTGTGGCTGACGGAGGAGAAGGAAGGCAAGGTCAGAATCGAACAATGCGGCCAGAATCTCTGCGGCTATTCCGTCGACAAGAAGTCGAACCAGAACGGCGAGCAGGTCCTGATCAACATGAAGCCGGGCAAGGACAAGTGGAGCGGCAGGATCTTCGATCCGAACACCGGCAGCACGTATGACTCTACGATCGCGCTGAGAGGCACCGACAGCCTGCGCGTCCAGGGCTGCGCCTTCGGCGGCATGTTCTGCGGCGGACAGACCTGGACTCGCGTCAACTGATCGCAAGCTGCAGCCTCCCATACGACCAAAAGCCCCGCCGCAGCGCGGGGCTTTTCCATTTCGGCACAGCGCGTGATGGCAATCACAGTCGCGATGGAACCGTTATGAGACCGTGACCGCTTCCAAACCAAAGGGGCACGTCATGGTCAGATCCCGGAAATCCCTCGTCGCCGTTTCGCTGCTTGCTGCATTGGGCTTTGTGACGCCATCCATTGCCGCAACATTCGACGGCGACTGGAATGTGCAGATCACCTCGTCGAACGCCGCCTGCAGCAGCGGCGCCTCGGTCTCGATCGGAATCAGCAACGGCCAGGTCGCATCGAACAGCACGGCTGTAACGGCGTCCGGCCGCGTGGCGGAAGCCGGCGCCATTCGCGTGACGCTCGCGAGCGGCATGAAGCGCGCGGTCGGCTCCGGCGTGCTCACGGGCACGTCGGGATCGGGCACGTGGCGCGCAGCCTTGTGCTCCGGCACCTGGACCGCGCAGCGGATGTGAGGCGACAGGGGCGCTCAGCCGACCTTCTCGGCATACTCCGCGTCGGTGACGTGCTCCATCCAGTTGACGTAGCTGCCGTCGAGCGCTTCCTGCATGGCGATGTGAGTCATGGCATTGGTCGGCGAAGCGCCGTGCCAGTGCTTCTCGCCCGGCGGAATCCAGACGACATCGCCGGGCCGGATTTCCCTGACGGGCCCGCCCTTGGCCTGCACCCGGCCGACACCTGAGATCACATACAGCGTTTGCCCCAGCGGATGCGTGTGCCAGGCCGTGCGCGCGCCCGGCTCGAATGAAACGCGTGTCGACGCCAGCCGTGCCGGCGCCTCGGTCTGGATGATCGGGTCCTGCAGCACCGTGCCGGTGAAATAGTCAGACGGCGCCCGGCGCGTCGGCCGGGAGCCAGCGAGATGGATGTCCATGACGTTACCTCTGCTCTTTGATGTTATTTCTTGGTAGCCGCGTAACGCGCCTTGGTCTCGGCGTTCATCGGATAGAGGCCGGGCAAAGCTGCGCCGTTGTTCACTTCGTTGACGATCCAGGCTTCCATCCGCTCCTGCTCCGGCCCTTCGGCCAGCACATGGTCGAGCAGCGCCTGCGGGATCAGCACCGCGCCGTCCTGGTCGGCAACGACGATGTCGTTCGGAAATACCGCAACTCCGCCGCAGCCAATCGGCTCGCCCCAGCCGACGAAGGTCAGTCCGGCGACGGAAGGCGGCGCCGCAAAACCGTCGCACCAGACCGGAAGGTCGGTCCCGAGCACGCCTTCGACGTCACGGACCACGCCGTCGGTGATCAGTGCCGCAACGCCGCGCTTGACCATGCGCGCGCAGAGAATGTCGCCGAAGATGCCGGCATCGGAGACGCCCATGGCGTCGACCACGGCGATGCAACCCTTCGGCATGGCTTCGATCGCGGTGCGGGTCGAAATCGGCGACGACCAGGATTCCGGCGTGGCGAGATCCTCGCGTGCGGGCACGAAGCGCAGCGTAAAGGCCGGCCCGACCAGCCGCGGCTGTCCCGGCCGCAGCGGCTTGGTGCCGCGCATCCAGACGTTTCGCAGGCCCTTCTTGAGCAGCACGGTGGTGATGGTGGCGGTGGATACGCCGGACAGGGTTGCGATGGCTTCGGGGGACAGGGACATCTGGAAAGCGGGCTCCGCAAGTGGTGGGTGAAAACCAGCGCATCTTGCGAAGCGCGGACATCGCGTCAAGGGCTGTCGTAAGTCCGCGCGATCACAACATCTTATCGTCGGGGTGCAGATTAATTTATTGAACTTACTGGCGGATTTCGCGCGAAGCGAATTCCACTCGCGCCCAAAACACGCTACAGGTTGAGGTCAGCACCAGAGCTGCGAAACAGTTTAGAGGCCATGGCCGCGACGCTCCCCCCGCCCCGTCTTTTGCCGAGTGGCGACAGCGCCATCACGGTGGAATTCAGCCGCAACATCGACGATGCCGCCAACCGGCGGGTGCTGGCGCTCGACCGCGAGCTCGCCGCGGAACCGATCGCGGGCATCACCGAGACGGTGCCGACCTATCGCTCGCTGCTGGTCCATTACGATCCCGTGCAAATCGATTTCGACAAGCTTGGCGAAAGGCTTCTCACGCTCGCGCAGCGGCCGGTGCCGGCGTCGACAAAGACCCGGCGCTGGCGCATTCCGGTCGTCTATGGCGGCGAGCACGGCATCGACCTCGAGGACGTCGCCAAAACCCTCAACACCACGCCGGACGAGATCGTGGCGCGGCATGTCGCCGGCGACTACCGGGTCGCCATGATCGGCTTTACGCCCGGCTGGTCCTATCTCAGCGGGCTCGCCGATAGCCTGCACATGCCGCGGCGGCAGAACCCGCGTCTGCTGACGCCGGCCGGCACCATCTCGATCGGCGGGGTGCAGACCGGCGTGCAGTGCCTCGCCGGCCCGAGCGGCTGGCACCTGCTGGGGCAGACGGCTGTGCGCACCTATCAGCTTCACCGCGATCCAACCTTCCTGCTTGAGCCGGGCGACAACGTCACCTTTGCTCCGGTCGATGCCAAGACGTTCGCGGAACAGGACCGCGCCGCCGAGGCCGGCGAATTCATTGCCGAGCAGATCGCCTCATGAGCAAGCTCGTCATTGCCTCGATCGGCCCGGCAAGTTCGGTACAGGACGGCGGACGCCCCGGCGCCCAGCGCTATGGCCTGGTGCCGAGCGGTGCGATGGATCGGCTCTCGCTGGCGGCCGCGAATACCCTGGTCGGCAACGAGCCGTTCACGGCGGTGGTCGAAGTCGGTCCGTTCGGCGCCAAATTTACTGCGCGCAGCGGCGCCGTGCGCATCGCCTTGGCGGGAGCCCCGCGCAATGCCGACATCGCTGGCCGCGCCGTGGCGCCGGATAGTTCCGCAACGCTTGCCGACGGCGAGACACTGACCCTCGGCTTTGCCCGCGGCGGCTCGTTCAGCTATCTCGCGATCGAAGGCGGCATTGCCGGCGAGCCGATGTTCGGCAGCCTCGCCGTCAACGCGCGCGCAGGTCTCGGCAGCCCCTATCCGCGCCCGCTGCAGGCCGGCGACGAACTGCAGACAAAGGCCGCAAGCGGCGCGCCGGAACGGCGGATCGAACTACCGGCGGCAACCGACGCGCCGATCCGCGTCGTCTTTGGACCGCAGGACGACGAATTCGCCGACGAGACCAAAAAGCTGTTCCTCGATAGCGAATGGAAGATATCGGCAACCAGCGACCGCATGGGCTACCGCCTCGAAGGTCCTGTCCTCAAGCACCTGCACGGCCACAACATCGTCTCCGACGGCACCGTCAACGGCAGCCTGCAGGTGCCTGGTAACGGCCAGCCGATCGTGCTGATGCGCGACCGCGGCACCAGCGGCGGCTATCCGAAGATCGCAACCGTGATTTCGGCCGACTTCGGACGGCTGGCGCAGATCCCCGCCGGGCGCGCCTTTCGCTTTCGCGCCGTCACCATGGCGGAGGCGCAGACCGAGGCGCGCAAATTTGCGGAGCTGTTACGCACCCTGCCCGAGCGGCTGCGGGCAGTCGAAAGCGTTGATCTCAACATCGACGCGCTGCACGATGCCAATGTCGCGGGCCACGCCGTCAACGCGGTCGATGCCGGAACCTGGCACGCGGTATCGATGGCCGAAATAACGGGACCGGACTGACCACCAATCCATTCATGAGAAGCGGACGGACACCATGACAACCATCGACCTCAATTGCGATCTCGGCGAAGGTTTTGGCGCGTGGGAAATGGGCAATGACGCCGCGATGATCGAACTGGCGACGTCGGTGAATGTCGCCTGCGGCTTTCATGCCGGCGATGCCGACATCATGCGGCACACGGTCGAGCTGGCGAAAGTGCGCGGCGTCAGCGTCGGTGCGCATCCTGGCTATCGTGACCTGCACGGTTTTGGCCGGCGGCCGATCCCCGGCTTGAAGTCGTCGGAGATCGAGAACCTGATCGCCTACCAGATCGGCGCGTTGCAGGCGATTGCGACCGCGGCCGGTTACAAGGTCACGCACGTCAAGGCGCATGGCGCGCTCTCCAACGTCGCCTGCGAGGACGACATGACCGCAAAAGCCATCGCCAACGGCATCAAGGCCGTCGATCCGAATTTGATCTTTGTCGTGCTCGCCAATTCCAAGCTGGTGCAGGCCGGCGAAGCCGCCAACCTGCCGATGGTGCACGAGGTGTTCGCCGATCGCGCCTATGAGGACAATGGCTCGCTGGTGTCACGCAAGAAGCCGGGCGCGGTGCTGCATGACGCCAAGGCGATCGCCGACCGCGTGGTGCGGATGGTGCAGGACGGCGCGGTGGTGTCGGTCACCGGCAAGGTGATCAAGATGCGCACCGATACCGTGTGCATTCACGGCGACACGCCCGGCGCGGTCGATATCGCGCGCGGCGTGCGGCAGGCATTGAAGGATGCGGGGATCACGGTCGCGCCGTTCAAGACGGCAGGTTAGGCCGTGTATCTATAAACCCGGCGGCGTCATGTGACTGGTGACTACGTCCGCTTTGCTCCTATAGCGACCAAGTTCGTGGGGCAGCGCAATATGTCGCGATGGGCCACGTGCAGACATCACATTAGACCAGCACGTGCGTTAGGCCATCGCCTGGAGCGCCACCTTCCAGCGTCGTTCGCCCGAGGTCAGTATCGTCCCGTCAGCGATTGAAGCTGCCCTTTGAGTTCGAATGGTGAATACGGTTTGGAAATGAACCGGGCTCCTGTCGGCATATCGGTTGACGCAGGACGCATTTTCCCGGAAGTGACCAGGAGGGCAATCGGCGGCCAGCGGTCCCTTATGACGGCGGCAAGCAACAGGCCATCCATTGATCCGGGCATCTGAATGTCCGTGAACACGACCGTTACACCCGGAACAGATTCCAGAAGAGAGATCGCGTGATCGGCGTCTACCGCCTCTATAACCTCAAAGCCCAAATCGCGAATTACGTCGGCCGAACTCATGCGGACCAGGGCTTCATCCTCGACCACTAGGACCAGATCTTTGGCTTTGACGGGTGCCGCCACTTTTCCTCCGGCATAACCATGGGTAACCTGACAGCAGCTCATTCGTTCCCCTGAACACTCATTGCCATCGCGCGTTTATTCAAAGGCCGAGGAGTCGGATTTGTTAGGACGAGTTGCTGTGACAATCGACATTAAAGCTGAAGTAAGCGCCGTCCAGCAGATTGGGGCGGTCCCGAAAATCTTGGATGTGGTCAGCCGGATGACCGGCATGGGCTTTGTCGCTATCGCCCGCGTGACGTCCAAGCATTGGGTGTGCTGTGCGGTTCGCGACAACATAGACTTCGGTTTGGCAGAAGGCGGCGAGTTGCAGGTCGAAACCACCATCTGCAACGAGATACGGCAGCACGGAAAGACCGTCGTTATAAACGACGTCGAGACGGACGGCGCCTTTTGCAATCACCCGACTCCGGTCATGTATGGCTTCAGAAGCTACATTTCCGCTCCGATCGTCCTTAGCGACGGAACGATCTGGGGCACTCTTTGCGCCATCGACCCGAAGCCGCGCGATCTGGGTAAGCCCGAGATCCTCGGTTCGTTTCAGTTACTGAGCGAGCTTATTGCGGCGCAGTTGGAACTCAACCAGCGCCTTGAGCAAAGTCAAACAGACCTACGGATCAGTCAGGCTGATCTCCTGGACGAAAGAAGGACATCCGAGCTTCGCGAACAGTTCATTGGCGTTCTTGGACACGATCTTCGCAACCCGCTTGCGTCCGTCGACGCCGGCATGCGTGTCCTGCTCAGGAATCCCGGCAATAAAAAAGCAGCGGAGATTATTTTGTCGATTCAGAAGTCCGTGCTCCGCATGGCAGGGCTTGTCGATAACATCATGGATTTCGCCAGGGGACGTCTCGGTGGCGCCTTGACCATCAAGCGGGACGCAACGCAGCCCCTGACACCAGTTCTCGAGCACGTGATCGCCGAACTCAAATCGGCATGGCCCGATGTCGAAATCGAAGCTGCGATCGACGTCGAAGAACCCGTCAACTGTGATCGAAGCAAGATGGGGCAGCTCTTTTCCAACCTCCTGGGCAATGCCATTACCTATGGTGATCATGGAAGGCCCGTTCGCGTCTCGGCGAGAACAATTGATGGAGCGTTCGAATTGGCAGTTGCGAATTATGGCGCGCCGATATCCGACAAGGCAATGGAGAATCTATTCAAGCCATACACGCGCGGCGATCGCCCCAGCCAGCAAGGTCTGGGGCTTGGCCTTTACATCGCATCGCAGATTGCAAAAGCGCATGGTGGCGTGCTGAAGGTCTCTTCGGGTCCGGAAGAGACCCGGTTCGTTTTCGAGATGCCGCAGCGAGCTGAGGGGAAATAACAACGGCGGCAGGCTGTTCGTTACTTCAAAGCAGAGGCTTCCTTGGTGATGGCCGAGATCGAACTGCCAGACTTACGAACGACGCTGGTAAACTGCTCGTCCGATAGCTTGAGCCGCTTGCGCAGGACTTTGACCTGCACTTTGTCTCTCAAATCCAACGAATTTCGGAAATAGGTCGGCTTGGGCCTGTTCATGTGATTCTCTCGCGATGAAGGGATGGACTAGATCGCGACCAGCCGGGCGTTACGCCGCTCCGGCCGCGGTGGTGACTGTCCCGCTCCTCGCGAAGATTCTGTCGCCGTGAAGCCAACATTCCGAAGGGATCGGCGTTCCGCCGTTTTTTAAAAATATCTCGGCGCCAGTGGCAAAGGTGGGTCGGCTCCAGGTCCGCTTAGGGGTCACAAGCGGCGGTCGAGCCCGAGAACTACCTGCGTCCGGTCCATCCCTAACAGCCGACGTGACTACGGCTTAACAGTTGTTCGGCTTTGGGCCGAGGTAGTTGTTGGCGTAGGCAAAGAAGGCATGTCCCTTGTGAGCGCCAGTCCATTGCGCGGCCGGATCCGACTTCGAGATGAACTTCGGCACGGTTTCGCTCGCCGCGCCCCATGCTGCCTCATCCAGGGTGTCGAGATACTCCCGGACGGATCGTCGCGTCCTGGCAATGGCTTGCCACTCAACCTCGTCAGACCCAGCAGCAGAACGCTGCTTGTTGGCGTCGGCGGCAATCAGGCTGGCATCGACCGCAAAAGCGGTCCCCTCTATCAACCCTTCTGCCATGCAGCGCCGAACCACGGTCTCGAACAGCTCGCGAAGCAGATCGCAATCACGGGGAGCGGCCATGTCTGTTTTTGGAGAATGTCGAGTGGTCTGGCACCTCGCCGCCAAGCCCAAGCCGACAGAACCAGCGGTAGGCAAGGTTCAGGTGCACCTCCTCGCACAACCGCCGTTCGGAACGAATGCCGTGGCAGTAGCCAACCAGCAGCATCCGCACGAGCAGTTCGGGATCAATCGAAGGCCGGCCAGTTGAGCCGTAAAATGGAGCCAAGTGGCCCCGAACGTCTGACAAATCGACAAACCGGTCGATCGCCCTCAGCAAGTGAGCGGCCGGAACATGTCGTTCAAGTGAGAATTCGTAGAACAGCGCCGCCTGATCGACTTGCCGCGGACCCATCATCGATTCAAGCCTCCCGCCCACACGACAGAATGAATCAGTGATCTCCTTCGGCTTCAACCGTCGAGTTTTTCAACACAATCGGCCAGAAGCAGACACGCGTGGGATGGAAGGGCGCGACATTGTCGTGGATCGCCGTACAGCGTCCATCGTTGAGAAACTGGAGATTGCAGCGTAAGGTAGCTATGCGCTGTCTGAATTTGCATAGTCGTCTGGACGAGGAGAGTTTACCTACGTGGTCGCCGTTTACATTACCGCGACCTTCCATCTCGAAACGCGAACAAGCATTGGAGATGAAACCATGAAGCTATTCCGCAGTCCCCTCGCAGTCATCGTGGCCTGCTCTATGTTGGCACTGCCTTGCTTGGCAACCGCCCAGACCGCCCCCGCAATTTCTCCGGCGATCAGCACGCCCGACAAAGTCGAGACTCGCATTGGCACGCTCGACTTCAAGGATGGCATGCCGAGCAAGGACACCGTCGCGAAGATCTATGACAACCTGGACTTCACGCACGCCTTTGAGGCGTTCGTGAACACTCTGCAAGGGGTCAGCATACGCGCCCTCCACAAGGGCTTTCTGAGCATCGGGGTCAAGGATAACGAAGTCCTGATCTTCTCTGAGTTGATGGATGCCAAGTCGCTATACCTGACGGCCAATGCGGACACCGTTTATTACATGGGCATGCTCGACCTGACCAAGGGTCCCATGGTGCTCGAGGTGCCACCCAAGGCGCTTGGCGCCATCGATGACTACTGGTTCCGCTGGGTCATCGACATCGGGCTGCCGGGACCCGATCGCGGCGAGGGCGGGAAGTATCTCGTCCTGCCGCCCGGCTACGATGGTCCGGTGCCTAGTGGATTCAATATCGCCCGCGCCCGGACCAACTTCGTCATATGGTTCGCTCGCTCGTTCCTGGAGAACAACGATCCGAAGCCCGTGGCCGAGTCGATCAAGAAGTTCACCAAGGTTTATCCCTATGAAGCCGGTGGCGTCGGCACCCCCATCGCCGAGTTCCTGAGCGGCAACGCTAAGCTTGGGAAAGTCATGCCACCGCCGCCGACCGTGTTCCACGAGGGTACAGGCAAGGCGTTCAGCACGATCCCGCCCAACGACTTCAGCTTCTACGAAATGCTCAACGAGGTCGTGCAGCAGGAGCCTGCAGGGGCGCTCGACCCCGAGTTGATGGGCCCGATCGCCGCCATCGGCATCATCAAGGGCAAACCGTTCGCGCCAGATGCGAGGATGAAGAAGATACTCACCGAAGCGCTCACGCTCGCCAATGCCACCTCGCGCACCCTGTTTATGGCTCCTCGCGATCCGACTTTGTACTACTACCCCGGCTCGGGTTGGCAGAATATGCTGTTCGAAGTCGGCTATGAGTTCGAGACGCCGATTCCGCTGGTTACCCCCGAAGGCGTCAAACCCTTCCCGCCCACCGGCTATCGCACGCTCGACGCGCGGACGGACTTCTTCTACGGCGTCACCGGCATCACGCCGGCGATGGCCATGCGTCTGCCCGGCATCGGCTCGACCTACCTTTGGACGATGGTCGATGCAAAGAAGGAACCCTTCGATGGAGCCAAGACCTACAAGGTGACTTTGCCGAAGGACATCCCCCAGGCGAACTTCTGGTCGTTCACGCTTTACGACAATATGACGCGCTCGATGCTCGACACACCGCAGCGCTACCCGCGCGCGGGCAGCCAGAGCTTCCCATCGCCCGCCGCTGAAGCGAACGCCGATGGCGCGACGACGGTCTACTTCGGCCCGACGCAGCCAGCGAACGTCAAACGGGGCAACTGGATTCAGACCATGCCCGGTAAAGGCTTTATCCCGTGTCTACGGCTCTACAGCCCGCTTGAACCGTTCTTCGCTAAGACGTGGCGGCCGAGCGAGGTCGAGCCCGTGACTTAGTCGGTCGACGAGCGACTGCCCATGCCAAGAACCGGCCGCCCTTCGGCCGGTTCTTTTGCTCTCTGTGTCAGTCTGTCCGTTCAGGGTCAATCGCGTCGTTCTGGCTGCGCGCCGATGACTACCGGTCTAAACCGATGAACGGAATTTCTCAGAGTCCGCCGGCATGTCTCAAAGGTGCCAACAGGCGACATTGCAGGCTTGGCTTGAAATGAAAGAGACCGCCAACAGAGGGGCTTCCACGTTAACGTCGCGCGGTCGTGATCCTCGCGTGGTCCAGCTCCACCTCTGTTTACCGGACCCGACTCATTACTCGTTCACGCACAACTCACCGCGAGCGTGCGAATCAAATCCTCCACCTTGCCGACCGACGCCGGTGAGAAAAATGAGGCGGCCGGTAGAGTTGCTGAATCGATCGGTTCCCTTGACGATCCTATCCAGTTGGCTGAAGGCCGGCGACTCGGCGTCGTACATGCCAGCAGTGGTGGTCGTGAATGTTCCCCCTTTTGCCGTGACTAGCACCGTTCCCGCGTAAGATTGCAGTTTTTTGGGCAACGAAGGCAGTCCTGCCGTTTCGGCCATTCCGTGCGCCGTGAAAAGCCACGTTGCGCCGCTTAAAGCGGGCTCATTGCTCATGACTGTTCCGACAGTGCAAAGGTCGATCTGGCTTAAGCAACCGTCTTTGGTCATCTGAAGCGCAATTGTCGCCTCAAAGTTTCGGCACTGCGCGGGCTGTTGGGCGAAGCCGGCGCTCGTCGAAAGTGCAACGATCAGCGTTGAAAGAAAGACGGTTTTCATCATGCCCTCCTTCCCTGCTGGATGTGCACCCTACACCCGACTGGAGGGG
>NZ_LLYB01000023.1 GCF_001440475.1 Bradyrhizobium lablabi | reverse complement strand
CGCAGCCGCGCCCGCCAAGGCTGCAGCGCCCGCCGCCGCGCCTGCTGCGGCTCCGAAGGCTGTCGCAGCGGATGCGCCGCTGGCGCCGTCGGTTCGCAGGCTCTCTGCCGAGAGCGGCATCGATGCTGCGACCGTTCCCGGCTCCGGCAAGGACGGCCGCGTCACCAAGGGTGACATGCTGGCCGCGATCGAGAAGGCGGCTTCCGCGCCGACGCCGGTGAATCAGCCGGCGGCTTCCGTGCAGGTCCGCGCGCCATCGCCGGCCGATGACGCCGCGCGCGAAGAGCGCGTGAAGATGACGCGGCTGCGCCAGACCATCGCACGGCGGCTGAAGGACGTGCAGAACACGGCCGCGATGCTGACGACCTTCAACGAGGTCGACATGAGCCACATCATGGCGATGCGGTCGCAATACAAGGACGTGTTCGAGAAGAAGCACGGCTCCAAGCTCGGCTTCATGGGCTTCTTCACCAAGGCGGTGGTGCAGGCGCTGAAGGACATTCCGGCCGTCAACGCCGAAATCGACGGCTCCGATCTGATCTACAAGAACTACTATCACATCGGCGTCGCCGTCGGCACCGACAAGGGCCTCGTCGTGCCCGTGGTGCGCGACTGTGACCACAAGTCGATCTCCGACATCGAAAAGTCGATCGCCGATTTCGGCCGCCGCGCCCGTGACGGCCAGCTCAAGATCGACGAGATGCAGGGCGGCACCTTCACCATCACCAATGGTGGCATCTACGGTTCGCTGATGTCGACGCCGATCCTCAACGCCCCGCAGTCCGGCATCCTCGGCATGCACAAGATCCAGGAGCGGCCGATGGTGGTCGGCGGCAAGATCGAAGTGCGCCCGATGATGTATCTGGCGCTGTCTTACGATCACCGCGTGATCGACGGCAAGGAAGCGGTGACCTTCCTGGTTCGCGTCAAGGAAAGCCTGGAGGATCCGGCGCGGCTGGTGCTGGATCTGTAACGTCCATGGAAGTGCACCGAGCCAACAAGGGCGAAGCGGGATTCCCGCTTATCGCCAGTGTTGAGCCGGTTATGTTTGGCGTTCTGCGTATTGTGTTCGATGACGGGTACGAAGGTGTTCTGGACCTGCGATCGGTCATGGGGAAGGGGATCTGGCAGAATATTCGCACCAGGGAAGATTTCTTCGAGGTCGAACTGGAGCAGTTCGGCAGTCATTTGTCCTGGCCTAGAGGTAATGGCGTGACGGAGCTTCCTGCGGATGGTGTTCGCGTAGCCTGCGAGCGTCAGGAAATGTTGCTCAGATCGATGCGTTGGTAGTTGAGGTGCAGATGGACAAAGTCGTTGTGATCACCGGCGGCAGCCGCGGCATCGGCCGCGCTACCGCGCTTGCTGCCGCCGCGCGCGGCTATCGTATCGTCGTCGGCTACGCCAGCAACAAGGCGGCGGCCGACGAGGTCGTCTCGCTGATCGAGGGCAAGAACGGCAAGGCGATCGCGGTGAAATGCGATGTCGCCGAGGAGGGCGATATACTGGAGCTGTTCAGGGCGGCGGACAAGTTCGGCACGTTAGGAGCGCTCGTCAATAATGGCGGTATTGTCGGCAAGAGCGGCGTGCGCGTCGACGAGATGTCGGCCGAGCGTATCCAGCGCGTGATGGCGGTCAACGTCACTGGCTCCATCCTCTGCGCGCGTGAGGCGGTGAAGCGCATGTCGACGAAGCACGGCGGCACGGGCGGCGTCATCGTCAACCTCTCGTCGGTCGCAGCCAGGCTCGGCGCGCCGAACACCTATGTCGACTACGCCGCCTCCAAGGGCGCGATCGATTCCTTCACGGTCGGACTTGGCTATGAAGTCGCTGACGAAGGCATCCGCGTCGCAGGCATCCGGCCCGGACTGATCGACACCGAAATCCACGCCGCGGGCGGCGAGCCCGATCGCGCCCATCGGCTCGCGCATCTGGTGCCGATGAAGCGCGTCGGCAGCGCCGAAGAAATCGCCAACGCCATCGTCTGGCTGATTTCGGACGAGGCATCCTACGTCACCAGCGCCATCCTCGATGTCTCGGGCGGGCGGTAATCCCTGACACCTTTCTACAAGCTACAGGACTTCATCATGGCTACCTACGATCTCGTCGTCATCGGCACCGGCCCGGGCGGATATGTCTGCGCGGTGCGCGCGGCGCAACTCGGCATGAAGGTGGCGGTGGTCGAGAAGAACGCGACGCTGGGCGGCACCTGCCTCAATGTCGGCTGCATGCCGTCAAAGGCGTTGTTGCATGCCTCCGAAATGTTCGAGGAGGCCGCGCACTCCTTTGCCAAGATGGGTGTCAGCGTTTCCATGCCGAAGCTCGATCTGCCGGCGATGATGAATTTCAAGCAGCAGGGCATCGACGGCAACGTCAAGGGCGTCGAGTTCCTGATGAAGAAGAACAAGATCGACGTGCTGAAGGGCGCCGGCAGGATTCTCGGTGCCGGCAAGGTCGAAGTCAGTGGCAATGGCAAGACCGAGACGGTCGAGACGAAGAATATCGTCATCGCTACCGGCTCCGATATCGCGCGGCTGAAAGGCATCGAGATCGACGAGAAGCGCGTGGTGTCGTCGACCGGCGCGCTTTCGTTGGCGAAGGTGCCGGAGAAAATGCTGATCATCGGCGCCGGCGTGATCGGCCTCGAACTCGGCTCGGTGTGGCGCCGGCTGGGGTCGGAGGTCATGGTCGTCGAATTCCTCGACCGCATCCTGCCCGGCATGGATGGCGAAGTGGCGAAACAATTCCAGCGCATGCTCGAGAAGCAGGGCTTTGCATTCAAGCTCGGCTCCAAGGTCACCGGCGTTGATACCTCGGGCAAGATGTTGAAGGTCAGTGTCGAACCGGCAGCCGGCGGAGCGGCGGAGACGCTCGAAACCGATGTCGTGCTGGTCTGCATCGGCCGGGTGCCCTACACCGAAGGCCTCGGGCTCAAGGAGGCCGGCGTCGCGCTGGACAATCGCGGGCGCGTGCAGATCGATTCGCATTTTGCAACCAGCGTGAAGGGCGTCTACGCGATCGGCGACGTGGTGGCGGGGCCGATGCTCGCGCACAAGGCCGAGGACGAAGGCGTCGCCTGTGCCGAGATCATCGCAGGGAAGGCCGGCCACGTGAACTACGATGTAATCCCAGGCGTCGTGTATACCACGCCGGAAGTGTCGTCGGTCGGCAAGACCGAGGAAGAGCTGAAGCAGGCGGGCGTCGCCTATACCTCCGGCAAGTTTCCTTTTACCGCCAACGGCCGTTCCAAGGTGAACCAGACCACTGACGGCTTCGTGAAGATTCTCGCAGATGCGAAGACCGATCGCGTGCTCGGCGTGCACATCATCGGCCGCGAGGCCGGCGAAATGATCCACGAAGCCTGTGTTCTGATGGAGTTCGGCGGCTCTGCCGAAGATCTGGCGCGCACATGCCATGCTCATCCGACCCGTTCGGAAGCCGTCAAGGAAGCCGCGCTTGCAGTCGGAAAACGCGCCATCCATATGTGATCTAGATCCGGGACGTACCGGGTAGAGCATGGTTGAAGAAGCGGGTATCCGGTTCTCGAAAAGGCCATGCTTTTGAACGAGGAGATGGAGCGGGGCGACCAATCAATGGACGTCATTCCGCTCTAGGGATCACGATCGATGATGCGCCGCCTGTTACAGCCGTTCTGGGTACTGCTCGCGATCATCTTTCTGATCGAAGCCTGGCTGTGGGATCATCTCGAGCCGATCGTCGAGCGCATCGTTGCGGCGATCCCGCTCCGCGCCTTCAAGCAATGGCTGTCCGATCGCGTCGATGCGCTGTCGCCGGCGATGACGCTGATCGTGTTCGCGGTGCCGGTGATTCCGCTGTTCCCGCTGAAGCTGGCCGGCCTCTGGCTGCTGGCGAATGAATACTGGCTCAGCGCCGCCGTTGTCATCGTGCTAGGCAAATTCCTCGGTCTCGGCGTCACCGCCTTCATCTTCGACGTGACGCGCGCCAAGCTCTTGCAGATGGCTTGGTTCAAGAAGACCTATGAATTCATCATGGCGATGCGTGCCAAGGCGGCAGAACTGGTCCAGCCGATCAAGCAGCGCATCCGGGACATGCTGGGTGGCGGCGGCGAAGGCTGGTCGTCGCGCACGCTGCGGCTGATCGCGCGCTTCCGCAAGAGCGTGCATCAAGCGCGGTAGCTTCTCGCGGTCGCCGCCTGGCTTGACCGGGCGACCCAGTATCCCAGAGACGAGAGTGCTTGAGCCGAGAAGCCGCGGCGTACTGGATGTCCCGCTTAAAGCGGAGCATGACAGGGGAGCGCGTTGTTAACGGCTCCCCCGAAAGCTCAATGCAAATGCAGCAGATGCGGCGCGTAGAGGCCCAGCGCGGTGATGGCGATGCCGGCGATCGCCAACACGCCTGACACCCAGGCCAGAACGATCATGCCGGTGATGATGGTGGCGGAAGCCAGCACGATGCCGATCTGGAAGGCGGCCGAGGCGATTTCGTAGTGGTGGTACTTTGCCGTCGCCTCGTCGCGCTGGTGTTCGGCGTGCTTGGCGCGTTTGGCGAGTTCTTCCGAACCTTCGCCGGTTTCCGGCTCCGAGCGGTAACGCTGCGCGGTCTTGTTCCAGTCGTCGATCTGCTTCTGCAGCGCCGCCTTTGCAGCATCGTCGCCGACGGTCCCCATGCTGAGCTTGGCGTGTTCGGCGGTGGCCTGCACCACGGTGCGGCGAATGCTCTTGGCCTGGAAGAACGCCCAGAGGTTCGAAGCCTCGACATTCTTGCTGATCGCTTCGGTCTGCGCGCCCTTGCCCAGCGTTTCCGACAGCGCCAGAAACAGGGCGATCACGGCGATCAGCAACGCGATCTTCTTGTTCGAGCCCGAAGCATGCTCGGCATGCTCCGCGTGCTCCATGCTTTCATGTGCGCCCATATTTTCCCCTCACCAGTGAGATCCAAATCCAAGATTGCCGAACGGCCCATTCAACGCAAGAGTTAAGCGGATTTTGGACCCATTCATTAATAGTTTGTTCTATCCGTATTTTTAAGCTCTCAATATGACAACCGCCGATTTCATCGCGATCTGCTTTTGGCCGCTCGTCATTCTCTTCACAGTGCTGCTGAGCACCGTCCGTGAGCCGGTGTTGCAGCCAACGATCGGCCTCCTCGCCGTGCTGCTGGGTATATCTTCGCTTATCCTGTGGGTGGCTTATGGCCGCAGTTCGATAATCGCTATCATCGACTGGTATCTGTTCGTCATCGTTCTCGGAGTTGGGCTGGTCTGGTGGGGAGGGCGGGAGTGGTATCTCTTCCGCTCAATTCAGGGATCGGCATTGAAAGCTTGCGTCGCAGTGCTTGGTGGCGCCGCTGTTGTCTTCTTTGTCGGCAACATACTGATCAAGGATTTTTTCCAGTCACCGATCGTGATCGAAGGCCGGGTTCAGAACCTGCGCACAACAGGGACGCGCAATACCGAATACGTCGCTGACGTGGCTGGGCACACGGTGAAAGTGACGATGCCGGTATATGAGCGGCTGAAATTCCTGCCGGTTGTCCGCGTGGAGGTCGGCCGCGGATCGAACTACGTGTACACGATTGAATATCTCGCCAACTAACAATCTGCCAAAGTAGTTCTAAGGCGTGTACTCATAAATCCGCAATGTCCGCTTATTATCTCCCAACAGCGGCGCCAAAGCGGACATCGGACGATGTCCGAGAAGTGCCCAGGAGCGGACCTAATTCATCTTTTGTACCGGCGGCGGCATCCAAAACCCCGCTAGAAATTCTGACTTTGGCGAATAGAGCCGCATCAGTAGCGTGAACGGCTTTTTGGCGACGGGCAGCCAATTCGCCTCCTTATCACTGCCGGGCGTGTCCGCCTGTATGTACAGATCAAGCGAGCCATCAGCACCGGTGACGAGTTTGTCACGGTCGCCCAGTGCCATCCGATTAAGCGCATTCGGAATGAAATAGCCGTCGGTGTCGTACGCCGTGACAGACCAGAACGCATCGACAGGCGGAAACTTGCCCTTGTCGAAATGCAGGACGTAGCTGCTGTTGCCATCGAGCGGCTGGCCATCGCTATCCGTGGAAAGCGAAGGATAGACGGCGTCCTGCGGCAGGTTTTCGCCGAGGCAGCAAAGAGCGATGGCGCCGCGATAGAGGTAGTCCACCCCGTACACACCGCTGCGGGTGGTGTAGACCCAATCCTTCCCTCCTTCGCCACCCGCCCGCTTGGCGGCTTTGGCAAGCAAAGCCTTGCCGTCGCCGGAGCCGCGCTCGAATGCCTGTTTGATCTGCGGCGGTGTGACATTGAGATCAAAATTTTGGCCCACCTTGAAGCCCACGCGCTCAAGTCGATGGATCATCGGATAGTCGAACGGTCCCGGCGGGTTATCCTTCAGGAGTTCTGCGAAGCGGGCGAAATATATTGCCGCATCCATCTTCTCGATCTGCACGGGCGGTGGTGTTTTCATGTCGATAACCGGATCGACGATGCCTTTCGGCGGTGTGTAATTGCCCTTGCCCCATGCCGACAGCGGCGTCAGCTTGTAGCTCGCCTGAATCTTGTGGACGTTGTCGTAGTCCGCGACGCCGTTGGTTTGAGTGCGTCCGCCGACGCCCACGAAGCGGGTGGGACTGCGGATGATTTCGAGCCCTGCCGGAGGTTGTCCCTGCCAGCTTGGGCCTACAAGTAGAAACTCGCGAGCGGAGTTGCGCCCAGTGGTGCGCGTACCCGGCACGGCGAATACGTCGGTCCAGAAGCTCAGCAGGGGCAGCATGAAGTAGCGATCTATCGCCGGCACTGAGAGCACGATTGGTTCAGGACCGAGATCAAGGTGGGCGCTTGAGTAGAGCGTATCGACGTTTGCCCGTACCACGGCTTTGAAGTCCGCTGGAGGGAAAGCACGGGCGTGACTAAACTGGTTATAAGGCCCCTGCGTTACGATGCCGGTCGGCGCGGCATAGTTAGCGCCCTGCCGCGTGAAGACATCCATCAACAGCAACGGATAGGCGTAGACATACGCGTCCTTTGCGATGTCATAGGCTTCCTGTTCGGAAACGTTTTGCGATGACGCTGACGTGATGGGTGTCAGGGCGAGTGCAAGCGCAATGATTCCCAGAATCGTTCTGGTCATGGCTCTGCTCCTTTCATCCGACCCAATGCGTCATAGGTTGGAAATCTGCTCCAAATCCGACAGCTTCCATGTCTTCTCGAACAGCGGCTTGTCGGGATCGTAAAAGCGCATGGCGGGGAAGAATGCCTTTCCCGGTGCGGTGTAGATCCAGTTTGCCTCCTTGCCTTCTGGTGCCTTGGGACCGAAGTAGATGTCTACCGAGCCGTCGGCGTTCCGCTGCATGGCCTGATTGTAGCTATCGAGCGTGACCACCGGCGCTTCACGTATGAGCGCCGCGGTATCCACCGCGTACACGATCATTGACCAGTATTGCTTCGCCGGAACGTTGGCCGGGATGTGCACCGTGTAGGTCCGCTCGCCGCTCAGCCGCTCGCCGCTGCTATCGCTGAATGCGAAGAGATACACCAAGCTTTCGCCCGTCTTTTTCGGCAAGCCAAAAGCGGAGTAGTTCGCCCAGCCGCGAGCGTCCACGTCCAACATATCGGCGGTCTGGAAGGTGAAACCAGATTTGATGCCCTTTGGGTCAGGTGGGGACCATTTTCGATCCGGCCACCACGGTTGGCTGTATGAGGTCAGTCCCTCGATGAATTGTGCCTTCGCTTCCTGCGCTGCGGCCCGCAATATAGTCTGTGTCGCCGCGTCGGGTTTGAAGGCTTTGCCCTTCTCAATGCCGATACTCTTGAGCATGCCCATCGTGATTAAATCGCGGGGCAGCACCGGTTCTTCCTGAACCATGCGGTTGAGCCTCTCAAAAAAGCGCTCGTCGAAATCGGCAATGCCATCGAAGGTTTTACCATAAATATCGATGTAGCGCTGTTCTGGCGGGTTGGCGGCCTGCGCGAGCGGATAGACCCGTATCTTCTTCACCAACGCCAATGCGGCCGCGACATCGGTCTCGCTTGGACTGTTGCGGATTGCTCGATAAAGCGAGTAGCCGTTGTATGTCGGATATTTGACGGGAAAGTAGCCTGCCGGTATTTCCGCATTGAAATCCGGCGGCAGCAGCAGGTACTTCGCGCCCTTGCCCTGGTCCAGGCCCGCAGGGCCTACGTCGTTCATCGGCTCATCCCAGGCATTGACCATGGAGCCCAGGAGCCCGGCGCCTATAGCCGCCGGAATCTCCACCACGACCGGACCGTCTTTCAAATTGTAGTTGAAATAGATGTAGTTCGTCGAAGCGTTGGGCGTCGTGACTTGGAATTTCCAATTTTGGGGTGTTGAGAAGTAGCAAATGTCGTTGTACTTAGCTCCGACATCGCGGAAGTACGCCTCCCGCATCGCGTCCGTATTGACCAGCGGCATGCCCCAGATCGCCGCTTCAACGGCGCGCCGCTCGATCGTGCGGCGGGCAAGGTCGTCGGCGGAGAATGGCTGTGCGTTCGCTGATACTGCCACGCAGACAACGCCTAATGCTGCGGAGATGATTTTCCTCATAGCACCGCTCCCCCTTACTCATATCAGAGTCATCGGGACGAAGCCGCCTCGGAATTGAGGATCAACTCCAGATTGATCCGCCAATAATATAAGCGATTTTTGGATTGACGGTGACAATTCAAAGGACAGAAGCATTGCCCTAAACAACGGTGTGCCGATAACGGGAATTGGAACCACGCGCACTGAGTGAAAGCTTCGCGGATGTGTGATGGGTTTGTCACGCGAGAGCGAAAACTGGCGTGTTGGCCTACAAATTCCGGGAATCCTCTAGCGCAGGAATCTTGGAGCCCCATAATCGTTCGTATTCCTTATCGGTCTGATGGGTTGTCATTCGCGTTCGCCGGTACTGGAGGGACCATGAGACCTAGTCGTCATAGGCACCAACTCCTTGCGACCATGGTTCTCACCGTCTGCATCTCTGCAAGTTCAACAGTCGATGCGAAGGCCGATGCCGGCGGCGTCGGCTTCTGGTTGCCGGGAGGCATGGGCAGTCTCTCCGCCGTGCCGGGACAGCCGGGCTGGAGTCTCACCAGTATCTATCTTCACGTCGGAGCCAACGCCGGTGGGGGCAAGGATCTGCAGCTCAACTCGTCCGTTGTCGCCGGCCTGCATGCGCGCGCCGATGCCGTGGGTTTCCTGCCCGCCTACACTTTTGCCACGCCGGTACTTGGCGGCCAGTTGACGGTCGGTGTGCTCGGCGTGCCCGGCAACGTCGGGGTTGGCATTGCCGCCACGCTAACGGGCCCGCGGGGCAACCAGATTTCGGGCAACGCCAGCGACGAGAGGGCCACGTTTGGTGACGTGTACTACCTCGGCACCCTGAAATGGAATCAGGGCGTCAACAATTACATGTGGTACGTGCTCGGCAACATCCCGAGCGGCACCTACGACTCCACGCGGCTGGCCAACCTGAGCATCGGCTATACCGGCGTGGACAGCGGCTTCGGCTACACCTATCTCAATCCGCAGACAGGGCACGAATTGTCCGCGGTCGCCGGCTTCAGCTACAGCGGCATGAACAACGCGCTGCAATACCGCAACGGTATCGACTTTCATCTGGACTGGGCCATGTCGCAGTTCGTCAGCAAGAGTGTTCATGTCGGGCTCGCCGGCTATGTCTATCAACAGGTCACCGGCGACAGCGGAGCCGGCGCCAAGCTCGGCGATTTCAAAGGCCACTCGGTCGGCATCGGTCCGCAGATCGGGGTCTTCTTTCCCGCGTTCGAGGGATACACCGGCTATCTGAACCTCCGTGGCTATTGGGACGTCGTAACCGAGAACCGGGCGACCACCCAGACCGTGATGGTCACGCTGAGTTTTGCACCGTCCGCGCCGGAAAAGCCGACGACGCCGCGCGGGCCGAGGCAATTGAAGTAGCTCGAAAGCGGATTACGTGGTCGTGGATGACGAAGTGAGTCCGCTTTGGGTCTTGGCCGTGTAAGGTCAAAACCGGAAATACTCTGATTGAGCCGAGAATTTCTGCTTAGACCCCCAGAGCCGACATCTGCGCCTTTATGAGTACACGCCCTTCTGTAATGGGCCCGATGATGTCAAGTCTCCCGAGTGAACGTC
>NZ_LLYB01000022.1 GCF_001440475.1 Bradyrhizobium lablabi | reverse complement strand
GCAAGCGCGGCTTGCCTGGAAGGCGGACCGGGGCCCGTTACCCCATCTACGAAACTACGCGAGCCCCAAATCACCGCACCTCCAATTCACCCTGCAACGAGATTTTCTGGAAATCGGTGACCAGCGCGTCGATCTGCATCTTCCAGCGGCCGGGCACCGGCAGCGCTACGCCCCGCACATGCCAGTAGCCATCCGGCCCGGGCGCCGCGCGCCGCTCCATCGGCTCGATGCCGCGCTCGGGCAGGCTCAGGATCAGCGTCGTCTCCTTGGCCGTCAGCGGCGCGGCATCACCCGTCATGAGTTGCAGCACGAAGTCGTTGGCACCGACCTTGCCCGGCGACACCAGCACCTGAAACATCGCAGCATCAGTGTGGATATGAACCGAGAGTGGCGGCGCCGCGGAAACGATCGAGGCGCGCGGCGGCGGCGTGAAGCGCCAGCCGGCGACCACGGCAAGGATGCCGATAACGAGCACGCATTCCAGCAGGATCGATCTCAACAAGGGCCGCGTTTTCGTGTAATCCGCGACCACGGCAGGCGTGAAGAGAAACCGGTTCAGCGCCGCCAGTCCAAGCAACAGGATCACCAGCGCCAGCTTGATCGAGAGGATGATGCCGTACTGGGTGTCGATCAGCGCGCGCAGGCTCCCGAGCTGGATGACCGAAAGCATCAGTCCACTCAGCACCAGGAGAGCGACCACCACAATCGCGATGGCCGAGAACTGCCTGAGCGCGCGCGGCAGGTCGTCATCACGCCGATGCGCCATGGCGGCCAGCGGCGCCAGCGCGCCGATCCAGTAGGCTGCGGCGACGCCGTGCAGGAACAGTGACGACCGCGTCAGCCATTGCGGCGAAGCGGTCGCGGCATGTCCGCTCGTCGCCAACGACAGCCCGACGCCCACCATGGCGAGCGTGGTCAGGCCCCAGGAAATCAGGATGCTCGGGCTTTGCCCCGCGAACCCGGCGATCGTCATCACGATCATCGCGATCAACAGCGACGGCCCGAGAGAGGTCGCGAACGCGCTGGTCCACGGCGCCGCCGTCATGATGCCGCCGAGCGGCAGGTTGAGGAGATCGAGCCCTTGCAGGGCGAGGGAGGCCACCGCACTGACGAGACCGATGGCAAGCGCACCGCGGCTGATCGTCGATCCGCTCGGCCCTGCCCGATCCAGGCCGCGAAGAATGCGCCGCCGACGCCCGCGAACAGGCCGAGATAGACCCCGATCCGCGCCAGCCAGATCAACACCGGCAGCGGCCCGGCCTTCGGCGGCGGCGCGGCCCCGGTCACGGCGCCAATCGAGAACACCAGCGATCCCGACACGGGATGGCCATCCTGCGAGACAACACGGTAGCTGACGATCTGGGTGCCCTGCGACAGGTCGTCGGGCAGGACGATCAGAACCGATTGGCCGGCCGCGCGGGTTGCGACGTCGCGCGCCTTGCCGCTGGCGTCGATGACGCCGACCACGGCCGGCGTGACGTCTTCGTTGAAATGCAACTGCACCATCTTCGGCGGCTGCGCCAGCACGCTGCCGTCGGCCGGTTCCGAAGACACAAGCGTCGCATGGGCCCACGCGGCACTTGCAACGCAGAGAGCCGACAGCAGCGCGGCAAGACTGGCAAGCGCGCGCGCCATCGGGATAACTTTACGGCTTCGCGATCAGCTTGATGCCCGGTGCCGGCGTCTTGCTGTCATGTCCGTGGCCTTCGGCCGGAATATCGATCCAGCGGCTGACGCCCTGCTCGCATTCCTGCACCACAGGGAAATACAGCGTGGTATCCGGCTTCAGGCCAGAGGTGAGATAGCTGGAAAAGACGAACTCATCGAAATTATCGTCGGCGAGTTTGCCGCCGCTCCACACCACTTCCTTGACGCCCTCGGATATTTTCCCGCCATGAAATTCATACTCCGTGGCGTACTTGCCCTTCACCGTCTCGACGGTCCAGCCCGGTTTGGGCATCGGCTTGATGCCGATCACGCCTTCCGGCACCTGCACCCGCAGCTTGACCGTCGGCGATCCCGCACATCCGTGCGGCACGGCGAATACCGCCTTGTAATACGAGCCGACCGGCGCCTGCCGCCGCTCGAGGGTGACATGCGCCGACGCCGAAGACGCCGATAACGCAGCCAGGGTGATGACGACCAAAGCGCCTTTCCGCATCAATGTCTCCTACTTCTTGTCTGCGCCCGCGGGACCCTTTGCGCCGACGCTCTGCACGTCGAGCGAGAGCGTCACCTTGCCCGCCTTCTCGAATTGAAGCGTGACCGGAACCTTGTCGCCCTCCTTGAGCGGCTGCTTGAGGTCCATCAGCATCAGATGATGGCCGCCCGGCGCGAGCTTGACGGTCTTGCCGGGTTCGATCGAAAGCCCCTTGTCGAGCGGACGCATTGTCATCACACCATTGTTCATGGCCATCTCGTGAATCTCGAACTTGCCGGCGACATCGCCGGAGCCGCTGATCAGGCGATCCGGCGCCGCACCCTTGTTCTCGATGGTGAGATAGCCGCCGGCGACCTTTGCGCCGCTCGGCGTCGCGCGGCTCCAGGCCTGTGTGATGACGATGTCACCGGCGGTGGCGTCGCCCGCCTGCGCGGATGATCCAGCCAGCGCCAACACGGCGGCGAAACAAGCAAGCGTATGGGCAATGTTCTTCATGATACCGATTCCGTTTGTGCTTTGGACCTGGAACGCACTTACCATCTGTACTTGATCCCCGCATAGACCGCCCGGCCGTTGCCGGGTTCAAATAATGGCGATGTCGGGGTCGCCTGGTTGATGATGCTGACGCTTGATATATAGGCCTTGTTCAGGAGATTGCGCCCTTCGACATAGGCCGAAACCGGCCCGCCATTGTCAAAGCCCGCCTTCAGCCCAAGAAGCGCATAAGCCTCCGTATTCAGCGTGTTCGCACTGTCGACAAAATAAGCCTGCGGCACCCATTCGACATTGGGCCCGAAATAGAACCCGGTGGGATTCTTGTACAAGAGCTCGGCGCGGAGATAGTGACGCGGGGCTCCGGGCAAGAAGTTGTTGCCGAAGGTTGCATCATTGTCGAAGCGAAAATCGTTGAATGTATAGGCTAGATTCAGCCAAAGCTTGTCCGGCGCCGGTCCGTTGTTGAAGATGCCTCGGAAAATCGCCGCCCCCGCTCCAGCTTCGATCCCCTGATGAACAGTGCGGTCGGCATTGGTGACATTGCAGTTGCCGAATGCGCTGTAAATGCACTGCAGTTCGTTACGAATGTTGGCACGATAGGCGGTAAGCTCCCAGGCGTAATCGGGCCGCTTCATCCGCGTTCCAATTTCGTAGGTCGTAGCGGTCTGCGGTCGGATGCTGGTGAAGGGAATGAACGGTATCCCCGGCCCGTTCGCGCTTTCGCCAAAACTCGGCACCTCCGCGCTTCGCGAGACATTTGCAAAGAGCTGCCATGTTGGATCGATATTCCAGAGCAAGCCCGTCTTCGGCGACCAGAGATTGAACTCCGTCGCGCCCGACTGGTCGCCGTTGCTCAGGAAACGATCCTGCCGGTTGCGGGTCGCATAAAGAAATTGCGTGCCGGCGATGAAGGCGACATTGGGCAGGAAATAGAAGCTGTCCTCTATATAGGCCGACGTATTCTTGGAGCTATCGATCGAGGACGACAGCAGCGCGCCCTTCTGGCCGCCGAGATTGGCGAATTGCTGGTTGTCGATGCTGCCGTTCAAAATGTTGACGCCGGCGACAAGGCGATTGCGGAAGCCGCCAATGATGCGGTCGTCGGTGACCTTGGCGAAGCCGCCGTAGTCCTTGTAACTGTAATCAAGCCACTGGAAGATCGGATGCATCAGATGGCGGTCGACACCGAAGGCGCCGAACTCGATCTTGGTGTCGTCGAGCCTGATGGTCGTCTTGTTGGCCACCCGCACTGTGTCGATGTTGCGCTGCTGGTCGCTGGCGACATTAGCGGGATTGGCAGCTTCGGGATTGGTCAGGGCCGATTGCTTGGTGACGGTGCCGGGGATGCGCTGGCGAACTTCGTTGGCGTTGAAATAGAACCGCGTCTCGGCGTCCGGCGAGAACTGGTAGCCGACATTGCCGCTGACGCGCGTGGCGCTGCCGAAACTGTGGTCCCTGAAGCCGTCTTGGGCCTGCGTCGCGGCGGTGACGAAGCCGTCCCACGGTCCGTTCGCGCCGCCGGCATTGGCCTGCAGCCGCTTGAACCCGAACCCGCCCATATCGACCGACACGCCGTTCGGCCACGGATCGCGGCCGGTCGGAATCACGAAATTGATGGCGCCACCCAGCGAGTTTGCGCCGAACTGCAGCGCGTTGGCGCCCTTCCAGACCTCGACATATTTGTAGGCGGTCGGGTCGATCTCCTGGAAATCGCCGTAGCCGTCCGCGGTGTTGATCGGGATGCCATCCATGTAGAGCTGCACGCCGCGCAGATGGAAGTTGCGCGACAGGCCCGAACCGCGGATCGACAGTCGGGTGTCGTCGCCCCATTTCGGCTGGGCAAAGACGCCCGGCACGTAATCCAGGATGTCCTTGATGGTGTTGGCGACGGTCGAGTTCTTGTAGGCCGCCGCCGGCACCAGCGCGACGCCGCCCGGCGTGTTGTTGATCTCGGTCAGCGCCTGCTGCGCGCTGAGCACGGCGAGCGCGCCGCGGCCACCCTGTCCCTGATCGCTGGAGATTGGTGCGGTGCCGGGATTGCGCGCCTGACGGACGTTGCGCGCGGATTGCGCCGTGCTGCGGGGTGGACGGGGCTTGTTGGCCGCACGCTTCTGTTCCGGCGCGGTCACCGTCACGGGCGGAAGACTTGTTCCTCCGGACTGGGCTTCAGCGTCGAATGGTGAGATGAGGACGGCGGCCGAGGCCAGCAGCGCGCGGCGCACGACACCGGCGGAAGGCTGAGAACGAAACATCGATGATTCCTGACACCAGCTCTTTGGCCGGCTTGCTCAACTGAACGAATTGGCACGACCGCAGGCCGCACCGTTTGACGGAGGTCAAGTGAGGTCAGGAATTGGCGGTGGCGCGCGCGCCTGCGCGTTCGAGCGGGCCGGCGCCGGAGGTACATGATGCGCAGCTTCCAGCCACGCGATGCGCTGGTATTGCCGCTGCAGGACGACAAACATCAACGGCGGTGGATCGACCGCAACCGCGCCGCCGTGGCTGACGCCGCAGAACGCACAGCAATTGGCGCCATGCCGCGGCGTGGCAGTGCTCGTCTGTGAGGCGTCCTGCGAGGACGCCAATCCGGAACAGATCGCCGCCATATGAAGCGGATCGGAGACCGCATGGGCGACGGCGCGAAATGCCCCGATCGGCGCCAGCAACTGCACCATGATCGAGAGCAGTACGATTGGAATGAAGATTTCCAGCCGCCGTCGCATGTTCACCCCAGGACGCCCGAGTCGCCGCACCGCCACTTATGCACGTTTCTCATCGCATTGCTGCTTTTTGCTGAGCCGACCATTTTTCGAGGTCCGGTATTTCCGCCGATCCCTCGATCGTGGTGACGGTACCGTCCGGCGCGATCAACAGCGTACGCGGGATATCCCCCTGCCAGGAGGGATCGATCTCGAACCGGAGCCGTTCGACAAAGCCGTCGCTGAATATCCAGTTTTCCGCCGACGCGAGCCCGGCCTTCTGCAGCATCGCACGGGTTGCGCTATCCAGGTTCGGAACGAGATCGGCGCTGATCATCACGACGTCGACCTCGGAATGATCCTTCATGAATTGGCCGAGCAGCGGCAGTTCGACCTTGCACGGGCCGCAGGTGACGCCCCAGAAATGCACCAGCGTCGGACGCCCGGCGTGCGCGCGCAGCATTTCCTGCCAGCTTCCCCGCACGAACGGTTTTAGCGTGGGCCCCGACGGCGTCTCGGCGATGGGCGCTTCGCCCAGGCACGCAATGAGGAATATGAGCGCGAGCAGCAGGCGCTTCATGATCTGGCTCATGATCCGTCTCCGATCGGCAGCAGGCGATAGCCGTCGGCCTTGGTCATCCAGGAAAGGAAGGTCTTCTGCCCGTTGCTGACCAGCAGCGGGTGATCGGAAGTATCCGTTGTCGTGGCGATCGCGACCGGCTTGGACCAGCTCTTGCCCTCATCATGCGAAATCATCGCGTTGACTGCAGTCTTTTCGCCGTCGAACTCCTTCCAGACCATGGTGGTGCCGTGCGGTCCGACAAGAACATATGGCCGCGTCGGATTGCGGTCGGCGCGGCCGAGCGGAATCGGATCGGAGAAGGTGCGCCCCTCATCTTGCGAGCGGGCATAAAACAGCCCCTTGCGCGCCTTGCCATTGGTGTACCAGGTCGCGTGGTAAGTCCCGGCGGCCGAGATGGAAAGACTGGGCCCATGATGCGGGCACGCGGCGATCTGCCAATCGTCGTTGCTGACGCGGCGAACCTCGCCTGGCGTCGCCGGGTCGGCGAACGTCATGACCGCATGATCCCGCACGCCGCCCTCGAAGATGTTCCTGAACACCACCACGGGATGGCCGGGGCCTGCGAAGGCGAGACCAATCCGGCAGCATTCGCAGGTGTTGTCGGCCGCCAGCCGCGTCTCGGAATAGGTCGCACCGCCGTCCTTCGATGAGGCGAAGAACAGCCCTGCCCCCTCGTACTTCTTGCCCTCCTGTTGCGCGGGCACCCGGTTGCGCTTGTCGATCCAGGCCGCGAACACCGAACCATCAGCATCGAGACCGAGCGCCACAAAACGCTGGCTCTCGTTACTCGGCGTGATCGGCTGCGGCTCGGCAAAGTTTTGGCCGCCATCGGCCGACCTCGTGGTCAGCACCTGTCCATTAAAGGCCTTGTCCCTGAAGCGCGAAAACGCCAGCGCAATGCCGCCGCTCTTCTCGATGACGATCTGCGGGCGCGCGTCCGGTCCCCAATCGAGCGTGAGCTTTTCGCGTGTCACCTGAACCGGCGTCGAGAAGCTGCGCCCTTCGTCCTTCGAACTCGCCACGGAGATGTGGCCGCCCGCCATGAAGGCGAGCCACAGCGTGCCATCCGATGCGAAGGCCGGCGCGACCTTCGAGGCGCAGCGCAGAGCTGTCTCCTCGCATGCCGCTTCCGAGGCATGCTGGTGGTGACTCATCTGCGCATTCGCGGCCGTGTGGCAAAGCGAGAAAGCGAGCGTCGCGAGCAGGCTCATTCGCAGCATGGCTTTACTCCTCCTCATTTGAACGCCAGCTTCATGCCGGCGATGAAGGCGCGCGGCGAACCGGCGTAGATCGAGCCGGTGCCGCTGAGACCTTGAACGCCACCCGTGACCGTGTTTTGGATGTTGTTCGCGGAAGCCACGTAGGTCCGGTCGAACACGTTCCTGACCTCGAAGTAGACATTCAATGATTTGAAATAGTCGGAGATGAGGTCCGTCTTGTAGTGGACGTTGAGATTGACCAGCTCGTAGCCGGGCGCCCTCTGCAAATTGGCGTTGTCCATGTAGAACGAGTCTTTCCACTGCACCTCGACGAACGCCCCGAGGCCAGCCAGCGGCCCCCACATCTGTTCGTAGCCAAGGCGCGCCGTCAGTTCGTGCGGCGAGATGCCGGGGATCTTGTTGCCCGCACGATTGAAGCTGAAGACGGTGCCGCCTGCGCCGGTGCTTCTGATGTCTTCGGTATATTCGGTGTAGAACTGATCGAGATAGGTATAGGCCGCGGTGAAACGCCAGCCGCGATAAAACTTCCAGTCGGCGGCGAGTTCTATGCCGCGATGCTCGGATCGTGGCGCGTTGAACATGTAACTGACGCCGGATACCTGTGTCGCCTGGCTCACCAGTTCGTTGCGGAAGAACTCATAGAAGCCGGTCGCACTGAACTTGAGCGCGCTGTTTGGCGTCCAGTCGAAACCAATATCGTAACCGAGATTGGTCTGCGTCTGGAGCTGCGTGTTATTGCCGGGCGCGCCGGTCGAAAGGACGAAAAGGTTACTGACCTGCGGTGTGCCGTAGCCGGTGGCGACACGCGCGCGGAACAGCCACTCGGGATTCAGCTTGTAGAGCAGTGCCAGCTCGGGCGCGGTATTCTGAAATTGCCGGTCGGCGGTCGTCGGGATGATCGTCGGATTCGGGACCGGTGATGTTCCGTAATTGTAGGCGGTATTGATGCCCTTGAGATGCGTGGCCTCCCATCCGATTCCCGCAATGGCAGTCAGTTGCGGCGTCAGCTTCAACTCTTCACGCGCACGTACGCCATAGTTAGTGGTGTCGCTCCAGGTATTGCTCTGCAGCCTGCCCAGCGTCGCGTTGCCGCCCGGCATGACGAATCTCGAATCGCTCGACGCCGTGAGCGTGTTGTAGAACGCGCCGAAATAGACAGTGGACTCCAGCCCGAAAATTTCGCCACGCTTGGTAATGTCGCTCATGTAGTTGTACGACGGAAAATCGCCGATCGCGCTGGTGGAGCCGGTCGGCTGGTTGATGTTGCGATCGTCGAACACGAACTGATTGCGCCACGTCGTCGTGTTGTCGAAATCATGCTCCCATCGCCCGCCGACGATCGTTCGTCTGTCGAAGCGGCCAAGGCCCGCCTCAGTGGCGGTCTGAGGTGTTGTTAAGCCGTTAAAGCCATTGTTGAACAACGACACCGTCGGGCACCCCAGCGCGACGTTCCCGCCCGTCGTGCAGCCCTGCTGGTACGGGTTCTGATAATACTGGGTCAGCGTCTGGCGGAGCGGCAGCCTGGTATCGAGATTGTTGTTGATGAACTTGACGGTGAACCGGTCGTCGGGCGTCGCCTGCAACGTGCCGAGGAAATTCACCGTCTGGGTGTTGAACCAGCTATTGCCGATAAAGCCGTCGCCGCGCGCATCGCTCGCAAACAGCGAGCCTTCGAAGTTACCGACCTTCTTGCCGGTGGCAAGGTAGTTGTTGAGGTAACCAAAACTGCCGCCCTCGACGCCGTATTCGACCCCGTCGATGGTACGGCCCGGGCGGGTGCGGAAATTGAGCGCGCCGCCGGTGGCGTAATTGCCGAAGAGTGCAGATGACGGACCGCGGATCACATCGATCGCGCTATAGGCCTTGGGGTCGATCAGGTCGCTCCGCGAAAGTCCGTCCGGCTGTGTGACCGGAAAGCCGTCCTCGAAGATCACGAGGTTGCGGATGCCAAAACCGTTGCGGGCGTTGGAGCCGCGGATCGAGATGCCGATGTCGCGGGGCCCGTTGCCCTGCTTCACCGAGATGCCCGGGCTCTCGCGCAGCACGTCGGCGACGGAGAATGCCGGCCGGTTCTCGAACTGGCTGCGGTCGATGGTCGTCTCGGTCTGGCCGGCCGGCGCCTGGTACAGCAGTGCGCGCGCCACACTTGGCGTGATACCGGCAGTCAGGGAGCTCGCGGTCGGCGTAATGGGCACAGGCTGCCGCGCCTGCGTCCTGGCGGCGGAACGCACCGCCGGTTT
>NZ_LLYB01000021.1 GCF_001440475.1 Bradyrhizobium lablabi | reverse complement strand
AAAACCCCGAGACTCTAACTGCCGCTGGATGAAAATGCAGTGGCAGGTCACCGCGTTGGCACGGCGGTGCGCCCATGTCCAAGGGGCACCCCAAAAGCACATTGGCCGTTCACGTTTGCGGTTTCTGAGTCCCGGCAGCCAGTCCGCTACCGGCATCAGAGCTAAAAGCAAAATCCATGAACCATCAGCGAATCTGGCGCCGCGCCGTGACGATCGCTCGCGTCTGCAGCCTCGAAGTGTTGCACGATAACGAAATATCTCAGCAGAGAGCCGACCGGTTGCTGGCGCCGCCAGGCTTCGATGATGTCGCTGCGATGTTTCCGAATGCGCTGCGGATGTCGATTCACCAAAAGCCGGAATTACGAGCGCGCGCGGTTGCTAGCAAAGGTGACCTCGCAAAGATTATGGGATTGCAATTTGAGTGAAACATTATCCACCACGGATTGTAATGACATCAATTCTGGAAACAGCCGATGCGGCCACGAATACGGGACTAGTTTGAGCGAGCAAGACAAAAAGGCGTTGCTCGAATACCTCAAGACGCTGTAACCCGCTGCGTTGTTTCCTCTTTTGAGGCTGAAGCCAACATTTTAGAGAAATAGCCAGGTTCCAGCTCTGGCTGAAATGGATCCGGTTTTAGGACCGGGGCTAAGGAGATCGGCCGCTCCGTTTAAACGGAGCGAACCATGACGAAGACGAGACGCAAGATTGACGCCGCCTTGAAGGCGAAGATTGCCCTGGAGGCAGTGCGGGAACAGGCGATGGTTGCCGATCTGGCCCAGCGCTACGAGGTCCACCCAACCAGATTTACGCCTGGAAGAAGCAGCTGCTGGAGAATGCGAGTCTTCGACGTCGGTGTCGGCCGGGATGCCGAGGCCGATCGCGAGCGAGAGGTCGAGAAACTGCATGCCGAGCGGGACTTTTTAGCCAAGAGGTCCGGAAGATGAGCGCGCCGGGCCGCCGAGCGATGCTCGACCGCGGCGATCGGACGCTGTCGATAAGACAATGCGCCCTGGTCGGCGTTGCGCGTTACGGCATCTACCGGCCGCGACCGCCGGCCAATGACAACGACGCCGCACCGATGCGCCTGATCGACGAGCTGTTCACGGCGTGGCCTTCTCTCGGCTCGCGCCGCATGAATGCGATGCTGCGCGCCCGAGGCTGCGGATCAACCGCAAGCGCGGGCAACGGCTGATGCGCAAGATGGCGATTGCGGCGCTCGGGCCACGACCTCGCAAAACGAGCCCTGCCGCCGGCCACAAGATCTATCCATATCTGCTGCGCAAACTCACAATCCGAGCGCGTCAATCACTTCTGGGCGGCCGACATCACCTACATCCCGGTCGGACGGGGCTTCCTCTATCTGGTGGCGATTATCGACTGGGCGAGCCGCGCCATCCTGGCGTGGCGAGTGTCGAAACGCGATGGATGTCTCGTTCTGCGTGGCGGCGCGACGCCCTCGCCAAGCATGGCAAGCCGGAGATCTTCAATACCGACCAGGCTGGCCAGTTCACCAGCGCCGCGTTCACCGGCGCGCTTTCGGCCGCCCGAATCCGGATCTCCATGGACGGACGCGGGCCTTGGATGGACAACGTCTTCATCGAACGTGTCTGGCGATCGCTCAAGCACAAGGACATCTACCTTAAGGGATACACGACGGCCGCGAGGCCACGGACGAAATCTCCAGCTGGATCGCCTTCTACAACGAGTATCGCCCTGACCAGGCGCTCGGCTACCGCACGCCGATAGCCGTCTGGCGCGCGGCAACAGGGACCGCCCGCTGTGGACATGATGGACAACGCCGCCGCGTTGCCCACATGCCCACAGCCGCAACAACAGCAGACGACGGCCCTTGCGGCATGATAGTAGGAGAAGGAGCGGTCATCTTCCAACTAAGAAACCGGTTTAAGCGGTCCCGCTATGCGCGTCCATTTCACGCCGGTCCGTCATCATTTGATGGAACACGCGCGGATACCCCTGAAATCCTGATTGGGGTCCGCCCGCGACCGGCAGTCTAAGCCGTGATGCCATGGCGACGATTGCGACAGTCGATGCGAGCCGGGCGGACGGATGCATCCGTCAACTTGATGCCGACGCTGCCTGCCCTATCGCCAATAGCTGTGACGATTCCCCAACCGTCATGGGCGATACGAACGCCATCTCCATGATAGGCTATCCGCCGTGCAGGCGCCTGGCGCGAGTATGCTTGTACATGTGACGCCTCCGGCGAGGCAATTTGCCCCTTTGCGATGTCATGCTGCGCGTCTGGACTGTAGCTCGCGTCGCTATAACGGCCCATCAGCGGGCAAGCCGACAGGCCGGGCAGAACTCAGGATTGGATGAAATTCCTCAAGCTCATCAATCAGCTGTTTACCTGGTTTAATTCTTGCGAAATGATATCAATGGCCTCGAGCATGGCGTCATACTCCTCGTATATGCCGAGCAAGGCTTGGCCAACTTTCAAATTGTGCACGGGATCGACAATCGAGGGGGAGTCGTAAGTTAGGGAGATAGGTCCAGTAAATAGAATTTCTTCGCCACGCTCGTCGCGTCGCAACGTTCGGTCCGTGCACCATTTGACGAGTTGCGTTACTGCTCCCTTCCCGGACTCATTGATGGGCGGCAGGTGCCGAACCGAGTAGAAATTCGTCCGCGCAGAATACATCTGTCGCGAACCCGAGCTCATGCGCTGGTCTGGTTGAGCGGTAAGGGTCAGCAGGCGCTTGCCATCCGGACGCTCGAGCGTGCCTTGAATTAGGCCGCCTTCTCTGATCAAAGTAATGTGCGCGAGCTTTTTTGGAGCACCAAGAACCTCTCGTCCCGAGGCGAGCGCTGCATCATTCGTTGTCACGTAAATGTAAGGAATGTAATAGCCAGTCTCACCACCGGGATCACGAACTTGAACTCCCGAATAGCACTCCAAGTATGGCCCGACAGTGCTTGAGCGATAACTCGCGACCCCCACAATGGCGATTGCAGGGTTTGCTGCAGGTACCAGCCCGTTCGGTAATAGACGGTTCACCTCGTGTCCCACCCTGAACATAAGGCTTATGGCTTGGCAGCCGAGAAACGAGCTGCCACGATCTTTGCCCCCATGGTAAAGGGGCGCATCAAACGGAATGCCTTTGACGTCGGACATCACATTTCTCCTCGCTTTCGAACTATTTTCACCGATTGGGAGTTGAGCTAATTCATCTCACCGCGCCTATCCGGTTGTTGGAGCATCCCTGAAGCGACTGTATTGCGTTGGCCCCAATGCAGGCTCGGCCGTCCGTAACGGCTATGGACGAGTTGGGTTTTCATGGTGTGGATTGATCGGGGCATTATCAAGCAGCGAGCCGGGGCTGATCGATCCAGTGATCGCGATCGTCGCTACGCCAGGCCGAGTACCGAGTTCTGCGCCTTGCACATCAATCCACCGTTAAACGATCCGAAAACATCAAACACGCTTGACCTTTCCATTCTAGACAGGCCGCTATGCGGTGCGGCCGAATGCGCCTGTTGATTGTGCATTCATTCCGGCGAAGCGTGCTCGCCGACGATGACGTCAAGGCGCCCTCCTATCTGTCATTATGCAACGTCGATGCCAAGCACCTCGAGCGGGTTATAGGGCTCACTCGGCTGCGGATGCCGAACTTGGTACTAGAGACCGCTGGCAACTTTCGGCTGTTGTTCTGTTGCCTTCCTCGCTTGTCAGATTGACGACGCGATGTCGAAGGCTCGACATGACCAAGCCTCCGGACAGAAAGTATCGATGAGACTCTCTTACTGGTGCCAAGACGTTATGCTGTGCATGGTCGGAAACGCAGGCCACGCGAACACCGACGTCGCGCTAGCACGTCGGAAGACCTCCAGCAACTGCAAGAGCCACTTGAGTTTGCGTTGCGATCAGATTCTCGGCGCGGCGATTGCACATAAGGGGATATTCCAATTCGCAAGACTGGGAGAACCTCATGTGTTCTGCGCCCCGTTTCTACCGCTGCGACCCACAAAGAGCTCAGTACCGTGCGCGCTTGTGCGGAACCGGTCTTGCCTCACTTGCGGTCAGCGGCAATTCACCCAAAATTGGAAGAAACTCGGTCGTGAATTGTCGGCATCAAGAAGGTGGCCCAGTTTGGCGAGGCCAATGCAACACTCCGACGTAAACGCCTGCGCCGCGAACGCTTGTTCACGACGTGAACTCGTTATCGAACTGCTTTCGCGCCAATTTACATGAGCACTGCTGCAGGCTTGGGGGCATTGCAGATGATGCGCGGCACAGGATAGATCGACAGGAGTTAAGCGGGCATGGTGCAGACCGCGGCTCGCGACTTGCTTTACTTCCAAGGTTCGGGTTCTCAAACATTTCCGTCAGCATGATCCTCATGCCTGATACTGGGAAGACCCTGCACCGCCACTGATCGAGGAAGCAAAAGTTATGGGACGTGTGAACGAAAAAGTCGTTCTGGTAACCGGCGGGGCTCAAGGCATGGGGGCTGCTCATGCGCGCCTGCTGGTAGCCGAGGGCGCGAAAGTCGTGATCACCGATATTCTTCACAAGGAAGGAGAGGTTCTCGCGGCCGAACTTGGCACATCCGCGATCTATGTGCGTCAAGACGTCGCTCAGCCAGAGGATTGGTGCCAGGCGATCGCGGCTGCGGAGAGCAAGTTCGGCGCGCTGCACGGCCTCGTCAACAATGCAGGCATAGCCAGCATGGCTCCCATCGAGCAGTTCCCGCTCGAGCAGTGGAAGAAGACACTTGCAGTCAATCTCACCGGTGTTTTCTTGGGTATGCAGACTGCCTTACCGGCCATGCGCCGCGCGGGCGGAGGCTCGATCGTTAACATCTCGTCGATCGAGGGGTTGAGGGGGACTGCTGGGCTTCACGCCGACGTTGCTTCCAAGTTCGGCGTGCGGGGCATAACCAAGTCCGCTGCCTTGGAGGCCGCCGCGTCCGGCGTTCGCGTAAACTCTATCCATCCGGGCCTAATCAACACTCGGATGACTGAGAATTTCGAGCCTTCCAGTTTCCCCATTCCGCTCGGGCGGGCCGCCGAGCCGCAGGAAGTGTCACGGGCAGTCTTGTTCCTGCTCAGCGACGAGTCCTCTTATCTCACGGGCTCCGAAATCGTGGTCGATGGCGGCCTGACGATCGGCGTCCCGCACACGTGTCCGGCGCCTGCAAAGATCTTTTGACTATCAGCTGACGGATTGTCACGTCGAACTAGATGGAATCTCACGATGTACTACAGCAGTGGAAACTACGAAGCTTTTGCTCGCCCCCGCAAACCCGCAGGTGTGGATAGCAAGACAGCTTGGTTCGTTGGTTCGGGGTTAGCGGCGCTCTCCGGCGCAGCCTTCTTGATCCGCGACGGACAAATGAGTGGCGACCGTATCACCATCCTCGAACGACTGAATCTTCCGGGGGGCGCGTTGGACGGTAGTCAAGACCCGGCACGGGGATTCGTGATTCGAGGTGGTAGAGAGATGGAGGATCATTTCGAGTGCCTCTGGGACCTGTTCCGTTCGATCCCATCGCTCGAACTTGAAGGCGCCAGCGTGCTCGACGAGTTTTACTGGCTGAACAAGGATGATCCGAACTACACACTACAGCGGGTGACGGTGAACCAGGGGCAGAATGCCCATACCGATGGCCTCTTCACTTTGAGCGAAGAGGCCCAGAGAGAGCTGATTGCCCTTTTTCTTGCCACTCGTAAGCAGATGGAGGCCAAGCGCATCGACGAAGTGTTCGGGAGAGATTTCTTCAACAGCAATTTTTGGCTCTACTGGCGTACTATGTTCGCTTTTGAAGAATGGCATTCGGCCCTCGAGATGAAGCTTTATTTGCATCGATTCATCCATCATATCGGCGGCCTGCCGGATTTCAGCACGCTGAAGTTTACCAAGTACAATCAGTATGAATCGCTTGTTCTGCCGTTATGCAAATGGCTGTTAGAGCAAGGCGTCAACTTTCGCTACGGTGTCGAAGTCACCGATATTGATTTCGACATAAAACGCGGACGCAAGCAAGCCACAGGCATCCGATGGCTGGAGAATGGCATTGTGGGCAGTGTCGATATTGGCGCCGACGATCTTGTTTTCATGACGATCGGGTCGCTTACCGAAAACTCGGACATGGGGGACCATCACACAGCTCCCAGGCTCGACGAAGGCCCCGCGCCCGCCTGGGATCTGTGGCGGCGTATTGCGGCTAAGGATGCCGCCTTTGGCCGTCCAGACGTCTTTGGCGGCAATATCTCTGCAACCAAATGGGAATCGGCGACCATCACGACCCTGGACGCACGCATTCCGGCATACATTCACAAGATTGCCAAACGCGATCCGTTCAGCGGCAGGGTCGTCACAGGAGGCATCGTTACGGTGAAAGATTCGAGCTGGTTGCTCAGTTGGACCGCAAACCGCCAGCCGCATTTCAAGCACCAGCGCAGCGACCAAGTCGTTGCCTGGCTCTATTCACTATTCGTCGAGAAAGCCGGCGACTACGTGAAGAAACCGATGCAAGATTGTACGGGCGAGGAAATCACGCAAGAATGGCTTTATCACCTCGGTGTGCCGGTCCCGAGCATACCGGAACTCGCCGCGAGCGCAGCCAAAACGGTGCCGGTGATGATGCCCTACGTCACTTCCTTCTTCATGCCGCGGCAGATGGGCGACCGGCCAGATGTTGTGCCTAAAGAGGCAGTCAATTTCGCCTTCATCGGCCAGTTCGCGGAGTCGGGTGAGCGGGATTGTATCTTCACGACGGAATACTCGGTTCGGACGGCGATGGAAGCCGTTTATATACTCCTCAAGATTGAACGTGGCGTGCCTGAGGTATTCAACTCAACTTATGATATTCGCAAGTTGCTTGCAGCAATGGGTAGACTGCGTGACGGCAAGGAAATTGAGATCCCAGGACGAGCGTTCCTGCGCGAACTTATTCTGAAAAAGATTAACGCAACCGAGATTGGCGAACTGTTCAATAAGTATCACCTGAGTTGACCGAGGTGGGGACGTTGTCTGTCGGAGAGGTAACCTCACCTACAAATCGCGGAAGTCTCGAGTAGCCCACCACTAGCCGACGAGAACTGCGACGAGAAGGACCGAGGCAATTCTCAGGGTCACTAGTTCCAACGCGCTTATGGAGCCAAGGTTCATTGTGTTGCTCCCGCCGCTCTTACAAGCCCTGACCTGCCACTGAACCTTCATCCAGCGGCGGTTAGAGCTCGCCGGTTTGTACGCCAGGTGGCGCGGGTGGAACAACGGACGATCCGCGGAGCTGGTCGGGCTTGCGGAGCCGGTCGTCCGTTGCGGTGAGGTGGGCAGCGCAGGCCGCAGGGGTGAGGTATTTCAGCGACGAATGAGGCCGCCGGGTATTGTAGTCGGCGACCCAATTAGCGATTTTGGTGCGGGCGTCGTCGAGATCGAAGAAGAGGGTCTCGTTGAGCAACTCATCGCGCATCCGGCCATTGATGGGGAAGACGGCCCCGCTCCCTCGGCCGGGGCGATATACTGGCGATGCACGAACCTGCTAACAGGAGCAATTCACCAATGGAAGCCGCGACAATTGGGTTGGAATTTCGAAGCACGTGTTTCACATCCATGCAGTTGATAGCCAGGGCCGGGTGACCGGTCGTCAACGCCTCTGGCGAGGTGAAGTCATGTCGCTCTTCTCCTCGCTCGCACCTCCGTTGGACCAAGGCAAGGTGATCGCCGCCCGAACCGCCGCTTCATCATTCGTAACCCGGGGGCGAATTAGGCAACGAGACTGGCGCGAGCGCGCTCGATCCATCGCGACAACTCGGCGGCGGCTCCTGCGCCGGATCATCAAGTGGAATTCGGCTATGATCTCGCGCGCCTCGACCAGGGTTGGTACGCCAGCTTCGATCGCCGCGACAGTGACCATCTCTGCCTTCGACAGCGTATCCCGTCCGACCGTCATGAGACGAGCGATAGTTCTGGCCGACGGGATCCGGTGAAGGTTTTCGACATTCGATGCCGTCCGCAAATCGATGCGCCAGATCCGCAGCGCAATCGGGGTGACAACAATCGATCCCAAACTGCTCCCTGCGGCCGAGCGCTTGCAGTATGACGGATATCTTCGCCGCGAAGAGACCAATGCGACGATCTTGGCCCTGTCGAAAAGCGGAACGCGGATCAAGTAGATCGTGCGCCAAACCGGTCATAGCAGGAAACTGGTTCGACAGGTGATCCGTGACGAACGCCATGATGTCTTCCGACCCGGCAGAGTTCGCTCGATCAGCACCTGCCATGGCTTGACGATCAGTTGGCCACCGGCTGCCTTAACGGCGCTGAACTTTGGTGGCGCCTAAAGGCGCGCGGCTTCCGCGGCAGCGCCGCCGGATCGGCCTGATTGCGGATCGACGGCGCCTTCACGCGATAGCGCGGCTTCTCGGTCGCGGTGGCGACAGGCATCGTACGCCTACGACGAAGACCGCCTGATTGACGCATGCGCGCGGGCACAGT
>NZ_LLYB01000020.1 GCF_001440475.1 Bradyrhizobium lablabi | reverse complement strand
CTCCTGCGCCGCAACAGCCGCCTTTTTCAACGGAATCGGCCCTTTTCGGACCTGACAGGTCTGGCTGACGATGCCCGTTGTTGAGGGCAAAGCGGACTTCCCAGTTGCGCACTCAGACTTCTGAGTTTGACCCGAAGCGGGCATTCCGCACGGCTCGAAATCCTTCAATCGAACCGTGCTATCCTACGTCTCGGGGCAGCCAGCGGGCGGCGTGGACTAACGGCCTGATTGCTTGAGTTGGGCGACCTTTTCGTGGGTAAGCTTGCCCCCGGCGAGCAGGCTGGTGCAATGCCACCGGACCTCTCTTGGTCCCCAGCCCAAAAAGGTTTTGGTGTTCGTGCAGTCCAAGTAGGTCTTGTAGGTGAGTGTGTCTGTGCACGTTAACGAGTAAGGTCCCACTCCTGCAGCTTCCCCACCCGCAAAACTACATCCAACCCAAGGTGCGTTCCCGGTTTTGAAGCTTGTTTGGCAACCTCCGTTGCAACTGCTGGCAGCCGCCTCAAGCTTGGCAATCCTCCCTTGTACTGAATTCGGCGCGGCCGATGGCGTTTGAGCGGTTGACGATCCGGTTGATAATGTCTGGCGAGATCCCCCTGTATTGGCCCTCTGCTTCGGCGCATGTGGCCTCGCCACCTGCTTCGGCGCATCGACCGTGACGCTCGGAAGTGAGGAGGCGGGGCCTGTTGCGGTTTGCGACGTTGCCGGACCGCACAGCAAGATAGTTGACACGACGGCGACGGCCGAAGGCGCGACAAAGCTTGACGGCAATCTCATGACAATGTTCTCCCGATGGCGGACATGCCGCCCCAATATGTATGCACGTTGCGGAACATAGCCGAAATTGCCGAACTTGGCTACTAGAGGTTGAAACGATTTCTGCCGATGACCGCCATCGACATGGTGGCCAAGGAGAACGCGGACTACTCGCCTAAAGCCATTCCATGTCTGATTTTTGCGTTTTGTGCCGACCAAAAGCGAGCAGCAACAATCAGGCCTGATGCTGCATCGCAGCCGACAGCTACTGGTCCGTCAGCGAACGATGCTGTCGAACGCGATCCGCGGTCACCTGGCCGAGCTCGGCATTATCTCGGCAAAGGGGCGCAACGGCACAGCCGAGCTGTTCAAGATCATTGCTGACGAGAAGGATGGTCGGATACCCGCGGCCGCACGGTTCAGTCTCGATGTTCTTGCCCGCCAACACGCCGCGATCGCAGCTGAGATCGGAGCTATCGAGAAGCGCATCCATGCCTGGCATCGTTCAAGCGAAGAAAGCCGCCGGCTCGAGCAGATCCCAGGCGTTGGTCCCATCGTCGCCACCGCCCTGGTCTCAGAAGTCGGTGATTGGAAAGAGTTCTCGTCCGGACGAAGCCTGGCGGCCTGGATCGGGCTTGTTCCCAAGCAGCATTCGACCGGCGGCAAGAACCGTCTGGGCAGAATCTCAAAGCAGGGAAATCGGTATTTGCGATGGCTGCTCGTCACGGGCGCCATGGCCGTTATCCGATACGCGCGGCAGCATGGCACGCGGCGCCTCTGGCTTGCGCATATTATGGAACGCCGGCCGATCAAGGTCTCCGCCGTGGCGCTTGCCAATAAAATCGCCCGCATGGCCTGGGCCATGATGGTACGCGGAGAGCCGTTCAAAGAGCCAAGATTGCTGCCAGCAGCATAGACAATAGGAGTTTCAACGATTGGCGAGGGCATGACGACGTAATGCAGATACGGTTGTTCCGGGGATTGGGAGAGCCCGTTTGGGTCAACGCACTTTCAAGTGCATGCGAACGATTGGGACCCGATCCGCGCAGAGCATTAGGGCCAGCGGCTACACCACCTGCCGCATCAACAGGCCGGACACGTGACCGCACCCGACCAATGCTGCAAAACGTCAGAAAGTTCTTGCCAAGGCGCCGTCCACACGTGACCCAATTGAGACATTGGTCATTTCAGTCATGACACCGAATCGACGCTTGTACGGGCCATCAGTGTTTGCAGCTAGTAGTCCCTGCAGAGCGGCGGTACGCCCGCCGGCCTTTCTCTTTTGAGGATGCGATGACGTTCAGCATTCATGCGAGGAAGGAGGACGGGAAACCGTCGTTGCGAGTCACGTCAGTCCAATGCTGGCGGTTGCGAAAGCTCGCACCCTAGTTTGGGCCGGATGGCAGGTGCAGATCACCGACGAGTACGGCAAGATATTTCAGCCTAACAGGTTCGACGAGCTACTCAGATTTGACCGAAAGCCTCCGATCAGGTTTTGAGCTTCCGCGCTGCTTCGGCCTCGCGAGCCAATCGCTCCGCCTTTAACCGCTGGTGGTTTGCATGGAACGCCTTTTGAGTGCGTTCTACTCGGCCATCGCTACCGTGACGTCCACCTCCTTGAAGGCCTTTCGTGCCTCACGCTCGGCCACGGTGCGCACCTTCCGTTCGTATGTGTAATTCCTCATTTCCTCCTCCTTTTGGTTTGCTCACTACGCAATTTTTTGGGTCGAAACTCGCATCGAAGTTTCCGGGGAGCGGCCTAATTTGCCCTTTTGTGTTTACACTTAACTACGTCGGCGAGTGCAAATCGCCTAGAAGCCAGCGTCCAAGAGCCTTGGACTTCATGGGATCTTCATACGCGGCCAGGGCCGTAACTACATGATTGCAGACAGCACATTTAAACGTATGCAAGTCGACGCCTGGGCGTGCTGGCTCGATGCTGGTAAGCATCATCTCGGCCTTGCACTTCGGACAGGCAGGACGCCCAAATGCAACCGGCGGAATGGCGGGCGACATGCGTTGAGATTGGGGCATATGACGCCTCCCCTCGAATAACGGGAGCGCAACACTCTCTGTCACCGGTGGATGCCCGTGATGCGGCGGTGATGGAAGCTATATGGATCCCGATCGAACCAAATAGCCAGTTAATTCGTGTTCAGTTGCCGAACTAGTGGTTACAGAGCGATTCAAGGGTCAAAACAGGGCCAGCGCGCCATTCGCGCGGTGCGATCAGGATGCTATTGGGACGGAACGATTCACCTGGGCTGGTCTTGGTCCTCAGCAATCGGCGATCCTATCCCCGAAAGCTAGGCCACCGACCGGTCGACATTTTGCCCAATGCCCGGCGGGAGGTCTCAAAATGGCCTCAGATGCGCGCGCACTGAGGCCGTTTTGCTTGTTCTATGACCCATCTGCGACATTGGGCAGCACTCAAGAAAGTGCACGAATGGTTCGCCCAGGCGGCGATGTCCTGAGCCTACGCGCTTATGTTCAACTGCCGCAGCACGTCTGCGATGAGTTGCTTCACGTCCTGATGACCACCGTTGTTGAAGGTGATGCGCGTGCCTTGCCCGTCGGGCAGTGGTGTGGCGGTCACGATCCTATCCGTGTTGATGACGATGGGCTGATCGTCCGGTTGCGTGAACTGCACGAATGCCATGAAAGATCGATCCTGCCTATTGGGCGCGCGAGCCGCGCGCGGCGCCCCGAAACCTGCGACGCGCGCGCGTCAAGGTCAAGCCTGTGTACCGAAAACGTAACGGCGAGGCGCTTCAAATGACTTGCGGCTTTTGCACACGCTCCACCCGACGCGCCGCCTCGCTTCCCGGTGAGGGCAGCATTCATCTACGCGGTTGCGGAGTGACCGCTGTTGGGCACTTCTCGGATCTCAGGCAATGTCCGCTTCTGCGCCGCTGTTGGGGGATAAGCGGACATCGCCCTAGACCCGTTCTGTCCGCCGATCACCAACTGCTCGACTTGCTCGTCATCCGTCCGCCGCCGACCACGAGATAGGCGGCCATTCAATCTCTCCTGATTTCGTTCAATGGCAGGACGCTCGGTTGTGGACCGGGAGACGCGGAGTTCGATTCTCCCAGTCAGGACCAGATACCGGTTTAGTTCAGTGGCAGAACGCGGGCCTCCAAAACCCGATGTCGACTGTTCGATTCAGTCAGCCGGTGCCAACTAACGCGGCGTAGCTGACGAAGCAGCTATTTGATGAGCGCGATCGCCGGTCGGAAGTGCGGATTGTCCGCCGTCTCCAGCCATTCGAAGATGACCATCTCCACCGTGACGATTTCCGCGCCATGACGCTCCATGCGGTGGATGGCGGTCTCCTTGTCTTCCGGTCGGCGAGAGCCGAGCGCGTCGCGTACGACAAAAGTTTTCCGCGCCGCCTGCAGGAGTCCTAGCACGGTCTGCTGGACGCAGACATGCGACTCGCAACCCGCGACGACGACATGCGCGTCGGTCGGGATGCGGTCGAGAAAGCCGTCTTCCCGACAGGCATCGAAAAACTGCTTGTGGACGAGGCGATCCCGTTCGACGGGTATGTCTGCGACGGTCGGTCCCAGCCCTTTCGCGTTCTGCTCGGTGAACAGACGCGGGATGCCGATGAGCTTCGCTGCCTCGATGAGTCGGTTGGCGTTGCGGACGGCGGTCTCGCCATCGTGGATGGCCGGCATCAGTCGTGACTGGAAGTCGACGACGAGGAGGAGCGAGCGCTTCGGGTCGATGGTGAGCATGAGTGTCACTCCTCCGTCAGATGGGCGATCCGATCCTTGACATATCGTTCCATGAGATCGGGCGCGGAAGCTCCGAACATCCGGATGCGGCCTGTGTGCAGCAGAAGCAGCAGTCCGGTGGCATGCGCGAAGCAGTCGACCATCAGGAGATTGGCCTTCTGCCGCGAAGCACCGAGCTCGTTCGCGGCCTCGGCGATCGGGCGCAGTGCGGACTCGAGAGCGGCGTTCAGCGTCTCGTCGCGTTCGTGCCCGAGGCCCGCCGGCTTCATGCCGCCGCGGAAAAGATAGAAGCCAAGGTCGAGGTCGCGCGGATTCTCGGCGTAGAAGCGGAAGAACGACATGGCGGCTGCTTTCAGGCGCTGCGCCGGCGACTTCGCCTGCACGACCGCCTGGTCGACAGTAGCACCGAGTGAGGCGAGGGAGGACTTGAGCACCTCGGCGTAGATCGCCTCTTTGGATTCGAAGTGGAAATAGAGCGCTGCAGGCGTGTATCCGGCGCGCACGGCGATCGCCCTGAGGCTCGCGCCCTCCAGCCCTTCCTCCGCGAAAACCTGCTTCGCCGCGTCGAGAATAAGTTCCCGCTTGTGCCCGCTGACCGCATCACGCCGGTTCTGCCGCTTTTCGACCATCTGCCTCCTCGCATCCACCTTGACAGCGATTCTAACAGTGTTAAAAAATCTAACACTGTTTAATTATTCAAACAAGAGGGGTGACGCCATGCTGATGTCGGGTGCCGACTACCGGGAATCCCTTCGTGCCTATAAGCCGCGGGTCTTCGTGAACGGAAACGCCGTGGAAAGCGTCGCCGACGAGCCGCTGCTTGCGCCCGGCGTCGCCGGCGTCGGCGTCACCTACGACTTCGCGCTCAAGCAGGAGCACGTGCCGATCATGACGGCGCGGCAGGGCACCTCCGGCATGACCGTGAACCGGATGCTGCACATCAATGAGACCTCGCAGGACCTGCTGTTCAAGCTCGAGGCGGTGCGTCTGGTCTGCAAGACGGTCGGATGCGCGCAGCGCTATCTGACGCACGATGCGCTCAACGGCATCTTCCAGTCGACCAAGCAGACGGACGACCGTCACGGCACGGACTACAGCCAGCGCTTTCTTGCTTACCTCCACGATGTCCAGGACAGGGACCTCACGCTTGGCGTCGCGATGACCGACGCCAAGGGCGACCGGTCGAAGCGGCCCGGCGCGCAGGTCAATCCGGACGTCTACGTTCGCATCAAGGCGCGCCGTCCGGACGGCATCGTTATTCGTGGCACGAAGGCGATCGTCACGGGCGCGCCCTACATGCACGAATTCCTCGTCATGCCCTGCCGGACCCACAATCCGGAGGACAAGGATTTTGCGGTATGCTGCGCCGTCCCGTGCGACGCGCCTGGCGTGACCATCGTCGCCCGTCCGGCCGGGCGCCCCGGCGAGGCCTCCGCCAAGTTCTCGGCCAAGTACGGCCAGTCGGTCGGCGTCGTGATGTTCGACGACGTCTTCGTTCCGCACGACCGCGTCTTCCTGGCCGGCGAGACCGAGGAGGGCGGTTTCCTCACAACTTCCTATGCCACGCATCACCGGCATTCCTGCATCGGGGCCCGCGCCGGATTCGGCGATCTCCTGATCGGCGCCGGCGCGCTGATGATCGAGGCCAACGGGCTCGACGTCGAGCGCCACGCGCATATCCGCGAGGCGATGGTCGAGCTCATTACCATCACGGAGAGCTTCTACGCCTGCGGCGTCGCCTCGTCCGTCTATTGCACAAAGGACCCGGCCGGATCGGTGATGCCCGACGCGGTGTTCTCCAACATCGGCAAGCTGCTGCTGGCCACCAAGATCTACGACATGCACCGCGTGGCGCATTATGTCTCGGGTGGCCTGATCGTGGCGCTGCCGGGACCGGAGGAAGACCACAACCCCGAGACCAGGGCGTCGCTCGCCGCGGTCATGGGCGGCCGCCCGGACATTCCCGCCGAGAAGCGCGCCGAGGTCGCCCGTTTCATCGAGGACCTGACGGTCTCGCACGAAGCCGGCTGGTACTCGGTGATCTCGCTGCACGGCGGCGGCTCGCCGGAAGCGATGAAGCGCGAGATCTGGCGCAACTATCCGGTGATGGAGAAGGTCGAGTTGGTTGAAAGCCTGCTCGACCGCGGCATTCTCGACGAGGGGCGCCGCCTCTCGAAGCAGCCGGGCCGCTGCTGCGCGACCGGTTGCCAGGTGCCGGAGCCCCCTCAGCTCGCCGAACTGCCGACGCTCCAGGGCGCGGCCGAATAATCCCGGCCGCTGCGAGGCTACTTTGCATGGGGTTGTTTTCGATATTTTGGTTGGATCGGACATGCTCCGCGGACAGGCAGAGTTTCGAAAACGTCTTGTTGCATTGAACCGGTGTTGCGGTTAAGCAATTGAGATGGAATGGAAATTCTCCGTCGCGCCGATGATGGACTGGAGCGAGAGTTTAAGCTTTTCAACGAGTTGGTAGGCGGCGTGTGCACGACGTGTGCACCGGGAGATCAAGAAAAATCTTGCGACAGAGCCAATGTGAGCTGGATTCCGAATGGTTGGACAGACCGGCATTGCCAACTGCAGGGAGGCGTCGCTCGCCACGAACAGAAGGCCTCAAGTGTCGGAGGTGGAGCTCCTCAGGTCCTTTCTTCGCGCCTCGACGGAGTGCTGCGAGCTGCATTTGAGAATAATGATTTGAAGCAACGAGGGTTGGTAGCGCTCCCCCTGACTCGAACTCCCAATGCCTTGCTCGAGCCGACAAGGAGCGAGGGAGCATGGAGCCGACTCCCCCTACGATTTCCACGAAAATGGCGAGCGGAGCGGTCAAAGGGGCGTCTGCTGCATGCCTCTACCGAGTTGGGTAATGGTCCCTGATCACGTCACGCGAACAGATCGGCGCCGGCCTGGGTAAATTTCACAAACGTGCCGCTCCGTGGCAGCACAAGCCAGCCCTTCTCGATTGCGCGATTACTCCGCCGGCGTTGCCTTTTTGTTTAAAGAGCATCGGCCCGTTGATCAGCTCTATGAAGATGCGCCTGTCCTGACCGGCTCGACCGCGTTGGCGAGCCCGATGATCTTGCGCGCGGCGGGGTCGGAATTGGCGCGGGAGCGCGGATCGACATGCGCGTTATGCGCGAGCTGACCTGCCACTGCATTTTCATCCAGCGGCAGTTAGAGTCTCGGGGTTTT
>NZ_LLYB01000019.1 GCF_001440475.1 Bradyrhizobium lablabi | reverse complement strand
GCACGCCGTTGCTGATGCCGTCGAGGAGATTGTTGATGTCACCGGCGCGCGCATCGAGCGACTGCGCGGTGAAGTAGTTGGTGGGGTTATCGAGGGCCGTGTTGACCTTCTTGCCGGTGGCAAGGCGATTCTGCGTGGTGGCGAGCAGATCGGCGGTCGACTGCAGCGAGAGGAGGTTCTGGCGAACCGAAGCCGAGAGAACAATACCGGACATCTTTCATACCTTTCTGGTGTGAAATTAAAACGAGCCACGATCCCGACCTCTCGATCGGGCGACGGCTCACTCTGGAAGCAAGTCTCTAAGAAAAAATGAATTTGGTCGGATAAGGCGCGCGGGAAGACGGCGAATTCGAAATTAATTCGCCGCGCAGACAAGCTTCCGTATTCTTACGGACCAGGTACAGGAAAGGCCCGTCAAATGGGCACAACTCGCATCTTCACCATTGGTTAACCATCATCGGGAAGGATGCCGAATCTGCCGGCGGGCACGACAACGCGCGAAAAGCGCCAATGGGAGAACAGGCATGGCCTTGAAAGTCGAGCTCAAACCGCACGAACGAATCATCATCGGCGCCTGCGTGGTCACCAACACCGATCAACGCGCTAGACTGCTGATCGACGGCGACAGGATTCCGATCCTGCGCGAGAAAGACATTCTCACACCCGAAACCGCCGACACGCCGGCCAAGCTGGTCTATCTGGCGGTGCAGCTCATGTACCTGTCGCCGGACCCGATGGCGCACCACCCGACCTATTTCAGCCTGGTGCGCGACATCCTCACGACAATGCCGAGCGCATGGCCCTTCATCGAGGGCATCAACAATTTCACCCTGAACGGCGATCTCTATCACGCGCTGAAAGAAGCGAAGAAACTGATCGGCCATGAAGAGCAGATCCTGCAGAGCGCCCGGAAAATGCAATCGTCCGAGCAGCCCGATCGCAAATCCGCATAACCGTCTCCTCAAAAGAAAAAGGCCTCCGCAAGGAGGCCTTCGTCGTTGGACCAACCGGCCTACGATCAGACCGGAAGGAATTTGGTCAACGTGGTCTGGTAAAGCATCGACGTGGTTTGATACGACGCCTGCAGACTGGTTTGCAGCGCCAGGATCTTGGTAGCCACCTCGTCCTGATTGATGCCCTCGATCTGGTCGAGCATGGTTTGCGCCATTCCCTTGAGCTGGGTCTGACGATCGGTCGAGGCTTTGATGGCGCTCTGCGCGCCGGCAAACTCCGCCTGCATGTCCTGGATCGATTGCTGTCCGTTCTGCGGCGCCAGGTTTGCCGAGATCCGCTGCTGCAGCGCGCTGACCTGCGCCTTCGAATTCGGATTGGCGGCATTGGTCGTGACCGCGGAATATACCGCGATGTTCTGCAACTGGTAGCGTAGCGCCTGCTCGTTGGCGCGCGCGCCATATTGCACCGTGATGGACTGATCGATGCGCGCAATCGCCGTGCCGCGCGCCGGATCGGTGCCGACTTCGCCGGTGTACCACGAGACGGTGTTGGCGGATGTGCCGCCGATCAGATTGGTCGCGGTGGCGAACGGCGGGCCGTTGACGCGCAGCGGAGCCGGATTTGCGCTCGCGGTAGCGCTGAAGCCCAGTGCCGCGAACGCGGCCGCGTTCGAACTTGAAACCGTCAGGCTCGCACCATCAGCGCCGTGCAACGCAATCACGCCGCCGGTGACGGTCGACGGCGTCGTGGCGCCGGAGATCGAATCGATCTTGGCCAGCAAGGTCTGGACGCTGTCGGTGATGTTGAGCTGGTTACCGGTCGCGCCCGATGCGACGAAGGTGATCGGCGTGCCGTTGACCGTGATGGTATCGCCTGCCGCAAAGCTCGCGGCCAGCGAATCCGTTCCCGCCGTGCCTGAGAGCAGCGTGGCGCCGGTGATCGGCGCCGGCACCGCGGCCTGGTTGTTGACCGCGCTTCCGGTGACGGTCGCGGACGGATTGAAGAAATTGTCGGACGCCGCGATGGCGGACGCGGCGACCAGCGCCGTGTCGCTCAGCGTCTGGATCGAAGACGTCATCGCCGCCTGCAGGTTCGCCGTGGTTGCGGCTGTATCGACGCCGATCAGGAACGAGCCGGCAGGCGGCGGATTGGTAGTCGTCGCGGTCAGCGCGATCGATTCGGTGGTACCGTCGGGCAGGTTGAAGTTGAACGTGACCTTGTCGCCATCGTTCGGATTGACGGCGCCGAGATCGACGGTGACGGCCGGCGGCACGCCGGTCGGCTGCGTCACGGTTGCTCCCGTCAGCGATGAGCTGATCGAAGCAAGCTTCAAGCCGAACGATGAACCATCCTCGGCCAGGCTAGTCACGGTGGTCGTCAACGGCGGCGACGAAACGGTCAGATGCGCCATGTTGCCGACGCCCTGATCGGCCTGGCGGCGTTCGTTGATAAGTTGCTTCAACCCGGCCTGCGTACCCAAGCCGTCGAGCATGAGGTCGGCCGACACCGTCGCTGATGTGTCGGTGGTGCGGCCGGAAAACAGATAGCGGTCGCCCGACTGACTGTTGAGCAGCGACACCGCATTCGAGAACGCCGCCTGCGCCGTGATCTGGCCCGAGGTTTGACCGTTGTCGTTGAGGACGATAGTCGACGTACTGGCCGCTTTCTTTACCGACGTGCCGATGTCGGACAATCCCTGCAGCGCAAGGTTGACGACGTTGAGTCTCGTATTGACGTTGGTTGCGGTGTCCTTGAACGCGTCGATGCTGCTGACCTGCGCGCGCAAGCTCAGCGCAAAGCCGCGATTGGCGCCCTGCCCTGCATAGGTCGTCGAGACCCGGCCGCTGGCGAGCTGCTGCGTCAGATCATCGAGCTGCTTGCGGATATTGAGGATCGAGGTCCCGATATAGGATGTTCTGCCGTTAACGCCATCGATCGACATGATACCCTCACATGGCCTGGATCAGCGTGTCGTACATCTGCTTGATAGACGACATGACGCGCGCGTTGGCGGAATAGGCGTTCTGCAGCGCGAGCAGATGCGCCATCTCGTCGTCGATATTGACGCCCGAGGCATCGGTCACCTTCTTCTGCAGGGTGTTCAGCACCACAGACTGGCCGTCCGCGAGTTGCTTGGCGGCGGTCGCCGCTTCGCCCTGCTGGCTGATGAACTGCTTGGCGAAATTGACCAGCGTGCCGGTGAACGGAGCGCCTGTGGTCCCGATGCCGGTCTGCGGCGAATAGCGATAGCTGCCCGTCTGCAGTTGCGAGAGAATGAAGTCGGCGCGCGTGGTGTCGCCCGAAGGCGTCAGCGGACTGGTGGAAAATACGATGGTGCGCGAGGGATCGCCGAGCAGCCCGAGATTGACGCTGATGCGGCCGGCGAGACCCGTCATCTGCGACCCGCTGGCGGTAATCGCGCCGCTATAGAGCCCGCCATTATCCGTGAACAGCGGAAGCTGTGGGTTGCCGCTGGTGAGCGACGACAGGGTCGTTGTGACCGACGCCGCCAGCACGTCCGAACGGTTTGGCGCGCCGTCATCCAGCACGCGCAGGGTCGATCCCGACGGGTTTGAGAACTGCAGATCACTCGCCCCTAGCGCGGCGTTGAGCTGGGAGACTACCGACGCCATACCACCGGAAAAATCGATGCCGAGCACCTCGTCGTTCGGATCGAGCGTTGCAGTATTGCTCAGCGGCAGCACGCTCGGATCGTCGACGCGCACGATCGACAGATTGTGCGTAACACCGGTGGTGTTGTCCTTGTAGCTGACGTGAATGACGTTGCCCGACTGCAGGCCCGTGAGGTCGAGATCGTAGCCGGCCTGCGGCAGCGCAGACGCCGGAGTAGCGGTGCCGGCCGTCGTCTTGTCCGACAGCGCGCTCGACATCGACGCCGCGAACTGGTCGATCTGTGCCTGCGCCTTCACCAGCGTGTTGTCGCGCAGCTCGAGATAGGCGGCGATCTTGCCCGAACGAATCGAGTTGGTGGACACCAGATCGTAGCTGCCGCCATGCGGGAAATTGATCGTGATGGTGCCGACGTTGCTCTTGGTCGGGTCGGAGTTGTACAACGTGTTGGGCGTCATCGTGCCCTGGGGATTGAAGCTTAACTGCGCAGCCTCGGTCCCGACCAGTTGCACGCCGGAGTTCGTGAATACGGTCACCTGATTGAGGTCGTTGACGACCGTCCTGATGTCCATCAGGCTCGACAATTGCGTGATGTATTGATCGCGCTGATCCAGCAGCGAGGCCGTCGCAGCGTCGGTCTTGCCGTTGTTCTGGAGCTGGTTGTTGATGAACGCGATCTGGGCCATCGCGTTGTTCGCGGTCACGATGGAATCGTTGATGCCCATCTCGGCATTGGCGCGAAGGCTCTGAATCCCCTGCGTCGCCGCATTGAGCGTCTGCGCCATCGTCTGCGCAGCGGCGACTGCACTGATCCGCGCCGACTGCGAATCCGGGCTGGTCTGCAGGCCCTGGAAGGCGGTCAGGAGCTTATTGAAGGAATCCTCGATGGTGCCGGTCTCGGCTGGATTGCCGTAAACGTTCTGCAGATTTTGGAGAAAGGTCGAACGGATATCGGCATAGGCCGCGCCGGAGGTTTCCGTGCGCAGCTGCGTCTGCAGATACTGGTCGAGCTGCCGGTCGACGCCGTGGAGCAGAACGCTCGAGCCGTAGTCGCCGGTCACGCCGGCGGACTGGATGATCGACTTCCTGACGTAACCAGGCGTTTCCGCGTTGGCAACGTTAGATCCGACCAGCGCGATCGCGGCTTGCGTCGCGCGCAGGCCGGACATCGCGGTAGAGAGAGCTTGACTCAAACCCATGACTAATTGCCCATCTCAAATCGCATCGCGAACGGCGTCGCGGAACTAGCGCAGTACGTTCAGGAGATCCTGCACCATCGTGTTGGAGGTGGTGATGACCTTGGTGTTCGCCGAATAGGCCTGCTGGGTGACGATCAGCTTGGTGAACTCGTCGGCGATATCGGTGTTTGATCCTTCCAACGACGAACCGACGATAGTTCCGGCCTTGCCGTACAGCGCCTGTCCGGATCCGTCGGTCATCTCAAACGCGCCGCCATTGACGCGCTTGAGGAAGTTGGTGCCGTTGAACGTCGCCACCGAGATTTCGGCGAGGTCGAGGTTGCGGCCGTTGGAATAGTTGCCGACGATGCGGCCGTTGGTGCCGACGCCGACGGACTGCAACTGGCCGGCCGGGAAGCCGTCCTGCTGGATCTGGTTGACCTGCACGTTGCCGTTGGCATCCGCGAATTGGGTGACACCGCCGGTGCCGAAGTTGATGACGGGACTGCCCAGCGCAACGCCGTTGACGACGGCATTGGTGAGCTCCACGGACGGAACCGACGGCGTCATCTGGCCTGAGGCAGAAAAGGTGAAATTGGTGTTGACGTTCTGCCATGAGACCTGGGTGCCGGTTGCGTTGGGATTGACCTGGTAGAACAGGTTCCAGGTGTCGGTATGGCCGGCGCCGAGCGTAGCGCTGTCGACCTTGGCCCAGCGGAACTGCAGGTTCACCGGCGCGCCCGAGACGTCGTAGGTCGTGACCGCGCCGCCCGCCACCGACTCGGCGAGGAACGTCGAGTTGTCGTTGCCGACGACCTGACCGGTGCCGACGCCGCCGCCACCGCCGCGCTGCGCCGTCACGGTACCGGTAAAGCCGAGCGCGGCCCAGGCCGTGGTATTTGAGCTCGTGACCGAGAGATTGTTGGACAAGCCGGAATGAAGCGTGATCGAGCCCGAGGCGATCGTGGACGTGTACGGGGCTGACGTTCCCTGGAGCGCGTCGATCTTGCTCAGCAAGGTTCCGATGCTGTCGTCGACGTTGATCTGATTGGCGCCGGAGGCGGTGCCCGACGCCATGAAGGTGAGGGTTTGACCGTTGACCGTGATGGTGTCGCCCGCGACGAAGTTGGAGGAGATCGAGTTGGAGGGTGCCGTGCCGCTGAGCAGGGTCGCGGCCGTGTTCGCAACCGACGGCGTCGCTTTGTTGTTCTGGGTGGTGCCACTCCTGGTGGCGTCGGTATAGGGCGCCTGAGGCGTGCCGAGCGCCAGCGGATTATGTCCGGAGCTGTATGATCCCGGCGCGATCAATTCCGATCCGGGAACGGAAACATCGTGCTTGGTCGTCAGCGGATAACTGGCAAGGTTGGCGCGATAGTCGATCCTGGTGGTTTGCTGCGCCGGCAAGAAGTCGTTCTGGAATCTGAGGACCTGCGGCGAGCTGCCGGACGGGTTGCCGGTGGTCGGATCGATCGGCACGCCCTGCAGATAGTAGCCGGCGCCGTTGACGAGATAGCCGCTCTTGTCGAGCTGGAAGTCGCCGCGACGCGTGAAGCGGTCGACGCCGTCGAACACCGGCGTGCCGTCGGTGAAGTTGCCGGGCTTTTGCACCGCGAAAAAGCCGTTGCCGTTAATCGCCATGAAGGTGGCGACCGAGGCCGTCTGCACGTCGCCCTGCACCGAGTTGGTGGAGCGGGATTGCGTGGTCACGCCGCCTGCCAGCTGCGCGGTGGTGGCCGTCTGCGGGATGAGATCCAGGAAAGAGGTATCGATGCGCTTGAACGCCGTGGTCTGCGAGTTGGCAATGTTGCCCGAGACGTTTTCCAGCGCGTAGGAGTTGGCGCGAAGGCCGCCGACCGCGGTGGTAAGAGCGCCGAAGATACCCATGACATGTTCTCCAAATTCGATCCGGGCGGCTCGCCGATCCAAGCGATCACAGGCCGCGTCGGGAGAAGATGTCGCAAGCATTGTGCCAAACTACAAAACCGATAAAAATCAATACCTTAAGAAAAAAGCCCCGGTCCGGGGACCGGGGCACATTTGCCGGGCGGGGCAACAATTGCCGGGTGCGCGGCTCAAGAAGCCGAAGGCCCTGCCGGGTGAAACACCATCCCAAATCCGTCGATGCAGTAGCGTAGCCCGGTCGGTTTTGGCCCGTCGTCGAAGACGTGGCCGAGGTGGCCGCCACAGCGGCGGCAATGCACTTCGGTACGCACCATGCCGAAGGTGCGGTCCTCGGTCTTTCCCAGCGCATTATCGAGCGGCTGCCAGAAACTCGGCCAGCCGGTGCCGCTTTCGTATTTGGTGTCCGAGGAGAACAGCGGCAGATCGCAGCCGGCGCAGGCGAAGATGCCCTTGCGCTTTTCCTTCAAAAGCGGGCTCGAGCCCGGCCTTTCGGTGCCGTGCTTGCGCAGGATTTCATATTGCTGCGGCGTAAGCTGCGCGCGCCATTCGGCGTCGGTCTTTTCCACCTCGAACTTCTCGGCGGCTTGCGCCGGCGTGGAGCGCAGCCAGCGGAAAGCGGCCAGGCCAAACAGGCCGGCCACGGATGCGAGCAGGATACGGCGGTCGAACATGGCAATCTCCGTGCGTGCCGGACGTAACGGTTCGCCATCAAGTACGGCCCGGCAACGCTGACGTTACACGGAACCGTCCCGGATTTTCTCACTTTCCTGCGAGGCCATGCTCTCCTGCGGGGCCATGACAGGCATTCCGCCGTCCTGCGGCTCCGCTGGCTGCGGCGACTGCGGCCGCACCGGGCGTGGCGCGCTCGGCGGCGAACGGTGCGGTGGCCTGGTTCCAGCTTGCCGGTTGGCCTCCGCCAGCCGCGCCTCACGCACGCGTTCCCG
>NZ_LLYB01000018.1 GCF_001440475.1 Bradyrhizobium lablabi | reverse complement strand
ACTCAGCAGCCGATAGCCGATCGCTTACCCACTCCGCCAGACGGGGTTTCCCGCTTACAGCCATCGTTCGGCCGGCGCCTCCTAGGGTCTGTACCTAATTAGCGAACTCTGATTCCTTCGCACCGAGTTGATTCGGTGCGGACGACTTCGATGCGCAAAGGGCTGTTCTGGCTCAACCACAAGCGGTGGGCTACTGGCCCGGCGCGCGATGACGATCGGCGCATCATCAGCGTATCATTCACATGCTTCAGTGCGGCGCACGCTGGCGCGATTGCCCGCCCGACTATGGTCCTTACGCGACGATCTATAATCGTTTCAGTCGGCAGAGAAGGGAGAGCATAAACAGGCGATCGGCCGCTCGCGCGGTGGCCGGACCACGAAAATCCACGCGCTGAGAGACCCTGATTGCAAACCTTTCGCATTTCATCTCACTCCAGGCCAAGACGCCGATATTGCCGCAGGGCCGTCCTTTTGGACGATGGCGACGGCTTTCGCGCAGAAATCGTCAGCCGCGGCGCGAAGCCTGTCATTCCAAACAAATCCAACAGGGTGCCCCTCCACAGCTTCAGCAAACGCACTACAAAGGCCGCAATGTTATCGAGCGCTGTTTCTGCCGGCTCAAGGACTTCAGGCGTGTCGCAACTCGCTATGGCAAACTTGCCAGAAACTTCTTGGCTGCCGTTGACCTTGCCCCCAGGTTTTACCCAGTCCTGAGTTCGCTCCGGCTGGTGGATTTGCCCGGATGGGCGGTGGTAGCCGCCGAGTACGTGGAAACCGAGAGCGGCAAGCGCTCCGACCGCCCCAAGCTCGCGGCGGCCCTCTCACATGCCAAGGCAATCGGTGCCAAGCTGGTCTTTGCGAAGCTTGACCGGCTCACCCGCAAGGTGGACCTGCTTCGGTCGCTGGTGGCAACAGTGGAGCGAACTGCGTGTTCTGCAGCGACACTCGTCAGCTAATCGACAGGTAGGCCTGCTAAGGGCAGAACGCTACCATGTTGACGGCTTATCTGGTCAGCGAAATGGCAGAAGCTCGCAGCAGTATCGATCCATTTGCCGCGGTTGGGCTCGTGTGAGCCTGTACCGACTCGAGTCGGGCGGGAGCCGCAGCGCACGTGCACCGGCTGTCGAATGATCATTGCGCTGCGCAACCACCTGCTTCGCGAGCTTGAGAAGCGGGGGGTATTCTTGTTCTGACAATGGAGAAATTGATGAACACGGGACAGGCACAGTGGAGTGCAGGTTCTTCCTCGGCCCCTTCCGAAGAGGGGGAGCAGGAAAGTTATTTCAGCGGCTTCAGCCGAGCCATGGCGGATTGGGTCGAAACCCTGACAGGGTATCGGACCCCAGCCTCCGCGCGCGCGCAGATCCTGGACAACTGGGTTGCCGAAGAGGGGCAGGGCGAAGCCGAGAATCGGCGACAGGGGCGCACACGAATCAGGGATTCGGACAACGCAGGCTCGCACTCGCTGGATTTGTCGTCCCTCTCGCTGACCGCTTTGCCCGCCGCCCTGCCGCCAAGATTGCTGGAACTGCGCGCTAGGCACAACGAGCTAAGCAGCCTGCCAGCTACGTTCCCACCCGGTCTCCAGTATCTTCTCATTAGCCATAACCGCTTGACCAGTTTGCCGGACGCTCTTCCGGCGACCCTTTCTCGGCTGGAGCTCGCCGACAACAGCTTGACCAGTCTGCCGGCCAACCTTCCGGCTGGGCTTGAGATCCTAAACGCAAACGACAACCGACTAACTAGCCTGCCGGACCCTCTCCCGAGCGGGCTCACCTCGCTCGCGGTTAGTGGCAATCAGCTGACCGACCTCCCCGAGTCACTCCCATCGTGGCTCATTGAACTCGATGTCAGCAGCAATCAATTGGCCAACCTCCCCGCCCCTCTTCCGAGCACGCTGCAATCGCTCAATCTTAGCGGTAACCGGCTGACCAGCCTGCCTGAGAGTCTTGTTGAGGCTCTTGTACCGCATCTTAGTCTCTACTACCCGCATCTGGAGAGCCTCGAGTTCGGGGATAACCCGCTGCCGGACGACGTCCTCGCTCGTCTGGCAGCGGCTGAAGCGCCACCGCAGCTTGCGCAGCAATCCCTGCATGAGGCTGCCGCACACTGGCTCGCAGATGATCCGGCGACGCTGGCCGAGTGGCAGCACTTTGCGGATGAGCCCGGCGCCCAGGATTACGCACAGTTCCTGGAGAGGCTACGAGGCACCGTGAACTACGGCAATGACGCGTTTCGGCAGGCAGTGGCTGATGATCTGCGGCAGGCGGCGGCCAATCCGAGATTGCGCGAGCAGTTTTTCACACAGGCTTCCGAGGCCAACGCGAGCTGCGAGGATCGTGTTACTTTGCACTGGAACGGTATGCAGAGCGCGCGCCTCAACGCTGACGTCGAGAACGGGCTATATGACGATCGGCTTGGCGAACTGATCCAGCGCGGCCGTGTCGCGTTCCGCTTGGAGGCGCTGGACGAGATCGCGCGCGACAGGGTCAACTCGCTCCTCAGCGGCAACCCGAACGTAGACGACATCGAAGTCTACCTGGCCTATCAACATCGGCTGCGCGAGCCTCTGGAGCTCAGTCACGTCGCCCCTGACATGCGCTTCCTGGCGGTCTCTCACGTAAGCGAGGATGATGCGACGGAGGCGCTGCACCTGGTCCGGGAGCGGGAAGCAAGCCAGTTCACCGACTACATGGCAAGCTGGCAACCCTGGGAGACGGTGCTGAGGCGCATCGCTCCGGACGAATATGCAGCGATGCAAGACCGGCTCGTCGAAGCTATGGGCGAGGAGTTTCAAAGCCGCCTCGATCAGCGTCTGGCCGAGCATGGTCTGCTAGGCGATGCGGATGCCGAGCGGGTACTCGGAGCCCAAGTCCGAAACCAAATCGCTGGCGAGATCAAACGCGAGGTCATGCACCGGCTGCTCGCAGACCGTGGCCTCGAACAATGAGACTTCCCAAGACTCCCGCAGGGATATTCTTCATTGCTCTGTGGCGCTACCTAAAGATCGAACGTGCAATTGATATCATCTTCGAACTGCCGCTGACGATTGCCGCTTGGCGCTCGACTTTCGTCAGCGGATCAAACAACGCTGGCCGGGCCATAGAGAGCCTTCGGCCCGCTCAAGAGCGATGGGCAGGAGTCGAGTGGGCAGAAATGGTGATCGAAGGGCACGCGGCGGGAGCAATAAACGCGGCTCAAGAGACTCGCAGCATTAGGCTCGCAGGCTTGGGACGGTCCAGTTGTGGACTGCCGAGTTTTGCTCGTGACGCGATGTGGCCAGGCCTGAGCAAGGGAGTTGCTGTTCGACGTGGGCTCGCAGCAAGCGAGCCCGCTTCCCGCCGAACGACCGGCTAGTCGCGCTTAGTCGAGGCCCAGGCCTCGATCACCGTGCCATCGCCCGAGAAGTGATCGCTCGACGGAAGCTTCTTAACCTTGGGCTGCGCCAGCACCACCGGCAGAACTTTGCCGCGATGTCGCCCTCCAGCAGCCGGTCGGTCATTGAACGGCCCCACTCTCGAAGATTGTCATCCCCTTATTCGGTTGGGCGCAGAAAAACATAACTCTCATAGCTTGCCGGCCCAATGGTGGCGGTGTAATTCACGCCCTGAAGGATGAGATTTGTCCCCGGTTGAGACGCGCCTGGCAGCACGTTTTCCAAGCGCAGTCCCTCCTTAAGGTCTTCCGGCCCCCACTGTGCGCCGTGCTGCCACTCCAGGGGAAGATATAAAGATATACTCGGCAGCGGACCCGGGTCGTAAGACGACTGATCTGCCCGGCCGGAGGTATATGCCTCGAAGTTTTTATCCCAGAATGGCGGGTCGACTGACTGACACTTTCGGCTGGCAAATAGGCCGGCTGCGGCGCCCACGGGGAACGGCTCGTTGTACTCCATCGTCGATTGGCGACTGCGTCAGCGCCCGCGAGGCAGCCACACGCTAGATCATTGCCGTATGCCGGATTGATCTTGATGGTACTCAGTGTTGAGGCACACTGCGATGAGTATACTCTCTGCTTTGAGAGGCGCTGTCCTCCTCAGGCGCACCTTATTGATGCAGTGCAACGACATCGGCCGGTCCAGAGGACCGAACCCGTTTCCCCGTTCTTGCAAGTTGAAACTATAACGTCGTCCGTGAAGAGCGGCTAAGCGATTGAGCTAGAATCGCATTTGTCGT
>NZ_LLYB01000017.1 GCF_001440475.1 Bradyrhizobium lablabi | reverse complement strand
GCAGCCATCAGCGATCGCTCACCGCTGCAATCGCCTTCTTAACGGACGACTTCGTAGAGCCCGAGTATCAACGCTCGATCGCCTCCAAGTGCGGGCCAAGCGCAGCTGCGAAGCCCAGGATGCATCGGGGGTCTTGTACGAAATCCCCCTGCCCGAATTCTAACGGGTCATGGAAAGCGAGTTCCGCGATGAGAGCCCTGACGCTTACCCCGCGAATGCACGTGTCAAACCAGTTGGTGCAAAGAAGAGTTTTGAGAGCTCGTAATTCAACGACTTGCGAGAGCGTTATTCGTCGCTTCACATTTGCAACAAATGCGCGCAAGAACTACGAGATGCACACTTAGCCCAGCTATAGAGCGTCACTCGCCAAGGTGGAGGCGCCCGTTAGAATTGCGTCGGATGCGCCACAGTTTGATTGGTCCCGAAACAACGGGCACTCGCCTAGCAAACCGATGCGATTTGAAAAATCTGACGCCGTGCAGACGAGGCGTAATTTTCGATCAGCGTGGTCCTGCTGCACCTCGGGCATTCAACGGATTCGTCACGTCTGCGATCGGGAAGCCGGGCAGATGCCCGGCTTCCAGGAAGAGTATCAACTCGGCCTCATAGGGCGTAGGATCGATGTCCCGCGCCTTTAGCCACTCCGGCTTGTAATAGGTCTGCCGATAGCGCTCGCCGGAGTCGCAGATCAGCGTCACCAGCGATCCCGCTTGGCCGGCGCCGCACATCTCCGAAGCCAGCCGGCACAGTGCCAAGAAGTTGGTGCCGGTAGAGCCGCCGACCGGCCGACGCAGGCGACGCGACAGCACGTTCATAGCCGCGATCGTCGCAACATCCGGGATCTTCATCATGCGGTCGACCACGGTCGGAACGAAGGATGGCTCACAGCGCGGCCGACCGACGCCTTCGATCAGCGAGGGACGCTCGCAAGTTCGCGAGCGGTCCTGATAGCGGAAGCAGTCGAAGAAGGCGGAATGCTCGACATCGGCAATGCAGAGCTGCGTTGGAAACTGACGATACCGCAAATACCGCCCGATGGTCGCCGAGGTGCCGCCAGTGCCGGCGCCCATCACGATCCAGTCCGGCACAGGGCGCGGCTCGCCCTTCAACTGGGTGAAGATCGACTCGACGATGTTGTTGTTGCCGCGCCAATCCGTCGCCCGCTCCGCGAAAGTGAACTGGTCCATGTAATGCCCGTTGAGACGGGTGGCGAGCGCCGCTGCCTCGGAATAGAGCGCGCGGCCGTCGTCGATCAGATGGCACTTGCCGCCATAATGCTCGATCGCAGCGATCTTCTCGGCCGACGTCGTCCGCGGCATCACGGCATAGAAGGGTACGCCGATCATCTGCGCGAAGTAGGCCTCTGAGACCGCCGTCGACCCCGACGAGGCCTCGACGACTGGCGTGCCCTCGTGAATCTGTCCGTTGCAGAGCGCGTAGAGGAACAGCGAGCGAGCCAATCGGTGCTTCAGGCTGCCGGTCGGATGGGTCGACTCGTCCTTCAAATAGATGTCAATCCCGGCGAGAGCCGGCACGATCAGCCGAATTAGATGCGTATCGGCAGTGCGGCACTGCTCGGCCTCGATCGCAGCCACGGCCTCGTCTACCCAGCCACGCCGAAAGCTCGGCACGCTGGAGTTATTGTGATTGAAAGACGTGCGCCCGATCGACATAGTGTCTCTAGCATGAAATAATTCGCTTTGCACATCAAGTCGTATTGCCGCGGTCGCTCTGATGCCCGACGCCGAGCTTCCGAGCGGCATGGAGGGCTCCAGACTGCCACGAAGCGCTGCATCGGCAGTTCGCATAGATTTCCGGGTCCATCGAGGCACGATACGTGACGACGCATCGCATTCGAGGAGCTTCGCAGGACCAACGTCGTGGGGGCTTTTCAGCATGTGCTGCTACGTCAAGGCGGCCGGCTCATCATGCGCTTAACGCGAACGCGTTCTTCGCGGACCATTATCGGAATGGATACGTTCTATCAAAACAATAGATTTTATCAATTTTGCCGCAATCCCCATAGTCAGACGCCGGCTAACTCAAGCATCAATCAGGAAAATGCGCGTGAAACGACTTGTTGGTTTCAACACAGTTGCTGGATGATGGGCAAGCACGAACGGATGATTGCCCAGCTGCGCCCTGGTATGCGCCGTACTGGATTGGGACTGAAGAGGTGTGCTCATGAGGTCTGCGAAAAGCTGGACAGGAGGCTTTTCATGGTCGGTAGACCCACGGAGGCGGAGCTTTCGCGCAGTTCTTCGAGGCTGGTCTCGTTTGATAGCATCGGCCCCGGGCACCCAATCTTGCATTCTCAATAGGTAGACTAATCATGAGGCATCAATCGCTAGAGCAGGAACTAGCCGCCGACGATCCGTGGAGGCTCGACGGTAATCCATTCGAACGCGAGCGTCACTCGCAAATGCTCCGGCTATCGCTCTCGCAAGGCGTGATTTCCCACGCCCTTGAGGTCAGGTGCGCGGCCGGCGCATTTACGGAAATACTAGCACCTCATTGCAAACGGCTCACAGTCATCGACGTTATGCCGCAAGCGATTGCTCGAGCTCGCCTGCGGACGAAACGGTGGTCGCACATAACTTGGATGGCTTCGGACGTTCAGCAGTTTTCGACCGCCGAGCGGTTTGATTTGATCGTACTGGCCGAAGTCCTCTACTACCTTGGTGGCGTGGCCGACATGCGTGCGACTGTCCGCAAGTTGGTGCAGATGCTGGCGCCAGATGGACAGCTGGTTTTTGGGTCAGCCCGAGATACCAATTGCAGGCGTTGGGGCCATGCCGCTGGTGCTGAGACCTGCATCCTCATGTTGAAGGAATCGTTGGTCGAAGTCGAGCGAGTGAGTTGCCAAGGTCAGTCGGCTAACGAAGACTGCTTGATCTCCTGCTTTCGGCCGAATTAATGCCGGCTCAAGAGGGTATCAGAAGAATGTGTAAGCAGGTTTCTGTGAGTTTACCTTACCGAGAAGACTCACATGACGACCGACACGACGTTTACACCTGAACTACTGGACCACTGCTTGCTAACTATGAAAAGCCTAAAGACCTCACAGGTACGGACGAGCTTTTAAGGCAGCTGAAGAAAGACGCTGATTGAGGCGCTTGGTGCGAAGCCGAGCGATCACCTTGGCTATGAGAAGAGGGACCCGGACCGGCAGCGGCAACGGGAAATCGGCCAAGAGCAAGAAGACGATATCGTCATGTTCAGCGCTCCACGTTCAACACTTCTTCCGGCTTGTAAGTCGCCCGGGCGTCAGTGATGCAGATCCTTCCGGACCGACTGAGAAGTGAGGCGCCGTGCAAGCAGCAGTACTTCAACTACCTCTTCTTATAGGCTTACTCCGGTTGGTCTTAAGGCCCTTGAGCCGATTCATTCGCGAGGAACGACGCCAAAATTCCAGTTTTCCAGCCAATGGTGGCGGCGACGTCCAGGTTGAAGGCGTCTTCTCATAATTTATCGCCAAGAACTTCAGCGCGGGGCATTGCCCAGATCAACTCACTGGGCGTGGCGGTCGCCGCTGCCGCACAGCTGTGCCGAGGGACCTCGCCATCACCTGCTTGCCACGTGCAATACCGCGGTACATGCCCGTGCCACGCTGCTCGATCTCCGCATACGGGATTTCTCTGCCGGTTAGCTGCGCACGCGCCTCGGGTTTATGAAAGTAGATATATCGCATCTGTTGGCCGTCGAGCGGCACGCCCCGGCCTGACCATGAGCCCGCCAGTCTTGGTGAGATGAGCCGCGCGCTTCTTGCCTGTCACTTGCGTATCTTGTGTGTGATCGAGCCGTTGGGCAATCGCAGCAAGCTCCTGTTCAACTTGATCCCGGTCAGCACGAAGGTAAGCGCCCGGTTATGGCCGCCTTTCGTTGTGGGGTTCGGATCGGATAGC
>NZ_LLYB01000016.1 GCF_001440475.1 Bradyrhizobium lablabi | reverse complement strand
GGGCAAAGGCGCATTTGCGCCGTGCCCACCATCAAGAGTGACGCAAGTAGTGGTGGGCACGCTGCGCTTTGCCCACCCTACGGAGTGTCCTTCGTTATTTGGGCTGCGGCACGATCCGGATATACGGCTTCGGCGCCTTCCAGCCGGCCGGGTAGATCGTCTTCGCCTCGTCGTCGGACACCGAGCCCGCAATGATCACGTCCTCGCCCTGTTTCCAGTCTGCCGGCGTCGCGACGCGATGCTTGGCCGTCATCTGCAGGGAGTCGATCACGCGCAGGATTTCCGCGAAATTGCGGCCCGTGGTCATCGGATAGACCAGCACCAGCTTGATCTTCTTGTCCGGTCCGATGATGAAGACGTTGCGGACGGTCTGGTTGTCGGCGGGCGTACGCGTCAGCGGATCGCCCGAGGTCGAGGCCGGCAGCATGTCGTAGAGCTTGGAGACGTTGTAATCGATGTCGCCGATCATCGGATAGTTCGGCGCCGCACCTTGCGTCTCCTGGATGTCCTCCGACCACTTGGCGTGCCGGTCGACGGGATCGACGCTCAGGCCCATCAGCTTGACGCCGCGCTTGTCGAATTCCGGCTTCAATTTTGCGAGAGCGCCGAGTTCGGTGGTGCAAACCGGCGTGAAGTCCTTCGGGTGCGAGAACAACAGCGCCCAGCTGCTGCCGATCCAGTCGTGGAATTTAACTTTTCCTTCCGTGGTCTCGGCTTCGAAATCAGGGGCGGTTGCGCCAATCTGGAGTGCCATGGTTTCACCTCATGTTATTCAACTTACAGGGGAATTTGTCTTTAAGATTATAGGACTGTGAAAGGGTTAAGTGAACAGCTTCGCGCAAAAGGTGAGATCCTTCTCCGCAAGGGTGGAACTTCTAGCATCTTCTTTTGGTCCGCGCCTCCGCGGCGAAAAGAACTCGCCGGTATTTGAGCGGGCCGTGAGCCCCCATCACCTTGTTGTTTGACCTCGATGTTTCCAAGGCTATTCCACTTTTCTGCCTCCTCTGCCCCGATATTGCCGTTTATCGCCCGCATCACGCCGGACCGCTTTGCACCCGAGGGTGCTTTCGCTGAACCGTGACCAACCTCACAGCGACCAATTGGCAACCATCTAAAAATCTCGGATCGCGAGTTTCCAATCGTTAACCGCCCGTTCATGCCCGGCATGGAAATGCTGGTGTGGAATTGAAATTGAGAAGTGCAACTATGTCTGCCGTGACGGCTGTAGCCGCTGAAACATCCCTTGAACCATCCTGCCGCAAGACGGCCGCTCATGCACTCACCATCGTGCGCGACGGCGTGATCACCGGCGAGGGCCCAACGACGAAGGGCCGCATCCATTTCTCCCGCGCGCTCGACGCCGATGACGCCGCCTGGTGCGCGCGCATCCTGACCGTGAGCGCGGTCGAGCATCAGCCGGTGAGCCGCGCTGAAATCGAAGCGTTGTTCGAAATCAGCGACGCCGCCGCGGAGCGCACCGACGACGGCCGTTTCGACGATCTCCTGGCCAAGGCGGTCGCTCACCATGCGGCCTCCGAGTCCGGCCTGCCGGTGCCGCCGCGCACGGTCGCGCTGTCGCCCGATACCGACATCGAGAGCTGGGCGCCGACCAAGGCCGCCAATATCGATACCCAGGTGCTGGAGTGGATCGCGAGCCAGATGCGCGGCAAGCGTCACAGCAACCGCAGGCTCGCCGCGCTGGTCGCCACGCTCGTCGGCGTCGCCGCGCTACCGCTCGCGCAATTGCCGGGCATGCTCGATATGGGAATGCTGTAGGTTCATCTTTCTGATGATCGGTTTTGAAGACGGCGGGGTAATTCCCGCCGTTTTTGTTTTTGGGTGTCATGCTGCGCGCATTCGATGTGTTATACGCCGCGGCCCATCAGCGTCATTGCGAGCGGCGCGAAGCAATCCGCACTTTTAGCGGAAGCGGCGAGCCGGGCGATGACGACTGAGTGTGAGGGGGCGATCTCGCGGCGCTCATCGCCCGAGGTTTGCATCTTTGCCGCCCGCTTGTTCAGAAAGCGGAATATTTTTGCGCGAATGGCTGGACACAACATCTAGCTGATTTGTCCCTGTGCCAGATCAAGCTGCGGCCGGTGCCGCTGGCGCGTTTGGGACGGGTATTCGCCGAACAGCTCGCGGTAGTAGCCGGAAAACCGGCCGAGGTTCTGGAAACCATATTGCACGGCGATGTCCGAGATCGTTCGGATGTCCTGCGACATGCGCAGGGCGGTGTGAACAGCGCAGAGCCGCCGGCCGCGCAGGAAGGCGATCGGACCGACACCGAGAGCCTCGTGAAACGCGCGATGCAATGTACGTCGCGACACGTGGAGTTGGCTGCAAATCTGAGAAATGTGGACAGGCTCGGTTGGCTGTGCGTCCAGATATTCCTCGACCTGCCGCGCGATCCTCAGCGCGGAGGGAAGGCGACCGTCGCGTTCTGACGGCATTCCCGCGACGATATTGGCAGTGACTGCCTCGATCGCCGCGCGCTTCCAGAACTCGGCGGATTCTGCCGTCAGCGGCGTATCGCCGAGCCGGCCAAGCAGCGATTGCAGCCGTGGAATCACGCGGCCTACCGTTTCTGCAGTGCCCTTGAAATGGCCGCTTGTCCACGTCGCAGGGTCGCCGACCGGTCCCTCCGCACCCAGCGATGCCTCGATGTCGGTTGGCGATAGCAAGACTACAATGATCGAAGCGCCGCCATAGTACCGGTTCTCGAACTCGCCGCCCGGCTCCATCACCAGCACGTCGCCGGGATGCGATTCGTAGGACGACTGTGTTACCCGGTTGCCGCTTCCGGCCAACATGCCGATTCCGAAACGGTCTTTCGAGCAGTTGCCGTTCGACCTGAAGCCAAGATTGAAGGTTGCCATGTCGATCGGCAGATCCCCGATCGAGGCGTGACTGAGTTCGCCGGCGATCTTGCCGCGCTCGAGCTGCACGATCTCGCGGCGTGTTCCGACGACGACTTCGTTGAGCTCTTCGAAGCCTTCGATCTTCTGCGTGCGGAGTGCAGCGAACTGCCCCATCGTGCCTGCCTCCCTTCGGAACGGACAAGCTTCTCAAAGCTGGATGATCTTCGCGCAATCAATGTGGCGCGGTTGCGCGTGCCTTCAAAGCTGATCGGCTCCGCATGGCTTGCGGCATTGCGTCGCGAGACGTGTCGTTGATTTATCTCAAAGGCACCGGAAGCCAGCCGATGAAAGCTGACGCCAGATCTTTTGGCACAAACTGGACGTCACAGGGAGACAGATTTGGCTTATCGTTGAATTTCAACGAGAAATAGAAGCGCCTTGGTTGCCGGAAATCAGGACAAGAGGGCTGACGTAACGCTGCCGAAAGGCCCGCAGCGCTGGAATAACAAAGGGAGCTAACAATGCTGCCAGCAAGAAGAATCTATCCTTGTCATATACGGAAATCGTTTGGCTCAATCGCACTCGCTGTCACACTTGGCGTTGGTGGCCTCGCAGCAACATCCACATCTTCATCCGCGCTAAATCCAACCCCAAGTGCTGCGCTCGCAATCCACGCCACGGCAGCGAACGATGACTTGATCGAGGTTCGCGCCGCCGTGCGCCGTGGCGGCGTGGCGGTCGGGCCGCGCGGTGGCGTGGTCGCCGGCAGGACCGTGGTGCGGACGCCGGCAGCTCGTGGAGTTGTGGTGCGGCCCGGATATG
>NZ_LLYB01000015.1 GCF_001440475.1 Bradyrhizobium lablabi | reverse complement strand
TTCGGGCCGGACTCTAACTCCTTCTGGAGGAAATACGCAGTGGCAGGTCAAATGGCCTGAAGATTGTGCGCGGATGGCCAAATTCTGGTCGTCGACAACGTCTGGGGCGTACTCCTGATGAAAGATGGTGCTGTAGGATCGGCAGGTTTAGGTCATTCTTCGGAACGAGCGGGTCCGGACGTGCTGGCAGTGGACGCCAGAGGCTGTTCGTAGCTCATGCATAGCGGGCCACGTCTTCGTCTTGGCATCGGAATGGGAGAGCATCGCTCCGCAGCAGTCCCGCGCTGGCTCGACGTATTCTGAGCCTGCCCATGCCGGGCAGGCTCTCTCGACCTTGTTCGCCGCTATTACTATGCGGTGATCTGCGCCGGGATAAGCGCGCCAATGGCGACGCGAGCGATCGACGGCGCCAGATTGTGCCTTGAGACCTTGCCCTTCAGATAATTGCTGAACTTGCCGCCCTCGATATAGACATCTTGCAACCATTCCCGACACGCGCCGAGCGCAGCGAGAGGGTAGCACCAGGACTCTTGCGGATTCGAGTTCGATTGCGGACGGCTGTCGGGGTAGTGATGGGGACATTTTTTGCGCTCGCCGTAGATCGCCGCCAAGCCGTTTCGCACCAGTATTTCGACCAATGCTGTCCGATCGAGATATCAACCAACATTGTTTTCCCCGATATCGGCACCGGCCCGGGCGACGACCCCGTCAGCTTCTCGAAAGCTTGCCTGAGTAGGTTGCTCACTTGATCTATAGAGTGAGGCTAGCGTGGACCCGTACAATTTTGACCCATTTAATGTACCAGCTCGGTCGCAGGTGCAGCACGCCGCCTCCGAAGAGCCGCAGACGGGCCAGGCCGGGCAAGAGAGCTTTGAGCAGCACTTGGCCGAGGCAAGCCAGGCTGACCCCGCTTCCGTCGCCCGTGGGGGCCCTGACCGCGACCATTATCCACATCTGTCTACCGAAGACCGGGACCTTATCGATAGGGCGATTACTCAATATGCGGCTCAGAAAAACCCACAACCGAAGACGGTTAAGCTTTATACTCAGGCACTTCGTCGATTGGGGAATGATCTCCGCGCTCGTGGCCAAACGACTGATCTAGCGGACCACCAGTCTCTACTCGATCACGTCAACACTCACTTTTCGAAAGTCGTAGCCATGAAGACAGGGTTGGGCGTCCTTCGTGCGTATCATGATTCGGGCTATGTAGCTTCTCGCGGGCGGCCGCGCACGATCCCCTCAGCGAAAGACGCATCTAGCGGCAGCCAGCAGTCCCCGCACGAGCCGATGGGTGCGCTTGCCAGGAGCAACCTCCTGCCAAGCGAGGAGGTCCTCATCAACGATGAGCATGACACAGCTGAGTTGAGACCAGCGAAGAGGCCGAGGACCCTAAACAATCCGCAAGGCGTTGCCATTGAGCGGCAGCTGAGCGAGCTCGCCAATTCAGGTGGAGGTGGGCGAGCAATGCCGGCTGCCCCGGCGCTGCAGCCGGCTCAGCCAGCGGGGATTGTCATACGATGGGATAAGCGGCCTCTTTATTCCGACGATGCTCCCGCTATCTTGCGGCTTGAGGAGGCCCTCATCAAGGGCGGGATGACCGCCCCCGCCGCGAAGCTGTATGTAAGTTCTCTTCTTAGCTTTAGCCGTTGGCTGTTCGCAAAAAACAGACCGAGCATTGTTGCTCGGATGGACAGTAAGTCGCTGAGCGACGGCGGTGACATACACGAGTTCACCGGCGGGGGTAATAAGCGGCTCTTTAAGGCATTAGAGCATCTCCGGACCTTTCGGTCGACGGGCGTAGCCGTGCCGGTCGTACGCCCTGGGCGCGCTGGCGCTGAGCTGAATCCGCCCCCCCAGAACGCGGCCCTCATCAATCCCGAAGACGCGGTACTGATGGAGCCGAGGCGCGTCGACGCCGCCGCTGCGCAGCACAGCGCGCCGCAGGAAGCTGGCAGTCGGCCACAGGAGCTTCAGGGGCGATGGGATGATCAACCCGCCCCGTCGGCTTTTGGTCAAGAGCACGTAGCGTTCGATGCACAGCAGATTTCTCCCGAGGAGCTAGTGCTGGATCATCTGGATGACCAATCCCTCCCGTCGCCAGCTTCCCTCCCTTCAGAGCAGCTTGAGCGACTGGAAAAGGAATTGCATAACGAGCTTCACGGACGAGGGGACAATCACCCTGTCCAGTCGTTCTCCGGCGATCCGGAACAGTTTACTTTCAATCCAGAGCAGTTCTCTCCAGGCGAGCTTGAGCGCCTGTTGGATGATCAAGCCGACGAGTCGTCGATCATGGCTGATCCAGAGCAACTCCGGCCGCTGGAAGAGGGGCTTCGCGAGGAGCTTCAGGGGTCGGGGGATGATGAACTCGCCCACTCGTTCGTCTCCGTCGGTTCAGAGGTATTGGCTCTATCAGAGCAGTCTCCTCCTGCGAAAATTCGGCGAGTGATAAACCATATGGATGATCAATCCATGCCTTCGCCAGCCTCCGTAGATCCAACGGAGCTTCAGCGACTGCAAGAGCAGCTTCACAATGAAATTCATCAACCCGGCCGGTCATTTTCCGTCGATCCAGAGGACTTTACTTTCAATCCAGAGCAGTTCTCTCCAGGCGAGCTTGAGCGACTGTTGGATGCCATCCCGTCGCCAGTCCCCGCCGGTCCGGAGGACTTCGCTCTAAATCCAGAGCAGTTCCCTGCGAAGGAACTCTGGCACCTACTGAATGATGAACCCGCGCAGTTGGGAATGGCATCTAGCTCAGGCCCGGCAAATCAGTCGGCTTACGAGCTGAATCCGCTGCCGAATCTATCAATGTACCTCCCCCCGGACTTCCAGCACGGCCCCCAACGGGCGTCGGAAGACTTCATGCAAGGAATGCGCTTGCACAACCTGTTGCCGAGCGCGTCTCAGCCGGAGACAAAATTCCCTCTGGGCGGCGTGAACTACACCGCCACATTGGAGGAGGATCAGATTTTTCTGCGCCCAACATGAATAGCGCGTCGTCCGTTAAGAAGCCGATTGCAGCGATGAACGGTCGCGGATGGCTATGATGAGGGTGGCCAGGAAGAGGCACCAAAGAGCCCTCAGCCAAGCGAGGATCCGGCGGAAGTTGTGACCGACGGCAGAGAGGATGACGTTGGCCGCATCGCCGGCGCGGCCTTTGAGGTAGCAGCGGCCGAGGTGACCATCGGCCTTCAGGTGTCCGATG
>NZ_LLYB01000014.1 GCF_001440475.1 Bradyrhizobium lablabi | reverse complement strand
CGCCCAGCCGACGGTCGGCGCCGCGCCGCGCAGCACCAGCGGCGTGGTCGGCCCGACGGCCAGCGCACTCGTCACCCGCTCGCCTTTCGGCAGGCCTTCCAGCGCGCGGTTGAGCCAGCCGGATTGCACCCGGCCGGGGCCGGCAAAGCCGCTTTCGAGCACATCCTGCCCGTCGAAATGCGAACGGTCGCGATAAGGCGTTGCCACCGCGTGGATCACCGCCGCCTTCCTGTCGCGATACATCCGCGAAAATTCCGGCATCGCCGGATGCAGCGAAAAGAAATTGTCGAGCGGCAGCGCCGCGTTCGGCCCGCCCGACGACAGCGCGATCGCGCCATGCAGCCCGGCATAATCAGGGTCGCCGATCGGCGCAACGGTAGCGAGCCCGTCCAGTGCGCCGCGCAGGATGATGACCACCAGCCGCGGATCGCGGCCGTCGACAGCGCGCGCGAATTTCGGCAAATACGCCCATGCCGCAAAGGAAGCGCCGCCGAGCAACACGGCGCGCCGCGACGTCACCGATGACCGCAGGTCCTCGCAGCAACCCAATGTATCCATCGACATCATCTCCTCTGGAATTCCGGCGACATCAACAGCAGCGCCAGCGCCTGCTGCCGCGATTCCGCCCGCTCGATGGTGCGCCGCGTCTCTATCGACGCCATGTCGGCAGCGGCGAGTTCGAGCAGGTCGCGCGGATCGACGCCCTCGGCGATCCGTGATGCAATCTGCGTCGAGATATCTAGCCTGAGCTTCATGCCTTCCGGCGCCAGCCATGCGGCGTTGCTGTCGGCAAAACCGTTCGGCCCCGACGGCGACCATAGGGGCTGGCCGAGCGTCCTCAGGCCGCCGAGATAGAGATTGGGATTGTTCGGAATCTGCGCCAGCAGTCGGCCGGCCGCGATCAGGAATTCGTAAGGCGAGCGGATTTTGGAAAGCGGCGCCCGCCACGCCTCGTCGGAATCGACCAGCGCCAGCGCCAGCGCCTTCAGGTCGCCGTCGGTCCTGGTGAAGACATCCGCCAGCCGCGCCACCAGTGCCGGCGGCGGATCGTCCGATACAAAATGGCGCGCGAATTTTCCCGCAACGAATTTCGCGGTCGAGGGATGCCGCGCGATATCCTTGAGCACCGCCTCGCCCTGCGTGACATCAGCGGCGTCGTAAATCTTTCCCATCACACGCTGCGCACCCGGCTGGTGCGCATTGGCGTTGAACACGAAGGTGCCGGGTTCGCCGAGCTGGCCCTGTCTCCCCGCATACGTCCATCCCGTAATCACGTTGGCGAGCGCCGTCACGTCGTCCTGCGAATAGCCGCCGCCGACGCCGAGCGTATGCAGTTCCAGAATCTCGCGGGCGAGATTTTCGTTCAGTCCGCGGTTGCGATTCCTGCCGGCGCGCGAATCCGGGCCCAGCGATTGCTGGTTGTCGAGGAAGAACAGCATCGCCGGATGCTGCTCGACCGCCTTCAGCATGTCTGCGAAGCGTCCGAGCACATGCGGCCGGATCGCCTCACGCTCGAACGAGCCGGCCCACATCTGCGCCAACCCGCCCTTGGCCGCCGAAATGCAGAAATGATTCGACCAGAACACGACTAACCGCTCGGCAAATCCGCCGTCGGTGATGACGGCGCGCTGCAGCCGCGCCAGCGCCTCGGCCCGAAAGGTTTTCTGGATGATGTTGAGCTCGGCCGAGCGCAATGGTGATGGCTTTGGCGGAGCAGGCTGCATCGTCTCGCCCCCCACCATCGTCGCATTGTCCGGCGGCTTCGCGGGCTGCTCCTTTGGCGCCATCTCCATCGCGATGCTGTTGAGCGAAAGGTTTCGCCGCTGGCCCTTGGCTTCCGGTTGCGGCGATGCGCCCTCGCCCGCTGCCGGCGGCGTTGCAGATTTGGCGGCGGCATCGCGCGCCCGTTGAACCTCGAACTGATAATCGAACGCCGCCTTGCCGAGCGCGGGCGTCGACTGCAGTCCCGGCACTTCGAGCAACGCACCGTTGGGACGGTTGAGCTCCGCCTTGACGAAGCCGCGCGGATCGGACGCCGCATTGAGAAAATCGCCCGAAGCCCCGCCCCGCGCGCCGAAACCGAAGCGATTGAGGGCAACGAGGGCGGCTTGCGAATCGCGGGCCATCGGATTTCCCTAAAACTTTCCCGGGCGTATAGTGACGCAATATAACGTGCTTCGGTGTGAACCCACGATTAATTCCGCGTCAGGATGCGGTCTCATTGATGACAAATCGCAGGGAACATCAACCAGCCTCGCGACGCCTCGCCTGCGCAGGCTGCGGCACCGAATTCGGCTGCAACCCATCCGGGCCTTGCTGGTGCAGCGACGAGGCGTTCCGCATGCCGATGCCGGTCGACGGCGGCGATTGTCTCTGCCCGGACTGTCTGCGCAAACTCGCCAAACAACGCACGAGCGCGGCGTGAGCAGAAAATGGAATGTCAACGCTGTCCTGCTCGACATGGACGGCACGCTGCTCGACACCGAGAAAGTCTATTTCGAGAGTCTCATCGCCGCGCTCGCGGCCGGCGGCTATACCGATGACGCGGCCGCGCTGTGCCACGCCATGGTCGGCCTTCCCGGTCCGGCCTGCGAGGCCATGCTGCTCGACCGCTACGGCGCCGACTTTCCGCTCGCCGACATCAACCGCGCCTTCCTCGCCAACCGCGACCGGTTGATGGAAGCCGGCCTGCCGCTTAAATCCGGCACGCTGGAACTGCTCGACGCGCTTGCCGCCGCCGATTGCCCGATGGCGATCGTGACCTCGTCGTCGCGGCGCACCGCGGAAGCGCACCTCACGCTGGCCGGAATCCGCGAGCGGTTCGAAACCGTCCTGACCTGCGACGACGTCGCGCGCGGCAAGCCGAGCCCCGATTTGTACCTGCTGGCGGCGTCGCGGCTTGGCGCAAGCCCCGGATCTTGCGTCGCCATCGAGGATTCCAATCACGGCGTGACCGCTGCGCATGCTGCGGGGGCCATCACGATCATGGTGCCGGACATGGCGCCACCGACCGAAGAGACCCGCGCCAAATGCGTGGCCGTGCTGCCGGACTTGAAGGCAGTGCTCGCAATGCTGCGCGAGCGCGGGAAGTTTGGACGCCGCTCGTTGTAGCCGTCATTGCAAGAATGCGTAGCAACCATTAAGCGCTGAGCGGTGTTTCGGTCCAGGGGGTGCCGCGC
>NZ_LLYB01000013.1 GCF_001440475.1 Bradyrhizobium lablabi | reverse complement strand
GATTTCGAGAACGCGATCGACGTCGAGGACGACCATGAGCTGGCCGTCGAGGCGATGAACGCCGCCGGCGAGCTTGGCGAAGCGCACGTCGAGGTTGACAGGGTTTTCCTCGCGGCCGTTGTCGGGCAGGCGCAGCACCTCGCCGATCTGGTCGATCAGCAGGCCGTAGGACTCGCCGCGCAGGTCGACGCCGACCGCCATCGGCGGCTTGCCGTCGTCGTTCTTTGGCAGCCCGAGCCGGGCGCGCATGTCGACCACGGTGACGATGCGGCCGCGCAGGTTGAGCACCCCGGCGATCTCGGCGGAGGCCAGCGGCACCCGCGTCAGCCGCTCCGGCATGAACACGTCCTGGACGCGGGAGATCGGCAGGCCGAACAATTGTCCCCCGATCACGGCGGTGACGTATTCGGCCACGGTGCCCTCGATGGTGTCGGTCTTGGTTGTTGTCATGTGCTTAGTTCCTTAGGCCGCGCGCCTGTCTTCGGCAGTCTGTTCCTTCAGCGCCGCGATCAGGCCGGGACGGTCGAACTTGGCGACGTAATCGTGGAAGCCGGCCTGCCGTCCGCGCTCGATCGCCGCCGGCGACACCAGCGAGGACAGCGCGATGATCGGCATCGTGCTCAGATTGTGGTCGGCGCGGATGGTCTCGGCGAACTCGAAGCCGTTCATGTCGGGCATCTCGATATCGGTCAGCACCACGTCGAAGGCCTGGTTCGAGCGCAGCGCGGCGAGACCTTCCTGCGCGTTGACCGCCGTCCGCACCTTGTATCCGGCGGCTTTGAGCACCGGCGCCAGCATGTTGCGGAAAAACGCGCTGTCGTCGACCAGCAGCACCGATTGGGCCGTTGAAGAAGCCCGCATCTCCTTGCGCGCGAACCAGTCGGCGAACGCCATCGGCAGGAAGTGGCCGACGTCGATCACCTCGGTGGCCTGGCCCTTGATCACGGCGGAGCCGAGGATGCCGTCGGCCTGGCCGGCGACCTCGATGTGCAGCCGCTCCTCGACGATGTCGATGATCTCGTCGACGACGAGCCCCATCGAGCGGCCGTCGTCGGCGAACACCAGGATCGGCTGCGTGCCCGTGGTCTGGATCGAGACCCCGGTGATTTGCACCAGCGGCATCAGCTGCTCGCGGTACTGCACCATGTGGCGACCGTTCGAGAGCTCGATCTTGTCGGCGGCGATCTCTTCCAGCCGGGTGACGAGGCCGAGCGGCACCGCCTTGGGCTGCGAGGAGCCGGCGCGGAACACCAAGAGCGACGTCAGCTGTTCGCCGCCGATCGCATGCGCGGCGGAAGCTTCATCGGCCATCTCATGGGCCGAGGAGCCGGAGGCGCCGAGCGCCTTGGCAATGCCGTTGGGGTCGATGATCATGATCACGGCGCCATCGCCCAGGATGGTGTTGCCGGAGAACATGTCGATGTGCCGCAGTTTGGTGGACATCGGCTTGACCACGATTTCTTCGGTGTGGAACACGCCGTCGACCACGATGCCAAAGGTCTGGCTGCCGACCTGCGTCACCACGATGAAGCCGTTCTCGGGATCGGACGAGGAACCGTCATCGATCTTCAAAAGCTTCTTCAGGTGCATCAGCGGCAGCAGCTTGTTGCGCAGGCGCAAGACCGCGGTGTCCTTGATGCGCTCGATGCGGTGCTCGGAGTTGGCGCGGGCCCGCACCAGTTCGACCACCGAGAGCTGCGGGATCGCAAAGCGGTCGCCGCCGGCTTCCACGATCAGGGCCGAGACGATCGCCAAGGTCAGCGGGATCTTGATGGTGACGGAAGAGCCCTCGCCGGCGACCGACTTGATGTCGATGGTGCCGCCGATCTGGTCGATATTGGTGCGCACCACGTCCATGCCGACGCCGCGGCCGGAGACCGAGGTGACGGTGGCAGCCGTGGAGAAGCCCGGCGCGAAGATGAACTTGTGGATCTGGGCTTCGGTCATCTTCTCCAGTTCGGTCTCGGTGACGAGACCGTTTTGGAGCGCCTTGGCCTTGATCCGCTCGGTGTTCAGCCCGCGGCCGTTATCAGCGATGCAGATGATGATGTGGCCGCCCTCGTGATAGGCGGAGAGCCGGATGGTGCCCTGCTCGCCCTTGCCAGAGGCCACGCGCTCGGCCGGGGTCTCCAGACCATGGTCGGCGGAGTTGCGCACCATGTGCGTCAACGGATCCTTGATCAGGTCGAGCACCTGGCGGTCGAGCTCGGTGTCGGCGCCGTGCATCTCCAGTTCGATCTGCTTGCCGAGTTCGCCGGAGAGGTCGCGGACGATGCGCGGCAGCTTCTGCCAGGCATTGCCGATCGGCTGCATCCGCGTCTTCATGACGCCTTCCTGCAGCTCGGCGGTGACGTTGGAGAGCCGCTGCAGCGGCACCTTGAACTCGGTGTCCTCGTTGCGGCGGGAGATTTCCAGGAGCTGGTTGCGGGTCAACACCAGCTCGGAGACCATGGTCATCAGATGTTCGAGCGTGTCGACGTTGACGCGGATCGACTGGTTGGCGATCTTGTCGGCGACCTCGCCATCGGCCTCGACCGCGGCGGCGCGCTTGACCGGCTTGGCCTTCTCCTTCGCAGCTTCCTTGACGGCTTCCGGTGCGGGCGCGGCCTTGACGACCGGCGCAGCCTTGGCGACCGGCGCAGCCTTGGCGACGGGGGCCGGCGCTGCTGCCACTTCGGTCTCGGTCTCGCGGAAGGCGCGCTCGAGATCATCGAGCGAGACTTCGCCCGGACGCAACGGGCGCTCCAGCACCTGCTCGACCAGCGTGCCCTTGGTCATCGCGGGCGGCGCCGGCGGCGCAACGGGAGCCGGCGCGGG
>NZ_LLYB01000012.1 GCF_001440475.1 Bradyrhizobium lablabi | reverse complement strand
GATCGCAGCCACGGTCAGGCCGCCAGTCTGGCGTCGGATGGGGCGCGCCAGTTCCAGGGAAGAAGCTCGTCGATGCGATTGGCTGCGTGGTCGCTGACGCGGCCGATCAGGTCGGCGAGATAGGCCTCCGGATTGATGCCGTTCAGCTTGCAGGTCTGGATCAGGGTGTAGAAGACCGCAGCACGCTCGCCACCGGAGTCCGAGCCGAGGAAGGTCCAGTTGCGTCGTCCGAGCGTCAGCGGGCGGATCGCACGTTCGGCGGCATTGTTGGTCATCTCAAGACGGCCATCTTCGGTGAACCGGGAGAGCGCCTTCCAGCGATTGAGGCTGTAGCGGATGGCCTTGGCGAGGTCTCCCTTGCGACTGATCCTGCCGAGGCTTGTCTCCAGGTAATCCTTAAGGTCGGCCAGCAACGGCACGCTTTGAGCCTGGCGCATGGCCAGACGATCCGAGGCACTTCGGCCGTTGATCTCGCGCTCGACGGCGAAGACCGCGCCGATCTTGTCCAGCGCCTGACGCGCGATCGGCGATTTGGTCCTCGCGTGCTCGTCGAACAGTTCGCGTCTCGCATGGGCCCAGCACGCGACCGACTCCAGGCGCGGGCGGCCGGTGATCGGATCCGGTTCGTAGAGTTTGTCAAACCCGGCATAGGCGTCGGCATGCAGGAAGCCGGATGCAGGCGCCAGAATGGCTTGAGCGTGCTCACCTTTGCGGTCAGGCGAGTAGCGATAGTAGGCCGCCGGTGGATTGGGCGAGCCCCAGGTGCCTTCATCGCGCACAACGACCCATAGCCGGCCGCTTTTGGTGCGCCCGCGTCCGGGATCTTGATCCGGGATCGGCGTGTCGTCGGCATGGATGGTCGGGCCGGCGCGAGCGTAGTCGCCGATGCGCTCAGCTACCGGCGCCATCAGCCATGCAGCCCGTCCGACCCAATCGGCCAGGGTCGATCGATCCAGGTCGACGCCCTCGCGCGCGTAGATTCCGGACTGTCGGTTCAAAGGCAGGTGGTCGCAATATTTGGAGACCAGCACATGGGCGATCAACTTTTGGCCGGGCCTGCCGCGCTCGATAGGCAGGCTTGGCATCGTCGGCTGCGTAATGGCCTCGCAGTCCCGGCAGCTCAGTTTCGGCCGCACATGCACGATGACCTTGAAGTGTGATGGTACATATTCCAGCACCTCCCGCTCATCGTCGCTGATCCTGCGCAACCGCTCGGAGCCGCAGGCCGGGCAGGCGCAAACCCCGCCGTGGGTGATGATCTCGCGCGGCAGGTGATCGGGCAGCGGCCGGCGATTGCCCACACGCCGGGGCCCGGTCAACACCGGCATCGCGCCTGGCGTCGCCGCAGTCGCATCCTGGCGGGCTTCGCTGGCGGCCTCGGCTTCCTCCAGATCGCCGATGATCAGCTCGAGCAGATCGATCTGCCGATCGAGCTTCTCAGACGACTGGCCGAAGCGCGCGCGCCGCAGCGTCGCCAACTGGGCTTTCAACTTCTCGATATGCAGCGTCTTGGCGTAGAGCTCGGCCTGCAAAGCTGCCGCGAACGCGCGCAGGGCGTCCGGATCCGACGGCAATTCCGCAGTGGCGAGAGACATGCCGGCTTATAGCAAGGTCATGACTCAGGAGCGAGAATAGATCTTCGGAATCGGGAGCTTATTAGACAGCTTCAGGGCGTATGACCGGTTCAGGCGCGACCGTCCGCCGCCAATCGATGCCTTCGACGAGCAAGGCCAATGGGCTGGTGTCAGCTGAAGCCGACCCGCCACGATCGGCGGCCAGACGAACTTTCCTTGCTCCAACCGCTTGGCGAACAGGCACAGCCCACTTCCATCCCAGGCCAGGATCTTCAACATGTCGCCGCGCTTGCCACGGAACACGAACAGCGCCCCCGAGAAAGGATCGGCGGCCAGCACGTTCTGGACCTGGGCCGCCAAACCATCCATCCCTTTGCGCATATCGCACGGCTGCGTCGCCAGATAGACTCGCACCCCAGACCCGGGCGCGATCATGCCGCCGCCTTCAGAGCAGACAGCACTCGCCGCAACACTGCCTCGCTGATCTCGGCGTCCACTCGCACGCGCACACCGCCGATCAGGACGATCTCAATCACGCCGCACCGTTCTGCCCCAGGGGCCACGGATGGTGAGGCAGCCTGCACATCGCTGATGACCTCGACCGGAATCAATTCCAGCGGCGAAGCCGCCGACGCTGGCGTGCGCATCTGCCGGCGCCACGTGAACAACAGATTCGCATTGATATCGTGCCGCCGAGCCACCAGTGATACCGACGCGCCGGGCTCACAGCTCTCAGCCACCAGTCGCTGCTTCTCTTCGAGCGTATATGACTTGCGCCGACGGGCGCGTGCCGTCGCACCACGAAAACCTTCGTCAGCCACTCCATCCCTCACGATCGTGTCCATTAAGCTCCGCTCGTGGACACTATCTTCAGCGCCCCGGAGCCAAGCTGCTATCCGATCCGAACCCCACAACGAAAGGCGGCCATAACCGGGCGCTTAC
>NZ_LLYB01000011.1 GCF_001440475.1 Bradyrhizobium lablabi | reverse complement strand
CCGACGTCGCACCGCCCGCTCCGCCCCCGCCAGCCGCCCCGATCGCTGCCGCGCCCGCGCCGTTGCCGGCTCCGGTGGCCGCCGCGTCTGATCCGAACTCACCGCTCGGCGTCTGGTCGACGGAAGAGAACAAGGGCAACGTTCGCATCGAGGAATGCGGCGCCAATCTGTGCGGCTATTCCGTCAACTCCGGCGAACGAATCCTGATCAACATGAAGCCGCAGGGCGGCAAGTGGACCGGCCGAATTCACGATCCGAGCAGCGGCCGCAATTACGACTCGACGATCGCGCTGAAGGGCACCAACACGCTCAAGGTCCAGGGCTGCGCCTTCGGCGGCATGTTCTGCGGCGGCCAGACCTGGAAGCGCGTGAGCTGATCTCTCTGAACTGTTCCTCCCTGAGCCTTGGGCCCCGTGAGATATCACGGGGCCTCTTTTTTTGCTGTGTCGCGGATGATTGAGCGTTCGTTAAGACCTTGCACGACGAAACAAATCTCCTCCGCGACGAAACACTTTTTCCCTTGCGACGAAAAAATCCCGAAACCGGGCCCGCGTAGTTCCCTTCTCCAACGAGGCGCCAGTTCGGTGCGCAACTCGGTAGCGCAAATCCGCGCTGGCACCATCCACAAAGGGGGACATTCGATGGCTTTCACCGGTTCGACCACGCGCAATTGCACGATGATGATCGCGACCATTTTTGCACTGGGCTTGCTGACCACGGCCGCGCAGGCCTACACGCAGGAGCAGGAGCAGATGTGCGCCGGCGATGCGATGCGGCTCTGCTCTTCGGAAATCCCGGATGTCGAACGCGTCACCGCCTGCATGGTGCAGAAGCGCGCGCAGCTCAGCGACGGCTGCAAGGCCGTCTTCCACTACGTGCCGCCGACCGCGACGCCCGCGAACTACGCGCCGACGGCAAAACCCTCCAGGCCGCTGAATCTGACCCCGGTCAAGCGCGGCTGAGCCATCCTGATACGTAACGTCACAGCGCCATGCCCGGACACGCCGGGCGTGGCGCTGATCGTTTGCGGCGGCCGACAACAAGCGGCCATGTTCATCCCGCATTCAGCCTCGCCGCGCTGAAATCACGCTCCCGCCGCCTGCCTTCTCCCGCCCACGGAAATATCCCGATGCCGCGCCATCTCTCCTTCGCGCTTGTGCTGCTGGCCGGCAGCACGATGATCGGCGCGACGGACGCTTTCGCGGCGGCTTCCGAGCCGATGCAGCTGGCGCAGGCGCAGACCGATCCTTCGCCGTCCGCCACACCAGCAACACCGGCGCCCGATGCGTCGGCGCCCGCCGCCGATGCGCAGGCGCCAGAGGAGCCAATCGGCAACGTCGCCACCGTGACCGGCAGCGCCAGCGTGATCCGCAACGACACCACCACGCCGCTCAAGGTCAAGGACGACATCTACCTCAACGATATCGTGCAGACCGGCGCCAATGCGGCGCTCGGCATCACCTTCATCGACAACACCACCTTCAATCTCAGGGCCAATACCAAGATCACCATCGACAATTACGTCTATGAGGACGGCGGCAAGAACAACGCCGCGATCTTCGACGTCGCCAAGGGCACCGCAGCCTTTGTCGCCGCGTCGGTAGCCAAGACCGGCGACATGAAGATCACGACACCGACCGCAACGCTCGGCATTCGCGGTACCACCGGCCTCGTCGAAGTGCCCGAAGGGGCGGCCGCCAACAATCCGAACAATGTCGCGGTCAAGCTTTATCCCGACGCTGACGGGCGGGTCGGTCGGATCGAGGTCAACGACCGCGCCGGCGCGCGGCTCGGCTTTCTGACGCAGGGCGCCAGCGGCTTCACCATCCGTCCCGGCGCCGGCGGCGTGCGCTTTGCGGCGGTGCCGCTGGTGATTCCGCAAGCGGCGATACTGCGCGACCAGGGCTTTGTGCGTCAGCTTCACTCGACGCAGAATCTCGGCCGGCAGGTCGTGTTCCAGCAGCGCGAATTCCGCCGTGCCAATCCCGGCTTCCTCAATCCGAACCGCCCGATCCGGCAGCTTCAGCCCGGTCAGCAGCGGCCGAATGGTCTGCCCGGACAGCAGCAGCCCGGCCAGTTGAACCGCCCCGGACAACAACCCGGTCAGCCGCGGCAGAACGGCTTGCCCGGTCAACCCGGTCAGCCGCCACTGCCGGCCGTGCCGAACCGCCAGGGGCAGAACCCAACGCAGAACCCGGGACAGCAGCCGCCTGGCCAGCTCAATCGTCCCGGACAGCCACAAGCGCCCGGCCAATTGAACCGGCCCGGTCAGCAGCAACAGCAAGGCGTGCGGAACCGTCAGGGGCAGCAGCAACCGCCTTCGCCGACACGGCCCGGCCTGCCGCCGCGCGCAGGCCAGCAACAGCCGGCTTCGCCCAATCAACCCGGCGCGCCACCGCGCGTTGGACAACCGGCATCGCCGGCTGCTCCACCGGCTGGCCTGCCGCCGCGCGTCGGACAGCCGCAACAGCCCTATGCGCCGAC
>NZ_LLYB01000010.1 GCF_001440475.1 Bradyrhizobium lablabi | reverse complement strand
TTGTCACTCTCGCTGCCACCGTCCTATGGCTGCGATAAGTGTCCACACCACTAGGCGTCAGACATACTGAACCAATTTGAGGTAATCGTCTGTGAGGACAGGTGAGCGGATGGAAGAAGCTGCGTCTTGAAGAAAGGTATTCAGAGTCCGGCTAGCGTTAGTGCGGCGTTCGAAAGACGGCCGTGCCGGCGCGCGAGTACGGAGAGTTGCTAATTCGGAACTGACTAGGTCAGCCGCGGCTGCGGCACAATCTGAGGCGGAGAAGCAACCAGAAGACATGACAGCTTTTGCCAGTCCTAGTGTGGTGAGCCAACCTGCATAGATTAGCACGGCGCCGTCTGTCTCATTGAGCCCAGAGAGTTCCTCAATTGCAGCAGCATGGACTGGCGCCGCACCAAGAGACAGAAAGAGATCGGCTATTTCGTCACGTGTGGCTCTAGAGAGAAGGCAGCGGCCGAGATGCGATAGGAGGGTCTCAGTCGGACCCTCGAAGATGCGGAGAATGCGAGCGTCTCGATAGATTTTGGCTACAGGCGTTCTCTCATCGTAACCACGGCCACCTAATAGTTGGACACATTGATCAGCGACGAGGCCGCACCACTCTGACGACAAAACCTTCGTTGCCGACGCAAGGTGGACGTTCGGCGCGCCCTGCGCTGAGACAAGTCGGCAGGATGCGCCCAGCATTGCCTTCACCACTTCCCGCCGGAGTACCATCTGTTCAAATAACTGCTCGATATAGCTGTTCTCAATCATGCGCAGCTTACCTAGTCGACGATGGCTTGCATATGAGGCTGCAACCTGGATAGCGCGCTCAAGGGCTCCAAGACCCATAGCAGCCACACCGATACGCCCGCGGTTCATACTAGATGCTGCTGCTCCCCAGCCGTCTTGATCGCGAGAGAGCACGTAGGCACTCGGCACCTCGACATCCTGGAACTCTAGAGTATTTTGAATAATGCCACGTAGGCCGAGGGTGCGATGCTCGTGCGTGACTTTTAGGCCCGGAGCCTGCCTATCAACTAGCACACAAACGAACCGACCTTTTGCATCGGGACCGGAGGCTCGCGCAAAGCAAACGATCCAACGAGCCCAGTCAGCGAGGCCGATCCAAATTTTGTGGCCCGAGATGCGAACTCTATCTTCGTGCATGAAAGCCGAAGCCTGTATATGCCGCGGGGCAGAGCCAGCTCCAGGCTCCGTCAAAGCGAAAGCGCAAAGTTCGCCGCGTGTTGCACCCCACATGACATGCCTTTGTTCAGGGATGTGCGGTGCCGCTTCGATGCAGGGCAAGGCCAGGAAGTTATGGATGACGAGGGTAGAAGCAGCCGAGACATCGAAGGACGCAGTGGCGGAGATGAGGTCGATGGCCTCTTGCAAGCGAAGAGCTAATCCGCCGTGCTCTGCTGGTGTAGTGAGCCCGAACAGTCCATGCCTTGCTAATGTGCTGTGTAGGGTCGGAGGGAATGCTCGACGGTCATCCGCGTCTGCGAAATTCAAATGACCCAGGTCATCGATCAAACTGGAATATAGAGTAGGTGCACCCCCTTCAGCTGTGCGTTCCTGCGCCTCCCCAAACAGGGAGTAGACTTGACTGTTCATAGCCCCTCGAATTGTCTGGACAATATAAGGGCATAATGATTGCGCCCGCGCTTCGTGCCAATCATCCCGGTGGCTAGCTCGAGTACACATTGGTATACGCGGACGCCAGCGTGTTACAAGCAGGTTGCGCCTCATCGGGATTTATCGCGAGCGCTGCGCGGGCTCACATCAAATGCATCTTGTTTATATGACCTCTCAGAGGCGAACTCTCGTTGTCGTCAGTGATCTCCATTCTCGTCAAGAATCACGCAGAGTGTTTGAGTGGTGATTCGTCCCAAAGACCTGACCTGCCACTGCGTATTTCCTCCAGAAGGAGTTAGAGTCCGGCCCGAA
>NZ_LLYB01000009.1 GCF_001440475.1 Bradyrhizobium lablabi | reverse complement strand
GCGCGGCTTGCCTGGAAGGCGGACCGGGGCCCGTTACCCCATCTACGGAGTTTCGCCCGCCATTTTGCATTTTTCCGTGGAAGCGCTAGTTTCCGCGGCTTCCGGAGAGAGCCCTTATAAATGTCCACCATCGACCTTGCCTTTAGCCCGAGCGATCTGCGCGCGCTCGCCGAACAATCCAACGCCTGGCCGTTCGAGCAGGCCAAGGCCATTGTCGCGCGGCTGAAGAAAAACCCGAAGGACGAGGTGCTGTTCGAAACCGGCTACGGTCCGTCGGGCCTGCCGCATATCGGCACGTTCGGCGAGGTCGCGCGTACCTCGATGGTTCGCCACGCCTTCCGCGTGCTCACCGAGGACAAGATCAAGACGCGGCTGCTCGCCTTCTCCGACGACATGGACGGCCTGCGCAAGGTGCCGGACAACGTGCCGAACAAGGAACTGCTGGAAGCCAATCTCGGCAAGCCGCTGACCAAGGTGCCCGATCCGTTCGGCACCCATCCGAGCTTTGGCCAGCACAACAATGCGCGGCTGCGCGCCTTCCTTGATTCTTTTGGTTTCGACTACGAATTCGCCAGCGCGACCGACTACTACACTTCAGGCAAGTTCGACGTGGCGCTGCTGCGCATGCTGGAGCGGATCGAGAAGGTGATGGCGATCATGCTGCCGAGCCTGCGTGAGGAGCGCGCGGCGAGCTATTCGCCGTTCTTGCCGATCTGTCCGCGCACCGGCCTCGTGCTCTACGTGCCTGTGACGGCGCATGATGCCAAGGCCGGCACGATCTCCTACGAGGACCCGGAGACCAAGGAGAGCGTCACCGTTCCCGTCACCGGTGGTCACTGCAAACTGCAGTGGAAGCCGGACTGGGCGATGCGCTGGTACGCGCTCGGCGTCGACTATGAAATGGCCGGCAAGGACCTGATCGACTCGGTAAAGCTGTCGGGCAAGATCTGCTCGGCGCTCGGCGGCACGCCGCCGGAGGGCTTCAACTTCGAACTCTTCCTGGACGAGAAGGGCCAGAAGATCTCGAAGTCGAAGGGCAACGGTCTCACCATCGACGAATGGCTGCGCTACGCCTCGCCGGAATCGCTGTCGCTGTTCATGTACCGCGAGCCGAAGGCGGCGAAGCGGCTGTATTTCGACGTCATCCCGCGCAACGTCGACGACTACCAGCAGTTCCTCGACGGCTTTACGCGCCAGGACGCCAAGCAGCAGCTCGCCAATCCGGTGTGGCACATCCATTCCGGCAAGCCGCCGAAGGCCGACATGCCGGTCACGTTCCAGCTTCTTCTGACGCTGGTGTCGTCGTCGAACGCGGAGAACGCCGGGACGCTGTGGGGCTTCATCGGCCGCTATCGTCCGGGCGTGACGCCACAGTCGCATCCGAAGCTCGATGCGATGGTCGGCTACGCCATCAACTACTATCGCGACTTCGTGGCGCCGACGAAGCAGTTCCGCGAGCCGACCGACGGCGAGCGCGCCGCGCTGCAGGATCTGCGCGATGCACTGTCGCAATTGCCGGCGGGAGCAAGCGCCGAAGACATCCAGAACGTGGTCTACGAGATCGGCCGCCGCGAGCCGTTCCTGGATCAGGTCAAGAAGGGCAAGGATGGCCGGCCGGGCGTTTCGCTCGACTGGTTCAACATGCTCTACCAGGTGCTGCTCGGCCAGGAGAAGGGCCCGCGCTTCGGCTCGTTCGTTGCGGTGTATGGCGTGACGAATGCGGTAAACATGATCGATGGCGCGCTGGCAAGGAGTGCGTAGTCTCTCTTTCCTTTTCCCCTTGTGGGAGAAGGTGGCGCGAAGCGCCGGATGAGGGGTTCTCTCCG
>NZ_LLYB01000008.1 GCF_001440475.1 Bradyrhizobium lablabi | reverse complement strand
CATGGCGTTCGATCAAGTGGAAGAGCGGCATGACGGCGAAGGTCCCGTGACCGACCTGGTCGGCCAGCGTCGACAGCGGCAGGTCGATCCCCTCGGCCTTGAAGCGCGCACTCTGGCGGTTGAGTGGGATATGCATGCCGAACTTGTCGAACAGGATCGTCGCCAGCAATTGTGGGCCGATGAAGCCGCGCGGCGTCGCGTGGAACGGCGCGGGCGGCTGGCTGATCTTCTCGCAATCGCGGCAGGTGAACTTCTCGCGTACCGTCTCGATCAGCTTGAAGCGGCGCGGGATCTCCTCCAGCGTCCCGGTCACATCCTCACCGATCTTCGCCAGCCGCGATCCACCGCAGCAGGCACAGGTCGTTGGAGCCTCAATGACGATGCGTTCGCGTTCGATGTCGTCCGGCCATGGCTTGCGCACCGGCCGCTTGCGCATGAAGGGGCGGACGTTCTGCGTCTTCGCCGCTGCGGCCTGCGCGGCAAGCTCATCCTCGCTCGCTGTGGTGACGAGTTCTTCGAGCTCCAACTCCAGCTGCTCGAGCAGCCGTGCCGAGCGCTCGGAGCGCTGCCCGTACAGTTCGCGTTTGAGCTTCTCGATCCGCAGCTCGAGATGCGCGATCAGCGCCTCGTTGTCCGACAGCTCCGCCTGCGCACTGGCAGCCACCGCCTCGGCTCGCAGCCGCGCCTCACGCTCGGCCTGCAGCGCCGCCAGGGCACTCGCAAGGTCCGATGGAAGATCGTCCGGCTTCGATATCATGAAGCCATTGAATCAGATCAAGCAGCAGATTCAAACCGTAAAAGCGGCTATCCGACCCGCGTCGGCCGATGGGTTTCTTGAGGGTTACGCCAATCGATCCCGGACAGCAGATAGCTCAACTGCGCCGGCGAGATCGTTACCGATTCACCGGCAACCGATGGCCAGATGAACTTTCCTCTCTCGAGTCTTTTTGTGAACAAGCAGGCTCCCTGGCCATCGTGCCAGATCGCCTTCACAAGATCGCTGCGGCGACCGCGGAAGACGAACAGATGACCGCTGAGCGGGTCTTTGTGCAGCACCTCCTGCACTTGGAGTGCCAGCGACGGAAAGCCTCTGCGCATATCCGTGTAGCCTGTCGCGAGCCACACTCGCACATTCCCCGGTATCGCAATCATCGGCGTCCAAGCACATCGAGGACCCGCGCCAGCGCCTCCGGATCGACGTGCGCATCCACCCGGATGCACCGTCGGTTGCCGAGATCGATCTCTATCAATCCAGTACGCGCGGCTGCCACGGAGCGAACTCGGCCATCAACCGTAGGCAAAAGCTTCGGAGTTTCCTCAGCCGATGCCGCTACGGCTGCGATCTGCACCGGCGTAAAGGATGGTACAACTTGTTCCGATGTCCGTGCTTGTCGACGCCAGGTAAACACCAGGCTGGCCGCTACTCCGT
>NZ_LLYB01000007.1 GCF_001440475.1 Bradyrhizobium lablabi | reverse complement strand
GCGCTGATCGAGGCCGGCCGCGCCGCCGAGGCGCTGCCCGATGCGCGCGAGGGCGTGCGGCTGGAGGAGGCGGCCGACCACCGTGACACGATCTGGAAGTCTCATTGGCATGAGGCGCGGGCTACGCGGGCGGCGGCCGGGAACGCCGCGGCGCTGCTTGTCTTCGATCAGGTCATCGCCGCGCTGGACGGCCTCCGCCGCGCTTCGCTCGGGTTCCGCCTCGACAGCCTTTTCTTGAAGGAGCGGCTCCCGGCCGTTGAAGAGGCGATCTTCTGCGCCGCCGCACATGGCGATGCGGAGCGCTGTCTCGCGTACGCCGACGCCGTGAAGTCGCGCTTCCTCTCCAGTGCCCTCGCGGCGGGGCCGCCGCCAACCGCGCGAACCGATTGGCTTAAAGAACTGGACCAACTTGGCGCGCAGATCGAGGCCGCGGAGGCGAAAGACCGCCGGGAACTGGTGCTGAAGCGTGCGGCGGTGGTGGAGCGCATCAGACTCGAACGTGGGCAATTGCCGGCCCCGGCCAGCGATCCCGCTCCACTGCTCGAACTGCTGGCGGCGCGCGGGCAGGCGGCGCTGCAACTCTTTCATGCCGGTGGCCGAGTGGTGGCGGTGCTGCTGCACGACGGGCAGCTTTCGCTCGACATGCTCGAGTTGTCACCAGAAACGCTGACGGGGCTGCGCGAATTTGCCCACAACCTCATGCTTGCCAATCCGGGCACGCACAACTACGACCCAAAGCAGCTTGGGCTGGATGCCATCGGCCTCGTCCCACCGCAGCTGCTCGAGCGGGCGCTTGGCGCGAATGCGCTGCTCGTGGCGCCGCATGGGGCGCTGAATATCCTACCGTGGGCCGCCCTGCCGCGAGGCGGCCAGCGGCTGTTCCAGTGCCTGCCAGTCGGCCAACTTCCGTGTATCAGCGCCCTGCTGCCGCTTGCCGCTCGGCCTGCCGCGTCGCCGCGGCTCGCCTTGCTCGGTGACCCGCAGACACCGCACGCCACGCAGCGGGAAGCCAAAGCCGATCTGGGGCAGGGTATCGCCGATCTAGCGACGCTCTACGGGCCGGACCGGATGGCCGCGCCGCCTGTCACCGGTCAAGCGGCCAGTACGGCAGGTTTCCACGCCCTGCTTGCAGCGCCCGGTGCCGAGGGGGCCATCCTACACCTCGCCTTACCCGGACGACCCGGAGGGCTCTGGCCTGCTGCTCGCCGACCGCATGCTGACCGCGGCTGAGGTGGCTCTGCGTCCGCTGTCGGCGCGCGAGGTGACGCTCGCGGCGTGCAGCACCGGCAGGCGGCCGGTGGCGGCGGGCGGCGTGCGGCT
>NZ_LLYB01000006.1 GCF_001440475.1 Bradyrhizobium lablabi | reverse complement strand
GCGCTTATGCCATGGAACCACGCCGCCTGACGGCCTCAGCTTGCCCCTTACTGATGAGTGGCAGCTTTGGGAACGCCATGGGGGAAAAGTTTGATCCCTCGAAAGGCGAGACATTGAAGCCGGGCTCCGTCTTCGCGCTGCCGGCGAAACACCCCCATTATGTTTGGACGACAAACGAAGAAACGATCGTCCAAATTGTGTTCACTGGGCCGGGGGGCATCGAGTTCATCGATCCAGCCGACGATCCGCGCAAGAAGTAAAAACGAAGCGCCGAAGCATGAGTGATTAAGAGGCCGACTCAATCGGCGGCCTCTTTCTTCATTCCGGCACAGGCGCGATGTCGGCTGTTGGCCCTCGGCCGAACTGCCTTTGAGCGGCCGCAATGGCCGCTCCCAGAGGAAACCGGACCTGACGAGATGAGCGGCCGGACCGCCGCTTGTGACCCAAAGCAGAAGTTGAAGCTTCCCTGCTAAATCAGCGGCGGCCTTCCTTGCGCAGTTCTTGGATGCGATCGACAATCATCAGCACGGTGGAGTCAAAATATGCGACGACATGGTTCGCCACGCAGATCGAGATGTCCGCGCCCGATGGGCAGAAGACGATCTTGGTAGGAAATTCGTGCGGCGACTTATGCATGTCTTGATAGAAGCTATGGACGATTAGAGCACTAGCTACCGTGGGGCTATCGCTCGGTCCCTCAGCCAAACTCGCTACAAACCACAGTGTAAGTTGGCGAGGCTCGGTGATCGTTCTGCGGAAGCACTGACGACCGAACTCCACAGGATAATCTAGCCCACGATCCTGCAGCCGTGCCGCGACCTTTTCAGAAACATATTTGTTTACCAAGATTCGATCGAATGTTCCCTCAAGTTTCGGGCTGGCCTCAAATTCAACGAGGCTACAAATCGACCGGAACAGATCGTACTCGTGGGCTATGCTGTGTGCATGTGCTGACTGCGAAACCAGAATCGCGGTGCCCAGCGCGAACCATCGCAGCCATCCAATTTCAGTCAACAGACGTTTCATAAGTGCAGCATAGCACTAGAACAACTAGTAGACTAAGCCCTCTTCCGCGCCACCGCCGGTCCAGATTGCCGCGGCTGTGACCAACTCAAACAAAATACCCGCAATAGAATAACACTCCGCATACCAACTAATGCCTGTTCCTGGCCGATTTTGTTGCAAAAGTCGGTTGAGTAAGACCTCGAACGGTGATTCC
>NZ_LLYB01000005.1 GCF_001440475.1 Bradyrhizobium lablabi | reverse complement strand
CGCCGCCTGTGCTGGCGCCCGCCACGCGCCAGCATGCCGCCCTGCCGCCTCCGCGCAAGCAGGTGGCCCCCGCAGCGGTAGCCGCGACGACCTCGACGTCGCAGGCCGACAAGGACGCGCTGGAAAACGTCATTGAGCTCGTGCGCAAGCAAAAGCCCGGCGATGCAACGCAGGTGCAAGCGTCGATTTCCGATCCGGTCGCGCGCAAGCTCGCGGAATGGCTGATCCTGCGCAGTGACAACAACAACGCCTCGGTCGAGCGCTACCGCGCGTTCGTGTCGGCCAATCCGACCTGGCCGTCGCAGATCTTCCTTCGCCGGCGCATCGAGGCCGCGCTGTGGGACGATCGCCGCGACGACGCCACGGTGTGGTCGTGGTTCGAAAACCAGTCGCCGGTCTCGGCCAAGGGCAAGTTCGCGCTGGCCAAGGCGATGATCGCGCGCGGCGATCGCGCCAACGCCGAGCGGCTGGTCCGCGAGGCCTGGCGTCACGACGGCATGTCGGAAGACACCGAGAGCGCAGCACTCGACGTGTTCGGCCCGCTGCTGACGGCAGGCGACCACAAGACGCGCATGGAATCGCTGCTCTACGGCACCGAGCAGGAGGCCGGCGGCATGCGCGCCGCGAAACGATTGGGGTCCGGCCATGTAGCGCTGGCGAAAGCTCGAATCGCGGCCAACAAAAAGGCTTCCAACCTGCGGGCGCTGCTCGAGGCGGTGCCGCGCGAGCTGCACGGCGAGACCGGCTATCTCTTCGCGCGGATCCAGCTGCTTCGCCGCGAGGAGAAGTTCAGCGAGGCCGCGCAGCTCATGCTCGGCGCGCCGAAAGACCCGAATCGCCTGCACAATCTCAACGAATGGTGGATCGAGCGGCGCCTGCTGTCGCGCAAGATGATTGACGAGGGCGAGTATCGCAGCGCGTATCTCATCGCGCGGGATGCGGCGCTGCCGACGCGCGACATCTACAAGACCGAGCAGGAATTCACCGCCGGTTGGATTGCGCTGCGGTTCCTGAAAGATCCGGCGGTTGCCGCCCAGCACTTCGCGCGCATCGGCGTCGGCAGCGCGAATCCGACCGCGCTCGCGCGCGCCGGCTATTGGCAGGGCCGCGCGGCGGAAGCCGCGGGCCGCTCGCAGGAAG
>NZ_LLYB01000004.1 GCF_001440475.1 Bradyrhizobium lablabi | reverse complement strand
CAACCAGGCGCTGCAGAGCGCGGTCGGCTACTCCACCAAGTCGAACGTCTCCGCGACGATCGCCGGTGCCACCGCCACCGACCTGCGCGGCACCACGACCTACACCAGCGCAAACGCGCTTTCCAACGTGCTGTTCGACGGTACGGCCGGCGGTGTGACCGCAGCGACTGGCACGACCACGCTCGGCGGCACGGCGGGAACCGTGACCGGCTCGAACGTTAACAGCAATACGCCAGCGGCTATTACGGCCGCCACCAGGATCTTTGACACTACCGGCGCCTTGAGCGCCGCCGCCACCACGCAATTCGGTGACGGCACGAGCTTTACCGTCAATGGCAAAACCATCAGCTTCAAGGCGGGTGCAGCGGCGGCGGCGTCTTTGCCGGCCGGCTATGGCGTTAGCGGCAACATCGCGAGCGACGGCAATGGCAACTCGATCATCTATCTCGGGGCGAGCGCGACGCAATCGGCCGCGACGGTCGGCGATATCCTGACCGCGGTCGATATCGCCAGCGGTGTCAAGAACGCCGCCGTGTCGGGGGGAGTGGCGACGATTACCACGAACGCCGGCCAGACGGCCGCGGCAATCAACGGTACCGGCGCGATCACGCTCACGACCTCGACCGGCGCTGATCTCAACATCGTCGGCAAGGCCGACATGCTGAAGGCACTGGGCCTGACGACCGCAACCGGTTCCGGCAATGCCACGGTGAACGCGACCCGCACCACGGCGGGCGGCGCCCTCGGCAGCCTTGTCCAGGACGGCTCGACGCTGAACGTGAATGGCAAGACGATCACCTTCAAGAACGGTGGTACGCCGGCGGCCGGCAACGTTCCGACTGGATCGGGCGTCACCGGCAACACCGTTACCGACGGCAATGGCAACTCGACGGTCTACCTCAACCAGGGCACCGTCGCCGACGTGCTGAATGCGATTGACTTCGCTACCGGCGTGCAGACGGTGTCGATTTCTGCGGGTGCGGCAACGCCGAGCACGGCCAGCGGTCAGACCAAATCCTCCATCGTTGCCGGCGCGCTGCAGATCTCGACCGGCACCAACGCCGATCTGTCGATCATCGGCACCGGCAACGCGATGTCGGCGCTCG
>NZ_LLYB01000003.1 GCF_001440475.1 Bradyrhizobium lablabi | reverse complement strand
GCCGTCTGCTCGACGCCGAGGAAACTCCACTCATACTGCCCCACGGTGACGGGCGAACCCTTGTATTTGAATTGCGGCCCGCTACTGCCGCCGACCGGGTAGAAGTAGTAGTTGCTGCCCACCTGCACCAGGCTGGTCGAACCGAGAGCCTCGATCACGGTGGCGGACGCACTCGCACCGATAATCCCATCGCCGTTGAGATCCTGGTTGAAGCTCGACTCGAGCGATGTGATGGCCGGGTTCGATCCCGAAACGACGACGCCGCCGGTACCGTTGGACACGAAATCGCCGTTGGCATCCGTATTCCAGACCGTGTACTGGTCCGTGCCCTGGATGCGCATGGCGACCTTGTAGCCGCCAGCAGTTTGCTCGACGCCAAGGAAGCTCCATTCGTACTGCCCCGCGGCGACGGGGACGCCCTTGTATTTGAATTGCGGCCCGCTGCTCCCCCCGACGGGATAGAAGTAATAGTTAGCCCCCACCTGGACCAGGCTGGTCGAACCGGAAGACTCGATAACTACCGGTGCCGAGTAAGCCCCCATCAGATCGGCCAGGCTGATGATGACGTTGCCGGTGAAATCGATCGCGAAATCGGCGGCACCGTCGCCGTTGGTGTCGCCCTGCAGCGTCGTGACGCCGGTGGAGCTGTTGTAGAAATAGTTGAGTTCGCCGGCCGCGCCGCTGAAGCCTGCGGTCGCGATGAACTTGAACTGATCGTAGCTGCCGGTGCCGCTGATCGCGTCGTAGCCGCTGAGGTCGATGTGATCCGTGCCGGACAGAAAATCGGTGATGCGATCGTGCAGGCCGCTGGTAGCCGAGCTTTCGCCGAGCAAGAATACGAACGTGTCGCCGCTCGCGCCGCCGGTCATCGTGTCAACACCGGTGCCGCCGATCAGCCTGTCGTTGCCGGCGCCGCCGATCAGCGTATCGTTGCCGCCGCCGCCCGACAGCGTGGAGCCGGTGTCGCTCGCGGTCAGCTTGTCATTGCTGCTGCCACCGATCGCCTTCTCGATGGTCGCGTTGAGCGCAATCCCGATATTGTTGATGAGGCCGCCGACCGAGGAGAAGGCGCCCGGATGCAGGTCGATGGTCTGCGC
>NZ_LLYB01000002.1 GCF_001440475.1 Bradyrhizobium lablabi | reverse complement strand
TTTGCATAAGTCGCGCGCGAATGATTCTCTTTAGAGGAGGAGATTCGCTGGAGGGACTGATGGCGGAGCGGCAGATCGGACAATTGAGCTTTACGGACGGTCTGGTGAACGAGGCCGCACGTGCCAACGCACCGTTGCAGCGGATGGCGGAACTGGTGGACTGGCCTGCGGTCGAAGCGCTGCTGGGCGGCTTGCGCAGCGGATCGATGGGTGCGCCGGGCTATCCTTCGCTTGCGCTGTTCAAGGCGTTGCTGCTGCAGCAATGGTATGGGTTGTCCGATCCCGGACTTGAGGAAGCATTGTTGGATCGGCTGTCCTTCCGGCGATTTCTGGGTCTGTCACTGAGCGAACCGGTGCCGGATCATTCCACCCTCTGGCGCTTCCGAGAGCAATTGGCCAAGAGCGGTCTGGCCGAACGCGCCTTTGACCTGATCACGGCGCAGATCGAGAAGTCCGGCTTCGTGTTGAAGCGTGGCACGCTGATCGATGCGTCGCTGGTTCGTTCGGCCGTCAATCCGCCGGAACCACCGGACGGCCCCGTGCCGCCAGACGCCGACGGTCGGCCCGCCAGCAAATTGGTCAAAAGCCCACACGACCCCGACGCCACATGGACCCGGAAAGAGAACAAGTACTTCTTCGGCTACAAGATGCATGTGGGGATGGACCAGGACAGCCGCATCATTCGCCGCCTCGACTTCACGCCCGCCAGCGTCAATGACACCGTCGTTGCCGATGCCCTGATCTGCGGCGACGAGGCCATCGTCTATGCCGACAAGGCTTACGACAGCCACGCTCGCCGAGCGCGGTTGAAGGAGATGGGTATCCGCGACGGCATCATGCGCAGGAACGGCCGCTGGCATCGTTTGGGAACATGGGCTGTACGCCGTAATGCGGTTCTCAGGCATCGTCGCGCTCCGGTGGAGCCGCTCTTTGCCTTGATCAAGCGCGTCTACGGTTTTGCGCGTGCCCGATATCGAGGCCTGCTCCGCAACGCCACCGCATTCCAACTCGCCGCAGCAGCCATCAACCTCCAACGATGGGCGAGAATGGCACCGCAGACCACCTGAACCGGTCAACGCGTGCTCAAGTCTCGCG
>NZ_LLYB01000001.1 GCF_001440475.1 Bradyrhizobium lablabi | reverse complement strand
CCCTCATCCGTCTCGCTGCCGCTGCGCGTCAGCGATCCACCTTCTCCCACAGGGGGAGAAGGGAAGGCGCGACAAATTCAGATGGCAGGCCCGCTGCAATTTCAGCCATGCCGGCGCCGGATTGCGCTACACTACTACACATAACGGCCATCAAAGCCTCCGCCGAGGGGCAGGCGCTACAAGCGGATCAGGGAGAACGCACATGCAGTTCAGGGTTTCGCCGAAGTCGCTCAGCGAATACAGCGCCGAGGAATGGCAGGCGCGGGTCGATCTCGCGGCCGCGCACCGGCTGGCCTTCATCCAGGGATTTTCCGAAGGCATCTTCAACCATCTGACCTTCGTGGTGCCTGATAAGAGCGACCGCTACTACCAGATCCCGTTCGGCACGCATTGGTCGGAGGTCACCGCTTCCTGCTTCATGGAAGTCGGCATCGACGACGGCGAGGTCAAGAGCGGCGAGGGCGAGGTCGAGCGCTCCTGCTATTGCATCCACGCGCCGATCCACAAGGCGCTGCCGCAGGCGAAGGCGGTGTTTCACACCCACATGCCGCATGCCAGCGCGCTGACGCGGCTGGAAGATCCCCGCATCAAGGAGATCGGCCAGACCGAGGTCGGTCTCTCCGGGGCGATTGCCTATGACGATGAGTATACCGGCCCGGCCCTCGATCCTGCTGAAGGCGCGCGGCTGGCAAAAGTCATTGGCGACAAGACCGTGCTGTTCATGGCCAATCACGGCATCTCCACCGTCGGCGCGACCGTCGCGGAAGCCTATGACATGCTCTATTACGTCGAGCGCGCCGCCCAGGTGCAGATCTATGCGATGTGGACCGGCCAGAGGCTGAAGCAGCTTCCCGCGCCCGTGGTGGAGAAAACCAAACGCGATTACAAGGACGAGCATCTCTACAAGGGACCGATGCCGGCGCAGCGGCATTTCGATGCGCTGAAGCGGATGCTGGACAGGAAAGAGCCCGACTACGCGACGTGAATTCTTCCCTTCTCCCCTTGTGGGAGAAGGTGGCGCGAAGCGCCGGATGAGG